>NZ_LR699119.1:0-1205882 GCF_902459485.1 Aquicella siphonis
GCAATTCTGCAAACTATACCCGCTTTCTGTTTGAACCGCCATCCTGATACGGTTTTTTATGTTTTTGATCCATATAACAGATTTAACTCCTGCCTGTCAGCGGGGGGCTGAAAAGATTGACACTGTGGTAAAAATGTTTAAAAATGTTCGCTTCGTTCAAAGATTGTTCAAAGGATTGCCTTAGGGGAATCTTTATGAAACAACGACTTAAGACTAACTTTAAACAAAGCTGAGAACATAATAATGAAATTAAAACAGACTATCTTTATATTTGCCCTTTTGGGCTCCTTCGGTTTTAGCTGGCCTTTTTCTTGGTTATTTTCCACCCCTAATACCGCAACGTTTGGCACCAGCGACTGGGTACAAAAAGAAATCCGCTTGCTCAAATCCCAAGCCGGAAATATTGATGACAAAGTCTTGCGCCTTGGCCTGACTGCTTATCTCAATGCCCGCAAACATGGTTATGCAGGAAAGCAGGTCCTGACTGTCATTGATTACTCCAAGCCTTCCACCGAGCGTCGTCTATGGGTCTTTGACCTGAAAAAAAACCGTACCCTGTTTAATACCTGGGTGTCTCACGGCAAAAACAGCGGCGGCGTTAATGCAACCTCTTTTTCCAACAGCCCCGGCAGTCTGAAATCCAGCATTGGCGTCTTTCTTACCGATCAGCCTTATATCGGCAAAAATGGATATTCCCTGCGTCTGCGCGGCCTGGAACGCGGCGTCAATGATTATGCCTATTCACGGGCTATTGTCATTCACGGAGCAGCCTATGCCAACGCGGACAACCTGAGATATTATGGAAAAATTGGCCGCAGCTGGGGATGTCCCGCGGTTGGTTCAAGCCTGGCCAAACCCCTCATCAACACCATCAAGGAAAAATCCGTCGTATTCGCTTATTATCCCGACAGAAAATGGCTTTCACGATCACCATTCCTGTCTGCGTAATACCAGAGGGTATGATTTGACGCGTGTTGGTTTTATTCTGCATATGCGATAATGTGTTTTAACCTGAAACACATTTCGGCAATGCAGACAGTTGAGTGAAATCCATTTCACCCGATGCCGTGTTCAGCGGATTTATTCATTCAACCTGGGAGAATGACGACTCTCCCTGTTGAGTCCGTCGCGCAAGGAAACCGTGACAGTTACGGATATGGAATTTAATCAATGTAATGATTAAGGAATTACCATGAATGTTAAACTAGGAAAGGCGCTATCCGCAGCGATATTATTCGCGTCTACTCAGGCTATCGCCGCATATTATCCCGTGCCCCCTGAAAATCAGTCTATTATCGGACAGATCAAATACAGCTCCGCCGGGTTCGGCGAATCCGTGGTGAAATTATCCCAACACTATGATGTGGGATATAACGCAATGGAAAAAGCCAATCCCCACGTCAATCTGACCAAACCGCTTTCTTACGGCACATCGGTGAAAATTCCCTCTCAGCATTTATTGCCCAATCAACCCCGCGAAGGAATCATTATCAATCTGCCGGAAATGCGCATGTATTATTTTGTGCCTGGCACATCGCAAGTGGCGACTTACCCCATTGGAATCGGCAAGATAGGCAAGACCATTCCCATCACCATGGCTAAAATTACCAAAAAAGCCAAAGATCCTGTCTGGGTGCCGCCAGAAGATATACGCGAATTCAACCTGGCCCAGGGTGTAGTCCTTCCCCAGGTCATGCCGCCGGGCCCGGATAATCCGCTAGGCCCTTATGCTATCTATATGAGTGTACCGACATACCTGATTCACAGTACGATTTTTCCAGAAAGCGTTGGCAAACGCGCCAGTTTCGGGTGTATCCGCATGTATGAATCCGATATCAAGGATTTCTTTCCCACCATTAACAGCGGCATTCCGGTTGCCATTATTAATTCCCCGATTAAAGTCGGCTGGCAAGGCAATCGTCTCTATATTGAAGCGCACCCTCCGCTAGAAGAACATAACGGCGCTTTTGATGCGACCTTACCGGGCACTGTTACCCAAATCAATAACTTGACTAAAAACCAGGATACTTTGATTGACTGGCAGGCTGTGGCTTTCGTGGAAAAAGAACGCGATGGTCTACCGCATGAAATTGGTGTGCGCATTTCTTCTTGATCCCGCCTGTGATTCTTTCTGGAAAACCCGCCCGATGGCGGGTTTTTTTGTCTGACATTTTTTTCATTTATCTCTTAGGGTTTTATTGCCTTGCTGGCGGATTGTTTCCTTTCCAGCCCTCTCATAATTAAAATATATCTTTTATTCTTTTAAAGATGATTCTGGTTATGTAGCAAGGCATTTTCTGTGGATTACCGCTTAAAATTGTATATAATCATATACTTATTTAAATTATAACCTGTGGAAAAGTCGCGTATGAAATTCCGGTTGTCGGGGATAACTTGAAGCGGAATGCAAGCGCTCAAATTATCTGCGTCTTATACACAATTTATCAGAGGGATAACCATGCATTTATCCACAGTATCAGAATGGATGTCTTGGATAGAATCCATACATGCAACAGAAATAGACCTGGGCCTGGAAAGAGTGAAAATGGTGGCGGAAAGACTAGGGGTTTTGACTCCAAAATGTCCCGTGATCATTGTAGGCGGCACTAACGGGAAAGGATCTACGGTCTCCGGACTGGAAGCCATCTATCGCGCTGCGGGTTATCAGACCGGCGCTTTTACCTCGCCGATTCTGTTCCGGCAGAATGAACAAGTACGAATCAATGGCAATCTGGCTAAAGATGAAGAATTTTGCGAAGCATTTGCTAAGGTTGAGTCTGCGCGCGGCGGCATATCGCTTACTCCATTTGAATATTGCACACTCGGGGCATTGTGTATTTTTCAAAATTACCCGCTAGATATCATGATACTGGAAGTGGGTATGGGCGGGCGGCTGGACGCCGTCAACATATTGAATGCGGATGTGGCGGTCGTTGCCAGTGTTGGTATCGATCATATCAGCTGGCTGGGGCATACGCGTGAACTGATAGGCCGTGAAAAAGCCGGTATTTTCCGTGCCGAACGTCCTGCAGTATGCGGTGATTTTGACCCGCCGGTTTCTTTGATAGAAGCTGCGGCTGATTTGCCTGCTCCATTATATTTTCATGGCCGCGATTTTGATTTTGAAGAAACCACAGATCACTGGACATGGACCCATCAAGGAATCCGCTATGAATCACTGCCTTTGAATTCCCTTTCAACACAGAACATGTCAGTGGTACTGATGGTCATTACATTATTACAGGCGAAACTGCCCGTTAAACGTGAAGCCATTGACAAGGGCTTGAAGGAGGTCACGCTGCCGGGGCGTATACAAATTATTGCGGATGATGTGACGGAAATATTTGATGTGTCGCATAATCCCGATGCTGTCGCTTTTCTCAAGCAAAAGCTGGATACCATGATGTGCACCGGACGGACGCTGGCAGTATTTTCGATGCTGTCGGATAAGGATATCATCGGCAGCCTGACGGTTATAAAGGACAGGATTGATGAATGGTATGCGGCATCGTTGCAGACCAAAAGAAGTTCGACCATGGAACTGCTGGAAGAATCATTTGCTGCGGCTGAAATCAGCCAGGTCAGGTTTTTCTCTACCTTGGCCGAGGCTTATCAAGCAGCCATTCAAAGCGCCCGCATGGGTGATCGTGTCATTGTTTTTGGTTCCTTTCATGCTGTCGCTGAGGCCTGGCGGGCGAGAAAAGAATGAAAATTTCCGTTTGGGAGTATAAACAGAAATAATTATGCCAGGGTTTCCAGGGCGCCTGAAACCCTGAGGCCGCGAGCGCAGATTTCAACATTATGCACCCGGATATAATCGACGGCGTGGCGGGCCAGAAAAAGCGACATGACCATGGTTTCGATATCGCGGTCTGCGAATGGCATGCCGGATAGCAGAGAGAGAAAAGTCTTGCGTGAATGTCCTACCAGGACGCGAGTGCCCAACGAGGCAAACACATGGATATTTTTTAACAGGATCAGGGATTGTTCCGCCATTTTCCCAAATCCGATGCCGGGATCAAAAATAACCCTGTCCCGGGTAATTCCTTGTTTTTCCAGCTCATGCAGGCGTTTAACACCCCATTCATAAACAGCCTTGACCGGATCTTGATGCCGGGGCAAGACATGATTCCGCCTTTCAGGAATACTCATGTGATGCATGACCACACATTCCGCAGCGGATCCCGCAAGTATCTCCCGCATGCCGGGATCGTCCAGTCCGGAAACATCATTGATCCAGTCAGCCCCCATCAAAAGCGCTTGTTCAGCGACGCGGCTGTGACGGGTATCGACACTGATTTTTGGAGAAAGCATCCATGAAGAGCGTGCGTCCCGGATCGCCGACATCACCGGCTCAAGTCGTTTCCACTCGGTGTCCGCATCCAGCGGCGCAGCGGATGGCGCTGTCGACTCCGCGCCTATATCAATAATTTCAGCACCGGCATTTACAAGATGGATAATCTGTTGTAATGCTTTTTCGGGTTCAAGGAATTTGCCGCCGTCGGAGAATGAATCAGGGGTGATATTCACGATGCCGACCAGACGGGAAGTATCCACACGCTGGTTGATCTGGCGGGTATGAAAGGGGGCGTTTCCCGAAAAGCGGGAACCCCACGCTTCCACCATCTGGGCGGCGGTTTTTCCCTGGTTTGCGCCCGAGAGAGGAAACTTCCACATGGGGGCTACGTCTGCAAGAGGCCATAAAGCGAAGGGTCTTTCCTGCAGAGACGCGTGTGGAACGGTCAACGGTTCGCTCTGAATAACAACGTCGTTCCACGCGAGAATATCAATATCAATGATGCGTGGGCCCCAGTGACGCACTTCAGGTTTACGGCCAATTGACCATTCGATATTTTTTAACTGTTTGAGTAATTCCACAGGGTTGAGTGATGATTGACAGCGCATGGCCAGATTGAGATAGGGCATGTCCCATTCCGCCGGCGCGTTTTCCGGCATCAGGGCATCGGAAATATAAACCGGAGAAACCTGCTTCACCGTGAAATCGGGAATGCTTTTGATTGCCTGCAAGGCATTGCGCAGGTTTAAAAGGCGGTCACCCATATTGGAACCCAGGCCGAGAATGATCATGGTTATGCCTCGTCACCATAATCAAAGGTTACTCCGCCCATTAGCCCTTCAATTTTCGGGAATTTGGTGAGGCGTATTTTTAATCGGCATGGCCTGGGGAGGCGTGTCTTGGCAGAACGATATATGTCTGCGCTTAAATGTTCAACCAGCCGATATTTTTTATGCGCGATGGCATGCCGTATGTGTTCAATCAGAGTGGCGTAACACACGGTATCATCGAGTTCGTCCGTCTCGCATGCTGCCGGCGGCGCAGCGGGAAACCGGATGATCAAGTCCAGTAAAACGGGTTGTTCCTGTTTCCGTTCCTTGTCCCTCCAGCCAAGATTAACATTCAATTCAAGACCGCGAACGGACAAGGTGGTGTACAATTTTTTATTTGGCATATCGCCTCGTTTGTTTAATTCTGGAATTCTGCTTGTCGCCGCGTCGCGATTCCACAGGATGGATGCAAGTGAAACCCATCCTGTCCGTCATATTATTTCATGATGGCATCAATTTTTTTCATCACTTCCGGCGTCAGCTTGGGTTTTACTTCTATCGCTCCCATATTTTCAGTCAATTGCTCCATTTTTGTCGCGCCAGTGATGACGGTACTGACATTCGGATTATGGAGACACCAGGCGATGGATAATTGGGAAAGCGTGCAGCCCAGATCTTGTGCCAGTACGCCCAGCTTTTTGGTTTTTTCAACCAGCTGCATGAAGTTGTCCGGAACCAGCCAGCCTTCTTTGGCAAGACGGCTGTCGCTGGGTATGCCAAGATTGTATTTACCGGAAAGAATCCCGGACGCGAGCGGACTCCAGGTTGTTGTTCCCAAGCCGTATTTTTCAAAAAGCCTGACATAATCCTTTTCCAGATGGTCACGGAAAAAGAGATTATATTTGGGCTGTTCCATGCTGGGCTTGATACAGTTCAGACGCTCTGCCGCCTGAAAGGCGGCTTCAATCTGGTCGGCGCTCCACTCCGAGGTGCCCCAATAAAACGCGAAACCGCCGCGTACAAGATAATCCATGGCCAGCACGGTTTCTTCTATGGGAGTGTTCGGATCCGGGCGATGGCAGAAGAGCAGGTCTACATAATCCAGCTGGAGTCTGCGCAAGGAATTTTTTGTTCCTTCCAGCAGATGCTTGCGCGACAAGCCGGTATCGTTCGGACCATTGCCGCCCCAGAAAATTTTGGTGGAGATGACCAGGTCTTCACGATGGAATTCCTTTAAGGCCTTGCCCATCAGGATTTCAGCTTCGCCATGCGCGTAAGCTTCGGCGTTATCGAAAAAATTGATGCCGCGGTCATAAGCGGCATGCATCAATGTCTTGATTTCATTCAGGCCAATCTGTTTTCCGAATGTAATCCAGGAACCCAGTGAGATTTCGCTAATCCTGATGCCAGCCTTGCCGAGTCTGTTATATTGCATGTCACGAGATCCTCTCAAAAGTCTGCGGCCATTCTAGCATTCGATACGGCCTGGGTAAAAGACTGGCATTGGGAGAGCGGCGCTTGCCTGCCAGTGATTCCAGCTTGTATGAATCAGTACAAACATGGTACTGTATCGCCAGATTTGTAAGGGCGGGGTCACGCCATCGCCTTTACCTGACAGAACAAATAAAACCGGTCAATCCCCATGCTTCGTATCGGAAAGTTAACTGACTATGCCATGCTCATCATGAGCCAGATGGCGAAAGACCCAGGCACTATATTAAGCGCCGCTTTTCTGGCGGAAACGCTGCATCTTACCCCGCCAACAGTGAGTAAAGTCTTGAAAATGCTGTCCGACGCCTGCCTCGTGAATTCCCTGCGCGGCGCGGAAGGCGGTTATCGTCTGGCGCGGCCCGCGGCGGAGATTTCTGTGGCGGATGTCATCGCCGCCATGGAAGGAGAATTGGCCATGACGGAATGTTGTGAAAGCAGCGGATTATGCGCGATCGATTCCCTCTGCGCCATGCGAGAAAACTGGCGAAAAATCAATAAAATGGTCCATGCGTTGCTGTCCAGATTTACTATACTTGATATGACGGGACCATTATTTATCAAAAACATTACTGAATACACGAGCGCAGGGTTGTCCGATGGCAAATAAGCTCATAAAAGAAGTGGTAAATCAGCAGTATCCATATGGTTTTGTGACCCAGATAGAATCAGACACCATTCCGCCGGGTTTGACGGAAGATATTATTCGTTTGATATCCGCCAAGAAAAACGAGCCCGCTTTCATGCTGGAATGGCGCATGAACGCATTCCGGCACTGGCAAACGCTGTCGCCGCCAACGTGGGCGCATGTGCATTATCAACCCATTGATTACCAGGATATTATTTATTATTCCGCCCCTAAATCAGCCGAATCGGGTCCCAAAAGCCTGGATGAAGTGGATCCCAAGCTTTTGGAAACCTATAAAAAGCTGGGAATTCCACTGCACGAACAAAGCCGGCTGGCCGGCGTCGCGGTGGATGCCGTATTCGATAGTATTTCCGTGGCAACCACTTTCAAAGCCAGACTAGCTGAAGCCGGAGTCATTTTTTGTCCTTTTTCCGAAGCCGTGCTGAAATACCCTGAACTGGTGGAAAAATACCTGGGTACAGTGGTTCCTTACCGGGATAATTTTTTCGCCGCGCTCAATTCCGCGGTGTTTAGCGACGGTTCCTTTGTATTTGTTCCCAAGGGCGTGCGCTGCCCCATGGAGTTGTCCACTTATTTCCGCATCAACACCGCGAAAAGCGGCCAGTTTGAACGTACGCTGATTATCGCGGAAGAAGGCAGTTATGTCAGTTATCTGGAAGGTTGTACCGCGCCTATGCGCGATGAAAATCAGTTGCATGCTGCCGTGGTGGAATTAATCGCGCTGGATAACGCGCAAATTAAATATTCCACGGTGCAGAACTGGTATCCCGGCGATGAAGAAGGTCGCGGCGGCATTTTTAATTTTGTCACCAAACGCGGGCATTGCCGCGGCGTCAACTCAAAGATTTCCTGGACCCAGATTGAGACGGGCTCCGCGATTACCTGGAAATATCCCAGCGTGATACTGCAAGGGGATAATTCCATAGGTGAATTCTATTCGGTCGCCCTGACTAACCATTGCCAACAGGCTGACACCGGCACCAAAATGATTCACATGGGTAAAAATACCCGCAGCACCATTATCTCGAAAGGCATTGCCGCCGGCCGCGGCCAAAACACATATCGCGGACTGGTGCGCATGCTGCCTGGCGCCGCGAATGCCAGGAATTATACCCAGTGTGACTCCCTGCTGCTGAGTTCCACGTGCGGCGCGCATACCTTTCCTTACATAGAAGTAAAAAACCCCAGCGCGCGCGTAGAGCATGAAGCGTCCACTTCCAGGATTGGCGAAGACCAACTATTTTATTGCCGTCAGCGCGGACTGAAAACAGAAGACGCGATCAACATGATAGTCAATGGTTTTTGCAAACAGGTATTCAAGGAATTGCCCATGGAATTTGCTGTTGAAGCGCAAAAGCTGCTGGAAGTCAGCCTGGAAGGAAGCGTTGGCTGAAGCGGATAATTCATGCGTGGCGAGGGATTCCGTGCGCTTTTAAACATGCTCAGGGAAGATTACTCACATTATTTAAGTTATTTAAGACAGGCTAGAGAAATGTTACAGATAAAAAACTTGCAAGTGACCATTCAAGATGAAAAGCAAAATCTCAAGACGATCTTGCGCGGCGTGGATTTGTCCATCAAGCCGGGTGAAGTACACGCGATCATGGGCCCTAACGGTTCGGGAAAAAGCACGCTCGCGAATGTGCTTGCAGGACGGGAAGACTATCAGGTGACTGGCGGCAGCGTGACTCTCAATGACGAGGATTTATTGTCGCTTGAGCCGGAAGAGCGCGCAGCCAGGGGTTTATTTCTCGCGTTTCAGTATCCGACGGAAATACCCGGCGTGAATAACATGTATTTTTTGCGCACGGCGCTTAATGAATCCCGCAAACGCAATAATCTTCCGCCGCTGGATGCCGCTGATTTTTTAATGCTGGTCAAAGCCAGGCTTAAGGAAGTCGGACTGGATGAAACGTTTATGCATCGCGCGGTCAACGAGGGATTTTCCGGGGGTGAAAAAAAACGCAACGAAGTGCTGCAAATGATGATGCTGGAACCGGGTTTTCTGATTCTCGATGAAACCGATTCCGGGCTGGACATAGACGCGCTGCAAATGGTGGGCCGTTGTGTCAACAGCTTGCGTAACGCCAACCGCATGATTCTGGTCGTGACGCACTATCAGCGCCTGCTGGACTATATCCAGCCTGATGTGGTGCATGTGATGGCCAATGGCAGAATTCTCAAATCCGGTGACAAGTCTCTGGCGCATGAGCTTGAAAACAAGGGCTACGGCTGGCTTGAAAGCGAGATTAAATCATGAATGTGACGGCTACAATTCCGACATGGCTGCAGAAAGACAAGACGGTCGATTCCCTGGCTCACGCGCCAGAGTGGCTTAATGATTTCCGTCAGCGCCATTGGAATGCGTTTCTTAAAAACGGATTGCCCACACGCAAGGACGAACGCTGGAAATATACGGATCTGGGTTTTTTGTCGCAACAACATTACTCAACCGCCCGTCGAATAGAGCCATCCCGATTGACGGACGTGATCCATCAACACCGGCTTCAGCGCTGCGAAAGCATTATGCTGGTGCTGGTGAACGGTTACTTCATGAGTGAATTGTCTGATCTCTCCAGGCTGCCCGCGAATGTGATTGCCTGCAGCGTGGCGGAAGCGCTGATAAAACAGGCGGAACAGGCGCAAACCGCCTTGTCACGGACGATTGACGCGCAAAAATATCCTTTTGCAGCGCTGAATGCGGCCATGTTTGTCGACGGACTGTTTTTATCCGTGCCGGAGGATTGCGAACTGGATGTTCCGGTGCATTTGCTTTCTCTGGTTATAGGCGAGGATAACCTCATCGCCCACCCGCACCATCTGATAGCCTTGGGCAAGAATAGCCGGTTGACGCTGGTGGAAGAATATTTTTCCCTGTCCAGCCAGGCTTACATGATGAATGTCGTCACTTCCGTCACGCTGGACGAACACGCCAGGCTGCAGCATATCAAAATCCAGCAGGAAGGCAGGCAGGCTGTTCACATGGCGAATAGTTTTGTGAATCAGAAAAAAGACAGCCATGCTTCATTCGTGAATTTTTCCACAGGCGGCACGTTTGCGCGTGATGATCTGGTGATAGGGCTGCGTGAACCCGGAGCTGACTGCCATACCGGAGGATTTTACCGGCTGCGGCATGAAAACCAGTATATCGACAATCATGTGGACATTGACCATGCCGCCCAGCGCAGCAATAGTGAAATGCTGTACAAGGGCATAATTGATGCCAGGGCGCGAGCGGTATTTAACGGCAGGCTTCATGTCGAGAGAAACGCGCAGAAAATACTTGCCTATCAAGCCAATCATAATTTGCTTCTCTCGCGGGAAGCGGAAGTCTATTCCAAGCCTGAACTGGAAATTTATGCGGACGATGTGAAATGCAAACACGGCGCCACGACCGGCCAGCTGGATCACGAGGCACTTTTCTATCTGCGTTCGCGCGGCATAGACAGGGAGACGGCCGTGAACATGCTGTTGAGCGGATTCGCCGACGAAATCATTCAGCGTGTCGAACATCCGGGCATACGCTTGCGCGTGCAGGAGGCCATATGAACATGAAAACCCTCACGACGGATTTCACCGTGTTTCGCCGTGACTTTCCCGTGTTACAGGAAACAAACCGCGGCAGGCCGGTGATCTATCTGGACAGCGCCGCTTCGGCGCAAAAACCGCGGCAAGTGGTGGACGCGGTATCGAATTTTTATTTTCACGATTACGCCAATATTCATCGCGGCATCTATGAATTAAGCGAGCGCGCGACGCGTCTGTATGAACAGGCGCGCGACCGGGTAAAAAATTTTATTCATGCGGCCCATGCGGAAGAGATTGTTTTTGTGCGCGGCACTACTGAAGGTATCAATCTCGTTGCGCAAAGTTTCGGGCGTCCGCGCTGGCAGGCGGGTGATGAAGTGATACTTAGCACGATGGAGCATCATTCCAACATCGTGCCATGGTATTTGCTGAAGGAGCAGCTGGGCATCGTCCTCAAGGTGATACCGGTCACGGACGAGGGAGCCATGGACATAGAAGCCTATGAAAAATTATTTTCACCGCGCACGAGAATGGTGGCTGTCACTCATGCCTCCAATGTTCTTGGGACCGTCAATCCGGTCAAGGAAATGGCATCCATTGCCCATGCCCATCAGGTGCCCGTGTTGATAGACGGAGCGCAAGCGGTGCCGCATATGCCCGTGGATGTTCAGGACATTGACTGCGATTTTTACGTTTTTTCAGGCCACAAACTGTATGGCCCGACCGGCATCGGCATTTTGTATGGTAAAAAAGCCTTGCTGGATGCCATGCCTCCTTATCAAGGCGGCGGCGACATGATAGAGACGGTCGCATTTTCAAAAGTCACTTTTGCAAAAACGCCGCAAAAATTTGAAGCGGGGACACCAGACATCGCTGGCGTCATCGGACTCGCGGCAGCGATAGATTATGTCCAGTCTGCAGGCATGCAGCAAATCTATTCGCATGAGCAAATCCTGCTACAGTACGCGGAACCCCGTTTACTCGCAGTGCCGGGGCTGCGCATCATCGGCACAACAAAGCCCAAGGTGGGTGTGATTTCCTTTGTTATGCAGGATATCCACCCGCATGATATCGGCACCGTCCTCGACCATGAGGGAATTGCGGTGCGCGCCGGGCACCATTGCGCCATGCCGTTGATGGAACGATTCAGGATTCCCGCCACGGTGCGGGCTTCTTTTGGAATTTATAATGATGAAAATGATGTGGACGCGTTGATGGCGGCCCTTCATCTGGCGAAGAGGTTATTCGGGTAATGTCACTGCGCGATTTATATCAGGAAATCATTGTTGATCACGGCAAACAGCCGCGTAATTTTGGGCGGCTTGCGAATGCGAACCATTGTCAGGCTGGCCACAACCCCTTATGCGGCGACCGCCTGACTCTTTACGTTGTCGAACACAACGGCAGGGTTGAAGATGTGCATTTTGAGGGAGCTGGCTGCGCCATTTCCGTGGCGTCCGCCTCCTTGATGACGGAAGCGGTAAAAGGAAAATCAATGGATGAAATCAATCAGTTGTTTGAGCTGTTTCATCAGCTGGTGACCGAAGGCGGGGAACCGCGCGGAAATGTCGGCAAGCTTGCGGCATTCAGCGGCGTGGCCGAGTTTCCCGTGCGCGTCAAATGCGCCACACTTGCCTGGCATACGCTTAAAGCCGCGCTGGCGAATGATCCTGATCCTGTTACGACGGAGTAAAATATGAATCTTGATATCACATTGACCGAAGCAGCCCGTGACTATATCAAAAAAATGCTGGAACAAAAGCATGGCGCGGTATTTCGTTTGTCCGTGAAAAAAACCGGCTGTTCCGGCTATTCCTACTTTCCGTCTCTTGTTGACCATGCCAATCCCGCTGACCGCGCAATCGAAACGCCGGAAGGTTTCAAAGTCTATATCGATACGGCATGGCTTGATCTTTTGCAAGGCTTGCGCATCGATTATGTGGAAGAAAATAAAACGGGATTAAAACAAAAGCGCCTGGTTTTCACGAATCCGAATGAATCCAGCCGCTGCGGATGCGGCGAGAGTTTTCATGTCGAATAACTATCCTCTATCTTGAAAAGAGGAGCGGAGTAATGAATAAAGTGTTCCGAGAAACAGCGGTAGAAGTCCGGCGTGAAGTTGAAGCGACACTGATTCCATCCGGAACCAAAGTGATGCTGCAGCCGGGCACACAAGTGTATGTGACACAGGCGCTGGGTAATTCATACACGGTTTATGTGAATGGAAATCTGGTGCGTATCGCTGGCAAAGAAGGTGACGCGCTGGGTCTGGTGATTCTGGACCAGCCTGACATCAATGAAATGGAAGGCAGTGTGGAAGACAAGGTCTGGCTGCAATTGAAGACTTGTTTTGATCCTGAAATACCGGTCAACATTGTTGACCTTGGACTGGTTTACGCATGTGAAGTCATTCCGGTGGGCATGAATGAATTTCAGGTACAAATCGTGATGACACTGACCGCGCCCGCTTGCGGCATGGGCCCGGTACTGGTAGGCGAAGTTGAGGAAAAAACCCGCCAGATCAAAGGCGTGAAAGATGTCAAAGTGGAGCTGGTATTTGATCCGCCCTGGGACAGAAGCATGATGACAGACGAAGCCAAGTTACAATTGGGGTTGCTATAATTGAAAGAGGAAAGATCAATGAACGTTCAAGACAAAATCAAACAGCAGATTGCTGACAACACAATTATCCTTTACATGAAGGGCAATGCAGAGCTGCCCATGTGCGGTTTTTCTGCCCGCGCCGTCAATATTCTGAAATCCTGCGGCGCGCGTTTCGCCACAGTGGATGTTTTGCAGGATGATGAAATACGCAGCGGTATCAAAGTGTATTCCAATTGGCCCACCATTCCTCAACTCTATGTCAAAGGCGAGTTTGTGGGCGGCAGTGACATCATGTCTGAAATGTATGAAACGGGAGAATTACAGCAATTGATTAAAAATGCGCAAGGCTGATACTTGGGGAGTCCGTCTCTTGCCTGCGAAGGAGAAGAGACGGAAGTCTTATCAAGCAGCTAGTGTCAATATACTTCAGCGAGCCGGCTACAATGTCTTTCTGCTGCCTGAGTTGTCAAGCAAGGGCGAGCGATCATCAATCCTTGCTCTGGGCATGCAGCAGCAAAATAGTGAAAACAACGAAAATCCGCTGTCGGGAAGAGGTCTTGCCTGTTCCGCGGCAGTTCCGCTGGCCGCTTTTCTTCTTGCCCGCATATGCAGGGCTTCACTTTCCAGCGCTTTGATCTCTTTGTCTATCTGGCTTGCGCTGTCCATGTCGCCATTATACGTCCCCAGTTTTTTTTGAACCGACTCAATTTTTTTGTCAAATGGCCGGGGTGTGCCAATCCCGGATCCAAATTCTTCATGCAGTGCGGAGATTCTGGTGCTGCGGCCTACAATAAAGAGATATCGATCGGTTTTATCCGAGAGTGATTTCATCTGATCGTTAATATCGACATACTCGAGCGGATTGCCGTTATATCCGGAGATTTTCAGTTTGAGACGTTCGGATTGGGTGATTAGCGTTCGCTGCATGCCCGCTTCATCGACTTTATCAATTTTCGCGCGTATTTGGGACAGGTCTTTTAGCCAGGATTCTTTCATGGCGGAATAATTTGAACGGGTGGAATGCATGCTCAATGTTCCCTATTTAGATATCGAAAATCCAAGAATACGAAATGTTGCTTAACAGAATATTAATGCCGGCGCAGCGGAGTCAGGTCTTGATCATCGTAGCGAGGAGCGGCACGCCCTTCGAGCCTCAGGGCGAACGAACGGACTTAAAGTCCTGCGTTCGCGGTGCCGCGTCTCTGGCCATGCGTTGATGAAAGCGATGCTGACCCGCGCAACGGGTGTGGCAGCGCATCATCACATGTGATGTCTGATCAAAGGCTGATGTTCATCATCATCGGCATCATTGCCGCCGCAACAGGGGAAGCACGAAAAGAAACCGCCGCGTTTTTTTGCGGGCTGTGTTTGGCGAGGTTTGAAAGCGTCATGAGTCAACTCTTGCAGATCAGCGGCCTTTTTATGCAAATCATTCATATTTTCGCTGTGATCCATGACTTCTTGTATGTTGCCAAGCAGCTGCTCTTTTTTCTTTTCCACAGCCTGATATCTCAAGCCTAATACCATTTCATCCAGTTCCTTGATTTCCCGTACGATGGCGGCGCGTTCAGCAGATGTTTGAATGAGGATTCGAATGGCTGCTATCTTGTCCAGCGCAGGTTGTTTCAGCGTCATGTCCAGAGTCATTTCGCTGATGCCTTGTTGAATACTATCCAGTTTTAAGAGTTGGGGGTTGGGAGTGGCGCTTTCGCCGGAATCAACAGGAGTGCCGATCACCGCGACCCTGGTGTGAGCTTTCTTGCTTTTTTTATCTTTCTTCTCGGTCTTGTCCTTATGATCCGCTGATTCTTTATCATGTTTCTTATGCCTTCCGAACATTTTTTGTCACTCCTCAAGATTGAAAATAAAGTGCTAACGATACGAGATATTGCTTAAGGTTATCTTAAGACAAAATCAAACGTGTTCAAAATAAAAACGTATTTACTTGGAGGATATTTTTTTCCACCAGGCCATGCGCGGTAGGTAAAGGAGTAGAAATATCAGTATGGATGTCAGCACGGAAGTCAGATACATGCCCACGGCGACAGAAAGGCCTACCGCGGCGGTCGCCCATAATGTGGCGGCCGTGGTCAGGCCGGTGACATAATCACCCTGGCGAAAAATAATGCCGCCGCCCAAAAAGCCTATGCCGGTGACCACTTGCGCAGCGACGCGTGAGGGGTCGTCTAGCGCGATATACAAGCCGACAATGCCAAACGCGCACGCGCCCATGGAGATTGCGCCATAGGTGCGAATGCCTGCAGAAATGATATTGCGATGTCTCTCGCGCTCCCAGCCAATCACACAACCGAGCAAACAGGCGAAAATGATGCGGAAAAACATTTCGAGGTCAGTAATCAGAGTGGGGTGGGAAATCGGTATTGTCATCAGTCTTCTTCCATGCGACTTTTTAATGCTACACAGTTTTGAAATAGGGGTCTAGTGTTGTTTGGCGGCCGTGCGGGGTTCCGGTTGCTTAACCAATTATTAACTGGCGTATCAGCTGGCAAGAATCAGATCGCGCATGCGGCGGCAGACTTTCTGCATCACGTGAATATTGTGAATGCTGGAGAGATGAAAATACGCGATCAATCCTTCCTTGAAAAGATAATGCAGGTAAGCGCGGGAAAAATGCCCGCAAGTGTAACAGTCACAGCCTGGCATGACGGGAGAAGTATCCCGGGCGTATTGGCTTTTCTTGATAAGGATTCTGCTCTGGCCGTTTTCACCTTCGAACGACAGCCAGCCGTCGCGCTCAACAATGCTTCCGCAGTATAACGTTCCATGCCGCGCATTGCGCGTGGGCGCAACACAATCAAAAATATCGATGCCTTTCGCGACCACATCAATCAAATCCTGGGGATGAAGACCGACACCCATGGTGTAGCGCACTTTGTCATCTGGCAGCATGGGCCGCACCCAATCGATTATTTCACATGTTTTTGGCATGTCAAAACCGATGACTTCACCTCCGATAGCGAGCCCGTCCAGTTCCTGGCTCAAGACAAATTCAGTGCTTTGTTCGCGCAAATCGCGAAAACTTCCGCCTTGAATGATGCCGAACAAGGCTTGCCTGAATCCATACGCCGAATGCGGATTTTTTAACTGTTCTTCTTTGGAGAGAACCAGCCAGCGATGCGTTCTGTCCAGTGCGGCGAGCGCAGCTTCGCGTCCGCCGGTTTCAGGGGTGCATTGATCAAATGCCATGATGATGTCAGCGCCTATGATTTTTTGCGCCTGAATGGAGGTTTGTGAATTCAGATGCAGGATTTTACCTGTTATGGGATGTTTAAAGTGCGCCCCATGATCATCTATAATACAAATCGTGCCTTTTTTTGATAAGCTTAAAACCTGAAATCCGCCGCTGTCTGTCAACATGGCTTTATGCCAGCCCATAAATTGATGCATGCCGCCAACTGCTTCAATGGTTTCCATCCCCGGAGTACAGAGCATGTGGTAGGTATTTCCACCCAGAATAATTTCGCTTCCGGTCAGATCCAAATCTGCCGGTGTCAGGTAATTCAGCATCGCCCGGGTCCCGACAGGCATGAAAGCCGGGGTGAGTACTTCGCCGTGGGGCGTCACCATGCGCATTACCCTGGCAGGCAGGGAAGCGTGTTTTTTGACTACTTCGGAATGAAATATATTGGACATGGAGCGGCATTATATAGAAGAAGTGACAATATTAAAAACAGAAACATTCCCCAGAAACATACTCATTGCATGCGTTGTTCGCATTGGGCAGGCAGATAATTGCTAGGGACGGCGCATGATTTGGCGTGCCAGGTCAATATCATCATTAAGCGCGTTTATGCGGCCGCTTAGTCCGCTGACCTGGCAATCTGCCATGCAATTTTTGACCGCGTCAAACAAACCCTTCAAAAAGACGAGAATTGAAATAACAAAGAAAGCGGCCAGTATTATTTTCAAATCACGCGAAGATCCGGCAGACGTTTGCGCAACCAGATACTCAAAGTAGCCTATGATGGCAGCCAGGACAGCGCCGCCCGCCATTTGACCGGAAATCTGCCGGCAGCCGGTTTTGGTATCTTGCAGCGCTTCGATATCGTCATTTAATCGCTCTTGCTGCTTTCTGAAGAAACGGATTTTGAGATGCGCCATATCTTTTTGTAAATGACAGGTCAAATACTCATCGCAGATGGCGTGAAAACGGCGGTTGACTTGAGACAGTCTGATGACATCCGCCGCTGGCAATGATCGCAGAATCCGCACTATCATTTCATCCGGAACCAGGTTGAAAAATTCGATCAGGCCTGCGGGCGCAGCAGGATAATCCTGAGGATTAGCGAATGAAATGACGGGAGCGGGCGGCTGCCGTGAAGCCAGTGCTTGCAGTTCCCGGATATCAATGATGACGTGATCTGATAGTGTTCTATCTTGCATGACAGCTTTTTGACTAAAAACAGGACTTCCTAATCTAATTGAGAAGATATTTAAACGCAAGTCTGTTGCCTGGTTGACGGGGCTTGGGCGGATGGTATGATTTGACCCATGTTTTCGATAAGACCAGCCTATGAATTCTCAACGTTATTATTCTTTTCTGGATCGGCTTTGTCTGGGATTTGATCAAGCCGTGCGCGCTTTGACCGATACCGTCAAAACAACCGGCGCGGATTACCCCGGCAAGGAACTTCCCGAACCATCCTTGAGTGATAATGAGCGCAGGCATGCGGCAGCGTTGATGCGCATTAATCATGCGGGAGAAATCTGTGCCCAGGCTCTTTATCATGGTCAGGGAGTGGTTTCCCGTTCACAGGAAGTACAGGAAAAAATGCACCTTGCCGCCACAGAAGAAGGAGACCATCTGGCCTGGTGCAAACAAAGACTGGATGAGCTGGGCAGTCACCCCAGTTATCTGAACCCGGTTTGGTATCTGGGTTCATTTTGTATCGGGATGACAGCGGGCATGGTAGGCGATAAATGGAGCCTAGGCTTCGTCGCGGAAACAGAACGGCAAGTCATCAGGCACCTTGAAGGCCATCTTAATGCCTTGCCTTCCAAGGATCAGCGCAGTTATGTCATTCTGCAGCAAATGGAAGCGGATGAAGCAAGACACAGAGATGAAGCCGTGGCATTGGGCGCGCGCGATTTGCCCGGGCCAGTCAGGCATATCATGGCCCTGACATCAAAGATCATGGTGAAAACAGCTTTTTGGATTTGAGAATTGTTCAAGTAAAGCATGTTGACGACAACGGCTTAGACGGCTACCGCCTTATACATCACGATCAGGGCGCCTGCCTGGATCAGCCAGACTATCCAGACAATTTCCATGAAGTAGGGGAACCAATGTCGTTTGACCAGCCAGTAAACGACGGCAGGGACGAGGCCCACAAGAACGGGTATGCTGAGCAGAGCGAGCAAGCCCCTGGCCAGATTGCCAGCGTGTCCTCCGGAAAAAACCTCGGTTAGCAATTGTGAAACCCAGTCATGGGCAGCAACCAGCCATTGAACGCCTTGCTGCGCATAAGACATGGAGAGAACGATGGCGGTACTCAAGGCAACGAGAGCAATAAGTTGTTTGATCATGATGAATCCTTGAAATTTCATTCCATCTATTTATGTGAAGATTAATCAGCGGCCTGGCAGATGTCAAACCTTTATCCCTATTCCTTTATGCAGCAGCGCCCATGCCCAGAAAAAAAGAATGACAAACAAAAGGCAAACCAGACTAAAACCCCAGTAAACATTTAAGTCCGATACGCCCAGCAAGCCGTAGCGGAATGTGTCGACCATATCCAGGATGGGGTTAAACATGGAGAGGCTGCGCCACGTCGGCGATAATTGTTTGATGGAATAAAATACTCCGCCCAGATAGGTCAGCGGAGTCAGCACAAAAGTGGGAATGAATGAAATGTCGTCAAAGCGTTTGGCATAAATTCCATTAATCAGGCCGCCCAATGAAAATACCATGGCGGCGAGTATCGCCATGGATACGACGAAGCCCATATGAGACAACGGGACATGCGTGAACAATAGTGAAACTACCATCACGATCGCCCCAACCAGGATGCCGCGTATGGTGCCGCCCAGCGTGAATCCCAGCAGGGTAATGAAATTGGACATGGGTGAAACCAGCATTTCTTCAATGCTTTTATTGAATTTGGTCAGGAAAAAAGACGAAGCGGTATTAGCGTAAGCGTTGGTCATGATAGACATCATGACCAGGCCGGGCACGATGTACTGGATATATTCATAACCGTCAATATGCCGGATTTGCGAACCTATGAATTTGCCAAAAATGATGAAATAGAGTCCCATCGTGATGGCTGGCGGCAGAAGTGTTTGTGTCCAGATACGCATAAAACGCATGACTTCCTTGATTAACAGGGTTTGCAGGGCAATCATGTTTGGATAAAAACCGGTACGATGTATCATGTGTTCTCCGACGGGGTTCCGGACGCTTCCTGGCGTTTGTTGTCAGAAATAAGACGTATGAATAATTCTTCCAGGCGGTTGGTTTTGTTGCGCATGCTGGTAATCGTAATCTGCTGCTGAGACAGCAGGTAGAATAACTGATTGATGGACTGCCCCCGTTGAATTTCGATTTCCAGCGAAGTGTCATCCACCAGGCGGTAATGATAGCCATCCAGTGAAAGTTTGCCATGCAGGGGCTGCTGCGTGTCCAGAACCAGTGTTTGCGCATTCAGGCGGTTAATCAGTGATTTCATGTTGGCATTTTCAATGATTTCGCCATGATCAATGATGGCGACATTTTTACAAAGCTGTTCAGCTTCTTCGAGATAATGGGTGGTCAGTATGATGGTCGTGCCCTGCTGGTTGAGCTTGGTGAGGAAGCGCCACAAGGTGTGGCGAAGTTCAATGTCCACTCCCGCAGTCGGTTCATCAAGAATAAGCAATTTCGGTTCATTCATGAGAGCGCGCGCGATCATGAGCCGGCGCTTCATTCCGCCGGACAATCGAAAAGCCGGCTGGTTATGCATTTCCCAGATGCCCATTTCCCTGAGATAAAGCTCCATGCGTTCAGCGGCGATTTTTTTGGGGATGCCATAATAACCCGCTTGATTGATCAGGATATGAGAAATTTTTTCAAACAGACTGAAATTCATTTCCTGGGGCACCACGCCTATCAGTGATTTCGCCTGTGCAAGTTCCACGTCTGTGTCATGGCCGAATACCAGCACTTTGCCGGATGTTTTGTTGACCAGGTTGCAAATAATGCCAATCGTTGTGGATTTGCCGGCGCCATTCTGGCCCAGCAGGGCGAAAAAATCACCTTCAGCGACCTCAAGGCTGATGCCTTTCAAAGCGGTCAGGCCGTTGGAATAGACCTTGGTAAGTTGTTTGACGGAAAGCGCGGTCATAATTTATCCGGTAACATTTTTAACAGGGATTGTAAGGCGATTCCACGGTGACTGATTTTATTTTTTACCTGATTGGGAAGTTCGGCTGCTGATTTTTTTTCCGCTGGGACATAAAAAACCGGATCGTAACCAAACCCGTTGCCGCCTTGCGGCGCGCGTAAAATCATCCCGGACCATTTGCCTTGGCAGATAAGCGGCGTGGGATCCAGTGCGTGGGCCATGAAAACAAGCACACAATGAAAACTGGCGGTGCGTTTTTCCTCGGGAACATTTTCCAGATCCAGCAATAGCTTGTGAATATTATCTTGCGCCGCTGCGTTTTTTCCCGCATAGCGGGCGGAATAAATTCCAGGCGCTCCATTCAGGGCATCAACAGCCAGCCCCGAGTCATCCGCAATGGCGGGCAGCCCCGCGGCTTGTGCCGCGTGGCGAGCTTTAATGATGGCGTTTTCCACAAACGACAAGCCGGTCTCTTCGGCCTCGTCTATGCCTAATTCGGACTGAGGAAGAAGGTCTATCGGCAGATTTTTTAATAATTCCTGAAATTCTCCGACTTTTCCCGGATTATTACTCGCTAAAACGACTTTCATTTAACATACTCAAATCGGTTGGTGTATCAATGCGAACCCATTTTTTGCGGCCATGTTCACCCTGGAGGATTATGACCTGCTGCACGGGCACTTTGAAGCAGCGAGCGAGAAATTTTATCAGATATTTATTGGCGCGTCCTTCCAGCGGAGGAGCGGTAATCCTGACTTTCAGACAATTTTCTTCAGTGCCGGCCGGGCCCGGGCAAGTCATCAGGCCGGTAATCTGGTCGCGACTTGCCCGCGGTTGAATAAACACATGAATGAAAAGCGAGCTGCCCCGCCAGTAATGCCAGGGTGAGGCTTCAGCCGCCAATGGCTATACCCAGTCCTGTGCCCTTCATGGGATTAACTATTATGATGATGAGCAACTGCAGGAGAATGATGGCTGGAATAGGAGAAACATCTATGCCGGCAATGGGCGGTATCAGTTTTTGAAATGGACGCACCACCGGAGAAGTGAATTTGAACAATACCTGATAAATCGGCGAACCGGGCTGCATCCAGCTCAGGATGACCTGGAAGACCAGCGCCAGCGAGAGTGTTTCCAGCATCAGACGCAGGGAGTCCCCTACCGCAAGTATGAAAAGTCCGAGAATATTGGGCATCCCAAAGCTGAGGATGGTGATAACAAAATATTTCAATGCTTCAATCAGGATAATCAGGATCAGGGTGGAGGTTTCAAAACCGCGAAAATCCGGTAAAAACTTTTTGACGGGTTTGACAACAAAACTGGTTAGTTTGACAACGAACTGGGTGATCGGGTGGTTATAATCGGCATTCACCCAGGCAAGAACAAGCCGCATGAATAAAACAATGATATAAAAATCGAATACACAGCTAATTAAAAAAAGCATCGCATTGAGACTGGTTCCTGACATTTCCTTATCCTCTTAGCTTCTATCCACCAGAATTGTTGCTGTCTATATTACCATCACGATGACGGAGTTACACTATGAGCCTACTCTAAAATTTCCGTCTTTGCACCATGACCGCAGGCTGCAAAAGATCATCCTTGCCCTTTCCCTTCCATAAGCCGGGCTAATTCTTCCGACCGTTGTTTCGCCGCTTGTACTGCTTTCAGAAACACGTCACGGATATTGTTTTCTTCCAGGACGGTCACGGCTCGTTCAGTCGTGCCGCCGGGGGAAGTGACATTGTGTCTGAGCTCATCCAGCTGCTTTCCACTTTCTATCGCCATGCGTGCCGCACCCAGAGCGGTTTGCAAGGTCAGCAGGCGCGCGGTTTCCTCGGGGAGGCCGCATTGTTGCGCGGCTTGCTGCAAGGCTTCCATCATCAGAAAAAAATAAGCGGGTCCGCTGCCAGACAGGGCGGTGACTGTATCCATCTGTTTTTCATCCGATAACCAGATGGCTACACCCACGGACCGTAATATCGATTCAGCCTTGCTGCGCTGCTCAGCGGTCACTTCCTCATTCGCGTAAAGTGCCGCAGCACCGCAGCTGATCAGTGCCGGCGTGTTGGGCATTGCGCGCACGATAGCGATATTGCCGCCCAACCAGTGCTGAATGCTGGACAGGGTGATGCCGGCCGCGATAGAAAGCACCAGCGGCTTGCGCAATTGCACCGCTTCATGCAGGGAACCCGCAACCATTGAAAATATTTGCGGCTTGACGGCAAAAACCACAATGTCCGCAGCTTGAACGGCAGCGGCATTATCCCCGGTGGTATGAATGGCAAACGTTTCTTTCAACTCTTCCCGTTTTTCGGAACGGGGATCCGTGGCCCAGAGACGGTCTGCGGGATGGCCATTCCTGATCAGTCCGCCTATGAGGCTGCTGCCCATATTGCCCGCGCCTATGATTGCTATGATGGGATGACTCATGAAAGATTGCTCCGAAGTCTGTTGCATGATGCCGGATTGAGACAAAGACTTATTAACTCATGTTACACCTCATCAAGCAATTGTGAGCGACGGTGTCTCGCGAAGTATTGCAACAAACAGCAAAAACCCCTTCATCCTAAAGGGGTTGTTTGCCATCACGGTACAACAAGGAACAGCATCATGGTTATTTTTTGCCAGACTGGGCTTCCAGAATATTGAACAGGTTATCGTATCGGTTATGCGGACTCCAGGCATAAAAACCATCCGCTCCCGCCGCTTGGACAGCGCGCAATTGAGACTTGATGTACTCAATGGTTTTCGGGCGGGACATAGGGAAATGATAATTGGAAAGCTCGATGTAAGCATACATTTTGACGGGCATTTTATCATCAAACTGCCCTTTTATGCTCTTTAATGAGTTATAGACGGTTTCATAAGGCTGTTTGAAGTGTTTGGGGAAAGGCGCGTAATGTGACGGGTAAACCATGGGGCAAATGGCATCGACACTTTGTGAGAATAATTTTATGTTCTGGCCGATATATTTTGACTCACCAAAACTTGCGATGCCAAAAACATCCACCTGAAGCGGAATGTTTTGCCCCGATAATTTGTTTTTGTACCAGGCAATGATTTCATGTATACGTTTGGCATTTTCTGCGGATGGTTTCTGTTTAGTATTATAACGGATGTAATCTAATTGTATTTCGTTTGCACCGTAATCAATGGCTTGTTTGACCAGAGTATATTTCTTTTGCCATACAGCCGGGTTTTCAATCTGACTGGCTGTGCCGCCATCCGGGAACATGACGATTCGGGCCACATAACGGATATGGTTATCTTTCAGCAAGGCAATGTTTTCTTTATATCGCTTGCCGGGCTTTTCCAGGTCGACGACAAAAGTGTTGATGCCGGCGCTCTTGGCACGTTTAATCAAATAGTTGAGATAAGTGGTATTTTCCAGGTTCCATTGTGTCACATAAATACCTTTGACCGGATTGCCGGCGGCATAAGCGTAATTAAACAAGATAAGTGAGCAAAATGAATAAATCAGAATGGAGAATGTTATTTTTTTAATCATCATTTACCCTTCCCCCGCCGCAACCCCATAAGTTATTTATAACCTAAATCGGGGGTATCAGGGTGTGGTATAATAAGCAGGAATTTCGCGATATTTATACTCGCCGACCAAATAGAGCGGTGCCGATTCTCACGATAGTCGACCCTTCCGCGATGGCAGCTTCAAAATCATCTGACATGCCCATGGATAAGGTATCCACGGAGAAATGGTGCTCACGCAGGTAAAGAAAGAGAGACTGCAGTTTGTGAAACTCCTGGCGTTGATGATCAAAGCGATGATGTATGGCGGGTATGGCCATGAGCCCGCGCAATCTGATACGCGGCAGGTTCTGGCAATACAACGCCAGTCCCAAGACCTGATCCATGAGGACGCCTGATTTGGAAGCTTCTCCGCTGACATTCACTTCTATACAGATATTAAGCGGTGGCAAATGGTCTGGCCGCTGATCATTCAGGCGTTTCACTATCCTCATGCTATCCACGCTGTGTACCCAGGAAAAAAATTCAGCAATCTTGCGGGTCTTGTTGCTTTGGACAGGACCGATGAAATGCCATTCTATCGGCAAGTTATGGAGGGCGGAAAATTTGCCTGCCGCTTCCTGTAAATAGCTTTCTCCAAAACAGCACTGGCCTGCGTCAAACGCCGCCTTGATACTGTCAACAGACTGCTTCTTGCTGGCAGCGAGCAGTTTCACGGATCCGGGGTCGCGACCATATTTTTTTTCAAAAGCGCGTATGGATTCAAGCAAGGCAGCGAGGTTATCTGAAATGGCGGTCATAAGACATCCGGATTACTGAGAATCAGCGGTCATGGGCCGGCTTTTTAACAAATCACGAATTTCACCTAATAACAGGACTTCGTCGGAAGGTTTTGCAGAAGCTGTCATATCCTTTTTTAACCGCAGGGTATTCATGGCCTTGATGACCATGAAAATCGAGAAGGCTATCAGGGCAAAATCAATAATGGATTGCAAAAACATGCCCCATTTAATCACTGCCTGGCCTATGGTAAGGGATTTATCTGCGATATTGACCCCGCCTATCAGCAAACCGATAAAAGGCATGACGATGCCATCGACCAAAGAGCCTACGATTTTGTTAAACGCAGCACCCATGACGACCGCCACGGCAAGGTCAATGACATTTCCGCGCATGGCAAAAGCTTGAAATTCCTTGAGAAAACGCACGTGACCTCCTTGCAGGGATTATTTGATTATATACCGTCTGCGCAGGAAATGGCGAGAAGGCGCGTCATTCCTGCTTTCGCCCAGTCATGTCGGGTAAAGCGGGAATCCGCAGCTTGGGTTCATGGTTCGAGACGCCGCTGACGCGGCTCCTCACCACGAACGGGATTTTCATCGCCGCTGACGCGGCTCCTCACCACGAACGGAAAAATCCGAATCCGTTCGCTCCTTCGACAAGCTCAGGACAGGCCTGAGGAGGACACGTCAGTGTCCGTCTCGAAGGGCCTGGCACAAGCAGGGATCCGGGTTTTTGAGGCTGATATGATTTTAATCCAGTGTGGGTCCGGCGTTTCGGATGGCATCACTGACATTAAAACGTTTGAAGTTTTCAATAAACTGCGAGATCAGCGTGCGCGCGTTGGCATCATGCGCAGCTTGATTGTCCCAGGTTTTGCGCGGATTCAATAAGCGGGTGTCTACGCCCGGCACGTCTTTGGGGATCTCGATATTAAATCCGGGCAAAGTTTCAAATTCAGCGTTTTTCAAGGTTCCTTCCACGATGGCTGTGACGACGGACCGAGTTGTTGGAATGGAAAAGCGCTTGCCGCCTTCACCATGCGATCCGCCAGTCCACCCGGTATTGACCAGATAAACCTGGGTATCGAAATTGCGCAGACGTTTCATCAATAATTCCGCGTATACACCGGGCGGCCGCGGGAAGAAGGGTGCGCCGAAGCAGGTGCTGAAGGTTGGTTTGATGCCGCTGCCTTGGCCGACTTCGGTGCTGCCAACCAGAGCGGTGTATCCGCTCAGGAAATAATAAGCAGCTTGTTCAGGCGTCAGGCGCGCGACCGGCGGCAATACGCCGTACAGGTCGCAGGTCAGGAATAAAACGGCATGCGGTTGTCTTCCGCGGTTATTTTCAACCCGTTCCGGGATAAATTCACGCGGATAGGCTGCGCGGGTATTCTGGGTGAGGCTGGCGTCCGCGTAATCGGGTTCCCTGGTTTGCGGATTTAAAACCACATTCTCAATGACGGTGCCAAAGCGTATGGCATTCCAGATGAGCGGTTCGCGCTCGGGCGAAAGATCAATACATTTGGCGTAACAGCCGCCTTCAAAATTAAAAATTCCGTCTTCTCCCCATCCATGTTCGTCATCGCCGATCAGTAAGCGCTTGGGATCGGCGGACAAGGTGGTTTTGCCGGTGCCGGACAGGCCGAAAAACAGGGCGGTATCGCCCTCTTTGCTGGCGTTCGCCGCGCAGTGCATGGGCAGAATGTCATGTTGGGGCAAAACAAAATTTAATACTGAAAACATGGCTTTTTTCATCTCGCCCGCGTAATAGGTGCCGCAAATGAGAATCCGGTGTTTTTCGAAGTCCAGAATGACAGCGGCATCGCTGTTGACACCGTCGCGCGCCGGATCGGTCTTGAAACCGGGTGTGCTGAGAATGGTCCACTGGTTGGGCTGGTCGCTTGTCGGAGGAGTGACGGGACGGATAAACAAGACATGGGCAAACAGGGTATGCCAGGCCAGTTCCGCCATCACTTTGACGGACACGCCCAGGGTTTCGTGAGCACCTACCTTGAGATAGGATGTAAAACGGGCATCTTTTGAATTCAGGTAATGAAGAGCTTTTTCCCACAGGGCTTCAAATTTGTCCGCACTGATAGGCTGGTTGATCTGGTTCCAGTCAACCTGGGTTTCCGTGGCCTGGCCGCGGACGATGAAGCGATCTTTGGGAGAGCGGCCGGTGCGGGAACCTGTTTTAACGACCAGCGCCTGGTTGGAGGCCAGCTCACCTTCACCGCGGGCAAGTGCTAGCTCAACGAGTTCTTTCGCAGACAAATTGAGATGGTTTTTTGATTGTATAAAGACTTCATTTGTGGACTGAACCATTGAGATGGCCTCCTGTTAAATTCTAAGTCGATGATCTGGCAGATTTTTCTAGTTCTTTTCAGGCTTTTGGTGCGCCTATTGTACACAAGACTCTCATGAGTTGACAGAGGAGGGCTATTATGCTTTTCTTGGTAACATTCCGTAAGACTGTAAAAAAGTCGGCAGGCCAGGCAAAAGAATAAAACAGGGAATGCTTATCTTTGCTTTAACCGGGTTCTAAGGACAGAAAAAATCACTTTTCCGGCTTCGTATTTGTCAGAAGCGGCTACGCTCATTTGTTTTAATCCAATTAAATCCCCGGATTTAATTTTTCATAGAGGTGAGTCATGACCAGAAAGAGATTCATAAAGCTTAGCGTTGTCAGCATCTTCTGCTGTGGTGTCTTGCCCGCCTATGCGGCCAGGCCTGTTGATTTGAGCCATCAGTCTTTTCAATATCTGAAATCCCTGTCCGCATCGGGCAAGGCCAGGCTTGGCGCGGCAGCGGGTCCGGCGGGAGCAGGCCTGGAAGAAGTCAGCCAGACGGTCGATTTTAATCAAACTGTGCATACCCGTGTTAAGCAGACTTTCTCGGGTTATCCCGTATTCGGCGGTGACGCAGTCATTCATACACCGCACGGCGGCCAGAAAACCCTGCGCAGTCTGATGGTTGCCGGTCCTGAAGCCTCTTCTTCCACCATGAACGGCGTGATTTACGAAGACTTGCAGAAAGACCTGCAAAATACGCCGGATTACGTGTTTAACCAGGATCAGGCACGCAAAGCTTTCTCACAGGCGATCTCGGATTATGAAAGCCGCGCGGGAGTAAAAGTACAAGTCCGGCATCAACGCAATCAATTGATGGTGTATGTAGACAGCCAGAATAAGGCGCATTGGGCATTTCAGATCAGCGCCTATGTCAAGGCAAACGGCAGGCTGGCCAAGCCTGCGTACATTCTGGATGCGCTGGATTTTCATGTCTATAAAACCTGGGATGACAGAAAAACCGCCTCCGCCGATTCGGTCAAAGGCGGTGGGATGGGCGGTAATCTGAGAACCGGCAAGCTGATGTACGATGGACTGCCAGGCAGCCTGGCCAGCCTGGAAGTTACCAGGGATGCGGCAAAAAATATCTGTTATCTGCAAAATTCTCTGGCACGGGTCACTGACTGGAGAACCCAAAAAACGGCGTCATACAGATGTGCGAAACCTGACGGCCGGCACGCCAGTATCTATTGGAATGAAGGCGGCGATCATGTCAATGGCGGTTATTCACCAAATAATGACGCCTTGTTCGCTGCCAAAACGATTAATGCCATGTACCAGGACTGGTACGGCATTCCTGTCTTGCAGAAAAACGGCCAACCCATGGTTATGGAGATGGAAACACATTCTGCTGAAGAAGGTGAAAATGCGGAGTGGGATGATATCCAGGAAAAAATGATGTTTGGTGACGGCGGCAACACGTTTTACCCCTTGACTTCACTGGGGGTGACGGCGCATGAAATCAGCCATGGTTTTACTTCCCAGCACTCCAACCTGGTTTACGATGACCAGTCAGGCGGAATGAACGAATCTTTTTCAGACATGGCGGATCAGGCGGCAAAATATTATGCCACTGGCAAAAACGACTGGATGATAGGTTCTGAAGTCGCAAAACCTGATGATTTTGCCTTGCGTTATCTGGATGATCCTGCCAAGGACTGCAAGTTTGTGGAGGCAGGCGATGACTGCTCCATTAGTTCGGCCAAGTTATTCCGGCCGGGGCTCAATGTTCATCTCAGCAGCGGCGTCTATAATCGCGCGTTTTATCTCCTGGCCACGACACCGGGATGGAACGTCAGAAAAGCGTTTGATGTGATGGTGCAGGCTAATCGCAGTTATTGGGTGCCGACCAGCACTTTTGAGCAGGGCGCTTGCGGAGTGATAAAGGCAGCGGCGGATTATAAGTATGACACGGCCGCGGTTGTCAGCGTTTTTGACAAGGTGGGTGTAATCACCAGTCAATGCGCCTGACCGCCGGGTCTGACATAAAAGCCCGGAGACGTAGCCGGGCTTTTTTTACTTTTGATAGGTGTGACAGGGTTTTGATTAACCGGATTTTGCCAGGGAGTGTTCTTACTTCTCGCATCTTTTCAGATAACAGTCCCATCCGCTTTGACGGTACTTGCGGGCTTCGGTGAGAGGATCGTTCGCCTGAATGATTCCGCGGCCAACGATGATAATGTCACTGCCATTTTCCAGGATCGCTTTTTCCGGTGTGACATATTGCTGACCCAGGGTGTCAGACCCTGAACCTATTTTGACACCCGGGGTGATGTTGATCCAGTGCGGATCGCGGGACAAGGCATGCTGGGTGATGAATCCAATGACGAAATCCGAGAATTGTTCGGCCATCTTCAAGGTGTTTTGCATGTATTCCGGGCCCATCAAATGTCCCGCGGAACTCATCTCGGCCAGCAAAATCAATCCGCGGTTTTTTTTGCGCCCCACTTCGGCAAGTCCGCTGATAATGCCCGGTCCGGGAAGGCTGTGCGCATTCACCAGATCCGCCCAATCGGCAATGTGATAAATCCCGCCATTGTATTGATGCTTGACTGTATTACCGATATCAGCGAATTTCCTGTCCTCGAATAACATGAAGCGGTGTTTCAAGGCGAGTTTGCGCAGCTGCTGAGTCAGGGCGGGTGTAAAGTCTTCTATGATGTCAATGTGTGTTTTGAGCACACAGATTTCCGGCGCCAGTAATTCCGCCAGGTCGAGTAATTTTTGCGCGGAAGTCACATCGGCTGACAGGGCGAGATTGGTTTCTTTCTCCGCCATGAGATGAAACAGGTTCTTGGCTAGCGGTGAAAGGCAATAATGCGCGCGTTCCGTGTAAGAATGCCGGGAAATGATCATTTCGCTGTTCTCTCCGCGAGAAATTGTTCGGCGCACTGTTGTTCCGCAGTGCTTAGCAATGGAGATTGCAGCAGGAATTGCAGAATTTCAGACAGGGTGAGAATGGTGTGGGTATGATATTTTCTTTGTGACAGGTTTTCCCGGCCGCCTTGCTCGCGATCGATAAGCGCGACCAGATCGCTGACCTGTAGTCCCGCGTTTTCCAGCTCGCTTGCGGTTTCAATAATGCTGCCGCCGGTGGTGATGACATCTTCAATGATGAGGCAGCGCTGACCCTGCTTGAATTCCCCCTCTATCATCTGCCGGGTGCCATAATCCTTTTTTTCTTTTCTGCGCATGATCATGGGAATGTTATAGTCCAGTGAAATGCAGGTTGCGATGGGTAAAGCGGTATAGGGTACGCCGCAGACCAGATCAAATTGACAGTCTTTTGTCGCTTCCCGCATCGCTTTCGCAATGCCGCGCAAGAGCTCGGGATGCGAAATGATCTTGCGCAAGTTCATGTATACAGAAGAAGTCTGGCCGCTTTTCAGTTTGAATTCGCCAAACTGGATGGCGCCAATTTGATAGAGGGAGGTAATCAGGGCTGCTTTAGTCATGGCGGTCTCTACAGGGTCTGGATTGGATAGAAAAATACTCGATAATGAAAAGCTTGTAAATAACACGGAGCTGCCCGGGGATAATGAAGCGCGTCATTGAGTGGCGTCAGCTGCTTATGCCGCTCAATGACATCTATAATGAAGATACGCTTTTTTGATTGGTGCAGCAGGTTTTAAATGTGGTTTGAGGTTTTAGCACAATCATAAAAAAAGATTATTTACATTATTAGCCTAAAAATGGTACAAATACGCACCTATTATAAGTACAGCATGAATACGATGACTCTCACTGCGCAGTTAGTCTTAAAATCGGGAGAGGTATTTTACGGCGAAGTCCCTGTTCATCAGGAACATATCTCATTTGGTGAAGTTGTTTTTAATACTGGAATGGTAGGTTACGTTGAGGCATTGACTGATCCTTCTTATGCCGGCCAGATTCTTGTTTTTACTTATCCTCTTATCGGTAACTACGGTGTGTCTTCATCCCAGTCCTGGGAATCGGAGAAAATCCATGTGAGAGGAGCGGTTTTTTCTGAACTTTCTCCTTATTATTCAAATTATTCTTCGCAATTTTCTCTGGCAAGATGGCTAACCGATCAAAAAATTCCCTATATGACCGGCGTCGATACCCGTGCCCTGACCAAATGCTTGCGCACCAAAGGAGTAGAACCCGGTGCGATCGCGCCCATGAACGCGAAACTGGACCATTTTGAAAACTTTGATGCCATCAACTGGGTGGAAGAAGTTTCCATCAAGGAACCGCAATATTACGGTTCGGGTGACAAACTGATCATCGCTATTGATTGTGGAATGAAAGAAAACATACTCCGATCATTGCTGCGATACCCGGTCCGGGTCAAAAGAGTTCCATTTGATTATGATTTTACCCATGAAAAATTCGATGGTGTGTTTATTTCCAACGGTCCGGGAGATCCGGTCCGCTGTCAAAAAACCATAACGATTATCCGCAAAGCCATGGCTTTGCATAAACCCGCTTTTGGAATTTGTCTGGGGACCCAGTTAATGGCACTGGCAGCGGGAGCGAAAACCTACAAACTTCCATTTGGTCACCGATCCCATAATCAGCCTTGTCTGCACTTGATGACAAACCGTTGTTATCTGACTTCGCAAAACCATGGATACGCCGTGGATGAAGCCAGTCTTTCTTCTGACTGGCGCGTGACGTTCAGGAATCTGAATGATCAGAGTGTCGCGGGAATCGAGCATCACAGCTTGCCGTTTTTTTCAGTTCAATTTCATCCTGAAGCGGCTCCGGGGCCCGAAGATACCCAATGGCTGTTTCAAAAGTTTTTTGACGCAATCTGCGTGTCTTCCGGCACGCCGGAAGTGTCCTAGCAAAAAGGAATGCCCGGGGTGTCGGGTTGCCAGCTCGTACCCGGCAAGCATAGGCGCGATGACTCATCGCGCCGGATGATAGAATGAAAGACTGGCATTCAGGCAACACACCGGGGGCCGGGTGATTGCGGGAAGATAGAAATTTATCAAGGCCGGCCCTAATCCAAGTAACGCACATTTGTCTTGTCCGCCCGGAAGTGTCAGAGCGGGCGGAGTTTGAGCGGGTGCGAAAAATGAACAAGAGGCGGAACTATGCGGTTTAGCGGCAAAAAAGTCTTGCTACTCGGCTCGGGCGGATTGCGAATCGGCCAGGCGGGTGAGTTTGATTATTCTGGTTCACAAGCCATCAAAGCGTTGAAGGAAGAAGGCATCAAGGTCATTCTGGCCAACCCGAATATTGCAACGGTGCAAACAGATGCCCAAATGGCAGATACCTTGTATCTTCAGCCGCTCAACACGGAAGTGGTAACGCAAATCATCCAAAAGGAAAAACCCGATGCCATTCTACTGGGTTTTGGCGGACAAACCGCGCTCAATCTGGGTCTTGCGCTGGAAAAGAGCGGTGTCTTGTCTCAATACGGTGTGGCGGTTTTAGGGACGCAGGTATCCTCCATACGTTTGACGGAAGACCGCGACCTCTTCAAGCAGGGGCTGGAAAGCATAGGCATTCACTCACCCAGAAGTATTTGCGCGACCACGGTGGAAGAAGCCCTGGCGGCCGTGGAAGAAATCGGATATCCCATCATGATGCGTGCGGGATTTTCCCTGGGTGGTCTGGGGTCTGGCAAGATTACCAATAAAACGGATCTCGTCAGACGGACTAAAGAATGCTTTGCCACGGTGTCCCAGGTATTGATAGAAGAATATCTTCTGGGCTGGAAGGAATATGAATATGAAATCGTGCGGGATGCCGGCGGCAACGCATTGACCATTTGCAATATGGAAAACCTGGATCCCATGGGGATTCATACCGGCGAAAGCATAGTCGTGGCGCCCGCCCAAACCTTGAGTAACAATGAACACCAGCGGTTGCGCAACATGTCTATCGCGATCGCAAATCATTTTAATATCATCGGTGAGTGCAACATTCAGTTCGCCGTGAATCCGGTCAATGGTGATTACAGGGTGATAGAAATGAATGCGCGTCTGTCCCGGTCCAGCGCGCTTGCTTCCAAGGCGACCGGTTATCCGCTCGCGTTTGTCGCTGCCAAGCTGGGCCTGGGATATTTGCTGCACGAAATCAGGAACAGCGTGACACAAAAGACTTGCGCTTTCTTCGAGCCCGCTCTCGATTATATTGTGGTCAAAATCCCGCGCTGGGACACCCACAAGCTGAAAGCGGCTGAGCGCACGATAGGAACAGAAATGAAAAGCGTGGGCGAAGTCATGGGCATAGGCCGGTCATTTCCAGAAAGCCTGCAGAAAGCGGTCGGCATGTTGAACATAGGCGCATCCTGCATCAGTGATTATCCGCATATCATTCCGGATCCAAAAAGAGAAATCGAATTCCCCACAGACAGGCGTTTGTTTGCCTTATATCAATACTTCCTGTCCGGCGGTACCGTGAAAGAGGCGCAGCAGTTAAGCAATATCGACACCTGGTTTTTGTCCCATATTCATTCCATCGCGGAAGAGGAAAAGCGGCTGGTTTCAGAAGAATTGTCTTTTTCATTGCTTAAGTCAGCCAAGCGCATGGGATTTTCCGATCGCGCAATCGGCAGGCTGACCGGCCAGCCGGAAGAAGCGGTGAGAGCGCGTCGCATTGAGGCAAATGTCGTTCCTTATGTCAAACAGATTGATACGCTCGCTGGAGAGTTTGCCGCGCAAACCAATTATCTTTATCTTACCTACCATGCTTGTGAGCACGACATCGAGCCTTCTCCCGAGCGGCCTATTCTGGTTCTGGGCTCGGGCCCGTACGCAATCGGTTCGTCAGTGGAGTTTGACTGGTGTGCGGTCAATACTTCCCGATCGCTGCGGGAGCTGGGAAAGAAATCCATTCTGATTAATTCCAATCCTGAAACCGTATCCACGGATTATGATGAGTCTGACCGCCTGTATTTTGAACAGTTGACTCTGGAAAGAGTGCAGGATATCGCGGATTTTGAGCATGCTGAAGGCATTATCGTTTCAGTGGGCGGCCAGATTGCCAATAATCTCGCGCTTCCCCTGGCCAAGAGAGGATATCAGCTATTAGGCACTTCCGCGCAATCAATAGACAAGGCTGAAGATCGTGAAAAATTTTCCGCGCTGTTGAATCAGCTGGATATTGATCAGCCGTCCTGGGCGACGGTCGCGAGCCTGACGCAAGCCAGACAATTCGCGGAGCAGATCGGCTATCCTGTCCTGATTCGTCCTTCCTATATTTTATCCGGTTCCGCCATGAATGTGGCTTACAATGAAAAATCGCTGGAACAGTTTCTCAAGGAAGCGTCACTGGTTTCTTCCGAGCACCCGGTTGTCATTTCCAAATTCATTCAGGATGCGAAAGAACTGGAAATGGACGGTGTCGCTGACAGGGGGCGCGTGATTATTGAAGCGATCACCGAGCATGTCGAAAACGCGGGAATACACTCGGGCGACGCCACGCTTGTGATACCGCCCCAGCGCCTTTACCTGGAAACCATACGCAAGACCAAAAAGATTACCCGGGAAATCGTAGCGGCCTTGCAAATCACCGGACCTTTCAACATTCAATTCATCGCAAAAAACAACTTCATTCAGGTTATTGAATTGAATCTGCGGGCATCGCGGTCGTTTCCCTTTGTTTCCAAGGTGACGGGCTATAATTTCATCGCTATCGCGACGCGTGCAATGCTGGGCAGACAGATTCCGCTGACGTATGAAACACTGGAACTGGATTATGTCGGCGTGAAAGCTCCGCAATTTTCATACCACAGATTAAAAGGCGCGAACCCGGTCGCGAATGTGGAAATGGCTTCCACCGGAGAAGTGGCGTGTCTGGGTGAAAATCTGTACGAAGCGTATTTGCGAGCCTGGCTGGCCACCGAGCAGACCTTGCCGGAAAAACGGATTCTTGTATCCCTCGCCGATGCCCACAAAGCGAAATTGCTGCCCTACCTCAAACAACTGGATGAACAGGGCTGGGAATTGTACAGTACCAGCGGAACACATGCGTATTTATCGAAAAACGGTGTGGGATCTTATTTTGTCTATAAATCCAGTGAAGGCAATGAGCCGAATATTCAGACACTGATAGCCCAGCGCAAGATTGAACTCATCATTAATCTGCCTACTTCCAGCGCGCTGGATACCAGTTCGGATGGTTTTGTCATCCGGCGCATGGCTGTGGACCATCACATCCCGTTGATCACAAACATGCAGATCGCGCAGATCATGCTGCAATGTCTTATCGATTTCAGAGGAAAACCACCGGAGTCAGTATTGTCATGGCAAGAATACATACAGAGACATGTGCCCCATCCGTATTTGGCGAAAGAGAGTGCATAATGAAAAACAATTTATATGGCTGTGATATTGTTTCCATGCAGGACCTGCCTTTGTCCCGCATCAAGCTGATACTGGAAACGGCGGCCAGGCTCAAGTCACAGCGAGCGCTGCATTTGTTAAAAAACAAGGTCATCGCTCACTGCTTTTTTGAACCGTCTACCCGCACCCGTCTTTCCTTCGAAGCGGCTACTTTGCAATTGGGCGGAAGCGTGATTGGTTTTTCCAGTGACGAAGCCTTGTCCATACGCAAAGGCGAAACTCTGCATGATACCATACGCATCGTTTCTGAATACGCGGACCTGATCATTATTCGTCATCCCAAGGAAGGCGCCGCGCGGTTGGCGGCAGACGTTTCCAACAAGCCGGTGATCAATGCCGGAGACGGCGCGAATCAGCATCCCACACAAGCGCTTTTGGATTTGTTCACCATACAGGAATGCCAGCAGCGCCTCGATGGTCTTGCTATCGCGCTGGTCGGCGATCTGAAGTACGGCCGCACGATTCACTCTTTCGCGCAGGCCTGCATGCTGTTTAACATCCGCCTCTTTTTAGTGGCGCCGGACGCGCTTGCCCTGCCGGAATCCATTTGCGACACGCTGAAAAAAGTCGGCGTGCGTTTTTCCTTTCATCAGTCAATTGAGGAAGTGATTCCCAAAGTGGATGTTCTGTATATGACGCGCATACAACAAGAGCGTTTCAGTGAGGCGGAATATCAGGCCATACGCAAACAATATATTTTGACGCCGGACATGTTGTCATCCGTGCGGCCGAATCTGAAAATCCTGCATCCGCTGCCGCGAGTGAATGAAATCGATACGGGAGTGGATGAAACGCCGTACGCGCATTATTTTCAACAGGCTGCCAACGGTATTTATGTCAGACAGGCATTGCTGACACTCTTGCTGAACAAAGAATGACGGGAGATCATTTCATGACGAAAACATTATCTGTGTCCGCCATTCATAATGGCACAGTCATTGACCATATCAACTCCGGGCAGGCTTTCCGGATTGTGCATTTGCTCAAGCTTCAGGAAAAAAAATACAAGGTCACCATAGGGATCAACCTGCCCAGCAAACGCCTGAAACTGAAAGATCTGATCAAGATCGAGAATCATGTCCTGACGACGGAAGAAGCCAATGACATTACCATTTTCGCACCCGAGGCAACGATCAACGTAATTCGGAATTTTGAAGTGACGGAAAAGATCATTACTTCTCTGCCTTCGCACATTCGCGGTGTATTCATTTGCCCCAATCCCGCCTGTGTGACGCAAACCGAGCCGGTTGACACCTTTTTTAATATAGAAACCAATGGAAAAGCCATTCTTCTTGCTTGCAAATATTGTGAAAAAACATTTGACCGCAATCTGGTCAAGGTAAAAATCTGATCTTCACATTTCAATTTCGAGACGACAATCATGATTATATTTCAGGGCGCGCGTACCATGTTTGGCGAACAGACTGATGTTCGCGTCGAGAGCGACAGCGACCAGGTGATAGATGCCAGGGGCTTGACGGTCATGCCCGCCGTGATTGATCCCCATGTGCATTTCCGCACGCCCGGTCTCGAATATAAGGAAGATTGGCGTACCGGCGCGAAAGCGGCTATTCGCGGCGGCTGCACCCTGGTGTTTGACATGCCTAACACCCGCCCGCCGACTTTTACCGCGGCGCTGCTGGCTGAAAAAAAAGCCCTTATTGATTCCCAGCTGGACGAAACCGGGATTCCCTTGCGCTACGATCTTTTTTTTGGCGCCGATAAACAGCATTTAAATGAAATTCCGCTGGTCCGCGATCAAGTCATCGGTATCAAAGTGTTCATGGGATGCAGCACCGGCAATCTGGTGATGGATGATGATGAAAGCCTGCATGCGGTTTTTTCTCTTGCCGCCAGGGAAAAAATGCTGGTAGCGGTACATGCTGAGGATGAGCACCTGATTCAGGAACGAAAAGCGAATTACAAGGGACCCATGCGTTACGAGGCGCATTCCCTCTTGCGCGACGTTGAAGTGGCGACGACAGCGGTTGCAAAAGCTATCGCATTGAGCCGGCGTTATGGAACACGATTGTATGTTTTGCACATCAGCAGCGCGGAAGAGGTCGAACTGATCAGGGCGGCCAAGCAGGAAGGTTTGCCCGTGTTTGCGGAAACCACGCCTCACCATTTGTTTTTTGATGATTCCGCGTATGCCTCCTTAGGCGGCAAAGCGGTTGTCAATCCGCCGTTGCGGCATGGAAAAAACCGGGAAATTCTGTTTTCCGCCATTCGTGAAAAAGTCATAGACACGATAGGTTCTGATCATGCGCCCCATACGCTGGAGGAAAAATCCAGAGCTTATGGCGAATGCCCGTCAGGCATGCCCGGCATTGAATTCATGCTGCCATTGCTGCTCAATGCGCGTCATGAGGGTTTACTGAGCCTGGAAGAAATTGTTTCTCTGACGTCGCAGCGCGCCAGAAGGATTTTTAATATTCCATCTTACGATGACGTTGTGCTGGTGGATCTTGAGAAACGTGAAACCGTCACCCGAACGGAAAGCAAATGTGCCTGGACACCGTATCAGGGCTTGTCATTATGCGGATGGCCTGTTTACACCGTCCTGAAAGGCCGGTGTTTTAACCTGCGTGACCGCGTCGGAAACGGCTGATTTTCATCCTGTTAATTCAAAGACTTATTCTGGTTTGTGCCAGCGTGTCTCAGTATGCCGCTATTCCACGCCGGCACTGGTCAAATGGCTTAATACTGATTTAATCAAATTTGAGTATCATGATGACCATTAAAATTTGAAAATACACAAAACGATTTTCGAGTGATCCCGCGTGCATTGCAGACAATATCAATATCAGGATTTCCATCAATTCCTCGTGAGCTTCATTGAAGGAGCGGGTTTTAACCTGGAAAAAAGCGGTGTTTGTCTGGGTTATGCCATGAAGGGATTACATGCCGCCATGTGCGGTGAAATCGGATTTTTCTCAAGTCGGGTGGATTTCATTTATAAAAATCCCTATTTGCAGCATACGGTCAAATGGATTTATGACAGTATGGGTACACAACCCCCGGACGGGGTGAATACTCAGTTTCGCTGTTATGTCAATCTGAATCCCTGGATCTGGGATATTCTTGCGCTGGTTGAGGGAATGGTATTGCATGTCAAACCGGAAAATTATTCACATATTTTTTCCAGTGACGTGACACAGCAGTCAGTCGAAACAATCGCCATGGCGACGGTGCCTGTCAGCATAGAAGAACAGCAAGGCTTGCAGAGAGTCGATTCCTGGCCGGGGATTTATACTCGATCGGAGTTAAAAGCTTTGCTAGGCAGTCTTCTCGCGGCGGCGCAGAAAACCCGGCAAAATATTGCCCTGAATCTGAAATCCGAAAACCATAGTGTCAGTCTTTATTATGATAAGAATATTCATGGCTGGCATGTGATTAATGCCGATTGGTTTCCGATTCCTTTTATTCCAAATGACAGAGGAAATCAACGGAATGATCAAGATCTTGCGGAAGTGCCTGATAGACTTGTGAATGCCATCTTTGCGGCCTTTTTTTCAGAGCATGACGAATTTGTCGCGCTTGAGACCAGTGTTTTGTCACTGGGCATCAACCGTCTGGCGTGCCAGAACATGGTTGAGCAGGTGAAGTCGTCTGAAGATTTCGCGCTAACGCATGATATCACGGAGGAGAAAGCCCGACGCAAGACCTTGAATCGGGTTTCGCTGGCGAGTATTGCTGCGCAGCATGGTTATCATGCCGTGATAACCAGGCTGGGCAGCCTGAATAGTGATCTGGATTCGCCCCAATCTGACGGCAACAGGCCTGTGCATCTGGCTGCGAAATTCAGGCATGCTGAAACAATCAAGGCGCTCGGCCGCGCAGGTGCGAAACTGGACCTTACAGGCAAGGCAGAAATGACTCCCGCCATGTTGACGGCGCAAGCGGGCGATATCGCGACATTATTAGCGCTGCATCAATCCGGCGTGAATGTGAACAAGAAATCCGGCTCTGGTTTAACACTGGCGCATTTGGCGGCCAAATCGGGCCATGCGCTTTATCTGTTGAAATTGCATGAATTGGGCGCGAAAGTGGATGAATCCACCCAAAGCGGCATGACTCCCGCGGTGGTGGCCGCGGCAAGCGGCAAGATAAGTGTTTTAAGAGCATTGAAACAATGCGGTGTTGATCTTGGCAAGACCGCGCCGTGCGGTGTAAATCCCATGCAAGCGGCCGCGGATGCCGATCAGAAAAAAACAGTCAGATTTTTATCGGAAATTTCACGCCAGAATAAATTGCATCATCATTCTATTTTCAGGCAGCCGGTTCACGCGGTTAAAGGCGTCAGTAATGACGCTCACATTAATCTATTGGGTAAATAGTCACAGTAAGCGTATATACCTTTTAAGCCATTCCGGGATAAATTCCAAAGTAGATTTTACATACTGCTATTAAGCTTCAAGGATTCCCCTTTGTCTTCTGTTTGCGTGTGTAGACTGCCCATGGATTTGGAGCGATGAAGAGCGGGAGGCGTGAAAAAACCATGCTTCTGTTTTTCCACTTCTGGTACAACCATCAGCGGCGCTGCCGAAAGATGATGCTCCAGCCCGTATTTGTAAATCATGTTCATGACGGTATTGTAGGAATAAGGCATGCCGGGTTTGTTTCCTGTCCGTATTTCCAGCAATGGACCGGCCGCGTCCAGCAGAAAGAGCAGCTTATCCCGCGGCGGCCGTGTCACCTGGCTGAGGGCGGCCAGCATTTCGCGCAGGCGTTCTGCTTTTTCGCGTTTCAAGTCGGTGTCAGCAGACTGTGATATGCGTTTTGATTCCAGCTCAATAGCGTTAAAAAGAATGAAATACGCATCATCAAAATAATCCCGGAATGCGGCATGACAGGGTCTGAAAAACTTCAAATCGAATTGCGCCGCGGCATCGGCATCTTCAAAAATAATGTCCGCTTCACGTGAATAATACATGGCCTGTTTATCCAGGGGAGAAGAACCTGCGAATACCACCAGCTTGTCAATGCAGGCATATTTGGCATGTAAAGTGAATTTCTCGCCATGGTGGACCAGGTTGTTTTGATCGTTTGTCGCCCAGCGAATGGAAAGAAAGGGTAAATGGGCAGTATCTACCTGTCTGACTATGCTTGCCAGGGCATATAAGTTGGTACCTCCCCACCAGTATTCCTTGGAATCATTGAGGTCTTTTCCTGTCAGGATATTCACAAATATCCCGCGATTGCAGGCTTTCGCCAGGGCTGCGCAGATATCGGGATCATTAATATTGGATGTCATGATATCAATGCATGTCACCGCGTCTTCAATTGCCTGCAGGAACGCAATTTTGTAAGGCGCGGCGCAACTGCCATAGTAAAAAGGATTACCGTTTTCGCGTTTTGAAAGAAACAGACAGGGAATGGAAGAGGCGGTGCTGTCTCTTTTATCAGTCAGCGTGGCGGGTGCCGGGCTGACATGCAGCGGATCGATATTGTAAGCATTCCACACGTCGCAAAAATCCTGCCGCATAATGGCAACCAGCGGACCCTGGATCAAGGTTGCGGTTTCAAACTGGTGTCTGTCACGATCATTTCCGCTGTGTGGATCGCCACCTCTGATCATTGCAAAAGTGGAATCGACCAGGATTAATTTGCTATGCAGCGTACCAAATGCGGAAGTGGGATGATACGTCACCTTGAGATGGAAAAATTCCGAACCGCCCAATTTTTCCAGACCCAGCGGCTGGTTGTAACCGTAAAGGGCTTCGGCCAGTTTTCCGCGGCTGTTAACAATCATGCACACTCTGACCGGTGTTTTTTCGCTTTCCGCCCGGCTTTTAAGAGCGGTCAGCGCATTCAATATTTCCCTGCCGCCGTCCGAATCGGAAGAAAATTTATAAAACATCATTAAGACTTCATGTTTCGCGCCTAGGATGAGATCACCTGACGCGGAATGCATTTCCATGGTTGACAGCGGAACGGGCGCATGTTCAAGGAAGTGCAGGGATGACATCTGTCCATACAAAGACTTGTCTTCAGTGGAGGCGAGCTTAGTGTTAATTCTTTTCAGGCGTTTGCCTGAAGACCTGGGATCCATTTTTCACTCCTCGCAAGGTTTACTTGCTTTCCGTTTATTCGGGGCAGAGGTCACTAATCTCTGAAGTTTTTTATATAAAACCAATTACATACAGATTTGTTTCCCATTTTATCATGCCTGACAAAGAGATGGGAGGCGTTAGCCGGAAAATGATCATTAACCAATTATTAATTCAATCATGATTTATGGGTCCATTATCAAAAATTGGTTTTTATACTATTCTTGTTATAAGGCTTTAAACCATGACCAATAAGAATTGAATATGTTTCAGCAGGTCTCAATAACATAACAGACTGAAAAACATAGCGAGGGGTGGAATCATGTTTAATCTGATTAAATTATTTTTACAAAAAAGTCCTCATCTAAAACGGACGGCACTGAAAATTTACGCGCGGGCAGACGGGGCCGCGCGTCTGAAAGTATCAACGGGATTTTACGGCGCGGATGATGTTGCGAACGAATTGGGGGCGATTCTCGCCAGGGAGTTAATCAATCTTGATCTGGAAAATAAAACCCAGGTTGCCGATTTCATGGAGTGTCTGTCGAATTGGGATGTGGATGCAAATAGTGAAGAGACCTATCAATGTGCGGCCATCCAGCAAGTGTTATATAATCTTGTGTTGAACGCGCAGAAAACCAGAAGCGAGCATCAGCAGCGAGAAGCGCTGGCTATTCTGTTGCGACAGTTGAACACAATCAAGGTAACCGATTTGCTCAGGTTTAATGAATTGAAATTTCGTCTGGAGCAGGCGGCCTATATGTCTGATGATGAGCGTGATTCCGTGCTGGATAGAATTCATGAATCAGTTCATTGCCCTGTATCTATAAAAAAATCTATCGAAGCCATGCGCAACTGCATCATTCATTTTGGCATGGACAGCTCAGCCGACCATATTGTCGACCGCTTTTCTTCCCTGTTGCAGAAGGAACAGGTGACAGATGAATTGCGGATCAAGCTGAATGTGTTGATTGGCGTATTAGGAAAAGTGTCTGTGGATGCAAGCAATTTTACCAATCTTCTTGCCGCAGCTACTGTTAAAGTCAACCCTGCTTGTGCCCATGAAAGCAAGCTGGAAGCAGGAATCAACAGATTAAAGAATCGGGCGGCATTGACCGAAAACCAAAAAAAGACCATCCAGCGGATATTACCGTTGCAGTACAGGATCAAGCGTTATCACGAGGAAAGCGATGCTTTCAGGGAAGTGTTAGTACAGCAAATGACGGCCTTGTTAGTCGCTCATGACATCAGGCTTGATAATCAAAGCACGCTGCTCGGCAGTCTGCCGCCGGAGGCATTACGAAAAGTGATAACAGGGCATTTGAAAAATACCCCCGAATCGCGGTATTGCTCCAATAATTTGAATAGGTTTCGCGAACAAAGCAGGGAATTCCGTTTATTGGCGTCACAATACACCATACTGGACAAGGCGCAAAAAAAGCTGCCGGTCCTGAGTGAGACTAGATATGCGACTGTGCGGCAATTACAAACCGGCGTGGATGATTTTCAATCTGAATTGCATGAGGACAGGAACAGGAAAATACTGGAAGCTTCAACGGATGGTTGTCAATTCTTGAAAAAAATAGCGTCAATTCTGTCTTGCGGGTTGTTTTATAGAGATGCCTGGCGGAAATCAGATGGTTGTTTGTTTTTCAGGAATATTTCTTCGAAAGGGGCGCAGCGGAAAGCTTACAGCAAGACTTACGCTGCGGTATCCGGAAATATCTCCTGGCGATAATACTGTCGCATGTATTGAATAAGGATGTTCGTCAACTTTTAACAATGACTGATACAGATTAATGGGCTTTGGCTGCACCCTATGTTGTCTGTCTGCTCGAATGAATGGATTCCTGGCTGACCAGAGAAATGAATTCCTCATACTTGCCAGTGGCGCTCAGCGGAATTTCAGCATGATAGGTAATGGTGATGTTGAAGGAAAATCCCAGGTTTCTTTGCAAAAATGCTTTTAACTGTTCTTCCTGCAGAAGAGTCAGCGGTTCGGAGACAACCGCCTTGTATTCAATGTCATGAGGCGTGTGCTGCACGAACTGGAATTTCCTCACCGCCGAGGTGATGGCGTTTCTTTCGGCTCTTTCTCCCAGATAGGGAAAGCGCGATTCGCCGTCTGGCAGAATGAGCCGGTTGCGTTTACGCCCCAGGATTTTTTTAAGGACCGGCATTCCGCGCCCGCACGGGCAGGCTTCGCCGAATTCGGCATAATCGCCTACCTCATAGCGAATCAGGGGGGTGGCATAATTCAGCAGCGCGGTCAGCAAGACTTTTCCGGGCTGTCCACTCTGGCAGGGGCGGTGTTGTTCATCGACAATTTCACAAATGACATGTTCAGTGTTGACGTGATAATTACCCGCTTCCGGACATTGCTGGGCAATATTGCCGATTTCTTCCGTGCTGTAGATGTCGGTGATTTTAACGCCTGGCCAGGCGTGTTCTATCATGCGCCGGTAGGCGGGATGGAATGTTTCGCCTGTGGTCCTGATTTCATCCAGCCAGGGAAGTTCAATGCGGCGGCTGACGCAATATTCTGCCAGGGCCGCGAGCTGAGAAGGGTATGACATCAGATAATGAGGCTGATATAACAACAAGGCATCGATCTGGCTGGGCGTGCTGCTCGCGACATTGATAAAAGTACTGGGTCCGGTCGTTTTGTATTTATTGACCGGCGGTCCCCACGTGGATTGTGCAAGGCCTTGGGGCGCTTCGGCAAAACCTCTTTTGGCCCAGCGTATAGACATCAGTGTCTTGGTGAAATCCCGCTGGTGCCAGGCATGTTCCCTCAGCATCAAGGCATCATAAAATATACGCGTGAAATCGGTACCCAAAACCTTGACAGGTTTTCCTGTTGAGCCGGATGTTTCCAGCGCAGAACAGCTGCCATGCTCCCCGGGAATTTTTTGGGAGATGAAATCCTCTCCCGCTTCCTGTATGTGTTCCCGTTTCAGCACAGGCAGTCTGGCGAGAATATTGTCGGGCTGAAAATCCTGGGAGTGGATATCCGCATAAAACCGTGCATAAAATGGCACGGTTTCACGGGCGTGCAAAATCAGCTGGCTCAAATGCTTTTGCTGTTTGTGCCGGATTTCCTCCGCCGTTAGCCACTGGGATTTCTCCAGTATGTTCAACAGCGCCGGCATCTGGTCGTTCATGATCATGCAGACTCAGGCCGGACGTGGACCATTAACTTGAAAAGATATCTAAGGGAGGAATTTCCCACCCATTCTGTTTGGTCACCCATCAGCCTGAATTGATTTAGATACGGAATCAGTTTTTGCAGGGCAATTTGCAGTTCCAGGCGCGCCAATAGCGCTCCCAGGCAGTTATGTATCCCCAGCCCAAAGGCGAGATGGCGGTTGTTCTTGCGTGTGATATCCAGCTTATCAGGATTATCAAAACGTTCGGGGTCGCGGTTGGCCGCGTTCAGCAGACCGACCACCAGTTGATTTTCAGGAATGATGATGTTGTTCACGACAACGGTTTCACTGGTCCAGCGGCTGATTTTATTCAGGGGTGATTCAAAGCGCAAAATTTCTTCCACCGCGGATGCGGCCAGATCAGGGTTGGCCACTAACAAATTCCGCTGTTCAGGACTTTTCAATAATGCATTAAGCCCCAATCCCAGGGATAGCTGCACGGTCTCATGTCCGGCCAGCAGCAGGAATATGCAATTTGCTATCATGTCATCCGCATTAAGCTGATATTCATTTTTAATCCGTACAAGATCACTAATCCAGTCATTTTCAGGGTGTTGTTCCCTGGCATGAATTAATTCCCTGAAATACTGTTGTATCTCCACCATGACAGAATTGATGGAGGCGAAATCATCGGGTGATCCTCTATCCAGCGCGTTGACTATGGAAAGCGACCATTTTCTGAGAGTCAGATTGTCCAGGGTAGTTCCCAATAGTTTATTGATGACCCTGACTGGCAAGGGGTAGGCAAATTCCAGCATGAAATCAGCGGAGTTCTTTTGCAGCAAGGAGGCAAGCAAATCTTCGGCGACAGATTCGATAATGCTTCTGGTGTCCTTGATAAAACGCGGATTCACCATGACACTTAACATTTCCCTTAAGCGTGTATGTTCAGGCGGGTCGTTAAATAGAGACCATTTGCCTATCACTTTGTCCAGTTCGGTTTCCGCCTTTTCCTGGTTGACATAACCAAACCGGCCGGGAGGGTGACGGGTGAAACGCGGGTCTGTGAACATCATTTTCACATCGTCATAACGGGTGAAGTGCCAGGTGCCGTTGGCATCCTGAAAAATCGGGCGTTGTTTTAGCATTTTACCATAAACAGGATAAGGATCTGAAAACGCCGGAGAATTGTTAATCATGGGAATGTTCCATCATCAGATAGAAGTATGAATGCAAGATACTGTTGATGCCAAAATCATCATGCGCCTAATTTTTTCACCACCAGTGCGGAATAATTGAGGCTGGGGCCATGGGGAAAATAATCGGCAATAACATGGTTTTTATCCGGAACATGAAATCCCAGGCGGCGGTATTTTTCAATCAGAGGGTCTACACATCTTCCTTGCGATTGCTTGAATACATAGTCACTCGCCGAAATATTTTCATGTTTTTCAATGTAGCGTGAATAGCCCGGAAGCAGGCAGCCGCCTATCACATATTGTTTTCCCAGTTTTTTGCCTAATTCAACCACATGATTGACACCGCCGTTAAACAATTCGCTGACGTGCTGGGTGGGTTTGGTGGTGCCGGAGATGATATATAAGGCGTTGGCCCCGGTTTCAGAAGACATGGAATGATAACAATGCCTGACGACAGCTTCCCAGTTTTTAAAATTGGCTACGTCACCCGGCATGTAATGGTAAGGATGGCAAATTATGCTGGCAATGATCCCGGTTTCATCTTCGGCTATAAAAAACCCCTGCTGGAATTTATCGATGCGCATTTTTAATGTTTCAGCGGATGCCCGGGCATCTACCGGCCATTCTTTTTCGAGTTCCAGTAATTGATCCATATCAGAGAATTCAACGCTGCGGATATGAAAAGGTGAAATGTTTTGTTTCAGCATAAAACCCCTCGGTTTTTTTCGACTAATGGATGCGGTTACTCTACATACGAAAAAGAGAAAACTTATTGAAACAAGTTTTCTCTTTTCGTCACGGTCAAACGGGAGTAATCAATCAACCAAAGTGATAAATCAACTGTGCTGTCACTTGCTGGTCGCTTAAGTTCGCCTTGCTGGAATTGGTCATGTTGGCTCCAACCACCTGGCATCCTTCGTATATATCGCATGCCACATCGCTGGAAGAAGTGTTAGAGCTGGCTTTCACAGTGCGATAGAAAGAGTAGACATAGTCAGCGCCTACACCAAATGCCGGTGTCACCATCACTTCCATGCCTATACCCGCGCGGTAACCGATTTCGCTCTTCTTGCGTGAAGCGGTAAATGCGGATGTTGTTGATGTGGATGACGCGCCTGTTTCAATGCCGTCATTATAGCTATACGACGTGTTTCCAGCCGCGTTGAAAGAACCTTCGGTTTTGACCTTGAAAGTATTATAGTTGATGCCGCCTCTCAGATAGACTAACGCGGTCGGGGTAATCAGGAAGCCGGCTTTTAAATCCAGGAAGGGTTCAACGGAATTGCGGGTAGCCTTGGTTTTGGTAAACAGCGAATTGGCGTAATTTCCTGTGCCAAAGGCTTCCTGGCCGCTGTCTGTCACAGTCATGGTGGTGTTGGTAGTGGTGGTGTTTTTCAAGGTGGCGTCATTGGCACCCAGGAAGTTCAAGCCCAGTTCACCGCCCAGATAGGCATGGTTATCAAATACATAACCATAGCCAACGAAGATGTTGCCCATGACACCATATTTATAGGTATTGGCTCTGGCATAATTGTTGACGGTGTTGCCAGGAGTTGGATTCAGCGGAGCCAGCGCAGGGATGATAATATCAATCGCGGGCAGTTCGCTGACGCCGGCAGTGGTGCTGGACAGGTCGGACATTAAAGTGGTTGCGCCAAGGCCGACACCCAGGGTGAACCCGCTAAAACTGCAGGGACTGGCGTCAGAAGGCTGGGCCAATACCATGGAAGCAGGTGCGGCGGCTAACAGAAAAATCAGGCTTAATTTAAACGTAGGTTTCAATTCCATTGACGTAGACTCCATTATTCAAACAAAAGGGATAAACATAAAGTTATGTAACATGAGAGCATATTTTACATGGGATAGTCAATTATTGAATAGATTATTTTACTGTAATGCTGGCAAAAGGTGTTAAATAATATCGGCTAGACGGTCGTCTTGCGGATATTCTTTTTGGTAGGCGCCTTGATCAAGTCCAGAAAAATCATCAGGGCCAGTTGCTCGCGTTCACGTAATTTTTCAAAATACTCATCTTCGAACAGTGTCTTGGCATGCGTTTCAAGCAGGTTGGCGGGAATAAAGGCATTAATATCGTCCAGGTATTTGTCCCAGCCGGGGTCTTTCAGATATTCCGTCATGGCCTGGGTGATGGCCTGATCCAGCGTGGAAGTCAAAAATGATATCAATCCCCGGTCTGTTTTCGTGATGGTGTCGACAAACAGTCTGGCATCTTCTTCGTTGCCCCACTCGCTCCATGCGTAAAGAATGTCAAGTAATTTGGGGTGATCTGTCAGGCTGCCGTTCTTCGCCCATCCTTCTATGCGTTTGACCGTCATCTTTTTCAGGGAATCCAGATGTTCGGGTGCGAGATCGCGAAATTCCCGCGGCACGAACGTATCGGTTTCTTCAATATGCTCCCGGCTTTGTTCACGCAACTCATGGATGATGATGTAAAGACTTTTACTCGCGTTCGCGATGGCGTTTTGCAAGATGACGAAACGCTCTTCGGGGGTCTGAAAACGCCGCAGCAAACCATGAATGATACGGTGAATGCGCATGGGTGTGTCCAGGCTGAGCGTGTCGCTCAATCCCTGGGGAAACAGGTCGCCATTATCCAGTAACGCACTGATGACAGCCTGGATATCGCGGCGGGGGAGGCTGGTCAATACCTTGCTGTCCAGCATATCCAGGAATTTCGTGATGCGTTCATCCTGATTGAGGCGGGTCAAAGCCTGGTCAAATGTTTCGGCGTCGGAAGCCAGGGACAAGATGGTGTCAAACTCGGATTCCGGTATCTGGCCCACTTGCATGGACAGTCGGAAGTAAATGTCAAAGGCGTCCGGGCTGCATATTCTACGCAATTTGCGCGCGGTGGCGTCGGAGTGATAAAAGGCTTCATCGGGATGATAAATATGCCGTATGCGCGGAAACAGGCGCATGATCAAATCCAGCAAAACCTCGCGCGGCACGCGCTGAGTGCGCGAGAGAATTTCTTCACAGCGGCTTTTGTCCTTTTTTAATTGTTCCTTGTCCAGCACGTAGACATGATCGAGTAAATCCGTGAACAAATCCTTGTTTTCCCGTATGCCGAAATAGACATCGGGTGTAAACACTTCTATGGCGGTCAGGGCGAAAAAATCCACCGGATTGACCAGGTCGCGCAGGCGTGAGTAACTGAAGTTCAATGTGTTGACATAGCGGGTGATGTCGCGGCAATTTTCGAAAAAATATTTCAGGGAAGAATAATAGATGTCTGCCCAGTATTCTATGTTCCAGGCATCTTCCGGCACCATCGCGACAATGTCGCTCAGTCTGTCCGAAAAGATTTTTTCAATGTCTTGCTGCAGGATAGGCGGGATGTCGAAAGGAAGCTGCACGATTTTTTCAACATATTCTTCTCCGCCTATGCCATCCAGTTTATTGATGGCGTGCACGACATAATCCTTGTCAAACGCCAGCAGGTAAGCGGTGTTGGCGTAATCTCCCATGGATTTCACAATCTGAAAAATTTGTTTGATCTCGTAATCGTAAAGACGGGAAATATTATCAATAATGATGATGATCTTGTGTTTTTGCTGGCGCAGCAATTCATTCAGTTCCGCCTTGATCAGGGTAAGATCGCGGCCCGATTCCCAGGCGTAGACATCTTCCTGCTTTCTGAAGGTGAGTCTGTCCAGCAGGCTGCGGCGGCTTCTGAGCGGCTTGGGGACTGGTTTCTGGGTGAAATAGGAAACGTATAATTCCAGCAGGTGGATGATACGGTCGGAGTTTTCCAGGTAGGGAACGCTGCGCAGTGTAGAGGATAACCGGCGGAAAAAGCTGTAAATCAACTGATTCTGACCTGAATAACTCCAGGGGCTGAAATTAAGAACAATGGGTTTTTCGTTATCTTCCATGTTTGTGGCTGCAAAATTCAACTCCTGAACAACCAGATTAATCACTGATGTTTTACCTACGCCCCAGCCTCCGTACAATCCTATGACCAGACTGTCAGGGTCTTTATGATCAAGCATGCAGCGCGCCAGGTATTTCGCGAACAGAGACCGGCCCAGTCTGTCCTGCTCGCTTTTCGTGATGGGACGGTCGGCATCAAACACGGGCTCACTCCTTCCGTTTGATTAATAGACCTCTCTAGAAAACATTATAGCAATGTTTTGGCTGTGGAGGGATTTAAGGCCCGGCATCAAGCGGATAAAGTTCAATTTTTTCAATAACTTGAATTCATTATAGCGAATGTGTTTCCCGTTAGGTGCGTGCCCGGTTTGGATTTGGGCACGCATGGCGGCCGCAAGCCGGGATACGGGAGAGAGTTTTGCCGCACGAAGTCCTGTTTATTCAGGCAATATTCTGGTAAGTTCCCGCATCTTGTTGACCACTTCTCTGAATTAAGAATGCGGACTCTCTATGCCTGGGTTGACTGAAAAATACACATGGCAGAAAGCATTATCGGATCTGGTGACCGACCCAAGGGAATTGCTGGAATTACTGGACCTGGATCCTGGCTTGCTGGATGCGGCGAAAGCGGCTGCGCGCGTGTTTCCTCTCAAGGTTCCTCGCGGTTTTCTGGCGCGCATTCGCAAAGGCGATCCCCATGATCCGCTATTGCTGCAAATCCTTCCGTTAGGCGCGGAGTTACAGGAAACAGAAGGATTTGACAGAGATCCTCTGGGAGAGGCGGCGGTGAATCCAGTGCCTGGATTGCTGCACAAGTATCATGGCAGGGTGCTGGTGACGTTAACCGGCGCTTGTGCTGTCCATTGCCGCTATTGTTTCCGCCGATATTTCCCTTATGAAGAAAATAACCCCGGCAGCATGGGATGGGAAAGTATTTTTGCTTATATCAGGCAAAATCCTGCCATTAGCGAAGTGATTTTAAGCGGGGGTGACCCTCTTGCAGTCAATGACAGGCTGTTACAGCGTTTTAGCGATCAGTTAAGCGGAATCCCGCATGTTATCCGGCTGCGGATTCATACAAGGTTGCCCATTGTCCTGCCGGAAAGAATCACACCGGAACTGTTGGCATGGCTGACGAATGTGAAGATGAAAGCCATTGTTGTTGTGCATGCAAATCATCCCCATGAAATCAGCCCGGATGTAAAAGAGGGATTGAATTTGTTGCGGTTCACGGGAGTGACGCTCCTGAATCAGACGGTATTACTGAAAGGAGTGAATGATAGCGCGCGCGTGCTTTCTGATTTGAGTGAAGCATTGTTCGCATGCGGCGTGCTGCCTTATTATCTGCATAGGCTGGACAAGGTGCGAGGCGCCGCGCATTTTGATGTGCCTCCAGAAACCGCGAATGCATTGCATGCGGAAATTTCAAGGGAATTGCCCGGCTACCTGGTCCCCAGGTTGGTTTGCGAAGAAGCGGGAGCCGGCTCCAAGACGGTTTTATCAACCGGGTTGTACACAGGTTAAAATTTTTACATATCTCGCCAAGCCCCGATGCTGCCGTCTTTCCCCAGCTTATCAGAAACTTACCCAAAGACTTATCCACAGAATCTGTGAGTAACTTAAGGTGTCGCGAAATGATCCTGCTTATTCATTTTTGCCCCATTTCATATTAGTGCTTGTTGTTTCATGTATTAATCTGATTAATTCTTCTTTATGTTTTTCTGCCCAGACACGTAAAGATAACCCCTTACGATTTAATAAAAGAGAAATATCATCTTTTACATCGCCAATATAACTCATTCTTCCATCTTCAATTTGTTCACAAGTTTCAGCGACACTAAAAAAGTATGGATCTATGGTTTTGGGATCACCGCCCATATCAGGAATAAACAAATTTGCTGAACGAGGAGATGCTATGACTTTAGTGCCAATGACTTCCGAGATGACGTCTGCCACTTGATAAATATCTAGGGATTCCGTTGAAAACCAATAATCTTTCCCATGATGTTTGTTTTCGCCTTCCTTGAGTATGGTTGCGGCCGCTTCAGCTACATCTTCTAAGGCAATCCAGCCGCAGGGTTTTGTTGTATACCAGCGTAATTCATTTCCCGTTAAAACAGAAAATGCCGTTAGATTTTGCAGAAAACAATTGGGATGCAAAAAGGTCCATTTTAATGGGGTATTTTTTATATAGACTTCTATCATTTGATGCCAGGCAAAATGAGGAGCTGTACAATTCCATGCTCTAGAAAAAACACCGAGGTGCACAACATGTTTAACACCGGCGGTGATTGCTGCATCAATGATGGTTTTACTTTGCACTAACATGGAAACGGAATAACCTGTTAAAAGAAATAACCTATCTATATCTTGTAAGACGCCGGCAAACGTTTGTGGATTATCCAGGTCAATATAAACCGCTTGCCTGTATAGCTTGGAAAGTTGATCTAATTTTTCTTTTTTTCTTGTTCCAACAATCAACTCCAGGGAGGAATCGTCTTTTAAATGATCACCAAGCAGTTTGCCTACTTGTCCTGTTGCTCCTAAAACCAAAACCTTGGGTTTAGACATGTTACATCCTTTCATAAAATTGACGATATGTTTTAATATTACCTTGGGAATACTTTTTCCGCGACAATTAGTAGAAGGAAGATGTTGTGAAATGATTTTAAAAATGCGGAACGTTTAAATTTACATGAAATAACAATACTATTCCTGGGCATTGACCATTTTTATTAAGGACTCTTCATGACTACTATTTCATTTTCGCGATTAAATTGGTTTGATAATGTGAATGAAAGACCGCATCCATGGCCAGGATTAAATTGGTTGACAGCTATGTTAGTGGTGACCGATGTGAAACAAGCCATGAATTTTTATGAAGAGGTTTTTGGTATTGTGCCAATTTTTGAATTGCCAGAGGAATCGGGAAAAATAATTTTTGCCCGAATGCGTTATAGAGGAATAAATTTCACGTTAAATCAAGAAGGGTCATTTAATCTTGAGGGAAAGGCACCTCTGACCACTAATACAATTCCTCCATTCGTCTTTTATTTATATGTTGATAATGTAGATGAAGTTTACACGACAGCATTACAAAAAGGCTGCAAATCAATCGAAGAGCCGCATATGGAGTTTTGGGGCGATAAAAAAGCACGTTTAGCCGATCCCTTTGGGTATATTTGGGATATCGCTTTGAAGCTCAATGAAATGAGTTAAGGCTCTTTCGCGGCATTGTTTTAAAATGGACGTATTGCAGCTTTCTTGGGCTGCATTTTAAGCAGTTAGGCTGTGCACATGTTCCGGTTCCGGCTTTGGGTTCAGCTGATTTGACAGCAGTGTGTATTCGATAGTCCTGACTTCGTCAAGGCGGATGATAGCCGCCAAATCATACGGCGCCGGAACGACTTGCAATGCATATTCATCATTAGTCCATAGACAAGGCTTAAACCTGCACGTCCCGCCTCCGCGAGCGAGTCCCCATGAACCCCACACACGATACGAGGCAGACAAAGGATATACGCGATCGCCGTTCGATAATTTCGCTCCTCTGGGCAGCGTTGTTTCGTCGAAATTTGGCGGCTTATCATTAACAAGAAGTGATCGGTCAGGACGGAGAAATTCATTGATAACATGCACGGGTAATCTAAGCTGCTGATACGCAACGCTTGACCACAGCCAGTCTAACTTCTTGTTTTCTGCGCTGCCATATTCAAAATGAGCCCAATCTACCTGGTTTGCATAATCAATGAATTCCTGATATGCCGCTTTAATAGGTGCAAAATTGAAGTATTTTCCATGTGCTTTGACATACGCAGGCGGATTGGTGTCAGATTGATGCTGTTTTAATTGCTTTTTTGCCTCATCTTCTGGCAAATATTTCATAATCATTTGCCACATGTGGCGGTCTTTATACCAAAGTGCAAGCTGGAAGGCTGTAATACCTTCAAACGTGCGGCGAGGGCCATCAGCGTAATCGGTGACAGTTCCTTTCATGTAAAGCAAATGAGGATTGGCTTTCAAGATGGCTTCCGCTTCATCTTGTTGGCCAAAAGCAATGTGATGGAGCAGCAAGTCCAGCATGAGTTGCTGATTGTTTTTAAAATGTGGATTCCGCTCCAATAATCGCCGGACTTTGGCTTGTTCGCCGAATGAGGCAAATTCAATAAGTTTAGACTGAAGACGCATATGTAAAGCGCCGGCAAAAAATTGATGGAACTGTTTGGATGAGAGCGCGAGCTCTTTTAACCTGTCATCAGGTAGAAATCTGCCAAGATGTGTGCCGATATCGGGAGTCAATTTATGCGGCATGGCTTTGATAAGAGCAGTTTTTTCTTCCGGGCTCAGTTGTGCAATCAGTTTCTTTTGGTTTTCCACGCAGGCTTCTCGTTTGGCGAAGTTGGTATTTAATATAATATTTAACTGTACATTATATATACAGATGGCGTGAATTGCAAAAATCATGGAAATAGTTATTAAGCAATTGATTTTTAATTTAATTTTTTATTAATCGCGCCCGTTCGCCCTGAGGAGGCTGCGTAGCAGCCGTCTCGAAGAGCTGTTCATCCCGCTTTACCGGACACTTCTGCGCGTCAGCGGGAATCCATGCGGCGGCTCCGGGTCACAAACGCAAACTTGCGTTCAACAGGAATCTTTATTTGAAATTTGCGCTATTCAAGACCGCTTTGCCGCCGTCAGCCAATAAGTCACGCTGTAACCGGCCCGGGTCATTGAAGATGATTTTTGCTGCTTCTCTATCCAGAAAATGGCGGGCTAAAAGTTTGAGCGCAGATGCTTCATCAAACTTATCTTCCATGACGACAAAACCGTTTTCATTCACGGCGCCTTCGCCAAATTTAAGTTTAAATTTTCTGGCGAAATATTGCAGGGAAATCTCTTGGGCTCTAGCCTGGTGCGCGGTGGCGACCACAATGCCGATGCGGTTTTTCTCTTGGGGTGTCATCTGACTCAACCAACGGTTAACGGCCTTGTTTAACAAGGTCAATTCGATTTCAGCGGCCATTTTGCCAGATTTGAGCATAAGAGGGCGCGCATTTTTATAATAGGTATCCAAATCCCGCCTGGTATAATAAGGCCGAAGCAGTAACTGGGCGAGATAGGCATTAGTCAGATCAGCCAGCTTTTTAGTGTTGTCGCGCTCTTGAGTGGAAAATTCCAGCTTTGTCAGGGACTTTGCCGCAAGTTGTAAATTTTTTTGAATTTCACGCAGCGTATTCTGTGTGGCGGTTGATAATGGCCCGGGAGGTGTTGAGGACAAAACCAGAAAAATGGCAAACGCAGCGTGCGCAAACGATTTGAGATTATGATAAGTTGAAGGAGTGATATTCACATTTTCAGTGCGGCCATTATATTTTAACAGCAAAGCTCCACCCAGGTTGAGAATGACGGGCCGTCCATCTGGTGTGCCAAAAGAATTCATGATCTGTATCACTCTTTTTTCATATTGCACATGAAAATCACAATTGACGAGGGCAAGCGGACCATTCTTCGGTTGAAAATAAGGAAATTCAGGGCAGGCACCCGATGCGTGAACGGCAAGAGTGAAAAACACGCTGCCAATAAATAAAAAAGATGGTTTTAGGTATTTCATTGTTTTGCGCCCGCGGCTTGATTCCGACACGTAAACACTAATCTAACAGATCACGGATGTCGATATCAAAATGGAGTGAGAAGATTAATCCGGGTCGCGTCATGCCCACCTCTTGCAAGACGTCACGCTTGTCACTACACTTCACAAGCATAATTGTCTTATCTATATGGAATTTATTATGATGTCTGGCAAAGGGACGCTGCGTTTTTTTCTTGTTTTCGCAAGTACGCTGGTTATTTTTTCCAATGTCTTGGCGCTCAACCAATCCGGTTTGAATGTTTCATCAACACCTCCGTTTTCTGACGGAGAATTGAATACCATCAAGCAGTATCTGTTTAACAACATCACGACAGAAGATCATGTGGTTCTCAAGGAGAATGGCGGAGGAGTGATACGCTCCATACCCGGCGCTGTGCTGGCCTCGCCAGCAAATAAAGGCTCCGCTTTTATACAGGATTATCAGTTTCACTGGGTGAGAGATGCGGCTATCACCATGCAGGAAGTTATTTATCTTTATTCAAAGGCGACGCTGGCGGAAAAAAAACGCTTGCGGCCATATTTGATCAATTACATCAATTTTGAAAACAAGGCGCAAAAGCAGACATCCCGCCCTGGCGAACAGACGCTGGGACAGCCGAAATATAATATTGATGGAACGGTTTGGGAGGGTGAATGGGGCCGTCCGCAAAATGACGGTGCGGCGTTGCGTGCTATCGCATTGTGTGCCATCGCGGAAGAGTTTCTTCGGGAAGGAGAAGAAAAATATGTGCGCGAAATGTTGATTGACATGATTACACTGGACCTGGATTACATAGTCCGGGAGTGGCGAAACAGTAGTTTTGATTTATGGGAAGAAGTGAACGATCAAGACCATTTCTATACGAAAATGGTGCAGCGCAAGGGGTTGATAAATGGCGCTGCGTTGCTGGAACAATTGGGTGATGCCGGACGCGCAAACGGTTATCTCTATACAGCGAATCAGATTACTGAATCACTGGACAGACACTGGAAATCCGGCAGGGGATATTTTACGGAAACAGTTAATCAGCAATATTACAAGGGCGGCGGCATCAATAGTTCCATTATCCTGGGTGTGCTGCATGGCGATATCGGCCAACCTGATGACCGGTTCGGTGTGGCCAGCGAGCGGGTCATGAGTTCTGTCTATTATCTTCGCAATTCTTTTTCCGGTTTGTATCGGATCAATATTGATCATGCTGCCAGTCCACCCATGCTGGGCCGATATCCCAATGATGTTTATGACGGTGACCAGAATGATTATGGCAATCCGTGGGTTCTTGCGACCAATGCGCTGGCTCAATATTATTACGCGCTGGCCAATGTATTTTTAAAGCAGGGTAAAATCACGGTGACATCCGGAAATTTGCTGTTCTTTCAGCAAATCGATTCCCGATTGGCTGACCGGGAAGCGGTCATCACTCAGACGGGTGACCCGGGAAGGTTTTATTCCTTTATCAATGCGCTGATACTGGAAGGCGATAAAACTTTATCCAGGGTCAGACAGTACGCGGTGTGTTACACGGATTTCAGCTGCCTGCATTTTGCCGAGCAGCTGGATAGGGCTACCGGCAAACAAACCAGTGCGAGAGATTTGACCTGGAATTACGCGAGCCTGCTCGCCGCCATGCAGACGCGCTTGCAGTGGCGCATGAATGATTAACTCAGGCTGCGCTGCCGCTTTTGTCACTTATCTGTCATGACAAAGGACTGACACAGTTCAATGAATGCTCTCCGTTTCACGGATTCAAGCCAGTTTCTCGATATGGACGCCTATCAGCGAACGCAAATTCATGTTCCAGTATGCGCCAGCCTGATAATCAGTCAAATAATCATAAAGCGGCATGGTGACCACGCGGTTGCATCGCGTATATGCCACGCCGCGCGCAGGCTGACGCGGCGTGCAGACATAATTGCCAGGCGATGACTGATACCAGTAATAGCCGATGGGATAAGCGTCAGTCGCGTGCGCATACATGAGTTCGGTACACTTCGCTTTCTGACAGGTAACGGGCTTGACGCTGCACACCTTTCGATACAGCGCATCGAATTGGCAGGAAGTTTGATGATAAATCAAGTCTCCCTTATTAAAAGCTTGTCTATATAGCAGACCCAGGTGTGAAACTGCCAGCTCGCTGCCTATGATGTTTTTGATTTTTATCCCATAGAAATTCCATTTGTCCGCGTCGCGCACAATTTCAAGTACCGCAGGCGCGGGAATCTTATCGAGTAGTGCCTGATTGGGACGAAAACTTCCATCCGGCTGGAGGATAGCGATTGATTCCTTGGGAATGTAATGCAGGCGTATGTGTTCCGCGTTGAACCGGGGAAATTCCAGATTTGCGTAAACGTTCCTGAATCGTTTCACCATGCCTGGGCCTGCGGATTCGGACAACACCTGGACATGATCGGCGGGATTTTGCAATTGCCTGGAAAACCATTTTTGGCGCGTGACAGTTGTTTCTATGGTTTTCGCATAGATTGACAAGGGTCCGCTGCGAGTCGCATCCGTGAGCCAGCCGTGGTTCTGATTGACCGGGTTGAAATCAGCATCAATGAAATGATTGCGATTATAATAGCGGACGATTTCTCCGCCGGGATTTCCAGCCGCCCCGTAGGCTATTTTCAGGAGGTTGGCGTCGAATTGATCCAGGCTGTCAGAATACAGTAATGCCATGGCGTCCTGGACAAAGGTTTGACAATCCAATCCATCCAGGCGATAGACCGGATTTTGATTAACATGCATGAATCCTGGTTGATAGACCGATGAACCAGGCTGCCAGTCTCCTTCTCCCATGGCGTGAGAATAGAGGTAAGGAATATCCGCAAGCTGGCTGACAATAAAAGCAACCTGTACATTCTTGTCCAGGTGCCGGTAAGGACGCGCCAGCTTTAATATTTCTACGATCTTGGCGCGTGATTGGGCGAAAACCTGACGATATTGCCGGACATCCATGACGGTATAAGGCCGAGAATGTTTCATGGAAGTTTTTGACTGCAGTGCCTGCATAAGATTGATACGGGTATGATCGCTCAGAAAAATATTATCCTCGCTCCAGTCGCTGGATTTTACCGTGCCGGCGAATAGCAGTGACGATATCGCGGCAATCAACGCGCTGTTAATTTTCTTCATATCTGACGGACCGGGCCGGGATAAATAAAGTTTGAGAAGTGAGCCATGACGCCATCTCATGATTTTCTCATAGTGATGTGCGCTTGTCATGGAATCAAACAGAATATTGAACCGCCCAGCGTTGCATCTCCCTGATCAGGTAATTAAAATCCTGAAAGTGAAACAAGCAGAAAGGAGAAGCGCGATGTTTAAGAATTTTTATGTTTTGGGTTTCCTGCTGACGGCGGCATCCGTCTATGCACAAGAGCCCGCTAACACCGCCGCGCCGTCAGCACCATTCAGTGATTCCAGGGACCATGCTCTGGTATTCACCATTATTCAGGATGAATTCATGCTGGATAACACAACAGTGAAAAATGCAGCCATCGTTGAGAAGGCTGGCCGCCAATATGGCGGATTGCATATTGAATTGAAACCTGAGGCTGCGAAAAAGTTTACGGAAATGACTCAGGCCGGAACGGGACGACGGCTAAATCTCATTTTCAATAAGGTGATAGTGACAGCGACGGTTATACAGACGCCGCTCACGGGAGATTTTCTCATCTCGGGCATTTCCAGGCAGGACGCGCAGACATTTCTCAATATGCTGAACGCCAACAAGCCCAAAAATAACAAAGACTCAAGCGATTGATAATATTTGATTATCAATTTCTGTGACTCAACCGGCCTGGGTGAAATCCCGGCATGTAAACCAGGTTGGGATTAGGGCGGGTCCTAACTGCGCTCACTTCCTCATAAATGATATACTGAATGTAAATATGAGGGAAAACGGCATGAATCTGCGAATAAAATGGACTTGTGTCATGGCGGTATGCCTGTTGATGATTCATGCCAGTTTTGCATGGAATATCGGTTCCAAAGGACGAGTTAACGGCCCCTCCATTCATTCAACCTATTTCACCACACCCAATAATGCTTCGTTTCCCGTACACGCACAGGCTTATGTGGGATCGCTGGTTAACGGGACTTGTCAATATAACGCGGCTTATGATCTGGGAACGGAAGAAATCAAAACAGGCGATGTCATTGATATCGATGCTTTTCGATTAAAATCCATTATTGGCATGGGTTACAGTTGTATGACCATATTTTACACCTTGAAGCAAATCGTGATGGAAACTTTCCAGCTGAATTCTGACGGCATCAATTATGTGACGGCCAGCCCGGCAACCGCAGACATTTCTATCATGTAAACTGCAAAGAAACAGGATTGAGGAGAAAACTCATTTGCCATGGTCAAGGGATGACACGGTTCTTATGAATGCACCTGGATTTAGTCCTGAAACTGAGCAAGAATGCCGTCCAGTTCCGCCAGGCTGCGGTAATGAATGACCAGCTTGCCTCGTCCTTTGGCATTGCAATGAATGGCAACGCGCAGTTTTAACTGTTTGGCCAGACTCTCCTGCAAGTGCAAAATATCCGGGTCCTGATGTTTTTTTCTGATATTTCCCGATTCACCTGATTGCAGCTGCCGTACCAGCGTTTCTGTTTCCCGCACGGAAAGGCCGCGGGAAATGATGAGTTCGGCTGCTTCCAGCTGCGCGGATTCCGGCAAGGTGATCAAGGTCCTGGCATGTCCCATTTCCAGCAGACCGCGTTCCAGCATGTTTTTGACTTCTTCGGGAAGAGCGAGCAAACGCAATAAATTGGTTACACTGGCACGGGACTTGCCCACGGCTTCGGCGACTTGCTGATGCGTCATGCCAAACTCCTGTATCAATCGTTCCAGAGCTGCCGCTTCTTCTATGGGATTTAAATTTTCACGCTGAATATTTTCAATGAGCGCCATGGCAATGGCTGCTTCATCGGGTATTTGGCGAATGATGACGGGCACATCGGACAATCCGGCAAGCTGGGCGGCCCGCCAGCGGCGCTCGCCCGCGATGATCTCGAATTTTTCTCCCACCGGGCGCACGATCAGCGGCTGGATGATGCCTTGCGCGCGAATGGAGTTGGCCAGATCCTCGAGAGCTTGCGAATCCATTTCACGCCGGGGCTGGTACTTGCCGCGCTGGATCAAGTCGACTGATAACCGGGCCAATTTTTCATGGCTGGTGTCATCCGGATCAACAGACGTTTGAGGTTCCGAGCTTTTATAAGCAAGCAAGGCATCTAACGACTTACCTAGACCACGTTTTTTAACCATATTGCAATCCTGTTTGACTAATTTGACTTGACCATCCCAAAACTTTCTGTTTGCGCCAACCAGTGCCGGCAGGGGAACGATAGCTTTTTATTCCGCGTCTCATAGTATAACAAACCGTGCGGCCGCTTATCAGAAAAATCACGGCCCGGCAAGGCCGGGGGTGTCAGGCTGGTTATAAGCGGGATATACTAAAGGCCGCAGATTAAAATGTGTGATCGCCATCCTGGCATCAAACATCTTAATCAATCATCAGGAGAAATGGAATGATGTTGCCTCCCGTTATCCGGATTTTTTTCGCGGTTGATCTGCCGGAGTCTGCCAGGGAAAAGTTGGGTGGTTTTATCGCCGTGCTCAAGAAAAAATCCAGAACGCACGGGATTCGCTGGACCAGGCCGGAAAATCTCCATATCACATTACAGTTTCTTGCGGAAGTGCAGACCGAGCATTTGCCAGCGCTGATTGAGAACGTGCGCGCGAGGATAGAAAAGACCATGAACAGCTTGCAGATTTCATTGGGATCACTGCATTTGTTTCCCAATCCCTACCGCCCGCGCGTGATTGTTCTGGATGTTTTTCCACAAGAGGGTTTGTTCAGCTTGTCCAGCCAGATAGGCGAAGGCATTAAGGCGACACGCTATGAAATTGAAAGTCGTCCATTTCGTGCGCATTTGACGCTGGGGCGAATCAAGCAGCCTCATGGCATCAATCTTGGATTTTTAAATGAATGCGAAGTGCCAAAGTTTGAAATTCTGCCGGTGAGAGAAGTCGTGCTGTTTCGCAGCGAGCCGCAGCCGGAAGGATCGGCCTATTCTGTGCTGGAACGCATTGCGCTGAACGCCGCGGCAGATTCAAAATCTCTTCTGTGAAGAGATATGTCGTAATCTGTGACAACCAGGCCATTCCATCGTTATTAACAAGAATGTTCATGGAACTGCGCCAGTCTTTAAGCATGACTACTTCGCTCCAAACGCCACATCCATGTGGCAAGGATTTCATCCTGAAATCCAGTCGCTCATCTGTCATGCTTAAAGACTGGCGCAGTTCCATGAATCTATGAACGTCTTTTCATTAGCGGCATGTTCATTTGATAGGGCACATGATTTTCAGGCCGGTCACCTCATCATAGGCTCTTTCGATTCGGCCGGGCAGGGGAATGAGGGTGATTTCCGCGGAGGGATTGACGGTTGCGTCCATGATATGGCCGCCGTAAACGGAATAATCCTTAGATCCCAGAGCGGCATGAATATGAAGAAAAGGGTTGTTTTCAAAGAACGAGATGTTGCCGTTGAGCGAAATCAGTTCATACATGCCGGTGAATAATCGGGTCTGATATTGCTTTGTATCCAGATTATAATATGCCACGGTGATATCAGACAGGCCGCCCAATCCGTTCAACGCGGCGGACTGAAGCCGTGCCTCCCTGGCGAAGCGCAGCAGGCTTTCAAATAAATTCTCGCCTTGTTTCAGCACCAGAATCAGGGGTTCTTTCGTGTTTGCGGCTTGATGGCCTGAATGTGAATCGGCTGCGACAGGGTAAGCGGACGTGGCGGCAGTCATGGCAGTGCTCCTGATATATATATTGTGAAAAGTTATAATCCGGCCGGTTTGCGGCCAATAAAAAATCCGTTTAACGTCAAAATGTTCAACGCGGGTCGCCGCGGCTGCATGCACGGCCGCGCCAGGGTCCGGTTTCCCAATCCATGACAAGCCGGAAAATTTGTGCGATCTTATGCTATGGTTGTCTTCAATGCCAGACTCTCGTCAGAATGAAAAATAAAATGGGTTAAGTATGACCAAAAATAAGATTCAGCTAGTGAAAGGTGATATCACCGCACTGGAAGTGGATGCCATCGTTAATGCAGCCAACAGCACTTTGCTGGGCGGCGGGGGGGTGGACGGTGCTATACACCGCGCTGCGGGCCCTGAATTGCAGGCAGAATGCGCGGCGTTAGGAGGATGCCCGACCGGGCAGGCAAAAATTACCAGGGGACATAAGCTTCCCGCAAAATATATCATTCATGCCGTTGGGCCGGTATGGCGCGGCGGAGCAAAAGGCGAACATAAATTATTGGCGTCGTGTTATGCTTCCAGCCTGAAACTGGCCCAGGAGCACCAGGTAAAAAGCATTGCCTTTCCTGCCATCAGCTGCGGTATTTACGGCTTTCCCGCCTCCCAGGCGGCGATGATCGCCGTCAAGGAAACCACGCAGTTTCTGGAGCTGCATCCGGAAGTCGAACAAGTGTTGTTTGTCTGCTTTGACGAAGCCATCTATGAAGCTTATCAACAGGCGCTGGAAGCACTGGGAAACGTATAATCATGAACAACTTGTTTCACGTCATCAAAGATCCTGTGCATGGCACCATGCAATTCACTTCCATCGAAGATGCCTGGGTGAAGCCATTCATAGACAGTCCCAATTTTCAGCGCCTGCGGCATATCAAACAGCTGGGAATGGGGGATTTCATTTTTCCCGGGGCCGTGCATACCCGTTTCAACCATTGCCTGGGTTGCAGCTATGTCGCGAGCCAGATCGCGCACAAGATCGGCCTCGCGGATGAAGAGCGGCAACTGGTGATGATTGCATGCCTGCTGCATGATATCGGGCATGGGCCTTTTTCACATGCTTTCGAAGGTGTTTTTCATGAAAAGCTGATCAGACACGAAGACTGGACGCCATTTTTTCTCGCGGATTACGGCACCAAGGAGTTTTTCCAGCATTATAACCGGCAAAATCCCCGCTACCATCTTACCGAAGACAAGTTTCGCGTCATCGCCGAAATGATCATGCATACCCCCTCGACCAAAAATGTATTGGCGGACATTGTTTCTTCGCAGATGGATTCGGACCGTCTTGATTATCTGTTGCGCGACAGTCATTTTTGCGGCGTAAAATATGGCGAGTTTGATTTTCGCTGGATGCTGCACTGCATGGCGATAGTCGAGTCCGGCGACGGTGAGCGGCTGGGCATCACTCATAAAGGCATTGGCGCGGTGGAGCATTATCTGATGGCGCGGCGCCTGATGACCCGCAACATCTATCATTCCCAGAAAAAACTTGCGCTGGAATCCCTGTTGGTGCAGCTGCTGGCGAATCTGGCTGAAAATCTTGAATATCATGGGGCTTACGCGGACATCCGGCATACCCGTCTGGGAAAATTTCTTATCGCGGCCAATCGTTTCAATCAGTCGGTGGAGAATTCACGTAACGCGGATGCTTTCAAACGCGAATTTATCGAACAAAATTACCCTTCCTATAAGGAGTTGTGTGATTACGATGTGTTTGCGCTTATCAAGCAGCTCGCGGAAGTGAACGATGGCAGTTCCTGTTGTGAAATCGCGGTACGCTTGCAGCGCAGGGAGATGCCAAAGATTGTGATGTTGAATCATGCCGAACTGCCCGCCATTGAAAATGAATTAAAGGTGTTCAAGTCAGGCCGCCGCGATGCCATGCAGGATTGGCAGCTGATGCTGATACAAAGCCCGCATCGCTCATACAGCGGCGAGGATGACCCTATTCTGGTCGTGAGCGAGCAAGGGAAAATACGTCCAATCAGTGATTATTCCTTCATGATCAAGGCCATCTCCGATCGTCTGGAACACGTGGCTTTTCTCGCGGTAGACCAAAAGATCGCCGAAGATGAGCAAATGAAGCATTTCATCAAGAAGCTGGAACTGGTTTCCAGCGAGTTCAGCCTATAATTTATTGTCAACATTATAAAATAAGGGGAGTTTCGCTGTGTTACGCAATAATCGCAATAATATAAATCCGGAATATGACTTTAATATCGATGACACCCGGTTTGATTATCTTCGTGAATATCCATTTCTGGATTTTGATGAAAACTTTGATTCGTTACCCGATTTTTTTCCGGCATATGAGCTCGATGACGGAGCCAGCGAAAGAAAGGAATATTTTCAGTTTGGCGAAGATCCCGCCTTGCAGAGATCAGGAAGCGGAGTTTTACCGCCGCAGCCTGGCACGGTTTCTGCCAGTTTTGCCGGTGACTCGTACGCGCTTGATGGTTCAATTGAACAAGACTCTCTTTTCTCCGAATTATTCGAGTCCATGCCGGTGGCAGCGTCAAGCCTGAATGGACCGGATTCCGGTTCGCCGGAGGATTTCATGGCCGCTATCCTTGGCGATATCAACCATGTTTCTTCACCGGCTACACCCAACCCGGCGCCCTCCCCATTGGCTGCATACAGATTATCTGGAGAAGAAACAGCGCGGACGGCGGTTCCTGACGCACGGCGAGTACCGGATTCTGTTCCAGGGCCTGAACGGTTGTTTGATGATGCCGCGCCTTTACCTGCTTCAAAAAAGCGTCGTAAGAATCACGATACACTAAAGGCGAAAGTGGAAGTGGATGGAAAAGTCATCACACTTGATGCATTTTGCCGTCGAAATTATGTTTTTGCCGGAACGGACAATCCGGTTTCTTCCGCCAGCCTGAGAAGCGCGCAATTCAATCCGGATGGGACTGTTCTTGTGAATGGCCGGAAAATCACGTGGGTCAGGAGGTCGCGAACTTCATCGCACACCCCTAAAAGAACACATGATGATTTTCTCGACCAGGCGGTTGATTCTCACAAGCCCAAGTCATCCTCGTCTTCTCCCGCAAAGCGCCGGCAGAAAGTCAGTTCGGGTCTGAGTTTTCATTCTTCTTCTCCTGCTCCTGCGCCTTCCGAGCCGGCGTCCGTCGAGGCTGAGCGTCCGCGTCCGGCTGTGTCACCCTCTCTTTATCAAACCGGATTGACCCTCCTTGTCCCGCGCCCTGCGATGACCGACCAGGAGCGAGAACCGGCAATTGAAAGACAAAACGGGCCAGGAACCAGGCTGGTTTAATGACAGCTGTATGACAAGCTTTTTACCTATTCTCACTGTCGTTATAATGATGAACCATTGCGAGTTTAATAAGGCCTGTTACTCATGACTATTCAAGTCGTCATTCTGGCTGCCGGACAAGGCAAGCGCATGCATTCCAGTTTACCCAAGGTGATGCATGCGCTGGCCGGCAAGCCGCTGTTAAAACATGTAATTGATACCGCGCTTGCTGTGGCGCCGGGGAAAAAGCCTGTCATCGTGTATGGCCATCAGGGGCAAATCCTGAGAGACCAGCTGGGAGAGCAGGACGCAAGCTGGGTGGAACAAAAGGAACAGCTGGGAACAGGCCACGCGCTGCTTCAGGCCATGCCGGCAGTGAAGGATCAGGATCGGGTCCTGGTGCTTTACGGTGACGTGCCGCTGATTTCAGTGAATACGCTGAACAAGCTGATCGCCGCGACACCCGCTCAGGGCTTGGGAATGATCACCGCGCGCTTGCCGGATCCGGCAGGATACGGCCGTATCCTGCGCGATGCCCATAACCAAATCGTGGGCATTGTGGAAGAAAAAGACGCGACCGAAACAGAGCGGGCCATCACGGAAATCAATCCGGGGATTTATTTACTGCAGGGATCACACCTTAAAAAATGGTTGCCGCGTCTGGGGAACACCAATGCCCAGGGTGAATACTATTTGACAGACGTCATAACGCTTGCTGTCAATGAGTCCATCCCTGTGCAGGCGGTGCAGCCCGCGAAAACAGAAGAAATCCTGGGTGTCAACGACCGCATTCAGCTTGCGCGTCTTGAACGCTTCTACCAGCGGGAAGCCGCTGAGAATCTGATGCGCCAGGGGGTGACCTTGCTTGATCCGGAGAGGGTGGATATACGCGGAGAAGTGCGGATTGGCCGTGACGTCGTCATTGATGTCAATGTTATCCTGGAAGGACGCGTGGTGATAGGCGACAGATGCCTGATAGGCGCGCATACCATTCTGCGCGATACCACTTTAGGGGAAAATGTGGAAATCAGGCCGCATTCATTGATAGACGGCGCGCAAATCGCGGACGAGTGCGTGATCGGACCGTTTGCGCGAGTCCGTCCCGGCACACAGCTTGGCGGCAAGGTGCATATTGGCAATTTTGTGGAGGTTAAAAAAAGCCGGATTGCGGAAGGCACCAAGATCAATCATCTGAGTTACATAGGCGACAGCAAAATCGGCCGCCAGGTCAATATCGGCGCCGGTACGATTACCTGTAATTATGACGGCGTCAATAAACATCGGACTATCATAGGCGATAACGCATTCATCGGATCGTGTACCCAGCTTGTCGCGCCAGTCACGGTTGGTGCGCGCGCAACCATAGGAGCGGGATCTACCATCATACATGATGCGCCGCCGGATAAACTGACGCTGTCCCGCGCGCCCCAGCAAACCATCGATCACTGGCAGCGTCCTCTGCCAGAATCCCAAAAATAATGAGAATGTTTATTGGACTGACACGGTTCAATGAGCATTCTCAAAATAATCCCTACACGCGGCCAAACGCTTTTTTACCAACGCATTCAAGAGCATGGAAAACGCCGGCCACACCGTTTGATTCCCTTATCATTTGCTATACTTAAAAAATAAGTCAGTTAGCGTGGCATGATTATGGCGCTGCACAAGACAACAAATATCTCTCAACTCATTAGTGATCCGGCGGCACAACCGGCTGGCGGAGCGCAAGTCTCGCGGGAGGAAGAATATATACGCCGGGTTTTCGAACCTCGAACGCCCGAAGATCTGGCTCTTGCATTACAAAATCCCCGATCCCCTGCTTATAGAGACATGATGAATATGCTGATTGCCGGCATGGCGATTGATTTGGTCATGTTAAAATTGATAGAACGTTATTTGCAGCATCGCATCGAGCTGGATGAAAAAGAGAGAGAAGAGCTCAAAGACAGTATCGAACGGGAAAGTCTGCGGCAAAAGGAATTTTTCGCGCGTCCGGAGCCGTTACAGGGAAAAATGCTGTTTGGGGATTTGCAGCGGTATAATTCCGATGAAATTAAAATCATTGCGGAAAAGTGTTGGTCAGTCATTCAAGATTTGCAGGAAAAAATTGAAACCCTTGATGTGAAACTGACGCATCTTGAACGCGATGAAGTGCAAAATTTGCGGAACTGGCAGACAGGCATTCAAAAGCGGGTCCAGGCAGTGACTCAAAAACTGGAAGCCGCGAAAACACCCTTGTATGTCCGGGACGCCATTACCAGGGAATATCGCGTGGTGAATGTGCGCAGCGAACAAGCCCAGGCTATTTTAGTCTATGCGTATTCATCACCGCCTCCGCCGTTGTTAATTCGGGAGTTGTCCAACGCGTTTACTGGGCAACTGAAGAATGCCCGGGAGCAGGAAAATGATCGGGAAACGGCGAACGACGTGAAAATGGCAGATGACAAAAAAATCGCGGATGAAAAGAGTTATCAGCTGCCTACCATGGAAGACGCCATCACGAAACTGCCGCAAAACCAGGCTATCGCCGCGGCATTTAAAATATGCCTGGGCTGCATCAATGACATGCGCGCGCAAAAGGATTCAGGCGTGGAAGAAATCAATTGGGGTTCGGAACTGCTCAAGGAAATCAAGGGGAAAAACAAGCCTGTCATTCTTGAAGCTGCTGTCGCGGAAGTTGAAACGGCTGCTCCTTATAAAGAGCAATATCGCATCATGGTGGAAAAAGACCAGAATACCCGGTTGAAAGCGCAATACGAGCATAGAATGGAGCAGGAGGCGTCACTGTTGCAGCGGTGCTCGGACAGATATCAGGAGCTGGCTCATAAGCCTTTGAAACTAATGAATGAAACGGACTTGGCTGCCAACCGTCAACTCACACGGACACAAACCGGTTGATCAATCCGGCCGTCAGGCTGCGACGCCCTTCCCATCCTGGATTACCGCAAGCTATAATGGCTGACATTTTTTCAGCTGTGCAAACCTTCATTTAAGGAACAGATTTCATGTGCGGTATCGTTGGAGCGGTAGCGAAAAGGCCAATAGCCAAGCTATTGATAGATGGTCTCAAAAAACTTGAATACAGGGGTTATGATTCGGCGGGAGTGGCTGTCATCGACGCTCACTACCAGCTTAAACGCTTGCGCGTGGCTGGCAAGGTGCGGGAGCTGGAAAGTGTCATGCATGACCATCTGTTTCAGGGACAGACCGGCATCGCCCATACCAGATGGGCAACTCACGGCGTTCCTTCCGAGAAAAACGCCCACCCCTTCGTTTCCCACGATGAATTTGCACTGGTTCATAACGGCATCATTGAAAACCATTCGGTGTTGCGTGATCAACTGCAGCGCGATGGCTATTGTTTTCATTCTGATACGGATACGGAAGTGGTAGTCCATCTCATACATAAAAACTACAAGAAAAATCAGGATTTGCTAGCCGCTGTCCGCGCCGCTGTCATGGAATTAAAAGGTGCGTATGCGCTTGGTATTATTTCCAAACATGACCCGTCACGGTTAGTCGCGGTGCGGCAGGGAAGCCCCCTGGTCATAGGCAAATCCCAGGGTGAAAACTTTATTGCTTCCGATCCGCTGGCCCTTTTGTCAGTGACGCAGCAATTTATTTATCTCGAAGATAATGATATGGCTGATATCACGCTGGAAGATATCAAAATCTTTAACATGGACATGCAAGAAGTCAAACGTGAGCAGCATACCTTGTCCATCAGCCATGATGCGGTCGAACGGGGTGAGTACAGGCATTACATGAAAAAGGAAATCATGGAACAGCCGGAAGCGATTGCGTCCTGTCTCGAAGGAAGGGTGACGGATGATCATGTGTTACCCGCAATTTTTGGGCCTGGAGCAGATGCGATTTTTTCACAAGTCGAACATATCCAGCTCGTTGCTTGCGGAACCAGCTACCATGCTGCGATGGTGGCGCGATACTGGCTGGAATCACTGGCTGACATACCATGCACAGTGGAAGTGGCCAGCGAATTCCGTTACAGAAAAATTGCGCCCTCCAAAAACAGTTTGTTTGTGACCTTGTCTCAATCGGGCGAAACCGCGGATACACTGGCTGCATTGCGGCTGGCCAGGAAAATGGATTATCTCAGCACTCTTGCCATTTGTAATGTTCCGGGCAGTTCCATGACGCGCGAAGCGGATTTGCAATTTCTGACCCGCGCCGGTGTTGAAATCGGTGTTGCTTCAACCAAGGCTTTTGTCACGCAATTAACCGCCTTGTTTTTATTTGTGCTTGCCTTGAGACAAAAGCGGACGGCAGACACTCAGTTGGAAGTCGAGCTGGTTGCCCAGCTGCGGCGTGTTCCGGCATTAGTGGAAAAAGTGTTGCAGCAGGATGCCGCGATCGTGAACTGGGCCCGCGCGCTGATGAACAAGGAACACGCGATATTTATAGGGAGGGGCGCCTTGTATCCCGTTGCGATGGAAGGCGCGCTGAAGATGAAGGAAATTTCCTATATTCACGCGGAAGGTTATCCTTCCGGCGAGCTCAAGCACGGCCCTCTCGCTCTGGTTGACACTAACATGCCGGTGATTTCCACCGTGCCCGGCGGCGAACTGCTGGAAAAAAGTCTTTCCAATCTTCAGGAAGTACGCGCGCGCGGAGGCAAGCTTTATGTCCTGACTGATCAAGTCCATTTGTTTGATCAGGATTCGTTTGCGGGCGCCCATATTATCGCCATGCCTTGCCTGCATGCCGCCCTGGCTCCGATTTTATACACCATACCGCTTCAACTGCTTGCTTACCATGTGGCGGTGCTAAAGGGTACGGATGTTGATCAGCCCAGAAACCTGGCTAAATCCGTCACGGTTGAATAAACGCTCCCGGTCACTATCGTTAAATACTTCCTTCCATATTAATTATGGAAGGAAGAATCTGTGGCGGCAATCTGATGATTAATTTAATCCATCAGTGCCAGCTGACTGATAATGTCGGGGCCGCTATAAATAAATCCTGAGTAAACCTGTAATAATTGCGCACCGGCATTCAGTTTTTCCTTTCCGGTGCGTGTGTCCATGACGCCGCCGGATGCGATGATAGGAATGCGGTCTTGAACAAACTTATGCAGCCGCGAAGTGAGAAGAGTGCTGCGCTTGAACAGGGGCAGGCCGCTCAATCCGCCAGGTTCATGCGCATAAGGCGAATTTTCCACGCCTTCACGGTGTATGGTCGTATTCGTGGAAATAATGCCTTCGATTTTTTCCCTGATGGCGATTTCAGCAATGTCAGCCAGTTCGTTATCAGTCAGGTCCGGTGATATTTTTAACACCAGAGGCACATGTTTTTTCTCATTCAGAAAAACAGCATGCTGTTCCTGTTTAAGCACGCACAATAATCGCGCGAGAAAATCACTGTGCTGCAAATCACGCAGTCCGGGTGTGTTGGGCGATGAAACATTGATGGTGATGTAACTCGCGTATTTCCAGAATGTCCTGAAACCCAGCAAATAATCATCTATGGCGTTTTCCAGCGGCGTATCCTTGTTTTTGCCGATGTTGATGCCTAATATTCCGCGATAATCCGTCTTTTCCAGCCGTTTTACGACGTAATCATACCCCTTGTTGTTGAATCCCATCCGGTTGATGATGCCTTGCTGTTCCGCCAGGCGGAACAGTCTGGGTTTGGGGTTGCCGGGTTGGGGCCTGGGAGTCACAGTGCCGATTTCGATGAATCCGAAGCCTAGCTCAGCCAGGGCGTCGATATAATCCCCGTTCTTGTCAAAACCAGCGGCAAGCCCAATCCGGTTAGGAAACGAGAGTCCCATTACCGTGACCGGGCGCAGAGGCTGGTTTTTCAGGCAGCGGGACAAACCGGAGCGTTTTGCCAGGTCCAGACTCTTTAGCGCGGCATAATGAGCTGTTTCCGGATCCAGGGCGAAGAAGATTTTTTTTAAAATCGAATACATGGTTGAGTCTGAAAGTATTATCAGGTTGAAATTGATTCATTGCCGTTTATAGGTGTTGCCACCGTTTGTGGTGTTCTATCACAACATCATCTCTCTGTCATCCTTAGGACAGCCCCTTCGAGACGGACACTGACGTATCCTCCTCAGGACAGGCCCTTCGAGACGGCACTGCGTGCCTCCTCAGGGCGAACGATGGTGAAAATCCCGTTCGTGGTGAGGAGCCGCGTCAGCGGCGTCTCGAACCATGGACGGCTTTACACTTCCTTTAAATACAGTTTCTCTCTCATTGATTTAATAAGTAGTTAAAAAAATAATCACAAAATGATATTATGCTATCTAGTTAATCATAATCAATTCATAAAGATGTTAAAAATAATACACTTTATATTCATGCTCTTGATCCCCTGTTTGGTCATGGCGGATGAAGCGTCAGATCACATCAGCCTGCAATTCCTGGCGGATCAATTCTTGCGGGAGCATCGTGTGGAAGAACACATCAGTGGTCTGGCGGTCACTGTTGATTCCGCCCGGATCACACACCCTTTGACAGTTTATTCAGGCACAGTCAGTACTGAACAGGAAAAGACAGTGGATGCCTCCAGCCTGTTTCAGGTCGGCAGTTTGACCAAATCATTCATCGCCGCCGTCTTGTTGCAGCTTGCGCGTGATCCGGAAAATCACTTTAGACTGGATGATCCTGTGGACAAGTTTTTTCCGCAATATTCGAAGTGGCGTGGAATCAGTGTGAAACAGTTGATGAACATGACCAGCGGCATACCGGATTATATTACTGACCGGGATATGTTCTCAGACTTTGCCGCGCATCCCTATCGCAGGCACAGCCCGTCATTCTGGGTTGACCGGATGTATCAACATCCCTTGCGCTTTAGCCCTGGAGCGGGTTATCTGTATTCAAATACCAATTATCTTTTACTGGGGATGCTGATTGAAAAACTGACCGGACATACCACAGGTCATGAAATCAGACGCCGGCTCATTAAACCCTTGGGCTTGAAAAATACTTATTATGTAGCACATTATCCCGGTCATCGTGTTTTTTCCAGGCTGGTGCGGGGGTATCAGTTTGAAAAGGGGTTTCATGATTACATACCCCGTGGAGAAGATGTCACTGAATATAGCCTGTCATATATGGATGCTGCCGGCGGCATGATATCAAACAGTGCGGACATGGCTGTCTGGATAAAATCCCTGTTTACGCCCGACCTGGTTCTGACCGAATCTGAATTGCTGGAAATGAAAACACTGATTTCACAACAAAGCGGACGCCCGGTGGCCACACTGTCGGTGAACGACCCGGTGGGTTTTGGACTGGGTATTCGCGCGCAGTTCGGGCCAGGGTTCAACACCAGTTATTACATTTATCAGGGAATGACGCTGGGTTATCGCGCTATCTATTTTTATTATCCTGAACGGCAGACGCTCATTTCAATCACTGTAAATAGCAGCTTTGATGGAAAAGAAAATCATTTGATCGGTCTCATTAATCAGATCGGTGAGTCACTGTCCCTCTAGAATCAGCTGCGCTGTCATGCCAGCATGTTTTTAGCTGGCATCCGGAAATATTCAAAAAGTCTGCCCTGAGCCGGCATGCCTGAAGAAATAAAACTCATTTCGCGCTGAGGTAACTCGCAATCAGTACCTTGGTGCCGACATTCGCAAAGCGCACCTTGACTTTCATGTCTTCGCCGTCGCCTTCGCAATCCAGAACGATGCCTTCGCCAAAAATCCGGTGACGCACTTCCTGTCCAACGCGGAAAGCATTTTGTGTTTCGGCAGCGGTTGTGAAATGATTTCCGCCTGTGCCGGAAGAATAAGCTTGCGCATGGTTACCGAGCCGGGCTGTCTTGGTGCGGAAGCGTATTTCATCAATGAGTTCCGCGGGGATTTCATGCAAAAACCGCGATGGCCGGTGATAAGCTTCCTTGCCGTAGGTGCGCCTGACTTCCGCGTATGTCATATAGAGTTTGCGCATGGCGCGTGTCACGCCGACATAACAAAGCCGGCGCTCTTCTTCAATCGCTTTGGGGTCGTTCATGGAAAGGTAATGCGGGAACAATTCTTCTTCACAGCCCGCCAGGAACACCACGGGGAATTCCAGACCTTTTGCTGAATGCAGAGTCATGAGCTGCACGCAGTCGTCATACGCATCCGCCTGTTCATCACTGGATTCCAGGGCGGCATAAGCGAGAAAGGCGGCGAGCGGCGGCATGTCGTCGGTGACGCCGTCTTGTGAAAACTGATGCGCGGCGTTAACCAGTTCTTCCAGGTTTTCAAGGCGGGTCAAGCCTTTTTCACCTTTTTCCTTGCGGTAATGTTCAATCAATCCGCTGGCGTATAATACATATTCAACCTGCTTGTGCAATTCAAGCGCCAGCGTCCGCTCCGTCATGGTGTTGATGAGGTTGACAAAGGAGAGCAGCGCGGTTTCCGCGCGGGTGGAAAAATGTTTCTGTTCTATCAGCTGCAGCAAGGCGTCCCATAGCGTGAGGGCATGGCTTTTCGCGTGTTCGCGTATGGAAACGAGTGTGCGGTCGCCGATGCCGCGTACGGGAGTGTTGATAATGCGTTCAAACGCCGGATCGTCCGAGCGGTTTGCGATGATACGCAAATAGGCGAGGGCATCCTTGATTTCCTGCCGGTCAAAATAACGCAGCCCGCCGTAGACGCGATACGGGATGCCAAACTGCATGAGCGCTTCTTCGATGACGCGCGACTGCGCGTTAGAGCGGTAGAGAACGGCCATTTCCCGCAAGACATGATCACTTTTCTGTTTTAATTCTCGTATGCGGTTGACGATGAAAAAGGCTTCGTCTGTTTCATTGAAGCCGGCATAAACCGTGATGGGTTCGCCGTCCTTGCCTTCGGTCCACAGGTTTTTGCCTAGGCGGCCGGCATTCTGCGAGATTAACGCATTGGCGGCTTTTAATATGGTGCCGGTCGAGCGGTAGTTTTGTTCCAGGCGGATGATCCTGGCTCCGGCAAAGTCCTTGGAAAAGCGCTGGATATTTTCGATGCGCGCGCCGCGCCAGCCGTATATGGACTGGTCATCATCACCCACAATCATGACCGAGTTGGAGTCGCCGGCGAATAATTTCAGCCAGGCGTACTGTATGGTATTGGTATCCTGGAATTCATCCACCAGCAGGCAGCGAAAACGGTCCTGGTAGTGTGCGCGCAATTCAGCGTTGGTCAGCAGAAGTTTGTAGGTTTTCAGGAGCAGGTCCGCGAAATCAATGACGCCGGCGCGCAGACAGGCTTCATGGTATGCCTGATAGATGCGGATCTGGGTCTGGACGGTAAAGTCGCGGACTTCAACCTGGTGCGGCTCGCGGCATTCTTCCTTTTGCGCATTGATGAACCATTGTGATTCCTTGGGCGGAAAGCGGTCTTCATCCAGGTTGAGCGCATGAATGACACGGCGAATCATGCGAAACTGATCGTCCGAATCAAGGATCTGGAAAGACTGCGGCAATCCCGCTTCCTGCCAGTGGGCACGGAGAAAGCGGTGAGACAGGCCGTGAAATGTCCCTATCCACATGCTTTTTGCCGGCACATGCAGCATTTTTTCAATGCGCGCGCGCATTTCATTGGCGGCCTTGTTGGTAAAGGTTACCGCCAGGATACGGGATGGAGCGATCTTTTCATTTTCAACGAGCCACGCGATACGGTGTGTCAGCACGCGGGTCTTGCCGCTGCCGGCACCGGCAAGCACCAATTGATGGCCCAGCGGCGCGCGCACCGCTTCTTGCTGTGCTGGATTGAGCGAATTGAGTATCATGTCGAAAATTATCAATTAAAAATATGAGTGACGTATTCTAATATGACTGGACAGTATCAAAAAGCTTATTTTCTTATTAGCGCCGCAGCAATGCAGCAATTGCCCCCGGATGAAGGGGTTGAAGTCGCCATGGTTGGCCGGTCCAATGCTGGCAAATCCAGTGTCCTGAACCGGATTACGCAAAGCAAAAACCTGGCCCGGGTCAGCAAAACGCCTGGCAGGACCCAGCTGATCAATATCTTCGTTCTGGACCCCGGGCGCCGCATCGCGGATTTACCCGGATACGGGTATGCCAGGGTGCCGCTGGCCGCCAAGCTCAAGTGGCAAAAAACGGTAGACCAGTATATTAGTGACAGGGCGTGTCTCAAAGGCTTGATACTGGTGATGGATATCCGTCATCCTTTCAAGGAATTAGACGTGAAATTACTGGAGTATTGCGATCACCGGGGCTTGCCGGTGCATATTCTGCTGAATAAGGCGGACAAGCTGACCAACAGCCAGGTCGCGCAAACCCTGAGGGAAACCAAAGCCGCTTTGACGGGGTATCGCAATTCTGTTACTTTCCAAGTCTTCTCCGCTTTGAAAGGGCGGGGGTTAAGCGAACTGCACGCATTGCTGGACCAATGGTACGGCTTTAAATAAATGACACAACAAGAACAATTGAATGAGTGAGGATAAAACATGGCGGGAAATATCCAATCAAGTGATGCAATAACCGGACAGGACAGCGACCAACCCATCATACCAGCAAATGTTTCCCTGCCCGAAATTACGATAAGAGTCCTGGTGCTAGGCGTGATACTGACAGTGGTACTCGCGGCGGCCAACGCCTTTCTTGGCCTGAAGGTCGGCGTGACTGTGTCGGCATCCATACCGGCCGCGGTCATTTCCATGGGTATTTTACGCTTCTTTCGCAACTCCAATATTCTTGAAAATAACATGGTGCAAATCATGGCTTCAGTCGGTGAAGCCCTTACCGCGGGAATCGCATTTATCCTGCCCGCGCTGATTATTTTGCATGTGTGGGACCGCTTCAATTACTGGCAGACCGTCATTACCAGCCTGCTGGGCGGCGGACTGGGAGTGTTATTTACCATCCCGCTGCGCCGGGCTTTATTGCAGGACAAAACGCTGCGTTACCCTGAAGCCGTGGCCATAGGCAACGTGCTGAAAGCGAGCGCCAAGCGCGAAGAAGGCGATTTGCGCCAGCTGGTTTTTGGAGGATTGATTGGCGGCGTCATCGCGCTGTTTCAATCCGGGTTTCAGATTCTCACGGATACTTTTCAATATTGGGTGAAATCATCCGCCGCCATCTTCGGATTTGGCCTGGGTTTGTCACCGGCCTTGATCGCGGCAGGATATATTGTCGGTATTAATGTGGCGCTGAGCCTTCTGGTTGGTATCGCTATCGGCTGGCTGGCGGGCGTACCCGTGCTTTCGTATGTTTATGGCTTGCCCGATGCGGAAACCGCAAATCAGATGGCCATGGTTATCTGGAAATCCCACATCCGCTATATGGGGGTGGGCACCATGTTGATTGGCGGATTGTGGACTTTGTCCACCTTGTTCAAACCGGTCATTCACAGCATGGCCATGTCTTTTGCGGCGGTCAGACAAATTCGCGTGGGCCAGCAGACGGATACATTGCGCACCGAACGCGATATTCCGATTCATTATGTTTTTATTTCCGCGCTTGTGCTGTTGATCCCTATCTTTTTTCTCATTGCCAATTCCATTATTCCATCTGAATTCAATATCGCGCCGGGTTTCCGCTATTTTCTGTCCGGCTTTGGCACGTTTTATATCCTGGTCGGCGGGTTTGCCTTTTGTTCCATCATGGCTTATTTCGCCGGATTGATTGGTTCGACCAACAGTCCCGTGTCCGGTCTGCTGGTTTCAGCGCTTCTGATCATTTGTCTGGTTTTCATGGCATTTTTTAGTTTTACAGAGTGGGACAGCCAGACCAAGGAAATGATAGGGTCGGTAGTCGCCATTGGCAGCATGGTGGTGATAGGCGCGGCACTCTCGATTTCTAATGACACCATGCAGGATTTGAAAGTTGGCCAGATTGTCGGCTCAACTCCCTGGAAGCAGCAGACCATGCTGATTTTGGGCGTGGTGGTGTCATCGTTTGTTATTCCGCCTATCCTGCAATTGTTGTATAACGCTTACGGCATAGGCGGCGTTTTCCCGCGGCCAGACATGAATCCGGCGCAAATGCTCGCTGCGCCGCAGGCCGGCTTGATGGCAACAGTGGCCAAGGGAGTATTCAGTCATCAGCTGCAATGGAACATGATAGGCATAGGCGCCTTGATTGCGGTTATTTGCATCGTGATTGATGAGCTTCTTAAAAAACATTATGGTACGCGTTTGCCTGTGCTTGCCGTAGGTCTGGGTATTTATCTCCCTCTGGATAGCTCCGTGCCCTGTGTTATCGGCGGCATACTGGCTTATCTTGTTCAGTTCCGTCTCGACAGTATTTATCACCGTCATCGCGGTGAACCGGAGACTGAAATTAAAATGAATGCTCACCGTCATCGCGGTTTGTTGTTGTGCTGCGGTATTGTGGCTGGCGCATCGCTAATGGGCGTGATGCTGGCCATTCCGTTTGCCATCAAGCAAAGCTCGGATGCCTTGCGTCTCATGCCGGAACAATATATGTCATTTGCCGGTGTCTTAAGCATTATCGTGACATTTATGCTGTGCGCATGGATTTATCGGGTGGTATTAAAGCGGGATTGAAAATTCCGTTCCTGTTATGCTGTTCATGGTTCGAGACGCCGCGCTTGCGCGGCTCCTCACCACGAACGGGATTTTCACCACTCCGTTCACCCTGGGGAGGACACGTCAGTGTCCGTCTCGAAGGGCTGTTTATCCCCCCTAATTCCCGCGCGTTTCCAGCGATATACTTATCCGCAATTCGCAAGATTAAGCATCACCTTACCCGGTTCATGTCATTATCTTACTGATTTTACAGGTAATATTTACACGCAGCCTGAAAATCCCGCCGGGGATCAAAGACGGGAGTTTTTGATTAATAATCAAATGATTAGCAATTAATAAGCGTTTGGGTTTATTCTACGCCGCCAACAACAATGTTCCCGCCTCTGGTCGTATATACTAAATGTATAATTGCCAAATTAAATAAGAATAAATGACAAGACGGGGGCGAATGTGACAGATTCTCATCGACAAATCACAGAGCCGCAAACGAAACTGAATCATTTAAAAATTGTTTCCGCGCTCGATCATAATGGCCAGGCAATCAGGAATGACAGTAAGTCAATCACGGAATTTCTGGAAGCAATCTACAATAATCAACCAGACACTGTCATTCAATTGACCCTGGATGTGGATAATGAAAACAAGGCGCAGCTGGATGAGTTGCTTCATTATCTTTACCAGAAAAAATATCCTTGCAGGATTATTGTCAAGGGCGAGGGTTTTGAAGAAAACAATCGTAATCTTGAGCGTCTTTTCTCCCGAAATCAGCAACTGCATCAGGTTGCCAAAGGGGTCAAGCTGGAAACTTCCACTTCTCAAGCCGTCGATCTCAGCCGCGTCAGGCGCGCGAAAGTCAATCTGGCTAACGGCACCAAAGCTGCCACCAAAATGCAGCAACAGCAACAGCAGCAACAGCAGCAACAGCAACAGCAGCAACAACAGCAGCAATTCGCGCGCAAGCGCGCACAAATGCTGGAAGAGTATAAACCCGCCGCGCAGGTTGTTATCTCTGATGGATCGGATAAATCCCCGTTAGGAGAATTGATCACCAGAGAGAATATCGATACAAAACTTGGCGGGCTCGCGGGGCAGTTAAAGATTGAGAGCAGTCAACTGGCGAAAATCTGGTACGACCTGGTCGGCCGTATGGAAGTGCCGTCTGAGCATTTCGAGTGTAAAATCACGCATGTTGAAAAATCCGCCATGGAAGAAATTTTGCGCCATTATCCGGATTTTTCTTATGGATTAATGTTTGATAATCTGCCGCCCGGGTTTTATCTGCAAAAGCAAGAGACGGAAGATCAGCCGGGTCAATTAATACTAAGATATGATGCCGGGTTAATTGCGCAGCATAAACAAAAAATCAACCCATTAACACTGACAGTGGACACCAAAGAAAAAACGCTTCCGTCAGGCAGGGATTTGTTGCTGCATTTTCTTGACAGCAAGGCCGGGAAAGAAGATCTTTTGAAAGCATTGAATGGTGATATTGGTGCGCTAGCTGAAAAAATCCCGCAAGGCAAGGCCACGGCTGAACAGTTTGACCGCCTGATGAATCCGGAGACCCCGGCAGAGACAAAAAAAGAAATTTTGCTGGGCCTGATTGCGGTACTTGGTGAAGGCAAATCCGAATTAAAAAGCCAGCTGACAGAATATCTGAATCAGTATCCTGATCTCACCGCTTCGCATCTGACCGGCATTGGAACTCTACTCGCGCAGGGCGGCCTTGAGAGTGTCGCGATGTTTTTTACCCGCATGGAGGAATTGAAACAAAAGAATCTTTATCAGGAATTCAGGCAAATCTTTCTTGACAAGACCCAGGATTTTACATCATTCACCTCGCCTGAGGGTTTAACCAATCTTGATGCCTTGGTGAAAATGGATGCCGCTGAAAGAAACTGGTGGGTATCTTTGGTGCGTCAGCATCATGCCTCCGGCGCAAGAACGGATTTCAATGATTTATTCGGGGCATACCGCTATTTCATTGATGAAATCAAGAACCTCGCCAATATGGGCACGTTACCGTCAGTTTGTCCATTTGACGGTATTAAAAACATGAAACTGGCCATGGACAGGGCGTTATTTATCTTGAATGGCGCTGTTGACAAGGAAGAACAGATATTGAATCTGGACCGTCTGGATATGAGCCAGGATGGCGCATATTACGCCTGCCGTTATCAGGACTATAAACTGGTCACGTCTGATATGCGTTTGACGCCCGTGCGCCAGCATATTAGTGAAAGCTTCCCCAAAACGCTGGATTTGTTTGGCAGTCCGCCCAGTGATATTGTCGGTGCCATGTTCAGCACACAAAGCAATCCGCCGCATGATAAAAAATTAAAATCACAATTTGAATTAATCTCGCCGGGCGATCCTGAATTCGGTCATTTGTATGATGACGGCAGATTACACGATAAAAAAAATCCTATACAGGCAATCTACAAGGGTGTTTCCAAAGGCCAACCTTATTTTGTCGTCCTACAGCTGCAAGCTGAGAGTAGTGCCAAAGTGGGGAAAATGATGGGCGCCGCTCCCACCATGGTGCAGCTCACCACCTATCCTTATTCTGGAAAGGGAGATTATTTTGTCCCCGGTGCCATGAAGAAACAAGATGTCTTGACAGACACCAGTGTGCTGGATGTCGCGAAAATCCGCTCCGAATTTGCCAAACTCAACAAACAAAACGAACTGGCTTCAGGCTATGAAACGCCAAGGGATGAAAAGTTTCGATTTCTTAAATTGCCGGTAGGTGTGCCCTATGCTGAAGCATTAAAACATTTCTATAGAGTAATCGGTCAGCAAAAATATGCTTATCCGCTGGATGTCTATAAAAATCTGGTTAGACAAATGAATGAAAGGAATTTTTCGGAAAGACCAGAAGATGATGAGTACATCAAGGTCAATCTTCTGCAAGTCATGGTCATGGCGGCCACAGGACCGAGAGCATTGGAAACCATGAATAATCCGGAAGAAGATTTTAAAGCGCTGTTCGAAGTGCTTGAGACTACTCGAACAAACATTCGATCGATCATGGTGAATTTTAATCAGGAAATGAATCAGTGCTCGCTTGATGCCATGCCGACGTTCAGGGATTTGATCAAATTAATGAAGGTCTCGGATATCAATACCTATAAGACGATATTTGGTCTGGTGAAAATATACGGCGATGCCGGTTATGAAATTCTGGATATGCATGCGGACAGGCTTAAACTGGACAGCAACAAGTCAGTCGATATCCATCCTTTGGATCTGGACGGATTCAGCCACATGGCGAAAGAAATCAAGCCAGATCTTGATCGCATTCTGGAATTTGACAAGGATCCCGCGCTAAGAAATGCATTTATCAAAATGCTGGGCGTAGTGGACTTGCGAACGTTTGATTTGAAGGACAAAAATCAATTACTCGATTTAAAGGAGAAGATTGCAGGTTATCCGCAGATCGGGGGAGCGGGAGCATTTGTCGATGCTTCTGAAATCGAGGAAACCAATAAAAATGCCCTGGCCACGCATATTTCAAAGCTTGACAGGAATGTGGCGATGCTGCTGCTGGAGGCGCTGGGTGATATAGATATTGCAGGCTCCGCCAAACTGCCAACTCTGGATCAAATCTTTGAAATTGTCAAAGTTGTGGCTGAAAAAGAAAAAGACATTCAGACACAGGAAGCCGGCAAGCAGAAAGAATTGATTCGTGAACTGGTACAAGAGAAATTACCGCAGACGAAAATCGGCAAGGAACCCGTGGAAGCTTCGTTGGAAAATACCGTCAGTCTGATCAAGGGATACATACAGGAATCCGGGTTTATTCAAAAGCTGACGGATTTTTATGAGGTTTTCAATGAAAACCGCGGTGAAATTGAAAGCGTTCCGCTTATCGGTGCTTCCATCATCAAGATGCTTGATAATCTCAATCTCAATTTGAAACGCTTTTCCGATATAATGTCACAATCCGTGACCAGCGCGGATGTGCTTCTTGATGCCATGCAAAAACTCGATGAATCATTCAAGAGTCTGCTGGGACTGGCTGGAAAACTTGGCAACAAGGAGCAACTGAATGAAGCGGTGGGTGAGTTGATAGGATCGAAAAATGAAAGTGATATCAACAAATTCATCAGCGATCCAACGATCTGGCACCTGATACATGCCAAACTGGTGAATAAATTTGAAAATGAAACTACAATGTCTCTGCGGATGCTAAGACTTAAGGATGACACGCTTGCGCAGCAAATGAAGAGTTATCTGGGCATATTGCCGTTGAAACCTTCTCCGGAAGAACTGGATGGCTATAATAAACGCTTTACCCATGCCAAAAAATTCTGTGATCTGCTGATCAGGGAAAAGCAGCGCAATGAAGAAGGTTTTCGTCAATTAGTCACCTTATATGAAGCAAACCAGAAACTGTTTGCGCCTGAAATGCATAACAGAATATGGGAAATTCTTGGCGCACATGAGAGTATTCCGCTTGCCAGTCTTGTCAGGGATGCATATGAAATTATAAATACAAACAACAATACTGATAAATTTGAACAGGCATTCACAGGGCTTGAGTCTCTTGTCAAAGCCCAGAAAAGCTTGTCTCGCGAACAATTCAGCCAGCTGCTGAAGGTTTCCCTGCAGCATAACCTGACGCAAGATTCACCATTCCCCATAGCCAAATTTATTTCTGTGCAAACATTGGATCGTGCCAATGAAAATATATCCAAGGAACAATGCGCTGAATTATTTAAAAACCTGACAAAATTAATAACAACTCCTTCAGTGACAGGAGAAGTGTTCACAAAGATACTTGATCAGGTTCCGGATAAAATCCGTCAATGTTCAGACAAGATTCCTTCAATAACGACATTCAGTAATCTGTTATTGGTAAAATGCCTTGAAGGAGATGCATCTGCGAATCAGTGTCTGGCAATTCTGAACAAGATACCTGCACAGGAAGATCAGCTTGAAAAATACAAACAGGTCATTGATATCCTTGTCAGTGCGATCAAAGCGGGTGATGTCAGCAAGCTGACGCCAGAGCAAATTGACAGCGTCATGTCCGGGCTGATTTCCCGGATTGACGACAAGCTGTTTATAGAGAAAATTGCTTCTGTCTACCAGTTTTCACCCGCGCCTGATATCGCACGACTAGCTGCGGAGTTGAAAAAATCGGATGAGGAAATTGATAAGTTTATTAGCCGCGCTGACAAAGACCCCAGCGGGAAACGACAAAATAAACAGGTTTTGGAAGATCAGTTTTCACTGTCACGCGTGAAGCCGGTTCTGCAAGAAATCCAGAACATGTTCAAGGGATCTGCGATTTCAGGGCAGCTGCAATTTGAACTGGCGCGAAAACTCGTATATATCAATGACATTGGCTATAAATATCCCATTGAGCCCGTGCCGGGAAAAGGCAGCGCCAAACCGTTGATTGATTTCACCCGCTCCGAATTACAGGAATTGGCAAAGCACCTCAGGGCGGAAGTTAGCGGTCAGGATAAAGTAAACGGGAGCTGGCTCAGTTGAAGCTGCTGGCGGTGATGAGGGAAGTCATGTACCGAGCCGAAAAGGATGCGCCATTTCCCTATTCCACGCAAATCCTGTCGGTGCTCATTTCCCTGCAGTATCCAGACAATCTGATCATGCAAATCAATACAGGCGAGGGCAAGGGAATCACGACAGCGCTGCTCGCAGCCATGCAGCACGCACTGGGGCAGACGGTGGATGTCTGCACGGCAAACAAGGATTTGGCTGAGCGTGATTATGAAGAACACTTGCCATTCTTTCAAATGCTGGGTATTGAGACATCCATGGTAAGAGCGGAATCGGAACCGGGAACTTACAAGGTGGGCGGCATTAACTATTCTACCGTTTCGGAAATGTCATTATACCGGTCTAGAGCAAAGCTTGAAGGAGAACATCTCAGAACAAGAGATGGAAGCAAGGTGCCGGTCAGTCTGATTCTTGACGAATCCGATTATGCGCTGTTGGATGATAAAACATTATTCAATTATGCCACCAGTCCGGAATCAGGGAGTGATCCATTTGAAAATACCTATGCGTGGATATATCCGTTAGTCAATGAATTCATTGACAGTCATGAATTTGCAAATATTGATGACAAGACAGGAAAGGTTTTGACTGATGAGCAGGATGTCATTGCGTTGAAGAATTTTCTCTATGAACATGTTACGTCCAACAAACACAAAATACTGTTAAAGGATATTTCAGACAGAAAGCTGGATAAATGGATTAATGCCGCCTGCAGCGCCAAACAGCTTAAGGAAGGTACGGATTTCACCGTGCAAAAAATCAAGCGCAAAGCAGGCGAAGAAGAGATTGAGCTGGATGCGGCCATCCCCTTGATTGACAATATTCCGCAGCCGGGCTCTTCATACAGCAACGGTGTGCATCAGTTTTTGCATGCACGTCTTCAGGCGGGTAAAAAAACCGCTCGATTTCCCATTGACGCGGAAATGTTGTTCGTGGCGTCGGAGTCAGCAAAAAATTTCGTGGATTATTACAACCGCAAGGATGGACGAATCGTCGGGATATCAGGCACGGTTGGCACACTGGTGGAACTGAAAGAACAAAATGCCAAATTTGGATTGGAAGTCATCAGTATTCCGCCGCATAACACCAATCAGCGTCAATATGAACCGCTGCAAGTCAAAAAGACAAGTGAAGCCCACGTTCAGGCAATTCGCGACGCCGTGAATGACGCTGTAGATGAAAAAGGAGACCGTCCGCCGATATTGATGATATGTGAAAATGCCAGCGAAGCCCGCCAGTTACTGGAAAAATTAAAATTGCAGCTTGAGGGACAAAATATTGAATTCCAGCTGGTCGTTGGTGATGAAACAGAAGCACAACGCGAAGAAATGACTAAAAAGGCAGGCGGAAAAAACGTCATTACCATTTCGACTTCATTAATGGGCAGGGGCACCAATATCAAGCCTCCTAAAGATACCGGCCTTCATGTCATACAGACTTATCTGGATACCAGCCGCACCACACAGCAAATTATAGGCCGCAGTGCGCGTAACGGAATGATTGGAAAATATTCAGCCATTTATGACCGCAATAATATTATCCACCGTTATAATGAAGATCTGTCCAAACTGAGTCCAAATGAACGTGAAGCCAGGGTGAAAGCGATTCAAAAGCGCATGGGTGAAGAAGCGGCAGTTGAACGTTACTATGTACAGGAGATGGACGGCATCAAGAATGTGTTGATGAAACAGTTTGGCAAGTGGAATAAATTGCTCGTGTCATTAGGTATTGATGATCCTGCGCTTGCCAAGTCATTGCTGGCCAAGCGTGAAGAATTAATCACTGAAATAGAAGACCGCTGGAACAAGATCCTGAATGATTCCGACCCAAATAATGAATATGCAAACCCGTATATCAGACGCGGGAGTGACGGGCGCCTGGATCATTCGGAGCTTGATAAATGTCTCAAAAAATTTGAAGCCGAAGTGCAAATCATGTGGCAAGGATACCGCAAGGATTTGCAAGCGAGAATACCACAGCAGCTGCGTGAAGAGCCGTTTAACAAGGCGCGCATTGGATTCCTGGAAAATGTCGATATTGGTAACGAACTCAAGGCCAGAAAGGTGACGCATCACCGGCAAAAACGCGCTGAGCGTAAAGAAAAAAGAATGGCGGTACGCAATCTGGATTATGCGCTGGATACAGATAGGGCATATCTGGAATTTTCACAGCCTACCAATGACAGCGTCTATGGAGATCCTCAAAGGGATTATGCAGTCAAGTCATGCTACCGGCAATTATTATTGGTCTTTAGAGATGTCTTGAATATTACAGGCGATTATTCCTTATTGACAGATGAAGACAAAGCAAAGCTCGTTGAATTTGCAAAAGGAAAGGTTGAAAATCAAACCAGGGAAAAACTGGCGGAAAACGTGGATTTTGCGATCCAGTTATCAATTAAATATGCGAATGCCTCTTTAACTGCGTCAGCGCAATCCCGGCTCTACCCGGTACTGGTCAGTCTTGATTCTGTAACGGAAATTGCGCAAAAAATTCCTGGCGTGACAGTTGGTAATTTGGCTGAATATAAGGAAACAAGAAACCGGTTTCTTGACCAATCCCGAAAAACAGTGGTGCAGGAACTGCTCGCCTCTCTGGCCTGGACACAAAAGAAAAACGCCGAATATCATCTGGAACGCGGCAAGGTTCGCAGTGCCGCTGGTGAAATATATCGGGCGGCGCATAACTATGTGAATGCCAAGAACGATTCAGAAGCGAAATTCAAGGCACTCCAGGAAGTCCTCATGCGGCACAATGGCAAATTGGACAAGACATTCACCTTGTCTATGGGGCATGTGCCTGTAAGCGCAGTCATTGGCACAGCTATTTCGCGTCTGAGCGAAATCCAGAGCAGGCAGAAAATTGAGAAACCGGAGATGAATGCGCCTAATCTCCTGAAAGGCGCGCAAGAGCAAGCCGACTTGAAGAAGCATGTAAAACCTTTGCGGGAAACTGTCTCTCGAATATTAAAATCGCTGCCTGTGTTAAAATCAAAGGACAAGAAAAAAGCCCTGAAAAGTATTCAGAAAGAAATTGATAAAATGATAGAAACAAATCAGACATTGAGCGTGTTTGATGACGTGATCAGATATCTGAATAAACAGTCAAATGAAAGCCTCAAGCCATATGTGGCCAGAATGATTAAACAGACAGAAAAATGCAGGCAAAATTATCTCGCCGAGCATCCGCATGTTTCTCATAAAAATCTATTGAAACAACAGGAAGCCGAACTGCGAGAATTATTGCGAGCGAATGACTGGAAAGGCAAGGACGGCGATATTTCCCTGTCGGCCGGGCATACCGGTTTCAAGGAGTTTTTCGAACTGCGCGTTTATCCGAATGGCTCAGATATGTTTGACGGTTTGGGCTTTACCGACGTTAATCCGGATTCCGGAAATTCGCAAGCGTCAATCCTGAGGGATATGAGGGAAGAGAGAAAGCAGTTAGTCAAAAATAATGATGAATCAAATGAATTGATGATCCAGAAAAAAATATGTGACAGAATAGTTTCATTTCTTGACATTGCCAACAGTGGAAAACCACTTATTCCATTGAAACTGGAGTGGCACATGCATATTCCCGAAGAATTGCGCCAGACGTATGCTAAACTCAGGGAGTTAGAACAACTGAAGAATTTTTTAAAGGATTTCAATAAAGATCCATCCATTGAACGGCTTGATCAACTGAGAAAAGAAAATAAAATTCATGAGAAATTATACAATGTGTTATCCCGGGTAATTGAAAATAAAGCCATAGACAGATTCATTGATAAGGTTGATGTTGTCATGCAGCAGCGTGCTAGTGAAATTAAAGATCAGGCGGAAAAAATCATCAGAAAATGTCCGTCTCAAGACAAGATAAGTGAGAATCAAGAGAAAATTCAAAAACTGGATCAGCAAATATCAGTGCTGGAACGGCAGGAAGAAAAATCACAAAAGAAGCCTCACTTGATGGTCAAGCGGTTTGAGAATATTGCTGAATTGACGGATTTTATGGATAAAGCAAGGGAAAAGTTTCCTCAGACAAAATCTCTTCACGTGGAAAGTGAGTCCATGTTGAAAGTTGACAAATTTGAAGGTCCCTCTTCAATTCGAGGCTCTTTCAATTAACAAAGATTAATAAGGATCTGTAAATATTGGTAGGTTATGCCTTATATTTTTTTCTTATTCTGCATCATCAGGCGCTCCTATTCTTTATCTGGAAGATTTATTTGTTGAAGAAGCGTATAGACATCAAGGCATATGTAAGGCTTTATTATCTAAACTTGCAAACTTATCAATAGAAAATCATTGTTGCAGAATGGAATGGCATGCTTTATAGAAAGCGGATTGATATTGTTGCCCTTACCATGAGCTGACATGATACGATGTCACCAAAGAATAAGGATATTCTAATGAATTCAAAAGTTCATAGCGGTTTGATACGAGCACTTGGACTGGGCGCCTTAATTATCTATGGCGTAGGCGATATCCTGGGTGCAGGAATTTATGCTCTCGTGGGAAAAATTGCAGGTCATGCGGGCCCCTTGACGTGGCTGTCTTTCGCTATTGCAATGGCTATCGTATTTCTTACCGCACTTAGTTACAGCGAGCTCGGCAGCCGTATTCCAAGAAGCGGCGGCGTTTCGGTATATGTTCAAGAAGCTTTTGATCGTAAGTGGTTATCGATTTGTGTAGGTTTACTCCTTTTCAGCGCGACTGTTTTCTCCATGTCAACCTTATCGCAAGCGTTTGCAGGTTATATAAAAGGCATAGGGTTTAATTTACCAAATTGGTTAGACGTCTTTGGGTTTTTTGTCATTCTATTAATAATTAATGTGCGCGGAATTAAACAATCTTCGGTAGCTAATATCATAAGTACTACTATTGAAGTAAGCGGGTTATTCATTGTATTAGGTTGTGGATTTTGGTATTTATTTAAGTCAGAACATCAAGCTATTGCTATGTCATCTGAAGCAATGCCTGGTATGGTAGATATATTTCAAGGAGCTGCCTTAGCGTTTTTTGCTTTCACGGGTTTTGAAGATATTGCCAATGTGGCGGAGGAAGTAAAACAACCAGAGAGAAATATACCGCGCGCTATACTGTCTTCTCTTGGCATCGCTGGTGTTTTATATTTAACAGTAAGCTGGGCAGCTACCGCAATTATTCCTGGGAACGTGCTTAATCAATCAGAGGCACCCTTGTTAGATGTCGTCAGAAAATCTTATCCGGCAATGCCCATTTATATTTTTTCACTCATTGCGATTTTTGCGGTTTTTAATACGACATTATTAAATTATATCACGGCATCACGCTTACTATATGGTATGTCAGAATCGCGTTTATTACCGAAATTTTTGCAAACCGTACATGGTAAATATCATACACCTTATATTGCAATTCTTTTGATATTTCCATTGGTTCTTGGACTAGGTTTAGTAGGCACATTAAAAGAACTGGCAAGTTCAACAAGTGCAATCGTGTTAGTCGTGTTTTCGTTTAGTAATATTGCGTTGATAAAAATCAAGTTGGCAAAGAAAAAAATAGACGCCAAAACATTTCAAATTCCTATGATAATTCCCTGGCTAGCCGTCATATTAAATGTGATTGCGATTAGCTTCCTGCCATTTCGCAGCCTCATTCCAGCGGCAATTTTTATTTGTGTGGGATTAATCATAAGCTGGGTATCAATAAAATTTTTTCCTACCTGAACTAAATGAGCGTCTTGTCGAATATTATAAAAAACCATTTAAAACGTTTTTGTAAAAAATGCTTAAAATCTAGCTCTATTCTTGCCGATTTAATGTTTGCTTAATATTTGAGGTGCATAGTGTCGTATTAATGGATTTTAATGCGATAAACATATGTCACGTCAGCAAGGAGCTAAGTCATGTTAAGGAAGAAATTAATAGTATTAATGGTTGAAAAAACTCATATCGAGTTAAATGATCTTGAAGTAATAGAAGAAATTTTATTGGCGAGTAAAACTAGAGAATATCTTCAGCGCCATCCGCAGGATCTGTAAATAATCTTGTGTAATTAGCCATAGTGTATAATCTGTTCGTTCCATGAGGAGCGGACAATTATAAAGAGAAAAACTATGCCTAAAAATATAGATGAATTGATTAAAGAAATAGTAAGCACCTGTAAGACACAGGAAGATTTTAAGGTAAAGACCGATAAAGGCATTATCAATAAATCGGTTTATCTGGCGTTAGGGGTCAATGTCAGCAGCAATAAGGAGCTGCTCGGAATGTGGATCAGCCAAAATGAAGGCGCCAAATTCTGGCTGAATGTGTTAACTGACCTGAAAAATCGCGGCCTGGATGAAATATTCATTGCTTGCGTTGATGGCCTGACGGGGCTCCCTAAGGCGATTGAAACGGTTTATCCTCATGCGAAAGTGCAGCTATGCATTGTCCATAAAATCCGTCAGTCGCTCTCCTGTGTCAGCTGGAAAGAGCGTAAAATCCTTGCCGCTGACCTCAAGGAAATCCGAACAGTTTTATTTCTTCCTGAGTTTTTAGCTTGATAATGCGCATATTGTCGGCATGAATAGGATATGCAGCTAATGATCAAATTAACTAATGCATCTAATGACGGTTTTTATAACTGCTTTCTGAATCTTTAGAATGATCGGTTGCTAATTTGTCCTGTTTTTTACTTCTGAATAGTGATGTCACCAGTTTTATAGGATTGCGTATGACCTTGCCTTTGTGGGGAACTTTCCGTTTATCCTGTTGATGACCTGCGTCCAGTTTGGATGCCGCCTCGGAAGTTGGCTTGACGGGTGTGACAGGCTTTGGATGTGTAATAGGTGACGGTTGGTGTGTGTCAAATTGACGGTCTTTCACATTCATGCCATACAGTTCAGCGCGCCAATCATTATAAACTTTTCTTGCTTCGGGATCTTTTGATGTATTCATTTTTTCACGTATTGCCTCATCCAATGTTTCCTTGAATTCCTTACAATCTTTTGCAATATCAAACGGGGTTTGTTTCTGAGCATTATTGGATGACAGTAACGGATCAGCGCCTCGTCTTATAAGGTTATTTGCCAAAAGATTCAGTTCATCTGCTAATTCACGATTTCCTGCTTTACTTGCAGCCGCGGCTCGTTCAGCAAGGTGATGAAACAATGTTTTTCCATCGGCATCATAAGAGTCTATTAATTTACACATGGATTCATTATTCATAAAATAAGTATCAATTTCATTAAGATCTTTTGCATCTCCGGATTTCATCATTTCCCAGATGGCTGGCGGTATGACGGTTCCGCCCTTGTTATCCCATGACGGGTCGATTTGCGGCTGTGGTTCGGGTTTGGCAAGAGAAGCCTGTTTTGCCTCTATCTGGCGGGAAATCACATCAAGTCGTTGTTCGACATTTTGTTTGAAATCAGCATTAATGAGTTCAACAATTTTGTCAAACTTGCCAGAGTCAATTGCATTTTGGTTCTCTTTAGTGAGAGGGAATGTGGAAAGTTGACCGCGGCGTTTCAATAGATGTTCATGGATTTGAATCAGTTCGGGGTTTGTAGCATCATTTTGTAGTAATCCTTCACATTTTTGTAATGCAAGGTTAACTTGTACTTGCATATCCTGCCATCGCGCATACTGGCTTTTTGGTTGCGTAGAAACCGGGCTGACGGAATCTGCGCCGGACACGGCTTCTGGCTGTGCTTTCCCTTTTGCGCTCACGCCTGCGCGATGTTGCTTCTCCAGTGCTGCGGCATTGACAGCAATGGCTTGCAGCATGGCTTCGCCATTTTTAACCTGCGTGGCATCAAGGGATGATTTTTTCACTGGGTCAAGGAATTCATTATATAAAAATTGAATATCTTGCCGGGTTAGTTGTCGGGGGCCTGTATCAGCGGTAAATTGGATGTTGGCGGCTGACAGGGTATTTTCAACATTTTTCAAGGCCTTGATAATGCTTTCTGGCGGTTGTTGATTGTATTTCGCCAATGCCTCAAACGGGGTCGGCGGCGGTGCTTTGCGCTGTTGTTGAGGCTTCTTCGTAGAAGTTGGAGTTGCTCCGCTGGGGGATTGGACGCGGGCAGCGCTGCTTTGTTGTACCTGTTCCATTTTTTTTGCCTGCTCCATTTCCAGACTGTTTAATTGGGTGATGCTGTCCCTGTATGCTTCCAGCACGCGTACCAGTTTGATTTCCTCATGTTTAACCGAGCTGACAAGCGAGGTTGCATCTTTATGCCGCTTTTGCAGGATAGGATTATCAGCTTTGTTTTCGAGTAAGCGATTTATGTATTGGTATTTCTCCTCAGTTGTGCTCAGCAAGGTGAGTGTTCCAATCACGCCAAAAATGAATTTCTGACGTTCAATACCAATAGTGGAAGTGTCGTGTTGCAGAGAATTCCGGTATTCAAGCAAGCCAATCCATTTGTCAGTCAGGTCACGGCGGGCTTGTTCCATAGGCGAAACTTTGAGTTCTGCATCAGGTGTGAGTAATTGACCATATACTTCCTTTATAAGTGCAACCACTGTTGTATCCTGGTTTTTCATTTCCCTCACATTGATTTTTGCCTGATGGTGCGTGGTCAGCCAGGAGCTGGTCATCTGTTCATGCAGATAAATCATCATGTCTTCGGTTTTGCCGCAAAGGTGCATATTTAGCATTTTTGCGGTGACTTCTTTTAGTGCCTCATAACGACGGTTTATAATTTTATCGTTTCCGCGAAGATCATCATCCTTGACACCAGGATTTCGATCTTTAATTTCTTTTACGCGTTCAGCCAGTTCTGCCTGGTACTCAAGAAGTTGTGCATAAGCAGGAGCAGCGGCAATAAGCTGTTGTTTTGCCTCTTCGCGCGGGGCTTCAGTATAGCTTTTAGAGGCTTTTAACATCTTTGCTGCAGCATCAGAAAGTTTTCTTGATAAACTCTGCGTCGCTTGTGAAGCCGGATCAGAGGCTTTGCTGTTCAATTTAATTCGCTCTGATTTGGTCACTTTAAATTCAGGATTTTTAATTTCTATGACGATTTCTTCGAATGCCTTTTTGACAGTATCCAGTTCTTTCGGATAACCTTGCGGATATTGATTTATAATATGACCAACACCATTAAGATAATTTTGAATTGCCTCTAGATAGAGATCCTTGTTTTCCTTGTCTATGGATTTCGTTATAGCTGACTCAAGTTCTTTGGTGAGAGCAAGAAGTTCAGCTTTCACATTCAGGATTTTCATGTTTTCAACCAGCTCGGGAAAATTGGCGGGATTTACGGCCGGTATGACTTTGGCTTGGTCTATTGCATTTCCGAATGGCTGATATGCTTGATCATATACCTCTTTTACCAATTTCAAATTTTTCTGCTCTTGAGCATTTCGCTGTTGTTTCAGGGATAAGGCGTGGTCACTCAATTTTCTTTCAGTTGCATCTAGATCAACAACAGGGTGGTCATTCAAAAGACCTTTCAGTATGCTTTCGATTTGTTCTTGCTCATCCTTCTTGTAGTCAGAATGTGAGCTTTCCAGAATCAAAAGCGGTTTTCCCTTTTTAGTTGCCAATGCCTTGTCCACATCTTCCAAGGTCAAGCCGCGCTCACTTAACAAATCCTTTAGGCTTTCGATAATAGCCTGCATTTCCGCATCAGGACCCTCTTTTGTGGATTTGCTTGCGCGCTTCTGTTGAAGGGCGGCCAAGTCTTTTTTGAGAGAGGCAAAATCTCTGTCATTTAGATTTTTCTTGGCTTCCTCTAGCACATCACTATCCGCGGGCTCGCGTATTTGCTTTATTAGTTTGATTTTCTCTTCTGTATTTAAATAGGCGAATAGCATGGCATCACTATGCCCGGCCATGCAGACGCCGATACGCCGCATTAATATGTTAATATTCGGGATTTTATGGCCCTGAAATTTTGTCGTCTCTGCTTCCAGGATTTCATCTGTTGAGATGTCGCCTTTATATAATCCGCGCAGTTTTTCCATTGCTTTTGATGCTTCTGGTGAAAGACCATATAAGCCCTCATCAGTTCTGAACAATTGATAAACGCCATCCATATGTAATCCGGAGTAAATGGCCTGGGCGCCGAAGAAGTTGCCTGATTTAGTCATTTCCTCCGCAATAAAAATATAGCGTTCAATCGTCTGTCTTCTAATTTCAGGATCTTCAATGCTCAGGATCTTCCATTTGATACCTTCAGAAAGATTACTGGAGGCAACAGCGATATGTTTTGCCAGATCTTCAATATCCCCCGGTTTCTTGACATCTTCAATTTTGAGAGTATTGAAAGCTGTTTCAGCAGCATGTGTTAATGTGGTGGCATATACATCAATAATCCTGCCCTGCATTTCCGCGACTTTTTCTCTAAGCTGCGGATTTGACCCCAGCAATTGTTTTGTCTCTGGCCGGCTTAAGGCTTGATCAAACTGACTGATCAAAGCGTTCATATCGCCTTGTCTTTGGTCAGGAGGAGAGGCGAGAAAGGATTCCAGCTGCTGAATGATATCTTGAATGCCAGACGTTGTTTGGGATTGTGTAGAAGTCATTACTTTCCCCTCCTCATTGCTATGTGATAACCATATGATTATTATAAATATTTTTTATTTTACTTTAATCGTATTCATGCTTATCAGTTATAACTATGAATACCTTACACTTCAGTATAGTAAGTAAATGGAGTTTTGCCTTATATCTACATTAACTGCTGATCACATCCTGACATATTTGAATTATCCTGATAATTCAATCATCTTATCTTCGCGGTAGCGGATAAATACTATCAAGCTATTGATAATTATTATATTTATATCTTTTCCCTTGCTGTTTTGGCGGATATTCGAGGGTCAAATGAATAAAGCGGCAGGTTCATTGTGACAGCCTGTAATAAAAAAAGCTAAAATGAAATATCAGACCAATGGAATGAGATGCCATTACATGGAATACCTTGAAAACCGCACCTTCGATGAAATCCAGATAGGCGATACCGACAGCCTGACGCGGACTCTTACTGAAAAAGACATACAGGTTTTCGCCATCATGTCGGGCGACATTAATCCTGCGCATGTCGATATTGAATATGCGCAAAGCGACATGTTTCATAAAATCATCGGTCACGGCATGTGGGGCGGCGCGCTGATTTCCACGGTGCTGGGAACTCAACTGCCCGGTCCCGGAACCATTTATGTGGGTCAAACAATCCGCTTCAAGAGGCCGGTGGGAATCGGCGATACCCTGACAGTGAAGGTCACGGCCACGGAAAAGAATCCGGAAAAAAAACGTGTAACATTTGCGTGTGAAGTGCGCAACCAGGATAATGACATGGTCATGGAAGGCCAGGCCGAAGTGGTCGCGCCCGTCAAAAAAATCCGCCGTTTGAAAGCCGTGCTGCCGCATATCGCATTGCGCCGGCCTTATTCTCTGTTTGATCCTTATCTGACAGAGGCAAAAAAGATTGGTCCCTTGCGCGCGGGTGTCATCCATCCCGTGCATGCCAAGATCATAGAAGCGGTGCATGACGCGCAGCGGTCAGGTTTTATCATTCCGGTCCTGATGGGAAAGAAGGAATTGATCCTGCGCGCGGCGCAGGAGGCTGAAATCGATGTCAGTGATTATGAAATCATTGACGTGGAACACAGTCATCTTGCCGCGGTAAAAGCCATCGCGCTTGCGCGCAGCGGCGAGGTGGGCATGCTGGTGCGCGGCGGCGTTACCAAGGAAGAATTGCTGCATGCCATGCAAAAGCCTGACAAAGGACTGATGACGGAGCGGCACATGAGTTATGTTCTGGTGCTGGATGTTCCGACGTATCCCAAGGCGCTGATCTTAACGGACCCCATGGTGAATGTGGATCCCGGTCTGGAAGTCAAACGCGGCATCACACAAAACGCCATTGATTTCGCCAAGGCGCTGGGAGTGGAACAACCCAAAGTTGCCATATTGGCGGGCATGGATAATGTAAGTCCGGCGATGCGTTCCACGGTGGATGCCGCGGGGCTTTGCAAAATGGCAGAGCGCGGACAAATCAAAGGCGGCATTCTGGATGGGCCGCTGACTTTTGATAACGTGATTTCAGCAGAAGTGGCCCAGTCCAAGGGCATCACTTCGCCAGTGATTGGCGATGCCGATATTCTGGTGGTGCCAAGCGTGGAGACGGGCAATATTCTGGCGGAACAGCTGGAATATCTCGCTGAATCCCGTAACGCGGGATTATTGCTGGGAAGCCGTGTTCCCGTTTTAATGAGCCGCATTAACGATGTTTATTCCAGCACTGTTGCATGCGCGCTGGCCATTTTAAGCGTGGATCATCATAAGAAGGAAGCGGTCAAATTGTCTAAGGAGTTGTCATGAACAAAGGAAAAAAGGAAACAAAATTTAATTTTGACACAAACTGGTACGATCTATGGATGAAACAGAGCAAGGATTTTTTTGACAGCGCGGATAAAAATCTGCGCGGAATGTTTGAGCAGGGTTCAAGACCCAATCCTGAAGATCATATGCAGCAAATCAATCAATGGCTGGAAGCATTGAAGAGCCAATGGCAGTACGCAAACCTGAATGAACAACAAAAAGCCTATGAGAATTACTGGAAAATGATGTCAAAAATGTGTTCTGACGCATCGGACATGATGGTGCAGCAATGGATACAGCGAAACAAACAGGATAATCCGGTGAATAGCGTGCGCGACCTTTATGAGTTGTGGCTGAATTGCTGCAATGAAGTGTATAACAAAGGCATGCATTCCAAATCCTTCCAGGATGCTTATGGCGACATGATGAATGCAACCATTCACTTTTGGAAATCCGTGTTGCAGAAATGACAGGAATCGGGCGGTACATCATGAAGGACGATGTCGTCTTTCTGGAAAAGACAGCGAAAGGACTGTTTGAGCTGTCGCAGGTTCATAAGCTTGAATATCAGTATAATACGCGAAAAAAAGTGTATGAATGCGGAAAGGTGAAATTGTATCACTATCAGCCTAAGGAAAAAAAACCGCATTCCATACCCGTTTTAGTGGTATTCGCGACGGTCAACCGGCCTGAAATCCTGGATTTGTTTCCTGACCATTCATTTATCGGGGGGTTGCTGGATAACGGGATGGATGTCTATTTGCTTGATTGGGGATATCCGGACGCGGGTGATTACGCCATTTCCATCAATGATTACATCACTCATTACCTGCATCTCTGTGTGCAGCAGGTCATCGAGCGTTCGCGTCAGCCGCGCATTAACCTGGCGGGCATTTGTCAGGGCGGGCTGATATGTCTATGTTATTCCATACTCTTTCAAACCATCAAAAAGCTGGTCTTGATTTCAGCGCCTGTTGATTTTCAAACGGAAGACAATGTAATTGGCAAGATTTTTAAAAAAATTGATGTGGAAGCGTTGATTCGTCTGACCGGGAATATTCCAGGAATGTGGCTGACCCAGTTTTTCATATCATTACGCCCCTTTGAACTGGTGGGAAAAAAATATCTGCGTTATCTGGATAAAATTGAAGACAAGAGTCTGACGGAACGTTTTCTCCGTGTGGAAAAATGGCTTTATGACGCGCCTGATCAAACCGCCGCTTCGTTTAGAAGCTTAATCAGTGATTTTTATCAGCGCAACAAACTTGTCAAGGGGACGTATCAAGTAAACGGTAAACGCATTAAACTGAAAAACCTGGCCGTCCCGGTTTTTAATGTCATGGCGAGCGAAGATGAAATTGTGCCGGTCAGCGCCACGCGTGTATTAAAGGATTATGTCGATCCCAGCCTTTATATCGAAAAACTCTATCCCAGCGGCCACATAGGCATTTACATCAGCGACAGAGTGGGAAAATCCATGCCTCATGATATCGCAGTCTGGTTAAAGGATATCTGAATACGCAAGGCTTGCGTCTTGTTTGGCGGGTTGTGCTTGCGTGACGGCCTGGTCTGTTTCTGCAGCTGACAAGGCAGGGAAAAGCGCGGGACTTTTCGTTAAAACCGGCGCAAGCTGCATGCGGAACGAGAAAATATCGACTGGATCGCGGCTAATACCGGAAGCCAGTTTTAACAAGGTATCCAGTTCGTCCTCGCCGATTTCGAAAATATTGTGCGCCAGCTCATTTCTCAGTTTATGACACAAGAGAAAATAATCCCGGATTTGATCGCGCGACGCCTCTTCTTCCAGATCTTTTGAGTCGAAGTGCGCGAGTAAATTTTTGATTTTTCCATGCGGACAATATTCACCGGCGAGGATGATCATCATTTTGACGGCGGCCATGAATTCATTATAGACCATGCCTTCCAGACTGAAGTGACTTGAGGACGTGGATAATCTGTATGCTTCGACCATGAAAGGAATGGCGTATTGTTGAAACCAGAGACTGCATGCCGAAGAAGAAACTTTCTGGCACGAGTTTTCCAGCTGGTCGATTTCCGCGCCGTGCTGATACAAGATCCTGGTCAACGGGAGGTTTTCCATGCATGCAAAGGTAATGGTATATAATGGCAGGCTGGCGAGCTTGTTCAATGCTTCCTGAATCCTGTTAGTCGGTCTCCAGAGATGAGTATGCTGCTGTCTTAACCTCGCGGTTTCAGTATGCAAGAATTCACGCATAGATGCCTGCGTTTTCATGACCAGATCAGCATCGATATTGACTTTGTTGGACAAATGCACAAGCAGCGTGCGTAATTGAACGGCGTCCTTTATCTCGGGGTCGCGGCTTGAATACAAGATGCGCCTGGCAAGATTATAGCGATGAAAATGATATAAAAATGCCAGTGTTTTAACTGTCCGCTGGAAATGACTCGCGGGAGCATTTTGATTGCTGTCAAAGGTGAAACTCAACAAATACAAGGCATGTTTCTCCAGACCGGATTTGGCTTCATTATGGATGGATAACGGCTTCTGGTGCGCGGTCTCACGCTTTTTTACCGTTTCTGTTTTCTCTGGCGCGCGTGTTTCAGCAGCGTGGATGTCTGTGCCGGACTGGGTCTTTAGCTGTTTTTTTTCAGACAAGCGTTGTAAATGCAGTTTACTGCGCTCAGCCTGTAGCCTGGCTTTGCGCGCGGCTTCGTCAATGGCTTCCTGTCTGGATGCTGCTTTCAGCGCCTGACGTTCCTGAATCACGGCTTGAATATAGGCTTGTGAGTTTTTATCGTGACGCGTGTCTTTGACACGTGAAGCCGGTTTGCCGGTTTTGAGCTGCGGCCGGGACGGCGCCGGCAGGAATGACTCAGTTTTTGACGACGTCGAGCCGGAGGCGATTATCTGCGTGTTGGCAGCGGGTTGCGGCCTTTTTTCCGGATGCCTGGAAGGGGGCTCACTTTTGAGTTTATTGCGTATTCTCTCTATCTCTCCGGTCTGAGCACGGCGGCGCCGGAGAGATTTTTTAATTTTTGTGTAAACGAGACTGGCCACCAGAATAATGACAAACGCCATATAAATGATGAGAGTCCATCTATCCCGCGTATCATTTTGTCTATGCACATAGCGATTATTCATGGGAGATCTAGAACTTATTTCACGCAAGGGTTACATATCTAGTTAATTATTGTCAACATGCATACCCGATCACAGCTCGCTGTTTTTCAATAACATCAGGCTGCCGCACACCTGGGCGAAAGAGAGAAAGCCATTTAAGATTTCCTTAAGAAAACTATATTATTCATAGAGTAATTAGGTATTAATACTTATTGAATAAGAGCTTGGCCTGACCACATAATGGCATAACGATTCAAGCGTTCCGGATCCTCACTCCTGAATTATTGATCTAACTCTAATTCATATTGTCAATAACAAGTGTCCACCATGGAGGATAGACCATGATTTCGTCAAGGCTAATTAACCCTTTGCATAGTTTGACTCAAACTGCCCGTGACCTGGCTTTTTACCTGAGACATATCAATCGTGATGAATTTCTTCAGGTCATGACAGAGGTCAGAGAGTCATACGGGGCGCCGGCCGAATCATGGCTCTGGTTTGTGTTTTATTCACGCGCGCGGCGGGCTCAGCTGGATCAGATTATAGATGAATTAAAACAAACTCCGCCTGTCAATGAAGAGCAATTGCCTGTCGATAACATGCCCGATTTGCAAAAATCAGATACGGAAAGCTTGTCCAAGTCTGACATCATCAAGCCTTCCGATTTGGGAGAGAGGGAAGATGCCGGATCCCTGAGCAAAAGCGCGGATGGCGCACTCGCGATGTCTGCCATTTCCAAACAAACTCCCAAACCCAAATCCATTATTGAAGTAGTCAAGTCAATGTTGCAAGAAGGGGGGTGGGAAGAAACATCGGCGAATACCAATCTGCTGCGTGCCATGTTGAAGAAATTGCATAACTACGATCCCGGCGTGGAATTGACGCTGAACGAAATCCGCGTCTTGAAAGATTTGCTGTTCCTTGCGATTGACCAGCGTTTGCAGGCGGAAGCCAAATTGATTGAAGAAGAAGCCAGGCTCAAGGCGATAGACGAGGAAACCCTGCGCATGAAAAAAGAGCTTCTGTCCAAAGAACAGCTGCTGCTGAGAAAAAAAGAAGAGATTGCCGAGAATGAATCGCGGATACAGGAATTGCAGAATGCAAAATCCGCAACAGGCCGGGAGTTGAGCGATATTGAACAGGAAAAGGCCGGGAAAAAACGCGAATTACAAATGTTCTTATTGCAATTGAAAGAACTGGAAGAAGATAAAAACCAGCGTGAACATGCCTATGAATTACAATTGATGGCGCTCGCGGCTGAAAAGAGAAGAAGAGAGGAAGAGCTGGAATCCGCGCGCCAGACCTTGCTGCTGCTTAATCCTGAATTTGATATCAAGAAGTTTGCGCCAGACCAGCTCGCTAATGTGATGGATGAAGCCAAGCAAGTAGGCGAAGTGGCCATGAAGACCTATCTTGCCGAGTGGAGCGCGAATGAAAGAAAACGCGCCGAACTGGAAGGGATGCGCGGAACGCTCGCCAAAGCCAAGGCTTCGCTGTCCGGCAAGCCCATGCCTGGCTCGAACCATGCATCTGATGAGGCGCAAACCGCACCAGGAGAAGAAGATCAGGCTGCCAGGGCGGAGCGGGAGGCACGATTGAAAGAAGTCAAGCAGATGTGTCATGCAAGAAATAAAACCAATGACAAGGCGGTGCGTTCCTTCATGGAAGGCTTTTTTCAGGTCAAGCTGGAAGAGCAAAGACAAAAGGAATTGCACGAAAAGCAGGATGCCAAGATGCGTGAATCGTTAGGGGTGTTGTATTCGGACGGGATACGGACAAAAATTAACGACGCCAAGACGCTGGAAATGATCGAACACGGAGGTGATGTGTCTGTCGCGGACGGCAAAAAACCGCGCCGCGCATTCAAGGAAATGAAACTGCGCGGTCCCAAGTCAGATAACCCTCAATTTCAGCGATTGGCTGAACGCATAGGCAAACTGCTCAAGCCCAGGCAGCAGCCGGAACAGGAAGTCTCTTCAGCGTCTGAATCCGCGCAGCGCGATACCCTGACATTGGTTCCCAAAATTGATAATGCAAGACGCTTGATGCTGGCCAGCCTGTTATGCGGAGCCTCTTCTCACTCCGAACGCATTGAAATCAAACATGACGAACAACCCGCGGCTTTGGCAGCGCCGCCATTGGTTTCTGATAGTTCAGAAAAGAGAGAGGATTTGACATCACGAGATGAGAACGCCTCACCTCAGGTGAATATATCCGGTCTTTTTGCTCCGGCAAAATCAATGAATACCAGTGTCGCGAGCGGGTTAAGTGGTGAAGTCATCAGCGATCTTGGCGCTTCCATGACCTTGGGCGGCCTCACATAACGCGAGGGAAAAAACGAGGCATGCGCTAAAAACCAGACCCGTCTGAAAACGCCGGGTAAAAGGGTCACCCGGCGTTTTCAACCATTAATTTGCCGACGCTGCGGCATCCGCGCGGCAGTTTGTGTCCCCGGTGCGCGCGTGTTCCAAGGAAGTTTTTCCAGTCATTGGGTTTTAGCGTAAAAGGCTTGCCCTCACCGACGATCAGAATATTCTGGCCCGCGTTTACGACAACCATGTCTTTGACGAATTCTTCGCGGGTTGCCACTTTACTCCCGGGAATGCTGATCATTTTATTGCCTTTGCCTTTGGAGAGTGCTGGCAGATCTTTTAATGGAAACACCAGCAAGTGGCCAATATTCGAAACCACGGCAAGAAATTCAGTTTCCACATCTGTTACGAGTTTTGGCATCAGCGCGCGCGCTCCTTTGGGAAGTGACAGAGCGGCTTTGCCCGCACGGTTCTTTCCATAAAGATCCCCCAGTTTGACGATAAATCCATAACCCGCGTCTGAAGCCAGTACGTATAATTGCTCTGGTTCTCCAAACAGGGTGCCGATGAATTCCGCTCCCGGCGGCGGATTCAATTTTCCTGTCAGGGGCTCGCCCTGTCCGCGTGCCGACGGGAGAGTGTGCGCCGGAATCGAATAAGCGCGTCCGGTGGAATCCAGAAACACAGCAGGCTGGTTACTGCGTCCAGTTGAAGAAGACAGAAATTCATCGCCGGCTTTGTAGCTCAGGCTGGCGGGATCAATCTCATGACCTTTGGCGGCGCGTACCCATCCCTTGGAGGAAAGAATGACAGTCAACGGTTCGCTGGGGAGGATTTCCGTTTCTTTCATGGCTTGCGCTTCTTTACGCTCGATAATGGGCGACTGACGCTTGTCCCCGAATTTTTCCGCGCTCACGGATAATTCCTGGCGTATCAATTTTTTCATGCGCGCGGATGAATGCAGCGTTTTTTCAATTTCATCGCGTTCTTTGGACAAATTGTCCTGTTCCTTGCGTATCTGCATTTCTTCCAGTCTGGCAAGATTGCGCAGGCGGGTATCAAGAATCGCGTCAGTCTGTTCTTCGCTGAGTTTGAAACGCTTCATGAGCACCGGCTTGGGCTCATCTTCCTTGCGGATGATACGTATGATCTCATCCAGGTTCAGATAGACAATGATCAACCCTTCCAGGATATGCAACCTGTGATTAATGGCGTCCAGACGGTGCTGCAGGCGCCGTTTGACGGTCGCGAGCCGGAATTCCAGCCATTCATTCAGAATTTGCACCAGACCTTTGACCTGGGGCCTCCCGTTCAGGCCTATCATATTGAGGTTGACTCGATAGCTGCGTTCCAGGTCTGTCGTGGCGAACAGATGATCCATGAGCGCGGTGACATCCACGCGGTTGGAACGGGGGATGATGACAAGACGCGTAGGGTTTTCATGATCGGACTCATCGCGCAGATCGGAGATGAGGGGCAGTTTTTTGTCCTGCATTTGCTGGGCTATCTGTTCCAGAACCTTGCTGCCGGAAACCTGATAGGGGAGTGCGGTAATGATAATTTCATCTTCTTCCAGGGAATATACAGCGCGCATGCGAATGGCGCCGTTTCCTGTCTGATACATGTTCTTGATTTCAGACTTGGGCGTAATGATTTCCGCTTCCGTGGGATAATCAGGCCCGGGAACATGCTTGCAGATTTCAGAGAGTGTCGCGTCGGGATTATCCAGAATATGGATGAGAGCGTTGACCAGTTCGCGCAGATTATGCGGGGGGATATCAGTGGCCATGCCCACGGCTATTCCCGTGGTTCCGTTCAGCAGGACGTTAGGAAGACGCGCGGGCAGCAGCGAGGGTTCACGCAGCGTGCCGTCAAAATTGGGAACCCAGTCTACCGTCCCTTCTTCAAGTTCGGCGAGCAGGCTGTCTGCGTAACCGGACAAACGCGATTCAGTATAGCGCATGGCGGCGAATGATTTGGGATCATCGGGTGAACCAAAATTGCCTTGTCCTTCGATGAGAGGATAGCGGTATGAAAAGGATTGCGCCATCAGGACCAGTGCTTCATAACACGCCATGTCGCCATGCGGATGAAATTTGCCCAGCACATCACCGACGGTGCGCGCGGATTTCTTGAATTTGGATACCGATTTCAATCCTAGTTCAGACATGGCGTAAATAATGCGGCGCTGTACCGGCTTGAGGCCGTCACCGACATGCGGCAAGGCGCGGTCCAGAATGACATACATGGAATAATCGAGATAAGCCTTTTCCGCGTAATCCCGCACGGGAATGTGTTCAATATTGTTAGCAGTTGCCATGGTTAACCCTCTCTTAACGAGTGCGTCCGATCTTACACAATTTCCGCCAGGTTGCCTTTTTGTTCCAGCCACGATTTGCGGTCCGAGGCGCGTTTTTTGGCGAGGAGCATGTCCAGCATTTCATCAGTATCGTCTTTTTCCTTGATGGTTAACTGCATCAGCCTGCGCGTGTCGGGATCCATGGTGGTTTCGCGCAATTGCATGGGATTCATCTCGCCCAGTCCCTTGAACCGGATAACATTCACTTTGGATTTTTTGTCCTTGAACTCAGCACTGATGCGGTCGAGTATGCCTTGCTTTTCCGCTTCATCCAGCGCGTAGTAAACCGCTTTGCCATGATCGACGCGAAACAGCGGCGGCATGGCGATATAAATATGTCCGGCTGCGACAAGCGGACGGAAATGTTTGACAAACAACGCACATAATAATGTTGCGATATGATTTCCGTCAGAATCGGCATCCGCCAGGATGCAGATTTTTCCATATCGTAAACCCGCAAGGTCCGCTGATCCCGGGTCAACGCCGATGGCGACGGAAATATCATGAATTTCCTGGGATCCCAGAACTTCTCCGGACTCGACTTCCCAGGTATTAAGGATTTTGCCGCGCAGCGGCATCACTGCCTGGAATTCGCGGTTGCGCGCCTGCTTGGCTGAGCCGCCTGCGGAATCCCCCTCAACCAGAAACAGTTCGCTGCGTCTGACATCCTGCAGGGAACAGTCTATCAGTTTGCCCGGCAGCGCTGGCCCCGCGGTCACTTTTTTGCGGGCTACAGTTTGCGCCGCTTTCAGTCTTTTTTGCGCGTTGGCGATCGCGAGACCGGCGAGAGACTCGCCAACCGCCACATGCTGATTCAGCCATAAACTGAAAGCATCTTTGACTACGCCGGAGACGAAAGTCGAACATTCCCGCGAAGACAAGCGCTCTTTGGTCTGGCCGGCGAATTGGGGATCGTGCAGTTTTACGGAAATGATATGCGCGCACTGATCCCAGATATCGTCAGCGGTGAGCTTGATGCCTCTAGGCAGCAGGTTGCGGAATTCACAAAACTCCCGCAATGCATCGGTAAGCCCGGTCCGGAATCCCGATACATGAGTGCCGCCCAGCGCGGTCGGAATGAGGTTGACATAACTTTCCGCAACGAGGTCGCCGCCTTCCGGAAGCCAGACAACAGCCCAGTCCACCGCTTCCCGCTCGCTGGCAAACGAGCCCAGAAACGGTTCTTCCGGGATGCGTTCTACATTGCCCAGTGTTTCCGTAAGGTAATGACTCAGTCCATTCTCGTAATACCATTCTTCGGTCTCGTTGGAGACGGCATCGGTGTAAGTGACATGCAGGCCGGGGCAGAGCACAGCTTTCGCGCGCAAAGTGTGTTTTAATTTGTTGATTGAAAAGCGCGCCGAATCAAAATATTTTTCTTCGGGCCAAAAGCGTACGCTGGTGCCGGATTCTCCTTTGGCGGTTTTTCCCAGCGTTTGCAGATCGGATGTCTTTTCTCCGTGCGCGAATTTCATGGAATATGCCATGCCGTTACGGCGTATGGTCACTTCCAGTTTTTTGGACAAGGCATTGACGACAGAAACGCCCACGCCATGAAGACCGCCGGAAAACCGATATTGGTTATTTGAAAATTTAGCTCCGCTGTGAAGCCGGGTGAGAATGAGCTCGACCCCCGATACTTTTTCTTCAGGATGGATGTCAACCGGCATGCCGCGGCCGTTATCCGCCACTTCCAGCGACCCGTCCTTATGCAGAATCACATCTATGCGTTTTGCGAAGCCTTCCAGGGCTTCGTCCACGCTGTTATCAATGACTTCATGCGCAAGATGGTTGGGATTGGTGGTGTCTGTGTACATGCCGGGACGGCGGCGCACAGGCTCCAGTCCGCTTAATACTTCGATGGCTTCCGCGGTATACGCGGGTTTTGACCGTGATGACTTGGGAGTTATTTTGTCTGCCATAATTGTCTTAACCAGTCCCTATTTAATTGTAACCATTGCAAAGAAATGATCGCCGGTGAAGTCCTGATTTTTCCTTCCTGCAATAACATAAACGCTTCATCAGCCTGCAGGGTGAAAGTCCGTATATCTTCATTTTCTTCTTTCAGCCCATGGATCCCGCCCGCCTCGCTCGCGTCAATACGCCCGCAATAGAGTGAAAAATATTCATTCGAGCCGCCGGGGCTGACAAAATACTCGCAAATGGGATAAAGGTCTAGGATTTCGCACCCGGCTTCTTCCACGGCCTCCCTGGCGGCCACATCGGCGGGGTTTTCATCCGGGTCAAGGACCCCTGCCACGACTTCAAGCAGCCAGGGGCTGTCGGGCGCGGCGAGAGAGCCGGGGCGGAACTGTTCTATCAGCACCACGTGGTCAAGAATGGGGTCGTAAGGCAGTATTCCGGCCGCGGATTTGCGCTCCATGACTTCCCTGGTCAGCGTACTGCTCCATCCGCCGTCAAAAAGCCTGTACCTCAATTGATAGCGCACCATGCTGAAAAAACCTTCATAAACAGTTTTGCGGTTTACGATTTCAAAATCGTTTTTTGTGAATGATTGTATTTTTTCTTCAGTCATGGCAGGGATCCGGACATTAATAAACGTATAAATGATGATTTTATTCGCGCAGCGGGCAGATTGCGAGAAGAATACAAAGCGTTTTCACTAGCAGAAGCGAGGAGCGTGTTCGATGAACATGCTCGGAGCAGGCTAGCTTCCCTCGCTGTCACAGCCTCGCAAGCATTACTTGTGGTGTTTGCTTTTCAGCATGGTTTCGAGTGTTTTAATGTGCTGTTCCAGCTCTTCCAGTTTTTTACGCGTGCGTCCCAGGACTTTTGTCTGAGTATCAAATTCTTCACGCGTGACCAGGTCGAATTTGGCAAAAGCTTTCGCCAGTATACTATGGCAGTTTTTTTCAAAATCTTTTTTGAGCGTCCCCACATGGGCAGGGAGAGCTTCAGACAATTGTGTGGCAAGGGATTTTAAAAAATTGGTTTTAGACATATATAAGGATTCCGATGGTTCCCTGATAACAAGATTATAGCGTGTCTGGAAATGGACGTCATCCTTCATGACCGATTCCCGACCGCAGGATTAGTGAAACTGCGGCCGCTTGCCTTTATTGTCGTGTTCTTCCTCGGCGGTATGTTGAGGAGAGACCGGCGTGGTCGGCGGAATTTTTGGTTTCGCGGCCTTCGTCTCCTCGGCAGGATCAAGTGATGGCTGCGGATCGGGCGCCGGCAAGGTTTCACCGCGGACGCCAGAGGGATGTTCGGGCAAGGATGTCATGATCATGCTGCTGGATGATGGTGTGATGAAAGATCCGCTGTCGTGGCCATATGCTTTCCTATAATTCGCATCCTTCAATAAATAATGCGAAGTGTAATAAATCAGATCATCATGGGAGGGATGTTTGGCGAACCTGCGAAACAGTCTGCCCAAACGCCTGGATTTCTTGGATGCCACCTTGGCGACAGCTTTGATTTGGGCGTGGGAATCATCGGTTGATTCAATGGCGCGTTGATATCGTGCCCGCCTGCTGGCATCGGGATGTCTGATAACAAGTTCGGAGAGCAGTCCTTGTGAATGATTCAAGCGATATGCGCTATGTGTCTTGTGTTCAATTAATTTCATGTCGGCCGCATTGGGCGGCGGGCTTAACAGCATATTTGCAAGGGATCGGTTTTTTAAACCATATTTTTCTTCGATCATAGCCAGGATGTTATCAACGCTGTTCAGCATGTTGTTGATATGCGTTTCATGTTCTAATATCGTGCGTTCCAGTTTTTTCGAATGTTCGCTAAATCGCGCATCGAGAATATGCCTGGTATTTTGTAATTCCTGAATGGCAATGGCTTTGTCGGCGTCGCGAAGCGGTCCGGTATCAAATTCGACAGACGCCGTTTTAAGACTGTTAGAGGCGGAGTCATAGCGGAATATTGTGCCGGACACGCCCTGTTTCCCTGATTCGGAGATTTTACCGCGTAATTCACTTGCCAGATTTTCGTGCCGGCTTAATTCGGCTTGTTTTTGTTTATATAATTTTGTTTCGGTGTTAATTATTATTTCCTGATCAGTGATATTTGCTTTCATCAGGTTGATTTGGATATCGGCGGATTTAATGGCATTGGCCGCGAACAGTAAAACAGCACTCTTGTCATAGGCGAGTTTATTGCAAAATTCATTCAGGGTGATTGCATTTTCATCGGAATAAATATCATGCAAACGTCTGATTTCAGGCATGGAAAGAAGTGCCTGGCCTGTCAGCTTAGCCTGAATTTCACCGAGAAACTGTCTGTTTTTTTCCAGCATATCCAACTGCAGGCGGATAGAATTGAGAGAGTCTTCTGCTTTGGCAATCTTGTTTTCGGCCGCAGCCAGGCCGCTTCTGGTTTTCGAGATCCTGTCTTCCAGGGTCGAAAGCCCGGTAGCGTCAGCGATGATTTTGTTCAACGGCGTTAACACAGCCTGGTTTTTGGAGGGAGGCAGCAATATCAGGGTGTTTCGCATTCTGACCAGATCGGCAAAAGAAAGCTGGTCAAAATTATTTTCCTGCAAGGTGGTGATGAGGTCATGCAGCTCAGCGAGACGGGACGATTCCTGATCAAGCAAGACGGTATAGGCTTTGATTTTTGTCAGAGCATAAGGATATCCATCGGTGAGATGGACATCAAATTGATCAGCGAGGGATTCATACATTCTGCAAAGTTTTTCAACCGGCTGAGTCAGTTGTCCTTGCTTCAGGCCGAGACGCATTTCAGCCAGTTCCGAGTGAGCGGCCAGCTGACTGAACAGGGGCTGAAAGGAACCAATGGCATTGCGCACAATATTCAGTACGTCTTCCAGCTCGCGCGTGTCAATTTTTTGCAAGTCACGATAAGTCAGAATCAGATGGGTCATAATGGGAATCATGGCAAGCGGATTGCTGCTTTGAGAGATATCAATCATGGATATCATGGCGTTTTTCATGGAGGTCAGCATCTGTTCGATTTTCTTCAGATTTGCCAGTGTGGCTTCACTGATTTCACGCGGTGATTTGTTTGTTTGCTCTTGCCTGTATTGGTGCACCTTGTCTATCGCAAGATTTAATAACCGCAGATGTTCCACTTGTTCAGGGTCAGCCGGTTCCATTTCCTTGACTGCAGGAGGGTTTGCCGCATCCTTCAGCTTGACAGCCGCATTGTTGATGCGCTGAGCGGCCTCATCCATGTTGATATTCAATACATCGCTTAATCCAGGCATTTTAAACCACGCTGCCATGTTACTCACAGCCGGGGCTGCTATCTGGCTCATTTGTCTCAGAATGGCCATTTGTTCCGGTCCGGCCAGGGAAGAAGTGACGGATTTGATTTCATCCAGATAAAAGAGAAGATCGGAAAATTCGGCCAGCAGCGCCTGAAATTTCTTTTTGATTTCGCCTGTGTTTTTGTAAAGGTTTGCCCCTATGGCCACATACGAGCCTGTGTCAAATTGTTGGGTAACAAGAAGATACAATTGATCGAATCTTGAGATAATATTCAATAAGGATTTGATATTTTTGTGCAGAACTGAATCTGCGGGTAAAATCGTCCAGGTCGCATCGGCTTGACGAGTCTGTTTGAATGATTCTGTTTGTGATGGATCAAAATATTCCGCTTCAATCAGAGAAACAAGTTGCTGGCGGGTCATTTCCAGGGTGGATCGAATCGTGCCCAGTCTTTCCCTGGCCAAACGGCTGACCAACTCTTCGCTGGATTCAGCGGCGAGAGAAGTGCCGCCTTGTATCGCAGGCATGGCGGGCAGAGCGACAACAGGCGGAATATCGGGCGCGGCCAGTTTGAAGCGTGATTCACGCAAGGCAAATAATGCGGCTTGCCGCGCTGCTTCCCAGTCTTCCAGGTGGGTACCCTGATATTTGCCCGCCTTTTGTAATGTCTGATTATGAATTTCAATATCCGTTAATTTGCTGTCAATCAGCTTGATTACCGGATACTCGTATACCATGCGACCGGTAAGATAATACGTCCAGGAGGATTTTAATTCCTTCAATTGCCTCTCCATTTCTTCTAGCGGCATTTCCAGAATGGCGCAAACGGATTTTTTGATCCCATCAAAATCACTGAATCTATCATTCACCAGCATTTCTCTGGCCTGGGCTAAGATGCCTGTATCGGTAACATTTTTTTGCAGACGGATCTTGGCTTCCTCAACCATGGTGCGTTCACGATAGGCTGACGCCAGGATTTTCTGAAATGCCGTGCAAGCGGGAGAGCCGGTTTTGGACAAGGCTTCTTCTAATGCGTGCAACTCTGACACCGGCATGGTGTACAGGCTTAACGGCGACAAATTCTGGAGAAAATCATGCAGACGCGCCAATTCCTTGCCCTTCTGGCTTTCGTCAGGCTGGCTGCTAATGCGGTCGATAAGGACTTGTTCTTGCGCTTCGCTGACCCAATGCCGCATGCGTTCTACTTCTTGTTTTGCGGCGGTGACCAATCCGTTCGCCGCTTTATAGGCATTATCATAAACAGAAGCTTTTGGCAGATGTTTGGAGGTGACGGGTATCTGTTCCGGGATCAGATGCGGGTTGTCCCGCTGATAGGAAAAGTCTTGCGGCGCAGAAGGATTGGAGGCAATGTCCAAAAGTTTTTGTCTGATTTCATCTCGTAATTGATATAATTCCTTCAGCTGCTTGATCACGGCGTCGCGTTCTTTTTCATTCGATTCCAATACGCGTTTTTCCATATCGGTGATGTCTTTTGCCAATACGTCCATGCCGGTCCTGGTGTTAATAAGGGCTGTCAGGCATTTTGCCAGATAAAAGGTTTGCGGCGAGGGAAGCTGTCGCGCGGCGTCGCGCATGTGGATCAAATCGCGCAAGGGTGCGGCGGGTTCAATCCTGAATTTTTTTATGGCAGTTTCAGCCTGGATGTAATGCTCCAACAGCAGTTTTTTTTGCTGCAACCCTTCCTCGCGTATGCGCAGCCGTTCTTCCCAATACGGGTATCGGTGTTTTATATCCATTCCGAATGTGGCGGCGAGTCTTTCATATTGTTCGCAAAGGCCTTGCAAATGTTTTTGCAAAACCTGGTTTTTTAATCCCAGGCGGGTTTCGGCGTATTCCAGCCAGCGCACGGTTTGAACCAGAACAGGTTCGATTTTTTGTAATGCGCCGGCGAGTATGCGTACAAGTTCTTCCGCGCCGGTCTGTTTGATACTTTCCAGATCAATTTTTTCCAGCTCAAGAATGGCGGCACCCAGGTCCTTGAAAATATCCATACTCTGGATTTTTTTAAAATTGAGAGCCTGATCAATGCGATTTAGCGCGCTTCCAAAAATAACGATGGAATTATGGGCGTGCATCAGACTGCGCGTGTTGGAGTTTTGTTCTTCCAGGACGGCATAGCAGCCGGTTTCAGGATCAGGTGTTTTATCGCTCCACTGTTTGAGAGAAACCTGTATCTTGTTTTTTACATTATCCAGATTGATGAGAACGGATTCAAATCTGCTTTTTTCTCCTGTTTCCAAGGGCAGCCATGCGTTCTCGCTTTCGTGTCCGCCGCCGGTTGCTGCCAGATCAAATGACTGAAGAACGACATCAATGTTTTCCTTCGAATCTGCCATGGGCTGGTCGGTATCTGCCTGTAATAATTTGATTTGTTCCAGCGCAGGCTGGATGTCTCTGCCTATGGCGTTTTTCAGTTCTGCGACCAGCGGGAAGAATGTGGAATCAATACCAGGAAGCGTAGCGAGTATGGATTGTAATTGATTAAGGTAGAAGGGAAGATTGCGGATATCAGTGTAGGCTTGTGAAATGCTGCCGGCATTCCAGATGCCTCCGGCAAGCATTTTGCCTAATGGCCAGACTGATCTGAAAGAAGATTCCGACTGCAGATATTCCAGAAGCGGCTTAAGAATGGCTGGCAAGAGCTTTTCTAGGGACTGCAGAATATTAATGACAGATTTCGCATTGCTGACAAGAGCCGGTTCGCCTGTCTGGATGGTATAAGTTCCGTCCGGTTTTCTGGACTGGTCGAATGCTGCCAGGGTGTCTGAATCAAATATGCCTCCTTCGCGGATCAGCGTAACCAGCTGATTTTTCTTCATGCTTATCATGGCTTCAAACGAGAACTCACCGGATTGAGGAAGGTTTGTCGGTCTGGTATTGGTCATCGTTTCCCCGTTTTTTTAGTATATTTAGAGATATATGCTAATTATAGACGATGTGTGCACCGGCGGCTGGCAGATACCGTGCGTTAGCTTTATGTTTTTATGGCTTGCTTCGTTTTACCGTGCCGGCGTGCGCTTGCCGCGTGTTTTGCCTTTGCGGATAAAGCATGGTAAAAATGCCTGGTTTATCTCGAGCTTTACCCAGGATTGGCCGCAAGGGTTTGTGCTTTGTATTTTCTTTCCCTTATGGTTTCTTTGCGATCTGGGTTTTTAATTATCAATTATTAGAAATCTCGGAGTGGCGGCTATGCTTAGAGCGAATCAGAATGTGCGGGATCGGTTTTTGTCTTTTTTACGGCTGCTGGCCAGTTTTCATGACAATTATGGTATTAAAGAGAGCCAGGCAGGATTTGCCATTCTGGCAAAAATTTGCACCCAGATGCGGGAACTCATCGTGGCTGACAATATCCCTGCGGAGGCCAATACCATTATCTCCACATTGTCCGGCGTCATTCAAACACATCTTCCCCGCATCGCGGCATCCATATTAGAGAACTCGCCCCATCTTGCCGAGAAAGGTAACAGGATCAGCCTGATGGAGAGTGTGGTGCGTATTGTTACGAATCTGAATCGAATGGTCGCTGCCTATGAGAGTTGTCTGGCAAACGCTCAATCATCCGCATCCACGTCGTTATTGAGGACGCAAGACAGCACCGCGGACAGCGGGCAGCCGCCTGTTTCAGCTGACATGATTGATGACCCGTTGCTGCGCTTGATTGAATCCCTGAATTATTTGCCGGAGCGCGAAGAGGATCCCGTTCTGGTTATTCAGCGTGATAATCACCAGCCGGACGAAGAACAGTTACTGCTGCCGCAGAGAATGCCGCAAGAAAACACGAGTTCCTGTTATTCATTCTTTGGCCGAACTTTTTACGGATATCAAAAATCCATCATGGCCGGCACTGGTTTTAGCATACTGGGTTTGGGATATTGGGGATTGTCTTCTCTCAGTCTGTTTATAGGAGAAGAACTGGACAAGCTTATTCACTCCGACCAGACAGGCGTGCATCATAATACGATTTTTGCGCTGGCTTTGATATTGCTGGGCGTGACTGCATGCGCGTCAGCCGCGGTGAGAAGTGCTTGCGCAAACAGCGCCAGCCGCGATCATGATGTGGAATCGGGATTAATCATGAAAATGTGACCATTATCCGCCAGGGATAAACAATGAAATCCATTTATCTTAATATGAGGAAAAATTATGTCATGGTGCAGTCATAGTGTCAGAGAACACTTCCAATCCTTGATTAATCAGCTGGTGCACTTCCATGATCAGTGCGGCAAGCCCAAAAATCAGAAAGAATTCAGCGATATTCGCCTCGCTTGTGCGGCGGCTCTGGATTTTGTCTATGATGACGAGATGCCTCATGGCGCTGATCAGATAGTCGCTACGATTTCCACCGGAATTTATCAGACCATGCTTTCTATTGGCTCCAAGAAGACTGGCGGCGCGGACAATGAAGAATTCATCAAGGGCTTGCTTGCGAGTACACGCGAGTTAAGTCTGTTTCGCAATGCCTGTGAAAGGGAAATTTCACAAAAAGAACAGGATTCGAAAAAACAGAAACAAGAAGTGCAAGCACATCAGTCGATTATTGAACCCGTATCCGAGCCTAGGCGTACTGCGCTGACGCATCTGGATAGCCGCGAAGAGCTGGATGTGAAAATCCGGTCACTGGGCCCGCTTCCGACGCAAAGTTATTCTTGCCTGTCATTTTTCCAGCGCGCAGTGAGTCATTATCCAAAGATCATGGCGGCCAGCGCCATGACGGGCACCATGGGCCTGGCTTATATTGGACTGAATCTGCTTAGCCATTATGCTGGTCCGGTGCTGGATTCGCTGCTGCACGCGGATGAAACAGGAATCGGTCATCAAGCTGTTGTCGCGACGACGTTACTGTTGAGCGCGGGTGTCCTGTGCTCGGTGGGTATGGTGAAAACCTGCCAGCTTAACGCCGCTGAAACCATGGAAAACGATGAGGTTTCCGAACATAGCCGTTTATTGCGGGTTTGAAAGGCTCACACACGGCGCTAAACCGCTTCTGTAATTGATGCAGCCGGTTGCCAGCTTGCGGCCGGGACCGTCAAGCCAGGGGATCGGCGAGCCATGATCCTATTCCGCGAAATCCAGTTCCTGCCGCACATATTCCGGCAGCGCGAGCGCTGCCTTGTGCGATTCAAGGTTGTAGTAACGGGTGGTGAAGCAGCGGTTAAAAATATCTTTTTCACGAATGCGTTTCACGGCCGGAGATTTGACAGCCATGAGAATGGTGCGAGAACCATACGGATGACTGGGTTGTGGAAAATTCAGCGTCTGGCACTCTTCGAACCCTGAAGCCAGGATTTGCTGCATCATGGGTTTTAACGCCTTGTAATGAATCAGAGAGGTAAGACAGGGTTGAACCAGAATGCCGTTTGGTTTCAGGGCTGAAAGATAATATTGATAATGTCCGCTGAAAGTGCTTTCCAAACGGTGTGTCTGGATAATGATGTCAAAGGCAGCGTCAGGCTGCCGCCTGAACCAGTCCAGGGGATTCTGGCGGTGATGCCGTACTCTCTGGTCCTTTGTTTCTTGCGACCAGTGAGAAAAATAAAGCGCGACGGGTTCCTGGATATCGGAGTTTTCTGACAAACAGGTGACAGTTTCCACAGAAGAGTGCTTCAGCACTTCCTGCAGGATTCCATGGTTGACGCCGACGATCGCGACATGCTGTGGGCGCGAATGGGAAAAAAGCGCCGGATGTGCCAGCATCTCGTGATAAAAAAAGCCGTCTTGTTCGGATAAAACGATATCACCGTCCAGTGTCAGCAATTTGCCGTAGGGGGTGGTCTCATAAACTGCGAGTGTCCCGTGCGGAGAGTGTTTTTCATAAAGCTTTTGTGTGATGTCTACAGCGAATTCTTGTCGTGCTCGTTCTTGCATGGCTAGCTTCCGATAAGGTGTGGATAATGTTTTTTCCGTCATTGAGCCGGTTGCGGCCGCCAGAATAATGGTGATTATCATATCTTGCGGTTCAATGGGCGTTTAATGGGGTATATAATGCCCGCCAGGTAATGATCAATTTATAACATAACTATGGTGTGATATCCGAGAAAACGCAATAGGGGTTTTGAATGACCAAACGTCATATAGTCATCGCGACGCGCGAAAGCCCGCTTGCGCTGGCCCAGGCAGAATCGATCAAATTGTCGCTGCTCCAGCATCACCCGCATCTTTCCGTTGATCTCCTGGGGATTACTACCCAGGCAGACCGCCGCCTTGATGTGACCCTGACCGAAATCGGGGGTAAGGGGTTGTTTGTCAAGGAACTTGAAGAAGCCTTGCTGGACGGACGCGCGGATATCGCGGTGCATTCCATGAAAGATGTGCCTATGGAGCTTCCGCCCGGCTTGATATTGCCGGTCATGGGACAGCGTGAAGAACCGCGAGATGTGTTTGTTTCAAATCATTATTCCTCGCTGGCTCAATTGCCCGCCGGCGCTTCGGTGGGAACATCCAGCTTGCGCAGGCAAACCCAGATACGGGCGTTGCGCTCTGACCTTACACTGCGAACACTAAGAGGCAATATCCATACCCGTCTTAGCCGGTTGGATGCGGGAGATTACGATGCGATTATCCTGGCAGCGGCCGGACTGAAGCGTATGAATCTGGGTGCGCGTATTCGCGCCTATCTTTCAACAGAGGTATTGCTGCCGTCAGCCGGACAGGGGGCGCTGGGCATTGAATGCAGGGAAGGGGACGAGCAAATACTTGAACTGATCGCACCGCTTGATGACAGCGTGACGCACGCCTGCGTCACGGCGGAAAGGGCGTTGTGCCGGCGCCTGGGCGGAGGCTGCAAGGTACCGGTCGCGGCCTATGCCGAAATACATCATGGTGTGTTGAAGCTGCGCGGTCTGGTGGCGGATTCCAGCGGCACCCGCATGCTCAAGTCCAGGCTGGAAGGGGATCCGTCGCATGCCGACGTAATGGGCACACGGGCGGCGGAAGAATTGCTGCAGCAAGGCGCAGAAAAAATTTTAAAAGAATTCCAATGAGCAAGACATGAATGATTTGCAAGACTTGCATATTCTGGTGACGCGGCCTGAGCCGCAAGGGCAGGAATTATGCAGACAGATAACAGCGCGCGGCGGACAGGCAATCAACTTTCCTGTCATCGCGTTTTCCCCGCCGCCCGATTTGTGCGCATTCACAAGCGGCATTGCCGCGTTGGGCGATCAGGATTGGCTGATATTCATCAGCCCGCAGTCTGTCCATGCTTCAACGGCTGAAATCACCAGGGTCTGGCCGCGGCTGCCGGATCGGGTCAGAATTGCCGCGACGGGCGCGGGTACAGCGAAAGCGCTGCGGGACGCGGGATTGAAAGTCACGGCCTGTCCGCATGCGGACTGGAGCAGCGAGGGAATTTTGGCGATGCCGGAATTCCAGTCTGTTGGAGGCCAAAAAATTGCCGTTTTGCGCGGGCAGGGAGGGCGTGAACTCATCGATCAGGCGTTGGCTGCTCGCGGTGCCAGAATAATGACCATCATCGCTTATGAACGTGTGCTTCCCCGAACAGATGTGAATCCTGTTCTGGCGTTACTCAGAGAGAACCGGATTGATGTGACCGTTTGCACTTCTTTTGAAGGGGCAAGAAATCTGAAGACGCTGCTGGGCGAAGCCGGATGGCCTTTTATCAGGAAAATCCCCCTGATAGTCATGAGTGAGAGGATAAAATCGCTTGCGCAGGATTTGGGTTTTCAGACAATATGGGTAACTCGCAATGCCAGCCAGGCCGCCATTCTGGAAAGGTGCAGAAAGAAGGATTAAACAATGACAGATCAAAACGAAACCCTGGAAAATCAGCCGGAAAACCGCCGTTCGCACTGGGTCGGCATCGGAATTTCCTTTTCTGTTCTGGCGGTCGTTGTGATGATTGGTGCGTTTGGATATGGTTTTTTCCAGCTTTCACAAATTAATGTTGGACTGGCCCGTTCCGTGAGCGATTTGCAGTCACGGTGGGAAAACAGCCAGAAGCAGGTTGCGGTCTTGCAAAAAAACGTTGATGAGCTGGAGCAGGCTGGACAAAAATCACTCGAGCTTTCAGCGCAGCAGGAAAAAGTCCTGTCGGAGTGGCGTGCGGCGCAGCAGGGAGATATGAACAAGTGGCATGTCGCCGAAGCCCGGTACCTGGTGAAACTGGCCAATGATCATTTGCAGTTTTCGCACGATATCAATATGGCACTGATTTTGCTGCAACAGGCGGATTCAGTATTGCAAAACCTGCAGGATCCCGGATTGTTGGAAATTCGCAAGTCTGTCGCCGCGGATATAGCCAATTTGCAAGCGCTGCCGCAAACAGACGTCACTTCCTTGTATTTGCGGGCAATCGCGCTGGATGCGCAAGTCAATCAACTTCCCCTGCCGGCCAGTCCGTTGAAAAATGACAGTCAGCCGGCTCCGGCCGCCGCAGTATCTCCTGATTTGCCTTGGTGGAAAGCCGGACTGGAATACGCCTGGCAAGGTCTTAACCGGATAGTCATTATTCGCAAGAACGGCGGGAATGCGCTTCCGCTCGTACTGCCGGAAGAAAAGATTTTCCTTTATCAGAACCTGCATGCGCAAATGGAAAATGTCATCTGGAGTATTCTGCACGGCAATATCGCCGTTTATCAGGCAAGCCTTGTGCGTGTCACGGCCTGGATACAGCAATACTTTGACCAGGACTCCCAGGCAACGAAAAACATGCTGCAATCCCTGGATGAATTGCGAAAAATCAATATTCAGCCGCCAGTGACGAATCTATCCAATACCTTACAACTCTTTGAGCAGAATTTTGCAAAGACAGATCAGGCGCAAGCGGGGCAATAGGAGGCGCGCATGTGGCGTTTATTCATATTCTTGATATTTCTTCTGGCCTCTGTCTGGTTCGGGGTGGAAGTGGTGCGGCATCCCGGCTATCTGCTGCTGGTGTATCAGCCCTGGATGGTGCAAATGCCCGTCTGGTTTGCGCTGCTCTCCTTGCTTGTTTTTCTCGGCCTTTTTTGGCTAGTCATCGGATCTATCGATAGAATAGGTTTTTTGTGGTTCAGGATGAAAAACTGGGTTTCCATACGCAGGGAACACCGGTCGTACAGCAAGACGACCCAGGGACTATCGGCTTTGATAGAGGGCCGTTGGAAGAAGGCGGAGCGGCTGCTGCTCGCGGGAGTGAATCAGTCGTTTGAGCCGCTGATTAATTATTTGTCCGCCGCGCGCGCCGCACACGAACAATCCGCGTACGAAAGACGGGATGATTACATACAGAAAGCTTATGAAATTGCGCCGGACGCCAGGCTCGCAATCGGGTTGACCCAGGCGGAACTGGAAGTAAGACAGAACAAGTTTGAGCAGGCGACCGCGACCCTGAATCACTTACGCCAGGACTCCCCCGGCATCCGCGTGTTCTCAAAATGCTGGAGAAAATATATGTCCGGCTTGCGGACTGGAAAAATTTGCAGTCTTTGCTGCCGGCAATGCGAAAAGCAAAAATCCTGACGCCGGATGAATATGAATTATTTGAAAAAAACATTTATTGCGAAATTTTCCGCGCTTCCAATGGAAAGCGATTGAGTGATATCAGGCAAACCTGGAGCCAGGTTCCCCGTTATCTGAAAAAAAATCCTGAAATCGTGTGCGCTTATGTCAAACAGATTTCCCGTCACGCGCCTGTCACCGGGACTGACACGACCAAGGAAATGGAAGAATTGATTCGCAAGACCCTCAAGACACAATGGCAGCCCGATCTGGCGAGAATGTATGGCGATTTGCCATTTAACAATCTTAACCGTCAGCTGGTCATCGCGGGTGCCTGGCTCAAGATGTATGGGCAGCAGCCTGAACTGCTGTTAACACTGGGCAGATTATGCATGCGGGTACAACTGTGGGGAAAAGCCAGGGATTATTTTGAAAAGTGCCTTGCGCTTGGTCCTGATGCGGAAGCTTCGCTGGAATACGGCAAGCTGCTGGAACAGCTGGATGAACCCAACGCGGCAATGCAAAAATACCGGGATGGACTCGCGCGGCTGACAGAGCGCTAGCAAGCCGGGGCTCGTTTTTCGAAAGAGGCTTGTTGACCGGTTAACCGGGCAGGCCAATGAATGTCCTGGTTATTAACCGGAACAATATCATTAATTATCAATTAGTTGAATAAAATTGCGGGTATGGGCTGCTATGCATGCAAGGCTTAAGACGATTTTGCGCTGGATGCGGTAAAATATGCTATCATGCTTTCCGTTTTTTTGATGGGTTTGAGCTATGGCTTTACTGGAAATATTGAAATATCCGGATCCGCGATTGCGCATCAAGGCGCAGCCGGTTGTTTCCATTGACGATGAATTGCGCCGTATCGCAGAAGACATGTATGAAACCATGTATGATAGCTGCGGCGTTGGCCTGGCGGGAACCCAAGTCAATATACACCAGCGTATATTTACCATGGATGTGTCTGAAGCGCGGGACCAGCGCATTTGTGTCCTGAATCCTGAAATTCTGCACAAGGAAGGAATTCAATATGAAGCCGAGGGCTGTTTGTCTGTTGGCGGCGGCGCTTATGACAAAGTCGAGCGCGCGTTAAAAGTCCGTTTGCGCGGCATGGATCTGGATGGCAAAACATTTGAAATTGAGGCTGAAGGTTTGATGGCAGTCTGCATTCAGCACGAAATCGACCATTTGAACGGGATTTTATTTATCGATCATCTGTCCCGCCTGAAACAAGATCGTATCCGTAAAAAGATTGTAAAATCCGAACGCCGGGAATAGTCAGTGTCCATACCCCATCTGAATATCATTTTCGCGGGAACCCCTTCTTTCGCTGCCGTGGCGCTGGAAGCATTAATGCATTCGCATCACCAAGTTCTGGCTGTCTATACACAGCCAGACCGGCCGTCAGGCAGGGGATTAAAACTAACGCCTAGTCCGGTCAAGGAGTTGGCGCTGTCATATCAGCTGCCTGTTCATCAGCCCGTGTCGCTCAAAGATGAGCGGGAGCAGGAGATACTCGCTGCGTTTCACCCGGATGTCATGGTGGTTGCGGCTTATGGATTATTATTGCCTTCCGCTGTGTTATCCATTCCGCGACTGGGTTGCGTTAACATTCACCCTTCGCTGCTGCCGCGCTGGCGCGGGGCCGCGCCGATACAGCGGGCGATATTCGCCGGCGATACGCATACCGGTGTGACCATCATGCAGATGGATCAGGGCCTGGACACGGGTCCCATGCTGCTTCAGCGTGAGTATCAAATGACTGCGGATGAAACGTCACAGACACTGCTCGACAGGCTTGCCAAAGCAGGAGCGGATGCCTTGATCGAGGCTCTGGATTTAATGGCGCAAGACAGGCTGCAACCCAAACCCCAGGATAATCAGTCTGCCACTTACGCGCAAAAAATCACCAAGGAAGAAGCCTTGCTTGATTGGGAGCAGCCCGCCCTTGTACTGGAGCATATTATCCGCGCGTTTAATCCCTGGCCGGTTGCCTATACTTCCTGGGAGGGACAAAGTCTGCGGATCTGGATGGCGAAAGCGCTGCAGGAAGTGCACAATCTGCCCGCGCGCACAATAGTGCGCGCTTCTCGTGAAGGTATAGATGTCGCGGCAGGAAACGGCGTGCTCAGGCTGCTGGAATTACAACTGCCCGGTGGAAAAGCCATGTCTGCCGCGGATTTTTATAACGCTCATCATGAGAAACTGCGCGCGGGACAGCGGCTCATATGATGAATCTCCGACTGGCCGCCGCGCGCATCATCGATCAAGTAACTGATGGCCGCTCATTATCCGATTGTCTAGACGCTCCATTATCGGCAGTCAAAGATGCCCGTGACCGCGCATGGGTGCATGCGCTGTGTTATGGAGTCTGCCGGTATTACACAAGGCTGGATGCGGTTCTGGGGCATCTGCTGCAAAAACCCATGAAAGCCAAGGACAGTGATGTTCACGCATTGTTGCTGACGGGTTTGTATCAGCTGATGTACATGCGGGTTCCGGATTACGCGGCCGTCACGGAGACAGTAAATGCGACCGCGCAGCTCAAAAAAACCTGGGCGCGCGGTTTGGTGAATGCAGTATTGCGAGAATATCTGCGCAGCAGGGATAGGATTGAAAAAACTCTAGAGGCGGATCCGGAAGCCAGTTTCGCCCATCCTCAGTGGTGGATAGATGCGGTCAGGCAGGATTGGCCGTATCACTGGCAGTCAATTCTGCATGCGAACAATCAGCACCCGCCTTTTGCCTTGCGCGTTAACCGGCGCTTGATTTCCAGGGACAAATACCTGGAAAAACTGGCAGACGCCGGCCATCCCGCAAAGGCCATTCCTGAAACGGATAGCGGCATCATTCTCGAAACACCGGTTGCGGCGGATGAGTTGCCAGGATTTTCAGCGGGAGAAATATCCGTCCAGGACGGTGCCGCGCAATTAGCGGCAGGCCTGCTCGATCTCGCTCCGCATCTGCGCGTCCTGGATGCGTGCGCCGCGCCCGGCGGTAAACTGACGCATATACTGGAAATCATGCCCGATCTTGCCGGGCTCAGCGCGATAGAAAAAGAACCGTCGCGCCTGCCGCAGATTACAGAGAATCTTAATCGATTAAACATGCGTGCAGATTTGTTCTGTCATGATGCGAATGATGTCTCTGGATGGTGGGATGGCAGGTTGTTCGACCGCGTACTGGTGGACGCGCCCTGTTCCGCCAGCGGGGTGGTGCGTCGTCATCCGGATATCAAGTTATTAAGACGACAGTCTGACGTGGGAATGCTCGCGGCGGAACAGCGGCGGCTGCTCGCGTCGCTATGGCAAGTGCTGAAGCCGGGCGGTTTTCTGGTGTATGCCACCTGCTCGGTTTTTCTTCAGGAAAATGTATTTGTGCTGCGCGATTTCATGCGCTCACATCAGGATGCCGCGGAAGACAAGCTCATTGTGGATTGGGGGTTGCCTTGCGAGATCGGGCGTCAGATTATTCCTGGCATGCATGACATGGACGGATTTTATTACGCACGGCTACGCAAGCTGCCGTCCGGCTGTTAAGCCGCTATTTTAGTCATCTTGTTCCTGTTCAATGTTCCCGGGAAAAATGAATTGCAGGATGACGGCAACTGTGAGAAAGACTAGAATCTAAGATGCTCACTGGCGACAGACAGGCCGTGCCTGGAGCAGGCAAAGAAAGCGGAAACCGGGTACTCTTTCATTGCTTGAATGAGCGTAAGGTGAGTAAGATAGATAATCAGTGAGGAATGCCATGCGTATTGAATATGATGTGAAACTTGATTTCCGTGATGTGCTCATTCGACCCAAACGCAGCGTGCTGAAAACCCGCGCTGATGTTTCACTGGAAAGGGAATTCAAGTTCAGGCATACCCAGACGATATGGCACGGCGTGCCTATCATTGCTTCTAACATGGACCATACCGGCACATTCAACATGGCCAAGGCTTTGTCGGAGCATAGGCTGTTGACCGCTTTGGATAAATTCATTCCGCTGGAAGACTGGAAGAATTTTTCGGATGAACAGCCAAAAGTGCTTTTGTCCGCATTTGTATCTGTGGGCATCGCTGAATCGGATTTCAAAAAACTTGAAGAGATCATGCGGTTTGCCCATATCCCGTTTCTTTGTCTGGATGTGGCAAATGGCTACACCGAGCGGTTTGTTTCCTGTCTTGAGCATTTACGTGAAAAATACCCTTCCACTGTTATCATGGCGGGCAATGTGGTGACGGGTGAAATGGTCGAAGAATTGATACTCTCCGGCGCCGACATTGTGAAGATAGGCATAGGTCCGGGTTCTGTCTGCACGACCCGGGAAAAAACCGGCGTTGGTTATCCGCAATTGTCCGCTATCATTGAATGCGCGGACGCGGCGCACGGGTTGGGCGGCCAGGTATGCGCAGACGGCGGCTGCACAACGCCGGGCGATGTCGCCAAGGCTTTCGCTGCCGGCGCAGACTTCGTCATGCTGGGCGGCATGTTTGCCGGTCACGATGAATGCCTGGGTGAAGTGATTGAAGAGCATGGTAAAAAATTCAAGCGTTTTTATGGCATGAGTTCTGCCGAAGCCATGGAACGACACCATGGCACAGTGGCGGATTATCGGGCCAGTGAAGGCCGTTCAGTCAACGTACCCTACCGCGGTCCGGTCAAGAATACGGTATTGGATATACTGGGCGGCATACGTTCAACCTGCACTTATGTGGGGGCGCACCGCCTCAAGGAATTGTCCAAACGCACGACATTCATCCGTGTGACCCGGCAATTGAATGAAGTCTTTGTCCCATATGACGTGGACAAGAATCGCTAAACGGAAGCCTGCCTGATCCCGTAAATCATGGTTCTTGCCAGCCATGTGCGGCAACAGGGATAAACCGCCGCAAGCATTGATGGCCGGCGGAATCTGGGCTACCATTTTCCCCACTTCGTATCTGAACCGCATGACCGCGGTATTCATGGAAGCGCAGATAGATGAACACGCCAGGCCCTCCGGTTGGCAGCGTCCCGGTTTTCCTTATTTTGAGTGAAACAAGGCCGCTATGGATGTCATAACAAATAAAAAGGAGTGTGAATCATGTTGAAGAAACTGTCTGTTGCAAGCGCCATTCTGGTGTTAACCGCAAATACAGCATTGGCGAATTCCGGCCCGTATGTGGGCGCCGGCCTGGGTATCACCTCGAATACCGCAACCACTCAGACTTTCGGAAGTTTCCGCGGCGTGCCTTTAAGCGTGTTCGCAGGATACGGCGGTATCGTTTACCAGAACTTTTATCTCGCGGGTGAATTGACCGGAATACTCGCAACCGGGGAATTATCCAATCAGGGTGCTGTCAGAACCAGTTATGGCTACGGGGCCAGTGTCGTGCCGGGGTTTGTCCTTTGTGACCATACGATTACTTTTGCCCGTCTGGGTATCGTCAGAACCCATTTCTCGCAGGTGCGTGTGCCGACTGCAAGCACGACCACAAATCAGACCGGCGGACAATTTGGCCTGGGCATTCAAACCGCTTTGACACAAAATGTCGATTTGCGCGGCGAGTATGATTTTATCGCTTATAAATCAATCAGCTCTGGCGGTTATTCTGCGCACCCGCGTTCCGATGTCGCGACAGCCAGCCTGGTGTACAAGTTCATGTAATCCGACTGTGCTTGCCGCAGAAAGGCGCGGCACAGGCCGCGCCTCTTTCACGGCCATGAAGGCGGGAAGATGGCTGTTTTACGTATCTGAAAGGGTGATTTTTCCCCTGAATTTACTCTATACTTCATTTCAACTAACCAAGACCAAGAATTCGAGCCGCATACCATGTCATATATCATTCTGGATCGGGATGGCGTTATCAATTTCGATTCGGACGAGTACATCAAGTCACCTGAAGAGTGGCTGCCTATTCCCGGCAGTCTGGAAGCCATTGCGCAATTGAACCGCCATGGTTACCGTGTGCTGATCGTGACAAACCAGTCAGGCATTGCGAGAGGCTATTATGATCTTGATATGCTTGATCTGATTCATGAAAAACTGATGCGTGAACTGGCATCCGTCGGGGGATATATAGAAGAGATTTTTTTCTGTCCGCATCATCCGGATGAAGCCTGTTTATGCCGCAAACCCCAGCCAGGCCTGCTTTACCGGCTGTCCGAGAAATATCATGTGGATCTCAGCCAGACTTTTTTTATCGGGGATTCATACGTCGATGTGAAAGCGGCGAGAACCGCGGGCGCTATTCCGCTGCTGGTGCGCACAGGTAAAGGCGAGCGGACATTGGAACAATATCCGGAGTTGGCGGCTATCCCCCATTTTTCTGATTTAGCGAGGGCAGTGGAATATGTTTTATCTCGACCGGGAAACCGGCATGAAGGCTGAATCCTATTCTCAATTCAACTTGTTCGTGCGGTCATTGATTTTTTCCATCTATTCCGCGGTCACCATCATACTTTACAGTTTCATATGCCTTGCGTCCCTGCCTTTTCCCTTGCGTTACCGGCATGGTCTGATCCGCGCATACATGCAGGTCTATTTTGTCGTGCTGAAAAAAGTCTGTCATATTGATTACAGGATTGAAGGTCTGGAAAATATTCCGAAAGACCGCAATGGCATCATCTTGTGCAAGCATCAATCCACCTGGGAAACATTTTTTCTGCCGATTTATTTTCACACGCCTGCCGCGATCGCAAAAAGGGAACTGGCGTGGGTGCCATTTTTTGGCTGGGGACTGGCTGTCTCGGATCCGATTTTCATCAACCGAAGCAATAAAAAATCTTCCATGCAGCAAATCATTGAAAAGGGAACAAAATGCCTGGAACAGGGGCGTTGGATCATGGTGTTTCCCGAAGGCACCCGCGTGCCTTACGGCAAGGTTGGTCAATACAAACTGGGCGGCGCGCGGCTTGCCGCCGTTTCCGGTTATCCGGTGATTCCTGTCGCGCACAATGCCGGAAAATTCTGGCCGCGCAGAAAATTCATCAAACAACCCGGCACGATTACCGTTGTCATCGGTCCGCTGATTGAAAGCAAAGACCGCAGGCCCGAAGAAATTTTAAAGCTTGCCAAGGATTGGATTGAATCGACCATGGTTCGTATTAGCGGCCTCGTCGATGAATCCGCCCGTCAATAAATTATTGCTCAGGCAGCGCGACCTGTGCGCGATGCAATCCGCGACGGGTGAATCCGGTGCGATGACTTCACTCAATGCGGAATAGGGAACCAGTACGGTTTGCGCTCCGTACACATCGGGCGCCACCCGGTTTTCATCAAATGTAATCACAATCCCGGTGGGCTTGATGTTCCAGTTGGCAAAACTCTCGGGAACAGGCAGCGTGCCATCGGCAATCCTGCTGCTGTTTTTCAATCGCCTGGCCAGGTCAAAACGGGTGTACCGGGACAGGATTTCCAGATAATTCGAGCCGGGAATAAACAGGTCGCTGAGTTCGATGGCCTGGTTTTTATCGAGGTTATAATTGAGGACGCGGTGAGTATGATACGGCTCGGCCGTTCCTCCCACATATCCCTGTATGCTGAAACGGATGCTGATGATGTGGTCGCGTTTGGACTTGATATAAGATGTATTGTAATCAATATATAAATTATTGGTGATCTTGTCTTTGGGGATTTTCTTCTGGGCTTCGGCGTGGTCTTTTACCCGCTCCCGGAACAGGGCGATTTCGTCTTTTACATATTGCAGCGCCATTTCATTAAAGGTATCCACCCCGGCATGGTCTGTTTCACTGACCAGCTGAGGGTACACGGACTTGATGATGATTCTTGGGCGGCCGTATTCGAATTTGAGAGTGGAGACCAGGTCAACATCGTCATAAACGTGAAATGTCATGCTGTCTTCCAGTCCGCTGTCTTCATCGGCGGGATTGGCCTGGGAGGGTGAGAATGCAGCCAGGCTGATGAAAAAACTGATGAGAACGCTCCAATGTATCGATTTAATCATGTTGACCCCTGTTAACCCCTGCCTAGCTTACTTTACCATCGAAACCATCTCTTGTCTGGTTCGCCTGCCCAACAAGATGCGGCTGGGCATGACCGCATTTTGACCATTTTCTGTTTTACATTTTTACATATGGATAAGCGTATTGTCGCTTTCATCGAGCCAGTTTTGAATGGTTTGTGTATAATGTCGAGCCATAACGGAAACACGGCGCAAACGTATCATGAGACTGCCTGGTCATGCTTGCGCTGCGATAGCCCAGTATAGAAAATTTTTATTAATGAATCATCAGCATCCGGAATTTATGAAAATTGCCTTTTGCCTGTTTAAGTATTTTCCCTATGGAGGGCTGCAGCGCGATTTTTTGCGAATAGCGCGCCTTTGTCTTGAGCGGGGCCATGAAGTTCTGGTTTATACCATGCGGTGGGAAGGCGAGCCCGAGTCTGGCCTGCAAATCCGGTTGATTGAGGCAGGCGGATGGCAAAACCATACACGCAATCAGGCTTTCGCAGACGCGGTCAAATCCCGGTTCGAGGCAGACAGGCCGGATGTGGTGTTTGGCTTCAATAAAATGCCTTATTTGGATATCTATTTTGCCGCGGATGTCTGTTATCAATCCCGCGCGCGCGCGCGCCATGGATGGTTGTACCGTCTGCTCCCCCGCTATCAGCGGCTGGTTACCCTTGAAAAAGCGGTTTTCGCACGCGGCATGCCGACTGAAATTCTGCTGATTTCACATCTCCAGCAGCAGGAATTCATACGTTATTATCAAACCGAAGCTGAGCGGTTTCATTTGCTGCCGCCCGGCATCGCCAGAGACCGCACAGCCCCGCCCAACGCGGTGGAAATACGCGAAAGAGTGCGAATGACGCATCGCCTCGCAAAAGATGATGTGTTGCTGCTGATGGTGGGATCGGGGTTCAAGACCAAAGGTCTGGATCGCGCGATCAGGGCGCTGGCATTTTTACCCGGCGTATTGAAATCCCGCTCAAGTCTGTTTGTGATAGGGCAGGATAATCCTGTTCCCTTTCAAAGGCTGGCCCGCCGTCTCCAGGTGGCAAGCCAGGTGCATTTTCTGGGCGGCCGCCAGGATGTCACTGATTTTATGCTGGCGGCGGATTTGTTATTGCATCCGGCATATCACGAAAACACGGGAACCGTGCTGCTGGAAGCCTTGCTTGCCGGACTGCCGGTTTTGACGACTGATACTTGCGGTTATGCGCATTACATCACCGAAGCCAATGCAGGAATGGTATTGCGCTCGCCGTTTGAACAAGTAGAATTAAATACACTCTTGCGGAAAATGTTGTTATCTCCACAGCGTAATGAGTGGCAGCAAAACGGTCTGGCATTCGCGCAATGCGCGGATATTTACAGCCTGCCTGAGAAGGCGGTTGATCTTATTGAAAAAATTGGGCGAAAACGTGTATCTGGATAACACAATCAAGCGGCAATTGTCTGCTTCCCGGCCGGCTTTCGATCAATTGATGGCATTGCGCGGCGAGCCATTTCGCGCCCAGGATGGCAGGGTTACGCAGCGGGTACTTCTGGGCGGAAAAAGTTATTTTATCAAACAGCATTTCGGGGTGGGGTGGAAAGAAATTTTCAAAAACCTCTTGCAATTCCGCTGGCCGGTGCTGGGTGCGAAAAATGAATGGCTTGCTATCCGGAAGTTGCAGACTTTGGGGGTGAAAGTTCCCGTGGTCGCCGCTTATGGACAGCGAGGGCTGAATCCGGCACGCAGACAGTCTTTCATCCTGATGGAAGAGCTGGCTCCGGTAGAGAGTCTTGAGTCCTTCTGCAAGGATTGGCTGCGCTCACCGCCTGATGTCCGTTTAAAGCGCGAGTTGATAGAAAAAGTCGCCCGTATTGCGCGCGAACTGCATAGAAACGGGATCAATCACCGCGATTTTTATATTTGTCATTTTTTACTGGATACAGCGCACGAACGGGATCATTCCAGGCTTTTCCTGATTGACCTGCACCGTGCCCAGATTCGCCGGCAGACGCCGGAACGCTGGATTATAAAGGATTTGTCCGGATTGTATTTTTCCAGCCGGGACATTGGGTTGACACAGCGGGATTTATACCGTTTTATTAAGGCTTATACGGGGCAGGCGCTGCATGAAGCATGGGGTTCAAAAAAATTATTTTGGCAAAAGGTGAGAACGCGTGGAGAACAACTATATAGTGACCACACCCAGCGATAATGACACGCATGGTCTGGACACATTATCATGGAATGAATTATACGCAGCTAATTTTGCGTTCAATCAGCCTTTTTGTCTGCGTCTGAGAGATAATCAGCTTTTTTTCGGCGACCAGGTGATCCGCGTCATTCCCAGGAGACGGATGGTGGCGTTTGGCGTCTGGCAGGGCAAGCAAGTCGTTGCGAAACTGTTTTTTGATTCCAAGCATGCCAAGCGGCATATGGAAAAAGACATTGCGGGCATCAAAGCGCTGCAAAAAAACAAAATTCCCACTCCGGAAATGTATTATGAAGGCGTGACGCCCGACCAGCGTATTTATGTGCTGATCTTTGAACGGATTAACGACGCCCGCAATCTGGAAGAAATCTGGCGTGACAAGAAAAATGTGGATGATGTCTTGCATTTGCTGAAATCAGTCATCATAGAAATCGCCACCCAGCATGTTCTGGGATTACTGCAATACGATCTTCATCTCAAGAATTTTTTGCTGACTGAAAAAACCGTGTATACCCTGGATGGCGCGCAGATAGAAGTTTTTCCCAATCTGTTGGCTAAAAAAACCAGCATGAATAATCTCGCGTTATTTCTTTCACAGCTGGGCATAGATTCCGAAGGATATCAGGAAATTCTCTTCAGGCATTATGCGGAAGCGCGCGGATGGTCGTTAAAACAGGATGACTTCATCGAGCTGTTCCTGTTGATAAAAAAATGGAATGATTTGCGCTGGAAAAAATTTGCCAGGAAAATCTTCCGCAACAGTTCCAATTTTGCCTGTGTTCGAAACTGGAAAACATTTGGAATGTATAACCGGAGTTATTCCGGCCCGGAATTCGATCAATTTCTTGCTGATCCCGAAACAGTATTTCAACATCCGGCGGCCAAGCTTTTGAAAGCGGGCCGGTCGGCGACGGTGGTGAAAATCAGGCTGGATAACCGCCATTATGTCGTCAAACGCTATAACATGAAGAATTTTTGGCATAGAGTGTGCCGTTGTCTGCGGCCTACACGCGCCTCGTCATCCTGGCGTTTCGCCCAAAAACTGGGCTTATTCGATATCCTGACCGCCAAACCCGCCGCGTTTATTGAACGCCGTATTCTCGGGTTCCGCGGTAAATCGTATTATGTGACGGAGTATGTTTCCAGCGAACATGCGGGTGATTATTTCATTCGCAATTTTTCCCGCCAGGACAAATGCATGAACATGATCAGGCAAATCAGCCTGTTACTGAAAGGCATCGCCAAAGTTGAGATCACGCATGGAGATTTGAAGATAACCAATATCTTGGTGAATCCGGAAGATCAGCCGGTGCTGATTGATCTGGACGGCGCCAGTGAACACTTGTCGATGTCTGGTTTACGCAAGGCCTGGTATAAGGAAATTGAGCGTTTTCTGGAGAATTTTTCTTCCAATCCGGCCATGCGCAAGAAATTTGAAGCTGAACTGGGAAAATGGTAACGCAAGGCGGCTCATGCTGAATTGCCATGCTTGATTTTATGCGTGCGCGTTTCATCAGAGGCTGTCGCTTTCGGTTTTTGTTTTTGCTGATCTGAAAACAAGCCTTCATAAGTGTTGCGCAGGCTTTTTGCCATTTGTTTTTTCATGTTTTTCAATGAAGACCTTAGCGTGGTTTGGCTGCTCAGCCTGGGGATGCCTTGTTGTACCCGATCATGAAGATAGGCGGTATTTTCCCTGTCAGGAAGACGGTTTTGGAGTTTATACCCGGCTTCGGCCACGAATTTGGCTCCCTGCAGCAGCTTTTGTTTTAATTCGCCGGAATTGATATAACTCGGCAATGATGTGTAACTTTTACTCCCGTGCATCAGCCTGAGCATATTGATCAAGGGGACCAGGTTTTGCAGGAATGTTTTTTCTTGTTCCGGCAGGGCTTGCGAACGCTGTATTTCACTCAAAATACGCATGGCTTTGAAAAGCTGCGCTGTTCTGTCATTTGCGTGCTCGCTCTGTAAAAAACGCCCCGCGCATGCCGCAATCTCATTCGCGGAAGCGGCGGTCCGCATGGCGCTTAAGTCAGGGTCGACAGCGAACAAATGCAAGACGGCCTGTTTTTGTGAATAATAATCTAATAAGAATTTGTTTTCTGCTGTCTTCAGCGTATTCACCGAATGTTTGCGAACAGTGTCAACGCCAAACATGCCCAGTATTTCCCGCTTCGCTCCCTGCGGGGTGACGATATGTTTTGCCTCGACAGACGCGCTGAGACGCCTAGCTTTTTGCAAAGCCTGGTCTATATTTGCGACTTCAGGTATGTCTTTTTGCATCTGTCTGCAGCGTTCTTCAAATTCACCGGGAGACAGGGGTTGGGTATCCGGAGCGGTGTAAGCCGCATAAAGCAGTTGTTCGCATAATTCCATCTGCAAACGCAAATCCTGTTTTGTTTCGGCAATTTGCGCGAGATAAGCGTGCCGTCTTTCATTTATGCGCGTCACCAGCGCATTTCTGTCGGATGCGGAAATCTTTGATTTTTTCAACTCCTGCTCAAGAGCATTCATTTCATCGCGAAATGATTTGATGGTGGCTTTTAATGTCCTGCGCATATCATTCAATTTGATGGTTTCTGACTTGAGGATGGCGGCGGCGTTGTTCCGGCTCTGGATATAGTCTGGCAGTGTGCGCAAATTCACATTATTCACCAGGGTGGAAACAATGTATTTGATGGACTGCTGTTTGGGGTTTTCATCATCCAAGGAATTCAGGCATGGAACTATCAAATACAGCATCGCGGAATTGGCGAATTTCTCTATCAATTGTTTCATTTTAAATACTGGTGCTGCTTCCCTGATATCCTTTTCTCCTATGTATTCTCTGATATCATCGCGCAATTCTCCGGTGGGTGTGCAAATCCCGGCATAAGCCAGGGTGCATAATCGGTCTAATAATTTTTGCAAAGGTGCGCTGCTTTGCTCAGGGAGTCTGGCTGTCAGCCAGTCAGCCAGTTCCAGTTTTCCATTTTCATTGATGCGGCAGATGGGTCGGGAAGATTTTCCAGGGCTGACGTGTTCATTGATAAACATACACAAGTCATCAAGATCGTTTTGTGGCAAGGCTTCCAGTTCCTGAATAAAACCATTTCCCAACTCGGCTATTTCCGCGCCTGCGGCGGCTTTTACCCCGGCTTCATTGAGCACCCTGGATAACATTCCCACACCGTTAGGCAACCCGCTTCGTGTTGCCTCCGCCAGATAGCTGCTCTTGGGGGGTTGTTCAAGATTCAGCACCGGATTTGCCTTTCGAGTTTTCATCTGCCGTTCTCCCCGTTGCATACGATATGCTATGATTAACCATATATTCAGTATAATCCGCGCATTGCAGAATGCTTGCCGCTTTGTTAACTGCTTGTTTTATTTCTGAAAGTAAAGGAGCTCGTCCATGCAGGGATTACACGATCATCGCTTGTTCCGCGAATCCTGTTTTATCAATGGGGCATGGACAGGGGCGGACTCAGGCAAGACTTTTGCGGTGACTAATCCATTCGACAACAGCGTCTTGGGTCGTGTGCCTCAATGCGGGCGTGCGGAAACACAACGCGCCATTGCAGCTGCAAACGCCGCCTGGCCGTCCTGGAAGCGCCTTTCAGCCAAACAGCGTTCCGACTTCTTATGGGCTTGGGCCCGGCTGATTGATGAAAACCGGGAAGACCTGGCCTTGTTGATGACGCTGGAACAGGGCAAGCCTCTTTCAGAAGCCCGGGGTGAAATTGATTATGCCAACGGGTTTATCAAGTGGTTCGCGGAAGAAGGGCGACGCGTATACGGCGATGTGATTCCTTCCAATCTTCCGGGACAGCATTTGGTTGTGATTAAACAGCCGGTGGGTGTAGTGGCGGCGATTACGCCGTGGAATTTTCCATCTGCCATGATTACCCGAAAAATTGCACCCGCGCTGGCTGTGGGATGCACGGTGGTGGTCAAACCTGATGAAGAAACACCTTTTAGCGCGCTGGCGTTGGCGGTTCTTGCGGAACAAGCCGGAATTCCTCCAGGCGTATTTAATATTGTCACGGGTATTCCGGAAGAAATCGGCGGGGAAATGACCTCGAATGATCTGGTTCGCAAACTGTCTTTCACTGGTTCAACCGCGGTAGGCCGCATGCTGATGCAGGAGTGTGCGCACAGTATCAAGAAAATTTCTCTGGAATTGGGCGGCAACGCGCCGTTTATTGTTTTTGATGACGCCAATCTGGATGCGGCAGTCAGGGGTGTTATTGCCTCCAAATATCGGAATTCCGGTCAAACCTGCGTATGCGCCAATCGGTTGTTTGTTCAGGATTCGGTTTATGAGGAATTCTCGCAAAAGCTGGCCGCAGAAGTTTCGCGGCTTAAAGTAGGAAATGGACTGGAAGAGGGTGTGCACCAAGGCCCATTAATCAATGAGGCGGCTGTTGCCAAGGTAAAATCCCATATCGACGATGCGGTCGCAAAAGGCGCCCGCATTGTCTGCGGAGGAAAATCCCATAGCCTGGGCGGCTTATTCTTCGAACCGACGGTTTTAATGAATGTGGATACTTCCATGCGGATTGCAAAAGAAGAAACATTTGGTCCCGTGGCGCCATTATTCCGTTTTCGTGACGAAGAGGAAGCCATACGCACGGCGAATGCGACAGAATTCGGTCTCGCGTCATATTTTTATAGCAGCAATATTCATCGCATATGGCGCGTTTGCGAAGCGCTGGAGTATGGCATGGTGGGCGTCAACGCCGGCATCATTTCCACGGAAGTGGCGCCTTTTGGCGGGATTAAACAATCCGGCATAGGGCGGGAAGGTTCAAAATACGGCATCGATTCCTATGTGGAAATCAAATATCTGTGCATGGGAGCACAAGAGTGATTGCACACATGTTCAAAGGGAATGAAGCGAGTCTCTTCGATATCCAGGGCTTGATTAAATGAACGTTCTTGATCAATAGCCTTACTTGATGGCGCGGTATATCATTCGCGATAACCGTTCACGAGAAGCCGGAGGCAGCGTCACATGCCGGAAATATGCTGCGAGAAAATTATCCACGCCGAATTTTTGCCAGATTTCCTTGTCGTTGCGTTCCAGCAGAAGGTGTTTCAGGTTGCGGTATCGCAAATGGAGTGTCAGTGGGCGGGATTTGAACCGGACATCGGTAATGTCCAGCAAGGCGAAGGTACCATCGGGTTTATAGAGCAGATTTTCCAGGTGAATTGAGCGAAAGAAAATTCCGTTTTGATGCAAGCCGGCGACCAATTCGGCGACAGAGTGGAGCAAATCCAGGGCGCCCTGATTGACCAGTTTTCTTACATCATCGCCTTCTATTTTATCGTAGTAAACCAGGTAGATTTTCAAATCCGAGCAATACTGGATTTTAATGATCCTGGGAACATCGTATCCCTGTTGGTGCAAGGACTGAATGTTCTTGTAGAAGCGAAGAGCGCGGGGATTCAGTCTGTCAGACGAGAGCCATTTCTGTTTGGGATAAAAAAGCTTGATGATGGTCTTGCCATCTTTTTCAAAAACCTTGGGTTGGTTTATGCGCCCGAATTTGACTATTATCGTATTGATATTATTACAAATATCATTAAATTCGCTGCTAGTGATGATATCCATACAACGGTTTGCTCCACTGGGATGTGATCATTGTCCAGTATTATCCATCAACATGCAATTTGTAATCGCAAGCCCGGCGGGTCAGAGTCTTTTCACCCTGGTTTCGCCCATATCTTGCATTGCTCGGCCACGACTTGAGGCAGGGAATTGAATTGTTTGTATAATTGTCTTTCCAATCCGGCGTCACTCGTTTTATTAATCACATCTTCCATAAGCAGTGAAATATAGCCCATATTATTTAACTGATTGGCGTAGCGCTGAATTTTTTTGATGGTATCCAGAATATCTTCCAGGATGGAACATTCCTGCAAGGTATAAGGATTGATAAATTCGCCGTCCAATCCATAACGGCTCGCCTGGAAGCGGTTGTAGCTGTATAGAAAATATAAATCCGGTGAGATGGCGAGTGGTTTTTCCGTTAACAGGTAAAGTGATAAAGCCTGTATGTAAGCCGTGATAATAACGGCTTTTTTGATGGTGAGCGGCGTGTCGCAGACTCTGATTTCCACGGTGCCAAATTCGGGTTTGGGGCGGATGTCCCAATAAAAGTCTTTCATGCTGCCAATAATTTTCAGATTTTTCATTTTATAGAAATAATCGGAAAATTCACTCCAGGCAGTCAGATAAGGCATGACGCCGCTTAGGGGAAACGCGTTAAAAATGGTAGACCGGGATGAAAAAAATCCCGTATCGATTCCCTGATAAAACGGAGACGAGGCACTGAGCGCAATAAACTGGGAAACATACCGGGTGAGCGCGTGTGTAAGATAAAGCGCGTCATCTGCGTTGCTGCATCCAACGTGAATATGCTGTCCGAAAACAGTAGCGCGCTTGGAGAGATACCGGTATTTCTTTGAAAGTTTTTTGTATCGCCAGGTGGGAAAGATTTTTTGCATCGTCCATTTCTGAAATGGATGTGTGCCGCCGCCGCAAAATGCGACATGAATGGCATTTGCCTGAGCGATTAAGAATTTCTGTATTTCGGATAATTCTTCCAGCATTTCTTTGGGCGAGTGATGAATCGAGGAATTGATTTCAATCATGCTTTGCGTGATTTCAGGTTTGATCCAGGTTTTAAAATCGCTTTGTTTGATATTCCGGATCAGATCCTTAGAGCGTGAAACGAGCGCGCAGGTTTTGGGGTTTATGATTTGGAGCTCCAGCTCAATGCCGATGGTTGCAGTCCGTGATTCCTTGAATGGCAATATCCTCATGGTCGCGTGTCCGGTCAGTACAGTTCTGCGCATGTACGATAAATGGAAAGCGTAATAATATATTATCATGAATGAACCAGGCCCGATCAGGAGATGGCGGCAAAATCATGCGGAAAGCCACGGTATTTTTTCGATTTTATGAGGAATTGAATGATTTTTTGCCTTTGGAAAGGAAAAAATCCGAATTTTCGCATCATGTCAGGATTCCCGTCTCGATCAAGGATGTGATTGAGTCATTAGGTGTCCCGCACTCTGAAATCGACCTGATTTTAGTGAACGGTGTTTCGGTTGATTTTTCCTATCTGGTGCAGCCTGGCGACCGGATTTCCGTTTATCCTGTATTTGAATCAATAGACATTTCATCTGTTACGCACTTGCGTCCGCGCCCATTGCGGCAGACACGTTTTGTTCTGGACGTGCATCTGGGCAAGCTCGCCAGGTATTTGCGGCTGCTGGGATTTGACACGCGGTATGACACACAGTATGACGATGCTGCCATCATTGAGCTGGCTTTAAGGGAAAACCGCATCATACTTACCCGGGATGTAGGCTTGTTGAAAAATAAGACTGTCACGCATGGCTACTGGGTGCGGGAAACCAGACCGGAAAACCAGGTCATGGAAGTGCTGAGACGGTTTGATTTGCGGCCATCATGCCAGCCGTTCACCCGATGCCTGGAGTGTAATGGAAGCATTGTTCCGGCCGAATTGAGCCAGGAAGAAGTCAATATGACAGTGCCCGCGCGGGTAAGGGAAATGCAAGACCATTATTTCCGGTGTGATCAATGCAAGCGCGTTTATTGGCAGGGAACACATTATGAAAAGCTGAAAAAATTCATCGCGAAAATGCTGGACCTGAATTTCTGAATTAAGCATTTTCTGCAGACGCGGTCTTTCGCGCGCTGCCATGAAAACAGCGCGCAAGCCCTATGTTTAAATTTCAAATTTGATGCCTTGCGCGAGAGTCAGTCCCTTGCCCCAGTTGATGGTGCTGGTCTGCCGCCGCATATAGGCTTTCCATGCGTCCGAGCCGGCTTCACGGCCGCCGCCAGTGTCTTTTTCACCGCCAAACGCGCCGCCAATTTCCGCGCCTGACGTTCCAATATTGATATTGGCGATACCGCAATCACTCCCGCGCGCGGACAGAAATGTTTCCGCGTGCAGCAGGTTATGCGTGAACATGGAAGAAGACAGTCCAAACCGTGAATGATTTTGCATGGCGAGCGCGTCATCCAGGGTTTTGAACTTCATTACATATAAAATTGGCGCAAAAGTTTCGCGCTGGACGATTTCCCAGTCGTTTTGTGCTTCAATGATGGTGGGTTCGACAAAACAGCCGCTGCTCTTGATGGCATGGCCGCCAAACAACACCTTTCCACCCTGTGTTTTTGCGTCCGCCACGGCTTTTTCAAATTGAGATACAGCCTGTTGATCAATCAGCGGCCCCATCAGGTTTTTCTGGTCCAGCGGATCCCCGATAGTGATTTTCTGATACGCTTTGACCAGGGTGGAAACCATTTTGTCGTAAAGAGATTCGTGTATGAACAGCCTGCGGGTGGTGGTGCAGCGCTGGCCTGCGGTTCCAACCGCACCAAACACAACGGATGGCACGGCGAGCGCAAGATCAGCCCTTTCATCCACGATGATGGCATTGTTCCCGCTTAATTCCAGCAGTGCTCTTCCCAGACGTCCGGCCACCATCTTGTTGATTTCCCGGCCCACAGCCGTGGATCCGGTGAAAGAAACCAGCGGGATCCGCGTGTCATTCGCCATCTTTTTTGCAATTTCATTATTATCCGTGATGAAGACGGAAAATATTCCGCGGTAACCAAATTTTTCCAGCACCCGATTGCAGATATGCTGCACCGCCAGAGCGCACAAAGGTGTTTTCGGGGAGGGTTTCCAGACTACGGTGTTTCCGCATACTGCCGCGATAAATGCGTTCCAGGACCAGACGGCAACAGGGAAATTAAAAGCGCTGATGACGCCGATCACGCCTAGCGGATGCCATTGTTCATACATGCGGTGTTCGGAACGCTCGGAATGCATGGTTTTGCCGTACAACATGCGCGCCTGACCCACGGCGAGGTCAGCCATGTCTATCATTTCCTGCACTTCACCATCGCCTTCCTGCTTGGACTTACCCATCTCCAGCGAGACCAGGCTGCCAAGAAAGTCTTTGCACTTGCGCAATTCATCGCCAATGGCGCGCACGACTTCGCCGCGCTTTGGAGCGGGCACCTCGCGCCAGGAAAGAAACGCCTGATGCGCTTCTTTGACTATATGTTCATAGTCGTCTTCTGATGCGCGATAGACGGAACCGATGGTTTCACCATTCGCGGGATTATAAGAAATGATTTCGCCGTCATCCTTGTGACGAGACCACCAGTGTTTCCCGGTGCTTGCGCCGCTGTTATGTTGATTGTTCAGATGCAGTGATTGTAATAAATCCATGACGTCCCCTTATTACGCGTAATATTCGCCGAAGCGATTTGAAATCAGGTCATTGAATGCGAATTGCTCCTGGCGCACAAAGCCGTGATATTTTTCGGTGTTATGCAAGACCAGATCCACCACGCCGCAGATTCCCGATGCGGTGGTTAACTGAATGGCTGACCAGCGGTGGCCGCCTATGCGTTTTGGATAAAACTTCTTCACATAATTTTCTTCCACAAATTGCTCATCCTGTGTCCCGGTCACGGAAACATAAACGAGCACCACATCCTGATAGGTTTTGGGAATGGCGTGCTCAAAGATACGCTTCAGGGTGTCTCTATCGTCATTCAGTTTGAGGTCGTTCATGAGGAAGCGGATTTTCGCGCAGTGGCCGGGATAGCGTATGGTCTTATAACTCAGGTGTTTGACCTTGCCAAAATAGGTATGCACCAGACTGCCTATGCCGCCGGACGTGTTGAAAGCCTCATAGGTCAAACCGTCTATCTTGATTTCTTCCAGTCCTTCCAGGGGCAGCAAGTCAACTTGTTCGCCGTCTTCAACCGCCTGGCAGGGATTTCCATATTCATTGATGAGGCCGTCGGTTGACCATGTCAGGGAGTATTGCAAGGCATTGCTGATATTGGTGGGAAGCGCGCCGACACGCATTTTGACGGTGTCCAGTTTGGGAAAGTTCTTCATCAGGTCATTGGCGACGATACTGATGAAACCCGGCGCGAGTCCGCATTGCGGTACAAACGCGCCTTTTGCATGCCTGGCCAGTTCTTCAACAGCCTTGGTGGTTTCCACGTCTTCAGTCAGGTCGAAGTAATGCAAGTGATGGGCCGCGGCGGCTTTCGCGATAGGGATATTGCAATAATAGGGAAGTGATGAAATCACTGCGTCGATTTTATTCTGCTTGAGGAACTCGGAAATACTGTTGATATCGTTGGCGTCCAGTTGGGAATATTTGAAATTGGGAAGTTCCCCCAGCCGGCGAACATGAGGGTTTTCTTTTTGAATATCAGCGAGATGAACAAAATAAGTATTTGAATGGGCCAATAAAAATGAAATCAGTGAGCCAATTTTTCCTGCGCCAATCACCAAGACGTTATGCATTGTGTAACTCCTTTTATATTATTCGTTCTTTCTTTATCTGAGACTGATTGCAGGCATATCATAATGATGAAATCGTCAGGAGGGAAGGCGGAATGGGTAAAATATGAGTTTACCGAATGAATATAAATTTCGCATCAAGCCGTTCAATCCGGGAACGGAGGATGTGAATGCAAAAGAAAACCCGAAATGGCGTGAACGCCGTGGGGATTATTTCAGCAGGTAGGTGGCGCTGCCGGTCGCGATCAGTAGCTCATCTTCATTGAAGAGCTCCATGCGCGCGAATGAAATTTTCTTGCCGCTTTTGGTCAGCCAGGCTTTGGCAATAAAGAGATTTCCACGTCCTGGATTGACGTAATTGATATGTAAATCGATAGTGCTGGTCTTGCCGACAATTCCGACTAATTCAGCAACGGGCTTTTCCTGATTTTTTAATATGGAATTTGCCATGACAACCATGCCGCCTGCCATATCTAAAACAGATGAAATCACTCCGCCATGCAGAATGCCATATAGATAGTTGCCTATCAGTTCATTTTTCATGCTGAAATTCATGACGACGTGTTCAGCTTCAATGCGATCCAGCTGCAATCCCAGCATCTGGTTGAACGGGATGGTCGTGAAGGTTGTGGATAAAAGCTGTAATAACGGATTATTTTCGCTGGATTCATTGCCCATTGTTTAGTGCGCCCTGAGTGTTGGCGACAATGCGGCGCTTAAATCAACTCCTTCGCCCAGATCCCTGATCAGTGCTGTGTTTTCCAGTCCCTGATAGTCAGCTTTGCCTGGGTTGGCCGTAATGTCATCAACCATTTTTGATACGGCGTTAGGGTCGGCACTGGCCTGGTTGGTGAGACCCGTCAGATTGCCAAAAGTCGGGCCCAGGATGGGAAACTGGATTTCACCATTAATGGTAGGATTGTCTCCGCCGTAGAGATTGCGCAAGGTATCATCCAGTTGTTTGCCCAGTGCCTCTGCATTTTTTTCCTTGTCAGGGCTTTTGTCATTTTCTTTTGCCGATTCAACCATTTTTTTCTTGAATTCGTCCGGCTTCAATTCCATTTTTTTCTTTTGTTCCGGATCCATCAATTTAGTCAGTGTCGCGAGGAGAATCATTTCCAGAGTCAGTTTCTTTTCCAGCTTTGGATCGGGCGTATTTTTTTCATCTGATTTAAGCCTGTCGACCATGTTGTCATATTCTTTCTGCTTTCCCATGGCTAGCGACGAGATGCAAGAGATCAGTTTTTTCTGGACATTGACATCCTTGATGTCATCATGTGACAACTGATTATGCAGATCCTGGGCAATCCTCTTTTTGAATTCTTCTTTTTTTTCCGGATCAAATTTTACGCCCTTGGTTTCCATGTATTCAAAAATCTTGTCCAGAGCCACTTCCAGCTGATTTGAATTGAGATATGGCATGTCGTTTACCTCTTTTTTAACATGTTTGTACTATTTTATTATTATATAACGCCTATAATGCCAAAATGCACTTCTGAATGATTATGCCATGACGAATACGCCCATAATCCGCATCGCCCTTCCCACGCCCTTGCGGCGTCTCTTCGATTACCTTCCGCCACAAGGTATTGATTATAATTCATTAATACCTGGGGTGCGAGTTAAAGTTCCCTTTCAATCCCGTACCCTGGTTGGTATTTTAATCAGCGTTGAAATTGAATCGTCCGTGCCTTATGAAAAGCTTAAGCCTGCCCTGGAAGTTCTGGATACCCAGTCCCAGTTCACAGCCGATGTTTACAAATTATGCTGCTGGGCGGCTGATTATTATCATTACGCCCTGGGTGAGGTGCTGGCCAGCGCGCTTCCCGTGTTGTTGCGCAAAGGCAAACCGCCGGCGGCAAGAAAGGTCAGGGCAGCCGCCCGGGCAGGTGAAGCGGATCAGCCGCTGCCGTTAAACGCTGAGCAGCGGCTTGCTGTCAGCGCGGTCGCTTCCGCGCTGAATACCTTCAAGGTTTTTTTGCTGGATGGTGTGACGGGCAGCGGAAAAACGGAAGTCTATCTGCAGGTCATGGCGGAGAATGTGCGTCAGGGCCGGCAAATTCTGGTACTGGTGCCGGAGATCAGCTTGACGCCGCAAACCATAGAGCGGTTTCGCGCCCGTTTTTCTGTGCCTGTCGCAGCACTGCATTCCAGTCTTTCGGAGCAGGAACGCCTGAGGGTGTGGCTTGCGGCGAAATCGGGCGAGGCGGCGATTGTAATAGGTACGCGGTCCGCGGTATTTACCCCGTTTTCGAATCTGGGTCTGATTATTGTGGATGAGGAGCACGATCCCTCTTTCAAACAGCAAGACCGTTTCCGTTACCACGCACGGGATCTTGCCATCATGCGCGCCAGTTATAATCAGATTCCCATTGTTCTCGGATCTGCGACGCCTTCGCTGGAATCATTGCTCAATGTCAGGCGTGATCGTTATGAATTATTGACCTTGCCGCAGCGCGCAGGCGCGGCGCGCCTGCCTCAATATCGTTTGCTGGATCTCCGCAGCGCGCCTGCAGAAGAAGGATTGTCTCCTGAAATGTTGAATTGCATGCGGCACCATCTTGATCAGGGCAATCAAGTCATGCTGTTTTTAAACCGGCGCGGTTTCGCGCCGGTTTTATATTGTACGCAATGCGCCTGGATTTCCGGCTGCAAACGCTGCGACGCGCGCATGGTGTATCATCAATCGCCGCCGCGCCTGCAATGCCACCATTGTGATTCGCGCAGTCATATTCCCAGGCAGTGTCCGCAGTGCAAGGAGGATGCACTGCAGCCGGTTGGCCAGGGCACGCAGCGTGTCGAGCAGACACTGGAAAAGCATTTTCCTGAGGTGCCGGTCATACGCGTCGACCGTGACAGCACTCAACGCAAGGGAGCGATGGAATCATTGCTAGGCGAAATTCATTCACGAGAAAAGGCAATCTTACTCGGCACGCAAATGCTTGCGAAAGGGCATCATTTCCCCCGGGTAACGCTGGTTGGAATCATTGACGCGGACAATGGATTATTCAGCGCGGATTTTCGCGCCGCGGAACAAATGGGACAATTGTTGGTGCAGGTGGCGGGACGCGCTGGCCGTGCTGAAAAAACAGGAACTGTCGTGATTCAGACGCGTCATCCTGACCATCCGCTGCTGCAAACGTTGTTGCGGGAAGGATATCAGACGTTTGCAAGAAAGTTGCTGGATGAACGCGAAGCGGCAGTGCTGCCGCCGTTTTCTTATTTCGCCGTCTTTCGAGCGGAAGCTTATAAGGAGCAAGATGCGGCGGATTTTCTGGCCTGCATCAAGGATATGCTGCCAGCATCCATGGAAACCGTGACGGTGCTGGGGCCCGTGCCGGCGCTGCTCTCAAAACGCAAGGGACTGCACTGCCAGCATTTGTTGGTGAAAACACTGAAACGCAGTGTTTTACAGAGCGCGTTGAGCGGTATTTTGTGCAAGCTGGAATCTGCCGCGGCGAATTATTCAGTGAAGTGGATGCTGGATGTGGATCCTGTGGAAGTATGATGAAGTATCGGCTCTCCTCGCGCGGCACGCGAGGAGAGCCGGCGAAACCCGGCACCGGGCTTATTTCTTGATGAAGGTGGAGATAAAGTCTATGGGAATGGGAAACACAATCGTTGTGTTTTTTTCCTCGCCAATATTCGAAAGTGTCTGCAAGTAGCGTAGTTGCAGGGCTTGTGGTTCCTGGGCAAGAATTTTCGCCGCTTCCGCCAGTTTTTGGGATGCTTGCAACTCACCGTCGGCATGTATTACCTTGGCGCGGCGGCCGCGTTCCGCTTCAGCCTGCTGCGCGATTGCGCGTATCATGCTTTCATTTAAATCGATTTGTTTGATTTCCACCATGCCTATCTTTATGCCCCAGGCTTCGGTGTGTTCATCCAGGATTTTTTGAATGTCGGTATTGAGTTTGGTGCGTTCCGCCAGCATTTCATCCAGCTCATGCTGACCCAGGACAGAGCGCAGGGTCGTTTGCGCCAGCTGGTTGACAGCGGCAAAGTAATCTTCCACTTGTATCACCGCGCGTTCGGCGTCAATGACGCGGAAATACACGACCGCGTTGACGCGGACGGATACATTGTCACGTGAAATCACATCCTGGGGCGGTATATCCATGACCACGGTGCGTAATTGCACGCGCACAATTTGCTGGATAAGCGGCACGATGATGATGAGACCGGGACCTTTCACCTTCCAGAACCTTCCCAGGGTGAAAACGACGGCGCGTTCGTATTCACGCAGGACGTGGAAGAAATTGAAAAGCAGAATCAATACGATGGCCGCTATCACGATATAGGGAATGTACATGGCTAGCCTCCTAGTGTGCATAATCCCGCGCTTCTCCGCGGGAACCATGGCGATGGGGTTGCTTAAGGGGAGAGACGCCAGCTCTCTCTTTAAGTTGACCACGGGGCATATGCGCACTGTGGTCAATAGAAATTTACTCAGCTCGCTTGTTTTTCGCAAGCGGCTCAACTATTAATGTTAATCCATGGATATGCCGGACGCGTATCCTGTCTCCGGTCTGGAGAGCGTGCTCAGAGCGCGCATCCCATATTTCACCGGCTACCCGCACGGCGGTCTTGTCATCCGATACGCTCAGCACCACACCCTGGCTGCCTATGATGCCTTCTTCTCCTGTCACGACCTTGTTTTTATGCGACTTGACGATCAGGCTGATGATCATGAAAAAGAATGCAATAGTCAGGATGCTCATGGTCATGATAAGCGACCAGGATAAGCGATAGTAGGGATCGTGAAAATCGAATAACATAATGGATCCTATGATAAACGCAATGACCCCGCCAATGCCGATGACACCAAAACTGGATACAAATACCTCGAATACCATAAAGCTGATTCCTAGCAGGACCAGCAGCAGCCCTGCATAATTGATAGGCATTAGCTGAAACGCGTAAAGAACCAGGAGTAATGAAATCGCTCCGGCGACGCCCGGCAAGACCAGTCCGGGATTGGACAACTCAAAGAAAATGCCATAGATGGCGATCAAAATCAGGATATAGGCAATGTTGGGATTGGTGATGAAGGCGAGAAACTGGTAACGCCAATCCTGATGCATGAGCTCGAGTTTCAGATCGTGGGTGGAGAGCTTTTGTGAAACACCCTGGATTTTGACGGTGCGGCCGTCCAGCTGCTGCATCATTTGAGGGTATCCGTCCGCGATTTCATCGATTACACCTAGCTGTTTGGCTTCATTGGCAGAAATGCTCGCAGCCTCTCGTACCGCCTGTTCCGCCCAGTCTGCGTTGCGGCCACGCAGTTGCGCGAGGCTGCGGATATAAGCGGAGGCGTCATTCATGACTTTTCTTTCTTCCACCGTCGTATCCTTGCTGTCAGTGGGTTTGTAAGAACCCAGCAGATTGACCGGCGATGCGGCGCCCACATTCGTACCGGGTGCCATGACGGCGACATGACTGGCATACAGAATGAACAAGCCGGCGCTGGCTGCGCGCGAACCCGAAGGAAAGACGTAAGCAATGACCGGCACGGGCGATTGAATGATAGCTTCGTTTATTCCGCGCATGGAGCTATCCAGGCCGCCAGGGGTATTTAATTGAATAATGACGGCGGCTGCCTGTTCTTTTTCAGCATGGGCGATGCCGCGGGTGACATAATCTTGAGTAGCAGGCCCTATCGGGCCCGAGAGATCCAAAACCACCGCTTTCCCTTCAGCGTAAACCGCTGACGAGAGCAGCAAAAGCAGAAAACTGATAAGCGCTATCCATTTGCGTGCCATATAATCCTGTGAAATCACTTTTTAATGATTCATTTACATTATAACAGGGTGCGGGCCCGTGAAGGGGGTATGATTGTAAAGTATTGAAAATAAAAAATTATTAACACAAGCACCGCGCTGCCGCCGCGGCATCTGCGACGACTGCATTGACCTTCGGAATCAGCCTGATATACTTGCGCCGTCTATGCCGGGGTGGCGGAACTGGTAGACGCGCCGGTCTCAAAAACCGGTGAGGGTGACCTCATGCCGGTTCGATTCCGGCCCTCGGCATTTTAATCGGCGGCATCCCGCCAAGAGAATCTGCGAATACCGAAAGTTCTTTTCCTTGTAGTACACTATTACAGATTGCACATTTTTGATGTCCCGGTGGCACAGTGGATAGCGCGGCCCCCTCCTAAGGGGCAGGTCGGAGGTTCGAATCCTCTCCGGGACGTATAAAAATAAAAGGACCCGCAGGGTCTTTTTATTTTTATAGGTGCCGTATAGATTCGAACCTCCGGCACAGGAATTCATGGTTCGACAAAACCGCATTAGCGGTTTTGCCACCATCCTCTCCGGGACGTATAAAAATAAAAGGACCCGCAGGGTCTTTTTATTTTTATAGGTGCCGTATAGATTCGAACCTCCGGCACAGGAATTCATGGTTCGACAAAACCGCATTAGCGGTTTTGCCACCATCCTCTCCGGGACGCTTAACTAGTATTTAATAATCAGTATGTTATAAAAAACATTTTTTCCGAAGCAAAAATCTTTTTCATTCTGGGGCATCCATGGGGGCAGCCAAATGGATTACTACATTAATTATGGCTTTTTAAATCAAGGATGATTTTCACTGGTTCTTCCAGCCATCCAGATTGCTTTTTGTAAAGTAAGAAGCTAGATTGGGGCGCAATTAAAAAAAGGAATCGAATATGCATAAAGTCATAACACTTGGACTGTCTTTCACTTTTTTAACATCAGCATGGGCAGCTCAATCACAACCTAGTTTATTTCCAATTAAAAGCCAAGCTGAATTGACATCACGACATTCAAAGTTTAAAGAAAATATTACCACCATCGCATACTTGGTAAAAGCGGGCGGATATGGTGGTAATGAGCAAATAGGTAAGCTCATTTATGCTGGCATTTCGCCAAATTTACCAGAATTGACTGTTTCACGAGATGCAGCAACTGGTATATGTTATATGATGAATGAAAATGCTAATGTAACAGATAGAGATTACAAAACATTAAATTTTTCTTGTATCTCTACTGATCCTTCCCATTTTAATCTTTATTGGAATGACAATTTTGGTGCAATGAATGGCGGTTATTCTCCTGCGAATGATATGTTGTATGCGGTTGATACTGTCACGAATATGTTTAAAGATTGGTACAATATCCCTCCAGTAGTTGATGGTACTTTAAAAAAGCGTATTAATGTCAGCATACTTAAAAATTGGAATAATGCCACAGCAGATGTAAAAGATGGAATCTGGGTAGGAGATGGAATTGGAAGTGAAATTGGTTATCCATTAACTTCCTTAGGCGTGATTTCTTTTCTGACTGGGATGATATTCACAGAACAAAATTCTAATTTGTACGATGGAGAATATGCACAATCAAGCGGTATTGCCCACGCATTTTATTCTATGACTGCAATGGCTGCAGAATATTATGCGACAGGAAAAAACACGTGGCAGGTTGGTGCAGATATTTCAAGAAATGGCGTGGCCCTACATTATTTGGATAGGCCCAGTAAAAATGGTAAGGATATAGATACGCTTTCTCAATACCACGAGGGTATGCAAGCTTTTGAGAGCTGTGGTTTATTTAATCGCGCTTTTTACTTATTAGCGACTAGCAATGGCTGGGACACACACAAGGCATATAATGTGTTCGTACAAGCTAATCGATTTCATTGGAGAGATCGTAGAATGGATTTCCAAAAAGGGGCATGCGAGGTTGTGATATCTGCAAGAGAATTAGGTTATGAAACTGCAAGTGTAATGAATGCTTTTTCTTATGTTGGTATTGATGATGTAAGACTTTGTTAAAATAGAAAAAAGATTAACTAGATTTAATTTCAAAAACACGCATGCAAATAAAGCGTTTGATCGTATTTGAAATATCACTCAACAAGTTCTCCGGATTAACAGGCTCATGCCACGGCATCACCTCTGGAAAAGGTGATTTTTCTCCTTCTTGGCGGACCGCTTTTTCTTGCTTAACGATGGAATCCAGTGTTGCAGGACGAATCCCCATCTCTTTTGCGAATATATTTCTTACATGATCATATGCAATCGGTGTTAACTGCTTAAGCTTGTTAATCAAATCCGTATCATGCGTTGAATGGTCAGAATTATTTTGTGTATTAACTAATTTTAGATTCATAGAGAAGCTCCTAGATACATTTGCGACTTTGTTCGATGCGCGCTTGCAGCCATTCATTGATTTCGGATTCAATCCAGCCAACAGCTCGGCCTCCGCCTAAATTAATAGGGCGTGGGAATGAACCTTCTGCAATGCGTGAATAGATGGTGGAACGTGAAAGCCCTGTGCGGGCTTCGACTTGTTTGCGACGAAGGATGGTATAATTTTTCGGGATTGTATTGGTCATTATGTTCTTTTCCAGGATTTGAGAAGAACATAATAAAAATCAGATGCCCTGACGCGTAAAAAGAGACCGCTGCCATCAGCCAGTCGCTGCTCGACTGCTTTTGAGGTGGCATGCTCGATTTGTTTGGAGGTCAATTTACTCATCTATTTTCCTATTCGGGTATAATCATGGGTATAACCAAATTGCTGGCATTAAGCGGAACATAGGGAAATATACTGGACTATGGAAAGAAACAACTATATGAATTTTAATATAATTTAGACGTTACCGGAATTCCTCGGAATTTGCTAAACTGGACTCCTAAGGGCAGGTCGGAGGTTCGAATCCTCTCCGGCACAGGAATTCATGGTTCGACAAAACCGCATTAGCGGTTTTGCCACCATCCTCTCCGGGACGTATAAAAATAAAAGGACCCGCAGGGTCTTTTTATTTTTATAGGTGCCGTATAGATTCGAACCTCCGACTTATGATCCATTAATCTAAGGGGTATTAAAACATGACCAAACCTAAACGTATTTTCATTGTTGGACATACGGGTGCAGGCAAATTCTTGTTGAGCGAAGCATTAGCTAAAAGACTTGGTTGGGAGCTTATTGATGCCAATCCTGGTTTGGAGCGTTACATTGGGCGAAGTTTAAGAGAAATTTTTGGGGAACAAGGTGAGGAGGCGTTTCATAGCTGTGAAGCTGAAATCATATCTCATTATATCGGCAAAGAGCATGTTGTGGTGTTGCTTGAAGAAGCGGTGATTGCCACAAAAGAAAATAGAAAATTGTTATCTTCAGAATTCGTTATTTATTTGAAAGTTTCAACGCCAGTGCAGCTTGAACGGATGAAGGGCGGCAGGATTCCGTTGCTGCCAATCGCGGACATGAAAGCGTTTTTAGACAAACAGCACGCTGAGCGCGATCATCTATTTGAAGAAGTGGCTACCTTAACCATAGACTCTGTTTCTGTTGAGGATGATGTAAATAAAATAATAAAAGCTCTTGAAGAATAAGTGTATGAATAAACGCAATAAAGAAAAAGTTTATGAAGCATATGAAGAAATTGTTGATTGGTTTGACGGTGCTCGCACTAAGACCCTCATGGAGTCTGAGTATCTTGATTTAATCGTAAAATCTGTTCCAGCAAATGGTTCGGTTTTGGATTTGGGTTGCGGAACCGGAGAGCCCATAGCGCAATTTTTCATTGATAAAGGTTTTAAAATAACGGGTGTAGACGGCAGCAAGAAAATGATTGAGCTATGCAAGAAACGTTTTCCAGCCGAACAGTGGATAGTTTCTGATATGCGTGAAATAAATATACAGAAGCGATTCGATGTGATTCTGGCATGGCATAGCTTTTTTCATCTTGACCAAGATAGTCAGCGCAAGATGTTTAAGATATTTGAAACACATATTAAGCCGGGCGGTATCCTGGCGTTCACTTCCGGTGAAGAAGAAGGGGAAGTATGGAGTGATAATGGCGGACAACAGCTCTATCACGCTTCTTTATCGGCAAATGAATACCAAAGTCTCCTAAAAGCAATGTCATTTAAAGTATTGGTTCACAAAGTATGCGATCCAAAATGCGGTGAAGCAACTGTTTGGGTGGCGCAGAAGACTTGAGATAACAACGCGCTGATGCACTGGCTACAATGATTGCAGGTTTCACTTTAAGCATAATCCTCTTCAATTTTCATGTGCTTGCCAGGCTAAATAATTTAACTGTATACTCCGCGGCGATAACTTAATAGCTGGCGAGGATAAAATATGCAAAACCGAATTAAAGTGGTCTTGATTGGCGGCATGGATGGGAAGCAATCCTTTGTCAGAGAATTGCGCGCCAGTGATGACAATCAAAATAATAAAAATAATGGTGCATACCAATATAAAGGAACGATTGGTGTTGATTTTATCGCATTAAATTACAAGGGTCGTCAATTTCAGGTTTGGGATACGGCAGGTCAAGAACGTTTCTTTGCTGCCACGAAAGTGTATTTGAAGGATGCTGATGCGGTTATTTTTATACAGGCACGCGAGGAGCAGAAAAAGGCAGTGCTTAGCAATCAATTCACAAGCAAGCCGTTGACTATCGTGGATTTCCACTCTGAACAAGGAATGACGCCGGCTTCGTGTCTTGATGCCGTACTTGAAGATCTTGGCGTTGAAGTCTCAAATAAACAGGAAAGGAAATTCGTCGTCAAACAGGAACGACAAGATCTTGTCGAGAGTGCTGTCGAATTTCATAAGGGCTTGTAGCTTTATCGCGTGTTATGAATTGTTCGCTGATCATATAAAAATAGAAAGCCGGTCGCGCGCATATGGATCGCAATGACCCAAATGACGCGGCCGGCCGACTATTGTTACATTGAGAAGGATGAGCCTTGTTTGTCTTCTGGTATAACGTCAGCTACGATCTTCTGGCTGATTTGTCCGCCAATGCTGCTGATATACGTGGTGAACTCTGCTTCCACATGCGATTCGTCTGAATTAGCACGATAAGGAATGGAATTCTGATCAATGGGCTGCACCATTTCGGCTGCCATAAGATAGTATTTGGGGCCGCACAATTTGATGGTCGCTGCGAGATGAGCAAGATGGCTGGCATCATCGATATTGTCAATGACAGCATTACCCAGGACTTTTAAATAGGCAAACATGACGCCGCCTTCAATCTGCACCAAATCAATATTCTGAATTTCAACTTTTGATGTTTTTCCATGTTCTAGTGTCTTCAATATTGTTGCCGTGCCAGAAGCTTTACCGACAAAGCCGCCAGGCATGGTGGTGGTAAGTTCAACTTTCGCTTTTTGTGTGACTATATCTGTTCGTTGCATGTCAATTTCCCCTCGTTTTGTGTGATATTTTTTTTGAAAAAATGGTTTTGTATTGAGACTGTAAATAAAATATAAACTGTCTTCAAGTGCGGCCATTCTACTATTTGAAACTTAAAATTGTATGAAAATTGTCCGTCTCAAACACTGTCTTGCGCCAGCTCTGGCAGCCTCGTTTTGCGTTAAGATTGTACTAATATTCCTGCTGTATAATTCTCAAATGCATTCAATGCATAGATAGATTAATTATTATTATTCAATGAACTATATAAAAAAATAAATATTACAAAACACATGCGAGGGTAAGACAATGTTTTTGCGACAAACCAACACACAGGGTAAAAAACCAGTAAAGAAAGAAGTAAAACATCATTCCACTGGTTCAGATATCGGCTTCAGTTTTCTCTTAAGCTCGGCTGCAATGGCGATTGCCAGGAGCCAAGGGGGCTGGTTGTTCAGCGTGGCCGTAAGCGCCATGGTGGGTATTGTGTCATTTGGTGCAAGTTATTTGTATTCGAGAAAATCATCGATTCAGTCTATCTCATCATTGAATGATGAAATCAGTAAAAAGGGTGAATCGGTTTCCGGCTCTCAAGACACATCTCCAAAGAGAAAAAATAAACTTTCTAGCATTAAGGAAGAATATATGTCTGGGATTAATCCAGACCAGATAAGGGATGAAGATCAATTTTATCTGGGCTTCTGCATTAAAAGAGGATTTGCTGAATGGCTGGAAGGAAAATTCGTTGAAAAATCTCCTTTAAAGCATTCATCAGTCGTCCTGGTTCCCATGCACATTATGTATGATCTTGAGCGGCTGTCTGTTCATGAGCATGATGCGTATCTGACCAAGGAACAGGGAATCATTATATTTGGCAGACAAAGCACGGTTTTCCGCAGATCGAGCACGGTGGGATTTTGGGGCGCATCACATCAGGAAAGAGTCAGGACGCAAATCGATAACGAAGGGCATTATTCATTCTTTCCGGGTGCTCCTTTCGAGCCCATGATGTCGGAAGTCTTGTTTTCAGGTAAGGAAATCAAAGCTGTCATAAAACAAGTGGACAAGATAATTTGTAATGGCAAAGGACAGCTTTGTGATATGATCAATTCCAATTGTTATTCAGCATCCGTATGCATTCTGGCTGTGGCAATCGACCAGCTTCATGACAGATATCATCACCACCTTGGGCAAATGAATGGACGTTATGACATTGATATACACCCTGGTGCAAGTAAACGGATGTATTCTCAAATAAGGGATTTGTGCTTGTTGATGCTGGACGTGATCAAGCATAATTTCGGACAAGGCGTGCTGAATAATAAGGCTGTTATTGCTCAAGTAAATAAAGCCTTGGAAATAGCATCGGAATTTGATTGTGATCATTCCATTAAATTGATAAGACAGCATTTGGGACAGGATCAGGATCATGTTTGTCGTATCACCGGTCCAAGTTATTTCTAATCTGCTTTAATTCATGTTAAAGTCACGTGCCCCATGAGCGATCATGGGGCAAGGTGATTAACTAAACCATTTCATTTAATAAAATACCAGCTACATGCATGCCTGACCGGGGTGCGATGAGAAATCCCAACTCCTCGCGAGCATAAAAAACGCAGGCATTTTATTGCGAAAAGAAATTAACATAATCCTCTGCAAGCTAATAAAATATTAAGACTTATGTATTAGAATAGCAATTCTCAAGTATCAATGTTTAATGATTAAAATGTGTAGTACCAATATAAAACGAGGGTGAGACAATGCAGCGTAATAACTTGAATGAAAACTCCAGTCAGACTGACAAGCCCGTTAAAAAGAGGCAAGCTGATATCAATCTGAAGACAAGAACTAATCTGGGTTTCACTTTCTTTGATTGCGGGATATCAGGTCAAGGCGAAGTTAATCAATATACAAAGGATGGCAAAAAAGCGGCTGACGTGAATTTTAAGCTGGACAAACCGGATCCGAATAATAGTTCTTTGTGCTATATTTCCTTGTTCACGGGCTATGCTCACTTGCTTCAGACGGCGCCTAACAAGGCTCATATGAAGAGTACAATTGACGCAGGCGGTGTTAAAACAATCAACCTTGATCAGGAAGTTGATTTTTCCAAGAAGAAATCTGCCGATGGCACGAAAAATATCAATTCCAAGTTCAGCGTCTTCACCACACAATGCGAGCTTGACGTCAAGGTAAAGAAACCTCAAGAAGGTGCTGAAACAAGCAGGAAGAATAACCTGAGCTAAGGTTTTTGCATTGCTTCGAATAATCTATGCCCCGAAAGGGGCATTTTTTTAACATCACCGTTAACATTTCATAACAGGTTTTCCTGTATTTATTAATGATCTCTTGGCCTATGTCAATCCTGCCGGGTTTCGCGGTTTGAATGATGAATTTGTGATAATGATATTGATATTGTTGTCAATATTACGTATTGTTTTAATTCGTTTCATCATTTCTTAATAGAATCGCTGGAGGGTTTATGTCGAATCCGAGAATATCAAATCCAACAAGCCGAATTGAATTTACACCTGAATTTAAAGAAAGCTTGGAAAGCGTAAGAAGCGGCGTGTTAACGAAGGAAAGAATAATAAGGGAACCGGATTGTGAAAAAGCCCTTAGAGGCGCAATGGCATATAACTTCCTGTTTTTCGATAAATCAACGAACACGCAGCCCATCGATTATAAAGAAATTGAGTCTTGCAAAGTTGAGAGATCCAGGAAGATATAAAGTTTCAGTGTGGCTGTTATTCCATCATGCTGCGGCTTGATCGCCGAATTTTATTATAAGCCGGTTCACAACTCTAATCCAGTTGTGAACCGGCATGATCTTTTTCTGGTGTCAGTTCTTATTGCGGGTATTTATGTCAACCGATTACTCCATGCGCCGCCTGATGCCCTGGCTGGGCTGGCTGGTCGTTTGTATTGCCGGGCTTTATCAGTTCTTGCTGCAGACTTCCACCAGCGTCATGATTTCAGGCCTTGAACAAACATTTTCGTTGAACTCCCTCGGAGTCAGTCTGCTGTCATCCAGTTTTTTTATACCTATCTTGTCTGCCAGATCCCCGCAGGCATTCTCATCGATTATTTCAAGCCCAGACGCATGATATTCATTTGCCAGCTTTTACTGGGGATATTTTGCTATGTATTCGCCAATTCCACCCACCTTTGGATGGCAGTGATCAGCCGTGTATTGATGGGGATAGTTTGTGCCCCGACTTTTATCGCGGCCTTTTATCTAATTGCCCACACCTTGCCGGAAAAATATTTCGCAGTGGTGGCCGGCTTTACTGAAATGCTGGCCATGCTGGGAGGCGTGGCGGGTGAGGCGCTGCTTGCCCGTAGCGTGGTTTTGTACGGCTGGCAGCATACTGTCATGATACTCGCCGGCGTAGCCTTGACCATGTCGTTTCTGGGATGGGTGTTGATAAGAGACGAAAGCAAAAACATGGCGCCGCCTGCGGATGACGCCGCGAGCAGGCGGCATGTCTTGCGTGATCTGACGGCCATGTTAATGCTTCCACAGGCCTGGGTGAACGGGTTGTTCTGCGGATTGTTGTTTGGTGTGATCGCGGCGTTTGGCGCTTTCTGGTGTATTCCCTTTTTGATGCAAAAATACGGTGTTCCGCTGGGTCATGCGGCGGACGCAAGTTCCATGATTTTTATCGGCGCGGCGGTGGGCACGCCGCTCACAGGATGGCTGGCCGACCGGCTTGATGCGCGCAAGGTGTTAATGCATGTTTGTTCCGGCCTGGCGTGCCTGGTGTTTCTGGCTATTCTATATTTGCCGCTGTCATCATTTGCCTGGATATTTCCACTGATTTTCATGCTGGGATTTTTTTCGGCGGTTTATGTGATACCGTTTGCTGTTATTCGGGATATCACGCCTCATCATATGCGGGGAACAGCCATGGGATATATTAATATGATGTGTATCCTGATCGGATCTCCGCTGCTGCAGCCTCTCATGGGTTATATCCTGCACCGGCATGATCCGCTGACGATATACGCTTACCAGCATGCGTTTCTTGTCATACCGGTTTGTCTGTTGACGGCATTTATGCTGGCGTTTTACGTCCAGGAAAAGTGAACAGAGTGTCGGGCGGCGCGTTGCGGCATCAATCTTCCTTTTTTTTCCTGGTGTGGCGGACTTCCAGCAGATAAATACGGCGGTTGTCGCTATGCAAGACTTTAAATCGATAATGCTGAAGCTTGATGGTTTCTCCGCGTTTGGGCAGATGGCCCAGTTGTTTGAGCACAATGCCGCCTATGGTATCAAATTCATCATCGCTGAATGAGGCGTGAAAATATTCATTGAATTCATCGATAGGAGTCTGGGCCTTGACGATATAACTGTCGTCAGCGTGTTTTTTGATATAAACATCTTCTTCGTCAATGTCATATTCGTCTTCAATTTCGCCCACGATTTGTTCCAGTACATCTTCAATGGTGACAAGGCCGGCCACATGACCATATTCGTCCAGCACAATCGCGATATGATTGCGATTGACGCGGAACTCGCGCAGCAGAATATCCAGTCGCTTGCTTTGCGGTGTGAACACCGGCGGACGCAGGATATCCGAGATGTTGAATTGCACGCCTTCCTTCTTGTATACGTATTTCAAGATATCTTTCGCAAGCAGAATGCCTATGATATCGCCACCCGCGGGATCAAACACGGGAAAGCGGGAATGTCCGGATTCAATGACGATGGGGAGCAATTCATCGAGTTTGCTGTCCTTTTCTATCATGACCATTTGCGCTTTTGGAACCATGACTTCGCGTACCTGCATTTCAGAAACCTGCAGGATTCGTTCTATCATTCCCAGCATTTCTGAGCTTAATACATCGCGTTCTTCGGCGTCCCGCAGCACTTCCATCAGTTGTTCACGGTTTTGCGGCTCATGGGCCAGCAGGGCGGTCAGCCGTTCCAGCCAGGAACGCGATTTCGCCGGATATTTATCCTCATCAGGGTTTTCATTCATGATATTGGGTCTTCTCCCGTTTCGTAAGGGTTTGCAAACCCCAGGGCTCGCAGGGTATCTATCTCCAGCGATTCCATGGCTTGCGCTTCAATGTCTGTTTCGTGGTCATAACCCAGCAGATGAAACATCCCGTGAATGATCATGTGGGCCCAATGCGCGGTTTCCGTCTTGTGTTGTTCTGCCGCCTCGCGGTTGACTACTTCAGCGCAAATAACTATATCTCCAAGAATAGGGGTGTCTACGGCGATATCTTCGGGCAAGTGAAAGGGAAACGATAACACATTGGTCGGGCCATTCTTATGGCGATAGGTGGAATTGAGGCAAGTCATTTCAACGCTGTCCACGATGCGGATTGTTACTTCCGCGGATTCAATTTGTTTGCTTAACGCCGCTCTGGCCCATTTGCGGATCAAGGATTTCTTTGGCGCAAGTGTTTTGTCGGCGGCAAGCTGAATGGTTATGGAATACATAGCGGCATAGTTTAATATAAATTAGGTTTCATTCCCACTTGTGTGCGGGAATGAAACCGGGTTAATTATCAGGCGCATTCCTGATCACAGCCAGGGCGGGCCCCGATGTGTCACTCAGCGCTTGTTCTCATTGTTTTTCTCATGTTTTTCATACGCTTCCACAATGGTCTGGACTAGCGGATGACGCACGACATCCGACACTTCGAAACGGGTGAAACTAATGCCGGGTATATTTTGCAAGACTTCACTGGCATGAATCAACCCGGAGTCGCGGCGGTTTGCGAGATCAATCTGAGTGATGTCGCCAGTCACAACCGCCTTGGAGTTAAAGCCTATACGGGTGAGGAACATTTTCATTTGTTCTATCGTGGTGTTCTGGCCTTCATCAAGAATAATGAAGGAGTCATTCAGTGAACGCCCGCGCATGTAGGCTAATGGCAACAGTTCAATCACATCGCGCTCTATCATCTGGTTGACCTTGTCAAAGCCCATCATTTCATATAGCGCGTCATAAAGAGGCCGCAGGTAGGGATGGACTTTTTGCGCGATATCACCTGGCAGAAAACCCAGTTTTTCACCGGCTTCAACAATGGGCCTGACCAGAATGATGCGGCTGACGCGCTCGGATTCCAGGGCCTGGACCGCGCAGGCGACCGCAAGATAGGTCTTGCCCGTTCCGGCGGGACCGATTCCAAAGTTGATGTCATTTTTCAGAATGCTTTTCAGGTAGTGGATCTGATTGTCTCCCCGTGCCGTGATCACGCCCTTTCTGATACGAATTTCCATTTGCTCTTCCTGAGACACATTGGGAGCCTTTTTACCCACTGTCTGTAAATAAAGATGAACTTCTTTGGGTTCGAGTGTGCGCACGTTTTCGGTCTCCTGATAGAGGTTATTCAAGGCGTCACAAGCTTGTTTGACCGCGTAACGATCACCGCTTACAGAAAAAGTATGGCCGCGCTGTTTGATGAAAACGCCCAGCCGATTCTCAATAAGCTTTAAATGTTCGTTTAATTTTCCACAGAGGTTGAACAAGCGGTGATTATCTTCAGGTGCCAGCTTCAAGATTTCGGAATAGAGGAGAGTATTCAACGTTAATTCATATCCTCATGGTTATGCTGTTACTTTAATTATAGTCCATATTACCCGGTCTTTTACCAGAAAAATTTTATTTATATTCAAAACTTCCCGATAGGGGAAATCTTAAGAGGAGGAAACGGGTGGAACCAACTCCCCGCGCAGGGAATTTGGCAGGGCTTCGTTGATCCTGACGTCCACCATTTGTCCAATCAGGTCCGGGTGACCGAGAAAATTGACAACCCGGTTATTTTCAGTCCGGCCGGACATTTGTTCCTGGTGTTTGGCCGCGCGGCCGGAAACCAGGATTTTCTGGGTAGTCCCGATCATGTTTTCGCTAATTCGCCGCGCATTCAGAACGATCCTGTCCTGAAGAATGGCCAGCCGCTGCTTTTTAGTCTCCATGGGGACATCATCCGGCAGTTGGGCGGCAGGAGTGCCGGGTCTTGGGCTGTAGATAAAGCTGAAAGAATTGTCAAAACCGACTTCGTGAATCAGATTCATGGTAGCTTCGAAATCTTCCTGGGTCTCACCGGGAAAACCAATAATGAAATCCGAAGAGATGCTGATATCCGGACGCACTTTCCGCAATTTGCGGATTTTGGCTTTGTATTCCAGAGCGGTGTAGCCGCGTTTCATGGCGGCCAGGATGCGGTCAGATCCGCTTTGAACCGGCAAATGCAGATGGCTGGCAAGCTGGGGCACATCGGCATAAGCCTGTATCAGGCGATTTGAAAATGCGACCGGATGGGAAGTGGTAAAGCGTATGCGCGAAAGCCCGTCTATTGAAGCGATATATTCAATCAGGGCGGCGAGATCCGCGGTTCCCCCTTCATGGGTTGGCCCGCGATAATCGTTCACATTTTGGCCTAACAAGGTGATTTCCCTGACGCCTTGCGACGTGAGGCTGACAACTTCCGCCAGCACATCATCCAGGGGGCGGCTGATTTCTTCCCCGCGAGTATAGGGGACCACACAGAAACTGCAATATTTGCTGCATCCTTCCATGATAGTGACATAAGCAGTGGGGCCTTCTGCGCGCGGTTCGGGCAGGCGGTCAAACTTTTCAATTTCGGGGAAGCTGATATCCACTACCGCCTTATTGCGGGATTTGCGTTCCGCGAGCATTTCACCCAGGCGGTGTATGGTTTGCGGGCCAAAAACCAGGTCCACAAACGGCGCCCGCTGCAGAATGGCCTGACCTTCCTGGCTGGCGACACACCCTCCAACTCCTATGATTAGATTGGGTTTTTTATGCTTTAGCGCGCGCCAGCGGCCCAGTTCGGAAAAAACTTTTTCCTGGGCTTTTTCGCGAACTGAACAGGTATTGAGCAGTAATACATCCGCTTCTTCGGGATTTTCGGTTTTTACCAGCTGATGAGATGCCATGAGTACTTCCGCCATTTTACCGGAATCGTATTCATTCATTTGACAGCCATGAGTTTGGATGTAAAGCTTATGCACGGTTAGATTACCTGTCTATTTCTCGAGCGCGTATAATAATTAAAAACGGCCCATAAGGGCAAAATGAGCATCTACGGGAAAGATATACGGACAAAGATATACGGACTTTGATTCCCGAGATCATCTATTTCAGACGGCGTATCATAATGCAAAAATCAAGCGAAAGGCTAGTTAGTCATGAATGAATCATTGAAAGCAAAAGTCGAGAAACTGCACCTGGCAGACATCCGGCGGCATATTTTTTTATGTTGTGACCAGGCGGTACCCAAATGCTGTGACCATGAAACCGGCCACCAATCCTGGGAGTACCTGAAAAACCGCCTCAAGGAACTGCATTTGACAGATCAGGGCGGTGTTTACCGATCCAAGGTGAACTGTCTGCGAGTATGCCTGCAGGGCCCCATCGCGGTCGTTTATCCGGATGGTGTATGGTATCACTCTTGTACACCTGATGTCCTAGAGCGCATTATTCAGGAGCATTTGATAGGCGGACGGCCGGTGGAAGAATTTGTTCTGGCTAATCATATGGCGGCAGCGGCGACAGATGACGGAAAGTAAAGAACGCAGTGGAAGAGAGCATGTAACACTGTCCCGTATTTATCAGCCGGCAGCCCTTGAAATCGGCGCAAGTCTGTACCTGGATGAGAGGGCGAGCCACCACCTTGCGCGTGTGCTTAGAGCGAAAACAGGCGAGAAAATCGTGTTATTCAACGGCAGCGGCGGGGAATTTACCGCTGTCATCACTGGTATCAGCAAAAAAAATGTGTCAGTTGAAGTCATTGGCTATACAGAAAAAGATATAGAGTCCCCCTTGCGTCTCCATCTGGCTCAGGGGATCGCGCGGGGAGAAAAAATGGATTTTATTGTGCAAAAAGCTGTTGAGCTGGGAGCGGTGCAAATCATACCCCTGGTCACAGAACGCTGTAACGTCAGATTGGGGAATGACCGGGAAGCCAGGCGCTGGCAACACTGGCAGTCAGTTGCTGTGAGCGCATGCGAGCAATCCGGACGCAACCGCCTGCCGTTGGTGGCGCAGCCTGTCATATTCAAGTCGTGGCTGGCCAATTTGAAAACGGATTTTGGCTATGTCTTGTCACCGCATGTCCGGGGCGGATTGCCGGCGCGCAGTGTTCCGCCTGAGACCGTGATCACTCTATTAATAGGCCCGGAAGGAGGGTTGAGTGATCAGGAAGTGGACATGGCTGTGCAGCATGGATTAAAGCCCTTGAGTCTTGGCCCAAGAATTCTCCGTACCGAAACCGCCGCTATCTCAGCTCTGACAGCATTACAGCTTGTGTACGGCGACATGAGTTAACCGACGCTTGTAACCTGTCATTTTCCCCGCATCATCACGTAAAGAATTATTGACACATCACCAAATTCGAGTAAAATGGCCGCCTTTTTTACAATCCTGAGGTAGTGATATGGCTGATGAAATTGATATCGCAAATGATTTGATCGACAGCGAAGTGTCTCGTGCGTTGAGCAAAATCCGCCAAAATGCTTCTCTGGACACAGTAGGTTCTGAATTCTGTGTTGAGTGCGGCGAAGACATGCCAAAAGAAAGGCAGAAATTGGGTTTCAAGTTATGTGTTCCCTGCGCATCGGAATCTGAACGCAGAAAAGCCATGTTCGCGGATTATTGATATCGCGGACGCCCTTCTCCCGCCCGGAGAAGGGCGCGGCGCCGTTCTTTTCGTCGCAAGAGCAACGAATCTCTATATCAATTAATGTATAATAAGGATAGATACGCAAAAAAAGGCCTGTTTATCAATGGCAAACGGCGAGATTGTTGGGGAATACCAACAGGTAGTGCATGAATTGTCCGAGCGCATTGTCAGCGCGCAAAAGCCTATCCGCATTCTTGACGCGTTGAAATGGGACGCCGGCGTCGAAAAATATTTCATCCAGAACAAATATAAAAAACTTCCTCCCATTGACAGTGAATACTATTCGCAAAAAAACCCGCTTTCCTTTGATCCGGATAAAAAGATAGAAGAGTTTCACGATATCGACCGCAGTATTCGCAGAATGCTGGGCCAGTATAGTGGCGTGGGCAGTATCATGCAGCGCATGTGTTATGAATATTGCCGTGTCGTTGATATGCTGAGGGCGCGCGGCACGCCTAAATTTACTGAAATATCCCAGGAATTATACGGCAGTTCCCAGGACGCGTTTCACGTCGGCGCGCCGACATTAAATGACCTGGCCACACTCATCACCAATACGCTTTCCAAAATCAAGGACAAGGTCAATACCGATGCGGACATACCGCGGTATACAAGCCAGGATGCCGTGAATATGCTCAGTGAGCGGCTGTCGAATTATTTTTCCGACAAGGAAAATATCCGTGTTGAGTTGAGCGACGGTATTATCGCTGATGCCGCAGCGGGGGCAGACCGAATCAAAATCCATGACGGTCTGAAATTCAGCCTGCGTGAAATCCGCACTTTTGAAATCCATGAAGGCTGGGTGCATCTCGGCACGACACTTAACGGCATGGCGCAGCCCATCTGCACCTTTTTGAGCAAAGGACCGCCGTCATCCACCGTGACCCAGGAAGGCCTGGCAATCATTACTGAAATTTTCACATTTTCTTCCTATCCCGGCCGGGTACGGCGTTTGACCAACCGCATCAGCGCGGTGAACATGGCGGAAGAAGGCGCGAATTTTTACGATGTCTTTCAGTTTTATCGTGAACAAGGCCTGGATGAGGAAGACAGTTATCAGTCAACCATGCGCGTGTTCCGAGGAAGCACACCGGAAGGCGGTCCTTACACAAAAGACTTGTCTTACAGCAAGGGATTCATACTGATTTATAACTTCATGCGCCTGGCTGTGCAGCGCGGGCTGGTAAAACGCATACCCTTGCTGTTCGTGGGTAAAACTACCCTGGAAGATTTGCATATTCTTTCCGACCTGATGGAAGAAGGTATCATTACGCCGCCCAAGTATATTCCTCCGCAATTCAGCGATCTCGCCGCCGTAAGCGCATGGATGGTTTATTCACTGTTTTTAAACAGACTGGATTTGCGCCGACTGGCGCTTGATTTCAAGGGGATTTTGCAATAATCGCCAAACCGCCGGCGGTCAGCTTTTTTCCTGTCTATCCTTGTCATTATGGATGATGCCGGTTTCAATGAACTGGATGATTTCTCCCGCCACATCGATGCCAGTGGTTTTTTCTATGCCTTCAAGTCCGGGAGACGCGTTGACTTCCATAATCAGCGGTCCGCGGTTGGAACGCACGATATCAATGCCCGCCACATTTAGTCCGATGATGTGCGCGGCGCGTATAGCCATGTTTCTTTCTTCGTCGGTGATCTCGACAGGCGTCGCAATGCCGCCCCTATGCAGATTGGAACGAAATTCCTCGGGTGATTTGGACTGGCGTTTCATTGCCGCGACGACTTTTCCACCCACCACGAAACAGCGTATATCCGCGCCGCCGGCTTCCTTGATGTATTCCTGCACCATGATGTTGACTTTGAGTCCAAGAAACGCTTCCAGCACACTGCGCGCGGCTTTGGTCGTTTCCACCAGGATGACGCCGATTCCCTGGGTTCCTTCAAGAAATTTAATGACCAGCGGCGGCCCGCCCACCATTTTGATCAGGTCTTGAATTTCATCGAGTGAATGCGCGAAACCGGTAATAGGCAAGCCAATGCCTTTTTTGGATAACAGTTGAAGAGAGCGCAGCTTGTCACGGCCGCGGGTGATGGCGACGGAATCATTTACGCAAAATACGCCCATCATTTCCAGCTGTCTGACTACAGCGGCACCGTAAAACGTGACGGAAGCACCGATGCGCGGGATGACCGCATCGTAATGTTCCAGTTCATTGCCCTTGTAATGAATGGTTGGACGCGCGGAAGTGATGTTCATGTAACAGCGCAGCGTGTCAATGACGTCAGCCCTGTGTCCTCTTGCGAGCGCCGCTTCAACCAGCCGCTGTGTGGAGTAAAGATTATGCTTCCTCGATAGAATCGCGATTTTCATTTCTTGTGTGCCTTTGTTGTAACAAACGAGCGAGCTGGATTGACGATGAAATGTTTGCGCAGGGCGCTTCTTCCCAATAACATTCTAAACAGCATGTTTTCCCGCTCGGTGAGAGTAATCTCAATCTGCCATGTTTGTCCAGCGATTGTAATCGGCGTCTGAATCACATAACGTTCCTCTCCGTGACCGCCCGAGTCGGTAACCATGCGTTTGTCCACCACATCCGCAACACAGGTCACGATATTTTCCGTGTCATGCTGCAGGGGGTGGATTTCAAAACTGATCCTGTTTTTACCGTTTTCTGTAAACGGGTTTAATGAGAAAGCATGCAGCGCGGACGTGCGCGCCCCTGTGTCAATCTTGGCTTTTATCCGGCTGATCCCAAGCTCGGGCAGACTGACCCATTCCCGCCAGCCGATTACGGGATACTTTCGTATGGTTTTAATTAATTTGATATTTTTTTCAATGTCCATGGTAATCTTCCAGACCCGGTACACGCATCTTCATCGTAGCATATTCATTTAATATTATCTTAAGCTTGCCAGCCTATAGTCAAAAATGACTGTTTATACTGACATAAAAGGAGATAGGCATGAAATCTCGTCAGAAGAATGATAAAACTGAATCCTCTCCCAGAACCCAGACTTCGCTTCCAATCAATATCCCGCACAGTGCACCTATCAAAATTCCTGTTCCGAATGAAAGAGAGGAGACACGCCAGACGCCGTGCTCTTCATTTTATATCGGAAGTCCGGAGGGTGAGGCCAAATTCAGGTTATTTGTGCAGCGCCAGAGAGAGTTCGAAGCAGGGCATCAACATCAACAGAGTGAATCAATCTCTCCCAGATATTGAAATTCCCGAGAACCGTGAGTTGATGAACATTGATCGGCAGAGAAGCGTCAAGTTTTTTGGCGCTTCATAACGCGTGTCAGCATGAAGAAAATAAACGCCATGCCTATAAATGGAAAAGTCCATAAGATCAGTGTGGATTTGTTTAACGGCGGAGACAGCAGAATAAACTCGCCATAACGTCTGACCAGATAATTCTTGATTTCATCGTTGGTTTTTTGTTCTGTTACCATTTTATAAACCTTGTCGCGCAAATCATTGGCAAGCGGCGCGTTCGAATCGGCGATATTCTGATTTTGGCAAACCACGCAGCGAATTTCCCGGGTCAGTAATTGAAAACGTTGGGCATCCTGCGCAGATGAAAAAGGATAAGCGTCCTGTTCCGCGGCGAACGCTGGCGTGACTGCCAGGACAAGAACGAAGAGAAGCCATTTCAAGAGCCAACGCAGCTTTTTTTGCTGTCGTTTTGTTCCGCTCGAATAAGAAAAACTGGGGTTTTTATACATATTTCAGCCGCCGTTCTTTTTGATCAGGGGATACAGTGTTTCATCCCAGACTTTTTGATCAATTATGCCGATGTGCCGGTAAATGATTTTTCCGCGTTTGTCTATGACGAAGGTTTCAGGGGTGCCGTACACGCCAAAATCAATCGCGACATCACCCTTGGTGTCCCGCCCTATCAACACATACGGATTGCCGTTTCTATCCAGCCACGTCAACGCTTCCGGCGTATTGTCCTTGTAATCTATGCCATAGATGGGGACGTGATATTCATTTTTTATTTTCATCAACATGTCTTGTTCCAATCCGCAGGCGTAACACCAGGTTGCCCAGACATTCACAAGGGATACGCGGCCGGTCAACGACTGCTGGGTAAAATCCGGCTGTGACGGGAACAGGTTGGGCAGCCTGAAACGGGGTACTTCCTCGCCAATCAGGGCCGACGGCAATTCATTGGGTTTGGCATAAAACAATTCCCACCCCAGCAAGATCAGAAGACAGGACAGAATGATAAACGGAACAAACTTTCTGAAAAAATTGTTCAGATTCATGGCGAATGTCCATAGGATTTGGCTTTCAGGTAATCCTTGCGCTGCAATATGGCGAGGATACCGCCCAATATCATGATCAACCCTCCAAACCAGATCCAGCGAATGAATGGTTTGTAGTATAACCGTACAGACCAGTAGTCATCATCCAGAGGCTCTCCCAGAGCGATGTAGAGATCGCGAAACAGGCTGGGATGAATATCCACTTTGGTCATGACCATTTCGCGCACGGTATAAATCCGTTTTTCGGGGTAGAGCGTGGTGACGCGGCGGCGGTTTTTTTCAACGGCGAACGCGGCCTGAATGCCGCGGAAGTTGGATCCCTGTATCCCTTTCGTATCCAGGAAGTGAAATTGATAGGGGCCGAGAGTGGTTTCATTGCCGGGCCTGATGCGTACTTCACGCTCCTGATTTAACAGGCTGGATAACAGGATGCCGATTACCAGGATGGCGAAACCGGCGTGCGCAAGAGACATGCCGGGTGCGTTTTTCACGGATCCCCTGACACTCGCTATGATCCAGAGGCTCAGGCTCAGGCTGATCATCGCGACCGGGTTCAGTGTGCTGGTAACGCCATAGAGTAATGCGGCCGCGCACAGGATGCTCAATAGGATGCGTTTCCAGGCCTGTTCCAGCAGACTCTTGATGGACGATTGCTGCCAGTGAGTCAGGACGCCTAAACCCATCAGCATCATGACGATCATCACCAGCGGCAGCATGACCTTGTTAAAATAAGGCGCTCCCACGGATATCGTTCCCAGCTTCAAGGCGTCTAGAATGAGCGGATATAAAGTGCCTAGCAAGATGGTTGTCATTGCCACGAATAGCAGGGCGCTGTTTAACAGCAGCATCATTTCGCGCGAAGCCCAGGTGAAAGGCGCGGCGTTTTGCCGAGTGAGCTGCGGAATGCGCGCGACATAAACGGCGAGAGCGGCGGTCAACAATATCGCGAGCAGCAATAAAAGAAACGCCCCGCGGGCGGGGTCATTCGCGAAAGTGTGTGCCGAAATCAGCACACCTGACCGCACGAGGAACGTGCCTAGCAAGCTGAGCGCGAATGAAATAATGGCGAGCAGTGCCGCCCAGCCTTTGGCGGTCTGGCGTTTTTCACAGAGAACCAGCACATGGATGAGGGCTGTGCCCGAGAGCCAGGGAAGCAGTGAGGCATTTTCAACCGGATCCCAAAACCAGAAGCCGCCCCAGCCTAAAACCCGATAAGCCCACCAGCTGCCCAACGTGATGCCAAACGTGAGAAAACACCATGCGGCAAGCGCGAATCTGCGCGTCATATGAGCCCAGACAGGATCCAGCTTTCCACGTATCAGCGCAGCCTGGGTGATGGCGAACGCGACGGAAAAACCAACGTATCCGGTGTATAACATAGGCGGATGGATGACGAAGCCGGGATCCTGCAGCAAAGGATTCAGATCCCGTCCCGCCTGCGGGATCAGCGCGGGCGTGAAGGGATTGGAGGTGAGCAGCAGAAAACAAAGGAAGCTGAAACTGATCAGGCCCAACACGGCCAAAACCAGTTCTTCTTCCCCCGTCATCAGAAGCCTCCGTTCCGCTCCGGCCGGCGGATATTCTTGTTTGACTTTTTGAAACGATGAAGAGCGGTAAAACACGGAAAAAGCCAGTGTCCAGATGTTGAGAATCAGGATCCATAATAAAATGGAACCTTCGTGCGCTCCCCACACCGCCGTTAAGCGGTACATCAGCGGCAGCCAGGGATGAGAATTGGCAGCGACATAGGCGATGGAAAAATCACTGATGGCAAAAGCAATGGTCATGAGGAGGTAAGCGGCAAGAATGCAAATCAATTGTCCCAGCGCGGCGGGACGGGCGCATGCCAGCGCATGAGGGTTTTTGCGCCAGTAACCCCACAAGGGCAGCAGGCTTTGGACGAGGGCAAAAAGCAGGGCGAGAAACAAAGCAATTTCACCGAATAGCCTGATCATGAAATATTCCTGTCCGTTCGCGGGGATGTGTTGACTGTTGTGACGCCGGTTTTTTCGTACATGGCTTTGTAGACATTTTTGGGCATGTAATTCTCATCATGTTTTGCCAGCACCTGCGTGGCGATGAATCGGCCTTCCGTGTCCAGACTGCCTTCCGCAATGACGCCTTTGCCTTCACGGAACAAGTCCGGAAGAATGCCGGTGTAGCGGACGGGTAAGTCGCGCTTGAAATCCGTGACGATAAATTCAACGCCCAGGCCGGCCGGATCGCGTTTGACCGAGCCATTTTTTACCATGCCGCCCAGCCGGAAATGATAAGCGGGCTGCAGGTGAGCCGCGGCAATCTGGCCCGGAGTAAGAAAGACATTGATATTCTGTTTGAGCGCATACAGGATCAGGCCTGCCGCAGCCGCGAGACCGAGAACAAACAGCCCGACATAATATAGACGTCTTTTATGCAGATAATTCATGATTTTTTATTTTGCTCACGCAGATAATGCTGCCAGCGCCGCCAAGGGAAAAACCATTGCGCCAGCAGGAACGCGAATACGCACCCATACGCGCTCCAGACATAAAATCCATAACCGCCCATGTTCAGGAAGCTGAGGAGAGTATTCATGACCGCTGTTCCTTTAGCCAGTGGTGGTTTGACTCCAATGCTGTCAATTCATATCCCATACGCAGAAACAGTACGATCGCGTAATAGATCAGAAACGCTGCAATCATGGCAAGCAGAGGAGACAACATGGAGGAATCAATTGAGGAAGGCGAAAAAACCTTGATTGTTGCGCCCTGATGCAAAGTGTTCCACCAGTAAACTGAATAATGAATGATGGGGATATCCACGAACCCGGCCAGAACCAGTATGGCGACGGAGCGCTCGCGGCTGCGTTTTTGCGCAAGCGCGGACTGGAGCAGCATGATGCCCAGATAGAGAAACAACAGAATGAGTTCAGACGTCAGACGCGCATCCCAGATCCACCAGGTGCCCCACATAGGCTTGCCCCAGAGGCTTCCGGTCACCAGTGATAGAAATGTAAAACCGGCGCCTATCGGGGCGCTGTGACGGATGACCAGGAATGCGAGCTTCAGCCGCCAGACAATAGCGGCAACAGCGGCGGCCGCCATGACGGCATAAATGAACAGGGAAAGAAACGCACAAGGTGCGTGGATATAGAGGATGCGAAAACCGTCACCCTGCAGGTAATCCGCGGGTGCCAGTATCAGCCCGCCAATGATTCCATAGCTGAATGCGAGCAGGAATAAAGCTGTCAGCCAGGGTGTGACCATTCTGGATAAATAAAAAAACTTCTTTGGTGACACGAGGCTGTTAAATAGGTACCACATCCTGTTTATGCCTTTTGCTTATAGTGGGTCAAAATACTACCAAAGATGGGGTATTCTGACAATAAAGTTGGGCACTGAAGAGTGAGTGGCTAGATGTGGCTCGGGGAGAAGGCTTGCTTGCCAGTCTGCTCATACAGTTTATCCGCGCGTGCGCTGACCAGGCCAAAAGCTGCGTCGTCAGAGCAGGCCTTAAGCATAAATCGATGTCCCTGATAGTCAGTCAGCCTGTTAACAAAGGTTTCATAACTTAACATGAAGATTTTTTCAGGCGCTGACTCCCGGGATGCATAACCCGGGTCGCGGAAAAATACCATTTCCACGCCGTTCACTTTTTTCACCTGGTCGACAATGATGGCGTGAGTAAAGGGGGAAATATCCCCTATGTATTTATTTTTATTGAAATAATAAACTTTTCTTTCGGCTGTGGACTCGCTTTTGAATTCACGGGGTTTTTCGCTGTAAAAACAGCTTCCGAACTTGCCCATAAAATAATGGGCTCCCTGTTGACGCAGGGATTCCTTCAATCCTTCCACGCCATCACGCGGATGCCAGCTGGCCTTGCGCAGGCTCATCAAGGGGGCGAAGACATTTTCTATCAGGATATCGTAGAAGATGATCCATTTGTTGAAATCATTCAGACGGGCATAATACTCCAGCGGCTCCAGGGAAAAATGATGTTTCTGCCGGCAGAGATAATAGTAATTCATGAAGTTTTCATTTCTGGTGAGCGCCTTGGTAAAATCAATGCTCAGTTCGGCACATATTTCGCGGGCGGTTTCGAGCAGAAGCTCCAGGCCGACAACATGGGGAAACAGACTCAATGCGTGCTTGATTCTCAGATAAGCCTGCATATGTTTGTCTTCTTTATTGTTCGTATTAAAAAACGCGAGCCTGCGCATGGCATATAACGTGCAAGTCATGCCTGTCTGCTGTTTAATGCATTTGCGCGCGCCAGTATGCGACAGCTTGCCTGAGGGCAGGCCGACTTGAACATTGTCATCAGTGTTGAATAATAAGCGAATATTCATTCTTATTTTATATTTTAAGTTTTAGTGTCTGCGTTTTGTGTAGAGTGATGTTACAACATAAACGGAAAAAATTTAAGAGTCTTTTTCAGGATTTTTATTGAATTGTGCCTGTTCAATAAAAATCCTTATATTTTCCGGGTTGGGCCTTGCCCCTCGGGAGAAATCCGTAGCGGCATCTGTTCCGGGTCTGTCAGGGATCGTTGAACAATCTTCCGGATAGTGTAAATTGACAACGAAACCGCCAAACAGTGAAGACATCATGAGAATCATTGAACATGCTAAAGAAGGATTATCCAACCTGTATTATTCGAAACTGCGGTCTGTTCTCGCCTTATTGGGCGTGCTGGTGGGAACGGCGTCGGTGGTGGCCATGGTGCTGGGGGGGGAGCTGGCGACGAATGAAGCCTTGCGGCAGTTTAAAACCCTGGGGACGGACTTATTGGCTGTGTCGGTGAATTTTTCATCGGAAGAGAGCGAGCAGACGGCCGGAAAAAACGAAAATCTGACCTTGTCCCAGTCCCTGGATCTCGCGAAAGCCGACAAGGAGATTTTGCAGGTTGCGCCTTACACACAATTATTTCATCCGGTTTTATACAATGGCAATCCGGTCAATGGAATCATATTGGGAGTCACCGGCAGTTTTGCGGATATCGTGCAAATCAAAATGCAGACGGGCCGCTTTGTTTCCGTATTCGATAAGTATGAATTTTATTGCGTGATTGGACATGAGATTTACGAAGCGCTAAAAAAAATATCGCTCAGGGATCCGCTGGGTCAACAGCTGCAGATAGGAAAAAATATTTTTGTGATTGTGGGTGTCGCCGAGCCTTGGCCGGAAAACAGTTTTGTTTATGCCAATATCGATAATTCGATTCTGGTGCCCATCCTGACATCGACGGTCGTAAGCAAGTACGCCACCATCAGCAATGTTATCATGCGTCTTACACAGCAAGCTGATATCGCCAAAGTGGAAGCAGGCGTGTCCGGCATGATCTCTGATTTTATATCCGGTAAACAGGTTACCTTTCGCAGCGCGAAGGAATTGATTGCCAAAATGAAAAAGCAAAGCAATATCCTTACCGTATTTCTTGGATTGATAGGCAGTGTGTCGCTGATCGTCGGCGGCATTGGCGTCATGAATATCATGCTGGTTTCCGTTGTTGAGCGCCGCCGGGAGATAGGTATACGTCTTGCGGTGGGCGCGCGGCGCAGAGACATAGGCATGCTGTTTTTAATGGAGGCGGTGATGCTTTCGCTGGTGGGAGGAACGCTGGGCGTGTTTATCGGTATTCTGGTGGCTTATGTCATCGCGATGATCTGGCATTGGCAGTTTACTTTTTTTCTGCTGCCCCCTCTTGCCGGCTTTTCCGTGTCGGTGGCGGTAGGCATTTTCTTCGGATTTTATCCTGCGTATCTGGCGTCGCGGCTGGATCCGATTGACGCGCTGAGATCCGATTGATTTTTTGAATAAAAGAAATGCCGCCTGTCAGGCAATACTCCCGCACTCATTACGCCGAAGGTGTGTGCGCGTGATCGCTCATGGCGATCCTGTGGCTGGTCTGGTCCGTGTGGCTGCGGATCTCGGTCAGCGTGTGCGCGACCGCCTCTCTTAGCAGTTTGGGAAAAGGATTGGCTGGCGCGCAAAACATCAGAAAAGAACTGAAACCCGGAGAGACGGTTTCCGGGCAGGCGGCTGACATCTGTCGTAGGCGTGAAAGCAAATCTTCGCAGGATAATGCAACTGGACAGGCTGCGTCGGGCCCCAGTAACACCCGTATGTTGCCCTTGAGCAGCAAACACTTGTAATCAGCTACTTCCTGGGAACTGATGGGCGTGTGCTCTTCAATTACATTAAAATCTCCATCCCCGTCAGGAAGAATAATGGGCTGCATGACGCCTCGAGGCAGCAGATATCTGACGATATCATTCCGCGTGCTGTGTTCCATGATTTGCATGGTCATTAAAAGCAGCACCGCCTGACGTGCCTGTTTTTCAGCCGGACTCATTCCGGAAGTGATGCAAAATTTGCTGTAATCGCAAATTGTTTTCAGGGTGGAAAGGATTTTGCCTGTGGTTGCCATGTCCAGATCAAGCTGATTTTCCAGATAACGCTTGAAAAAGTAGTGCGCTCGCATTTTTTTGACTTCATTTGCATTAAACAAGAATTGCCTGTTCACTGTCACTGGGAGTTCGGAATTATTGAAAAATTGAAAAATATGCTGTGTGACTTCGTTTGGAAATATGGCGAAGGGATTGGATGGCGGCGGTTCAATCTGAGGGAATGAGACGGCTGCTGACACGGGGCGGTTAGCGGCGACGGAGGAAGCAGCAATATCTTCCTGATGCCGAAATGGCCGGCGTCGTCTCAGCATGCTGGATACTCCTCGAATTGTCATGGCAAGAAACATTAACAGGTTCTAGTATATCCGGCGAATCATGATTTACAACTTTTTATTGGGTTTGGCCGCGCGTCCGCCCCCGTGTGTCTTAAGCAGGGACAGCCATGCGATGACGCCGGAGAAATAAGGGATGATGCAGGCGGAAATTCGGCATCAATAATAATGTCTGATCAGGTCTTCTTTGGTGAGGCGGCATTTTTCCTGTTCATCAAACATGTGTTGTATCCTGCCTTCATTCAGCATCAGGATACGGTTTCCATATTGCATGGCGATATCCAGATCATGAGTGGTAAGAATGCAAGTCATGTGGTGTTGCGTGATCATTGCCTGCGTCAGGCGCATGATTTGCGCGGAAGTCTTGGGGTCTAATGCACTGGTATGTTCGTCAAGCAGCAATATCTTGGGCGGCTGCAATAGGCAGAATGCCAGTGCCAGCGTTTGTTTTTCACCGCCGGACAATTGTGAAACAGGCAAATCAAGCTTGTGAGAGAGATTGGGATTGAATTCCTGCAGCGCTTCCATGAGAAAAGCTCTCTCGGAACGATGCCGGGTGAACAGGGATTGCCTGTGCGACATCAGCAAATAATTTTCATAGAGAGTGAGGGAGGGAAAAAGCGCTTCTTCGCAATCCTGGTTGAGTACCGCCACGTGCCGGCGGAATTCCGCTTCGGAATAGTGTGTAACCGGCTTGCCCATCAATTCGATGCTGCCGGTGTGCGAGATATATTCGCGGTGCAATAATTTTAAGAGAGAACTTTTACCGGAGCCGTTGCTTCCCAGCAAAATGACAAAATCCCCGGAGGCAACTTGATAACTGACATGTTGCAGCGACGGTTTGCCGGATCCGGCAAATTGCATCGAAACATTGTTGATTTGAAGTAGGGTCATGAGGGTATGCCTGCCGAATAAGGTTTGACTGCCGCGCGCAAGAACAGGATGAGCAAAAGCCCCAAAATCATTTTAAGATAAATGGGGTTGACATCCATGCGCAACAGCACATTCAGTGAAAAGAAATACAATAACACGCCCAGCAGACAGGAAAATAATTCAGCGCTGATACGGAAAAAAGTACGCCTGGTCAATCGCTGTAATAACTGTTGTCCCAGAATGATGGCGCCGATTCCCGTGAGGGTCATGCCAAAGCCCATGCCGGTGTCCGCATAACCGACGGTCTGGGCAGTCAGGCATCCGGCAGCGGCCGCAAGCAGATTTGTCAATGCGAATCCGCTCATGCGATAAAATTCAATTTTCCTGCCCAGGCGTTTCAGCAGCTTTGGATTATCACCCATTGCGCGCAAGGTCAGGCCGAATTGTGATTTAAGCAATACCACGGCGGTGAGACAGATGGCAAATGCATAAACGCCAACCAGTAGCCATCCCAGTAATTCACTTTGATCAAAGGCGGAAGAAACTAAAGTGGTTTGCGACAGCAGGCTGATATTGGGTTTGCCCATGATACTCAGATTAATGCTGCTGAGAATGAAGGTGGCCAGCACACCCGCGAGCAGAGGATCCACCTGCCCGCCGCGCTGGATTGCCGCGGCCAGCATCCCGGCGAATGCGCCGCAGACAAGCGCGGCTCCTGCCGCCGGCAAGGGTGAGATGCCCAGCGTCAACAGACGGGCAAACACTCCCGCTCCCACAACGAAGCTGCCGTCAATTGTCATGTCGGTTGCGCGCAAAATGTGGTAACTGATGCTAATGCCAAGCGCTAGCGGAAGAAAGGTCAGTGATTGCGTCAGTATCGAAAGAATAAAGTCTGACATGCGATCAACTCCTGTCTGTCTTGTTGACAGGTTCAAGCGTGTAATGCAGTTTTTCCGCCGCCGACTGAATTGGAGCAAATGACTGCTTTTCCTGGTCCAGTGAGGAGTTGTTCACAAAGACAGTCAGTTTCGACATGGTTGTGATCGGCAGGCTGCATGGGTTTTTTCCCGATAGAATAGCCGCGGCCAGATTGGCTCCCTCCACACCGATATCGCGCTCATGCACACCGAGTGCGAATCCCGCTCCGTCCTGCACCGATCCCTGATCGGATGTGATGAGTGGAATTTGCTGTTTGGCGGCCGCTTTTTCGAGGGTGGAAATGCCGCTTACAATGAGGCTGTCTTTCAGAACCAGAATGCCTTGGGCATCAGCAGGAAGATTGTTTGCCGTGCCGTATAATTCATTCAGTGTTGGCACCATGACCGGTTTGATGGTAATCCCCGTGTTTTTTCCTGCGGTTACAGCGGCTTCCACTTCCGGAAAGACTTTGTCCGCGGCGCTGTGAATGAGGACAATCCGCTGCATTTCCGGATAGGCTTGATGAATAAATTGCAACAGACGCTCGGCAGAAATTTCATCATGCACGACAGCGATGTTGCATGTTTTTAGCCGGCTCCGGTCTTGTTGTGTCAGGCTGGATGCCAGGCTGACTATAGGCTGTTTCTGTATTGAGGACACGGACATTTGCGTTGCATCCGAACCAATGGGTACGATCATGTCATAACCCTCGCTTTTCATTTGCTGAATGATGGCGCGCTGCAGGTTCATGTCCGCCTGCGCGTTGGCAACCTTGAACCGCAGCGGATAGGAAGATTTCGCGCTTAAGGTTTTGGTAAAGCCATCGACGATTTCATCCATGGCTTTGTGTTCAATGGGAACGATGATTCCGATTTTTTTCTCGTTTGCAGAAGCCTTGCAGCCAGCCAGAGCGGCGGCAAAGAATGTCAAAAACAAGATTTTAATCATATTGGAAAATACAGTCATGACAGCTCTCCTCAATTTATTCAGGGACGTGCGCAGAAAACTGCGCGTAGAAAAACTTGTGGAATGGTATAAATGCGCCTAGGGGCGCCAAAGCCGAGCTGTCATGAGATGACTGATAATAAGACCGGGGTGAAACATGGGTGAATCCTCCAACACATTAATACGCAAAAAAACAAAGGGCGGCTTTTGGTTAGCTGCGCCAGCGTCCGCGATGTTTTGTGCAGGAAGATATTGTTTTCATAGTCATTTATTTCCGATTGTTCAGACTGCTATCTCATGGTTTGGATGAAACAGCCTTACTCATCATACCCTTAATCCAACGGGCTGTCAAAAAATATACATCGCATTTTGCATGACCGGGGTTTATGTCCGGATATGTGACGAGCGCGCCTGTCTGGAACTGGTTTCAAGGATGGTTTTTGAAATGAATTCTAATGGTGGTGTGCTTCCAGCGCGGTGCGCAGTACTTCCTCATGCAGTTGATCTATGCTTTTTCCGTAACGCATTTGCAGTTTTGTATTGATAACCAGATAGAGAGAATGATCGGAATCCTTGTTTTGCAGGTTTTCCATGAGACTATGCAGAAATATGATGGTGTCTCCATATTCCGAAGGAGTGAACTGATTGAAGAAGTTCATCATTTCATGCATGCAGTCTACATCATGTTGTGTATGTGTGCGGTTGTAATTGAGCATTTTGTATATGCTGGTTAACGGAGGCATCTTGTTGAAGAATCCTCCGTCGGTTTCCGTCTGCTTTTCATGGAGAAAATCGACGTAATTACCACAGGCTTGCAGGACAATGCCGCGCAGCTCTGCCACCCGCTCATCCTTGGTTTCCATGCGAACCGGCTTGCTGTCACGGCTGGTAAACTGTAAATGATAGCCGCGCGTCGTCACGACATTAATGTTGAATAATTCCGGTTTGGTGGTGTCGCAGGAAAGAATGGCGAATCCGTGTTCCCGCATGAAACAGCCAAGATTTTTCTGTTTTCCAAAATATAAGCGGTGCTGGAGTTCATTGCTGCCGCCGCCGCCCGCCACAATCTGGCAAACTTTTGGACCAGAGGTTTCGTCCGCTGCGTTGTTGTAGACATAAATGGAATGATCATGCGCGGTGCTGATCATAGAGGGCTGCAGGCCTTGGAAATCATAAATGATTTTGGCCAGCATCGCATTGTAATTGGCGTTTGTGTCGAGATTTTTGAGGTCCAGCGGTTCCAGAAAAGCCTGTTTCAATCGCTCTTTGAAATCAGATGAGCGGGGTGGTATCTGCAGGATGCGGTTCAACAGGGTAATTTCACCGGGGTTGAGATAATGCTTGGCATCCCAGCCGGACGAATACACACGTTTGCCTACAGAAAACAATGGATGATGCATGGTAAACAAGGTGGCTCTCTTGTTCGTGGCGGCCTGGGCATACGCCTGTTCCAGCCAGGCAGCCTGATTGGTTGAGGGATCAATTTCCTTGTCGAACGCGAATAATCTCATCAACTCCAGAAAGTCTTTGGCATAGGTATTCGAATTCAACGCGAATACCTGGAATTTGTTGAAAACCCAGGAATGGTAAAAATGCGGCATTAAATGCTTGGGAAGATGCCGGTAATCGATCACGTCCTGCTGAAACAACCGGGACTTTTTTTCTTCCCGAAGAGGATCGCTGGGATGACGCAGCATGGAATGGGCGACCTGTTGTAATTCCGCCTCATCGTTGCTGTGCGGATTGGTGCCTAACAGATAATTATGTCCCGGAACCCAGGATTTCAGCTGGGTTTCTGTATCGCGCCCGCCGTCGTGGTTGCCCAGTACGACAACACAAGGCACGCTGCAGATTTCAGTTAGTTCCGGATTGCCGTAAATCCCGTGAAACTGCGATTCAAAGCGGGGGTCGACCGGATTGAACACTCCGTCAGGGTAAAAATTATCGCCAAGAAGAATAATCAGGTCCGGTTTCAATTCTGGATGGCTCTTGGCGAATTCATTTATTTTAGCCGCGACTTTTTTGGGGTCTTCTCCCGTGCTGCCCTGACACCCCAGCACGCACACATTCATGTTTGAACGCGGCAAGTGAGTGATATTGTAAACTCTGGCGGTTGACTTGCGCGCGTCATCCAATGCTTCGCTTATCTCTCTGGCAGAGATAGGGGCTTCCGGTCGTCTGGACGAGCCAACTTCCTCCAGGCTAATGCCAGTAGACGTGGCGGCAGGATACCAAAGAGCTTGCAAACTGGCCGCATAACTGCTGCCGGTGCGCTTTTCAGCGGGGGAGCCATCAACTTCGCGAGAGTTCATATTCCGGCCTGATAGTTAATTATTTGATTTTAAAGTATATAGCAGCCAGCTTAATGAATACTTAAGTCTCTTTATTGCATCGGGGAATGATGGGCCCGCCATCTTTCATCCTACGCGCGCCGCAACCACCGATAACATTTTGAGAAACGCGGCAAAGAACAAGCGGGTGGTTTTAATTGCCGACAGTGACAATTTTTAACGAATTGGTTCTGCCGTGCACCCCTATGAGGTCACCTTTGGTGATAATGACCAGATCGCCGCTTTTCAGGATTTTGCGGTTTTGCAATTCTTCTATTGCCGCCTGGTTCAGAATGCGCCTGTCTATATGTGTTGCGTCAAAGGGAACAGGGTAGACGCCGCGAAACATAGTCATGCGCCGCAGGGTTTCATCATGCCTGCTTAATCCATAGATGGGAATATTGGAGTTGACCCGGGACATGAGCAGCGGGGTTGTGCCGGATTCGGTCAGCGCAATGATGGCTTTAATGTCCAGATGATTGGCTGTATACATGGTTGCCATGGCGATGGCTTCATCTACATATCGCAGCTGCTGGTCGCGGGTATTGCGCATGGATTTGACACTGCGGTGTTTTTCAGCGCTGAGGCAGATCCTGTCCATGGCTGCGACGGCTTTGTCGGGATAAAGGCCCACAGCTGTTTCACCAGATAACATGACGGCATCGGTGCCGTCGAGGACCGCATTGGCCACATCGGATACTTCCGCGCGTGTCGGAATGGTGTTGTGTGTCATGGTTTCCAGCATTTGAGTCGCGGTAATCACAGGTTTGCTGAAGACCTTGGCAATCTTGATGATTTTTTTCTGCATCGCGGGCAATTCAGCATCGCCTATCTCCACGCCCAGATCGCCGCGGGCAATCATGACCGCATCGGAGGCTTCTATGATGCCGTCAAGGTTGGTGATGGCTTCCGCGCGCTCAATTTTGGCAATGATGCCAGGGTTACCGCCAGCTGCCTTGAGTAAAATACGGGCTTCCTTGATGTCGTCAGCATGGCGGGGAAAGGAGACCGCAATGTAATCAGCGCCCAGTCTGACTGCTTCCTTGATATCCGCCCTGTCCTTGTCAGTCAACGCGGCCGCCGACAAGCCGCCGCCCAGCCGGTTTATACCCTTGTTATTCGAGAGTTCTCCGCCGACGATCACCTGGCAGAAAATTTTTGTGTTTTCAACATCCAGCACCTTCATGACGATGCGTCCGTCATCCAGCAGCAGCGTGTCCTCCTTGCGCACATCGCGGGGCAGATTCTCGTAACCTAGGGACACGGATTGATCATCACCGGAATTTTCATCCAGCGCGGTATCAAGGACAAAAGTCTGCCCTTCTTTTAACAGGATTTTATTATTTTTAAACCGGCCTATGCGGATCTTGGGTCCCTGGAGGTCAACTAGCAGGGCGACCGGCTTTTCATGGCGTGCCGCGATTTCACGCACCTTGCTGATTCGGGATTCATGCATGCTGAGATCGCCATGCGAAAAGTTTGCGCGAAAAACAACAGCTCCAGCGAGAATGACGCGTTCAAGCATATCGGGGCTGTCAAGTGACGGCCCCAGCGTGACAACGATTTTTGTACGACGAAGATAATTCATGCGACCTTTTCATTTTTAATCATTCGCTCTTCTAAAGCGGCGATGACAGGTAATTTCTTGCCTTCCAGCACAGTCAGGAACGCGCCGCCGCCTGTTGAAATATAATCGATCTTGCTGCCGATTCGATATTTTTCAATGGCGGCAAGTGTATCACCGCCGCCCGCGACTTTAAATGCCTTGCTTTCAGCGATGGCCTTGGCAATGGCTTGCGTGCCTTTTGAAAACTCTTCCACTTCGAATGCGCCTATCGGGCCGTTCCACAGGATAGTCTTGGCCTTTTTAATCAGGCTGATGAAAATCTTGATAGTGTCAGGTCCGACATCAAATATTTTTTCATTGTCATCAATTTGCGAAACCAGGCGCACATAGGCTTCAACATTTTCCGCAAACCGTTCCGCCACCACTACGTCAACCGGAAGGGGGATTTCCGCATTGCGTTTTTTGGCATCCAGTGTCAGGCGTTCGGCTTCATCGATCAGGTCGGGTTCGTAAAGCGATTTGCCAACGGTGTAGCCTTCGGCTGCGAGGAAGGTGTTGGCTATGCCGCCGCCGATAATGATGGCGTCCACTTTTTTCACCAGTGAATCCAGCAAGGCCAGCTTGGTGGATACTTTGGAGCCACCGACAATAGCCAAGACTGGATGGGCGGGTTTTTCCATGATTTTATCCAGCGCCTGTAATTCCGAAATCATCAACGGACCAACACAGGCTTCTTTTGCGTACTTGATCACACCGGAGGTGGAAGACTCGGCGCGGTGGGAAGTAGCGAACGCATCCATGACGAACACGTCACACAGGGCTGCGATCTTCTTTGAAAGCTCGACATTATTCTCGGTTTCGCCGTGGTTGAAACGTACATTTTCCAACAAAACGAGCTGGGCATTTCCCATATTGAAACCGTCAATCCAGTTCTGGATCAGCGGAACTTCCGTTTTCAGTAATTTGGATAATTCTCTTGCCACCGGAGCTAATGAAAAAGTTTCATCATGGACGCCTTCGACCGGACGGCCGAGATGAGACATCAACATAACCTTGGCGCCTGCCTTAAGCGCCTGCTTGATAGTTGGAAGCGCGGCCCGAATGCGATGATCGCTCGTGACTTCGCCGTTTTTGAGAGGAACATTGAAGTCTACCCGAATCAAGGTACGCTTACCTTTTAGATCAAAGTCAGACATCTTTGGAATTGGCATTCACAGCTCCTTAAGTAACAACGTAATGATGTTGCTGAATTTATTGCATAACTGAAGGAAAAACAATAGTGTGGACTACTAGGCCCGATCAGGTTTTCAGACGGCCTTTCTCTGCCGGCAGGAGCGATTTTGCATGATGAACAGCTGTTTAATCAAGCGCGACGTGACGGGCATTGTGCAGAGGGCAGCCGGAAATCGTCAGACCGGCTGAGGTAAGTATATAATGTATCAAATAAATTAAATCGGAGCAGGATGCCGTTATGCCCATCCGCGTCGTCCAACGTTTTTTACAGCTGGAATCAGCCGGAGGCATCATTTTGTTTGTAATGGCCTTGCTGGCCATGCTCTGGGCGAACTCCCCCCTAAGGTTTATCCATCAGCAATTCATCGATCAATTTTTATTCGTGATTAATGACGGGCTCATGACTTTGTTTTTTCTCGTCGTCGGGCTGGAGTTGAAGAGAGGATATCTGGAAGGACAGTTTTCCAGGTTTTCACAAATGGCGTTGCCCTTGATTGCCGCGCTGGGGGGGATGGTGGTTCCCGCGTTGATCTACTGCCTGATCTGTTATCCTGACCCCGTGACGCTGAGGGGCTGGGCCACGCCGGTCGCCACGGATATCGCATTCGCACTGGGTGTATTGTCCCTCTTTGGCAAGCGGATACCGGTGACCCTCAAGCTGTTTTTAATGGCGCTCGCCATTTTTGACGACGTGGGCGCTATTCTTATCATTACTGTGTTTTATTCAAATGGAGTGTCAGTGCTTTTGCTGGCGGTTTCGGCGCTTATCCTGCTGTTATTATTCAGATTGAACGCCATGTCTGTGAGGTCGCTGCCGCTGTATGGCGTATTGGGCGTCTTGCTATGGATAAGCCTGTTTTGTGCGGGCATTCATCCTACAATCGCCGGTGTCTTATTCGCACTTGCGGCACCGGACAATGCTGATAAACGCAAGTCAGTTTTGCACAGGCTTGAAAACGGATTACACCCCTGGGTGGCGTATATTATCATGCCATTATTTGCTCTCGCCAACGCAGGATTTTCCCTGCATGGGTTGACCTGGAAAATCCTGCTGGATGATGTGGTGCTGGGGATAGTATTGGGGTTATTAATTGGCAAGCAGGCGGGCGTCATGTTTTTCTCCTGGATACTGATCAGGCTAAAATGGGCGCGGCTGCCTGAAAATACAACGTGGCTGCAGTTTTATGGCGCGGCTTTACTATGCGGTATAGGTTTTACTATGAGCCTGTTTCTTGGTACCCTTTCGTTTGCAAATGAAAGTGCTTATTTAATGGAAGTGCGTCTGGGGGTGATAGCGGGCTCTCTTTTATCCGGCTTGCTGGGCGTGGCGGTGCTGTTATTTGCTTTTTCCAAGGTTAAGCATATCAGTGATTTAAGGAGAGCGTGATTGAGAAATGTGTATTCTTCCAATAAAGTCAGCTTGATACAGCGATCAACCGGCTGGCTGATCCATGCGTTTACCGCTAGCGGAGCCTGCGTGGGTCTGCTTGCCTTGTTAGCCATCCACCAGCAGAATCTGCTGCTTGCGCTCTGGCTGATGGGCGCCGCCATCCTGATTGATGCGGTGGACGGCATGTTTGCCCGCATGGTCAAAATCAAGGAAGCCGTGCCGGAGGTGGATGGCGCGTTATTGGATAATATTGTTGATTTCTTTACCTACACCCTGGTGCCCTGTTTTTTTCTGCTGGTGACCAACCTGCTCCCTGAATACTGGCGCGTCGTATGCGTGATGGTTATTACCTTTTCTTCGGCTTATCAGTTCACCCAGGTGGATGCCAAGACGATGGATCATTTTTTCAAGGGCTTTCCCAGTTATTGGAACATCGCGGTCTTTTACCTGTTTTTCTGGCAAATGAGCCCCCTGACGAACATGATCATCCTGCTCTCGCTCGCCATACTGAGTTTTGTGCCCATCAAATATGTCTATCCATCCCGTCTTGATTACCTGACGGACAATAAATTTCTGCGTCTCGGCATGGTGATGATCACCATCCTGTGGGGAGCGGCAACAACCGGATTGCTATGGCTTTACCCACAGTCCAATCACTTGTTGGTCGCCATGTCGGTAGGGTATTGTCTGCTTTATTTCGGGATCAGCCTTTACCGCACCTGGATTCCATTAACCCGCATTGAACTTGCAGCCGAATGAATACCGGGCTTCCGCAGCACATGCCGCCGCAGCGGGTACTCGTGACCGGAGGTGCCGGTTTTATCGGTTCCCATACGGTGGATTTGTTGCTGGACCAGGGGCACGATGTGGTCGTGCTGGACAATCTGTCTTCCGGAAAGCTTGAAAACCTGGCGCTGCAACATCCCAATCTGGAATTTATTGAAGGCGATGTCCTTGAGTACCCATTTGTTGAGGAGCTGGCGTCAGATTGCGATGCGATCATGCATCTGGCCGCTATCGTTTCTGTACCGCAATCGATAGAAAATCCGATTTTATCATTCCAGGTCAATACTCAGGGTTTTTTGCATGTTTTGCAGGCTGCCAGCAAGGCTGGGCATCCTGTGCGTGTGGTGCTGGCATCCAGCGCGTCAGTCTATGGCGATGCTTCGTCCTTGCCATGTCGGGATGATGTTCCTTTGGCGGAGCAGCCGCTGTCTCCTTATGCGCTGCAAAAAATCCACGCGGAAAATTACGGAGATCTGTACTTCCGGCTGTTTGGAGTCAAAACACTTGCTTTAAGATATTTTAATGTCTATGGGCCGAGACAAAATCCGTCATCCCCTTATTCGGGCGTGATCAGCCGATTTCTGGATGCTTATCAGCACGACCAGGAATTGACGGTGTATGGCGACGGCGAACAGACTCGCGATTTCATTCATGTAGCAGATGTGGCCAAGGCAAACTGTCTGGCGCTGCAAACCGGCCACGCGGGTGTATTAAATATCGCGACCGGGAAGCCGCATTCGTTATTACAAGTCATAAAATTCCTGGAAAGCGTTGGCGGCCGCACGGCCAGGCTGAATTTTGCGCCCGCTCGAACCGGCGACATCAAGTCTTCATTTGCGGCAATCCGATTGGCAGAAACGCACTTGGGATTCAAGCCAGCCATGGCCCTGCGGGAGGGTTTGGAACGTATGCTGGGATAGTTGGGATATCAGCCTGAAATAAGGTATCATTACGCCCACGTGAACAAGCTCGCTGAAAAGCCGGAGAACGACCATGCAAAAAAGCCGGGGGACTGAAAATCAAGCCTGTACCCAGCGCCAGTACGTTATCTCGCACGCGGATTTGCCTCTCTCCTGTCCTCCGCGCGAGGACAGAGTCTGGGACGCGCATCCGCGTGTTTATCTGCCTGTAGAGGAGATGGGCAGGATAGTTTGTCCTTATTGCGGCGCGGAATATATCTTGAATGATTCTTCTTCCAGAGAATGAAACTCTTGCCGCTCATCCACAGTAACCATATGCAACGCATTCATTAAAACAGATAGTTTAACAATATGTCCTACAAGATTCTGATTATTGGTCCGGCCTGGATTGGCGATATGGTGATGGCGCAAAGCCTTTTCAAACTGATCAGGCAGCATCACCAGGATGCCGAGATAGATGTGCTGGCGCCTGCCTGGACGTTTTCCTTGCTGAAGTGCATGCCGGAAGTAGCCAAGGCTGTTGAAATGCCGCTTACGCATGGGGAAGTGAAATTGCGCACACGTTATCAACTCGCGAAAACGCTGCGCGCAAGCCGATATGATCAGGCGATTGTGTTGCAAAACTCTTTCAAGTCGGCACTGGTTCCCTGGTTAGCCGGTATTCCCAGGCGTACCGGATGGGTGGGGGAATTTCGTTACTTTCTTCTGAATGACGCGCGGCGACTCGATAAAAAGCGTTATCCCTTAATGATAGAACAATATATGGCGTTGGGCTTGCCGGCCGGCGCGGCATTGCCCGAGGCATATCCGTATCCGGAATTCAGCGTTTCGCCTTCTTCTCAATCCGCAACGCTGGCGAAGATCAAACCGGTCTGGCGCGGCCGGCCGGTGCTGGCCTTGGGAGCCGGCGCGGCATTTGGTCCGGCCAAGCGCTGGCCTGAAACGTATTTTGCGGATGTCGCCAATCAGAAATTGTCCGAGGGCTGGGATGTGTGGCTGTTTGGTTCACAGGCAGACCGTCCTATCACCGATAAAATCATGCAGCTGACGCAAAACCGCTGTGAAAATGTATCCGGCAGAACCGAGCTTTTCGAAACCATAGATTTGTTGTCCCTGGTATCGGGGGTGGTGACAAATGATTCCGGCTTGATGCACATGGCCGCGGCTTTAAAAAAGCCGCTGGTGGCCGTCTACGGATCAACCAGCCCTGCGTTTACGCCGCCTTTGTCAGCGGAGGCGAAAATTCTCAAATTGGATCTCGACTGTCAGCCTTGTTTCAAACGTGATTGTCCCTTGAGCCATCACCGTTGCATGCGTGATTTGAAGCCCGCTCTTGTTCTTGCCGCGATGGCAGAATGGAGGCAATAAATATGCGTGTGTTATTAATCAAAACCTCATCGATGGGCGATATTATCCATACTTTTCCCGCTTTGACCGATGCGGGGCGCGCCATCCCCGGAATCACTTTTGACTGGATGGTCGAAGATGTTTTTTCAGATATCCCTTTATGGCATCCGCGCGTCAATCGGGTCATTCCGGTCGCCTTGAGACGATGGCGCAAGAACGTGTTTTCCCGTGACACCCGCGCGGGTTTGGGGCAAGTGCGTGAGCAGTTGAAGAAACAGCGTTATGACCTTGTTCTGGATGCGCAGGGTCTGGTGAAAAGCGCATTATTGATTTTTTTGGCCGACGGCCCTCGCGCAGGCCTGGATTGGCGGTCGGCGCGCGAACCGCTCGCGTCCCTGGTCTATCAGCGTAAATTGAACGTTAATTTTTATCAGCATGCGATCGTGCGCATGCGCAGTTTGTTCAGCCTGTCACTGGACTATGCCTTGCCTGACCTCCAGCCGGAGTTTGATTTGAACCGTCAGATGTTTCAGGCGAATACGAGCGGTGAAAAATATCTGGTATTTTTATTCGGAACGACCTGGACATCCAAGCAATGGCCGGAATCCTATTGGATGCGTCTTGCTGAGCTGGCTGGCCAGGCGGGTTACCGCGTCAAGGTCAGCGGGAACAGCCCCGATGAAATCAAGGCGGCGCAGCGAATCGGACAGGCGGGTGCTGCGGTCGATGTGCTTCCGAGATTGAAAATATCCGAAATGGCCGCGTTGCTCGCGAATGCCGCGGCAGCAGTCGCGGTGGATACCGGTTTTGGGCATCTCGCCGCGGCGCTGGGTGTGCCCACCGTTTCCCTGTATGGATCCACGAACCCTGCTTATACGGGCGCTTTGGGAAAATCCTCCGTTCATCTTGCGGCGAATTTTTCCTGCGCTCCCTGCCTGAGTCGTGAATGCACTTACAAAAAGCCGTCCCGGGTGACGCCGGCTTGTTATGAAACGGTAGATCCCGCGCGTGTCTGGTCCGTACTATTGCCGCTGCTATCGCCGGCGTCGTGACCAGTTTTTCTGCTTTTGTCCATCCGCGAATTTCCGGCTTGTCAGGATGGGTGCAGGGGTCTGGCGGAATAACGCTTCGTTAAAGTGAGTCATCCATGCAGTCGCCGGTTGAGTTGGTGGTGTTGCAGCGGCTTGCGGGCGCTTTCACAATATCACCGTCGGTGGCGATACCGCCGACGTTGTAGACGGCAACATGTCTTTTATCCAGATGCAAATCACAATCCGACGGGTAGGAAGTGATCTGGATGCGGCTATTTTCGCGAATTCCATCATTGGTGATTTTGTTTGCGATAGGGAAGTAATCGCCATAACCGACATAACTTAGTTTGCGCAAGTCTGATCCGGGAGTTTTGAAGTCATTGATGCCTGAGTTCCACAAATAGGCTGAAATTTTTTGAGCGCGTTTCTCGGACAGTTTTTGCTCCCATCTGGATCGATAAAAGCCGCTGGTATTACCGGATATGATGATGTTGTTTTTTGGGGTGCGCATGAGCACGGTGGCAACACTGTCGAGTATGGGCTTGGACTGCGGCAGGAATTCCGCAGTATTGGGTTCAAACAGCCTGTCAGTGGGGATATAGATGCCCACGAAGTCACCGATTTTATATACTTTACCGCCTGCCTGCATAATGCCGCCGGAGTCATAACGCAGCGTGGTGACATAGTAGCCGATTGCGCCGCCGGCAAGTCCTGCGAGGCCGATATAGGGCTTGGTTCCGCCCAGAGCGGCGACACCGCCCGCGCCAATGCCCGCGCCTATGGCCGCGCCTACCGGGCTTCCCGTGGTATGGTTGTCCGGAATAAAGGGGTTGTAAGAACAGCTGGCTAGCAGAGGCAGGGATAAAATTAACGCGGCAATGGTCTTAGCTGTCCTTTTCATAATACTTTCCATGAAGAAATTTCCGTGATTATAGCCTGATTGGTTTGTTAAAAAAACGTCTGTGATAAGAATGCCGGAAGAATTGATCCGCCAGGGTGCCGCCAGGCAGTAATCCAGCAGTCATATACTACCGTTTGTTGCGCCTGATTCACGCGCTTGCAACTTGCAATATGTTATCATCGGGGGTCAAATGGAAGTATGGATTATTGCGGAGTGAAAGCATGGAGTTGTTTTCGGAAAAAGGCTCGCCCTTGATGCTGGAATCGCGTCATTATACTACCTGGGAATTGATCAAGGCCTACTGGCACTCGCAATATAAACTGTCCGCCTACCTGTTTTTTACCATTATTATTTTTTTGACCATAGTTCTGGTGGGCTTCGATGTTGTTTTCAATTACTGGTACAATTATTTTTACGATGCGCTGCAAGCCTATAATATGCATGCCGCGGTGCGCCTGTTGGTTTTTTTCTTCATTCTTGCGGCTTTCAATATTGTCGTTGCTGTTTATCGTTATTACCTCTCGCAGATATTTGCACTGCGGTGGCGGCGCTGGCTGACCGAGCAGATGATAGGGCGCTGGCTTGAGAAGCGCGGATATTATTATCTTGAAACTTTTGATGTCAAAACGGACAATCCGGATCAGCGTATCCAGGATGATGTGAACGGGTTGATTTCCAATTCGATCAGCCTGACAGTGGGTCTGGTCGGGGCGGTCACGACCTTTCCCGCATTTATCTATATTCTCTGGACCTTGTCCGGCGTGCTCTCTATTCCTCTGGGATCCCTGGGCACTATCCATATTCACGGTTATCTTGTCTGGGTCGGATTGCTGTACAACCTTATCGGGACCTTGCTGACTTTCAAGATCGGGTATCCGCTGGTAGGGTTGAACTTCGAGCAGCAGCAGCGCGAAGCCACATTTCGTTTTTCCGCGATTGATTTACGTTCGCATGCGGAGCAGGTTGCGCTTTATCGCGGGGAAGATCATCAGAAGAGTATTTTGAATTTTCATTTCTTCAGGGTTCTGGAGAATTGGTATGCGATTATTCTGAGGCAAAAATTATTGCTGTGGTTTACTGGCGGGTTTAACCAGGCTGCCGTATTGCTGCCATTGATAGTCGCACTGCCAAATTATTTCACCAAGGTTTTCCTGCTGGGTGGCTTGATGCAAAGTCTCAGGGCATTCGGCAACGTGCAGGAATCGCTTTCGTATCTGGTGAATTCATATACCCAGATTGCTGAATGGCGCGCCATTTCCCAACGTTTGACCACATTTGTCAATCATCTCAAGGAAGCGGAAATGAACGCAGAACAGGCTGATCATGTGGTTTTCAGGGAGCGTCCTGAAAATGCCATCAAGGTCAAGGATCTAACCATCAAGACAACACATGACAATACATTGTTGACGGCTATTGATGAAAATTTTGTGCATGGGACAAATTATGTCATCAAGGGGGAATCCGGAATCGGCAAAAGCACATTCATCAGGGCGATAGCCGGCGTCTGGCCTTTTGCATCGGGAGAAGTGACTTTTCCGGAAAACAAACGCGTGATGTATCTGCCGCAAAAACCTTATATGCCAATCGGCACACTGGCAGAAGCCATCTTGTTCCCGGATAAAAAAGATCCCGAACTGGAAAAAAACATTGAAACTGTCCTGCATGACTGCCATCTGGATGGGCTGATTCCGAGGTTGTCAGAAGTCGCCCACTGGTCAGAACAGTTATCGCCCGGGGAGCAGCAGCGGGTGGCGTTTGCCCGTGTCCTGCTGCATAAACCCGACTGGGTGTTTCTGGATGAAAGTACTTCTATGCTGGACCTTGCCAATGAAGCCCATCTTTACAAGATATTGCGTGAGCGTCTGCCGGATTGTTCGGTAGTTAGTGTTGGGCATCATCCCAGTGTGGATGCGTTTCATGACCAGGTTGTCAATATGTCTAAATACCGTCACGTGACCCGGGTGACCGCCTAGTGCCAGGCCGTTGCGCTGCGATTCCTGAGAGGATTATTTTTGACAAACGGGGCAATATACGCTGCTTCTCTGCCCGGTGCGTATCAGTTTCAAGGTTGTTTCGCAGTGTACGCAGGGTTCACCGGCGCGGCCGTAAGCTTGCAATTCAATGCTGAAATACCCGGGTGAGCCATCGCTTTGCATGAAATCTTTCAAAGTGGTTCCGCCTTTCCTGACTGCATTTTCCAGTACGTTTTTGATAGCATCGGCAAGTTTCTGATATTGCGCCAGACTGACCTTGCCGGCAGCGGTCTGCGGGCGTATGCCGGAGTGAAACAAGGCTTCGGTTGCATAGATGTTGCCCACGCCGGCGACGGTTTTGCTGTCCATGATATAGGCTTTGACCGGTGCTTTCCTGCCGCGGGCCTGAGCCCACAGATATTGACCATGAAAGTCAGGAGTGAGTGGTTCCGGCCCCATGTCGGCCAGGAGAGGATGCTGAAATGGGTTTTCAGTAGTCCACAAAAGCGCGCCAAACCGGCGCGGATCAGTGAAGCGCAGGATATGCCGACCGGCAAAATGGATATCCGCATGATCGTGTTTTCCCGCTGCGGCCGGCTCCGAAAGTATACGGAGACGACCTGACATTCCTAGATGCAGCAAAAGTGTGCCGTTATCAAAGTGAAACAGGATGTATTTTCCGCGGCGCGCAAGTCCGCGTAAAGTTTGGTTGCACAAGTTGTTTTTGAGGCCGCGCGGTATAGGCCAGCGCAATCGGTGCTGTCGTATGATGACATCAGTGACGGGTTGAGCGATCACGCAGGGCCCAATTCCCCGCAGGGTGGTTTCGACTTCTGGTAATTCTGGCATGGGGCTTTTGTGACTATCCTTGCGAATGGGGCATGATTCTATCGCTGCCGGCCAGTAAAATCCAATCCCTCCCATCCAGCGCTTAAAAAAATATAATTCAATCCGGATTGCGGCTTGTGTGATAATATGAAAAACAAATTTTGGGGAGGTGAGGCGTGTTCGGACTGATTCAATTACCGTGGTGGGGCTATGTCGTTGTTTTACTTGTGTTAACGCAGATAACCATTCTGGGTGTCACCCTGTATCTGCATCGATGCCAGGCGCATCGCGCCCTTGAAATGCACCCTCTCGTCAGTCACTTTTTCCGTTTCTGGTTATGGTTGACAACAGGCATGGTTACCAAGGAGTGGGCGGCCATTCACCGCAAACACCATGCGAAAGTGGAAACCAGTGATGATCCGCATAGTCCGGTCACGCGGGGGATCAGGAAAGTCTTCTTTGAAGGCGCGGAATTGTATCGCGCGGAATCCAGAAACAAGGAAACACTGGAGCGTTATGGTGAAGGCACGCCGGATGACTGGATTGAGCGCAATCTCTACAGCCGGTGGAGTACCATGGGTGTTGCCCTTATGCTGGTGATAGATCTGGTCATGTTTGGTACTCTGGGGTTGACAATGTGGGCTTTGCAAATGGCATGGATCCCTCTGTTTGCGGCGGGGGTCATTAATGGCGTGGGCCATTATTGGGGCTACAGAAATTTTGAAGTGAAAGATAATTCCCGAAATGTTTTGCCCATAGGATTTTTCCTGGGCGGTGAAGAGCTGCATAACAACCATCATGCCTTCGCCACTTCGGCTAAATTTTCAGCCAAATGGTGGGAAGTTGATGTGGGCTGGTATGTGATCAGGCTGTTGCAGCTTTTTGGTCTTGCCAAGCCAAAGCGCGTGGTTCCCAAACCCAGAATGCTGTTGTCCAAAAGCAGCATAGACACCGACACGCTGAAGGCGATTATCTCTTATCGTTTCCAACTCATGTCGCGTTATAGCCGTGAAGTGGTTATGCCGGTTTTGCGCGAGGAAAAAAGACGCACGGGCAAAACCAGTCGTATGTTGCTGCGGCGGGCTAAAACGGTATTGATTCGCGATGCATCTATCATGAAAGCGTCGCAAAAAATGCGCTTGGCGACGGTACTGGAAAATTTCCAGTCCTTGCGTGTCATTTATCAATTCCGCCTCAAGCTGCAGGAAATCTGGGGCCGTAGTTCAGCCAGTCAAAAGGAATTACTGGAAGCTTTGCAGGAATGGTGCCAGCAGGCCGAAGCAACCGGGATTGAACGGCTGCTTCGTTTCGCCAACCGCTTAAAAATGTATGTGCCCCAGACGACAAGTTGATTTTTTTGAAATCCTGAGCACGGGCGGCCCTATCAAGCTGGCTGCCTGTCAATTTTTCTTAGCCGGAGGCGCCGGGCGATGAAGGTTTTTTATCGCAGACCTGTAAGCCCTCAATTTTCTAACCTTCCATCGCGGCCGGATCCCGCATCTCGCTATCCAAAATGGGTGTTTGCTATTGTTTTCTTGGGGGTGGCGGCGTGGGCAGTGTATCACCACTATGAATATGCCCCTGCACCCCCGCTGCCGCCTGGTGTAATGGTTAATGAAGAACCGACCCAGACCGCGCTGGAAGATGGCGCGTCATTTGAAATCAATGGATACCAGATCAAGCCCGTGGCAGCATTTTCTCTCCGCGCCAGGGTATTGGGCATTCATTTTTATGATTCTGATCGTGAAGCTGAGCTGTCTCCGGCGGACCTGGCATTGGGATGGGGCTTGATGTCAGATTCCAGCATACTGGATCATATCAAAATCACTCAGCATGACCGCTGGTATTTCTGGAAATATGAGGAAAAATTGCCGGTTAATGACGCTTATATTATTGAACATAGCGGAAACATGCATTTATTGCCGGCGAGCAAGCAGGTACAGGAAGTGCTTCAAGCCGTCCGGGAAAACAATATCATCAGCCTGGAGGGATATCTGGTGAATGTCGCTGATGGGAAGGGTTATCAGTGGAACACCTCCTTGTCTCGCAAAGATACAGGAAATCATTCATGTGAAGTGATTTGGGTTGAAAATCTGGTCATAGAAAAGTGAACACCTCGCATTCGCAAGTTGCGAATTAAATTAAGAATAGCTAACTATTAATGTCTTTTATCACGTGAATTGACCTGTTCGTAGAGAGGTTGTGCTCGTTTAGTTTCAAAATATTGAATTAATTTATTTAACACTTTGCTATGAATATCGCCCCCGCTTTGTTTTAGCTGCCAAAGCGCTACCTCGGGAAATTCAAATAAAATTTGTACTCTTTTTAAGGTATTGAATTCCCTGCTTGCGCCCGCTTCAATTCGTTGTAAAGTGGATTTTTTGATTTCAAAAGTTTTAGCTAGATCATGTTGAGATATGCCTAATTCAATACGTAATTTAGTAATCTCGCTAGGATCAAAATGACTCCGATAAACAGGTTCAAAAATAAAACTAGATGGCCCGCGCTTTCCAATTGTGCCTAACAGGATGATGAGATTTTTTCACTGGGGGAAATACCTTGAGAGTGGCAATAGTCCTCATAGGCAGGATTAGATTTATCTGGAATTCTATCTTGCAGTGATGGGAATAATTTATTTTTTTCAGACTCATGATGTAATTTAAAAAGGCTAAGTTCAGGCCCAATGGGTATGGCATTTTTAGAGCGAGCATATTTTTTGTCGTAAGCCAACTCATAACGGTTAGTTTTATTGTTATAGGTTAATTCTCCGACAAATATTCTTCTTTTTCTGCCCTCATGAAAAATCTGTAATCGGTTTTCGTCGGGTTTAATTTGATGATTCATTTTGAAGCTCCTTATATCGTTTTTCGATTAAGGTTTTAATTGCGTTTTTCATTAAATCGCTGCAGAAGCTTTCATCAATTAGCTGATAAAGACGAGACAACTTGATGTTTTGGTAGAATTCGTTGATTTCATCCGCGTAACCTAGCCGTTTTAATTCTTTTGCATAGTCTCGCATACTTGGCTCAAATGTTTCACTTGTACTGATTTTGCCTGTCGGATTGAAATCAGCCTTTAACATATTTCCTGATTCAAGGCTCAAGTAAGAAACGTTGTCATATATTGGAGAAAGTAACATGCTTTTTGCTGTTAGGATGAACGCTAAATTTCTTCCGTGCCGGTCATGATTGCCAATTAATGCATCAAATAATACGGTTTTAATGAGGATGCTAATATCATGCGGACGCCCGGTTTTTTCGGCTACCGCGCGAATAATTCCTTCGCAACTATGCTGATCATCAGGCCGGTGATGATAAATATGCTGTAAATCGGTAGGAGTATCTTTTTTGATAAAGTTTTTCGTTACAAACGCTGGATCATTGTTAAAACTAATGAAATAAAATTCTGCTACTGGAATACCTAGTAATTTAGCTATCTGATTGCATAAATATTCTACCTCTGGAAGCTCGGGCGCTTCATCTTGTCTCAATTTCAATATGTAGGACTCGCCATTGAGATCAGCAGAGTATTTTTTAAATTTGCCGTGAAAGAAGCTTGCATTTTGAGGGGCTAAATCGGGCTCTTGGCTGGAGGTGCTCGATCTTCTTTGTAAACTTAAAAATTGTGCTGAGCTAGGTGCCCCAAACCACCCTGTAAAACATTTGGGGTGTAAGCCATAATGCGCAGAGTCCGGTTCGGCAATTTCTAGTTTGATTTATATATAAATCAAGTTAATTATGGTTTATATATGATTCAATTATTGGATTTATTATTTATTGATGTAGACGGATCAAGTCGGATGTTATTGGCCGCGATTTAAACAAAAAACTCCTTATTTACAGGGTCTTGTTGGTGTATTCGAATGGCGGCGGGAATGACAGGAATGCGCGGGATTGTTGGCCTCGTGATAACAAAAAACCCCCTGTCCCTGAGGGCAGGAGGCTTTGGTATCATCAGGCAAGAATAATGCAAGAGTTAAAGCTTGGTTTCTTCAAATAAGACATGCATGCCGACTTTGTCGGTTTTTGCATTGTAAGCACGGGGATCGTAGTGCTTCATCTTAAGTTTTTCAGTAGTCTTCTTTTTATTTTTGGTGGTTGTGCGGAATGTCCCGGTTGGCTTGCCAGCTTTGGTTTTGCCTGTGGAGAGCATTTTGATTTTGTCGCGCATATATCGTTACCTATTTGTCTTGGGCGGTGATTTGATCACGTAATTTCATGTTATTCAACACGGCTTCGATACCATGTTTGTCAATGATACGCATGCCGCGGGTGCTGACACGAATACGTACAAAACGTTTCTCGTTTTCCAGCCAGAAGCGTTTGTATTGTAAATTTGGCAGGTAGCGCCGCTTGGTTTTGTTATTCGCGTGGGAAACATTATTCCCTACCATCGGGCCTTTGCCTGTGATTGGACATTTCTTGGCCATAAATTACTCTCTATCAATCGTCTAGTCTAAGTTATTCGTTTTAAAACAGTTTGCAAGGGTGCAACTTATACCAGAAAGTTGATGTGAGAGCAATAAATTGCGTTGAAATTCCATGAGAGAGGGCTGGCGCTCGGCCAAGGGAGGCAGGCAGGTCAGGATGATATCATTCCGGCTTCCGCGAATGAAAAATTATCCGGGTTACCGATGATAATATGATCCACGACATCAATATCAACGAGATGCAGGGTTTTTTTGATCAAAGCGGTCACCTGCCTGTCTGCCTCACTGGGAACGGGGCTGCCGGAAGGGTGGTTATGTGCCAGTATGATTTTAGCGGCGTTATGTATTAAGGCCCGGCGCACGATCTCGCGTGGATATATGCTGGTTTCATTGATAGTGCCATGAAAAAGTTCTTCAAAGCAGATCAGGCGGAAATGGTTGTCCATGAATAAACAGGCAAAAACTTCACTGGTGTGTTCACGCAGCCGGTCAGCCAGAAACCGCTGTGTAATCCGGCTGTTATTAAGTGCGGCACCTGTTTGCATGGGTTCGCCCAGATAACGCCGTCCGAGTTCAATCGCTGCTTTCAATGTAGAGTATTTGGCGCGTCCCAGGCCGGGCTTGCGTATCAATGACTGCGACGGGGCCCGCATCAGTTTCTTGATACCGCCGAATTCATTGAGTAATTCTCTTGCGAGATCCAGCGCTGTTTTTCCCCGAGTGCCGGATTTGAGGAAAATGGCAATCAGTTCGGCATCGGTCAGGGCATTTTCACCTCTATTGAGTAATTTTTCTCTGGGCCGGTCTTCTTGCGGCCAGTCTGTGATACGCATGGCAACTCCTTGATGTTAAAAATTGTTATTTATAAGGATGTCTGAAAAATACATTAAGGAAGCAGGTACGGAGGGAAAACAAGAAGAGGATGATACTAATGAATAACATATGTTATCTTCTACGGCAAAGCATTTGTATGAGCAGATACTCATGACGCAATTTCTCGTTGGCAAGAGAGTACTCCTTGGGGTAACAGGCAGTATCGCTGCTTATAAGAGTCCGGAAATCATCCGCCGTCTGCGTGAGGCGGGCGCCGAAGTGCGTGTGGCAATGACGGAAAACGCCAAGCGGTTTATCACGCCCCTCACGTTGCAAGCCGTATCAGGGAATCCGCTGCATGAAGCATTATTTGACGCGCGGGCCGAGGCGGCGATGGGCCATATCGAGCTGGCACGCTGGGCTGATGCGGTGTTGATTGCTCCTGCGACGGCGGATTTTATGGCCCGGCTAGCTCACGGCCTGGCGGATGACCTGCTGACCACATTGTGTCTTGCTACCCAGGCGCCGGTTGCGCTGGCGCCCGCCATGAACCAGGGCATGTGGAAACATCTCTTAACCCAGGAAAATCTGCGTGCCTTGCAGCAAAAACAGGTCTGTATCATCGGTCCGGGTAACGGCAGCCAGGCTTGTGGAGACGTGGGGCCTGGGCGCATGGCTGAACCAGAGATCATTCTCGAACAGCTCAGCGCGGTTTTCGCGACTGCAGCCCTGGCCGGCCTGAAAGTACTGGTCACCGCAGGGCCTACGCATGAAGCAATCGATCCGGTGCGGTTTCTGACCAATGGCAGTTCCGGAAAAATGGGTTATGCGCTGGCTGAAGCGGCGCGGGAAGCGGGGGCGGCCGTCACTTTGATCAGCGGCCCCGTGAGCCTTCCGAAACCAGGGCATATGGACTGCATGTCGGTCACCACTGCCCAGGAAATGTATGATGCGGTAATGAGAAAAATTCCAGATTGTGATATCTTTCTTTCGGTTGCTGCGGTGGGCGATTATCGCTGCAAGAAAGTGCATGAACAGAAAATACATAAAAATCAGGATGCCATGACACTGGAACTCGTGCGGAATCCGGATATTGTCGCAAGCGTCGGGCAGCTGTCACCACGGCCTTTTATAGTCGGGTTCGCGGCGGAAACCGAACACGTCATAGAGCAGGCGCAGGCCAAGCGAGAGCGTAAAGGCATGGATATGATTGTTGCCAACCAGGTTGGCCGTGGCGCGGGAATGGGCGCGGATGAGAATGAAGTGACAGTAATAGGCAAATCCCGGATCCATTTGCCAAGCATGCCGAAAGGTCCATTGGCGAGGCAGTTAATCATGATGATCGCGAAGGAATATCATAACCAGTAATTATCGAGATGCCCATGACAGAAACGCTACAATCCCAAACAAATGAAACGGCGGCCGCTGATGCGCGGCGCGCGCAGCATACACCGGTTCAGCTGAAAATCCTGGATGCCCGCATTGGCAATGAATTTCCACTGCCGCGCTATGAAACGGCAGACGCCGCAGGCCTCGATTTGCGTGCGTGTCTTGACGTCGCGCTGACGCTTGAACCTGGTCAAACCCAATTGATTCCCACAGGCCTGTCTATTTACATTGCCGATCCGCATATTGCGGCGGTGATTCTTCCGCGGTCAGGGCTGGGCCACAAGCACGGGATCGTGCTGGGTAACCTGGTAGGCTTGATCGACGCAGATTATCAGGGTCCCTTGATGGTGTCATGCTGGAACCGCGGGAATGCCGCATATGTTATTCAACCCGGCGACCGCATCGCCCAGCTTGTTTTTCTGCCTATTATACGCGCACAGTTCGATGTCGTGGATCGTTTCGCAGAAACCCAGCGCGGCATCGGCGGTTTCGGCCATTCAGGAAAAAATTAATGCTGGAAACACAACATTCTTGCATCCATCCTTCCGCGTTTCGTTCGTATGACATACGCGGCATCGTAGGCAAGGCGCTGACGAAAGAAAGTGTCTTCCTGATTGGAAAAGCCATAGGTTCGTTGTTACACGATCTCAATGAACAGAAAATCACGTTGGCCCGTGACGGCCGTCATTCCAGTCCCGTTCTGGCCGAGGCATTATCTGCAGGGCTGCAATCTGCCGGATGCGATGTGGTGAACATTGGTGTGGTGCCTACGCCTCTTCTTTATTACGCCACACACATTTTTGATTTCCATTCCGGGGTCATGCTGACCGGAAGCCATAATCCATCCGAATATAACGGTGTGAAAATGGTCATCAAGGGCGCGACGCTAGCGGAAAATGGCATACAGGAACTTTACAGGCGCATAGTCGAGAATCGTCTGTACGAGGGAGCGGGAACAAGATCGGACCTGGATATACAGGATGATTATCTTGCCGAGGTGAAAAAAAATATTCATCTGGCAAGGCCGCTGCGTATCGTGATAGACGCGGGTAACGGAGTGACGGGAATGCTGGCGCCGCGGCTGTTTCGGGCACTGGGCTGCGAAGTGCATGAATTATTTTGCGAAGTGGACGGCGATTTTCCTCATCATCATCCTGATCCCAGCCAGGAAGAAAACCTGCAGGATCTGATACGGGCTGTGCGCGACCAGCAGGCGGATCTGGGTCTCGCGTTTGATGGGGACGGCGATCGCCTGGGTGTTGTGACCGCCGGCGGCAAGATCATTTCGCCTGACAGGCTCATGATGTTATATGCAAAATCACTGTTAGCCGAACAGCCGGGTGCGAAAATCATTTTTGACGTGAAATGCACGAACAACCTCGCTGCGATGATTCGCATGCTGGGCGGCGAGCCCATCATGTGGAAAACCGGGCATTCACTGATCAAGGCAAAAATGGCGGAAACAAAAGCACAATTTGCCGGAGAAATGAGCGGACATCTCTTTTTTAAAGATCGCTGGTTCGGGTTTGACGACGCGTTATATGCGGGTGCCCGGCTGCTTGAGATACTCGCGGACGAGGTCAGTGACAGCGATCAGCTGTTTTCTGATATTCCGACCAGTCTTATCACGCCTGAACTGAAAGTGCAGGTGGCTGACGAAGAAAAATTTCAACTGATGCAGCGGCTGATTGAGCGTGCGGATTTTGCCGGCGCAGATGAAGTGAACACCATAGACGGCCTGCGCGTCAGTTTTGCGGACGGCTGGGGACTGGTCAGGCCTTCAAACACCACGCCTTATCTGATACTGCGTTTCGAGGCATTGAATGAAGTGATACTTAAACAGATTCAAGAGATTTTCCGCAACTGGATCTTGTCAGTCAGGCCGGACCTGGTGTTGCCCTTTTAAAAGTCTTTTTGTTGGCCGGGGATTAATCCTGCATGCAAAAAACAACACATGACATAGTCATCATGGGCGGCGGAATGGTGGGATCCGCTCTGGCCTGCATGTTGGCGCAAAAAACCTCTTTGTCAGTGGCTGTGCTGGAGTCCGCGCCGCGCAGCCAGCGCTGGAGCGCGGCGCATTATCATCACCGTGTCAGCGCTATCGCACAGTCTTCCCGGCGAATTTTCCAGGCATTAAATGTATGGCAGGGAATCCACTCAAAACGCGTAAGCCCGTTCAGGAAGATCGAAGTCTGGGATGCGGCGGGCAAGGGAGAAGTCACTTTTGACAGCAAGGAAATCGCCGAACCCTTGTTAGGCTATATCATTGAAAATATTCTTGTGCAGGCTGAACTGGAAGAAAAGGCCAGACAATCACCCCGGGTGGATTTCATTTCCCCTGTCAATATGGAGACGGTTTCATTTCATGAAAACCATATCACGCTGATTTCCAGGGGCGGACGCAAATTTTCTGCCAGACTGGCTGTTGCGGCGGATGGCGCGAACTCCTGGCTGCGTGGGCAGGCTGGCATTGAAATCGAGAAAGAGGCGTATCATCAGCAGGCGATCGTGGCGGCGGTGGAAACCGCGCTGCCGCACCTGCAAACCGCGCGGCAGGTTTTTCTTGAGAGCGGGCCGCTGGCATTTTTGCCTTTGCGGGAAGAAAAATCCTCCTCCATCGTCTGGTCACTGGGTGACGACGAAGCGCAACGCCTCCTGGCGCTGGATGAGCCCGACTTCATCTCTGCTCTTGGGCGCGCGTTCGACTACCGGCTGGGGGAAGTGACCGCTGCCAGCAAACTTCATGCTTTTCCTCTGCATAGACAACATGCCGCGCATTATGTAAAGCCGCGTGTCGCGCTGGTGGGAGACGCGGCGCATACTATTCATCCCATGGCGGGCCAGGGTGTCAACATGGGGCTGCTGGATGCGGCCAGTCTCGCCGATATCATTGCTGATGCGGTCAGCCAGCACAGAGATATAGGCGATTTGACAACTTTGCGCCGTTATGAGCGCTGGCGCAAGGCAGATAACCTGGTAATGCTGGCCGGTGTGGATATGCTGAAGCGTCTGTTTGCCAATGAAAGAAAATCCATACAATGTGCGCGCTCCCTCGGGTTAAATGCGGCCAATCGCATAAAATGGATTAAAAATGTTTTTACACGCCATGCGGTGGGCGACAGGGCGGGATTACCTGATCTTGCGGTGGAAAAATCATCGTAGACTACACACGATTAACGAGAGCGTTCACTGACACAGTTCAGTGAACGCTTTCCGATTAACAGGGTGTATCATCATGCGAATCAGCCCTGGCAAAAAATAACATTATTCTTATTCTGTCAGGGCCTATGTTCAGATTGCGCAAAACGAGTAATTACTTTGCGGTGTTTTATATGGACTGATGAATGAATCCAATGCATGCAGGCAGGTACAGAAATCAGCAATGTCTGTATCCGGCGTGGACGTGCGCCGTTTTTTGCTGGCGTGATCAAACAGCCGCATATCATGTCGCGCGGGGGCGGCATCTTCGCTTTCCAGTGAGACCAGCCTTGGCGAGCGCAAGCCGGACTGTATGGCTTGCGCATATTGTATCATTTCATGCATAACGTCTATCCAGCTCGCCGATTCAGGCAGGGTTGTTTTTTGTGTGATCGCGAGAAAATGCTGATAAATCCCGATGCGGCTGTCACCCTCCAGTAATTCACTGATTCGCCTAGACATGTTTCGCTCAAGAGAGGCGCATAGTTCATAGCAAACCCATTCTGCCATGACTTCTGGCTGGGTTTGCAGGCTCGCCGCCATGCCCGTTATTTCTTCGCTGACAGCATTGACGTTGTCAACCCTGGAATTCAACCAGTGCGGATTTTTCATGCATAACGAATAGAGACGGGATGCAAATCCGCTGACCTGACAATGAAATTTGGCTTCCTGAGTGTCGGGATGCTGATTCAGCAAAAGGACCAGCGTATTGATGGGCAGAATTTCATTGATGATCAGGCTGGCGATCGCATTGTCAAGCAGGATGCTGCATTGCGGATGGGGAAGTTTGCTGAATTCACTCCAGTCAACATTCTTGCGGGCGAAAAAGTCCGCATACAACATGCTCACCAGTATGTCCTTGAGTTCATACGGAATGGTCATGATCTGACGGCAGGAAATCTTTCCGCGTTGAATGAGCGCGGTTATGGCGGGATGGATCAATAACCTCGCTCGTCTTGAAGAGAGAGATTGTATGTCTGCCAATTCAATTTGCCGCGTCTTTAACAATTCAAAATAGACCGGGTGCGTGACAACCAGCATTTCATCCTGATTCATTCCTTTCGCGATATCCACCGTCATGATGCCGTGCTGAACGAGTGCGATGACAGTGGGATGGAGCAAGTTGTCCGCTTGTCGTTCACTTAAGGACAAGACGGTTTGGATGTTGATGGCACGGCTGTCAAGTTGTGCCAGCCAATGAGGGTGCGTGAGAATTTTGCGCGCGCCATTGGAAGTTCCAAGACGCTTTGCATAATGATGAAGATGGAGCTTATCTGATAAATGCCGGATGGCTGAACGCATGGCGAGATCCAGGGCGGAGGATTCGGCGCGTTTGATAATGTCTTGCATGTAGAGATTTTCTTCGCGGTCATCGAGAAAATTCGAACGCAAGTCAGCTACGCGGGCTGTGCGGGTGATGGTACCGGATCCGGGCAGATTGATTTGCACATCCACATGGGCGCTGCGGTTGACAATGATCAAGGGATCGTCCGGGTCATCCGACAGAACTTCTACGTCTTCAGCAATCCGCAAGGCTTGGGTGTAGATTTTGTCGCGCAGAACCGGCAATTGCCAGGGATTGTCACCGCCGTCAACCGGAGCGCTTTCACTCTTGAAATCCGCAGTCCAATTTTCCTGGGGGATGGCCTGACGTAAGGATTCCCGGTTCCAGCGCGATGGCTGCCGCCCGGACGCCAGCAAACGTTCTGTGATGAGATCAAGAATGTATGCTTGTATCTCCCCCACTTTGACAGCGGGTCCCAGGCGGTCAAGTCCCTGAAAATGTGCTGCAGGGTGATAATAACATTCGCGAATCCAGTAAAAATCATGATCTGCATTAACGGGATTTTCCAGAGCCTGAATGATTTCCGCTTCTTTTTGCAAAAATCCTGTTTCATCCTCGGGGAAATCCAGGAGATGGATGAGTGAGCTGGACAGGGTCCGTTTTTGTTCGCTGTTAAGAGGCATGCTATCTGCTCCTTTCTTTTTGTGTTTCTGCTAAAAATTCATTTGTTTCAGGACTGGTGAGGATTTTTTTACTGTCAGGATGTCCATCACCCGTATCCGCTCACAGCATTGATTTAACAGCTGGCAGTGATTGCGCGAAGTATCGGCTGGAACATTCACGTGAAACAGAGACAATACGTTGGAATGCGAAGCCGGAACATCCTTGTTATCAAGAAATTTGACTGTTGCAAGCGTTTTCTGTATTTGATCAGCCAGATTCAAGGCGCAGGCCACGTGCTCTGTCCAGTCGTCATCTTCATCAAAGCGAGGATTATCTGTTATCACTGACAGATGAGATAACAAGGCATCAAGCGGTTTATTCAATAAGGGCTGGTCTTCCAATTCGTGTTGAAGCCGGTTCAATTCAAATTTCATATAGACTGCGTATCGCAACAAAAGGCTTTGCTTGAATGTCTCTGCCGTCACACAGCAATCCGCCGCTGCGCCGGACAAATCGTCGAGAACGGTTTGCAGACTGTCAGCCTGGCCGTTGATTTGTGCGGGGTGGCCGCAGGCGGCCAGGTATAGGCGTTTGATGAACGCCTTGCAATAAAGGCGATAAAATGTATATCCATCCAGCGGATGCAGCTCCCGGCATTCTATCAGGCCTGAGTCAACCCAATCCAGAAACCGGGGGTGCGCTTCCAGAGTCCGGATGGTTTCGCTGGAAAAATTCAGTATATCGGTGATGGGAAGTGACCCGTTAGTGACGCCTCTCGCGGTTTTTCCGTTTAGCATCCAGCGGGACAGATCTTCAGTGATTTGGCTAAACGCAGGCCAGGGGACGGATTTGGCTGTGAAGTATCGTTCATACATGCTGCACATCAAGACCGGCTTGAAGTGGATGGGCAGCTTGCACGCATCGAGAAATTGAAGCGCGCCGGTCTGGATCAGATTGGCAACCAGCGGCAAGATCAGAAGCTTGAAATTTTCATCGGTGACACGGCACACATCCAGAAAGTGGATTCGCTGGTTCGTCAGCATGGCATAATAGACAGGATGAGTGACAATGCTTAATTCGGCATCGTTCAACCCGAAGGCAATATTCAGTGAACAAAGATTCCGGCTTAGCAATTCATAAACGGCTGGCTGGGAAAGATTATGGAGTGCGCGGTTGGATAATTTCAGTAAATCAGAAAATTGCAGTCCTCCGAATCGGGTCTTTAGCAATGCAATAACAGGCGATTGTGTGAAATGATGCGCGGCGCTGCCGGATACCTGTAACACGTCGGTGAATGAAATATTACCTTTACACAATTCTTCAAAATAATATACATGCGTGATGATTTCACTGACGGGTTGAGAAACAGCCATGTCATGGAAGACCAGGTGATGGTTGATGCCGGCATCATCGCTGTCTTGTTCGTCATCCGCCTGAAACCCCCTGTTGAATTCCGCGGCGCCCTGCTGTTCGGCTATATCCCTCGTGACCAGACGCAAGTCGCTTAATTTTTGCAGCGCACAGCGCGCGGCATAGTTTTCAGCGACGGCTTTTGCGGTAGGTTTGAGTGTCTCGATATAGAGGGTTTCGTCTTCATCGGATTGGAATTCATGCCGAGGGATCGCATCGCCAAAAAAAATTTTCGCCGTGTGAGTTTCGCCGGGAGCAAGCCTGATGGAGGCGGTGACATAAAAACGCAGGTATTCGCTTATTGTCGTTTCATCCGCATCGTCATCTTCATCATCGCCACTGTTATCGTCATCAGATATCTCGAAATCCAGAATAATATCCATTCCTATCATGCCGTCATAAATTCTGCCATCCAGTCCCTGTAACTCGTAAGGGTGCTCGAAATTATCCACGACAGACTTTTCGGCGACAAAGTGGCTGGACCAGGAAGGGCTTGCGCGCAGCGGGGCGAGCAGGGTGTCCGGATTCCAGAGAAGACAGGGATTCCCGGTGCGGTTCAGGCATAGGGTAATGTATTCAATCAGGTATTCCTGAACTTCACCCTGGGTCACGGCGGGGCCCATCTTGGAAATGTTTTGAAAATACACGGCCGGATTTTCCAGGCATTTTTTTAGCCAGCAAAATTCATTATCCGGGGATTCGGGCTGGGTGAAGGCATCGGTGAGTAATTTTTCATCCTTAACGAAGTCGCTGGGATCTGCCGGGAAATCTAGTAAATGATCTATTGATTTTTCTATGGTGCGTTTTTGCTCATCATTTAACGGCATTCGTTCACCTCCCTGGCCTTTCTTTCTGTGATCATAAGGCATAATTACTTAAGATATTCTTAACATTCTGAAATCAAGGCGAATATCCTCTTGTTCGCAGGAGAAAAAGGAAGAGGGCGGCAGCGGCGCCAGGGGCGGCATGCCCATTTCCTCTTCTGTTTTCCATGTTAAAACGCTATACTCCTCTCCCTCTGGCAGGGTCGATACACCTTAAGCTATAAAGGAAAAATCTGTGGCAAAAAGAACACCATTCTATGATTTACACCTCAAGGCCAATGCAAAAATGGTTGATTTTGCAGGCTGGGACATGCCTCTTCACTATGGCTCGCAAATACAGGAACACCACCAGGTCAGACAGCATGCCGGTATGTTTGATGTGTCTCACATGGGTGTGGTGGACTTGCGCGGGACAGGCGTCCAGGATTACCTGCGCAAGCTGCTGGCAAATAATATAGACAGACTGGTTGAAGGCAAGGCGCTGTACACATGCATGCTGAAGGAAAGCGGCGGTGTGATTGATGATTTGATTGTCTATAAAATCAGCCATGATTTATATCGTGTCGTCATCAATGCCGGTACCCGTGAGAAAGATCTTGCCTGGATGAGGATGCAAGCCGGCTCATTTGATGTTGCCCTGACGGACCGCGCCGATCTTGCTATGCTTGCTATCCAGGGCCCTGAAGTAAAAGACAAGATTGCGCAGTTATTTCCTCCCGAACAGCTGGATGCGATACGCAGCTTAAAGCCTTTTACATTCGTTGTGTTTAATGACTGGTTTGTTGCTCGCACGGGCTATACCGGCGAAGACGGTTATGAATTGATTTTGCCGGCGGTGTCCGCTGCGGATTTGTGGCAGGCTTGTATCGCAGCCGGCATAGCTCCCTGCGGCTTGGGTGCGCGTGATACCTTGCGCCTCGAGGCGGGCTTGAATCTTTATGGCTCGGACATGGATGAATCGGTGACCCCCCTGGAATCCAATCTTGCCTGGACAGTGGTGATGGAACCGAAGAGCCGGGAATTTATCGGCCGTCAAGCCCTGGAAAAACAATCAGAACAAGGACTCAGGCAGCGGCTGGTCGGACTGGTTCTGGATGGCCCGGGCGTGATTCGCAATCATCAGAAAGTGATAGTCGCGGGAAATGGTGTGGGTGAGGTGACCAGCGGGGGATATTCTCCCACATTGGAAAAAAGCATTGCCCTGGCGCGGGTTCCGGTTGAAACCGGCCCGCAGTGTTTTGTTGAAATCCGTAATAAGCAGGTTCCGGCGCTAGTCATCAAACCGCCGTTTGTGCGCCATGGCAAAAAAGTATTTTAGGAGTAACGATAATGAGTAACATACCGCAAAAACTGCAATACACAAAAACCCATGAATGGGTGAGAAAAGATGAAGAATATCTGACGATAGGCATTACTGACCATGCGCAAACCATGCTGGGTGATCTGGTTTATGTGGAATTACCCGAAGTGGAGTCCAGTTTTGACGGGGGGCAGGAATGCGCTGTGGTGGAATCCGTTAAAGCCGCCGCTGATATCTATTGTCCCATTTCCGGGGAAGTGGTGGAAGTGAACGAGGCTGTGATTGAAAACCCTCAGCTGATTAATGAAGACCCGTATGGAAAGGGCTGGCTGATCCGCGTTCGTCCGCATGATCAGGTTTTGGCCGCATTATTGAGCGCGGATGAATATTCAAAGGTCGTGGCATCCGAAGCGCATTGATATCAAAAAGAGATCCGAGGGGTGAAGTTGTATGCCGTTCATACCGCACACAGAGCAAGATGTAAGGGAAATGCTGGACACGATAGGAATTCAGAAACTGGAAACCCTGTTTGATGAAATTCCTGATTCATTGCGCAAAGCCTCACTGGAAGGGATTCCTTCAGGTATTTCTGAAATGGAACTGGGACGGCTCATGCGCGAACGCGCGCAGCAGGATGGCGGAATGACTTGCTTTATCGGCGCCGGCGCCTATGAACATCACATCCCTGCCGCTGTATGGGACGTCGCCGCCCGGGGAGAGTTTTATACCGCATACACCCCTTATCAGGCGGAAGCCAGCCAGGGTTCGCTGCAATTGATATACGAATACCAGACCATGATGGCCAATCTGATGGCACTGGAAGTATCTAATGCTTCTCTCTATGACGGCGCCTCGGCGCTTGCTGAAGCGATACTGATGGCGGTGCGTCTGGGCAGCAAAAAACACAAGACGAGTATTTTGCTTCCGCGGTCCATTCATCCTCATTATCGTGAAGCCGCGCAGACCATTGTCGGTCAGCAGAATATCAAGCTGATAGAAGTTCCCTATCACAAAGATACCGGCAGAATAGAAATGAACACCCTGGACACATTATTGAACGATGATGTGGCGGCTTTCGTGATACCGCAACCGAATTTTTTTGGTGCGCTGGAAGAAGTGGACGAATTGACAGACTGGGCGCGTGAAAAAGAAATTCTTTCCATCGCGGCGGTCAATCCCATGGCCATGGCCTTGCTGAAACCGCCTGGCCAATGGGGCAGGGAGGGCGTGGATATCGCATGCGGCGAGGGTCAGCCGCTGGGTATTCCCATGGCATCCGGCGGCCCTTATTATGGAATTTTATGCGCCAAAAAAGCGCATGTGCGGCAAATGCCCGGCCGAATCGTGGGACGCACCGTCGATGTTGAGGGCAAAAGCGGTTATGTGTTGACCATGCAGGCTCGCGAACAGCATATTCGGCGCGCCAAGGCGACTTCTAATATTTGCACCAATCAGGGGCTGATGGTGACCGCTTCCACAATTTATATGAGTCTCATGGGCCCTCAGGGTTTGCTTCGAACAGCAGCGTTATGCCATGAGAGGACGCGGGAATTGAAACAGGAATTAACAGCGATTCCCGGTGTGGAAGCTGTGTTCCGGGCGCCATTTTTCAATGAAATCGTGGTCAGGCTGAACAAGCCGGTCGAGCAGATGCTGAAAGAACTGGCGGCCCGCAAAATACAAGGTGGCTATGCGCTCGGCCAGAAATACCCCGAGCTGTCCGATTGTCTGCTGATTTGCGCGACGGAAACCAAAACGACTGATGATATCAAACTATTTGCAAAACATCTTCGCGATGTCCTTGAGGGGAGAAAACTCGCATGTCCGGCCTAATTTTTGAAAAATCACGAAGCGGCCGCGGCGCCAAGGCGCAATGGCCGACGCACTCAGAGCTTGCATGTGATGACATACCCGCGTCAATCCTGCGGGCGGATCCGCCGGCCTTGCCTGAAACGTCTGAACTGCAAGTAGTGCGGCATTACACCAATTTGTCCAAGAAAAACTTTTCCATAGACACGCATTTTTATCCTCTTGGCTCTTGCACCATGAAATATAATCCGCGCGGCGTGCACCGGATAGCATCTATGGATGGATTTTTAAATCATCATCCCTTGTCGCTGGAAGAAAACAGCCAGGGATTCATGGCATGCGTTTATGAGTTGCAGGAAATACTGAAAGCAGTGACGGGCATGAAAGGCGCGGCGTTGTCGCCCATGGCGGGTGCGCAGGGGGAGTTCGCCGGTGTCGCCATGATTCATGCTTATCACCGTGCCCGCAATGACCTGGAACGTGATGAAATTCTTGTTCCAGACGCGGCGCATGGAACGAATCCCGCTTCCGCCGTACAGTGTGGTTACAAGGTGCGCGAGATTCCCACCGGGCCGGACGGCAACGTGGATATCGAAGCTCTCAAAGCTGCGGTCGGGCCCAAAACCGCGGGAATCATGCTTACCAATCCTTCCACACTGGGAGTGTTTGAAGAAAAAATTGAAGAAATCGCGAAAATCATCCATCAGGCAGGCGGCCTGCTTTATTACGATGGCGCAAATTTTAACGCGATTATGGGCAAGGCCCGTCCTGGCGACATGGGTTTTGATGTGGTCCATCTGAATTTGCATAAGACTTTCGCGACTCCGCACGGCGGAGGCGGACCAGGCAGCGGTCCGGTGGTGGCGAATGAACGCCTGTTGCCGTATCTTCCTGTTCCCCGTGTCGCCAGGGAAGGAAGCCAGTATCGCTGGATTACTGAAAAGGACTGCCCTGAAACCATCGGCCGATTGTCGGCGTTCATGGGAAATGCAGGCATACTTCTGCGCGCTTATTTTTACGCGCGATTATTAGGCAAGGAAGGGTTGCAGCGAGTGTCCGAATTTGCAACTTTGAATGCCAATTACCTGATGGCCCGGTTGACCGCGGCGGGTTTTACTGCCGCTTATCCCGACCGCCGCGCCAGCCATGAGTTCATCATCACCATGAAGAATGAAGCCAAGACTATGCATATCACTGCCTTGGATGTGGCAAAACGGCTGCTGGATTACGGGTTTCACGCTCCCACCATGTACTTCCCTCTGCTCGTGCCTGAATGTCTGTTGATTGAGCCGACAGAAACCGAAACCAGGGAAATCCTGGACGCTTTCGCGGACGCCATGATTCAAATCATGCAAGAAGCAAAACAAGATCCGTCCGTATTGAAAAATGCGCCTCACACTCTTCCGGTGAAACGCCTGGATGATGTGAGGGCTGCGCGTGAACTCGATCTGGTTTATAAGGAATAGAGGTCTAATTTCGGGATATATTTCCAGGCGGAACGGAACGTATGACCGCTTTCACAGCCGCAGCAGGGTTACGGGGTGCTTGCATCTGTTCTTGGTTTTAGGGCTATAATCCCAGAAACGGCCGTTTCCGGGATAGTGTTTTAAAACAGGAGAGCAGCCTATGAGTACGACCCGCGCTCTGTTTGAATATTTGCTTGCGCCTGTGGCCGATGCGGCTGATCACCGCTTGCGACAGGCAAACCGCTTGGTTTCTCAGGCATACGAATATCTTTCCAGTTTTGTCGTGACACCTACGGAGCAGCGTAGGCAGAACGAGAGGGAGCGCTATCGCCGGGCAATAGAACCCATCACAAGACGGCATGAACAAAGAAAGGCAATACAGGCGATGCGCGGCCTGGATGAAGAAAGGGCGCTGAACGAGCTGAAGGAAATAGCAGCAGGCCTGATCGCAAGACTGGATGCGGAGATCGTCGATATGACAGGCATCTTGTTTTCCTATCTGAAGGCCGGCCAAATCCGTAGCAAGTGTATGGAGAGAGATATATTGAAATCCCTCAGGCAGGCGGAGTCGTTTGCTGAAATGAGCTTGTATGCCGAGATCAGCCTGGCGGAGCTTTCATCGGTTGCCGCGTCCTCTGTTCCTCGTCAATTCGTGGAATGGCTGGCGGATGCCCGCTCCCTGAGCGCCCTGTTCAAGGATGAAGATTTTCTCCGGCAATTTGGATGCGAGAAAACTCATGTCACTGAAAATTATCTTTCCATTTCCTGAGCGCAGCGAACACAGCAACCGGATCGTTGAGGTGCTGATATTGGCGTCTTTCAACCGCACTCTTGATTTCAGGCAAATGGCAGCGTAAAAACGGGTTGGTTTCCTTTTCCTCGTTGAGGAGAGCAGGCAGGGAAGGCAGGTTTTTGTTGACCAGTTTTTCGACTTTTTCCATGCGTTTCTCAATGGCGAGATTGCCGGGCTCTACAGTTTTTGCAAAACGCAAATTATTGAGCGTGTATTCATGGGCGCAATAAACCAGCGTGTCGTCAGGAAGAGCGGCCAGCTTTTGCAGAGAGGAATACATTTGCGCGGGTGTGCCTTCGAATATCCTGCCGCAGCCTGCCGCAAACAAGGTATCGCCGCAAAACAGCATCTGACCGCCGTAATAGGCGACATGCCCTGAAGTATGTCCGGGAATTTCCAGTGTTTGCAGCTTGACCGGGAAGCCGGTGATATTGATCTGTGTGCCTTCACTCACTCTATGGGTTATTTGCGGAATTTTTTCTTCCGCGGGCCCATAAACGGGCGCATCAAAGTGATTCAATATTTCAGCAATGCCGCCTGTATGATCCCAGTGGTGATGGGTGACCAGAATGGCGAGCAGGGAAAGCTGGCGGTTATTCAGGAAATCAATCACGGGACGTGCCTCTCCGGGATCCACTATCACTGCCGTGAGCTGTTTGTGATTGATGAGGGTCCATACATAATTATCCTTGAGGGTCCGCACGGGTTCGATGACGATATTTTTGGTGACAGTCATGGCGTTCGCCTGGTGGTTTCGTAATAAGCCGATTCAATGACATTACGGCGCGAGCCGGCAAATTGTCAAACATCTCTCTGTTTCGAACGGCTTGAATATCTCCAAAGACGAAGATTTGCCATTGTGAACCTGGAAAGTGGATAATGGCAGGCAAGATCTTTCTGGTGTAATGCCGTGATCACAGGGATAGAGGACGCTGCTAAGGGACGAGTCTAATGGTGAACGTGTTATTTAATGAATTCGCTGTCCTGATGGCTTTGTCAGTGGTAGTGGGCATTGTCGCGCTGAATCTGCGTCAGCCTCTCATTTTGTCGTTTATCATTGTGGGCATCATTTCCGGGCCGAGTTTTTTGAGCTGGATCAAGGCGCGAAGCGAGATTGAGGTTCTGGCCAGCTTTGGAATCACGCTCTTGCTATTTATTGTCGGGCTGAAACTCGATCTGAATTTAATCAGGTCGTTTGGGCGTGTCGCTCTGATTGCGGGCGCAAGCCAGATTGTCTTGACCACGGTCCTGGGCGGGCTGGTTGGCTGGGCGTTGGGGTTCGATGCGGTTCCTGCTTTTTTTCTAGCATTCACACTGACATTTTCCAGCACCATCATCATTATCAAGATTCTTTCAGACAATGAAGAAATTGATTCACTTTATGGCCGCATTTCCATTGGCATCCTGATTGTGCAAGATTTGGTGGTGGTATTGGCCATTATCTTTTTGTCCGCCCTGCGCCTGCATGAGGCATCGTATGGCCAACTGGGCCTGGCCATGCTGATTTTGATGCTGAAAGGTGTGGGATTTCTCCTGATGTTAGGTGTGCTCATGCGCTGGGTTTTTCCAGTATTGCTTGCGCAATTGGCGAAATCCAGGGAGTTGCTTATTCTGTTTGCCTTTTCATGGGCGGTCATGCTTGCAGCGACGGGTGAATACCTGGGATTTGGCAAGGAAGTCGGCGGTTTTTTGGCCGGGGTTTCACTCGCGTCTTCGCATTATCGTGACGCCATGGCATCGCGTCTGGAGTCCGTGCGCAATCTTCTGCTTTTGTTTTTCTTTCTCAACCTGGGAGCGAGCCTGCGTTTTGACGCGCTGGAAACCGAGATCATGCCAGCCATCATTCTGTCGCTATTTGTCTTGTTTGCGAAGCCTCTGATTGTCATGATCATGCTGGGCAGCTTGCGCTTCAAGAAACGCACCAGCTTTTTGACAGGATTGACCATGGGACAAATCAGTGAATTTTCTCTGATACTCTCCGCGCTGGGCGCAAATCTTGGCTATATTGATACAGGCATGGAAAGTCTGGTGACGTTTATCGGTCTTGTGACCATTGCATTTTCAAGTTATATGATGACTTATGCCAACGCGTTTTATCGTTGGATGTCTCCATTCCTGGGAGTGTTACAGCGGCAGGCTGCCAACCGTGAAAATATGGATGCGAGCAACCATCTTCCCAGTGTCGACATCATCATATATGGCTTTGGGAGGCATGGCGTACACATGGCGCAAAGACTGGCAAATTATGGCTATAAGATTCTCGGGATTGACTTCGATCCCAGAAAAATTTTTCGCTGGCACAATCAAGCGATTTCATTGAAGTACGGCGACGCAGAAGATGTGGAATTTATCAAGCATCTCCCCCTGGAGCAGGTTAAATGGGTGGTCAGCACCATTCCTCACCGAGATGCGAACCAGACATTGGTTACTTCCTTGCGGGAATCACACTATAAGGGAAAAATCGCATTGAGTGTTTATCATGAGAATGAAATCGAGATCAGTAGAAATCTGGGAGCAGACTTGCTGTTTATTCCCTACGAAGACGCGGCCGTGTCCGCGGCCAAACGACTGGCTGAAGATATGAACCCGGCCGGCTTTTCTCATTAAAATGGAAGTGAAATTCGATGAAATCCGCAATTACAGCCATAGGAACAGCCGCGCCGGCGTACAAGCAATCACAACAGGCTGCTGCCGAGATTGTTGCCAAAGCTCTGCAACTGCCGCCGGCAGAGACGCGGCTGTTAAAATCAGTTTATCGCGCGACCGGGATAGAATTTCGTCATAGCGTCATCAGTGATTTTTGCCGCCAGCCGGGTGAATATGAATTTTTTCCCAATGACACGAGTCTCCCGTTTCCGTCCACCGCCGCGCGCATGCAGGCTTACCGGCGTCATGCCTTGGCGCTCGCCATGGACGCGGTGAGAAACTGTCTGGAATGCGACGCGCGACGTCAGCCGCGGGATGTGACGCATCTTATCACGGTCAGTTGTACTGGCATGTATGCGCCCGGACTGGATATTGAGCTGGTGCATGCCCTGAATCTGGATGCGAATGTCAAACGCACCTGCATTAATTTTATGGGTTGTTATGGCGTGTTTAATGCCATCAAATGCGCCGATGCCATTGTCAGGGCGGATGTGGAATCAAAAGTGCTGGTGGTGAGCGTGGAACTATGCACCCTGCATTTTCAGAGAAATGATTCCATGGACAGCATGATTTCCAATGCCATTTTTGCGGATGGTGCCGCGGCGGTATGGATAGAGGCGGAGACATCCCGGGAAAAATGCTTTCGGGTGGAAGCCTTTCACTGCGACTTGCTGCCGCAGCACAGCCAGGAAATGGCCTGGCAAATTGCTGACAGCGGATTTGATATCGTCCTGTCTTCATATGTGCCGCAGGCAATTCACTCTGGCATTTCCGATTTCATACAGCGCTTTCTGCGCCGGCAAGCCATGTCCATGCGTGATATTCAGATTTTCGCCATTCATCCCGGAGGTAAAAAAATCCTTAAGGCATGTGAAGAAGCCTTGTCCATTTCCGAACACGATAACCGTTATGCGTATTCGGTTTTACGCGAATATGGAAATATGTCTTCGGCTACCATTTTGTTTGTCTTGAAGGCAATCTGGGAAGATATCCGGTCCGGGAGTTCGCAAGCTAACATCTGGAGCTGCGCGTTTGGCCCCGGTCTGACCCTGGAATCCATGCTGCTGACCATACGAATGACTCAATAGTTAGATAATGCGATAATACCGCCGCTTCCTGCTGGAGCAGCGGCCTTGATCGAGAGTGTTCATTGGGCTGACGCAGTTTAATGAACACTCTCCGCTGCTCCGGTTATTTTGCGGCGCGTTTACGTTCGTGTTCCTTCAGAAATTTCTTGCGCACACGAATATTTTCCGGGGTCACTTCAACCAGCTCATCATCTTCGATGAATTCAAGAGCTTGTTCCAGGGACATGAGGATGGGCGGCACTAATATGATGTTTTCATCAGAGCCCGCCGCACGAATGTTGGTCAACTGTTTGGCTTTGCAAACGTTGACGACCAGGTCATTGTCACGCGTATGAATTCCCACGATCATGCCTTCATAGACTTCCGTTTGCGGACTGATTAACATGCGGCCGCGGTCCTGAAGATTAAAAAGCGAATAAGCGAGTGCGGTGCCTTGCTGGTTTGAAATCAGCACACCATTCTGGCGATGAGGGATTTCACCTTTCGCGACCGGACCATAATGGCTGAAAACATGGTGCATGATGCCTGTGCCCGATGTCAGGGTCAGAAAATCCATATGAAAGCCGATGAGAGCGCGTGAGGGAATGACATAATCGAGCCGGATTCGGCCTTTGTCATCGGACATCATGTGTTTCAGGTCTCCGCGGCGGCTGCCCAGTTTTTCCATGATGGCGCCCTGATATTCAGTGGGGACATCAATGGTCAGGTTTTCGTAGGGTTCCTGTAATTCGCCGTCGACCATCTTGGTGATGACTTCAGGGCGGGACACGGCCAATTCATAACCTTCACGGCGCATGTTTTCTATGAGGATGGATAAATGCAATTCACCGCGTCCGGATACCTTGAATTTATCCGGATCGCCGGTGTCGTCTACGCGCAAGGCCACATTATGCATCAACTCCTGATAAAGACGGTCGCGCAGCTTGCGGCTGGTGACATACTTGCCCTCCTTGCCGGCAAAAGGTGAGGTGTTGACCTGGAAGGTCATGCTGACCGTAGGTTCATCGACGGTCAGCGGCTCCAGGGCTTCCACGCACGAAGGGTCGCATAAGGTGTCTGAAATCTTCAGCTCGTCTATTCCTGTGATGGCGATAATGTCCCCGGCATAGGCGGCCGGAACTTCACTGCGGTCCAGGCCCAGGTATTCCAGCACTTGCAGGATGCGTCCGGAACGAGTCTTGCCTTCACGGTCTATGACGGCCACGGGCATGTTTGTTTTAACCTGCCCGCGAGTGATGCGTCCAATGCCAATCATGCCCACATAACTGGAATAGTCCAGGGTGCTGATCTGCATCTGGAAGGGGCCGTCCGGGTCTACTTTTGGCGCCGGAACGTATTTGACGATGGTCTCAAGCAGAGGATCCATATTCTCGCTTTTCTGGTGCAGGTCCAGCGTCGCAAAGCCCAGCAGCGCGGAAGTATAAACCACAGGAAAATCCAATTGTTCATTGGTGGCGCCCAGGTTGTCGAAAAGATCAAACACCTGATCCATGACCCAGTCAGGGCGCGCGCCCGGCCTGTCAATTTTATTAATGACGACAATAGGATGCAGGCCGCGGGCAAAGGCTTTCTGGGTGACAAAGCGGGTTTGCGGCATGGGGCCGTCAACCGCGTCTACCAGTAATAAAACAGAGTCTACCATTGAAAGAATGCGCTCCACTTCGCCGCCAAAATCGGCGTGCCCGGGGGTGTCCACAATATTGATGCGGTAATCGCGCCATTTAATCGCGGTGTTCTTGGCAAGAATGGTGATGCCGCGTTCACGCTCAAGGTCATTGCTGTCCATGACGCGTTCAGTTGTCTGTTTTTTGCTGATGCTGGAGGTCTGTTGTAATAACTTGTCCACTAGAGTGGTTTTGCCATGGTCAACATGAGCAATGATTGCAATATTACGTAATTGTTCGGCCACTGTTCTCACCTGATGTGATGCGTTTAAAAAGGTGGCATATCTTACATGATACGGGGGGTGAATGGCTACTTCGTGGTTGAATTGCCCGGGAATAATTAGACCTTGAAGGTAAAATCCGCCGGATTTGCCCGATGGATGAACAATCTGGCGTCTGGCTGGCGAAAGGCCGGCGTTTATGCCGGCCTGATCGGATCAGGCAGTTTTGCCCCTGATCATGCGGTTTAACAGAGGGATACACGCGAAGCTGGCAACCGCCATAAGGAGGGCAATCCATCCATAGACGATAAAAGCATGAGTATAAATAGACAATGAGGTTGCGGCGCCGGCATTGGCGGGTACCGCCGCGATGTTCGCAAGATAACCGCCCAGGGCAAATGAGGCGGACTGGGCGAAGAACCAGACTCCCATCATCATGCCGGTGAGTTCACGCGGACAAAGTACCGTGATCATTGCCAGGCCTATGGGTGAGATCAGTAACTCACCCATGGTTTGTAATAAATAACTTGCAGCCAGCCACCAGGGCGAGAGGTAACCGTTCATCCCAAAATAGCGCGCTCCCAGTGCCAGCAGAAAAAAACCGGCGCTCATGAAGAATACACCCAGGAAAAATTTCATTTGTGTGGAGGGATTCCATCCCGCCTTGTCCATGCGTATCCAGACACGGCTCAGCAGCGGACTTAGGGCGAGAATGAAAAAGGGATTAAAAAATTGTGTCGCTTCAGCATCAAAAGGCAATCCCAGAAAGCGCGGTATCATGTTGCGGTCCGCAAACAGCATGAGCGAAGTGAATGCCTGATTGTAGAGCGACCAGAAGGCAAATGATATCGCGATCAGGATCAGGGCGGCCAGCATTTTGCCGCGCTGCTCGCCAGGCTGTTTGAACAGATAAAATGTCACAATGAGGAATATGCCGATGGCAGCGGATGAAATGATATACGTGGTTGCCTGCGGGTGCCGGAAGGCAAGCAGGCACAAGCCGGCAGTGACGATGATGCCCGACGTCAGCAAGCCATATAACTTGTATCCGCAAATATTAAATTGCGGGTTACCATTGGGGCGGGCGCCGGCGGCGCCCAACTGTTTTTTGCCCCACATGAAAATCAGTTGCCCAATAGCCATCCCCGCTGCCGCCAGCAAAAATCCGGCATGCCAGCCGTAACGCACCACCAGTGCGCCTGCGATAAGAGGCGGAATTAGCGCGCCGATATTGATGCCCATGTAAAAGAGAGTGAATCCGCTGTCGCGCCGCGGATCCCCCTGACTGTATAATTCACCCACTATGCTGGAAACATTGGGTTTGAAGAAGCCATTTGCGCAAATAAGCAGGCTTAATCCCAGAAAGAATATTTGCCGGTTGTCCGCGGCGCATAAAAGGTAAGCAATAACGAACAAGACGCCGCCTATCGAAATCGCGCGTTGAAATCCGAAATAGCGGTCTGCCAGGTAACCGCCCAGGGTGGGGGTGAGGTATAACAGGGCGCTGAAAGCGGCATAGAGCAGGTTGGCTTCCGTATCCGGCATGAGCAAGGCTTTTGTCATGTACAAGATGATAATGGCTTGGAGGGTGTAAAACCCAAAGCGTTCCCATAGCTCGACAAAGAACAGCAAATATAATCCACGGGGATGGGCCGGGGAGTGCGCAATGGTTTGTGCGCCGACTATTTCAGGGGTGGTGCTTTGTGCGTCTAGCATGTGTTACGCCTGTCCAATTATGATGGGGCAAAGTACTATGCCAAAAAAAATCGTGTTTAACATCCGAATTATATGTCCATGAGCTTAGGAGAATCTTATGCGTAAAACATGTCTAGCGCTGTCAACCTTGTTTTGTTATTTTTTAACAACAACTTGTCAAGCCGAACCGGCGACCCGCCGCATCCCTAGGCTGGCGAATGACAAGGTGTCTGTCTGGGAAACCATTATTTATCCCGAGCGGAATCAAACGCTGAAACTGCATCGTCATGAGCGCGACCGGATTCTTGTTGCCTTGTCTGGAGGCATCCTGAAAGTCACCACTGATAGAAATCAGTCGCATGAATTGCGCCTGAAAAAAGATATGGTCTATTATCTGCCGCGCGATGTGCCAGGGGAGCTGCACTCTGACGAAAATATCAGCGGTCATCCTGTCAGGGTAGTAGTCATTGAGCTGAAGTGATGAGGTCGGGTGTTAAAGGACTGACACAGTTCAATGAACACTCTCGATTTAGATGGCTGTGCGCGGAGTAAATCTGCGCTTGCCGCCAAGGGGGAGATAAATTCTAGTTCGCGTATTCAAATCGCTGCGCTTGTTCGTATTCTTCGGGTGTATTGATTTCCAGGGTTTTTTCATCGGTCAGGCAGACACGAATCTTGTAGCCATGTTCGATCACGCGTAATTGCTCCAGGCTTTCCACTTTTTCCAGGGGGGTTTGTGGAAGGTCTTTATAAAGCATCAGAAAGTCGCGCCGGAATGCATATAAGCCCATGTGATGATAAACAGGAGCTTGTTCCTGTGTGCGGTAGTAGGGAATGGGGGAGCGTGAGAAATAAATGGCGTTTTGCTGCAAATCAGTGATTACTTTCACCGCGCCAGGCTCATGATATTTGACTTTCCTGTCCAGTTGAAATGCGAGAGTGGTCATCTCGGGTGTTTCGCCCGCGAGATAGGGCGATATCAGCTTTTCGAGCATGGAAGGCTTGATAAAGGGTTCGTCGCCTTGAAGATTGATAATGACATCCATATCCGGATGTTGTTCCGCCACGGCGGCGACCCGTTCGGAACCGGTGGGTAAATCCGGATCGGTCATCATGGTTTTACCCCCGATTCGGGTGATTACATCGGCAATTTCATGGCTGTCGGTCGCGACAATCAGGTCGGTGAGGACTTTGCAGCGTGATGCGTTTTCATAAGTCCACTGGATCATGGGCTTGCCTTGAATAGGCAAAAGCGGTTTGCGCGGAAGACGTGTTGAATTGATACGGCTTGGTATGACGCAGAGTATTCTCATGATTATTTATCAACCTTTATCAAGGGGTCATGATAATAAATAACACAGGCATAATCAATGGGCGTCGGTTCAGACGTTTTGATCAGGGTCTTCATTTTCTTGCCTCAACTCCCGGGTTGGCAGTGTGTTTACATGGAAACGGGGAAACAAATGAGCCGGCGCGGGATGAATGAATGTGGCTTCATGTTTGTTATGAAATAAATGAAGTGTTCTGGAATCAGGGATAGCCTGAAATTTTTTTATCATATCCAAATCGGTTGCGCCTTGCAGTTTGATGGTGAAAATCATTTGTCTGGCGAGGCCGCTGGCAAGCCAGCTGGAGGCGAGCTGATATAATCGTTGGGGATAGCAGGCGATATCGCATAACAGCCAGTCTATTTTTTTATGCAGTTTAACCGGATCCAGAGCGAATGCGCTTTCTCTAACAAACTGCACATTAGGCAGGTGCGCAATACGGTCATTCAGAGGCGCCTTATCAATAGCGGTGACATGTGCGCCCAATGTCTGCATCACATAAGTCCATCCACCGGGTGATGCGCCAAGATCATAAACAATCTCTCCAGGGCAGGGGTAGTGATCGAGCAGTGTGAGTGCTTCCCACAATTTTAGGTAAGCCCGGTTTGGCGGATGGGTCTTGTCTTCAATAAATCGGCAATGCCCCATCGGCCATTTTTTCCAGCGTTTTACACTGTAAACCAAGGTGTTTTTATCCAGCAGGCTGTAGCAGCCAATCTCCGGAATGTCATTTTCGACAGGAAAAGCTCTCTCAAGATTTGGGAGTTTGCGTAATTGTTCCTGAATAAGATGGGCGCGTCTGATATGAGTAACCGGGTGCATGTGCCAGAATTTGCCGGCGGCACGAAGCGTTTTCACGGCATCTGAAATGGAATGGAAATTTACCAGATGCGGATCCAGCCATACGTCTCTAGCGAAACAGACATTCGGTTTTTGGATTGCTGAAAAAACCAGCGTATCCATGATGGCTGAAACGCTGCCAAGCTCTTGGCAAAGTTCGTTTATGAATTCAGGATTGGCAATGTAGACAGCTGAAAAGGGTTTATTGATTATCATAACCTATATTTTTTATTACGAAGCCGGGATAACTGTTCATATCTTAACATGAGTATTCAAATGTGTTGAGAGAATCAATAAAGTCTGGAATGTCGGTATACAGGCGGTGGGTGGGAAGGTATGACCGTGAGTGGAAGATTGGGCCCAGCGGGCTGGGCCCAATTTTGAAAGCTACTTCTTCGCAGCTTTCTTCTTCTTGGCAGCAGGGCGGGCTTTCTTGCGGCCGGCGGAGCGTTTCTTTGCCGTTGTTTTTTTGACTGCCTTTTTGGCTTTTACAACTTTGGTTTTTCTTGCTGCTTTCTTCCGTGGTTTAGCTACTTTCTTTTTTGCTGCGGTTTTTGCTTTTGCCATGACGTAGTTTCCTTTCAATTGTTAACAATGAATAAATTTAACATTAGCGTTCAAAAAAGTATAGAACTATTAGGGATTATACTTAGTAATATCAGATCGTGTATCAGTGTCATTCACTGTGTTCTTATTTTTCATGAAACAGATTGGGATTAACACGAGTATATCATGAAATTTTCACAGCATTTTTTCCGGTGTTTTTTTAAAATTTGGAATGTGCGACATTCTGGCCGCGAGACATAGTTATTTTCTTGAGATAAATGGCGCGCTCATGGATGGAAGAGGATCATTTGTGTGTTTTGGTGATCGAAACGGGGTTGGGATGCGCAATCAGTTGAAACAATCCTCATCTTTAAACAGAGTGTAATGCCGGGCGCTGCACAACAATGGCATGCTGTTCTTTGACGTTGAACCCGAATGGACCTGTGCGGAGACGAGTTTTACTATCGTGCAGCGGCAGGCAAGCCCCGCGACAAGCCGGCCATGCTACAACTCTACAGCCTATGCTGGTAAACTAGGCGCCTTGCATTTTGATAACCGCATTATAAATGGGAACCAACATGATCATACAGCCAAAAATCAGAGGTTTTATCTGCACTACCGCTCATCCCGAAGGATGCAGCCGGGTCGTTGAGGAACAGATTCGATTCGTGAAATCCAGAAGTCCGATTAACGGCCCCAGGAATGTGCTGGTGATAGGCGCGTCGACCGGATATGGGCTGGCCAGCCGCATTACTGCAACGTTCGGGGCGGGCGCCAAAACCATAGGGGTCTTTTTTGAAAAGGAGGCGGATGAAAAGCGCACCGCTTCGCCCGGCTGGTACAATAGCGCCGCGTTTGAAAGGTTTGCGCAGGAAGAAGGTTATTATGCCAAAAGCATTAATGGCGACGCATTCTCCCATGAAATAAAGGAACAGACAGCGCAGCTTATTCGAAATGATCTGGGTACAGTCGATCTGATTATTTACAGCCTCGCCTCGCCCCGCCGTACCCACCCGCTGACCGGTCAGGTTTTTTCTTCCGTGTTAAAACCGATTGGAAAATCTTTCAGCGGCAAATCCATTGACGCATTTCGTGGCGAGGTGAAGGACGTCACCATTGAACCCGCAAATGAAGAAGAGATAGCGAATACTGTCGCGGTCATGGGCGGCGAAGACTGGGAAATGTGGATTGATTATCTTGCCGAGGAAGGCTTGCTTGCCGAGGGGATCAAGACGGTGGCCTATTCCTACCTTGGTCCTGTGTTGACGCATGCCATTTATAAGGATGGAACCATTGGCAAGGCCAAAGAACATCTGAAGGCGACAGCAGACAAGCTGGATCGTAAATTGCAGTCACTGCGGGGTGAAGCCGTGATATCGGTAGACAAGGCGGTGGTGACACAGGCCAGTGCGGCAATCCCTGTTGTTCCGCTCTATATTTCCATCCTGTTCAGGATCATGAAAGAACAAGGCACGCATGAAGGCTGCATCGAACAGATATATCGATTGTTCCATGATCATTTGTATGCGTCACAGCCTCCCGCGCGGGATGGAGAGGGATATATCCGCATTGATGACCTGGAAATGAAAGCGGATGTGCAGCAGCAAATCATGTCGGTCTGGCCGGCTGTCACCACCGAGAATCTGGAAGAATTGACTGACGTGAAAGGGTACTGCGATGAGTTTTACCGGTTGTTCGGCTTCAACGTCCAGGGAATCAATTATGAAAAGGACACGGATCCGTTTGTCAGGATCCCGTCGCTTGATGTGGAACAAAATATGAATCAGGTAAAGGATGCGCAAGGATAAAAGCGGAAGGGAGGGTGGGAAGTTAAAAGCAGGGCAGACGGATTTGATTTCGCCTGCCCTCTCTTGCTTAAGGGCTGCCGCCAATCATTAGGTGAGGCGGGTGATGGCGGCGGTGATTACCAGCCCCGTGGACAGAGCCAGGGCGCCGACGGCCGCGGCTTTTGTCAATGTATTGCAGCTGAAAAAGCTGGAAGTATTCTGCGCGACACTGGTTTTGGCTGTGAAGGGCTTCGGGACCGCGCTGGCCGGACGTGTTGATTCCAGATCCGAGAATAGATTGATGTGTTTTTGGTAAGCATCGTCCGCGTGTCTCACGATGTCATTTTCCTGTTCGTCATTTAACTCAAGCCTGTTCAGCCAGGATGAAAAATCCTTTAACGCTCCCGGTCTGAAATGATATTGCTCTGTGCCCGGAACAGGATCCTTATCCTGATAAATTCCCGCTTTTTGATATGCCGTAATGGCACAGGATTTCAGTCCCTGGCCGCCGAACAGATCGCCCAGGATTCGAATCAGGAAATGTGAAAAAAGCTGGTTTCGGCCTTCATTGGTGGATACATCGATGCTGCGAATTTGTTCCGCATACTCACGTGTGGCGGGCAGGATTTCATTTTGATAGACGAGAGGGATCAATGGCTTGAGGAATGCCAGGTCATTTTGAATCGCGGCCGAACGGTTTAGTGCGAAGGATAAATCTAAATCGTCCGGTAATTTGGGGGAGAACGCCGGATCCTGGAGTTTTATTTCCAATGCCTGATAGATGAACAGGATTTGACGAAGATGCCGGTAATGGTCCAGAACGGTGAATCCCTCTTCATGATATCTTGCCATGTAGGGATGATAATGAGCGGTGTTATGTAAGGGATTTCTATGGAGTCTTGATATGAGTGACATATGTCTTCCTTGTGATTGAATATTCGTTGAGAGTGTAGGGGCAAAATTGCTCTGACCCCTGATCCGACAAAAATGGACTGATATACTGATTGACTTGCCGTGGATTTTCAAGCGGCATTCTATGCGATCCCGGGCTGATCAAATCGAAACATTGGACGGGAAGGTCCGGGATCGCTTGAATGACCAAAGTAAACATTGCCCATCAGCGAGGCGTCGCAGAGCGAAAACGGCGCGGATGTGCGCGTGAAAGGAATCAAGCATGTATCGTATTGAAATATAATTGTTTAAATTGATTTGCGCCGGCTGGATGGCAACCTCGTCACTCTTTTATTGCTATACTTAATTAAATAAGAACCGCCGTGATCAAGGCGGTGAACGGGGTAGGGGATGCATGTTCGCTACTATATGATTATTGATGATAATCCGGACGAAAGGCATGTATTCAATGACGTCGAAAGCATGCAGGTTTTTCTTATTACCAGACCGGATGAAAAAGGGGAATTGTTTGTCGATGCCTTCTCAGGGGTGAAGATTACCTATGACACGCACACAGGCGTTGTCAGGCTTGAAAACAGAGAGCAAGCGGAATGGATCACGTTTCAATTTTCCGAGAACGCATTTCATTCCCACTTGCATCCCGTTGAGCAGGCAGTCCAATACATTGCAAAACAGTATTTTCTAACAGAGTTATATCTGTTGCGCGATCCCGCGCTCTGCAGTCTGATAGATCAGTATATTGAAATGGATAATCAAACGGGCAAAGTTCTTTCTCACCCGAGGACGATTAATATTGAAAATGTATTGATGGAAATCGCAGATTTTGTACAGCCCTATCAGGGCCGAATACTGTCATTTGCCAACTTATTTACTCCCGCTAACCATCAAATCCAGCCTAGGACATCCCTGCATCATGCAATCAATCAGGCATTTATAAAATGCGGAATTGATTCCAATGGGCTGGCTGAGATTAAATCCAAGCAGGATGTGATTCAGGTCATGAAAATGATAAATGACTTCTATCGCCAAAATATGGATAGTGAGGCGGGAAAAACATCCGCAATGCACAAACGATCGTAACAGCTGTGCCAGATTCTCGTTAATGCTTATCCGGTTTCATTTTTTTTGTGAAGAGCTGTATAGTTTGCTTTGCAAGGCCCTGCTTAGGCAATCCACGCGGGATTTTGCGGATAGAGTGATCAAGCGGTTTGCTGCGGAATAAGACCGGGCCTGTTAATGAACTAATTAGGGAAATAATTTGCATGTATAAAACTTTATGGCGTGAAACACTATTACTATGGATGTTCAGCCTGATCAGGCTGCCTATGGTGTTCTGGCTCAAGCCGAGGATAGTCGAAATAAGCGAGAACCGGGCTGTAATCATGATGCGGTTCAACAGGCGTACCCGGAATCATGTTAATTCCATGTATTTTGGCGTTTTGTGTGTAGGGGCAGAACTGGCCGGCGGCACGCTGGCGATGAATATATTCCATGGACAAAAAGAGAAGTTCACATTCGTATTCAAGGACTTTGGTGCCGATTTTTTGAAGCGCTGCGAAGGAGATACTTTTTTTGCCTGTGATGAGGGGCGGATTATTGCGGACACGGTTGCCCTGGCGCGCCAAACCGGTGAACGGCAGAATGTCACATTGAGTGTTATCGCAACAGTGCCCTCTAAATATGGCGATGAACCGGTTGGCAAATTCCGTTTGACCCTGTCATTAAAACGGAAGCCGTGAATGGCGGCGCCTCAATGCCCAATCGAGCGCATGGGTTGTTAATACGCGTTTTTCAGAGGCGTGGTATGATATTAATATTACCCGTCTAAATATGGTAACAATGTTTGGCTGTGTCGCCAGCGACCCGGGTATTTGACACAATGGTTTTGATGGAAGAGACATATGGATTGCGTAATTTCAAGCAAGGAAATAACCGATTTACAAGCGCGGCAGATTTTACAGCAAATCGATATTGATCATCGATATTCCTATGAAATCCTGCAGCCTGTTCATGTGGACAGGACGGCCAGCATGTTTATACGTTCGTTTTGTGATTCCGAACCCATGACTCGTTATGTCAATATGGATTATGATTCGTTTGCCCCCTTTGCCAGGGCTGTGGTGCAAAAAGCGGCGAATGATGGTCTGAGCATCGTGGCATTGGATGGCGGCAAGGTTATTGCATGCGCGCTGACCGAAGATATTGTTGATCCCTTGCCCATGACTTTTAATGTCAGTCCCAAATTCAAATATATCTTCGCCCTTCTCGAGCAATTGACCAGCGGCTTTCTGCATGGAAAGCAATTTCAAAAAAAGCATGTCGCCCATCTGTTTATCACCGCGGTTGATGAGGACTATCGTAAAAATGGCTTGTCAAAGCAGGTAAACTTCAGGGCCATGTCGCTGGCCGCGGACGAAGGTTTTTCATTTATGGTGAGTGAATTGACCAACATTTACAATGAGCTTGGCATCATGCATCACCTGAAGAATGCAAGTCTCTTGCTGGGATCGCAGGTTTACAGGGAATATACCCTGGATGGTGTGCGGCCATTTGCGAATCTCCCGGGTGGCGCGGCGGGTTATCTGTGGGAATTAAAATGTGACGCCTTGTTGACTTATACGCAGGACAACATACTGCAGAAGCGAACTCTCCGGACTTTTCGTTGAGCCATGCGCGCAGAGTTATACTTTGACCGCCTTGATAGAGACGGGCGCTATGCCCTGATTGACCATGCCCAGTTTCTTGGCGGCGGCGTACGACAAGTCGATCAAGCGGTTTCCTATGAAAGGGCCGCGGTCATTGACTTTTACAATGACTCTTTTCCCATTGGACAGATTGGTTACTTGAACGTAAGTGGATAACGGCAGGGTCTTGTGTGCGGCGGTCATTTTGTACATGTTGTAACGTTCGCCGCTAGAGGTGCGCTTTTTATTGAATTTTTTTCCATACCAGGACGCGACGCCTTTTTCCTCATAATTCCTGCTCGTCTTCATGACTTGATATTTTTTTCCATCTTGTTTGTAGCACAGGGAGCTTTTGTTTTTACAGTAAGCACCGCCTGGTTCGCCGGATGAAGAAATGGAGCCATTACTGTTCTGGTCCGCGCACGCGCTTAACAATAGAAATACACAGGCAGCCATGATCATTCTGATTATTGCTAACATTTTTTATTCTCCTCATAACCTCGCGAAGAAAAGCTCTCACTGTGATGCCACAGTCGAGACATCGCTGCAAACATGAATGAAAACAAACCAGCATCCATAATCAATTTTGATGCTGAAGAGAATCGGCGTTCCGGCCGTTTCTGCTTGTAAAACACTTGTCAGATGTTCATGAAGCATCGATAAAAGCAAGATTTCAGTGCATCGATAGCATGCTTGTATTCAGTTCGATGCGATGGTCACGCTTAATGATATTACCAGGTACGCTGTGAGTGCATTTTGCTTTTTAAATACTTCTTGATAATCAATCTGAAATTATCTGTAAATTAAATTCGAAAGAACTATAACACAAAATATAACAGGAAGGAAATTTTATGTCTGATTAATTTTTGTCCTGGATTTTTTGCAGCCAATGACAGAATGATACTGCGCAAGCAAACTAACAAAGCCATTTCGGTAATGAAATCGTGCGAAACGGCTTTGTTCGGCCAATTTACATTTGAATTAATTCAGGATGATTCATGATGATGACTGCGGCATCAAACATGGCCAGATATTTTTTCAATTCGGTCTGATACTTTTCGGCAAGAGCGGGTGATCTGGCCAGCACCCATGCATCGCGCGAACCGGTTTTCTGAATCAGTCTTGCTGTTTCATTTTCTCCGATCTCGTATGCGATGACAGCAAGTTTCCAGTCATGAAATTGCGTATGCAATAAATTCAGGTAAGATAATGCCGCAGCAGTGGCAAGTTTCATGTTCATGCGATCGTCACGCTGACCGTCAATCACCAGTCCAAGTCTTTTGCCTGTGCTGGGAATGATTTGCCAGATTCCGGCCGCGCGCACCGGATTGACGTTTTCATCCAGCGGTCTGTATCCTGATTCCACCAGCGGCAGCGCGAGCAAATCTGCCGGCATTGATTTGGATCTGAATTCTTTCAGCAGAAACGGTTTGTATTCCGCCATGCGATCCAGCGCGGCTCGCATTTGCGCGCTAGCCTGATCATGCGTGCGAATACGGTTTATTTCTTCAACCACTTCGGATGTCGCTTGTATATGAAACACCTTCGACCAGGATGATTTTTTGACGATGGCGGCGATTTCATGCGTTGATACGGGCGCCGCCGGTGACAGTCCGTTTACGGCCAGCGCGGCCGTGCTAATGACGAGCAGACTAATTGTGTGCGCAGTCATCAACGCGAGTTTGTGTCTCTTTTTTTTGTAACTGAATAACATGTTGACTCTCCTGTAAAGTATCGATTTGGAAATACCATTTATTGCGATCACACCAGATGTGGGCAATTCCGTCTCCATGGCGTTCCGCGCCGCGTTGACCAGGCATTGTGCGTAGGCGGCAGGGGAGGTTGTTCTTTTCAGGATGATTTCCTCATCACACGCGAATTCCTGTAATTCGGAAAGCCAGCGTATCCATAAATACAAAAAGGGATTACAGAAAAATATCCATCTCAATAGTTGCATGAGATGAATCCAGGCGGTATCTCCCTGGCGTATGTGCTGCAATTCATGGCGCACAGCCAGATATTTGTCACTGGAATGTTCCAGGATTTTTTCGGGTAGTATAATGTAATGACGGCGCGGCATGGACCAGCAGAATGCAGTATTGCAGGAGGCTGAGAACAACACCCGAACGCGATGGATTTTGTGGCGGCAATATGCGTGTTTCAGGATATTTATTAATCTCAGCATATTGCGGAAATAAATGATCATGCTCATGCCTATGCCCGCAAGAATGACAAGCAATACGGCATTCATGGCAGGCAGCGCGGATGGAATGTATTCCGCGTTGGCTAATTGAATGGCGACAGCTTGCCGGGGCTTGCTGAAAAATGCGGCCGCGTGATGAAACACTGGCTGGAAATCATTGTCCGGCGCTGACGATAGCGCCATGCGCGCCAGCGGAGAAATGACCAGGAATATGAGCAGGGACGCTAACAGGCATGATCGCGCGAATTTCAATTTGTGAATTTGCTGCATTCTGGCATTCAACACAGGAACCGCCGTTATTAAACGCGCGAATACGTATCCCGTCATGACTGCGAAATTGATAAAAAAATAGGTGTGTAAACTTAAAATGTCACGCATCATTTTCCCAGTTCCTTTTTCTTGGATTCCAGCAATGTCTGGATGGCCTGAATGTCATCAAGTGACAAATCATTCTTGTTTACAAGATAGGCGACCAGGTTGACAGAGTCGCCTGCAAAAACCTGTTTCACCATATTTTTGACAGAGTGAGCAGCATAGGTTTCCTTGCTGAGGAGCGGTTGATAAATATGTTGCTTTCCCGCTTTGACGGCCTTCAAGATATTCTTCTGCTGCAAGATTCTTAAAATAGTCGAAACGGATGTATAGGCGAGATGGCGGGTTGGGTGCAGACAGGCAATGACATCGCGGACCGTGCCCTGTCCCAGTTTCCAGATAATTTCCATTAACTCGTGTTCGACCGGCGTCAGCTGATATTTTTCCATCATGGTTTTCCTTTTTAAGAGAGATGAGAGTGAATCTAACTAAATCATTAGTAGATGTCAACTAAACAATTAGTAGATTGAGCGCGTGTCTGTTCTACCGTGCAAGCGCATTTTGTTTCTAGTAACCCAGAGCAGCGCCGTCCGGTCTTCGGTCATCATTGGCGCCATAGCGCATGCCGTTTGCCTTATCAATGAGTACGGCTTCAACGGCGGCCCAGGGGGATTGAGTGGTGATATGGTAGCCGCGGTATTCCAACGCTTTGCTGGTCAGAAATGACAAGGTGAGCGGTTCGATATCGACAATATCAGGGGTGCCCTGGTAATGAAAACGGGGTGCGTCAACCGCTGCCCTGATATTCATGCCGTAATCGATCACATTAATCAGTGTTAACAGGACAGCGGTAATAATGCGCGGCCCGCCAGGACTTCCCAAAACCAGAAATACCCGTCCATTTTTCATGACGATGACAGGGGTCATGGAGCTGAGCGGCCGCTTGCCCGGAGAGATAGCGTTAGCGCTGGACTGGACCAGTTCAAATTTGTTCGCAAAGCCTGGTTTGACGGTGAAATCATCCATTTCATCGTTGAGAAAAAAACCGGTATGATCAGCGATGACTTTCGCGCCAAAAAAACCATTGAGTGTGTATGTTACCGCGACAGCGTTGCCAAACCGATCCACAATGGAGTAATGAGTGGTATCAGTGTTTTCATGAAAATCAATCATGATGTTTTCGGGTTGTATCAGGCGAGTGGCCTTGATTTTATCAGCCAGCGATTCCATGCGGGCGCGTGATAGCATTTGTTCAAGCGGGTTTTTTACAAAATCCGGATCTCCCAGAAAGGTGTTGCGGTCATTGAAGCCGTAACGCATGGCTTCTATGATATTTTGCATGCTTTGCGCGGAACGGAATCCTTCATTCGAGAGGGAAAAATGCTGCAAAATTCCCAGCATTTCACATAATGTAACCCCGCCTGAGCTGGGCGGTGGAACAGAAAGAACATCATAGCCGCGGTAGCGGCAAGTCAAGGGCGAGAGTTCTTCAGCCTGGTACGTTGAAAAGTCTTCCAGTGTCAGGATTCCTCCGTGACGATTGCTGGATTCAACAATGTGACGCGCGATACTGCCTTTGTAAAATTCATGCGCGCCATTTTCCGCAATCAGCTTGAGTGTCTGGGCAAGATCTTGTTGTATCAGCAAGTCACCGGTCTGGTAGGGTTTGCCCTGCTTCAAAAAAATGGCGGCGACATTAGGCTGGGTGCGAAAGGTTGATGCGTACGCCTGAAACCAGCGGGCATCGAAGGCGGTGACGCGGTACCCGTTTTCAGCGAGCAGTATGGCAGGCTCCATGACTTGTCTGCGCGTCATGGTTCCGTACCGGGTCAGGGCTAATTCAAGGCCCGCTACGGTGCCGGGAACCGCGACAGCAAGATAACCATTCGTTGTGCTTCCGGGAACGACATTGCCGAATTTATCCAGAAACATGTTTTGCGTCGCCCGCAGCGGCGCCTTTTCACGAAAATTGATGACAGTATTGCGCCCATCCGCGAGGCGGATAACCATGAATCCGCCTCCGCCGATATTTCCGCAGCAGGGGTTCACGACCGCGAGGGCGTAACCGACCGCGACGGCGGCATCAATCGCGTTTCCGCCTGCGCGCAAGATTGTCACGCCCGCTTGGGAGGCTATCTTCTGTTCGCTGACCACCATGCCCTGACTGGCGGAGACAGGCTGATGGACATCGCCTGCCATGCACAGCAGCGGAAAAGACAAGAGTAGCAGCGGCGGAATTTTCCTTATTCCTAACATTGCTTCCTCAGTTGAAATTCGATATGAATTAGACACACCATAGCTTTATCAATCAATGAATTCAACTAGCGAAAACTGTTGACGGGCATCACGGAGATGTCATCAAACATTTTTCATGCTGATTTTTTCGCTCTGGCTGATCTTGTATTTATCCAGAATGCTGTAATCGCAGTCCCTGGTCTTGCGAAAATATACAGTCATGTTTTCGATGCGGCGTGTATTCAGGGGATGTTTTGCCTTTTCAGTTACATCGTTGGGATGAATATCAGTATGAAATTCAGACTGAGGTTCGTGGAAGGTTCCGCTATATCGTTTGCCCTCCGGACGTTCCACGTATTCAAAACCGAAATGACTGAGAAAGTTCTTCAGGCTGGAAAAACTGAAGTGATTCACATGATCAACCAGGTGCAGTTCCGGTTCATTTCCTTCGGGAATGCGTATGCACAAGTGGCCGCCGGTTTTCAGAACGGCGTTCACTGCCTGGATGAAGCCTTGATGCGGATTAACGATATGTTCCAGCAAGTCGTAGCAGGCGACAATATCCGCCGATTTGAACAAGAGCGATTCATCTTCATTGGCGACGCCGGATTGCAAAAATCCATTATATGTCGGAATCCCTCGTTGCTCGCAGCTTTCACAGCGTTCCTTGCACAGCTCGACATTGATAGGATGGCCGCCCTGGTTTTTTACTTCTTCCGAGAGATATCCCGAGCCGCCGCCGATTTCGACTATTTTTTTTCCTTCGACTTCGATTCCGGAGTCTTTCCATTCTGAAACCTGTAGACTGGAGATTTTTTTGCGTCTTTCCACCTCTTGCGGGCCTCTATCCGGAATGCCGACCTGCAGCGTCGCTTTGTCGCCAAAATATTGTTCTCCATACATGGTTTGTAAGGCTCTATCATCATAGAGAGGGTGAGAGCGCGTCGTATCTTTAAACATGCTGTCTTCTTCATTGGATTTCCATAAAGAGAAATGCCGTCCATTAATGCGGTAATAACCCATACAATGGTGATTTTCTGTGTCCAGTTTTTCAAAGTTGTCGTAATTGGATAAATCCATGAATTCCACTTTTTCATTGGCTAGCGGAGCGGGATGTGCCATCTGTTGACGAGTGGATTCCATCAGTTGACCCAAATCCTTTGTATATTCGCTATTGACCAAGCTGCGGATTTCATCCAGATTGATCCTCGCTTCTGATAATTCAACAGCGGCCTGTTTCAATTCTTTTTCCAGTTTGCGCATTTCTTCGGGATCGTGTGATTCGTTTCGGGAGAGAACATCAATTTTTGTCTGAAGACCCGCCGCTTTTGCTTCCGCCTTCACAACAGCTTTTTCAGCGATAGTGATCTGTCTCGCGCGCAGTTCATTTAATACTTGCTTTTGTTTCAGGTAATGATCTTTGAGGTCTTTGTAGGGATTCGGCATGTTGTATCCTCGTTATTTTTTATATTTTATGACTTTATTATAATACAATCCGGCCGTGGGCGGCTGACAATTTCCGAGGCTCAAATTCCAATCGGCTGATTTTTCAGTAAAACTTCAGTTGGTCTCTTACAGCGGCTGCAACATGGTATCATTACACCGGAATTGCCAGTTGAAGTGGAATGAGAAGAAATATAAAGTGGATGGCGCTGTTGCAGCTGCTTCTGTTATCTTGTCGCATTTTAATTTTGACGGCCTTGTGGCCGCAGGCATTGATTTTACTTAGGACATAAGGAAGTGACATGTTTAAGAAATTTTTAACCACTACTGCTATTTTCGTAGGAAGTTTGTCCACGGCTTTCGCATCGGGCTCGTTTTACCTGGGACCCGCATTGACCTATACAGATTATCAATCACACGACTTGCATTATGTGGGTCTGAATCCGGGTATTCAGGCGGGTTATGGCGGTTGGGCGCGCGACTGGTTATATTTCGCGGCTGAAGTGTTTGCTACCACGGGATCCATCACGATAGGGAATGACAAAGATAACGCCTCGCTGAAGACAGATTACAATTACGGCATCAGTTTCATTCCTATGATTAATCTGGATGATGTGTTATTTGGCTATCTCAGGTTGGGTTATATCCAGACCAAATTCAAGAGTGTCAGTGAAACAAAAGGGGCATACCAGATTGGCGCGGGCCTGGAAGGAAACTTGACGGAATGCTGGTATTTACGCGGTGAATATGTTTATACCCCTTATACTTCGGTGGGTTCTATAGGGTCTGTTCGTTCGAATCAAGTCACGGCCTCTCTTATATACCGGTTCGAATCCTTGCTAGGCTAGGCGGCAATTCTTTATCATGAATTCTAATCAGAATCTGCGAGCAAAAGGCGGTACGATTCTCATGAGAAATAAATGGATAAGCTGTTGTGTGTTGCTTGCTGCGGTGTTTGGTCTGCAAGGATGCATGAATATGGCGACCACCGGCGCGCAAGCTGTTTATAACCGTCACAGTATCGAAAAAAACTTGAAAGACCAGTATCTGACCATGCAGGCGTACCAGGGTTTATACATCAAAACCAAGAAATTCAAGAATACCAATATCGCAATTTCTACTTACAATCAGGAAATGCTGCTGGCGGGGCAAGTGCCGGAATCCTGGCAGAAACACGAGGCTGAAAAGATTGTCAAAGCCATTCCGGATGTAGGCAATGTATATAATCTGATTGAGGTTCAAAGCCCCTCTTCCACTCTGACCCGCATCAGTGATACCTGGATCACTGCCAAAGTCAAAACGAAGCTGATTGCGTCGAATGACCTGGATGCCTCGCAAATCAAGGTGGTGACAGAAAATGGAATTGTTTTTCTAATGGGAATTTTACCGCCAGATCAGGCGAATGCAGCGGTGGAAATTGCCAGTAACACTGACGGTGTCTTGAGCGTGGTAAAAATATTTTCTTATATGAAGATCAGCAAGAAGCTGGCTTGAGCAAAACCAGGGCAGCAGCTCGCCGGCGGCGCGCCGCCGTCGAAATCCTGCATCAAAGGTTATCAAATGAAACCGTATGTCATGCCTAGCGTGTACAATTCAGCGCTGCCAGTATAATGATTGCCCTGTACCATTGACCAGTCAGCAACGATATCCGCATTTCGGGTCATGCTGTAGGCAAATCCTATGCCGCCAAAAGCGCTGACAGACCCTGAGCTGGCTGATGCGCCGCCGGTAAATTCCTTGAGAGCATAACTGTAAGCCGGTCCCAGCTTGCCGATAACGCTGATCTTGTTGAATAAGGGATAACGCCCGGTGAGAGCGGTATAAGCGGCGAAATGGGTTGTCTTGGCGATAATATTGCTTCCGTGTCCGCCCGTACCAATGCTTTCGCGGGAGTTGTAGTACTGGTTATAGCCGAGCTCCAGACCAAGGAGGGCGTTAAACCGGTAACCTCCGTAGACACTCCATCCCGGGCCATTTTCATCCACGGAGTTGGCAGAGTTCGGCGTTTTTTTATCGTGCAGGCGTGATAAACCGATATTGCCTCCCGCATACCAGTAAGCACAATCCAGGGTGTAAGTACCCAGAATTCGGCTCGCGCTGGGGAAAAAGCCTGATTGGTCGGCGCAGGCCGTGCCGGCAAACATAAATGATGCCGCTGCGGTCAGCAAGATAGCGCGTGATTTGAAGGCAATGTTTCTTTGGTGGGTTGGTTTCATGGCGTTATTCCTGCAGTTTAGTGTTTACATTTCACCGCTGACGCAGCCGGAAAGTAACAAACAGAGGGCGCCGAACATATATAAGGTGCGAAAATGATGGGCGTGACGAATGATGAAGTGCATATGATAAATTCCTTTTATGTGTCGATGATATAAGATAAGAGTGCGGGCGATTTTAACGCGGGCGCGGTCTGAATACAACGCTTGTCTGAAGGTTTGAAAAACCTGGCGGCTGTGACTGTAGGAATGTATCGGTTCATACAGGTTTTCGCGCGATGAAAACGCCATATCTGACACGATGCTGCCGGAAAGCTTCCTGCATGAGGCGGGCTTGTTTCAAAAAGCGCAAGCCGCGCAAGCCGCCCAATTTCCAGAGTGACAGAAAGGAAAAATCATGGACGTGAGACAAGCCGATTTCCCAGCTTTTCATGACATAAGAAGACCAATCTTCGCAGAGAGACAATTGAAATCCGGCTTGTTCAAGCAGCTTGCGGTAATGATCCAGCGTCGGCATGTAGGGCAGATCGAATGCGCGGCATAACTTTCTGTATTGTTTCGCCTGACGCCCGTCATATTCTTCTTGATCAGAGCACCAGGTGGCGAGCATAAGAGTTCCGCCAGGTTTTAACACGCGAGCAGCCTGTCTGAAAAACAAGGATTTGTCATAAAACTGTTCGCAGCTTTCCAGAGACCAGAGAACATGAATTGACTCGTCCACGAATGATTTCATGACCAAGGCGTCTTCCAGTGTGAATGTGACATGCTGGATATCCGTGGCGCGGGCGCATTCTCTGGCTATCGCCATTTGCTTGTGACTGAGAGTGATGCCGTAAACATGGGCGCCAAATTTTTTCGCCAGATAAAGACTGCTTCCACCCATCCCGCAGCCCGCGTCCAGGATTTTATCCCGCGGTGAAATGCAGATCATTTTGGCCAGTTTTTCGATCAGATGTTCCTGCGCTTCAATCGGGGTAACGGTGATCTGGTCAGTGTGTTCATAAAAGCCATGGTGTATGTGCGGGCCCCAGATCGCACGCCAGCCCTCGGATGTCTTGTTCCAGAAATCCGCGATCTTGCGCATGGTTTTATCACGGTCTGCCATGACCGGCTGAGAAGTTCTGATTTTCATCTTGTCTTCCTTGAGTTGATTTTCGCCCGCTTGTCATAGGCTGGATTAATAGTAACTGAATTAAGAGTCTATTCATACTGTTGTCTGGGAGCTTGCCGAGTGCGCTTGGTCAGGCGGGCTGATTTTTGCTAGAATCAAGAGATGAATGCATTGACCTGCAGGATGACAGGGCTGTGAAACAACAACTGATACACTCGTATCAAAAGGTGCGTGACAGGACTACAGCCATCTGCCAGCCGCTGGCGGTGGAAGACTATGTTATCCAGAGCATGGAAGATGTCAGCCCGCCTAAATGGCATCTCGCGCATACCACGTGGTTTTTTGAAACCTTCCTGTTATTGCCGCATTTGCCCGAGTATTCTGCTTTTGACCCCATGTTTCAGATGTTATTCAATTCTTACTATCAGTCTCTCGGGAACCCTTATCCACGTATGCGGCGCGGCTTGTTGTCGCGGCCGACAGTGGAAGAAGTGTATCGTTACCGGCAGCATGTGGATGAGTGCTTGTGCACCTGGCTTGATGACTTGCCGGAAACCCGGATGAAAAAAGTCGAAGATTTGCTTGTCATGGGCATGCATCATGAACAGCAGCACCAGGAGTTGCTGCTCATGGATATCAAATATAATTTCTCGATTCATCCTGCTTATCCAGCCTATATTCAGAACACTAAAACCACGGCAAGTAAACAATCTGCTCCCATGTCATTGCACTCGGTTGAAGGCGGCATTTTTGAAATGGGATACGGGGGCAGACAATTTTGTTTTGATAATGAATTGCCTCGTCATCAAGTAATACTGAAACCTTATCTTTTCGCTTCGCGTCTGGTGACAAACAGGGAGTTTCTTGAGTTTATCCATGCCGGCGGTTACCAATGTGCGGATCACTGGCTGTCGGATGGCTGGGATTGCGTGCAAAAATTCCGCTGGGACTCGCCGTTATACTGGCGCAAGATTAATGCCGAATGGTTTGAATTCACGCTGACGGGATTGCAGAGACTCCATCCCGACGAACCCGTGTCTCACGTCAGCTATTATGAAGCAGATGCCTATGCGCGATGGCGGAATTTGCGTCTGCCATCGGAGGCGGAGTGGGAGCATTATGCGAATTTGCACGGGTTAACACCTGGTAACGGGAATTTTCTTGAGACCGGGCGGTATCATCCCGCTGCATGCGGGGAAAATCACAAACAGCAGTTATTCGGAGACTTATGGGAGTGGACTTCGAGCGCGTATTCTCCTTATCCAGGATATAAACCTGCCAAGGGCGCACTGGGCGAATACAACGGAAAGTTCATGAGCAATCAATATGTACTGCGCGGCGGATGCTGTGTAACGCCCCGGACACATATTCGTGAGAGTTATCGCAATTTTTTTCAGCCTGACAAACGCTGGCAATTCAGCGGCATTCGTCTGGCTGATGATGCCTGATCATGATTTTCAGATGAATAAGTCAAGGAGTCCTCATGGCCAGAGTGATCGATATTGCAAGTGAACACGCTTTCGATTCCCGGGATACCGAAAAGTCTGAATTTGCAGAAGAACTGCTGGACGGATTCACCAGACCGCGCAAGATGATAAAATCAAAATATTTCTATGATGAGCAGGGAAGCGAACTTTTCAATCAAATAACCCGTCATCCTGATTATTATCTGACACGCTGTGAAATCGAAATTCTCTCGACTTATAAAAAGCAGATGGCCGAATTATTTGACTCTTCCCCATTTAATCTGGTGGAGCTGGGTCCGGGAGAAGGGATCAAGGCTGAAATCCTGACGGATGAATTTTTAAAGGCAAAGCTGAATTTTACCTATATCCCCGTTGATATATCCATGCCATATCTTAAGTCGATTGTGCGCGAATCCAATCTGCGTACCCGCGGGCTTGAATTAATGCCCATACACGCGGATTTTTTCCGCGGACTGGAATGGCTGCGCAGCCATTCCAGTCGCCGCAGTCTGGTCTTGTTTCTGGGATCCAGCATAGGAAACTTTGATCCGGCTGAAACATTGGAATTTCTTCGTCATCTCTCCGCCTCGCTCAAAAGAGATGATTATGTTTTGCTGGGATTTGACTTGCGCAAGGACATTGACATCCTGATGCGAGCCTATAATGATAGCGACGGCATTACGCGTGATTTTAATCTGAACCTTCTCAGGCGCATTAACCATGAACTGGGGGCAGATTTTGATCTGGGAAAATTCCGGCATTACGCGACATATAATGTATATAGCGGGGCGATGGAAAGCTACCTGGTCAGTCTTGAAGAGCAGACTGTTTCAATCGAGGCAACCGGGCATTCGTTTGTCTTCGACGCCATCGAACCCATACACGTTGAGTATTCCCATAAATACCTGCTCTCACAAGTCAATGAACTGGCGCAACAGTCGGGATTTGAAGTGGTCCGGAATTTCATGGATTCAAGAAAGTTTTTCGTCGATGCCTTGTGGCGGATGAAAACCTAAGCCGCTTGAATTGGTCTGGCGATGGATTGAGCAAATGCATTCATGTTCTTCCGGACGCCGGATTTATCCGGCGTCCGGAAGAAAACCTGCGAACAATTTCTATCAGTGGTGCTCAGCGAGCGCCAATATTACCAAATGCTTCACAGCAGTAAGCCCTGCTGATGCAATCGGTATCTTCGGGATGAGAACAAGCCGGGTCAGTGCATTGGCAGTTCGATTCATATGGATTGCAATAACTTGCCCCGCAGCTTCCACCGCTGCAAGCGCTGTCAGACCAGGCAAACGAAAGACTGGTCATGGATAAGGTCAGGCATCCGATTACTGTCAAAAGTGTGGATTTCATGAAAAAGTTCTCCTGGCTTGCAATAGTATCAGTTCTTTCGCTGGTTCTCCGGAACACATCCGGCAGCGTTTTTGCAATCAAGCTCCCCGCTGTTTCTCACACTCTTTTTGTTTTCTTATATCAGTATATCATTGTACCAGTCAGTTCTTCTTGTTTTTGCGTTTAACTAATTGTATTTTATGAAAAAATGTTTTTGTGCCGCCTTTGCCGGAGTCGGCGGGGAAAGTAGTGATCATTTTTGCATGGCCGGGATGTGCAGATATGATGTTTTGCCCTTGCTATCGGCATGCGCGGTCCAGGGGTCTTATACTTAATAATGAGAGCGGGTTGGCGACAGAGGGGGCGCGTGCTCTCATCATGCGGAGTGTGAATATGAACTATCTTGTCAGCAAAAAATATCTTAGGGGCGCGGCGATTCCCTGCGCTGAATTCATGGATTTGAATGGGGTCTTATACTTAATAATGAGAGCGGGTTGGCGACAGAGGGGGCGCGTGCTCTCATCATGCGGAGTGTGAATATGAACTATCTTGTCAGCAAAAAATATCTTAGGGGCGCGGCGATTCCCTGCGCTGAATTCATGGATTTGAATGATGCAAAATTATTTATTGAAAAAAAACTGGAAGTCGATGCGAGGATCAGCGTCAAGGTGGATTATTTTATCAGTCGATCGAATGAAATCATCGCCACCTTTGAGGCGGATAAAATCCTGGCATCCAGGACGCAGGAAGACAGCGGCGCCGGAAAAGGCAGCAGTGCCAGTTTTCGTCCCACGCCGTTTAACACGGCTCCCCGGCCGCCGGGTACGCCGCAAAAGTGGATAAAAGAGGATGATGAAGAAAAAGATGAAAACCGGGATTGAACGTATCGTTCCAGCCTGGTACGGTCCAAAGGTTTGCCAGGCTTCAGCAAACCGAGAAAAGTTTAGGTGCGTTGGCTGGCGCGTGTGCAAGAGGGGCAGGAAATATCCGGTATATAGCCAGGCAGGATTTGCTGTTCTCTGGTAACGGGTCCCTGGCAGACCTGGCATTGCAGGGTTCCAGTGTGTTGAAGGCAGCTGTTGACAGAAATTCTTTCATCAAACACAAAACATTCGCCTTCATAATGCGCGCCGCCTATTTGTTTGAAATAGCCCAGGATTCCGCCTTCAAGCTGATAGACTTCCTGATATCCCTGGCTTAATAAATGCAATGCGGCCTTTTCACAGCGGATGCCGCCCGTGCAAAACATGACAACAGGCTTGTTTCGCCCGATTGAGGCAGCAGCGGAAGGAAACTCACTGAAATCCGCGATACCGAGATCGACCGCTCCGGTGAAAGTGCCAAAACGGATTTCATAATCGTTGCGCGTATCCAGCAGAGTGAAATCGCGATTTTCATCCATCCATTGCCTGAATTCGGCCGGTGTGATGACGGGCGCCCTAAGTGCGCGGGGATCTGCCTCGGGCTGGCGCAGCGTGATGATTTCTTTTTTAATCTTTACTTTTAAATGCTTAAAGGGTATCGCTGAGGACACGCTTTGATGGAAGCGGATATCCTTGAATCGCGCGTCCGATTTCAATCGTGCCTGAAACGCGCAGACTGCGTCAGCAGATCCGGCAAGGCTGATGTTGATGCCTTCGTGGCTGAGCAGTATAGTTCCCTTGAGTGCGCAACAGTGTTCCAGCAAAGAGGTGCGTAACGACTCAAGGTTATTCAACTCGATAAATTTGTATCCGGCAATGTTGAGGATTTGCATACTCGGTAAATTGATTTTTATGATTTGTGCAAATTTACTGCACATTCATGCAAACGTCAATGAGTCCTTTTGCTTCAGAACCGGTTTGCTTCCTGAGCGAGCCGCGAGACAAGGGATACACTGTATGCTTTCCCATGCAACTGTTATGATGTTTTTTGCGCGTGACCTGGCTGGCCGGGTGTTATGCGTGATGGCAGGAAATATGGATTTTTAATCTGACAGGGAGAATTTGTGAATTTTATTGAAGCATCAATCTTTATCCTGTTTGTAGCGATTATTTCCGTCCCGCTCTCTATACGGCTGCGTCTGCCTATGGAAGTCTTTCTTTTTATAGGCAGTTGTATGATCAGCCTTCTTCCGGGGCTGCCGGATATTACTTTCAACCCCATTATCGTATTTGAACTCTTTTTACCTCCCATTCTGTTTTCAGCGGCTTATTTTACAGACTGGCGTGAGTTCAAATTCAATCTGCGTCCGATTACTCAACTGGCATTTGGGCTGGTGTTATTCACGACGGTGAGTATTGCCTGTGTCGCCAGATTTTTTTTGCCGGGGTTTACCTGGGCGGAAGCGTTTCTTCTGGGAAGTATTGTCGCGCCAACGGACGCAGCCGCTGCCACTTCTATCATCAAGAAAATCGGCGTGCCGCGCCGATTCATTGTGATTCTTGAAGGCGAGAGCCTGATCAATGACGCCACCGCGCTTATCCTGTATCGGTTCAGTCTGGGCGCTGTGCTGTATGGTGCATTTTCCCTGCCCGAGGCGATAGAAACCTTTTTTATCATGTCCATAGGCGGCGCAGCCATAGGATTAATCATTGCCCTGAGCGCGATCATCATTGTGAAGCAGCTGAAAGAAATTCGAGCTGAAACGACCTTCACTTTCATCACTGCCTTCACGTCTTATCTGCTCGCTGAGCATCTGGGCTGTTCAGGGGTGATTTCCACAGTAGTGTGCGGTATTTACTTTGGCATCCGTTTTCCCGAAATTGCTTCTTCTCATACGCGCGTGAATGCAAAAGCGAGCTGGAGCACGCTGATGTTCATCATCAATGGATTTGTCTTTACCCTCATCGGATTTGAACTGTCGCATGTCTTGAAGAGCCTGAAAGCCTATTCATTTGCGGAATTGTTCAGTTATGGATTAATGGTGAGCCTTACTGTGATTGTTCTGCGTCTGCTATGGATTTATCCCTCTGCTGCCATTCCGCGCCTGATTTTTCCTTCGCTTGCGCGTAAAGATCCCCAGCCTGCCTGGCAATTCTTATTTGCCCTGGGATGGACGGGAATGAGAGGCATCGTTTCACTGGCTGCCGTTCTCGCCATTCCGCGCCGGCTTCCGTCTGGCCAGGCTTTTCCCAACATGGATATGCTGGTATTTCTGACTTATTGTGTGATTGTGACAACGTTGATCGCTCCCGCCATTACCCTGTCTCCGCTGATACGCTGGCTGCGTTTAAACGACGGAGACAATAAATTACATGAAGAGGCTGTTGCGCGGGTGCGGGCGCTGGAAGAAGTAATTCGCAGAATAGAAGAGATCAAGGTCAGGGAAAACATACCTGATAATGTTTTTCAAGAATTTCGCGCGCAAATCGAGCGCAAACTCAAGATAGTGCAGACTCAGCTTGAAGATAATCCGTATTCACTGCTTTCCAATGATTATTTTGCCTATAAGAAGCTGGCATTGGCGGCGCTCGCGGCCGAAAGAGAAACACTGATCTGGCTGCGCAGAAAAGGTGAAATCCACGATGAGGTCTTTCATCGTCTGCTGGACGAACTGGATCTGGAAGATGTCAGGGCGAAAAGCTTGCGGGTATGATTCGCTTCGCGCCTGACCGTGATTTCAGCTGTTGTTCATTTTCCAGGATATTTATCAGCTGATTTTACAGTGCAGCTGATTGATGCTCACTCCGCCGTTGCCTTTGTTGGCAAGATTTCCTGTGATGGTGACGGTCTGGTTTGTGTCAACGCTGGTATTACATGAGCTGCCCGGGTTCTGTGCGGACAGGTGAAAACTGTTACCCGTATCGGTGATATACATCTCGCTGAGATCCACGCTGTGGAAAATCGGATAAATTTTGCCTTTCTGTGCGGCAAGCATGCTAAGACAACCCACGTCTGGAAGGCATAAAAAATACCTGTTATCGCCCATGGCACCGTTAATTTTAATTTTAATGTTAGCGGCATCATCCGCAAGCGCGGTTTGTATGCCGGCCAGGGCAATAAACAGGATTAATAACCTCTTCATTTCAACCACCCTCGTTTTGTGTTGCTTCGTTTTGTGTTTCTATATTTGTAATAACGAAAATAATAACATCCCAAGCTTAAGGCTGTATGAGGAAAAATAGCCTTAAGCTTAAGATTTACTTAGCAATTTAAGACGAAATAATTTTTAGTCCGGACACTTTGTCTGCGCGGTATCACTAAAGTGAATTACTTGATTGGCTGAGGGAATTACTGCTTCAATTGTTTTGTCCGGGCCGGAAGGCGGCAGCCAGAGTCCGTAATCATCATCAATGGTTTTAGCTTTTCCCTGCAGGATCATTTTTTCAAATACAAAGGGAACCCCGTCTGATTTGAGGGGGTCGTTGCCAGTGGTGACATGCATGTGCAAATGCGGCGCGGATGAATTGCCGGTATTTCCCAGGTTTCCTATGACTTGTCCCTGTTTTACCTTATCCCCGGCCTTTACGCGAATGGAACCTGGCTGCAGGTGTGCGTATAACACGTAATAATTTTTGCCATTCTGACTGACTTTCAGGATGACATAATTTCCCGGCGTATCAATTAGTCCGGGCGGCGGTGAAGGCAGGCTGGGCGGTATATTGTTATTCTTGATGCTGTCCCGTTTTTTAGTGATGACACCATCTGCAACGGCCAGAACGGGTTGTCCGAATGCGCTCCAGTTGAGATTGTCATGCATGTCGCCATGGACGGCCTTGCCGTCAGGGCACATTTGTTCCCAGTCTATGGCGTAGCGCTGTGCAAGATAGAACTGTCCGTCTATGGGCAATATGGAGCGGCGATGATACGAATCCGGCGAAATTGCCGCGGCAGCCACCCAGTGATTTCCTGTTAATGGAGGACCTAACACCGGCGGATTTTCCGGATTAACTGACAGATCATAAGCAATAACATCAGTCGTTGCCAGGCTCTGATCGGAATTCGTGCTGACAACCCATATCTTGTGGCTTAACCGGCCGGGAGCGGCTTGTGTCTTGAGCAGGGGGAGCCACACATAAACAAATGCTCCCATGTTTCTTTTGAGTTCCAGTACGTTGGCTTGAGCGAGTTTTTTCGCTTCATACATGAAACTGTTTTTTATCAGTCTGCTTCCGGCGTAGGCTTTTAACAGATGCTTGTCATCGCCGCGGATTTCGATACGGTCTATGCGCAGCGGAACGCTGCCGGAATTGAAAAAATGCAATTCATATACCAGCAGCTGCCCGTCACTGGTTGGTACGGGCATAGGCGAATTCAGGGTGGAAATGGAAAGAGCCTGTATCTGGGCGTGGGCGGGGCTGATGGCTGCCAGGCTGTTTAGTAGAGCGCAGAAAATTACCATCAATCTAAGTATGTTTATCATACGCCGTCCTTATACTCTGATCGTCCATCAGGCAATTATATAATAATTGGACAAGCGGGTGATACTGTCTTAGCTGTGCTCGTCAGCTGCCTGCTGTAACGCCGCGCCGCCTTGCTGCAGATCCTTGCCTACTCCTTGTACTGTGTTGCAGCCGCTTAACAAGGCTGTGACGGCGAATAAGAGTGTCAACGTATGTTTGGTAAGTTTTAACCGGTTTAATGCCAACATTCCTGTGTTCCTTATCGCTTGCATTCGTATTTTAATTGTACTAAAAATTGAAATCGGTGACGAGTATGAAATTATTTCTGAAAACTCGGTGAAAAAGACCGCGATTCTGAATGAATGCCTGGATGCGCATGCATGCCGGCGACGGGTCGGATTGCGCCATACTCAGATACATTAAACCATTAACAGGAGTCATATTTATGGCATTAACACGGAAAAGAATCGATTATATGAGCGTTCCATATTCCCGCACCGATGCCGATCATCAAGAGTTTATCGAGCAGGAAATCGCCCTGTTTCACGCAAATTACACTGAGCTTTGCAATTATGACAAGCGGACCGAATGCGTGGCGGCGCTGCTGGCGCTTGCATGGTTTTTCGGCTCCGTAGGCACAGTGGGCGCATTATTCATTTGTCTTGCGTATGCGGGAATGTCGCACGAATTATTTGGCCGTATTGATTATGCCAGGCAGCACCAGTCTCAATTACAGAAATTATTGGATTTGTATAAGTGGTGCTGCGCCCGGGATCAAAAAATTATAACCAGCGATCCCACTTTTCTCAGGCTGGCCGAAACGATAGTTCCATTCGTCGAGTATCAGGATTTGAAAAAGCCTTTGGGCAGCCTGAAGAATATATCAGAGGGGTACGCGCGCGTGCTGGCTCAGCATCCTTTGCATCATGATGAATTCTTGCGCGACATTAAGACGCCTGAAGGCGGCGTGGCATCCTGGGTTCCCGAGTGGTTATCGAGATTGTTTGCAGGAAAAAAAGATGACGATCATGCGGAAGCCGTCATGCCGGAAGGAAATAAAACCTGGTCGGAGCGGTGCGTTCAGTCATTTGCGCAAACACGGTTTACATTATATGGGCGCCAAACCAAGCCGCCGCAGTCTTATCTGGAACAGGGCAGACAGTTGATTCAACCGGTTCTTATGCTGAAAAAGTCATGATTCTTTGCAGAGTGCTCCGGATGGATGCTTGCAAGGGAAAATCCGGAGCTGGTCATCTCGCAGGTCGACCGGCCCTGGAGAGGTTAATCCAGTTTGATGCGGTTAATCTTTCTGTGAATGAAGAAAACCATATAACCGACGCTCATTAGTAAAAGCCCCATCAGAATGAGAATGAGCGGCCATCCCAGTTCGCCAAAGATGCGGATAAAATTGTCAGAAATGTCGCAAACATACAAGACCAGAAACACCGCGCCCAGATAGAGAAATGATTTGCTTCGCAACGGCACGGAGAACATGAAAGTCAATATGATCAGAATGGCGGTGATCGCTTTCCATAAGACACTTGTTTCCCCTGATACGATATAACTGCCGAAATAGAGACTGGCGGATAACACGCAAAGCACACCAAAGAAGTACAGCGGACCCACGAGTATATGGCGGTGCCTCCGGTCGAGATAATAGCCAAGAAAGAGATAACTGAAGCCCAGCGCCATGATTTCATAATTAAAGATGTCGAAATCAAAATAAAGAGAGCGTGACACAATGAAATCGATGAGGCTGAAATAAAATAAAGAAGCGAAAATAATACTAAACAGTAAAAAGAGCGTGCGCGGCATCCATTTCAGGGAAGCAAGAAATACCAGCAGGCATAATCCTGTGATCATCATGTTAACCACTTCAGGAGTGACTGATTTGCCATAGATATTAAAAGTGACTTGCAAACCAATAGGCATCACCAGTCCGGCGATCATGAAGAATGCAGCGCTGGCTGCTTCATATTTATGAGAAAGATGAAACAGTAGTCCGACAATATAGGCGGCCATGGCGGCGCCCAAAGTTGAAAAAACACGCGTAAAGTTATTCAGGATATTCCAGTTGTCTACAATGAAATAGGCTATGCCTAGGAAAATGAGCGCGCCGCCGACATAATTGAAAATGATCAGGATGGAACTTTCTTTGGGTGACGGGGTGGTGCTCATGTCATATTCCTTCTTCACTGGTGTGTGTTGCCGCCGTGTTGTGTCCAACCCAGAAAATAAAAATAATAATAGTCGCCGGAATTATCCGGGTAATGGCTAATGGCCAGCCGTTTTGCCTGTTCTCCATTTGTCACGCAAATATCAGAACCATGACGCGACGGCGCCCACCCTGAAAGCGTTGAGGTGCCGCAATATGACTTGATTTCAAATCCATCCGGGGATTTTGCTTCCGACGGCAATGACGGCCTGAGCTGGCTGGCTGCTTCCAGCGTCAGCAGCAAACCTTTGTCCTGGTTAAAATCATATTGATACACTTTGGTTGAGCTGCAGTCAGCCGGCTTAACGTCGCTGCCGGATTTTACCGGGTAAGTATCGGGAAACAGTTTTGCCTTTGATTGCTGCAGGCAGTAATACGGATTCGAGTCTTTTGTCAGCATGTAGATGAAATTCTGCTGGGGATGTAATTTTGCCTTGGAAAGAGCAATAAAAAATATCGTGCAAATGATCATGACGACAGGAATGAGTAGAGCAATCAAAAGGTATATCTGATTATTCTTGTTCATGGATTCTCCCTGATATCTAATTTATTATACGTCATCAGCCGGGTTGAATGCTGTTTTAATCGACGCCAGGCCGGGAAAGGCCGGATCCTTGATCGCAAGCGATTGTAATTTATGAATAAAATGATGATGGAAACCAGCGGCGATGCTGTATGTATGGCTTAAATTTATCCATGTCTTGAGTTCAACCGTTCTTTTCGGAACCGGTATAGGCACCGCTTGCAACTTGTTTATCGCGCACCGTACACGTGATATTTCCCTCATCGCCGCTGCTTCCCGTTATGTTGTCATCGCTGACTGGCTGTTTACGGGAACTTCCGGCGTCATTCAGCCGCTGAGCGGATTTGCCATGATTTATGTCGCGGGTTATCCGCTGGCATCCCTCTGGATACTGGGTTCCATTACGGGATATGTCATTGCGGCTTGCTGCTGGTTTCCCGTGGTGTATTTGCAAATCCGGATGCGCGATATGGCTGTCAGGGCGCTTAAGGATAATACGCCGCTTCCGCCTTTGTATTATCGATACTTCAACTATTGGTTTATCCTCGGATGGCCTGCTTTTATCAGTTTGATCGTCGTGTTTTACCTGATGACAGCCAAGCCGCTTTAAACAATCAGATCAGGGTGCAGCCCATGTTTACTGTAAAAAGATTTTTTATCCGGTCAGCGTTATTATCCATTCTCGCTTCCCATGCCTTGGCGAATGAAGAATTGATCAGCGTTTTTCCGCTTGAGCGCTATGATCAATCCGTCGCCCGCTGGGTCAAGCCCGGAAATGCGGATTATGACTCGCCATTGTTGAGTGCTGAAACACAGCGAAAGCGCATGGAGATTTATGAAAATCATTGGTTCGGCGCGCAATCGCCATGGAATGAAGCCTATGTTACGAAGATATTGCGGCAGGCGGCGCCTGACGATCTGAAATCCACCGAACTGGAATTGATCAAGATGTTTGGCAACCAGGGCAAATCCGATGAGCAGCGAGGTTACGCTGAAAATTTTCGTCCTCATACACAGGAATGGATTGAGAATATTTCTGATAATATCCAGCCAGCGCGGTTAGACAATCTGAGTTATCAGACGGACAGGCGCGCGATTGCCGTTGATAATTTACACGCGCGCGTGCTGCCTACGGAAGACGTTCATTTTTATAGCCATCAACTTGCGGGACAGGGTTATCCGTTCGATAACTTGCAAATGTCTGCGCTATGGGCGGGTACGCCATTATATGTGGCGGCTGAAACAAAAGACCATGCCTGGTCATTGGTAATCACACCGGATTACATTGCCTGGGTAAAGAGTAATGGTATCGCAAGAACGGATGATTCGTTTATCAACACCTGGTGCGCCGCAGCAAAGAGACATCTGGCGGCTATTACCCGGACCCGGGCGAGCGTCAGGGATACAAACGGACAGTATCACTTTTCTGCCTATGTGGGATCTGTTTTTCCTGCGAGCGATACGCCGGCGGGGATAAAAATCATGGTGGCGGCGGCGGACGCAGACCGCCGCGCGGTCATCAAGCACGCCGTCCTTGAACAAGGTGATGCGGCCATGATGCCGCTCGCGGCTTCGCCTCGGCACTTTGCGCAAATCATGCGGACCATGATTAATCGTCCTTACGGGTGGGGAAGCATGTATTTTTATAACGATTGCTCCGCTGAACTCAAGAGCTTGTTCACGCCTTTTGGCATCTGGCTGCCAAGGCATTCTTCCGCGCAAGTGACCGAAGGGAAAATGGTGGATATGTCAGGTGTTTCGCCCGAGCAGCGTCTTTCGTATCTGATGGCCAATGGGAAAAAGTTTCTTACGCTTATCTATATAGGCGGACATGTTATTTTATATATTGGCAGTTTTTCCGATCCTAACAGCGGCAATCAGAACGTGATGGCCATGACTTATCAGAATATCTGGGGATTAAGTCCCAGCCCGGCAACCAGGCGTGCTGTCATTGGTGAGTCAGTCGTGTTTCCTCTATTGCAGCGATATCCTGAAGATTTGAGTCTTGTGCCTTTGACCGCCAAAAAATATTTTCAAGTGTCTTATCTGGATCAATGGCCGCTTGATTCCGCGTCGCAAAGAACCAGCCGTGTAAATTTGAAAGACTTGATGCATCCGGAAGAGAGGATGAAATAAGCTTGATTCGTGTTAGGCGCAATTTCTGCATGTTCACAATCTATCGATATTTTTGACGCATCCGGCGTGCCGCGGTGTTTTCGCGGCACGCGAGGAGCGTAGTATCGATTTTACACGGTAGGACAGAAAGTAACCGTGTAATTTGTCGTATTTACATTCTGTGCATTCAAGACCTGGCAGGTGAATGTGCTGCTGGCATCATCATATGGATAAGAGTAGGCAGTGGGGCACGAGTTCTTTAGCCATAATAACGTGGGTTGGGAATTGGTTGTCCAGACTGGATTAACCGCATTGCACGCTTGTGTAATGGGTGAGGAGGGCACAGTGACGCCCAGTGTTTCCCAGTTGACGCACCCGCAGCAAGTGCTGATCGCGCCGGCTGAGTAGCAAGACTGGTTTAATGCGCCGGTTGAACAGCCGAACAAGTCTGCGAATGTCAGCGAGCCCTGAACAGGCGTGGTGCAGGTAAAAGGCGCAGCGTTATGCTGCGGATCTTTCGCGCATACCGCATCCGCGGTCCAGTAACCTAAAAATGCGCCGCAGGTTTTAGTGATCTGGGACCCGGCAGCCGCGGAAGGATTATAACTCAAGCCACAGACATCAGGTGAAGTACAGTCTATATTGGAGTTGCAGGCTGTGGGGCTGCTGACATATTTCACCCAGACATAATCATTTGAGGGAGGGGTGAAATTCCAGGTGCAGGCGCCCAGAGGGGACTGCGCGGTCAGACGTCCTGGTGTGCCGCAGACGTACGGGTTGTTTGCGCCGCCCCAGGTGCCGTTGTCAGGAGTCATGCTGACAGGGACGGTCACGCCATTAATGACGGTGACATCGTATGTGTCGACATCCGTGTTATTGCTGGGCGTATTAGAGTAAACCACAGGGTTTTTGTTCAGCAAGGTGAATTCCGCGGTTGAAACCGGAGCGGAAAATCCCTGGCTGATCGGGCACGCACCGGTTCCGCCGCCGCAATCACCGGTGTCGCATCCGCTGTCGGTGCAATTGGTGCGGGCTGCGATGCCGCCGCTCCAGATAGTGTCTATGCCGTTATCGTAAACGGGTATGGTCAGCGAATTGGTTCCGGCACTGGCGGGGAGCTGATAATTGCCATTGCTCGGGGAGGGATTAATCCAGAAACAGTGTTTTAACACCGTAGGAGTCGACTGCACTTGTACGCATTGAGAACCAGGATAGCAATCTGAATCAGACAGGCAGCTTTTCAAGTCTAGCGGAGAGGTGGAGGGATCCGGGTGGATACTGTCCGTCGCGCCGGAAGCGATGCCAAACCATACCGGGTAAGAACAGTTGTTGACGAATGTAAACGTCCGTGACAGGGTTGAGCTCTGTGATCCGGTCGCGAAGTTCACGGGGAAAGTGTTAGATGAAAGCGTAATGCTGCGCGCGCCGTATTGCAGGCTGAATTGGTAATTAATGGGATTGATGGCGCTTTGGGAGGGCTGGTTGCCTCGCGCAGTGATCTGGACAAACACATTGCACACACCATTCGGTCCTTGCGCCGGGATCAGTCCGTTACAGGTATTGGTGAAACCATTCACGGTGACCGGATTATTGGAGGGGGGATTCTGCGGGGTCAATTTGAAATTGGTCAGTGTCTGGGGTTGCGAAGCGTTGTTGACGATATAAAACTGCAGGTTGAATTGCTGCGCTGTCGCTCCGTAGCTGACCGTCACGCTGGTGGGCTGTATCCCGAAGAACAGGCTGGAATCCGCATTCGCGTTCATTGAATAAAGCATTCCCGTTGCGGCGGCCAGCAGGCAGAACAGTATATTGTTTTTCATGAGCATCCCTTTTTAAGCGAATAAATAACTTAATCCCAGCAGCGCTGTGTGAGTGCGCAGCTGTATTGATATGGGTGAATCCAGCGTGAGCTGCGGGGCATGCGTGGACGTCTTGACAGTCCCGAAATCCGTGAACAGATAGGACAGGGAAAGTTGTACCTGAGGTGAAAGGTTTGTCTTGAAGCCTGCTCCCAGCGAATAGGCAAACTGATAGTTGGTCCTGTCAGTCAGATCGATGTCGCCGTCCTGTATGCCTTCGTCAGGTTCCGGGGATTCATTATATTTTGCAACGACGCGCGCCACACCCACGCTGGCTTCAACAAAGGGAATCACATCTTGCCACAGAGGCTGGAAGTCCAGTTGCCCATCAAGCATCAATCTCGAAGTTTCAAGTTTTAACTGATAGTTAAAATTATCGAATTGAGGATCCTTGAATTGATAAACTTCATCGCTGGATGAATTGTTGAACATAAAAAAATTCAGTCCTAGCGATACGTCGCGGAATATGGTTCCGTTATCCTCGTCATCGGTCAGCATTTGCTGATAGGCGACGCCTGCGCCGCCCAGAAAATCATTGCCGCCATTGCTATTGTGCAGCGAATCAGTCTCGAGCGGAGAAATGACCAGGTCGCTGACGCTGGTTTCAGAATGGTTGTATCCGCCGTATAAAGTAAATTGAAAATTGCAGTTGGCTGCAAAGGCTGAACCTGGCAGAAGCAGATAAAAAATGCTGTTCATGATAGGCAGGGATAAATACTTGCGGGCAGCTTGAAAGTTCATTTCCTTGATCGGCTCCATCCAGATTAAAACAATCAAATATATGTAATTTAATCAGATTAGTACAGAGGCAGTCGGTGCCGGATCGAAATTTTTAATATTCCCGGCGCTGAAAAGGAATATAATCACTACATAATCCAGTATAGTGAGGAGGGAGTAATATGCGGAATAATCTGGCCAAATTGTTTTTGATTACGGGCTTTGCGATAACCCTGCCAGTTGTTTCAGGTGCCGCGCAGGCGTATTACCATCATGGATACCATACAAGCAGTGTGAGTATCTCCATAGGCTCGGGCTCCGGTTATTATTATCCTGCTTATTACCCCACTTACAGTACTCGCTGCAAATGGGTGCCTGCGCATTGGTATAATGGTTATTGGTATCCGGCGCGAACGGTTTGTTATAACGGGATTTACCATGGCAAACAATGCAAATGGGTTTCCGGTTACTGGCATCACGGCAAGTGGCACCCGCGGCACAGGGTATGCTGGTATAACTGATCTCGCTGAGCGGATCAATCAGGAAAGGGGCTGCTGCAGAGGGCGGCTCCTGAGTGTCTGACTTAAGTCTCCAGCTTAAATCCCTCTAACTTAAATCCCTCTAACTTAAATCTATGGGTCTTGCCATGGCGAAATTCACATTGCTTTCCCAGCGTGAACCAATTTTCCAGGCATAAGCGTACGGCTGGAAAGTTTTGGGGTTTACTCTCAAAAGCATGGTGCCTATGCCGATTCCCGAGGAATGCGGCATGCGCGTGTCCTTACTATGTCCGGTAGACGCGGCATCGGCAATACGGACTTTGAAGGTGTCGCCTTCGCGAGTCGGTTTGTCCATGACTATCATGACATGTCCTCCGGTTTCAGCGCCGCGCCGGTTTTTGTAACGGAAAACCAGAATATCGCCAGGGCGCAATTCTTCCACATCTTCTATGGTATTCCAGTGTTTTGCATCATCGGACAGGTTAGTGAAGTATTGATAATAGTCAGTTGTGGTCGGTTTTTCAGTCCCGCTCCAGTTTGTCAGGCTGGAGTACGCCCGGGGATAAATGGTTTTCAAAATATGATCTACATAAGACGAACAATCAACGACGTAAATGCCCCGGTTTTCATCAATGCGGGTGCCGCCCAGTTTATATGCTGTGTAACGTATGCCTGCTACGGTATTGCGTACAAAGTTGACCAGGTTTTTTTCAATGGTGCTTAACAGATAGCTCGGCATGTGAGAGCGCGAGACATTGGCGACATCAATTTTTGTTGTGGGCTTGCTGACTTTCTGGTGTGCCGTCAGCCTTGAAACGGCGGCAGTCTTCTGTTTGTGCGAGAGCTTGACCGTTTTTTTTCTCACGGCGTATTTACGCGCAGTGGTTTTTTTGGATTGTTTCTTTGCAGTTTTGGTCGAGGCGGTTTTCTTTTTCTGGGAGGAAGCCTGCCGGATTTTACCTGACGTATGACGGTTTGCGGACTTAACTGTTTTAACGGTCTTGGAAGTTTTGGTCTGTTTAACCGTTTTAATGGCGGTTGTTGAGTGGGTGGTCCTGGCGGCATGATGCGAGACGGTGGCGTGAGCGGGATGTATCAGCCAGGCTGTCATGGCGGTAATGAAAAATATGTTTTTCAGGTTTATATTCGATGCCAGGTTTAACCGCACCTTGTTCACTAATTGTTCCATCATCCAGTCAAACATTTCGATACCCTGTTATCGTCAAGCTTAAAATGGGCGCATTTTCTTGAATGCCATTTTAACCCGACAAATCTTCAGGTGTCCGATTCTTTTTTCGTTTATTATGAGTATAAATTTATCTAAAATTGAATATAAATTCATATATTGAACATTATGAGAAAAATGTGATCACACCTGCCTGACCGTATTTCATGAGAGACAGATACGTTTGAACGATGATTTTCTGAAATCTAGGGTTTGGAGACATAGGGATTGCCCTTGATGTAAAACCGCAGTAAACGTTTGGCCCAATGTTTTGCATAAGCCACGCCTACTCTGGGTTTTTTCACAATGACATGCGGCGGAGTATGATCAGGCGCAGCGATGTAGAAATCGCTACTGAGCAAGTCATGGCCATGCAGGTGTTTATCAATACCCATGGCGTTGCATAAAAGACCAGGCCCGCTGGTTTTTCCCTCGATGTTTTGCACCGGTTCCAGCGCCCGCAATAATACCGCGGAAGCGTGCCCTTCTTTTTCAGTGACCACATTCATGCAAAAATACATACCATAGATAAGATATACATAGGCATGACCAGGCGGGCCAAACATGACTTCGGTCCGTTTTGTGCGGCCTTTTGCAGAATGGGCTGCAAGATCATGAGGGCCCAGATAGGCTTCCACCTCGACGATTTTTCCTATCAGCGTTTTGCCGTGCGTATGATGTATTAAATATTTTCCAAGCAATTCTCTGGCGACCAGGATAGTGTCTCTGTCGTAAAACTGGCGTTCAAGTTTTCGCATGGATTGGCCCGCTTGTTCATTAAAACGCAGCAAATCTGGAGACGCATGACTTGCTGCGTTTTTTCACCGGGGGACAAATTTAATTGACCGGATTTTTCCAGGGCGGCAAATCGCCTAATACTGCGTCTGCATTACGTCCCAGCTCTACCTGTCTTTCCCGTTCATAGTAACGATAAGTGGGTTGCAGCATCATGGCACTCGTCTCATTCTGATAGCTGTCCTGGCAGCTGCTGTAAGGACCGGAACCGTAGCCGTTACAGATATTAAATGACTTGATGTAGTTGTTGCCTTCCGCGCAGGCGCCAGTCTGCGAAGTGATTTCTTCCACCCATTTTTCCATGGCGAGCGGCTTGTATGGATTAATGGAGGGGTCTAGCACATAAGTCTGATTGGTTTCCGCATCCTTGATAATGGGGGCGGTATGATACCACCAGGTCACTCTTCCTTCAGGTGAGTTGGAAGTATTGGCGCATAAATTCCCGAACACAAACACTTTGGAAGGCCGGACTGTTTCATTGACCGCATTGTTAAACGGGCCGAATAAATCCCTTATCGCAGCGGATGCGCGTGTCCAGCAGCCGTCATCGGGATAAAGCCATGAAATACGGCGCTTAAAGCCCGGCGCTTTCTCATCATCGAAATAACGGATGTCCCTGATTTTCTCAAAACTGGCCTGAATAGTCTTGAAATCGGGCCAGCTGGATGTTGTGGCCAGCAGACGGTTTCTCGCCGCGGCATTTTTCCAGTCAATGCTGCCGCCAAGAATGGTGTCGGAAGAAGCCAGGGTAAGCTTGCGTGCGCTTTTCGCCTTGAGGGTCCAGTCTTCATGAATGCCGCGGCTGGCACTGGACATTTCTTTTTGTTTTGAAAGCAACGCGGCAAATCTCGCGGAAGGTTCAGTGTCGCTGACTTCGGATTGATAGCTTTTTGTGGAACAGGAATCTGAAGGAAGATCTCCATAGCCGTTGCAGAGATTAAAGCGCACCGTCATGGCCGGATGAGAGGCCTTGATTTCATTGATCCAGTCGCTTAATAGTTCGGGTTGTGAGTGATCTTTATCAAACACATAATAGTTTCCATCCGATTGGTTTTTAATCAGCGGCGCCATGAAATGAGTGACAAGCGTCGAGGAGCCGTCAGCGGGCTGGCTGGCTTTGTCAATAAAGATAAATGCCTTGGCGGGGCGGGGAAACTTGTTGAACGGATTATCCAGCGGGCCCCAGAACGAGTTGATAAACTGGACGTTGTTTTGCTGCGTACTGTCATGATGCGGCAGATCATATTTCTCGGGATGACGGTATGCTTCAAACAGTGACTTCAGGGTCTGGTCGTTCCAGGCGGGCGCAGATTCCAGCAGGCGCGTTTTTCCGGCTTCGTCATCCCATAAGATGCTTGTGCCGTATAGAGTGTCGTTGGAAGTTGGCAGTCCGCTCGCCAGACCGGACTGGGCAAGAAAGATGGCGCTGATACAGGTGACGAATTGGGTGAGGGGAAACCGGGTCATGCAAAATCTCCTAAGTTTAGTAAGAGCAAAACGGTGAAAGCGGGATAATACTTGGTTCTCGCCGTCGTGACCATTAGCCAGAGGGAGAGAATTATTTTTGGTCAAAAAATAGCCTTGGTGCGCGCTGACCAAGGTGTTGACGGAGAAATGCGCAAGCGGTGCTGTTAGCATCGTCAAGATTAAGATTATACTAGAAGTAATATTAATGGCGCTCACATCAGCCTTAGCGGGAGATCAGCATGGAAATGGCAGAATTACTGCAGTTAAGCATCAAACACCACGCTTCCGATTTGCATATGCTTCCGGGCCTCTCCCCCTTGATGCGGATAGACGGCGAGCTGCTTCCGGCCAAGGAAATTCAGCCTCTTTCGCCGGATGAAGTCAAAGCGCTCATCTACAGTGTCATGACAAAAAACCAGCAGGAGCGATTCGAGAAAGAATTGCAGTGCGAAGTCGCGGTGTCACTGGAAACTATCGGTAATTTTCGTGTCAGTGTATATCATCAACTGCGCGGTATCGCGGCGGTGTTTCGCATCATTCCTGAAAAAGTGCCGACATTCGAAGAATTGTCACTGCCATCGGTACTGAAATCACTGCTGGTATTATCCAACGGCCTGATTCTGGTAACCGGCCCGGCGGGGTCGGGCAAAAGCACCACACTGGCGGCCATGATTGACTATATCAATACGCTTCGCGCCTGTAATATTATTACCATTGAGGATCCCATTGAATTCATCCATACCAGCAAGAAAAGCGCGATCAGCCAGCTTCAAGTCCATCGTGACACACCGCAATTCGCCGCAGCGCTGCGAGCTTCCTTGCGCCAGGATCCCAATGTAATCCTGTTGGGCGAGCTGCGAGACCTTGAAACCATACGCCTTGCGCTGACCGCGGCGGAAACCGGGCATCTGGTCATGGCCACTCTGCATGCCACCTCCGCGCCGCTTGCGGTAAACCGTATTGTTGATGTGTTTCCTAATGCGGAAAAAAACCGTGTCCGGGATTTGTTATCGGAGACGATACAAGGCATTTGCTGCCAGACACTGGTGAAAAAGCTGTCGGGCGGGCGCATGGCGGCATTTGAAATCATGCTGGCGACGCGGGCGATCCGCCATCAAATCCGGCAGGATAAAATTGCGCACATGCTGATGACCATGCAGACCAATGGTGATATCGGCATGTGCACGATGGAGCAATACTTGGATGACCTGGTTGCCAAACGTCTGATCAGTCAGAATGTTGCGCGTAACGTCTCGCTTAACCGCGGGTCCAGCCGTTATTAACCAGAGCGCCGAATATCCGGTTTGTGTCATGGGGTTTCATTCTGCTGTAATGCGCGGTTTCAATAGACATATTCACGGATTGAGAAATCCTTCAGTTCCCGGAGGCACTCATCCAGAGTGATCCATCCCGTGCAGGTATATGCGCCGCTGGATCTCAGCTCGCCAGCCAGGATTTTTTTCGTGAGCAGTATCGCGGGCACACAGGGAATCTGCGGCCCGTCGGCGTTTTTGGCAATCAGAAACCATTGCAGGATCAAATCTTCGCCTTGCGGGGTTTTGCCCTTGATGATCATGTGCATGCCGCCGTCAGCTGTTCCCGTCCAGTCAAATGCCGAGCTGAGAGAGAGAAGCCCGCGCGCGTGCGCGCTTAAATTGATGGGTAATCCTAATCGGACCAGCCAGGACAAGGCCCACATGGAAAGATGCAGAATGCTGCTTTCCATGCCGGCGGAAAAACGGATGGATTGGATGCCGTATTTTTCAGGGAAAATATCCAGGTCTGGAATATCAATATTCGCCATCCAGCGTTTGCCCAGCTGCGGATAATTCTGGCGGTACAAATCCTGCCAGCCATAACGCGGGTGCGTCTGGCCTCGCACCGGCTTCAGGGGTTTCCCCAGGTAAGTCAGTATGCCTTGTGTGGTTGCCAGTCCTCGGGGCGCTTTTGCTCCCGGACTGATTCCGTAAGTCAATGACTCAATGACTTTGAACCGGTCTTTATATTTTTCCATCACCGCCGAGGATAATCCGGGCACGGTGCTCGCGCCGCTAATGACTATCACGTCATTTGCTTTTGCCGGTGTATTCAGTGAGGTAATGCCATTGACAAATTCTCTCGCATCGGCGAGATCAATGTAGTGAGATTGATTGCGAATGCAGGCCTGAGCAACAGAATAATCCGCCGTTTGAAATGGCCCGCAAGTATTGATTACCACCGCGGGATGATATTTTTTTAAATTGGCATCAAGCTCTGCCGCGACATCAAACGAGGCGGCTTCAACCTGCGCGCCAGCATAGGCGGCGCTGATTTCACTTGCTAATTGCTCAGCCCTGTTCGCGTGTCTGCCGCTAATAATGATGGGGATGTGCGCCTTGGCTAGCGCAATGGAAATCAGCTTGCCAAAATTTCCGTAGCCTCCCAGGATTAACACTTGTTTGCTCACGCTGACACGCCCCGCTGTTTGCATCGCGCAGTGTGTACGTTATCAAGGGCTGCGCTCATAAAGCAGCTCGGTATCAAAAACATAATAAGTGTTGCGCCCTGAATTTTTGGCGACATAAAGTGCCTGGTCTGCCTGTTTGATGAATTCATCCACGCTAATGTCCGCATCTTTTAAAAAGGCGATGCCTATGCTGGTAGTGATATGCAGCGGCTTGCTCTGGATGCTGAAAGGTTTACGCATGGCTTGCAAGACCTTTTCAGCGATCACAATCGCATCCTGGGTTTCGTTGATGTCGTCAATCAGCAAGGTAAATTCATCTCCGCCCAGCCGCGCGGCGACATCTGATGAACGTATGCATTGTTTCAGGCGCATGGCGAAAGCATGCAGCAATTTATCACCCACGGCGTGCCCCATGGTGTCATTGATATTCTGGAAATGATCAATGTTCAAATACATTAGCGCGATCAGTTGTTTTTTTCGCTTTGATTTTGATAATGTCAGCGCCAATTGCTCGTTAAATGAATTGCGGTTAGGCAGGCCTGTGAGGTAATCGTGGTGGGACATGTGCTTGAGCTGCTTTTCCACTTTTGCCAATTCTTCCTGTGCCCGTTTTTTTTCTTCGGACAATCGCTGCGCCTTATCATGCAACATCTGACGGGTTAGTCCGGATCCTACCATGCCGGCCATCAGGCGGATAGTCTGTACATCGAACTCGTCAAAAGAATTGCATTTGTCAGAAGTGATTTTCAGCACGCCTATGGCATTGCCGCCATGAAACAGCGGGGCGGCGACCAGTGATCTTGCCTGTATCTTGCGGCATAATTCGACATTCACGCGCGGGTCGTTCTCCGTGTCGTCGCTGCGCAGGATTTGATGCGTGCCAAGACACAATCCAGAGATACTCGCGTTTTTATCCTCGCGCAGGCCGGTGTATTTTTCAATGGTGCCGGAAGCGGCACGGAATACCATTTCTTCGCCGTGGGCCAGTTCCACTACCGCGCCTGTCGCGGCGGTCATCAACTGTATCTGGCGCGCTGCTTCCTGCAGAAATGAATCGAGATTGAAGTTCGCGTCCACCAGTTGCGATTGGGTGGCGATGAGGCGGTTCATGTGACTAATGAATTTTTGTGTGGTGGTGGCCGGTTTGGCAGGGGCATTTTTATTAGAAACCGGTCTGGAACGGGATGCATGGTGTTTTTTAGTCATGATTTCCTCTCCATTTATATTCATTATAAGTTAATGAAGAGAAAAAAATGTTCTTAAGCATTAAAAAAATTATCACGCCATTATGATTTGGCATCAATATAAGCAATTTCTTTTTTGAAGATCAAAATATACTCAGTAGGCAAGCGAAGAAGCTGGCTCTATCAGTTTGTCAGGGGGTACCGTCAATATACCGCTTACATTCGTTATTTACAGCTTTTTGCAGCTCGCTGGGGTGTTCGCTGTCGAAATTTGCCGCGCCCTGGGCCGCGGCCAGGGCTTCCTGGTCGGTGAATAACCGCAGGCTTTGCGGTTGAAATTCGCACTTCAATACGACTTTGCCTATCTGTTTGATAGTGAAACTCGTTACCACCGGGCAGCTGCCGTCATTTTGTTTGCTAATAACGGACGTATTGAAAAGGAATTCCTGCAAAACCGGCAATGCATATTGATAAATTCCGGGCACGCATTGTCTTAGGCTGGAATAATAGGTTTTGATTTTTGCTGCGACATCGTTATCGAGCTGATCCTGGCTGTCAAAAGCGGTTTTATAATATTCATTATAATCCCTGAGTTTTGCCGCGAGCGCTTCCACTCTGGATTGTGTCTCTTTTTCAACTTGCTGCTTGAATTTGTGTTTGAGGGCGCTTTCTGCGAGCGGCGCAAAAAACATATCGCAGCCTTCTTCGCCACAGTCTCGTCCCATCACGGTTGTCAAAACCCTGTCCTTGTCGGTTTGAAAAGTCAGCGTCGAATTGTTGCCGGGCGGGCATTGCCAGGTGATCTGGTCTATTTTTTCGGAAACCGATTTTTTGGGATGACCCAGGGAGCTCATGGCTTCTTCAAGGGTTTTGGGATGTATGCCTTGGGGAGCGGTTCCCAGTTCAATTAGGGAGCCGTCCACACCCGCGAACAGGCTGTAATTATTCCAGGTGTAGACATAGTCATAGGTTACAGTTGACACTCCGTTACCCAGTTTTTGCTGCAGCCAGGACAAGTCCATCCAAGAAAAATGCGGAATTTGACCGGAGGCGGGCAGTTGAGCAATATCAGAGCGGATCTGCGCGATCACATTCCGGCACTTGATATCTTCGGCGTTCGAAGGCTGGGACGGCGGCAGGAGGCTGGATTCCGGTGCAATGCTGATTTGCGATAGCAGCTGATTGAATTCCTGCTCTGAACGGGTCTGCGGAATCTCTGTCGAAAACAGGCCGCTTCCGTTATCTGAAGTATACTCTCCACTCACGCGCAGTAGATTGCCGTTTTTGTCCGCCTGCGCCACCAGGCGGCCTCTGTCATTTTCACAACTCCATTCATAACGGTTTTCATTCCCGGATGTGTCGCTGGAATCACTGCTGCCCAGCTGTTCCTTCAGCCAGTCCAGACGCATCCAGGGAAGACGCTGATCTTTCAGGGTGTCACCATACTGCACGATATCGTCGTGGATAGTATTGGTCAGGCTTTGACAAGAGTAACCGGCGGCCAGTGCGGGAATGCTGGCGAACATAAGTAACAGCGAGGAAAATAAGGGCAGTGATTTCCGTGACATGAGATATCTCTTCGTCGTGATAGTCCATTTTAAAATAATGTCATTCTATTCCTGAATGCCTGTCTGATACAAATAAAGAATGGCCTGACTGGTTAGACGCATCGCAATGACAGGCCGGAACCCTTGGACGCATAACGTTCGGATGCGGTTAATTTGCGATGTGGTTCAAGAAAAGTGAGAGACCAGAATAATTCCCCAGGTAATCAGCACATTGAGGCCGGCGACGAATATGGCAGCGGAAGCCATGTCTTTTGCCCGGCCGGATAATTCATGGTATTCGAGTCCAATGCGGTTCACGGTTGTTTCTATGGCTGAATTCAGCAATTCCAGCAGGGGGAGCAATACAACAGAAGTGATCATCAGGACCAGTTCAATCGGTGTTGTGCTGAAATAAAAGGCCAAAGGGGTCGCGGCTGCCAACAGAATAATTTCTACTCGGAATGCCCATTGTGTTTTCCATGCCTGTGTTAACCCATTCCATGAATAGCGGAATGCGTTATAAAATTTTATGATGATATTGAACATGATGCAGTTCTCCTTATAGGGATGATCTCACGGCTGCATGCCAGAGCCAGCGTGCTCAATATGAAACCGGCGCAGAGAAATATGTATAAAAATGTGATGCAGCGTTTAAGCTTAGACATTAAAACAGATCCATGTCCAGAAATGAAATCAGATAGCGTAATGTGAACCAAATGCCTCGTCAATTGGCCGATGCCTTTTTCAAGAATGCTCAAGGAACGTTGAACGTGCGCGTTTTTACCGCGGGTTGATTAAGCATAGCCTTTCGCCAGGCTGGTATCCGGGCCAGATTTTAATTGATTGAGATCGTTGATGCGAGAACGGATGCGGGAATATAAATTATCCACCTCGGGATAACGCTTTTTAATCTTGATCGTGCTCATCAGTTCTTCCAGTGCGCAAAACAGAGTGTCAACGGTTTCATTGGCCGAGCTTTCATGCAGGGATTTTAGCAGCTCCCGCATGCTGGCAATGTGTTCCGGCGTATAATAACCATAGAATTTGACGGCTTTGGTGTCCCACGATGTGTTATTTACTTCGGCTTTTAATTCCAGTAAAAAAGCTTTCTTTTGCAGTACAAGACCGGCATTCTGCCGGGGCGGAGCGGCAGGCTGGCTTGTACCGGGATATTGAAAGTAATCGAGGATCACCGCGGTTGTCTGGATATTGTAAACGGCGCACAAGCGCGGGATGTCGCGCAGCAGCGCTTCATCATCAATGGACAATATACAGGCGCGCTTGTTGATGGTCGCCTCCAGAATGCCATGATAATGAATTCGCATTTTCATGAATAATTTGAACAGATAATTATCTGTCACGGTAAAAAGTTCGCTACCCAGAGAAAATGAAATGACAGCCATGGGGCGCAATAATTCATGACTTTGCTCATCCATGCGCAAGCGTCTGTTGTTACAAATATTCGCTATTGTCCATTTGCTTTCGCTGATGATGGCATGACTCTGAAAGGCATGGAGCAGCTTGTTTAAGGCTTCCACGGCGCGCACCACATCACCGCGGCTAGACAGATAGTCAAGTGCGGGATGCGCGCGCAAGAGAAGAGGCGTCTCATCCGCAAGATCAGGTTTGGATTTGAGAAAATCAGTCACCTGTTTGTGAAATTGTTCCAGTCTTCTGGCCGTTGACTCCGTTTCGTTAGCGGAAACCGTCTCAAAATATTCTTCCTGTAGCTGGCGTGTCAGGATTTGAACCCATGATTTCGCTTGCTCCTGGTTGCGAGGCAGGTCCGGAAGTCCCGAATGAAAAATCCGTATCAGATGAAACTGCGCAGGCATATGACCTTGTCTGGCGGCGCTTGTCAGCAAGGACACTGCCTGATCCTGCTGGCCGCGGCCAAGATAGAATTGGGCTAACTTGTATTGAGCTTCTGCGTGACCTCCCTGGGCAAGCATCATGACAGCGCGAGTGTTGAATTCAAGGTCTGAAGGATGCCGGGCTGCAACAGTGTGCGTCACGGTGGGTATTGAAACACTGGCCGAACCTTGGATGCATTCAAGCCATAATTTCAGAAGCTCAGCTGCGCGCTTGTCGCGGTTGATGTTTGACCAGTCGAAATCATATTTCAGCTTCATCAGCCGCAGTTGTAGGAGTTCTTCGGCAGAGTCGATAGTGTCTTGTTCTGTGGCCCTTGGTCGCATCATGGGGTGCTCCTGTGACAGAGACAGGGTGGTCATACTATCTTATCGCGACTTTATTGAATTTTCTCTTAAATTACAGCGGGGCATTTTCGCGGTTTTTTTACGAGCGAAGCTGTCGATTCGAAGCGGGCGCAGGCAATGAATGTATAATAAAAAATTAATAATATCATTTATTTAACATGCATTTTACCTGTCGGAGCGCGGGTTTATGATATATTAAATTCATCATCCGGCAAAAATGGAGTTTGGCTCACATGAATAAACTTTCCGTTTTTCTAATGTCCTGCGCAGTCTCTTTGCTTGCTGTTTCATCACCCGCCGACGCCTGCACTGATTTTCGGGTGATGGCGAAGGATGGAACGCTGATTGTTGGTCGCAGCATGGAATTTGCCGTTGACATGAATGCTAACCTGCGAAGCTCGAACCGCATGAGACAGTTTGCTGACACCGCACCGGATGGCAAACCCGCCATGTCCTGGAAAGCAAAATACGGCTACCTTTATATTGACGGAATGAACCAGGATATCACCGTGGATGGCATCAATGAAAACGGCTTGTCATTCGAATATCTTTATCTCCCGGGTGAAACGCAATATCAAGCTGTTCCACAGGGGAAGGAAAGCCAATCCATTCCTTATTACCACTTTGGAGACTGGGTCTTGGGTAATTTTAAAACGGTTGATGAAGTGCGTCAGGCGCTCGCGAATATTTTTGTTTACGAGCAAACCCTGCCAAGCCTGGGCAGCGCGATTTTTCCTTTGCACGCAGTCATACAGGATGCGACGGGAAAAGGAATTGTTGTGGAGTTCGTTCGTGGGCAAATGATGATATATGATTTCATGGGGGTGCTGACAAATTCACCCACGTATGACTGGCAGATAACTAATCTTCGCAATTATCTTAACTTATCCCCTTACAGTCCCAAACCGGTGACAGCCGGCGGGTTCACTTTTTCTTCCACAGGCATGGGATCCGGCAGCGTGGGCCTGCCCGGGGACGCAAGCCCTCCGTCACGATTCACTAAAATTTCATTCATGCTGAACTCCGTTTATCCGGTACAGACAGCCGCAGACGCGCTGAATCTCGCGCAGCACTTGATAAATAACGTGGATTTACCCGCTGGTCTGGTGCGATCGATTGACCAAGGCAAGGAGTCCAGTGATATTACTCAATGGGTTGTTTTCAAGGATTTATCGCACAAGATTTTATATTACCGGACCTATAATGATATGACTGTGAAAGGCGTTTCCATGAGTAAAATTGATTTTTCAGAAAAAGCGCCGCTATTGAAAATGCCGCTGGCACAGCCGGCTTATATCATGGACATGACAGACAAATTTATGACGGCCAAATAAGAAACATGATTCGATAATTCATAAGTTCCCGGGAGAAAAACCCGGGTTTTTCTTGATTCAGCCGATTTTCATCCATGCCATGTTGCAGGCTGCGATCAGCCTTGTTTGTCCTGTTTTGTCTTTTGTCAGTGTGTGATATAGTGAAAAGGTTCCAGCCTGGTCTGTCGCGTGATTCATGCGTTACTCGTAATGGTTGAATGGATATTCATCTTTTAGGAGGGAACCTGCTGATGATGCGAGTCAATCCAATTTCCAAAGCGGTCCGGCTGAATTCCCGCTTGTATGGGACGCGCAGCCGCACATCCACACACGCCTTGCTTTATGCTCGATTAAACCAGTCCTCACTCGCCGGTCAGGACATAGGAACGGTTTCCAGGCGGAAAGCAGAGAATCGCGCTCCCGAAGCTCAGTCAGCAATGCGCCAATTGTCTCATGGGAGCGACGCGGCAGCGCGGCCGCACCGTCAGGCGAAGCGCCAGAAATTCAGTTATCTGGAAAATCATACTGCAGCCTTGAGTCTGGATACTTCAATGGAAGAACTGGAGGTCAAGAAGCAAGCGCCAGAATTGCTGCTATTGGAATCAAAAGACCGGATACTGTATCATGCCGCCGCCAGAGTGGATTACTTCTTTTATACGCTGGTCGCGTATTATGGCACTCATTATACTCCCGGCATGGGCCATACATTTTTGCAGTTTGGCCGGGGTCGTAATTCCCCGCTGGGTACGAATATCACCCAGGCATGCCACAGCAGTTTTTTTGGCGCGTTTGTTGATAATTCGCCAAAACAGGTTTTTGAAAAGCCTGGAGACCCGCATAGCATTCTAACTGGCACACACTTCCTGCATAGTCTTAATGCAACCGTTGAATTGCCTGCGTTTGTGAATCAACTGGATGACGAGCTGGAGAATACTTGCGAATGCCGGACTAAGGGTCTGGAAATCATACGCGAAGTATCAATGGGAAAACTGAATCCCGTGGAAGGATTGAATAAATTTTTTAAAATGATGGAAGATGCATTTTCAGATATTAAAAATCACAAGACCGTGTCGCGCAAGAGGGTTCCTTATCTGCTCAGGGATACGACTGAATCGCCCGCCGTAATCAAGAATCGTCTGATTGATATCGTCATGCGTGGAACATTCGGCAATAAATGGAATGCGCAGTCACGCGAGGTCGAATGCGAATATATAGAAATGCTGCTCCGCCTCAACCGCGAGGAAAAAATGCGCTGCAGAAAGGATGAAGCCTTCAGGATGAAGTGCTATCAAAGAAAAATGGCCGAGCTGCAACAGGAAATCCGGCATCCTGAAGAAAATGAGCATTCATGCGGTCTATCATAAATGCCAAGATGGTTTGCCTGCCAAACAGCTTGGGCGCAGATAACAAATCAACTCTAGATCGCGGCCTGGTTTCGATGGATAATACGCTATCTGACAAGATAGGCTGAATTATGATAACCAACCTGCTTTTGATTGCTGTGGCATTTCTGCTTGTTCTCATGAATGCTTTTTTTGTCGCCGCCGAATTTGGCATGGTCAAGTTGCGTGGTACACGGCTACAAACGATCAGAAAAGCTTATGGATTTCGCGGCGGCATTCTTGAGCAGGTGCACAAACACCTGGATTCTTATCTGTCAGCCTGTCAGCTGGGTATAACACTCGCGTCTCTGGGGCTGGGTTGGATAGGCGAGCCTGCGTTCGCGTATTTGTTGGAGCCGTTCTTTCGGTTTCTTGGCATCACATCGCCTCAATGGGTGACAGTGATCGCATTTTTCACCGCTTTCTCCTTTATTTCGTTTCTGCATATCGTGGTTGGCGAATTGATGCCTAAATCGCTTGCTATCCGTAAATCTGAAACCATCTCAGTCTGGACTGCCGTGCCATTGTACGGATTTTACTGGCTGATGTATCCGGCTATCTGGCTGTTGAATTCCTGTTCCAATTTTTTTCTCAGAATCATCGGCCTGGACGTGGCCGTCAACCATGAGAGTTTTTATTCGGCAGATGAGCTTAAATTGATTCTGAGCACCAGTCATACGCAAGGAGAATTATCAAAGGAAGAATCCGAAATTATCGAGCATACCCTGGAGTTCGCCGATCTTCAGGTAACGGAAGTGATGCGCCATCGTGAAGAAATCATATTGCTGGATATCCGGCAGTCTATTGAAGAACTCATGCAAATTGTTATCGAAAAACGGTATAGCAGGTATCCGGTATTTGATCCGGAGAAAAATGAAGTTATCGGCATTGTGCACGTCAAGGATTTGTTTGCCGCGCTGTATCAGCAGAAGCAGATCACCTCCCTTGAGCCTTATATCAGGCCCGTGTTAAAAGTGTCGCATCAACTGCCGGCGATTGATTTGCTGCGGAAGTTCCGGGAAGGCATGCCGCATTTCGCGCTCATCTACAAGGGCAGGGAAAATCTTCTGGGGTTTGTCACGCTGGATAACTTGCTGCATGTCCTGATTGGCCGTATCAAAGATGAGTTTCACAAAACACAAGATGACTGGATCAAGAACGCGGACAATACCATTACCGCAAAAGGTGAGTGTTCAATTTACTCCCTTGAAAGAGCGCTGGATCGTGATATTTCCCTCAACGTTGATGAAGAAGATCTGGATACGCTGGCAGGCCTTATCATTGTGCGGGCAGGCACGCTGCCAAAAGCCGGTGAAAAAATATCTTTCAATGAGTTTGATGCTGTGATCGAAGAAGTCAAAGGCTCTCAAATTCGCAGGGTCAAAATTATTCCGACATTTAAGTCGCACATTCGCAAAGCTTGAGCTTTCTGATCCCTCCCCATTCTGCGTTATCGCCGGCGCGGTATTAATATTTGCTTAATAAATGACCATTATAATGAGGAAACAATTCGAGGCGCCGCACCGATGGTTGGTGCGCATAATAATGATTTTAAAGGTAATTCTGAATGTTTCTCAGGCCGCTCTCTCAAGTTGATTTTGCTTCTTCCCTTTACACGTCCCCGGCATCGTCACAGCGATCTTATGGAGCGCGAGAAGTACCCGTTCCCTCAAAAAAAAAGAAATATATCAATCCTCTCGTCATGCAGAAGGAAGAATCGCTTTTAATATTGAAATGGCTGTCCAGGCAGACTGACAAGACGATCTTTTATGAGTCTGATTTTCCCGCATTCTCGCTGCGCGCATCAGAATATGAATTAAACACCGAGCCCCCGCTTCTGTTAATGAAACAAGACACATCTGAACAGGATAAAAGATATTTTTATTTGATAGGCGATGAGTTTCATGATGGAAAATTCGGAGTAAAAATATATCGGGTTAAAGGTGTGTTTACTCTGTGCAGACAGCATATCTATTTTCGTGACACACCGGGTCTGCTGGTAAAGAAACAAATCCATAGCGATGAACTTTCCTGTGAACGCACGCGCCGGGAATATGAATTCAATATCGCTGCCGGCTATTCGCAAGCGGGCTTTTACTTCGTGGACAGAAAAAAGACCGCATTTACGACACTGTTTTTTATGGATGCCGTGAATGGACTCAATCTGGATGAATTTATGAAAGAAAGGCAGATGTACACATCCGCGCAATTGCTGGGTTTGTGTTTTAATGCGATTTCCGCGCTGCGTTCCATTCATCAGCTTGGAGTGGTCCACCGGGACGTTAAACCCGCCAATCTTGTGGCGGATACTTCCAATCGTGATAATCCGGTTGTCAAATTGATTGACTTCGACATGAGTAAACCGGCGGAGGAAAAGGATGCAGGTTCCGCACCCGGGACAATTGGATATGCCGCTCCGGAAATTTTCAATGGAGAAAGCACGGACTATAAAAGTGACGTCTTCTCCCTGGGAATGGTCTTTTCTGAAATTCTCGGGATTCATTATCTGATGAACAACGCGAAAAAACAGACACCCGGAACGGATTCGCCTTTTATTTTGTTGGATACGAAACGATATAGTCCGGAACTGGCGTCCAGGCTGACCCAGTTTCTTATCATGATGACCCGGATTGAGAAGACGGAGCGCTGTTCTCTGGATGAGGCTGAAATCGAGTTGGGGAGAATCATTCTGTATCATCAGGGCGAATTATTGAAAAATATCGACCAAAAACATTTTTCCTTCTCTAAGGCGGCAGCATGCGACAAGCTGCAAAAGCTGAGCGTAAGCGGTTGTGCTCGAGAAATCACTGCGGCGGTTAAACTATTAAGACAGGCTAATGAACTTGTTCAAAAGATAAGATTCAAAACATATAATGAGATATCATTGACTAAAATCCTGCACGAGTTTTCATTTGCCGTCATTGATCTTGTTCCTGCCCGTGACGAGCAGGATTCCGGCGCGGATCAGTTGAGGCATTTGTTTGAAATTCATTTGGACAAGCTTCTTGTTCAGGCATGCAGTGAGGACAAGGTGCCGGTAATTCAGTTTCTGCTTGAACAAGGCGCGTCTTTACGGCGCATTCATGCGCTGGAAAATTCATCTGCCATGTTTCCCGGCATGATTTTGCATGACGAAACCAGGCAGTATTTGAGACTCTATTCACTGATTGATGCGATTGCTCAAGATGATAATGAATATCGTTCCGAAGCGCTGAATTATTTGAAGCAGGCTGCGGTCAGATTGCCGACAAATGAAATCGGTCAGGCATTAAGTTCTTTTAACCTGATTGAAGAATGCAGCATTAGAATGAAAAAGAAATTTGGCGAATTGTCATTTCCAGTTAACAATGAATTGATTCTCAACGCCCTGGGAAAAGTCTATCGGTTTTTGACGGGGAATCAGGATGGCAACGCAGTGCGGCAATATCTGACCAGGGCGAGTGACGATTTGGTGCTGGCAGCGGCGGTTTCAGCGGTGGAAAGGAATGCAGCAAACCAGCTTGACGAAATTATGAAAGCCTTTCCGGATGTGACGCGCATAGCGTTGCGTGATGGAACCACGCTGTTGCATATTGCCGCGCAATATCCAAACAGCGGGATAGTAAAATTGTTGCTCGAAGCCGGATGTGATCCTGATCAGGCGCGGTCAGATGATCTGACCCCCCGAAAAATCGCTGCACAGAATGGGTTCGCTCATTTTCCACAGACATCGCTTAAGCCATTCTGACGGCGTCAGAGCGTCTGGATTTCAGATGTCATTATTCAATTCGATCGCGCCAGGCGGCTTTCATATCATATTAGCTTAATCTTGCCTTTGTATACTGTTTCTTCCAGATAAACGAATAAGAATTCCAATATTATCTGGTTTATATAAATAGAAATGAAACGAGGCGAGAAAAATCCATGCATCGCAAAAATATCGTATCGGATAAGAAATCAGCGTCACCTGTTACCCAGTCCGGTCAGATCTTATCGTTAAAACTAAAGACCCAGCCGCATTCGCGCGAAGAAATTGTCATGCTCAATAAGGTTTATAACGAAGCCATCTTCCGTCTGGAGCGGGCGGTGACGCTGGTGGACCAATTATGCAGTTATCTTTCCCAAAAACAAGCGGTTGAGCGCAGACAGAGAGGCAATATCAAGCAGCTTTTGATTGATGAAGGGGCGGATCAGGAAATATTGAATGCGCTTAAGATGTTGAAGCGCCATTTTTATATCAATATAACCAACAATTCCATTGATAATATACTCGCCATGATTTTTCCGATCAGAAACAATCTGTTGAAGGTATTCAAGGGCTTTCTGGGCGAACTGGAGCTTAATCTGGAAATTTTTCCCCGCGAACCGGGTAATGCCGAAATCGCAAATTTTTCGGGTAAAACTTATGTTCTTAGCAAGACTGTAAATGGATGGGATGTGTCTTATTACGAAGACAGGATCAGGAAGAAAATTATTGATATAAGGGAAATAGATGCCAATATCAATCAAATACCTGATGTTGATTTGGCTAACATCAATAAATCAATAATAATGCGTGCCATCATGTTGTATCACGCGAATCAATCCGACTCAAAGAAAACTGACAAGGTTTTTATTTCCAATATCTCCCGGAAAAAGCAGCAGAATCCACAAAACCGCGTGATTGGTTATGTTCATTATGAGAGAAAAGGCATAGGCTGGGAAAATTACGGGCCGATTTACCTTGACTATCGGCTGTTGCAAGCAAGCCCCTTGATGGCGATGTTGACCCTGATTCATGAGGCCGCGCATCGTTATGCCTGGGTTATGGACCGCGGCTACTACCACGGTGAAAAGGCATTGAAAAACGGACAGGGATCACGGCCTTATCCTGACGATGTTGGCGCGGACCGAATGAAGGCGACGAATAACGCGGATTCCTATGCTTATTTTGTTTGCGATCTTACCGGCATGAATCAGTTTTATTTATCAGGAAAATTGCCAGCCTGGGCGGAGTCAAAAAAACTGCAACCCGTGCCGGAAGAGAAAAAAAGCCCGTCTCTGCTTCAAGCCTTTTCTCTTTTTGCGCTGGGTGCGGTTGCGATAGGGGGCATTTGTCTGATTGCGAAGCACGCGGGCGTGTTTGGGCCGGGTAAATAGTCAGATATCGCTATTAGCGCAAGTTGCGGCGGTGTTACTCCGCATTCAAGGCCTCGACCGGGTCTATACGGGCAGCGTTCCAGGCGGGGTAAAGTGTCGCGGCGAGGCTTAAAGCAAGCGCGACCAGGCTGATGAGCCAGACATCCGGCCAGTGCAGTTCCGACGGCAGATAGTTAACGAAGTATACTTGTGATGACACCAGCTGCATATGCAATGCTTGCTGGACCCAGGTGGAGATGGCTGAAACATTTGACGCGAGTGTGATGCCGCCTATGATACCCAGTAATGTCCCGCCCAGCGCGATGCAGATTCCCTGGATGACAAAAATCGTCAGAATCATGAGAGGAGTCGCTCCCAGTGTACGCAGAATGGCAATATCGGCCTGTTTGTTTTTCACGATCATGATCATGGTGCAAATGAGATTGAAAGCTGCGACGGCGATAATCAAAACAAAAATGAAGAACATCATCGTCTTGGTTACGCGGATATTTTCAAAGAATCCTCCCAGTTGTTCAGTCCAATCCCACGCCCGGACATCGGGTGTCAGGCGGCTTTGCAGCAAGCTTGCAATACGGGGAGCCTGGTACAAGTCTTCGATATTCACGTGTAACCCGGTCACCGCGTTTCCCAGGGAGAAAAATGACTGCGCATCGTTCAAATGAATAAAAGCCATCTTGGAATCAAAAGCCAGCCCGCCTCCGCCCGCCTGGAAAATTCCTGTCACGATAAACTTCTTAAAATGCGGCGTGATGACCGTTGTCGAAGAAGTGTCTTTTAATGTCGCGACAATGATTTCATCCCCAGTCGTGACACCCAGTTTGCCCGCCAGATCGACTCCCAGCACAATTCCATAGTGACCTGCTTTTAAATCGGATAGCCGGCCTTTGATCATTTTATCAGGTAACGCCGAGACGCCGATTTCCTTCGCCGGCAGAACGCCTGCCAGCATGACCGGCAAAGTCATGTTGGAAAAGGTCAGCATGGCTTGTCCGCTCGCGAACGGCGCGGCCGCCAGGCGGTCTTTTCGCAGTTGATTTTCCATGTCCTTCCAGCCGTTCAATCGTCCGGTATAACTGCTGATGGTAATAGGTGAAATCATGCCAAAAACCTGTTTTTTGATTTCACGGTCAAATCCGTTGATCACTGACAATACTGTGATCAGGACGGTCACGCCCAGGGCGATGCCCGCAACCGAAACAAATGAAATCAGGGAAATGAACTGATGGCGGCTTTTTGCGCGTGTATAACGGAAACCGATGAAGAGTGCCGCAGGCTTGAACATAATAAGTAATACCTCTCTGACTGGCATGGATTTTACCTCATTCCCGGGCGTAATACACGAGTAGAGTGGAAGAGGCGCTAGCGCCTCTTCGACCGAGTTGGCCAGGCAGAAGCATTTTAGCGTGAAACGGACATTCGCTTGAGCTTTTCCAGGGAGGCGGCGTCCCTGGAAAACGAGAGTGGCGATCGCGCATGATCATGACGTTGCAGCCAGTCCATTTGTATGGGCTTTTTATGGATCAGCTGCCATAACCGGCTGATGTTGAGAGGCAAGAGGAACGCATGCAATATCAATATGGGGTATAACTGGGGGGACGTGTAATAAGCGTAAATAATAAAACAGATATTGCTGGCGATAGCGAAGCAACGCAGGGGGATCATGGAGTGCATATAGAAGGTGGCTGCAACCAGGCTTGCCGCGAGATAGCCGATAAGAGAGACTCCGCTGATCATGGGCGTGTTCCTTTTGTGATCTGACAATAACCAGCTATTTTCCAGTCTACTACGGCTGATTTCCTGATGAATGACAAGGAAATGACAATCTTGTCATCCGGTTGTCATTTCTCGTTTTGCTGAGGGATTTGAATCTGATAAGCGCGTGAATTTTTGATATATTTTATTTTGGGTTCCGGCTTGGGCTCATTCCGGCGCATGGCGAATGACAATCATATCAGCCAGCGCGCAGGGCTTTTGGATTACACGCTTTATGGTTGCGGATCAGTCTTCCGGGGGAGGCATGGTATGGATTATGCCGTTGTCTTGACAATGAGGAGGTGAATATCCGGAATGAAAGCCGGGAGAATAACCGTTATCAAATTTTATAAAAAGGAAACGATAAAATCATGAACAAAAAAGTATGTGTAATAGCCGGGGTGGGGCCGGGAAATGGAGCGGCGATGGCCGAACGTTTTGCAAAAGCGGGATATAGCGTGGCATTACTGGCCCGTACGCCCCTGTTCGCTGAAGAGCTTGCGGCACGCATAGGAGAGGCGCATGCGTATAAGTGTGATGTCACCGACGGTGACTCAGTAAAAAACGTGTTTCAGGAGATTCGGCGTGAACAGGGTGAGATTGATGTGGTGATTTATAACGCGGGCTCAGGCGCCTGGGGAAACGTGGAAGAAATCAATTCGACAGTGCTGGAATCAAGCTGGCGGGTAAATACACTGGGGCTGTTATTGGTGAGCCAGGAAGTGATTCCCTCAATGAAGCAGGGACGGCATGGCAGTATTATCGTCATAGGCGCGACCGCGTCCAGACGCGGGGGTGTTCGCACAGCGGCGTTTGCGCCCGCCAAGGCGGCTCAGCGTAGTCTGGCGGAATCCATGGCGAAATATTTATGGCCGCATGGCATTCATGTGGCAGTGATCATTATTGATGGCGTCGTGGACTTGCCGGAAACACGTGCACGCCTGCCGGAAAAGTCGGACGATTTCTTTGTGAAACCCTCGGCAGTCGCTGAGACGGCATACTGGCTGACACAGCAACCTTCATCAGCCTGGTCGTTTGAAGTGGAAGCGCGTCCCTTTGGTGAAAACTGGTGATGACATGGTATCAATGAGATGCCGGCCGGCATGTTCCCTGGTTTGATGTATAATTAATAATGAAAAATATGTTTATTTGAGATAATTGCAAATGTCTCTGTCACTCACTTTTTTGTTCGTGGCAGCGTGGAAATAAGGAGAATGCGGTAATTATCATCAAAATCAAATTAATAACAGATATTTTGAGGAGTGGTGCGAATGAGCGATCCGCGATCAGGTTCCGCCGGAGACAACGCTTACGCGGCTCAAAAGCCAGGATCACCGCCGGTTACGCAATCCAAAGCAGAAGAACAAGATCTTTCTGCATTTATTAACAGTATTGTTCAAAAAGACGGTATCAATGCCGCGAACTTTGAATCATACCTCAAATCAAACAAGGAAACCGGCAGGAAAGTCCGTCATTCATTTGCTATTTTCGAGAATATGGATGGCATCGATGCGACGGTTTACAGTTCTTTGGGAGAAAAAGAAAGTGAGGTAATGAGTCTGCCGCAAACAGTTAATTATACAAGAGTGGGGAGTGTTGCCGAGGTTGGATTATTAAAAGCAAACTCACCCGCGGCGGCGGTCAAACCATCGGATGAAAAGCAAAAAACTGCAAATAAAAAATTGTTAAAACTGATTCATGAGATTGTAGCGCATCCTGATAATGTCGTAATTAAAAGAAAAGGCGATGTCATGATTGCTGTCGTTGATAAAGGGCTGCAAACCAAGGCGTATAATCTCAATGAAATTCTCAACCGCGTGGACTGGAATCAAATCGCTGTGCCTGACAACGATCTGGAAAGAGCGGTGAAGTATATACTGAACCGGACAAAATTATTCGCTCCATCGACCGTGCTGGCGCTTACGCCCGATCATTTCGATCCCAAAACTGAAAGCAGTTGGTCGGATTATTTTCGGTCATGTATAGAAAATCATAGTCAGTCTCATGGCGTCAAGGATTTGAAAATTTATCATGCTCATCTTGCGCACCAACTGGCGATTAATGTGCAGTCAACAGGATTGTTTATAGCAACAAATTCGTTGCTGCGTGGACGGATAAGTCAAACCATCGACAATAGAGACAGCATAGAAGGATATAAGAAATATAATGAAAATGAAGTCCTGCATACGCTGCTTGTTGCCGTGTTGACGATAGATGCTATTGTCCGTTTCAAGGAAAGATATGATTATACGGCCAGGGTTGAATTCAATGCGACGAAGCAGGGAGAGTTTACTGAAAGAGGAATATTGAGTCTGGCAAACGGACCTAGCGATTATATGCAAAAGGAGTTTATGCGTGAAATTGAAAAATCCAAAACTTCCGGTGCGCAAACGTCTTCAAAAGCTGAATTAAACAAGGCCATGGCATTGCTGTTTCAGCTTTCAAAGGATCCGTCTTTCAGCATTGACCATAAAGCTTATCTGGAATTGAAACAACGGCTATCGGATACACCCGGGCTTCAATTAACGCCGTCTGAAAAGGATTTGATGGCCAGGATGGAGAAAAATGTAAAACAGCTTGATATGTGCATTGAGAAAATGAACGGCGATGACCTGAAAATATTAAATAACGAAAAAATACACGATCCGCGCTTTCCTTCTGATCCGAGTGCCCAGATTTCAGCTGGATTATTGATCCGGCATTTGAAGTCACTCGAAAGTTTAAGCGTTGACATGCCCTCTTATTGGGAAAATGTGCCATCAAGGCCTTCTTCGACGGCGGAAGAGCCGCGGCGGCCCTTTCCTGCCGTGAAGATGGGTGCCCGTAAACAAAAACGAATTGCGGCAATGAACGAAGTGTCTTCGGCTCTTGGTGTTATCAAGATGATCCAGGAGGAAATAAACCCTTTGATAAACGGTTTGTCATCCGGTTCGGACTCAATTGCCGGGCATATCCGCGCGATGGCTGCCAATGACAATACGCAGTTCGCCTTGCAGGATTTCAATCATCGCATGATGGAGATTATTGGCAGTTTAAGACAGTCCAGTCAAAAAATTGAATCCGGGCTTGTCAATGGCGGAGACATCAAGCAAATGCGCGCGCTTTGTCTTGAATGCATGAAATCCAAAATCTATCTGTATGACGAGCATGCGGATTTAATGATTTTAATCACGGAAATAAAAAAGCAGGCTCAGGAAAATCCAAACTCAATCGCATATTTGAAACTGTTAGAGGAAAGTCTCGCTAATATTAAAAAATTATCCGAGATGTTTGGCTCGACTTATCAAATGGTTAATAAAGCCCTGTTGGTAATGGCGACACAAAATGAAAATGTCACCCGCACGGAGATACAAAAAACCGCCGGTCAGACGCGCGGGGCGGCGCCTGCCGCAATACATGATTTATCGACCGCGAGCGGTTCCTATACGGCTGGCGGGCATAATCCCATGGACGTATTGAAACATCTTTCAGCAAGTATTGAGTCGCATATCGCGGGCTTCACAAGATTGAGCGCGGAATTGAAAACTAATGGTAATGTGTATGATCGAGCGGTTAACAAATTAAAACAAGCCTTGCTTGAGATAGAAGAATTGAAGAAAAATCCTCATCTGCCGTCGGAGCATCAAAAGTCGCCGCAAGATGTTAACAGGATATTGGGTGAGATACGTAAAGCCTGCGCTGATGTATTGCAAGAGGTGGAAGTTTTTCAACGCCAGGCGCACAAACAGGATCAGCAGGTAAAAACAGAAGAACCCCGGGAAACCCTGCCGCATAAAAACAAATGAACTTGTTGGCCTGATATGGATACGCGACGAAGGTCTATGTTTGCGTAAAGTGACCGGCCGGCGCGAAGCGGTGAGGCATGATTCTTGGGGTGTTATCGGGTCTGGATTTCACCTACCTTGACGTCAAATGGAAGGCGGTATAACCCGCGTTCCAGGCCGTAATTAAGACGATTGATGATGGAAGTGGAATAGTCCAGTGACAAGTAATCGTCCTTGGAACGGTAATAGGCTCCGACAAAAGCAAACCCGTCGACATTGCGGTACATGCGTCCAACGGCTTCATCGATGGATTTGCCCGCGCCCGTAATGACCGCGAGATTCCAGTCAGATCCCACAGTGACCAGTTTGCCGCGCTGGTTTTTTCGCACATCCCACAGCCATAGATCTTTTTCAATTTCCTGACGGTAATCTACGGAGATATTGGCCGCGACATGTTCCGTATCTTCGTCACGGCTTAAGTTGAAAAGTCTCACGGATGTTCCAACGGTACCCAGGGAAAAGGGAGATTCCTTGCGCACGATTTTTTCGAAAAACTGCGTTACCGGTCCGGTTTGAGCAAGTTCAGTGAAAAACGAATTGTACCCCGGACGGTTTGAGCAGAATTCTCCAAAATACATTTTCCCGTCGCGCTTGTTGATCAGGATGGAGGCGTCCCAAATAAACAATCCCTTATGCTGGCGCGCCATTTCATCCACAACAGGAGGAAAGCATATTTTGTTTATCCTGTCTTCCATGTCGGTGGGAAAAACCAGGTCTTCCGCGCAGCCAGTCTGTATGGATATATTGCCGCTGCCAAAGGATTTGTTTTCAAAGTTCATGGTGGTGGCGAGCGGGACGCCATCGTAATACATTTTTTCGGGAGTGAGCTCAATGATGGAGGGAATGAAAAGTTCAAGGATGAAACCCAGGCGTTCATATTCCTGGGGAAAATTGTTGAGCATTTCGATAAGCTGGCCTTTCGCGAGATCGACATCATTCATGGTGGGTACATAAGTCTTGGCATGGTCGTGTTTGCCCTTCAGAACCCAGATATCTCTGGTCTCCTTCAAAAAACTGATGGCATCGGAAGCTTTGGCGAACTCTCTTACTTCAGGAGTATATAGTTTCTGATAATGCTTTTTTACGAATGCCTTGGCTCTGTCGCGGTCAACTTCAAACAGATAATCTTCCCTGGTTGGGAAATTGCCTTCAAATCCCAGATCACGAACCTGATCTGCCCAGCGGTATAAATTATTTTCCTCAAAGAATACGAAATAATCGCTGGCGCTTTTCGCCAAACGCAGATTTTCAACGACCCGCTCGGCGGGTTGTATCTTTACCATGTTCCTGAAAAGCCGCAGCCGTCTTTCGCGATTGAGAGAAGTTTCGGCGGCTTTCTTGGCTTCTTCTTCCATCACATAACTTTTAATATCACCAATCTGCCCTACAACCACATCGTTGCCTTCCTGCTGTAATTTATAGGCTACCGGGAGGCTGAGTCCGCTAAAGGTGATGAATACATATTTCATGATGGTCTTTCCCTCTTATTCCATAATAGAAACTAGGGAATCCGGGGTCAAGTCAAAGCGGAATCATGATTATTTCGGCGTTGTGCGTCAAAGCCGCATTTCATCGTGGAAGCCAGATTCCATTTCTGCGTCCATCCAGCGCGCATGAATATGCGGCAGCGGCGGCCTTGAATAATTCCTCTCAAAATCATTAGCTTATGCTGTTTGCTATAATTTACATATAACTTAACAAAACGAGCGAGTACTTAATTATGTTTACGCATGCCAAATCTCAAACAGACAAACCCTCAATTTTAATTATCGACGATAATCAAACAAATCGTAAAGTTGCTTCAATGGTTATGTCCAAAGTATTGGGTGTTCCGCTCGATGCCATTCAGTTTGCAACTGAAATTGACAGTGCCGTCAAGGCAGTGGAGGGAAAAATCGCATCGACGAAACGTAGCTTTGATTTTATTGTGATGGATTATGAAATGCCTGCTGCGAATGGAGATGCGGTTACGCTAAAAGTGCGTGACATTGAAGATAAATATGGCGTTAACCCAAGTTTTATTTTTTCATGGTCAACGGTGCGGGACTGGCCTGGCGGAGAAATGGGCAAGCCATATGAAAAGGCAAATGCGATACTTGAAAAGCCCATCAAGCAGGATAATCTTAGGCATGTTTTGATTGAAAATGGATTTGAAAATCTGCTCCCACAACAGCCGTCAACTATCCCCACACCCAAAGCGGGCTAGTTTTTCTTCGCAAGCAACGGATTTTTCCGGCTATACGTTTTTTGAGGGGTTGTTTTTATCTTTCTCGGCTTCGATAAGCGTGGTTTGCGGTGCAGCCGGTTTGTGTGGATGAGCAAGCAGACCGACTTTTTCAAGAGAGGCTGAAACAGAATGTTGGAGAGAATGGCTGCTTCGCGCAGCGGCCGCTTCCATAGTTAGTATGCTTTTATAATCATGATTGCTGGTCAGCACAATGTAAGTTTCCTGGTTGATCTTTCCCTTGCCCAGATTCCCATCCAGGTTGACATAACGCCATTTCAATCCGGCGCTCGCAGGAAAAGCTTCAGTGCTGACATGGCCGTGAATATTGGTAACAAAGGATGGCGGGACGGTGCCGGTATGAGAAGTCATGCTGGCCGCGGTCTTTTTCAAATCACTGTACCTGTCATTCAGCAAGACTTCAATTTGGGGTATGACAGAAATTTGCTGTAAAAAGCCCGGTTGGGTAACATCGATCCCGGCTCCCATGACAGCATTGATTTTTCTGATAGTCTGATCAATTTCCATGATACTGCCGCCTGAATATTCGACCTCGCAAAGTCTGGCCAGTTCCTTGACGCGGTCAGGCTGGGATGAGTCGAGAGGGCCTTGGCACAAGATTTGAAATATATTGTTGATCCTGTCCAGCATCGCCGCCATGTCTTGCGCGGAAGCTTCAGTGTAGGTCACGCCAAACAGGGCGGCAAGGTTTTTCACCCGGGATTCGTCCACGGGAGCATGGCTGAGAATTTTCAATTGATCGTTTTCAACGATGTAACTCAGCAATTTCAATCGCGGAAGATAATGCTGATCCACCAGGCCGGTCACTTCCTGTAGTGAAATGAGCTCGCGATCCAGCAGGTCTTGCATGTTATGCAGGGACAATCCAAAAGAGTGATGTGCGCCTCTATATAAGGTCATGTTCTCATTATCCAGGCCAATGTCATATTGTTTTAGAAATTGCGCGCCATGGTTGGAATGAAGTACTTCAAAATCCGCTTTTTCCTTGTTCAGTTTTTCATAAATGAACAAGGTAAACAGGTCATTTTGTCCCCGGTCCGCCAGGTCATCTCCAATCATGTGTATCTTAGGCAAGGGCTGACTGATTTTGGCGTTTGAAACGACATGATGAAATTCACTAATGGCGGCTTTTGACAAACGTTCTATAGGCGTCTGGTATATAGAAACCAGCTTTTGGTAATCAGCCGGCTGCAAATCGAGTATTCCCTCCCGGATCAGAAAATAGAGGAATTTGATCGCGTTTCCGTCCAGGTCGCCGAATACCACATCTGCTTTTTCATTTAATCGGGCGATTTTGGTAGGGTATTGATAAATATCAACGTATTCCGATTGAAGTTTCAATTTTATGTCCTCGTTCTTATTCGAAGTATAGTGCAAGGAATAAGAAGAGGAATGGCTGTCCCGGCATATCAGCGCCAGGTACGGCAAAAGAAAATATCATTATGAATAGCAATAATTGATGGCGCGGCTACAGGCTATGCATTGCTATTACTTATGCAGGGCTGGTCGTCTGGCTTTTTCAGCGGGAGGAGTCGCGGGGGATGGGGGATTTTCTGTGAAGGTAACACTGCCCCACATCAGGAAACACTCGGCCGCGCTTAGGGCTGGAACACTGTGCGCTGGATGGGGAGCAGGATTTGTCGGATATTTTCGAGGCAGTTTGTATTCTTCTTCATTGATGGCATCGGTTAAACCCAAATACCTGGACACCGCCCGCGCTCCGGCGAGGATGGCTTGTTGCTGCAATTCCTCATTCGCGTCAAAATCTGTCATGGCGATCGGACTGTTAACGACAATGATTCTTTCGTGATTGTCCCTCAGCAGTTCATTCAGTCTGCTAAGCAGGAATCCATTGATGATGGCCTGACCAATGGCGAGAGGATTATAGCCGATGATGGGTGTTTTAGGGATGTCCGATGAGGGATATAAAGCGAATGCGAGGGTGTGGGGATTTTTTACTCGCAAGTCAGGATCGAACCCGAAATCGGGTTTTTCAAAATCGGCAATTTCAGCAAGGAATTTCATGGATTCCTTATCATCTTCATGACGTTCAATCTCGCCGTCATTCAGGTAGCATCGGTAATCAAACAGCTTGAGCAGGCAATTATTCGTGATCCCGCCGTCAAAATTCAGCATGGCGAAAGGGTCATGGGTACTGTTGGGAATCACGCTGAATATCTTGTCTTCATCCTGTTTGAAGGTGACGCCGGGAAACAGAACGGGCACAGCCATGGATGCGAGAATGACCGCCGCTACAGGCGCATCCGGCGTTGTCAGGTGACACCAGATTTTTTGTTCCGATCCGCCTTCGTTTCCTCTCATGAAGCACTCGGTTGTAACAATGAATAAATCCTTGCATCCCAGTTTTTTTAAGTCCCGGAACGTGAGGCGTTCAGGCGCGGGCAAGTCCAGAGGTTGTTTGAGGTCATTATTGATACGGTCTGTTTCTTCTTTCAGGAATTGTAACAATTCCTGCGTGATTTCTCGGCCTTCAGAAACAGCCCGGTGCTTGAAAAAATTATAAATGATCTTGCTCTTGCTGCTTCTGTCCAGAAATTTCTTAAAATCCAGGGTGGCGAGCTTTGTAAACATGCGTTCCGGATTGAGCCCCAGGCAAATCGCCAGGGCGGCAACGGAGCCTATGGATGATCCGGCGGCTCGCCGGATATGACTGAATGAAAATCCACGCACGCCTTCAATGCGTTTGAATGATCCTGCAAAGCAGATACCGGCTGCGCCTCCGCCGCTGACGACGATATTGACGATATGCGCGAGGTCTTGCGCCTGACGGAATTCAGAGGATTCGCTTAATTGACTGCTAAACATGGAAGTCTCATCGATGATCGAATCATTATTCTTGTTATGATAGTCGGCTAAAATTACCCGAATAAAATGGTTAATTCAACAATCAAAATCCCTCTGCATCGGCGTTGTCCGGCTTGGAAGCAAAAAAGAGCCCTTTCCGGCAGGCGCGGCGCTCAGCCGGGTGACACGCGGTCACGCGGGATTTTGCGCAATAACATAGGTACCGCTTGCCGCGTCCGTTTGACTGTCAGAGCTGAAGTTCACCGGATTATTGGAGTCATTCGTGGTGCAGATCGCGGTACTGCCGGCATCAATATGTTTTGTATCGCCGCAATTATTAATGTTCACACCCGCCGGATTGGGTTGTGATGTGGCAGGCTTGGTAACCGTGATGGTAATGGTCAGCAAGTTTCCGGTGCCATTATTGATGGTGACGACATCGTTAGAATTCTTGGAAGACCAATCGGTTGGAGCGGAGGGAGTGATCACATTGGTGACAGAAGAGATTTGGGCATGGGCGGCTCCCATGGCCAGCATCAATAACATAACCTGTGACATCTTTATGAATTTATTCATAAAATTCTCCATGGCAGCGTTATCTTATAAGTTAATTATATCATTAACAAGCAGCCTGGCGTGCTTATTTGAGGTGGATTGAGCCTCTGTTCTGCCGCCCGTACCGCGATTCACAGCCCGATTCCACTTAATTGGAATTAAAAGGTGACTTGGGTATAATCCCGGCCTTGATAAAACCTGCTAAAACTTGATAACGAGGCCGCCTTTATGTCAGTTTCCAGACGAAACTTATCCCTTGCTGGTCAATACTCAATTGATTGTGTATCCAGAGATGGCAATACTTTTTCAATTCAGATAACCGATCTGAAAAATTCGGGTTTGATTGCCGACTTGCCTCTGGATCCAATGGATAACACGCTGGCAGCGGTGTTGGATGGGGATGCCGTTGAAAGGCTGGGTGAAGATGCCCAAACCGTGATGGAAACAATATCAAGTGTTTTGCAGGCACAGGTAGGGGCAAAAGAGTTTATTGTCATTCCGGCCGGAACAGATTTGCCGGAGTATGTTCCGGCGCAAGAGGCTGAATTTAAACGCCTGCGTCAGGCAAGCGGCGCTGATTTGAAAGAAAGTACCCGCAGGATACTGGATGAACATAAGGAACTGGCTGCCGAACTGGATTCAAACCATGAATTTGTCGTCGGCATGACGGATATCACGAGACATTTGCGGCATGAAAATCCTTATGACGAGATACACGCGTTTCTGGAAGGGCACGCGGATTTCACGCCCGGAAAAATGAATGAGTATAAGAATGAAGAGATTCAGGGAAAAAAAGCCCGTTTCAATAACGGCCATGTCACGCCAATCGGATTGCTGGATTCCCGGGCCCGTCTTTGCGGAGTCATCAGATGTCTGTCCATGGGAAAGCAATTCGGTTACCTGTCAGATGAAACCATGAACCAGGAATTAATTCCATTGGAAAAATTTCCCGGATCGACAGAGGAAGAACAGAGGACACATCGCGGCAGATTTTTATTGGCTTACCTGATGAACCGGGCGATTGTGCTTGCCGGCGGACACGAGCATTTTATCCTGATCGCAGCTTCAGGGCGTGAAGAAATTTATGATGCCATTGGTTTTCAGTCATTTCCGATCAAGGATCATGATTACGTTGTTACGATGAAGTTGGGAAAACCAGGGCCGCTGTTAACCTCCATTAAAGAAAAAATCCTCAACCCATTTTCAAACGCCGAGGCAATAGGCCGGCTGGGCATTACTCCGGCAGCGACAGAAAGGCCTGCAGAGAAAGTTGAAACGAGTCACCAATCCAGTCTGGTGTTTAACAGTTCTCAATAAGAAGCCGGATGCTTGAGCGAGGACGGCGGCCATGCCATTCTCCCGTTCGGTTCTGGCTAAACTGTTTTATGACGGGTACAATATGTCTTTTTTCAGCAGGGAATGACTATGCCGATACACTCAGGAACAAGATGGCTGCGATGTCTGTCGGTTTGTTTATTCATTCTGTCGCCGACGCTGGCGTCGGCGGGTCCCGGTCAGGCATTCGCCACAGTGCCATTTGAAAATATCAGTGTGAATCCCAATGGCGTGCTGCAGGCGGGATATGCGTTTGGGGATCATGCCATGATTTTCTGCTTTGAAAGCAATTTGCAAACGGTGGCCAATATTCAATGGTCTTACAAAGGGCAAAACAAAAATTCCACTCTGCCTGTTTTTCTGAAAACCAGGGAAGGATTTGATGGTCAATTCGCAGACGCGAACGGTACAATCAAGATCACCAATACGACTGCCCGCACGTTAATTATGAATTGTCAATTTGGCTTTTAACATAGTCTTAAACCAGGAATCGTTTCCTAAACCTGCGCAAATCGGCTTATCGAAAGATTTTAAGTTTAATATTTAATTAATCTTTCATCATTATAATCATGCAAACAAAAACGAGATGAGAAGCAGGTATGTTGTCGATTTTAATAATGAATGCGGATGGGACCCGCCGAATAATGGAAGTGAATGAAAGTGATTCACCGGCGTCCATAAAAAAACCTGGCAGGCCTGTAGAGAGTCAGCATTCATCTGACCAAAATGTTACAGAGTTGTTTTATGCGGGGAGTCCGCAAAGATCGCACCTTGAACGGCTCATTGAGCTGGAAAATCGCCTGACCAGCTTGCTGGCTGATCAAAACAGGCAAAAAGGTAGCGGCTTTTTTTTCTATAACCGATGGCGGCTGACGGGCGCTCAGCAAAAACTGATTGAATCATGGAAGCAGCAATATATAGCCGTCGTTGCGGACGCAATGAAGCGCGCAAAGCCGACAGAAAAAATGCAAATTTCGCTAAGCGCCGCAAGAAGTCGTTTGATCAATATCGATCTCTATTTTGCAACCACGAATCCGTCTTCCCGGGATAGCATGGACAGGTTATTAAGCCATCACCGCTACGGATGCAATTAATTCCGTTTTTCCAGGGCTGCAATTCTCTTTTCAAGCGGAGGATGGCTTGAGAATAGTGCGAGCCAGCGATTGTGACCCGATATTTTCATGGCATTAAATGCCGGGGCGCGGTCATCCTCAGGCGTTTTGTCCATTAATTGCTGCAAGCGCTGCAAGGCTTTAATCATTTTATCCTTGCCGACATAGCGCGCAGAACCCGCATCGGCTCGAAATTCGCGATAGCGGGAAAACCACATGACAATCATGGTGGCAAGTATGCCAAATAATAATTCAAATAAAATCGCAACGCCGTAGTAAACAAAGCCATCTTGCGCCTGTTCATCACTGTCTCTTCTGAAAAACTGTGTAACAAAAAACGCAGCGATGCGCGCGAAAAATATGACGAATGTGTTCACGACGCCTTGTATCAAGGTTAGTGTCACCATGTCGCCATTGGCGACATGAGAAATTTCATGTCCTAACACGCCTTCCATTTCTTCCTGATTCATGGTCTGAAGTAAACCCGTTGACACAGCCACCAGCGCCTTGTTTTTGTTCCAGCCTGTCGCGAAAGCGTTAGGCTCCGGGCTTTGATAAATGCCAACATCCGGCATGCCGATATTTCTTTGGTTCGCCAGTTTTCTGACTTCTGCCACTAACCAGGATTCCGCGCTGTTGGCCGGCCTGTCTATCAATTGTATATTGAAAGCGTGAATGGCCATCCACTTGGAAATGAAGAGAGAAATAAACGAGCCCGTAAAACCGATGATCAGGGCGTAAATTAGCAGGGATTGGTAATTCAGGCCATACTGCGTAAGATAAGGCTGGACATTGAACAGGCTTAGTATGAAAGAAATAACCAAAATGATGGCCAGGTTGGTGGCAAGAAATAAGGCTATTCGTTTGAACACGGTCTATTCTCCTCTACATAATGACATTATATAACGGGCCGTCTGCGCATTCATTGGATAAGATCAGAATAAACAGATAGATACAATATGATATTTGATTTGTCAGGCGCAGAATCAGGGTTTTTCGGCGCCTTGAGCAGAAATGCAGGCGTTTTTAAACTCGGCAGAAAACGCATCGATTTTTTTCTGATTCAGCACGGTATCATTTTTGCTGGTATGGGAAACAAACAGTTTGTTAAAGCAGGCCTGATATTTTCCCTGGTCTGGCATCTCCGATGCGTCAATGGTTTTACCCAAGTCAGCATAATCGAATTTAAGTTTGGATTGGTTGTCAACAATATAAAATGCCTTTGCTGCGCAACAGACGGCGCAGGCGGCCAAATCATCATATGCGTTAAGATTCTGAATTTTACTATTGGAAAGGGCGATCAAATCATAAGGCGTGAGGTTGACGCTAAAGGTCAAATGATTATTTTTTTTCGTGACGTTTTGAATGCCGCCGTTGCAACGGTCGCCGCCGGCGATGGTTTGGATGCCCAACGTATGGGAATCCAGTCTCTGAACCAGATATAGGTTGGTGAAATCACCGCTGCCGCCGCCATTATTTATGCTGTAAATCCAATATTGATTATTGCCGGCATTGAAGAATTTATAATAAGTGTAGCCTTGAGAGCCAGAGGGAATACTGGCGTCTTCCCAGTCATACCCGGTATATCCTTTCTTGCTGAGGTCGTTGTTGATGCTTTTAACAGCATATTTTTCCTGTGCCGCGCCGCAATGCCTGAGATCTATTTTTCTGTCGGGATTAGAAAAGCAGAGACTGTCAATGGGTTTGCCGGCATAAAGCAGGTCATTTGGAAACTGCGGATCAGCGGCGGCAAAGACAGGAGAGGATGTGAATGACAGGCTTAACAATAGAATGCGTAAATATGGCTTGGTCATGGCTGGCAGGATTTCCTTTAACATGGGAATATAGTAGCGCTATGGCGCCGGAGAGTCCAGAATTCGGACGACGTCCTTGTTAAGAAGTACTTGATTGTCACTTCCTGGGAGAGTCCGCGAGCCGGATGTCAATAGACGCGGATATTTTGAAATTGCCAGGGATCTGATTTATCAAGGTGTTCAGGGAATAATTTTTCTCTATGGTTTAAGGGGTTCCAGTCTGTGTAATAGCCCGCTACTTTTCCCAAATACGGCCCGGCGATATTTAATATGTATTCGAAGTCAATTTCATCCGGATCGACAATGCCTAGCTCGGGATGCTCCATGGCCCATATCATGCCTGACAAGGCGCCGATGGCAACCTGCAGGCTGGTGGCATTGTTGTAGGGGGCGAGTTTACGCGCTTCATGTATGGTCAGTTGAGAGCCAAACCAATAAGCGCCTTTCTGGTTGCCCATTAAAAGAACGCCTAATTCATCCATGCCGTCTGTGATTTCGTCAAACATGACCCGCTGATGCTGTTGTTGTGTCCATTCTTTTCCGGCGAATTCATGCAATGACAGAACAGCGTCCTCACAAGGGTGATAGGCAAAGTGTACTGTCGGGCGGTATCGCAATAAATTGTTTTCTTTCAAGGTAAAGTAGTCCGCAATGGAAACAGACTCGGTATGCGTGATCAAAAAGGCATGAAAAGGACCGGAAAGCGGTGTCCAGGTGCGCACACGTGTTGAAGCGCCGGGACGTTTGAGGTAAATGGCGCACTGTGAACCTGTTTCGTGATGGTGTCCATCAGCGGGCCAGTGGCGTTCATGCGTGCCCCAGCCCAGTTCAACCGGCTGTGATGCCTCAGATATAAATCCGTCAATTGACCAGGTGTTGACAAATTCACCGGGGCGCTTTGCCTTGTCAGAAATTTGCGTGTCTCGCTCGGCAATGTGAATGACTTTAATCGAAAGATCTTGCGCGAGTTGCGCCCATTGGGATTGTGTTTGCGGGCGAACAAAACGATGTCCGGTATCGATGGCAATATTGATCAGTGCCCGTTTAAGAAAATGAGAGACCAGGCCGGGGTTGGCGCCATGGGTCACGACGGCGGTAGGCCGCGGCTCACCCGGATTTCTCAGTGCCAATACGGTTTCACGCATGGCATAGTTTGAGCGTGATGACGCGGGGAGGCTGCTGTCCACATATCCGCCTTCCCAAGGTTCAATACAGGTATCAAGATACAGGATATTGTGTCGCTGACAGTATTGGATCAGGGCTGCGCTGGACACATCGACCGATAGGTTCAGGATAAAATCACCGTCTTGCGCGTAGCTGCCCAATAGACATTCATGATTTTCTCTGGTGACCGCATTGATAACCAGCTTGACCCCAAATTCACTGGCGATATCCTGGCCGTCATCATTTTTGGTGATGATAATGATTTGTTTGGGCGAAACGCCGATATGGCGGAAAATAAGCGGTAATATGGCTTTTCCTATTGTGCCAAAACCAATAAGGACGATTTTTTTATTAAAGGCGAGGTATTGCTTATACATACATATACTTTTCCAGGAAAAACACGGAATGCTGTTTCTGAAAATTATCAGCAGCCAGGTTGATTACAAAATCCTTTTAAATACATTAAAAATTAATGCATTTAAAAATAATTGGGGCCGTAATATAGCAAAAACAAACATGTCCTGCCAACAGGAAGGTAAGGGTTTTTACATAACATCCTCTTAATAATTGACAGGTAAAATACCGCAAAATTTGAAAACGCATAAAGCTTAATAAAATATTAAATCCAACGTATAAACGAGGAAAGATCCATGTTTAGATCAAGAGCGTCTCTATTTGGCCGCACTGGCTTGCACCGTTTCAGAACCGCTGGCGGTATCCTGCCCCGTTATTACTCGCATTCTGCATCGGTCCATACATCATATTCCAGAAATAATATTTCTTATCGCAGCCATGAGAAAGAACCTGTGGAAGACACAATCCAGGATATCGAGTTTACTGATATCGCCAGAATTTGTATGAGTCAAAACAGTACGGCGCTGCAAACCTATACCCCGCCGCGAACCGCCATACAGCATTATCGGGCTCCGGTGAGAAGCCTGGCCTTGGTGAGAAGCTATCGCAAAGACGACCGTGATGACGAGAATGACGATAACAATGATGAACATGACCATACATCCCGCACCGGCCAATCCAGTGAGCGTGTTTCCTATGTTGCGAATCTGATCGGGATCCTGGCTGCCAGTCTTATGCTTTCAGCCTTGATGTATATAATCTACAAGGCCCATCTCGAGCCGCGCGAAAGAGAAATAATCGGAAATCGCATAGAAGGCCTGGATGATGAATATGAAAAATTACAAGATCAATGTCCAAATGGCAGCTTGAATAATGAAATCGTGTCTTGCGCAGAAAAGGTATATCTGAAAAAAGGCGCGCATGACAGGCAGGCATTTTTGCGTGAATTGGTTGTGGCAACGGCATTGAACGCGATTAGTCCCACTTCACAGCCTGAATCCGGAATTTTTCATGAGCCGATTGCAGGAACCAATAAAGCCAGATACTACACCATGTCCGAGATCAAACCAAACAGTATGGATTTGGAAGATTTTATTCTCAAGGGAGACTGGCGGGAAAAGTTGGCTAAAAAGCCCATGATTGGGTTTGACACGGCGCTGGCCTTAACCGGCGTGATTGCCGGCCAGCAGGATTGCAAATTTGCCAATATGATCATTACCGAATATGAAGATCATTATGAAGTAGGCGTGATTGATTTTGAATTATCAGGCACCTCGTATTTTGGCAAGATTTTCAATCGCCATGAATATACAACTCATCTACCGTCTCTGGTGCATTATATTCGGGAGCTGCATGATCAGAATGATGAATTTAACCTGGTTAAATTCAAATTATCCGGCGACCCCCGAGGCAGGGAATTTGTGCAATATGCTTTAAGCCATGCCATGAATGAAGAAAACGTCATCAACTTGTATCGTAAGATCGCAGAAACCGATTTCATTACGCCAAGCATAGCCAGACTTGAATCTTTGTATTCGGAAAACACGGGCCTGGTCACGCGAAGTGAAATCCGGGCGTGGAAAGCGGAATTAACCAGGTGGCAATCGGAAGCCTTGCGTTTTGTTCAAGAGTATGACGAGGAACATAGGTCTGCTTGCCGGGTCTAATGACAGGCTGGATTCAGTGTGTTGACATAAAGGATGAAGTGCATGAGCAGCGTATCCTGTCTGTTTATGTTCTTTACGCTGGATAGAAAATTGGCAATTTATGCGGGATCTGATAATATACGAGTCTCGTGATTAACAGATCCCTTGATTGCAACGCATTGATTGTATTCTCTAATTGCCAGGAGATGACTATGTTTAGAAAACCACAGTCCAGTGAAATTTCATCCAGAGCGTCGGAAATACCAGAAGCTAAAAAAGCTTGTGAAAAAAAATCAGCCTATCTTGGGTTTGTTTTCACACAAGGCAATACTACAAAAGCCGGACCCAAGGAGAAGGGCGAACTTTCCGGAGAAAAAATCATCGTTTCAATTAATCAAAGACATGGCTGATTTTTCGGTTTTTCATGCCAATGCCTTGATGAAAGATATTGTGCATGCCTATATGGATTTAATCCGCCTGTGTCCATGACTTTTTTCAATATGATTATCTTGAATCCTGGGCTTGCTGCGTGCCGGCATGAAGTGTATTTTACCTTTGCCAAAATCATAAGCAGGTTTTGCAGAAATATTCCCTAGTAATTTTTCCAGTGTATGTCCGTGCTGGTTTAAGGTTGGCGCGGGATCAAGCTCAGGTTTGCGGCCGTCAGGTCTGGCTATGGTGGGGGTGCCCTCCGTGGTCTTTGAGTAGAAATGTTTTGAGTAAGGCTTTTTTGCAGCTTCTTCAACTGTGTTGACTTCCGCGTGCGCCACGCCTGCTAACATCAATTTATCCAGCCAATATTGGCTGGGCTGTGTCAACATGACTGTCTGGATTTCTTCGTGCAGATAATTATTCGCTTGAATACGTAATTCATTTGTTGCGTACGCGTCTGAAAGATCGGGTCTGGCTATCACATCATGACAGAATACTTTAAAACTCAAGTCAGTTAAGGTACCGATAGAGATATTCCGTCCATCTTGGGTCTGGAAGAAGGAAAACAGGCTAATCAGGTTATCCTGATTGCCCGTGCGTTGTTTTATGGGACGTTCTTGTTTTGCGTCCAAATATTGCGAGCATAAAAAACGGGAAGCCACGCCCGCCAGGCTCACATGCACAGGAATGACTTTATTGTTTTCATCTTCAATGGGGATGCCGCGCAGCATCTGAATAAAACGTGATTGAATCGCGATAACAGCCCAATTGGCTGTGGCGATATCCAAAGGTAAAAAGCCGACTTTGAGCGGCGAATCGGCACTTGTGCCATTCACGTAGGCCATACCGCTGGCCGCCTGAACAGTCACATCATTCCCCGGCCGGGCTTCTTCTTCGCCAGGAAACCCTGATATATAACAATAGATGATACGGTTTGATTTGTGCGGATCATTGAGAAACGCCTGCAAAACCTGATCTCCGTCGCGTGCTCTTTTACTGCGATTGTCTATGATGATGATGGCTTCCCTGAGTATTTTTATATAATTGACATCCTCTTTTAACTTCATTGCGATACTGATCTTGCCGGCGTTGAATGTTGAATAGCATTCATGAGATAAATATTTTCTGGCGGGATCGCCGGTGGGCGGCTCTATGCTGATTCCGATAGCGCCATCTTCAACCAGGGTACTCAAGGCGCCGGGACCCGCTATATGCTCGGTAATACCGATGATTGGAATGCCAGAGAATGCGCCTAAAGGAGAGGTTGGCAGGCCAAACGTTTTTATATTATCAGTATCCATGAGAGTCAGGGATAATTGCGTGGCCGCTAGTTCAGTTATATCGAAGCTTCTGGTTGAAAACATGGCTGAATACCACTTATTTGATTATTGCGTTATTGCCGTCAGTTCATGATGCCGTGTCTGGCAGATTCACAAAGAAACAAATCGTCATGACCCGTTCCACAGTTCCAGCCTATAACATTACACTAATTCGGTTGAAAACCGGCCATATTTTTTCGCCGGAGTCTGCTGATTTGTGTATTGCCTGAAATTTGCCGCTAGGTCTGCCATTTCATTTTCTCCTTGTACTCGCGGGTAAGCGATCCTATTTTTCGCTGCATTTAGGGACGGGGGTATTAATTTGAATATAATTACTATACAAATTAAGTGATTGATCAATAATTAATTGATATTGCTTGTGTAATTATAGTGCGCCGATTAAAATAAGCGCGGTAATTGTGCAATTACTGATCGAGATAGTGCCGCTTATATATCAATATAAAAACGAGGGATCAGAATGTTTAATCGCAAAAAAACAAGCACCATGTGTCAGCCTCCTGAATTTAAATTTTCAAAATATGCAGGGGCTTTGTTTACAAAATATCCGGAGCAAGTTGTTGTCGAATACGCGCTGGATAAGCTGAAAGAGAAGCAGCATCAAGATCAGAAGAATGGCGGTATGTGTAACATACCTGAAATAAAGCTTCCATCGCCATTTCCGGGGTCGTTCTAGTATTATCTCGCGTAGAGGAGGTGTGGGCCTCCTCTTTAAGATATGCATTAACAGGCTGGCATCTATCAAATATTTATCCATCCTCTCAATCGCGGTTTGGGCTGCGTTCTGAATGACGGTTTCATGGCATTTTTTGCGTGCGAAGACACCATGTATAATGCATATAAGCGCATAAAAAGAAGAACGGCCGGGATGGATGGAACGCCCATTTTCGGTTAAATTTTGCAAGCATTCGCGCTCAATACTTACAAGCAGGATAATTGATCATGTCAACCAAGTGTTCCGTATTTATCGCTGCCAGTCTGGATGGATATATTTCCAGAGAGGATGGTTCCATTGATTGGCTAATGAAGGCCAACACGCTTGCCAGGCCTGGTGAAGATTGCGGTTACAAGTCATTCATATCAACGGTTGACGGATTGATCATGGGAAGACATTCTTATGAGAAAGTATTGTCATTTGACGACTGGCCATATGGCAATTTGCCTGTAGTGGTTATGAGCAGCCAGGCCCTCGCGATTCCGGAACAATTACGTGCTTGTGTCACCGTTTCAGCGGAAACGCCAGTTGCCTTGGTTCAGCGCTTATCAAGGCAAGAAGCCAGGCATCTTTATATTGACGGCGGAATCACTATCCAGGGATTTTTAGCCAATAATCTCATTAATGAAATGACTATTACATTCATACCGGTGCTTTTGGGCAGCGGCCGATCATTATTTGGGCCGCTAAAAAACGACATAGAATTACATCATGTGGAAACGCAAACATTCGATGGCGGGTTTGTGCAAGTTAAATATCGTATCGGTTCATTGAAGGAATCGTAAAGGCAGGCTTCAGCGTCTTGGCTGCTCACAAGAGGGTTGTTTTTCATATTGTATCCGCTTCAGCAAGCGCGGAGTCAACACAACCCCTACGCTGCAAATGCCGATGGTTAAACCGTACCAGATGCCCGTTGCTTGAAGGCGGGTATGAAATGAAAGGTAATAAGCGCTGCCCACACCGAGAAACCAATAACATCCGCTGCTTAGAAGCATGGGTATAAGAGTATCCTTGTATCCTCTTAAAGCGCCGTTAGCAATGCCTTGCACAGCATCCATGCATTGAAAAATGGCGGCTATGGTGAGAAAAGAGACTGCCAATCGGGTTTCTTGCATCTGGGTTTCACCGCTATACAAAAATATTTTAACCATTGCTTCGGGGAACAGGATAAAGATGATTGCCACTATTGCAGAAAATACTACACCCAGGCCAAGGTTGAAGAAGGCGATGCGTTTTGCCTTGAGCGGGTTTTTTTCTCCCAGGGCGTGGCTTATCTGTAATGCTGTTGCCATGGACATGGCAAAGGGGATCGAATAAGCGATACTGGCCCATTGCAAGGCGACTTGATAGGCTGCCAAGGAATCGACGCCAAAGTAACCCATCAGCGTTGCAGCCGATAAAAACATTCCGGATTCCAATATGAAGAGAGAGCCGCTGGGTACGCCAATAAACAGCATATCGATAATTTTATCGCGCCTGAATCTGAATCCTTTAAATGAAACATATTCCTTTATGAGGAAATGTTTTTTGCTGAATAATAACAAGCATGCAAACATGAACCACATGACTATGCCTCCGGCAAAACCAATGCCGGCAATGCCTAACTGTGGAAATCCGTATTTTCCATAAATCAAAACATAATTCATGATAAAGGTCAGCGGAATCGAGCCGAGCGCAACAATCATTACGGTTTTCGTCAGTGCGAACGCGGAAATAAATTCACGAAACACAAAAAACAGCAAAAACCCGGGCAGTCCCCAAACCAACCCGTGTAATAACAAGGTGACATTGTCAACCACTTGCTGATTTTGTCCAATAACCGCCAGAATTGGCGGCATAAACCAGATTAATGCCATACAAGGGATGGATAATAATAGAGCGAGGCATATTCCATGTTGCAGGCTGGATTGAATGTCGCTGCTGTCATCGGCGCCTTTTGCTCGTGCAATAAAAACGCCGACCGCGCTGAGCGTGCCCAAGCAGAATACCAGGGTGGTGATAAAAAGACCTGTTCCCAGTGCTCCTGCCGCCAATGCGCTGGGCCCCAGCCACCCCATCATGAGCGTGTCAATAAATTGCATGCCCTTTTGAGCCAGAAAGGCCGCCATCAGCGGCAGTACCAGTGTGAAGGTGGATTTGATTTCGTGAGTTTTTATCATGAGGACACCAGGATGTGCATTGCATTGCCAATGCTATATAAGGTTGATAATCATACCTGTTTACAGGCGTATATACCATGGGAGGGCTTGGAACGAGTAGTGGGGTCAAGTCTAGACTTGACCCCTTTGAATTACCAGCACTGTCCTATCACAGGGCGCACGTAACAGCCGCCAATGACACAGCAAGGTTGGTGGTAGATGCGGTGTTGTTTGGGTTTGTATTGTTTGGGCTTGTTATAATAATATTTTTTTACAATAATGAGACCGCATCCCGTATAAGTATGGCAATCAGGTTCAACTGTAGACGGTGTCATTACGATAGCGGGTTCAACCAGGTGATCCTGCGGTGATGAGGTATCTACGATATTCTGCGCGGATGAGGCAATTGGTATTGTGGCTAATATGATAATAAGATAGCAGTGCAATAAAGAGTATTTGCTAGCTTTTATTATGAATTTCATAAACTAGTTTCCTCGTCTTTATTTTATTTATTTTACCACTAAGCACAAAAGACTTTGTTATTTCATCAATAACATGATGATAAATGAAATTATTTTAAGCGCATTCTAGGTGCGATGCCCGCCAGGCAACGCCTTGCTGAAAAATTCAGGACCAGCGATAGGCGAAGCAACTTAAATGAAAATATTATAATTGTATTGACTCTCTCGTAACGTCATCCTATATGATGCTGAACATCAGTGATGAGAAAATCAAAATGTCTTATACAGTAAAGAAATTGGCAAAGCTATCAGGGGTCAGCATTCGAACGCTGCGTTTTTACGATACGATAGGATTACTAAAGCCTGCCTATTATGGCGATAATAATTATCGCTATTATGAAGAAGAGCAGGTCTTGATGCTGCAGCAAATTTTATTTTATCGTGAAATAGGATTTTCTCTCAATAATATCCAGAGGATTATCAGCAGTGATGACTTCAACAAAATCGATGCCTTGCTGTCTCACAAACAAGTCCTTGCAGAGAGTCTTGATCGAACAAAAAAATTGATTAAGACAATTGACCAAACCATTGCGCGCTTGAGAGATGAAATAACCATATCTGATGAAGAATTATTCGTTGGCTTTGCACATAAATTCGCATTCGATTCATTTGTAACCGCTTTTGCACCTGGAAACGAGCATATGCTTGATAAATATTTTGCTTCCGATCTTGTAATGTTTAACCATACAATGAAAAAACAGCTTGATTTGAACGACTTGAAATCACGTTTGCCCGTTTTGCATGAAATATTCAAGGACTTAAGAAGTGAGGTAAAGGATGTGACCACCGAGGAAAATCGTATAGCTTTTCGCGTGGAACAAAATGCCGTTTTTACTAAGCACATACCTGTCGGCGTACAAGTCAGGCTTGATGTTATGAATTTATATAAACTTGAAAGAGGCAAGGTCAGAGAATGGCAAATCTGGGTTAATATAATGGAAATATAGCGGGAAGCGCTACAAGCACAGCCTGGATATAATCCCAATACCCGACGTGGCTTGGTTAAGCAGTATTATTTTTTGGATTTCGTAATGATATCGTAATTTCCTGGTTTATCTAAGTTTGATTTTTCTGATTCTGACCCTTCTCGACCGCTTTCTTTGAACAAGGCATGTGGCGTGCCGCCCGATTTCCTTTTCTCTTGCGCAATGAATTTATTACGCTTTTCTTCCAGCTGCCTTGTGGCTCCGGTAGGGTTGAATTCAGGGCGCTTTTTAGCCATCGCATTTGATGTAAATTTGTGCGCAAATTGGGTAATATTTTTGAGATTTTCCTTGAGAGAAGGGCTTAAATTGCGATCGCTGCGACTTTTGATTTCAGCATCAACCACACTGAGCAAACGACTTGCCGCTTTAAAAATTTGATCAGGTGGAAAAATTTCTAAAAGTTGAGCGCTTGCCTCTTTTAAATCAGCCGCTGTCGGTTTGGGCTGGCCGAACGCGTCTAGGATATCAATGTATAATATTTTAAATTCATTTGGTTTTACATCCTTGAAATCCTTATATGAGCCAAGCAGTTTCATCAAATCAACTATCTTGTTAACGACTTCATCGTTTGTCTCGACTGAAGCGCTTGTTGTGGGTTTGGAAGATTTCTTTGGCATTGCATTTTTCCCGATGTATGTTAATCCAAATTTAAGTATAGTTTACAAAATAATTCAATTCCTCTTTTTCAAAAAAACCTTGATAGTATTGAATAGATAAGCTTCTCGGCGATATTTACGTATTGTGTTATATTTTACATAAATCCCATGATGTCATTTCTGTTAATTATTCTAAACGTTCTTGCTATTGGAGTTTGTTTACTGGAAGCAATCCCAGGCGATGTTTCTTTCTACATGGCGCCTGTTGATACTTCAAATCAATACAAAAAATTATCTCTCAATCATATACTTTTTTAGTGTCGTTATAAGATTAATCGGTCAATCGTTAAAATAATAAGCATCTAGCTGTGTATATTCCTAGATGCTTACTAATTTATCATCCTATTGAATTCACCGCATTGGTCTATTCAGATTTTCTTTTGCAATCATTTTTGCATATACTTCAGGCATTCTCTTTGCAATTGATGCTGCGATATTCATCAATAATTCTTCAGGAAGCTCGTAAAATGGACTATGAGAATTTTTTTTACCTATCGCTAAAAATCGTGCAATTCTCTTTACTTGATAAACTTCTTCCATAAATTCATCTTCTTCCTGAGCTCTTTTGCTTTGCTTTTTCAGTTCCCTCATATTTGATTTAAACAGACTGTGTCTTTGATTCTCAGTAACACAGCCGTGACATGGGTTGCATCTACTACAGTGTTCTACTTCACTATTGTCTATGCCAAATAACTCATAAAATGCGGAAGTCATATTCTCAATTAGACGGCTGCCAGATTGATAGTGATTTATATAGAACCTGTAAAGCCGCCATGTTGCATCCTCAGGCATCTCATTATGTAATTTACTGAGTAGAAGATTAAGTGCGGTCTTTCGATTGATCGCTTCTTTTGATGGGCCTTCGAAAATTACTCGACAAGATTCATCATATTTATCTATTGCATTCTTGAAAGCTGAAATAATTTCAGCTGTTTTTTTATTCAATACTATCGTTCTAACCAACATATCAAGCCTCTCAGATTAAAAGATTAAAATTTCATATTAACATACCTGTCAAGAGGGTATGACAGGAACAATAGTGTGATCGCGGCATGTGCCAGTTAATTCAGAAATAAACACCTCTCAAGATCAAGAAACATAAAAAAGTAGTTCAAGCTGTAAATAATTACAATTATCAAAATTATGAAAGTCAATTGAAATTGGCATCAAGCTATTTTACCAACTCTGGTTGGGTGGGGTATAAGAAAGCACTGGATGTTTCTCGTAATTTAGATGCCATGATTAAAAGACAAACGACCATGTCTGGAAAGATCGTGAGCCCAATTCAGTTTTCTCAATCAAAAGATACTATCATTGCGATTGTACCTGTAGACGTTACTTACAAATTTCCAGGAGGAACCAAAATGCCGACTTCTACGTTAAAAGTTACATTGAGCATGATCCATACTCCAGAAGGCTTAAAGGTAACTCAATACATTGCGCAAATGCGGCTCTTCCTCAAATAAGGGGGGATTTTTAACTGGGCCCACTAGGACTTGAACCTAGGACCAAAGGATTATGAGCGTGAAAAATCGGCTTTTAATGGCTTCTACATTTTTCTAACTACTTAATAAACCTATTTACAATCAACTAATGACATTTATAATCCGTCCTATGGTTTTCTAATAAATTTTCTACATTCTTTCTACATGGCTTCTACATGGAAACGGGAGGAGTGAATGAAGCTGACAAAAGCGTTCGTGGAAAAAGCAGAAGCGCCGAAGGATAAAGACCAGATTTTTTTACCGTGACGGAGAGCTCAAGGGGTTTGCCCTGCGGGTCACGTCCAGCGGCGTCAAGAGTTTCGTGGTTGAAACCTTGATCGGCAATAAAGTCCGGCGCATGACGCTGGGCAAGTATGGCAAGCTGACAGCAGAGCAGGCGCGTAATGAAGCCAAAAAGCTCTTAGGCAAGATTGCGACCGGCATTGACCCTATTGCTGAGAAAAAAGAGAAGAAGGTTAAATCGATTACACTCAAGGAAGCCTTCGATGCCTATCTGGTCGCCAGAAAAGAACTCAAGCCAACCACTTTGCTGGATTATAACCGGCTCATGAAGCAGGTGTTCTCTGACTGGCAGAGCAAGCCGCTGCTGGATATAACAAAAGACATGATTGCCAAGCGTCACCGTATATTTGGTGAGAGAAGCAAGGCGAGGTCTAATTCAGCCATGCGTTTATTGCGGGCGATTTTCAACTTTGCCGCGGGTGAATATGAAGATTCGCAAGGCAGGTCACTGGTGCCGGAGAATCCGGTCAAGCGGCTGTCGCATACACGTGCCTGGTATCGGATAGACCGTAAGCAGACTGTGATCAAGGGGCATGAATTGCCTGCGTGGTTTAAGGCGGTCATGGAGGTTAAGGATGAGCGCAGTACAGGGAAATCATCCATCTTGCGGGATTATTTTCTGTTATTGCTTTTTACCGGTTTGAGAAGGCGGGAGGCTATTGAATTAACGTGGGACAGGGTTGATTTAAAGGACAAGACTCTCACAATCAAGGATACAAAAAACCGGCATACGCATGTATTGCCATTGTCTGATTTTCTCATGGAGTTGTTCACGAACCGTAAAGCTGATTCAGACCCGGATTGCAGATTCGCATTCCCCGGTGATGGCAAGACTGGCTACAATGTTGAACCACGCAAGGTCATGAAAAAGATTATTGACCAATCAGGGGTGACGTTTACGCTACATGATTTGCGAAGGACTTTTATAACGGTGGCAGAGAGCCTTGATATTCCGGCGTATGCGTTAAAACGATTGCTGAATCATAAAATGACACAGGATGTGACGGCAGGGTATATCGTTATGGATGTGGAGCGGTTAAGAGTGCCCATGCAGAAAATCACCGATCATTTGTTGAAACTGGCAGGAATAATGAAATCCGCCGAAGTTGTAAATATTGCAGATCACAAGAAAGATATAAAAGCAGGATAGTTGATTAACTATGAATTTAAACTATTAAACAGGAATTGTATGGATTTTAAAAAATCAGGGCGGTATGCAGTCCCATCAGATGAAGATTTTGAACCCGATTCAAATCAGGAGGTTCTTAAAAATAAACTCGGCATTAAATCGAAGGATGAGATCGAAATCTTGGAGGAAAGTGAATTAGAGCGCACTGAATCTGAATTATTGAACGAAGTGGATGAAGATCAGCAATTTACAGCTGAGTATATTTGCGCCATACACGAATTATGGTTGGGTGATATATATCCATTTGCAGGAAAATATCGCACTGTAAACATGTCTAAAGCAAATTTTATCTTTGCTCCCGCCGACCGTATTGAATTTTTAATGGCTGAATTAGAATCAAAGTATCTCGCAAAATATACGCCTTGCCATTATACGGATAATGACCAGCTTGCATTCGCTCTCGGGATTGTCCATATTGAGTTTATCGTGATTCATCCATTCCGTGAAGGAAATGGCAGAGTAGCAAGATTATTGGCAGATCTCATGGCTATGCAATCGAAAAAAGCACCATTAAATTACAGTGCCATTGATCAAACTGAAAATCCAGAAGGGTTCGACCAATATATCTTAGCGATACATGCTGGACATGGCGGCAATTATGAACCGATAAAGAAAGTATTTAAGATGCTGCTCGAACAGTCCGTTTGACGAGTTTATAGATTTTCTTGTCTTTACGATGGGTGATCTTTGGCACAACGGTACTATCCTGTTTGGGTTTGATGCCTTCAACGCCACAGGATGTTCTCACCGAGCGGGCTATCAGTTTTTTTCTGGTAGCCGCATCCTTGAGATAGGGATTTGTTTTAATCAGTGGTTTAGTAGTCATAAAGTCATTATAACACATCAATGACGGTTGTATATAATTTAAGTTATTGTTAATTATAGTGAAATTCGATGGCACTGTATAGGTCACGGTCATTTTACCAATTTGATTGAGGATAGAAAATCTATGGTTTGCCCAAAAGACTTAATATCTGGTTCGTCAAGGCATGATGAGATGGAAGCAAAATTAGATGACCTGAATAAAGCTATCGATACAGGCTTGACCCAATTAAGGAAAGGCCAAAAAATTTCGGCACAGGAAAGTTACGAGCGACTGAAAAATAAAATTACCAAAATAGAGAATGAAAATTTGTGACGCAATAAAACTAGCTACCCGACAAAACTGACAAAAGCACTTTTGTCAGTTGTCGGGTATGTCTCCGTTATTTTTAAATATACCTACATGGCCTTAACAGATTAATGCTCTCTTGTCACTGGGGAGATTCCCCAGGGGAAATTCCTGATGCAAATGTGCAGTTAACTTTCTTTATAATTCGTTCTGCAACCTGTCATTACAACAGGAATAAAGGAGCATGCTATATGAAAAAACAATATTCTCGCATCGAACATATAAAGGAATTTGAACTTGCCCCGGAATGGGCGTTATTTTCACAGGAAACAGTAGCCGCAATACGAGATTGTTCATTGGCAACGTTGGAGCGAGAACGCTGGATTGGCATAGGGATTCCATTTGTTAAAATGGGCAGGCTGGTTCGATATAAGAAAGAAGATGTACTGATATGGATAGGAAAGCATAAATCCAGGCAGTCAACTTCTGATGGTTCGGTAATTTCATAGTTTTTCGAAGTTATTCATATAACCCTAGGAAAATACGAACTTGGAGAATAATTATGAAAATAAAAAATTTATTTCACGCATTTCATTCTGGTGCCGATAAGAATGACGTTAGTTCCACAGATGCTGAATGGACTGAACCAGAGTCTATCCAAAATGTATTAATGGAAGTTCATCCTTTGCCGGTAAACCATATTCCAGAGCCATATCGTGACTGGATTACGGATGTTGCCGAGCGTATGCAATGCCATCTGGATTTTGTCGCGGTCGCCGCCATTGTCTTGACCTCTGCATTGATTGGCAGCGGATGCGGCATCAAGCCTAAACAACAGGATGACTGGCTGGTGATACCAAACCTATGGGGCGGCCTGATTGGCCGTCCTGGGATGCTGAAAACGCCTTCTGTGGGTGAGGTCATGCGGTTACTAAAGCCTTTGGAAGCGTCTGCCAAGAAGGCTTACGATGCGGATATGGCTCGTTATCTGGCAGATATGGAGGTCTACAAAGCCACCAGAGAAGCCATTAAAGCAGAGTTGATCAAGAGAAAGAAACAGGAACTGAAAGGAAAGTCAGCGGCTAATTCACTTGAAACTTCTGCGCTTACTGAAGAATTGCATGCGGCGTCAGAACCAGTCAAGCCAGTCTGGAAGCGTTATAAAACCAACGACCCTACCGTGGAAAAATTAAGCGAATTATTGGCAGAAAATCCACGAGGATTACTACTGCGTCGCGATGAACTGGCTGGGTTACTCGCAAGCTGGGAGCGAGATGGTAGGGATGCCGACAGGGCATTTTTCATCGAGGCATGGAATGGCGATGGTTCAATGACTATTGACCGAATAGGGCGAGGGACTATTCATGTGAAAAATCTCTGTGTGTCCATTTTTGGCAATACACAGCCGGACAAAATTACACCCTATCTGTATCAATCCATGTGTGGCAAGGACAATGACGGGTTATTCCAGCGATTTCAGTTGATGGTATATCCTGATGAGCCAAGCAATTGGAGGCTAATTGATCGGCCTGCCAATGAGTCAGCCATTCATTAAAAATACCGGCTGGAGACAAAAGACCATCCTATGCTGATTGAGCATTTATCAAAGTATCGCAGTCTATTTCCAAGCCTTGCGCTGATATTCCATCTGATTGATAAGGCAGATGGTGCGCAGCGGGCTGGCGTTTCAGCAGATAGCGCATTAATGGCTTTAGCTTGGTGTGCTTATCTGGAGCGCCATGCCAGGCGTATCTATGGCTTGGTCAACCAAAGCCTTAATCAGGCAGTGATCAAACTGGCCAGAAAGATTCAAGAGGGTGAGCTTACTACGCCTTTCACCATTCGAGATATATACCGCAAGGAATGGAAGATGCTGACGGATAAAAAGATCATCCTGGCGGCTTGCAATGAGCTTGAGTCGGCGAGATGGCTGCGACTTGAATTACCAGAGTATCAAGGTGGCAGGCCTCAATCACCTATGTATGTGATAAACCCTAAACTCCGAATCAATAGCCCAACGGAAGAAAATATTTTTTAAATCAGGAGGGGGCACCCGACAACTGACAAAAGTGGTTTTGTCAGTTTTGTCGGTTAGAACGGGGATCCATCAAAAAAGTCCACAAGCTGTGGACTAAAGTGGCTACTCGGATTATAGGGGGTAGGGGCTGGAAAAGCCTGTGGTATCGGGGTTTCCTCTTCCCGCCGGCGCCTGACCACAATAACAAATCATAAAGAGATGTTATTGTGGTCAGGCGCCGGCGGGAAGGATACCGGGGAGCGACTGGACAGTTTTAAAAGCAAAAAATATGACGGGAGAGTAAATATGCAATTAACGAATCGGGATGTTGAAATAATGAGATTCATTAATCGCTTTGGTTTTTGTGAAATTGTGCAGATTGAGAAATGGTTTGGTTTAAGAAAACCAAGAAGCTATAAAGTGATGCAGCGATTGATAGAGGCAGGACTGGTGATACATGAGCGTATTTTACATGGTAGGCATGGGATATATCGATTGAGTCGAGAAGGAGCAAAACATACGGATTTACCAGCCTTAGATAAAATTTATATGGGGAATTATTATCATCAGTTAATGGTGATTGAAGTTTATATGAAGTTGATTAAACTACATCCGGAAGCAGCCTGGATCAGTGAACGAGAATTAATACGCGATAAGTTCAAAAAATATAAAATGCAAGCGGGGCAACGCGGACATATGGCAGATGGTGTCTTGTTGTTTCCGGATAATAGACAAATTGCGATTGAAGTTGAATTAACCATGAAAGGAAGTTGGAGGTTAGAGAAAATCATTAAAAATTTGATCACGGATTTTGATTTTAAAGGTGCTTGGTATTATTGCGCGCCCCAGATTATGAGAAAAATGCTCAAAGCGGCAGAGGATCACGATACATATATTAAGATTTTTAGTTTGGCTGAATTGTTCGAATTTAACGCAATGCCGTATTCTGATCTCATATAAAAGACGAGCATCGGTGAAAAATAGCTCTAACTAGTAGAGGATAGTTATGAATCAAGATGTAAAAATCAAACTCCTGACAGATTGCTAAAAACATATTCAGCACTTTGCTAGTTCTGGTTTGTTATCCTTTGTATCCATTAAATTTTTTTTGATTATTTCCAATTCTCACATATTTTCAAGTAAATGAACAAATATTGCACATCTAACAAAATATGTACCCACAAATTACAAATCTAAACATTATTGAAAAGATGAGGCTAAATAAGTTTATTTTGCCTCTTTTTAGTTTAATATTAAAATATAGACTTTATTTAATGCAGATAGTATGAAAAATGTGAAATTTGACAGGAATGAACATGTCTACACAAGCGAAGCATTTGTAGGCATAGTGAAAGATGCTATAAGATTCTTCAATGGTACCCCTGTTCATTCTCTTCCACCTCCCGAGAGCTTTCTTGGTACTGGAGTTTATGCAATTTACTATACAGGATCGAGCAGCCCTTATGAAAGATTTTCCGAACTAAATCGATTATCATATGATTACCCACTTTATATTGGAAAAGCAGTTCCTAAAGGGTGGCGTCAATCACGAATTAGTCATAGCTCGCTGCATCAATCTCATGAACTTTACAATAGACTGCGAGAACATGGACGTAACATTAAGTTAGTATCTGGTTTTAATATTGACGATTTCAAATGTCGATTTGTAATTTTTGAAGACGCAGCATCGGATATGATTGGTTCACTTGAAGCTGCTTTAATTAAATTAAATAAACCATTATGGAACACAGTAATAGATGGATTTGGAAATCATGATCCAGGCAAAGGTAGATATGAGCAGGCAAAATCAGAATGGGATGTTATACATCCAGGTAGACAATGGTCTGAAAAATGCAAAGGTGCTCACAAATCAGCACACGAAATTTTCTCCAAAATTGAAAAATACTTCAAAAATCTTGGATGATAGCATATGAAATCTGTAGAAATTTTTTCTGGTGCTGGTGGTTTAGCTAAAGGTCTTGAAATTGCGGGAATAAACCATGTTGCTTTTGTTGAAAATAACAAGAATGCATGCGCTACTTTAAAGGCAAATTTTAAAAGTAGAAATATTTTTTGCGGAGATATAGAGGATTATGAATATTGCAATTTGCCCACTATTGATATTGTCGCCGGCGGACCTCCTTGCCAACCATTTTCTCTTGGAGGAAAACATAAAGCCAATCAAGACAATCGAGATATGTTTCCCTATGCAATAAAAGCGATCGAAACGCTTACACCAAAAGCTTTTTTTTTCGAAAACGTTAAAGGATTATTAAGACCCTCATTTTCGGATTATTTTAAATATATTATTCTCCGCCTAACTTATCCTGAATGCCAGTCAAACTCTAAAGACTGGAGAAAGCATTTACTCATTCTAAACAATATAAACTTTTCATCCTATACAGGGATTAAATATAAAGTAACTTACAAATTATTAAATGCGGCTGATTATGGAGTTCCTCAATGTCGTGAGCGCGTTGTCATTATTGGCCTAAGATCCGATTTAAATGTTGATTGGACATTTCCCACGCAAACCCATTCCGAAAAAATGTTATTATGGAATATGTGTATTTCGGGCGAATATTGGGAAAAATATAAAATTCCTAAATCTAAAAGAAATCATCCCTTAATTGTATCTAAAGATACTAAAGATAAAGTGATAAAATTAAAAAATCAATTCGATATGTTTTCACCCCAATTAAGACCATGGCGGACGGTCAGAGATGCATTATCAGATATTCCTGACCCGAGATCATTTCACAATATTCGAGATCATATATTTCGAGATGGTGCAAAAATATATCCTGGCCATAGTGGAAGTTATTATGACTGGCCATCTAAAACAATAAAAGCTGGTGACCACGGTGTTCCGGGCGGTGAGAATATGATCAGATACCATGATGACACAGTGAGATATTTTACTATTTTTGAAGCAAAAAGAATTCAAACATTTCCAGATAACTTTTATATTCATGGTTCATGGGGCGAAGCAATGCGTCAAATAGGTAATGCTGTCCCAGTTGCTCTCGCGGAAGTAATAGGAATGAAAATTACTGAAATATTGAGCGAAAAAAATAAATTTTTCAAAAGAAAAGGAGATAAAAATACTGCTACTTTTAAGGATAAATTAAAAAAACAATGTGCTGAATTACTATAATCGATTCCACATAATTTGACATCTAAACTGATAATATCAAACACCAATAATGAATGACTCTATTTCAAAAAAGAGAAGTGCTCAAATGGCGCTTGTAAAATCGAAAAATACGAAGCCTGAAATGCTCGTAAGACGACTTGTTCATCGAATGGGATACCGCTACCGTCTTCACAAATCTGATTTGCCAGGAAAGCCCGATTTGGTGTTTGTTTCACGAAAAAAAATTATTTTTGTTAATGGTTGCTTCTGGCATGGACATAATTGCCACCTTGGCAGAATACCAAAATCACGAATTGAATTTTGGACTAATAAAATAACAGGCAACATTAATAGAGATAATAAAAATATTGAAAAATTGAGGACATTGGGCTGGTCTATTCTTTTGCTCTGGGAATGCGAGCTTAAAAATAGAGAATATCTTACGCATATTGTAAGTGATTTTCTTAATGATGGGTAAAGATCAACCTTCTCAGCTGTTGGACGAAGCCGGAACTTTTACATGTTAGATAGCAATAAAATCTTTAATCAGTTTTTGTCAAATTAAGATTGCACTATGACCAATTACCAGGATGGCCAGTATAGTTTGGTGTATCTGCATTTTTGAATGATGAATTTGATATCAATTAATTTTGATTGATTTTTGCACAAACTTTTTTAGCTCTCTGATGAAATACTGAAAACTTTTTGATTTATTTTTGTCAGTATTTATTATCTTGCCCATATTACGAGCTGCGTCTGTCTTGCTGAATGATGGTACATAATCTTTAATAATCTTAGATGGTTTTATTAGATCATCCGGATTTCTTCGAAAAACATTTTTCTTTTTAACTTTATCGAATTCTTGATATATGGATGAGAATCCCTCTGGATCACCAAGATACCAGGCTTCCAGCTCGCGACACGGGATGGGAATAAATACAGGAGCTGTAGAATGTTTGCATAATTGCTTAATTTCAGCTTTTAACTGCACACAGTCTTTATTATCTTGATCGTGTATGATTATCACGCTAACTTCAAATTTAGAGGCTATGCCTTTTATAAAGGGAGGGATGGCACCTATTAAGTCCTCTTTTCCATCGTGATGACGAAGGGAATAGTGCTCCTCATCAATAAAAGTAGGAAATAACCTCGGGAGGAGGTCTCTTAAAAAAAGAGACATAGAGTACTCTTCGAGCAAAAAATAAAACTTCATTAGAACAAGCCGCCTTCTCGGAAATAACCTCTTCTCCAAAGTGCGCCGAGTTTCTCACCCTCTTCCCAAAGGCTGACAACCGATGGAATATCTTTGGCTCTACAAATGCTTGAAATCCCATTTTTTTTAATAATACAAAATACCTCTTCTATATCAAGAGCATTTAAAAAATCAGGCGAATGTGTTGTGATAAAAACTTGGCCGCCACGGCGAGAGTAAATTCTGAGTTCATCTACAAGTTCAGTTAATAATTGAGGATAAAGATAATTTTCTGGTTCTTCAATGCATAACAAAGGATGGGGGTTTGGGTCATATAATAGAACTAGATATGCAAACATTTTAATCGTTCCATCAGAAACATAACGGGAAATAAAAGGATCTTTAAAGCTTCCGTCTCTAAATTTTAATATTATTTGGCCGGCATCGTTTTGTATTGCTTCAACATTTCCAATTCCAGGGACTCTTTCTGACATTTTTTTGCATATTTTATCGAAGATTGTTTTATGGTTTTCAAAGATATATTTTGTAACCTGTGCTAGATTTTCTCCTTTGCTACTTAGATGCGGAGCAAATCCAACATCTCCTATTGTTCGGGCAGCTTCAATTTGAAGATTAGAAACAAACCAACCTTCAAGTAACTTGCGGAATGAAGATATTGCTTTGAATCGTTCGAATTGTCCTAATCCTTTAATAGCGAGAATATCAGGTGAGCTTAAGGTTTGTTCTTCACGATTTTCCTCAGCATCTTGTTGACCATATTGATCTTCGTTAGTAATTGCTGTTCCCTTGCCTCTATGAAAGTTTAAAAAATGCCAAGGTTTTCCTCTCATGCCTCGTCGATATTTTAGCACTTCAGTGTGAACAATTATTTTGTTTTCTTCCTGCCCGACTTTAAGTTGATATGTTATTAGTGGTGATGATTCTAATTCTTCTTGTAGGTTTCTAAATTTAATCTCGATTTCAATCAAATCATTTTCATTGCAGCCTCGAGTTATTACTTCCTTAAAACCACCCCTGCGATTAATTGCAATTGATACATTTTCTTTTAGTGCATCGCTTAAGAAACCAAAGACATCAAAAAAAGTTGATTTCCCAGCGCCATTAGCTCCAACAAAAACGCTCATTGGTGGCAGACTTTTAACAGAAGCATCTTTAAACATTTTATAGTTTTTTATCGATATTTGTTCGACCTTCATTGTGCTCATTTGCTCACCGATTGCGAAAGAGGATACTGATTTTAACCATTATGCTATTAGACAGGATTTTTTTTAAGTTTTTAATGTAAAAGATTAAATTTCAATTTCTACATTACTTCTACATGAACTTTCTGAGATTTGGCGATGCTACGTAACTCCTTGATTCTACTATGGGCCCACTAGGACTTGAACCTAGGACCAAAGGATTATGAGGAGGGTAGAGGAAAATTCTGGGTTTGTCTAGAGATTTCTAAGTTGTTAATTTAAAGGATATTTTGTCTTTGGTGATGTTCTGGCGTTGTCTATGAAACACCCTGTTTTTCGGTGCTTTTCTTGGCATGATTACACAAGAATTACACACAAAATATTGGCTTGCATATTATGATATGTATGTTATACATGTTATAATTGTTATATTAACGCAGGAGCGGTTTTAAGATGGACATAAATATTACCCAGTGGGCACTTGATTCATATTTGGACTTAAAGCAAAAAAAGGTTTTTTCTGATCAAGAGTATAGACAAATTATAAGACCAGATGTATTGCGATTATTAACATATCCAAATGATCTTAAATTTACACAGAATAAGTTTTGGTCGCAGGCTACTATGGGAAACGGTATTGTTATTGCAGATGGCTATAAAATGAAATGGCACCAAATTGGTTGTGGGCTTGTTCAGTTGAGACTGATGGTGGGTATAGTTGGAGGCGAGGCTTATCTATGTGAGGCTTATGTTAAGAGTGATGATAAGCTTGATAAAAGGATGATGGCTAAACTCAAAGTGTATTTGGATTTAATCAGGAAGGGACGATTTATAACTAGGGGTAAATTAGTATGACAGCACAAACATTAAAGAAGCAAAATGGGCATAAGATTTCCCATGGCAGCTCACATATAAAAAAAGAAGAGCACGCTGCATTGGCTAAACAAATGAAGCTGTTTTCTATTGCTAAAAAAATGAATAAATCTGGTTTGTCAGATTCATTCATCGTTAATGCTGTTCGTGTTGCATTAGAATTTGATGGCGTTGCCGATCTTATGAGTCTCTGGGCAGAAGAGACAGAGAAAAAAGAAAGAGAAGAAATTATTGCAGATATCCAGGACATGATCGAAGCATGCGAACAAAAAGATAAACATGAAGAAATGTATATCAAGTTTAACGACCTTGAGGCAATTGCTCGAGATATCAGAGCTTTTAAGGATACTTTATATCAAGAAGTGATGAAGCGAGGTGGAATAAATAAATTATCTGAATTGACTGGTATCCCGCAGCCATCTTTATCACGTTTTTTTAATTCAAATGCAATGCCGAGGAGGTCAACTCTTTTATTAATTGCTCGGGCGCTTGATCTAAACGGATTGCCGATCGATGTGAAATGGAGTAAATGAATTATAAATTCAGCAGTGCTTTCTTATAAAAAGGGTTAAGTTCATGAGTGAGAAGCTGGTTTTTTCTAAATTTTACAATACAGACCAAACTAAAAATGAAGATAAGCCGAAATTTAGAAATAGGATTTTAAAATACCTAGAAGATTTTGTTCAAATTTTTTATCCAGCTGAAACAAATCGTCTTTGTCGTTCTGAGCTTGGGATTACTATAAAGCAAGAAAATCTTGGTCGTCATAGAAATGATATAAAATATTGTGTTGAAGAGACATTCAGTGTTTCAGGTATCTCTATTTCAGATATTTTGGATTTAATTACTATTGTTTATGATTCGATTCTGCCACATAGAGATGAACTATCAGATGTTCATAAGGAAAAGTTTGAAAATTATATAAATGACATAAATCGCATTCTGAAAGAAGAGGCGATGTGTTATGTGCTAAATGACGATGGACGCATTCGATATTATCCGGATGAGGAATTTTACAAATCTGTGAAAAGCACACTTGCATTGTTAAATCTGCCAAAGTATTCAGATAATCTTAAATTGTTCAATGAAGTTCTGGGTGAAATTTATAAAAATCCAAATAAAGAATCGCCGATACATGAATTTTTCAAGTGTCTTGAAATTTTTACTCTTTCAATGAATAACGAGAAGAAATTTACTATTTTGAACGATTCATTAATTGATACCTTGCTGAACAAGATCAAAGAAAAAATAAACAGCGATTCCTCATATGGCAATCATGATAAAGAGGCGGCGGAAAATATCCGCGGTATATTTTCTAAATGGGTAAAAATGTGTCACAAATATCGTCACGGTAAGGCAGAGCAGGTGAACAATTCTGTTCCTCCTGAGCTATTTAACTTGATTCTATCGATGGGTATTTCAATATACAGATATCTATTAGAAGTCGACAACAAGTACAGTATGTGATTCATTTGTAAAGGCAGATAGGGTCAATTTTCACATAATTCCAATTACCTGTATTTTATAGCGAATTCCCTAAAAAGATTGTGCCAAAACCCCGCCAATATAACGAATTCCGTTATATTACGTGAGTTTTGGCACAGCCTGCCAGTAACTCACAGCCTATGTATCTTGATATACGGCCGCTTCTCCGCCGCCTTCTGCATTTTCGGCAAAATCTCTGGTGAGCAGAAATACCAGATTTCCTTTATCTCAAGCTGACTCGCGTATGCCTTGAATATTTTTTCAAGCCGCAATTTTCCTTTCATTGTCAGTTCCACTTCAATCGCTATTTGTTTATCAACTGGAAAGACCAACAGCCCATCAGAAATATGTCCAAGTCTCCCAATCCCTTTGGCAAATCTCTCACGTTTCAACCTGCGTTCGCTAATCCATTGTGCTTCAGGATGTAGATGCATTAACTTGAAATAGATATCGATAATAGCAAGCTGATGATCGTATATCGCTATTGGCACATTACTCATTGCTGGTAAATCAAAATGGCTGGCACCCTGTTTGCTGAGATAATAAATTCCATTGCGCCCATGAAACACCCTTTCATGGATGACCAGCTTTTCTTTTATTAACCGTTGCATAATCTGATAAGACCTGGGTTTCTTTAAATCAAACTTCTGCTCTATCTGAGTAATTTCACAAAACCAAAACTCATTAATAAACTCCAGAATATCTATGTCACGCTGGGTCATTTTCATATTCAAAACCTCTCTTCTTTTGCTTTTTACCTGAGATGAATTTCCATTGGTCTTGCTGCGGCGCTCTGGCTCCTGACCAACCGATAAGTCGTAGACGCTTTTATTGGTTGGTCAGGAGCCAGAGCGCCGCTCTAACCTGCGTGGTTGTGGCTTTAGAAGTTATTGATCTCCTATATTTTGTGTATAGGGGCTGTTAGAGAGTTGCGTATACTTTTTAGCTAGCAGTTGCACGGTTGCGGTGCTAAAGCACAGCAACCGCGCAACTTCATGCCATACTATTGGATTCTGCCTTCCTGATGAGCGGTCTTGATGTAACGGCTGACACCTGATTTATCAAGATTCATCTTTTCAGCGATTTCCTTTTGCTTGAGTCCTTGTTTGGCCATGCTAATCACTTGTTCATACATTGTTCCTGGAATCGCACGCGTCTGCCATTCGTGGACGTCATTGTTAATAATTAACTGAGCTTCAAATCCCTCTGCATCATTACCCATGAAGCATCGTGCTTTTTCAAATGTTACTTGGAAAATAGCGCCATCTTTGGCGTTGTAATCATCAGGTCGCTTCAATGCGATGACGGTATCCAGAATATCTTCCCGCTTGCTGGTTCCTCGTTGATGACCGCCTTTGCCAGCATGATGAATAAATAAAATGGATTTTCCAGCTGCTCGTTGTGTTAGCGCCCAGTCTTGAACGGGTAACCAGGAATCAGCTTCATTTTCTTTGCTGTTGCGGCATAGGGTTGAAATGTTATCGATAATAATTAAATCAATATCTTTCAAGTGAGGCTCAAGCATTTCTTGCCCTTTGTAAGTGGCAAGATCAGGCATGGCACCGTGTTGCAAATCAGGCGTTAATAATTGAAATAACGCTTTTGGTTTTTGCGTCGGATCCTTCATTAATGCTTTTAACCGTTCTTGCATGAGTGTTGCCGGCATTTCGCCATCCAGATACAAAACACTTCGAGGCTTGGGTGCACTCCAATTCAAAAAAGTGGTACCATTGGCAACCGCATGTGCAATGCCTAATGCAACGTGAGTTTTGCCTATGCCGCGTGGTGCGTAAATCATGGTGAGCCCCTGCACGGGCAGCCATGGTGCAAGAATGTTTTCACGCGGCGGCAATTCTCTTTTAACGAACTCATAAACACTGGTAACCTCCAGTGCCTGTGGTTTGGGTAAGATTCGATTCATGATTTCTCCAATATGTAGCATGCTCATTATTTGCCCTTTCTACTTATGAAAAGATTGTGCGGTAGAGATGAGTCGTCCTTCTGCGTTTATCCAAGCATCTAAATCTTCCTTGAAGTAAAACACTCTTCCACGTTTGATGAATTTTGGGCCGGTGCCGCTTCCGCGCATCATGGCCAATGTTTTTTCTTTAAGGCCGAGATAAAGTGCTGCATTTCTGGTGTCTAATCTGCCATCTGGAAACATGATGATTTGGATAGCTTCCACGTTTGTACTTCTTATAATCATGCGAACTTCCTTATATAGAATTAAATAGTGAGAAGGGTGCGGAGAATAAAATAATTGTAATGTAAACCATTACAATATAAGATTCGCAAAATTAGAATTATGTAGAACTAAAAAGAAGAGATAGAGGTAATAATGGCTAGGAAAAAAGGTGGTGCTAAATTAAATCGCAGTGAGATTATTCAAGCACGGCTTGGTCCGCGGTTGAAATTTGGTTCTGAGCTAATCGCGAATAAAGAAAAGTGCACTCTATCCAGTTTGGTTGAAATGTCATTGGAAAAACTCTCTGAGAGTTATAAATTTAAAGTCAGTAAAAAAATTCATCCTTCCGAAGAAATGAGTGTGTCCGATCTGCTTGAGCTGATTTGGAGTTCTGATGAAGGTGTAAGATTTATTAGAAGAGCATATATTTTACCAAGTTCGCTTACATTTGAAGAAGAAGATTTTTTTTATTTCCTTACTTGTTATAACTATTTTTGGTCTTTTTACGAAGTTAAATATAAAGATGAGAGTGGCAATATAACCAGAACGGAATATCGTAGACATCATGCTCTAGAAAGCCTGATAGAAGAGAATTTGACTGAGCATTGGTATGCACTTAAAAATGAAGACGTAACTCTATTGCAAAAAATTCCAAATGAAATGGGAAGGATTATTCCTCCTCCTCCAGGTGTTGATTTCGAATTCGAAGAACCTAAGAAAGCTTATATTAATGTTGATGGGATGTTTCCAATTGATCATGCAGATATTTGGAAACAAAATATCCATCAGTTGATAAAAGAAATATGGGTGCCGGTCGAAACGCCAGAAGGGAAGAAGCATGAGAAAAAAATAGTTTTCCCTACTCCTGAAGAACAAAAGGAAATGGTCGATAAAATTTATCAGGAACATATTTTATGGCACTCAAGTTCACGAAAATAACTCGTATTAACCAAAGAAATCTTAATGCTGGCGATAAATTAGAAGAGCATGGCATCACATTTGAGCGATTAGTTAATGGTGATGGCAGATATAAAATAAATATTATGGTTGATGGCCAGCGTATTCATCGTGTGGTTGGTAAAGAATCTGAAGGTGTAACTCGAATTCAAGCAGAAGAATTAATCGCCAAGCTACGCACGGATGCCAGACATGGCAGGCTAAATCTGCCTAAAGGCCGCAAGTTGCAATTTACTTTTGCAGAAGCAGCAAAAAAATATTTGGGGAAGCTAGAGGAAGAGGGCGGTAAGGATTTGGTCGCAAAAAAATATCGGCTTGATATGCATGTGATTCCTTTTTTTGGCAGTATGGTTTTAAATAAAATATGCACGTTTGATATTGAGCGATACAAGAAGGGGCGCAGAGAGTCCAATGCAAAGCCGGGTACAATTAACCGTGAATTGTCAGTGATTTCTCATTTAATTAATAAAGCGATTGATTGGAAGTGGCTGGATCACAAGCCTTGTAATATCAAGCGATTTAAAGAAGATAGCGGTCGTATTGTTTATTTGACGACAGAACAAATTTCTAATGTTTTGGAAGCCGCGAAAGCGGATCAATGTACGTATATTTATCCGTTTATCGTGATAGGTCTTGGTACTTCCATGCGGCGAATGGAAATTCTGTCTATTCAAATTAAAAATATTGATTTGGATAAGCGTGTGATTTTTATTCCGCATGCAAAAGCAGGTGCGCGTGAGCAACCAATACCACAATATTTGGCTGATTTCCTGAAAGGATACATTGAGACTGCCAAGCCTGATCAAGTCTGGTTGTTCCCTTCAAAACATTCTGAATCAGGGCATATCATGAATGTTGAGAAGCAGTTCCGGCGTGTAATTGCAGCTGCTGGATTAAATCCCAAAGAAGTGTTGCGCCACACGTTGCGTCATACAGCGATTACCCACTTGGTGCAAGCGGGTGTAGATTTGCCAACTGTTCAGCGTATTTCAGGGCATAAGACTTTGCAGATGGTGGTGCGGTATAGTCATCAGAATGGCGAGCATATTCGGAGTGCGATGGATGCGTTGGAGCAACGTTATGATTTGAAACAAATTAATAAAATTTAATGCTAATGGTGAAAGGTAACAGATTTTCAATAAGATAATAATGGGTGATATATAATTATAAAAAGAACTAAAAAAGGAGGGGTGGCTATGAGGGTAGATAATTCCAAATCAATTTTTCCTTTTTATTTTATATTAATATTACTATTTTGCTTATTATCTTCTATGAACATGGCTTACGCTCTTGAAACTTATGAATTACAAGCATCTGTAAATGATGAAAAATTTATAATTAATGATGAAAATTTTGAAGCGAAAACATATTGTTTCGACATGCAAGAAGGAGATCAAATAGCCTTCTTAGATGGGAGTGCTTTAGGTGCTTGTGTTTCAGCTACCTTATACAACACAAGAACAAAAAGAACCTGCGAGGTTTGGTGTGAGTAAAATAATAATCCAAATTAGGATTTAACTAAGTTATCTATATATTTTTTTGCCAACTCGATAAAAGCAGAGTCAGCTGCACTTTTAGTGAGATATTCACCGTCAAAGGTTTTTAATACCTTGCCTTCGCCATCTGTTGTTTGTCTTACAATTTGTCCTCTTGGAAAATATTTGCCATTTAATGATTTTTCAGACGCTGGTTCAAAGCTATATCCTTTGTATAATGGTTTATCCATAAGGTACCTCCATAATGAATACGTGAATCGTTATTGTTGATTGAAACTTAATTATCGTCTTTGAAAATCTTGGTTACGCCTTTGTGGTGTTGTTTGAAGGTCTGAATACAACCATTTACTGCTCCTGTATTTGAGCCCTGACCGCCAACAATAGTAGCTATAACTATAACGATTGCTTGATAGAGGTCACTAAGCTCATTTTTGTGACTTATGTCCTGTCTTTTAATTTCTTTAGCAAGCTTATTGCTTACGTACGAGAACCAGGCAATAACAATGGTGGCTACAGCTGTAGCTTTAATCGAAATTTCAGTAAGATAATCCATAGTTAGGCAGCGTCCGTTCTGACTTCATGATTAATTATATCAAATTGGAAACGTTGAGGTTTGGAGTAGTTGCTCAATTACACCAAAATTACACATACTCTTATTTGCCGCGGCGGGAAACACTCACAACTACTTGATTCTACAATGGGCCCACTAGGACTTGAACCTAGGACCAAAGGATTATGAGTCCTCTGCTCTAACCAACTGAGCTATGGGCCCGTTCGGGAAGACTTAAGAGTGCCAATAATATATCGAAGTGAAACAGGTTTCTAGTCTTGGTTGACGTGTATTTCGGGTTATTCCTGCAGGCAGGCCGGCCGGCAGGAATGTGGGTTCCGTCTGCCTGCAGTCCAGATCAAAAATTAATCACGCTTGGGTTTGATGGAGGGTTCTTCGGGATAATCATTATCATCATCGCTGGTTGGGCAGCATGAGAAGATAACACTTTTTATCGAGCTCCAGATGCTGCAAGACTGTTCCGGCACGTGGCTTGCCATGAGGTCTGATCCCATGTCTTCAGCGCCGTCAGGCATGACCAGGTTGACTGGTTTACCGGATGGTTTGCGCTTGCTGACAGCGGGATGCTGATGGCTGCCTGTGCTGGTCTTTGTTTCATGCTCAGAGATCGTGTCCTTTTCCTGTTTGCCCTTGTTTTTGCTGTTTTTCCTGCGCGCAGGCGGGTTATAAATAAAGGCCTGCCTTTTCTGGCACCGCTTTGGCCTGACATAATCGTCTGTTTGAGATTTTTCCGATTCGGCCTGTTCTGTCGTGTTTGCTGCAAATTCAATGGTAAATAACTCGTTTACCTCTTCCCTGGAAGTCTGGGTCGATGATTTTCTCGCAGGAAGCGTATTTTTGACCGGCTCATTTTCATAAACACTATAAACACCCGGATTAAAAAAGGCGTAAATGCTTGTACTGCGGTCAGCACGCTCCTTGATTTGCGACATTTTCAGTCTGGCTCTGCATGAGCCGGCACTGTTTCCCTTTTCATTCCTTCTGGCAATTCCTTCTTGCTGCATCTGCATCAGCGTGCACATGAAGGCATGCTTGTTTTGCTGGCATGTCTGACAGCACGGCATGACAAGAATTTCATATTTTTTGTCAAGATTGTTAATGGTCATGCGTTCTCCATGCCTGAATTTCATCGCAATACCGGATTCGACAGCTTTTTGCTTTACCCGCATGACTTTTCCGCCCCGGCCGTTGCTTGTATAACTGATGTTCAGGCTGTTTTCATAGGGATAAAAAGCACAATTTACCACGCCTTCAACTTTCAGCCCGTCACCGTATTGTTCATACAGTTTCGCCAGCACCGCGCCAAAATCATATTCCGAGCATGTTCTGACGGCGCCGGTGAGCTTTCTCATATGACTGGTAAATCTGGGACTGCCTTCAATAATGACGGCGTAATGATAAGCATCGTTTCTTCCGCGCCGAAATTTATTCAATGTATTGGCTATGTTGTCCAGCTCTCTCATTAATTCGGATTTATCATAATTCTCTTCGGATTTTCCGGAGAGCGCGATCAGGCAGATATTTTCACCGTTTAAAGTCGCGGTGATAAAAGAAATGCAGTTTGGCCAGACTTTCCTGCCTTCTTCAGAGGTATTTTGTTGCTTTGATTCTAATGCCTCGGTAATGGCGGCGCAAACCTTCGGCGTGTTAATCACTAATGACAGAAAGGTCTGGGCGCATTTTTTGCTGTTACGCGTGGCGCGAAAATAAAAGCGGTTATCTTCGGTATGGATGTTGCCCAACAGAGACAAGCTTTCATAGATTTCAGTAGACAATACTGAATAATCACCGCCAGAAGAAGCAAGCGCGCCTAATGTGGATTCATCAATATCAATGATGCGGTTGGGTTGGATTTTTCGTCTTTGCATGAAAGCCACTCTCATCATCTTGGGATTATAAGAATGGCCGTATTTTATAGTATAAATATTAAGCAAACATTAATAATTAATTAATAAATGATCATAAAGAGTGCTTCGATACCGTTTCACCAGCCGCCGCCCCCGCCGCCGCCCCCGCCGCCTCCGGAAGATCCTCCGCCGCCGCTGGCTGAGGAAGAGGATGAAACGGAAGCGGCAGCCAGTGATGAGGCAAGACCTGCACCCAGGAAAACGGGCAGGGCGGCGACATTCCGGGTAGACCATGCCGGGCCGGAATACCACCCGGGATGATAGCCGGCGGGTTCTATGCCTGACTGCCGTAAAATGTCATTAAACTGCGCGCTCCATTCATTTTCCACATCCAGTGCAATGGCGTAAGGCAAATATTTTTCATACAACTCAGGTGTTTTTTGCGGGGCGGACATTTGTTGCAGACGATATTTTTCTGTTGTTTTAAAAAATAACTTAAATCCCTCGATTTTATCCATCAGCCTCCTGCCGTCCCGGGTCGGTGCTTTAAGGATGTTCCAAAACAAGATATTCAGCACCACAAGCAGAAACAGCATGGGAATGGTGAAAATGGGAATGGCGCCTCCCAGTGCGTATATTCCCAGGACTTCCCCCAGCAGAAAAGGCAGGGCAAACAAGGCCATAAATACGGCGCCTGTAGTTTTTAGCCATGAGCGCGTGATATATGCAAGCCGAATGGCATTAAATGCTTGCCACAGCAAAAAGGCGCAGCCCGCTGTCCAGCCGCTGAGCCAGAAAACCGCAAATCCCGCATTCGCGGGATCATCGGAAAACAGAATGGCGGATAAAAATGCCAGGGCTGTCATGATCCAGCCCCCGGCAAGGTATTTTCTGTTGGTGAGAAAATACTTGTCCTGATAATTCGCGCGCAAGATCCTGTTTAGTTCTGAGCGTGCCTTGCGAATAGTATCGTGATTTGTCTGGGAGATCTGAAACGAAGATCCGGAGGAAAACAGTTTCTGCGCCAATGCTTGTTCTTCGTCCGGCAATGGCCGGTTTACAGAAGCAGTCAGCTTGAGTTCAAAGTTATTGTCCTGATTATCAATGGACAAATACCCGCTCGCGGCCATATTGACGATAGCGGCGCTGAATGTCTTATTGTCGAATCCCATGCGCTCGATATACCGCAGGGCTTCGGGTGTCAATCCTTCCGGTGGTTCAAACAGCGGAACAATGGTTCCCTTTTCCAGGTCTCTTCCATAAGCGTGCCAGACAGAAAAATAATAAATAAACACGGCGATAGTCAACCCTATGATGAGCCATTCAGCATTCTGAAACTGCATCAGCAACCCTGTCATGCCCTGCGGCTGTTGTACTATGCCTTTTTGCCAGGCGGCCGCAACGGTAAAACCTTCTCCGGGCAGCAAAGGCTTGGTGGTGGTAAAGGTGATTTCATTATCCGCAGTCTGGCTGACGGTAAAATTCTGGCCTTTTTCGCCTTTTGCACCGGTATAAGCCGCGTAATGAGAAATTTTTGCCTGAGCGGGCAGTTGGATGACGGCTTGAGCTCTGTCTATGGTGAAATCCCAGCCGTTTCCCGTGATATTCCAATAGATTTCATCGCCATCGCGCAAAAAATTGACTGCGTTATTCACGTGATATCGAATGGTATAAACGTAATCGCCCGATGGGAGAATCGTATTTCTCTCGCCTATATAAATATCGAGTTCGTTATTGCTCTTTTGCACATGATAAACGGATGGATTTTTATTTTTGAGTATTTCCTGGATATTGTATTGAGTGTGCCGCGTGATGCCGTAGCTGTCGGTATAGCGGGTCGGCAGCCGGCGTACAATGCCATGTACAATACGGTTTCGATTCGCGTACACCGAAATGAATTCGGTGATATCAATGGAGGCATCCGGATTGACCAGAACATGACTGACAAAATCGTAAATTTTCTCAGAAGCAAGATCGGCCCGTGCATTGTTTCCCAACGCAAGCGCAAGCATGCCTGTGAGGGAAATCCAGAAAAGAATTTTTTTCATGAAAGCGCCTCCTGTATCCTGTCTGTTCGAATCAGACCAGCTTGACAGTTGGAACTTCACGTTCTTTTGCATCTTCGATTTCAAAAAATTCGGCGGGAGTGAAATGAAAACTTTTAGCGATCAAATTGCTTGGGAAAGACTGGATAGCGATATTAAGATCCCTGACGGCGCCATTGTAATATCGCCTTGAAAGCTGAATCTGGTTTTCAATGGAAGTAAGAGTGTTTTGCAATTCAATGAAATTCTGGCTTGCCTTCAGATCAGGGTAGTTTTCCGAGACCGCAAACAGCTGCCGCAGGGCGCTGGTGAGCATGTTTTCATTGGCGGCCCGCTCGGGGACGCTGCCGGAAGCAAGCGCCTGGCTGCGCAATTCCGTGACTTTTTCCAGCACGCCGCGCTCGTGTCCCATGTATCCCTTGACGGTTTCAACCAGATTGGGAATCAGGTTCGCACGCTGCTTAAGCTGGACATCAATGCCGCTCCAGCCCTCGCGTGTGAGGTTTTGCAAGCGGACCAGCTGGTTATAAGTGAGTATAATATACAAGATGACAACGGCGAGAATGATCAGCAGACTGATGATCAACATGGCGCGGCTCCTCTGATTACCATTTTATTATACCGGATTCCCGCTGATCAGGTTGGGTAAATTTCAATCAGCGGGATGGTATTGAGAGGTTTATTCCTGTTCTTCCAGGAAGCTGCGCAATTGCTCCGCTCGGGATGGGTGACGCAGTTTTCGCAGCGCCTTGGCTTCGATCTGGCGGATACGTTCACGGGTCACGTCGAATTGTTTGCCCACTTCTTCCAGGGTATGGTCCGTATTCATGTTGATGCCGAAGCGCATGCGTAAAACTTTGGCTTCGCGCGGCGTCAATGATCCCAATACCTTTTGTACCGCTTCTGATAAGCCAAAATTGGTGGCTGCGTCTATCGGAGACAAGGTGTTGAGATCTTCGATGAAATCACCCAGATGCGAATCTTCATCATCGCCGATAGGCGTTTCCATGGAAATCGGTTCCTTGGCAATTTTGAGGATCTTGCGGATTTTATCCTCGGGAATATTCATGCGGCGGCTTAATTCTTCGGGTGTGGGTTCCTGCCCGGTTTCCTGCAAAAGCTGACGTGAAATACGGTTTAACTTGTTTATGGTTTCTATCATGTGAACCGGGATGCGGATGGTGCGCGCCTGGTCGGCGATGGACCGTGTAATGGCCTGGCGTATCCACCAGGTCGCATACGTTGAAAACTTGTATCCGCGCTGATATTCAAATTTGTCCACGGCTTTCATCAGACCGATATTGCCTTCCTGTATGAGATCCAGGAACTGCAGTCCGCGGTTGGTGTATTTCTTCGCGATGGAAATGACGAGGCGTAAATTCGCTTCCACCATTTCCTTCTTGGCGCGGCGGGCTTTCGCTTCGCCAATAGAGAGCCTGCGGTTTACTTCCTTGATTTCAGCGATGGTCATGCGCATCTGTTCTTCCAGGGAAATCAGCTTTTTCTGCGCGCGCAGGACATCCGGAACGAATTTTTCCAGGTCGCTGTAGTAGGCCTTGTTTTTGTGCTCTTGTACCCAGTCGACATTGGTTTCATTATTGATGAAGGAAGTAATAAAAGCCTTGCGCGGCAGTTTTCCTTTATTCACGCACAAATCCATGATCATGCGTTCCTGTGTGCGGATTTCATCCAGCATGCTGCGCATTTTTCTCGACAGCTTGTTAAACTGGCGCGGCGACAATTTAATATCCATGAAAAACTTGGCAAGATCATCACGCTGAGCAATGGTTTTTTTATGCTTCTGGCCATGTTTCTTTTCTATGGCGAGCGTGTCGGTATAAATTTTACGAAGTTCTTCGAAGCGTTCTTTCGCCTTCACAGGATCCAGTCCGGCTTCGTCATCAAACGGATCCGCGTCTTCGGCGTCTTCATCCACATCGGCTGCCGGTTCGGCTGCCTTGGCATTATTGACTTTACCGCCGCCGCCTTCCTCGTCTTCGCTTTCTTCATCGACATTTTCGAGATCAGGCTCAATATAGCCGCTGATCACGTCACTCAGGCGCAGTTCGCCTTTTTCAACACGGTCAAAATCATTCAATACTTCAGCGATCATCTGCGGCTGGTACGCAAGCGTGGTGAGCATCTGGTTCACGCCTTCCTCTATGCGTTTCGCAATGGCAATTTCACCTTCGCGTGATAGCAGTTCGACGCGTCCCATTTCCCGCATATACATGCGTACAGGGTCGGTTGTGCGGCCCAGCTCGCCATCCACGACAGCCAGGGCGTTGGCAACTTCTTCTGCCGCGACTTCATCTTCCGAGGCTTCACCTTCTGCGAGCAGCAATTCCTCCATCTCGGGCGCATCTTCAGACACTTTAATGCCCATGTCGTTAATCATGCTGATGATATCTTCGATCTGTTCGGGATCGGTGATATCCGCGGGCAAGTGGTCATTCACCTCGGCGTAAGTGAGGTAGCCTTGTTCTTTGCCGCGTGTAATGAGTTCTTTTAGGCGAGATTTCTGTGATTCTTTTTGGGAATCTTGTTGATCCATAGTATGGTAACCTGTCTGAAGTTAAAACGGTTGTCTGTATATAGTATAGCCAAATTCATGCAAAACAAGACAATCGTATATTATCCACTATTTTGAATAAAATGTCATGGTGATAAGCGAGTTATCCTGTGGGATACGGCCGCAATTTTCCTTTCCCGCCGGTCAACCCTGTGATCTGCGCGATAGGGCGCGCGCGGGCGCGGTTTTCTGGAAAATGGAATTCATGTATATATTTATATTGAAATATTTTATCTGGTTTCAGCGGCGGCGACTTTCTTTTTCACAATCCAACCGGATAATTCCTGTTTTTCTTCATCGGACAAACTGTCCTGAGAGGCTTTTGCGAGCAGGCGGTTGATTTCTTCATCGATGCCGAGCAGGGTGATCTGGCGCATGGCCCAGAGAAACTCACTGGCAAGACCGGTTTCGGGAATCATGTGTTCCCAGCACGCCAGACTGGCGACAAAAGACTCTTCTTTTTGTCCGCGCCAAAATTCGATCAGGGAAGCGGTATTCATGCCGGGACGTTGTCTGAGGAGTTCAGTGAGGCGTCTCAAAAAGGTATAACCCGGCAAGCGGTTGTCCGGCAAAGGATCCGTGAGCAGGGCTGCCAGGGACGGGTTTTGCACCATCAGTGCCAGAGCGGTTTGCATGGGCGGTTTGAGTTTGGGTCTGGCAAGGTCGGTCTGGGTTTCCTGCGGGGGATTGGGCATGGACTGCGGCACCGCGGCACCCGGGTTTTTGATTTGCAGCTTCAATTCATTGACATCAATTCGGGCACGTTTGGCCAGTTCTTCCACCAGGATTTCCGGCAGAATGCCGCCAGGAATCTGCTTGATAAAACCCAGTGCGGATGCGGCAAAACGCGCGCGCCCTTCCATGGTGGCGAGATCGCACTGGCGTCCCAGGGTTTGAAAGAAAAAAGCCGAAAGAGACGCGGCTGATACCAGGCGCTTTTCAAATGCAGGCTTGCCTTCCTTGCGTACCAGGGAGTCAGGGTCTTCGCCGTCGGGTAAAAAGAGGAAACGGATTTGCAGGTTGTCCTGCAGGAGCGGGAACAAGACTTGCAGGGCGCGCCATGCGGCGGTACGCCCAGCCTCATCGCCGTCAAAACAGAAGACGATTTCTGAAGTATAGCGCATCAGTCTGTGCAAGTGATGACTGGTGGTTGCTGTCCCCAGTGTGGCAACTGCATAGGTGATATCATGTTGAAAGAGTGCTACTACATCCATATAGCCTTCGACCACCAGTATGCGGTCCAGCTTATGGCTGGATTTCAGGGCTTGATAGAGTCCGTATAATTCATGGCCTTTCTGGAACAAGGCGGTTTCCGGCGAATTCAGATACTTGGGTTCGCCCTGGTCCAGAATACGTCCTCCAAATCCGATGATTCGACCGCGGTAATCATGAATGGGAAACATGACACGGTCGCGAAAACGGTCGTAAAATCCCCCTTCTTCCTTCTTGATGATAAGCCCGGCGTCTAGCAGCCGTTTTTTTTCAGCTTCAGATTTGCCGAACTGATCAAGAACATGGCTCCAGCCTGGGGGGGCGTATCCGAGGCTGAACAATTTTGCGATTTTTCCGGAAATGCCGCGGCTTTTTAAATAACGGATGGCGCGCTGCGAGCGGCGCATCTGATCGTAATAATCCTGCGTGACCTGCAGCATGAGCTCGAATAAGGCGGGGAGCGAATCTTCTTTTTTGGCGGCGGGACCGGCATGCGGAACTTCCATGCCGGCCTGGCGCGCCAGTGTTTCTATGGCTTCCGGGAAGCTCAGGCGCTCATGCTGGATCATGAAATCAATGGCATTGCCATGTGCTCCGCAGCCGAAACAATAATAGAATTGTTTGGGCTGGCTGACAGAAAAGGAAGCGCTTTTTTCATTATGAAACGGGCAGCGAGCGAAGTAATTGCTGCCCGATTTTTTCCGCAAGGGAACTTGCGCGTTGATGAGGTCAACAATGTCAATCTTGGCTAAAAGTAATTCGATAAACTCCCGTGGGATATTCACGTTGTGACCTCATCTCGGATCCGTTCTGCCGCACTATCACTATAAAAGAGAGTGACTGTTCTTTAGAGTGATAGTTATAACAGAGCCGGACAGGTTTAGGTAGCCGGAATGGCGTGATCCGGCAAGTGCCGGGTTTGAATGCCTGTGGATAACGCCGACGTGCCTATGATGATAATGGGAATGGAGCCTGGCGGATATTATCCCGCCAGTTTTTCCTTGACCTTGGAGCTGACTACGGTCATGTCAGCCTTGCCTTGCAGTTTGGTCTTCAAAACGCCCATGACTTTGCCCATGTCTTTTGCGGAAGTCGCGCCGGATTCCTGTATGGCGGCAACAACAGCTTGTTCCACTTCGGTTTCGGAAAGCTGGGCAGGGAGGTATTGCTGAATGATGCGGACTTCTTCCATTTCTTTCTGTGCCAGGTCCTGGCGGTTGCCGGCTTCGAACTGGGAAATGGAATCCCGGCGCTGCTTGATCATTTTGTTCAGGGTGGCGATGATCTGTTCATCGCTTAATTCAATCCTTTCATCCACTTCCCGCTGTTTGAGGGCGGCCATGATAAGGCGTATGGTGGCCAGGCGTTCTTTTTCCTGGCTGCGCATGGCGACTTTCATATCTTCAAGGATTTTGTCCTTGATCACAGATGTCATCGGATTGCTCCCGCTAAAGAAATGGTTAAGCAGCTTCTTTCTTGCCGCCCGTGCCGATAGGCTGGCGGTCACGCTCTAAAGCCATATGCTCACGTAAAATCTTCTTCTGGTAGCGCTTGACGGCGGCAGCTTTTTTACGCTTACGTTTCCAGGTGGGTTTTTCGTAGAATTCATGACGTCTCAAGTCAGCAAGAATGCCGGCTTTTTCACAAAGACGCTTAAAGCGGCGCAGGCTTAATTCAAAATTTTCATTATCTCTTACACGTACTGTTGGCATAACGTAAGCTGTATCCTAAATTATTAATCAATGAAGAGCGCCAATTCTAATGCCAGAAGCGGAGAAATGCAAAGACTAGGTATGCTTCCCTCTTCCCGGCTCCCGCCAATGATCAAAAATGAACCACACATTATTCATTATAATGCCAATAGGATGCTTATTGATGTGCTTTTGGCTTTTTTGTCAATATTTTCCTGATGGATTCCACAATCATCTGAATGGCTTTGATATCGCGGTTGCTGCCATGATACAGCACACAAATCTCATCATCATAATTCGGCGCTTTAGGGAGGGGATTAAGGTGTTTTGAGCGGGCGATTTTTTCCGGCAAAATACCAATTCCGCAGTTGTTCGCCGTCAGTTCAGCAATGACTTCCAGGCTATTTGTCGTGAGCAGCCGGCTGGGAAGCGTGCCGGCTTTTTTCAGTTTTCTTAAAATCGCCTGGGTCTGCATCAAATCCGGGTCGCAGATGAGCAAGGCCTGGGAAGAATGAATATCCTGAATGGCTCTCTGTCCCTGGCCTTTCCAAAGCGTGATTCTGTCATCATCCAGTTTTTTGATGACCAGGTCGGGGTGTTTGACGGGGTTGACCACTATGCCTATGTCTACAGACAGATTGATGATTTGCTCAGTGACTTTGCGTGAACTGTCATGTTTCAGGTGGATTTCCAGGTCAGGATAGCTTTCCAGCAAATCGCCCAAAACGCGAGGCAGGAAGTAAAGCGCGACCGACGGATGGCAGCCGATTTTAAACGATCCCTGCACTTCATGCACGGAAGCGAGGGTTTCAGACTTGATGGTGTCCCATTGCTGCAATAATTTTCTCGCGTGCAGCAGTAATTGTTTCCCGGCCTTGGTGAGAGAGACGCCGCGTTTGTGACGAATCAGGATGGCGGTGCCGACAGCTGTTTCCAGCCGCTGCATGGCAAGCGTCAGGGAGGGCTGGCTGATGCCTATGGTTTCCGCGGCGCGCGAAAGATTTAACAGATTGGCAACTTCAAGGAAGTAAGTCAGGTCTGTGGAAGAGGGTATCATGTCTTTTTACTCCTGAGTGGCTCGATATTTCGCGGTTGTTTGTGCCGGCAAGAAAAAAGTCAACGGATTCTGGTGTGTATTCATGGCCAGTGACATTGACGCTATCTATTTTTAAGCGAAAACCGCTAGAATATGACACATTTTTTTGATCCAGGTAAAGGCGGCCATGCGTGTTTTAGGCATAGAAACTTCTTGCGATGAGACGGGTGTTGCAATCTATGATTCCGATCGCGGCCTGCTTGCGCATGCGCTTTACAGCCAGACGGCGATTCATGCGCAGTGGGGCGGGGTGGTGCCGGAGCTGGCATCGCGCGACCATGTGCGCAAGACCCTTCCCTTGATAGAAGAAGTGCTTGGCGGCGCAGGGCTGGCGGGAAAAGATCTGGACGGCATTGCCTATACCAAGGGGCCTGGCCTGGTGGGAGCGCTATTAATCGGCGCCATGCTGGGACGTACACTGGGGTTTGCCTGGGGGATCCCCGCTATCGGCGTGCATCATCTGGAGGGGCATCTGCTGGCACCCTTTCTGGAACCCGAGCCGCCAGCCTTTCCATTTCTGGCGTTGCTGGTTTCCGGGGGGCATACCGAATTGGTGAAAGTCGAAAAGCTGGGAAAATATGAAATCCTGGGCGACACCCTGGATGACGCCGCTGGGGAAGCGTTTGACAAGACCGCCAAGTTATTGGGTCTGGGATACCCGGGCGGCGCCGCACTGGCAAAACTGGCGGAACGGGGATCTTCGGGCCGTTTTCATTTTCCCCGTCCCATGACAGACCGGCCGGGTCTGGATTTCAGCTTCAGCGGGCTCAAGACTTTCGCCCTGAATACGATTGAAGCAAATGAAAAGGACGATCAAACACGCGCTGATATCGCGCGGGCGTTTGAAGAAGCCGTGGTGGAAACGCTGACTATCAAATGCCGCCGTGCACTGCGGGAAACAGGGCTGCGGACGCTGGTCGTCGCGGGCGGAGTGGGAGCGAATACCGCGTTAAGGCATGCGCTGCATGTCATGTGCAAGAAACTCGAGGCCTTACTGTATTTTCCCAGGCTGGAATTCTGCACTGACAATGGGGCGATGATTGCATATGTCGGCTGTCAGCGGCTGCTTGCCGGCGCGCAGGATGACTTAAGCGTGGAAGTCTATCCGCGCTGGCCGTTGGATCGTTTGGAGTGAGCATGGCGCGCTGCCGCCGTTTCAGCGGTTTTTTCTGCCTATCCGGCTTTCTTCACCGTTAATCAGTTTGAGGATATTGCTGCGGTGGCGGAAAAATAAAATCAGAGTCATGACCGCGACCGTGAGAGTCCAGGCCGTGTTTGCGGTGAAAATCCAGATGAAAACGGGGGCGAGCAGGGAGGCGGTAAGCGAGGAAAGAGAGGAATAGCGCGAAAGCGCGGCGGTCGCTCCCCACGCTGCCATCCAGCACAAACCTGTAGGCCAGTTCAGCGCAAGCAGACATCCTAGCGCGGTCGCGACACCTTTGCCTCCCTCGAAGCGGAAATACACAGGATACAAATGCCCAAGGAATGCAGCGAAGGCGACCAGTGCCAAACCTTCTGATCCGAATCCCCATCCTTTCGCAATCACCACCGGGATGACGCCTTTGAGCAAGTCACCCAGCAGGGTAATGGCCGCGGCTTTTTTTCCGCCTATACGCAAGACATTTGTTGCGCCGGGGTTGCGTGAACCCTGGGTGCGCGGATCGGGTAATCCCATGACTTTGCAGACAAGGATGGCGCTTGATATTGAACCCATGAGGTAAGCAGCGATGACGCCGGCAGCGATCTCGAAATTCGGCATAGGATTTAAGTGCCTTCAGGTAAAAGGTGGGGATAATTTACATGAGGAGGGGGCGGCTGCCAACTCCTTGCGAGCATGGATTAAAAGCCGAATTTGACGACGGTCTCCTGAGGCTGCAGCAAAAGCGCCGCACTTGAAAACGCAGCGACAGACTGGTCATGCAGCTTGGGTTCGATATGCTTGTTTCGCATATGCAGGATGGCAGCCGTGGTATTGAGATGGTTGCACAAATCAGCCAGAACGTCATTCACCTTGTCCGGAAAAATTATCACGAGACGCTGAATATATTTGTTCAGTGAATCCCAGAAAAAATTCACTGTCCCATGCTGGGCGCACTCCTTCTGATAGCGGGATTTTCTTGCCAGCGTTTCCGTGGCGGTAAACGATAGCGGCACGTGCTCTTGGTAAGTCTTGTATTCATTTTCTGCGTAGATATTGTGCGGGTCGATGACAATGGCTTTCTCGTATAAAAATAAAATGGCGGAGAGAATATCTGCTTCTTGCGGCGTGTGTGTATGCCGTTTTTGCCGATGATAAAGAGCGATTTCACGCAAAATTTCGCTGAGATGAAAATATTTCAATCCCTGTGGATTCATGAGGCCCAGATGTTGTTCCAGGGCGACCACTAAAGGTGGCTTGGCCAACACAGGCTGCACGACTGGAAATAGAGAATTCTGTTTTAGTCCGGGTGAGGTCGTTTCTGCACCTCTGATGCGTTTCGGCTGCGAACAATCTGTGATGTCAAACTCCGTTGGATTGACTGTTTCCAGTCTCGTATCAGGCCGCCCCGGTTCTTCCACGGTTGCCGAGCTTGTATTGTTATTGCGAAATGCGGCAAGCAGGCGTTTTTTGGGCGGGAGATGCGCGGTTCTGCTTGATTTCATGTTGGGCCTCATGGATGATTGAGCGCGAAATGATGTCATTATGATTCCTGTTTTGTCAATTATGATAAAAAAATGGGTTATACAGTCAGTATAAAAATGCTAGGATTGAATCGCTGTCTGAATTGGGATTCAGGCGGGTTACCGGGGAGGATATCCATCCATGCCGGTGGTGATAGATAGTATGACACAAGGATAAAATGCCATGCCGCTCAACCCAAGCAATCTTATCTGGATCGATCTCGAAATGACCGGGCTTAATCCGGAACGCGACCGCATTATTGAAATCGCAACCGTGGTGACAGATTCAGACTTGAATGTGCTGGCTGAAGGCCCGGAGTTTGCTATCCATCAGTCCGGTTCACTGCTGGAGCAAATGGATGAATGGAATACGCGTCAGCATAATGATTCCGGACTGGTTGGGCGTGTACAGGAAAGCGTAATAACCGAACAAATGGCTGAAACCGCTACGCTGGAGTTTTTGAGGAAATATGTTCCGGAAGGAAAGTCGCCCATGTGCGGCAACAGCGTCTGGCAGGACAGGCGTTTTCTGTCGCGATTCATGCCGGAGCTGGAAAAATATTTTCACTATCGCATGATAGACGTCAGCACGCTGAAAGAACTCGCGCTACGCTGGGCGCCCAAGATATACGGCGGATATCAGAAAGAATCCAGACACCTTGCGCTGGCTGACATTCATGATTCCATAGGCGAACTGCGTTATTACCGGGAGCGCCTGCTGAATCAGGGCGTGTTAAAAACAAGCTAGTTCTCCAAGCTCAGGTTCTTTCTTTGGCTGCTGTCAGCTGTCTTTCCAGCGCCCATGTCGTGTGCTCCCGCACCATGGCGGAGGGATGCTGCAGCCGGCTGCGTAATGAGTGGATAACTGCTTCGCTGCGTGGTGCGTTGCCCAGAGCGACGGCGATATTTCGCAGCCAGCATGCATGGCCGATACGGCGGATAGCGGAACCCTCGGTCTTTTTCAGGAAAATTTCTTCTGTCCAGGCAAACAATTCAATCAGATCGGGCGACGAAAAATCATGACGGGGGTGAAAATCCTGTTCTTGTGTGGGTTTGGCGAACTTGTTCCATGGGCAAACCAGCTGGCAGTCATCGCAGCCATAGATGCGGTTGCCTATCAATGGCCGCAGCTCCGCGGGTATGGCGTCACGTAATTCAATAGTGAGATAGGAAATGCAGCGGCGCGCATCCAGCTGATAGGGTCCGATAATGGCCTGGGTGGGGCAAACGTCCAGACAGGCTGTGCAACTGCCGCAATGGCTTTTTGTCATGGGCTCATCAATCGGCAGGGGCAAGTCTGTGTAGATTTCTCCGAGAAAAAACCATGAGCCGGTTTTGGGATGAATGAGATTGGTATGTTTGCCTATCCAGCCAAGTCCGGCTTTTTCAGCAATGGGTTTTTCCAGGACGGGCGCGCTGTCACAAAATGCCCGGTAACCGAATTCGCCCGCGAGCAGGCTGATTTTTTCCGCCAGATGGTCCAGCCGTTTACGCATCAGTCTATGATAGTCACGCCCGAGAGCGTAGCGGGAGATATAGCCTTTTTGTGTATCCCGCAGTACTTGCATGCAGTGGGTGTCCGGCGGCAGGTAGTCCAGGCGCGCCGAGATGATGCGCAGGGTGCCAGGGATCAGTTCGCCTGGCCGTGCGCGTTTACTGCCATGTTTTTCCATATAATCCATTTTGCCGTGCATGCCTTGAGCCAGCCACTGAAGAAAACGCTGCTCATAATGGGCAAGGTCAGTATCGGCGATGCCGATTTGCTGAAAACCCAGTTCGCGCCCCCACTGTCTGATTTTGTCTTTTATTGAATGCATAGGAAATGTTTTGACACAAACTGCTATTAATAGGTAATATTAATGCAGATTATAATAGATTAATTACTTATGCGCCAAACACTCTTGAACAGGTTTTCTTCTGTGCCGCTGTTTCACAGCGACGGGCGCATTTCTTATATCCGCTTTTTTTCCTTTTATTTTGCCTGCGCACGCAGGTAACTCAACTTAATATTACAAATCATATTCTTAAAAAACACCGGGCCTGAAGGGAAGCCTGATCCTGCTCGCGCTTGCCTGTCGCAAGGCGAGTTTTGAAAGGCGTCATGCAGGCTGCCAGTCAAGCTGAGAAACGCGGGGGAAGCCAGCGTTTTGCCGCGGATGGTGGCAATGTCAGCAGGCCCTAGGTAATGTATAACGAATGTAAAGAGGAAAAACAGAATGAATTTCAAATTACTGGGCAGTATCCTGCTGATCGTGGGTACCTCAATCGGCGCTGGCATGCTGGCGCTTCCCATCGCGACAGCGCAGCTGGGATTCATGGGTTCGATCATACTCTTGCTGGTCTGCTGGTTTGTCATGACTGCGGGAGCTTTTTTGTTATTGGAAGTCAATTTGTGGATGCCTTCTAACAGCAATCTCAATACCATGGCAAGGGCAACCATAGGTCCGATAGGGCAAATTGTCTCCTGGCTCGCGTTTTTACTTTTGCTTTACTCTCTTTTGTGCGCATATATCGGCGGCGGCAGTGACTTGTTCCATAATCTGCTGGCGGCAGCTGGCATATCGATCCCGCGCTGGGCGTCGTCTCTGATATTTACTTCCATATTTGGCTCAGTGGTTTATCTGGGTATTAAATCCGTTGATTATGTCAACCGGGGATTGATGTTTGTGAAGTTCAGCGCTTATTTTCTGTTGGTTATTCTGTTGATGCCGCTGGTTTCATCCGCCAAGCTCGCCGCAGGCCAGATTCAGAATATCACGTCGGCTTCGGCGATGACTGTTACCATCACTTCGTTCGGTTACGCTGCGATTGTTCCCAGTCTGCGTATCTATTTCGCCGGCGATGTCCGCGGTCTGAAGAAAGCCATATTCATAGGCAGCCTCATACCGCTGGTGTGTTATATCCTCTGGGACATGGCCATTATGGGAGTGGTTCCCTTGGAAGGTATTCATGGATTGGGCGCGATATTGAAATCGCAGAATTCTACGAGTGATCTGGTGAAAACCTTGAGCGCCGCCGCCGCGCAGCCGTCGGTCACGTTATTCGCGCAATTATTTACTTCGATTTGCGTACTGACTTCCTTTTTGGGGGTGTCGTTATGCCTGAATGACTTTTGGGCTGATGCATTGCAGATGGAAAAAAAGGGAAGAAACAATCTGATTATCAATGCGGCCACCTTTCTTCCGCCGCTGGTCACCGTGTTGTTTTTCCCGGGTGTTTTTATCCGTGCGATCGAATACGCAGGAATTTACTGCATCATTCTGCTCATTCTACTGCCTGCGTGGATGGTCTGGGTCGGCCGTTATCGGAAAAAAATCTCTAATGGATTTATGGTTCCGGGCGGAAAATTTCTGCTGGTTTTGCTGGCGGTGTTTTCCTTTGTGATGATGATAAAAGGGCTGCAGGGATAATGGACTGGGCGACCGGCCGCATTTTGACAATTGTATAAAATTTTTATAGCATGGGAAATTGCGGTTATTTCATGAAAATACATAAAAGTCTGGACCGCCAGAAGAGTTGTTCTTCTCTCATAAATCCAGTTGAACGGTCATTGCATATCATGCCGCGCCGTCAGGGTTAAAACGGAATAATTTAATTTTATTTATCAATAGATTAATGATGTCCTCGCCCGCATGGTCAGATAGTGTTAAGTATTGATCGTTAAGATGTTGGATAGGCGTTTATCACATACTTGAGGATTCTGGAATGAATTCAAAATTGTTAGGCGGTATTTTGTTAGTGGTGGGCACGACAATCGGTGCGGGCATGCTGGCATTGCCGGTTGCCACGGCCCAGCTCGGATTCTGGGGATCAACGGTGTTGCTGTTTGCGTGCTGGGGTGTGATGACCGCGTGTGCCTTTTTATTTCTGGAAGTGAATCTCTGGCTTCCCCCGAACAGTAATCTTGTCTCCATGGCGGGCGCCACATTAGGGAAGGGCGGACAGGCCGTCGCCTGGGTTGTTTATCTGGTGCTCTTGTATTCCATTATATGTGCTTACATCGCCGGAGGCGGCGATCTGTTTCATTATATCCTCGCGACCAGTGGAATCCAGATTCCCCTTTCACTGGCGTCCTTGTTGTTTACGGTTTTATTTGGAGCGGTGGTTTACATGGGAATACGGTCGGTTGATTATGTAAACCGCGGCCTCATGTTCGGAAAGCTGGGTGCATTGCTGCTGCTGATCTGTCTGGTGCTGCCTTTTGTCAGTTCCGTGAATCTTTCCAGTGGTGAATTCAAGAATATTGTTGCGCCTTCCAGTTTGACGGTAACGGCGGTGTCATTTGGCTGTCTGATGATTATTCCCAGCTTGCGCACGTATTTTGGCGAAGACGTCAAGACGTTGCGTAAAGCCATTCTGATAGGCACGCTAATACCCTTGATCTGTTATATCACCTGGGACATGGTCATTATGGGTGTCATTCCCCTGGACGGTACGCCTGGATTAAGGGCCATGCTGCATTCAAACAGTACCAACAGCGATCTGGTGTCCGCGCTGACAACCATTCTGCAAAAAGATAATGTGACTGTCATTGCCAAGTTTTTTACTTCCATCTGCATGGCGACGTCCTTTTTAAGTGTTTCACTGAGTTTGTCAGATTTTTTGTCTGACGGCTTCAAAGTCAAGAAGCAAGGTATCGTAGGCAATGCGATTGTCATGGGGGCCACGTTCGGACCCCCTATTGCCCTGGTTCTGTTTTACCCCAATGCTTTTATGCTTGGCCTGGAATTTGCCGGAATCAGCGTCTTTATCCTGATGATATTGCTGCCGCCGTTAATGACATGGGCTGGGCGCTACCAAAAGGATTTTGCCCGCGCGGGTTACCGGGTGCCGGCAAACAAGGCATTACTGGCGCTGCTGGTGATTTTTGCCGCTATCATGCTGCTGATTTCCGGTAAGTGGGGAATTGCGGCGCTGCTTCTTATCATCGCGACACTCACGGTAGGTTACATTACCGAGAAGACGACACAAAAAGCTGTTTGAGCCGGTCTCAGACCCATCTTCCATCTTGCTGGATAAACACGCGAAGATGGGTCGGCATGCGGCTGTCTTTACAGCGTTATTCCTGTTTTTCTACCCTTTCGTTTAAATTCATTCTGGCTGACACTGTCTGATGAGAGTCCTCTCTCTTGTTTCAGCGGTTGCGTCATTTATTTGTTAGAATGACAATAGAGGCTGTTTCCGGATTTACCATCTTTCCAGACAAGGATGTAATTATGCAATCCATCAAGACGCCGATTTATCAAGCCCGGCAGATCCGTGAAATTGAAAATCTTGCTCAGCAAAAGTTTGGCGTCACCGGGCATGTTTTGATGCAGCGCGCTGGCAAGGCGGCATTTGATTTTTTACACCGGCGCTGGCCGCAGGCGCATAAAGTGGCGGTATTTTGCGGCAGCGGTAATAACGGCGGCGATGGTTATGTGCTCGCGCTGAATGCGCAAGAACGCGGCCTGGATGTGTCGGTCTGGCAGGTTGGCAGCCACGATAATATGAAAGAAGAAGCAAAACAGGCCTTGGATGCCTGCAGACATGCGCAAGTGCCGATGAGCCGTTTTGATGACAAAGTCAATTTGCAGCATCCTGATGTGGTGGTGGATGCGATCTGCGGCATAGGCGCGCATGAAAATTTGCGTGAAGAAGTGATAGCCGCGGTCAGAAAAATTCATAAGGCACAAGTGCCGGTGCTTGCCATCGATATGCCTACCGGTGTGGAGGCGGATACCGGACGCATTCTGGGCGCAGCGGTTCATGCAACGGCAACGATTACTTTTATCGGTTTAAAACTGGGTTTGCTGACCGGCAGCGGCATAGCGAATGCGGGCGATCTGGTTTGTCATGATTTGCAGCTTCCCTCTGATTTGCTCTCATCCATCGATCCGGTTGCCGAAAAAATTCACTTGAGTGCTTATCACGCGCTGCTCAAATCCCGGCCGCGTGACTGGCACAAGGGATTATCCGGCCATGTGCTGGTGATAGGGGGTGACGAGGGTTATTCCGGCGCACCGCGCATGGCTGCGGAAGCGGCGCTGCGAGTGGGCGCGGGCCTTGTGACTATCGTGACGAGGCTTGAGCATGCGGCTATGCTGAATATCTCGCGGCCTGAAATCATGTGCCGCGGCGTTTCCAGCCCGGAGGAGATGGATAGGCTCATTGCCCGTGCTGATCTGGCGGTCCTGGGTCCCGGCCTGGGGCAATCGCAATGGTCCAGATCATTATGGGAGTATGTTCTCAAGCAAAATCTCCCGCTAGTGGTGGATGCGGATGGGTTGAATTTACTTTCACAGTCCGCGCGATTTAATGAGAACTGGGTATTGACCCCCCATCCGGGTGAGGCGGCGCGTCTGACAGGCGTAACCGTCCAGGAAGTCCAGTCTGACCGGCTGGCGTGCATCAGGGAACTAGGCCGCCGCTATGGCGGGACCTGTGTGTTAAAGGGAGCGGGCAGCCTGGTATGCGCGCCCGGTTCTCTCGTCGCCTTGTGTGATAAAGGTAATCCGGGCATGGCGTCTGCCGGCATGGGAGATATCCTGAGCGGCGTCATAGGCGGGTTGATTGCTCAAGGCATTCCAATGGGCGAGGCGGCAAAACTGGGTGTCTGCATGCATGCGATGGCTGGCGATCTGGCCGCGAAAGACGGCGAGCGCGGGATGATTGCAACCGACTTGCTGCCATATCTGCGCCGTCTATGCAATCCGGTGCAGCCGCATCTGTGATATCACGCCCGGAACAAGCCCGTCCGAGGTGCGCCGGAATGATAACCTGGTACTGAAGGACATCTGGCCGCTGGCTGTCATTTGTATGCAGAGAATATTCAGCATGAATGTTCTGTGATAACTTACCTTCCATGAATAAGCACATCCGTTTTACAACGCACTTAACCAACGAAGGCGCGACACTCGCGTTTGGCGTCAGGCTTGCGCAAGCTGTCAAAAGCGGTGTGATACTTTACCTGGATGGGCAGCTGGGCGCCGGAAAAACCACGCTCACGCGCGGATTTCTCCGGGGCCTGGGCTATCAGGGCAAGGTGAAAAGTCCCACATTTACTCTGGTAGAGCCTTATGAGGTATCGGGGAAAAAAATATTTCATTTTGATTTTTATCGATTGGATCATCCCGAAGAACTCATGCATATCGGCATCGCGGAGTATTTCGATCCTGGCTCCGTGTGCCTGATTGAATGGCCGGAAAAAGGTTATCCTGTATTGCCGGAGGCGGACCTGATCTGTCATATCGCGATTGAGCCGGAAGGAAGAAGTTTGAGGCTTGAAGCCCGTTCACAGCGCGGTGATGAGATTTTAAAATTGTTGTAAGGGAATGGTTCATGAGGCGCATGACTCTCGCATTACTTATGGTGTGGCTGCCGTTTACGCTGCTCGCAGCCGAGCCGGTTTATCTTCTGGGCCTTCTGATCAAGCCGTCGCAAACCGTTTCGCATTTTACCTTTACTCTCAGTCGAAAAACCTATGGCCGTGTGAAATATATTCCCGATCCGGACCGCGTGGAAATTGAATTTGCCGATACTTATCGCAACTTCAGCATGCAGGATGCGGTTTTGCATGGTTCAAACGTGAAATCTATCGATTTACAGGATGCGGGGAACGGCACGCTGCGTTTTGTGTTTAATGTCAGCGGCCCCGCGGATTACGCCGTTCGATTTTTGCCCGCGGAAGAAGACGGGGGCGCACGCTTGCAGCTGGATATTCTTACGGTGAAAAAAACAGCCGCGTCCGCCGCGCAGCATACCGTCAAGCCTGCTGCGCGTCCGGAATTGCGGCAATTGTTTGAAAAAAGCGTGATGAATTCATTCCATACCTTCACTTCTGAGTTAAGCAAAAGACAGACGGACGCAGCTGAAACCACTGTTGTCGAGACGAGTGCGCAGCGGCAGGGCACGGAGGCGAAAAAACCGCATACCTTTATTGTGGTCATAGACGCCGGACATGGAGGCAAGGATTCTGGCGCGCTGGGATCCAGAGGAACAAAAGAAAAAGATATTGTGCTGGGCATTGCAAAAAAACTGGCGAAAAAAATCAATGAACAAGCGAACATGCGCGCCGTGCTGACACGCAGCAAAGATTATTTTGTGCCGCTGCGCGAACGGCTGATGCTTGCGCGCCGCGGAAAGGCTGATTTGTTCGTCGCTATTCACGCAGATGCTTATTATGAGAATGATGCGACCGGCGCATCTGTCTATGCGTTGTCCCAGCGCGGCGCCAGCAACGAAGCCGCGCGCTGGCTAGCGCAGCGGGACAATTATTCCGAGCTGGGGGGAGTGGAGCTGGATGCGGTGGCGGATCGCGACCCTGTCCTGCGTTCGGTGCTGCTGGATCTTGCGCAAACCGCCACCATTCAGGACAGTATCCGTCTGGGTAATAAGGTGCTGGATGCGCTGGATGATGTTTCTTCGCTGCATTACACTCATGTGGAGCGCGCTCCATTTGTCGTTCTCAAGTCTCCGGATATTCCTTCCGTTCTGGTGGAAACCGGATTTATCACGAATCCAGCTGAAGAAAAACGGCTGGCGGATCCGGTGTATCAGGACAGGCTTGCCCAGGCCTTGAGCCTGGGGATTTCCCGCTATGTTCAACAATACGCCGTGAAGAGGCAGTAAACTCCGGGTTTCTACAGTGATAAAACCACAGACCGGCGTGCCGGACGGGCATAGGGACTTGACCCGGGAGTCTGCAAATCTTATCGTTAGGCATCCTTGTATAGCGGTGAAACGCATGATTAAACGAATCCAAAAGCTGACTCCGCTTCTGGCCAATCAGATTGCGGCCGGCGAAGTCATTGAACGTCCGGCATCTGTGGTCAAGGAACTGGTGGAAAACAGCATGGATGCCGGCGCCACCCGGATAGACATCGAGATTGAACAGGGCGGAGCCAGCCTGATACGCGTGCGAGACAATGGCAGCGGCATTCACCATGAAGATTTGCCGCTGGCGCTGAGCCGTCATGCAACCAGCAAGATACATCGATCCGAGGATCTGGCCAGGATCATGACGCTGGGATTCCGCGGGGAAGCTCTGGCCAGTGTGGGTTCGGTTTCACGCCTGGTGCTTGCTTCGGCCGTAGATAAAAGCCCCGGCTGGCAAATTGCCGTGGCGGGTGACGGGGAGCCGGAAGTGGCTCCAGCTGCTCATCCGCGCGGAACCACCGTCGAAGTCCGGGACCTGTTTTTTAATACCCCGGCGCGCCGCAAGTTTTTGCGTGCTGAAAAAACGGAATTCGATCATATTGATGATTTAATCAAACGGATGGCTTTGGCATCGTTTGAGACCGGATTTACGCTGAAGCACAACCAGCGCCAGGTCAGGCAGTATCATCCTGCTTCCTCACGCCTGCAGGCGGAAGAGCGTCTGGCGGCGCTCTGCGGCAAGATATTTGTAGAACATGCGCTGCACCTGGATGCCGAGGGTGCAGGCATGCGTCTTTCCGGCTGGATTGCACTGCCGTCTTTTTCCCGCAGTCAGACTGATTTGCAATATTTTTATGTGAATGGACGTATGGTCAGGGACAAACTGGTCATTCATGCGCTCAAGCGCGCTTACCATGATGTTCTCTATCGTGACCGGCACCCGGCGTATATTCTTTTTCTGGAGATCTTGTCCACACAGGTGGACGTGAATGTCCATCCGGCTAAACACGAAGTGCGGTTCCGTGACGGCCGTCTTGTGCATGATTTCATTTCCAGGGCGGTGCATGATGCCCTGGCAAACACGCGTCCTGGCGATGAGCGCCTAAACGCGGCGCCGCATACCGTATGCGCGCCGTCCGCCGCTCCTGTTTTGAATGAAAGGCCGCAGAGCGTGTCTGCCTGTCATGACAAGCATGCAGAAGTCATTCAGGAAAAAATGGCGATTTATCAGGCTTTACGCGCCGATGACCCGCCGCCGGCGCCTGCCGGTCACGCTCCTGTTCCTTCACTGGGTTATGCGCTGGGGCAGCTTCAGGGTATTTACATCCTTGCGGAAAATGACCAGGGCCTGGTGATGGTAGACATGCATGCCGCGCATGAGCGTATCCTGTATGAAAAAATGAAGGCGGAACTTTCAGTTCACTCACTTCCGGTACAAGCCCTGCTGGTCCCTCTCACCCTCTCGGTCAGTGAAAGAGAAGCTGATCTGGCGGATTCAGCGCAAGAACTTTTTGTGAAGCTGGGTTTTAATCTGCAGCGTATTGGCAAGGAAACTTTGGCGTTGCGGGCGGTGCCGCAATTGTTGGCGCACGGACCGATTGAGCAATTGATACGCGATATTCTTGCGGACCTTCTGGACCAGGGCGCAAGCACGCGCGCGCAGGAAACTATTCACCGGCTGCTGGGAACGCTGGCTTGCCGCAGTTCCGTGCGCGCGCACCGTAAACTCACGGTTCCGGAAATGAACGCGCTTTTGAGGGATATGGAGAAAACTGAACACAGCGGCCAATGCAACCATGGTCGTCCGACTTGTGTGCGGCTGTCCATGGATGATCTGGACAAATTATTTATGCGCGGCCGTTGATTCCCGTGTCATTAAAGGACCATGAATGAGCAGCGATACGGTTCAAAAACCTGTTATCTGTCTGATGGGGCCTACCGCATCGGGCAAGACGCCGCTTGCAATAAAACTGGTTCAGCAGTTTCCCTGTGAAATTATCAGTGTGGATTCGGCGATGATTTATCGAGGCATGGATATCGGTACCGCCAAGCCGGACAAGGAAACTCTGAGCGCCGCTCCGCATCGTTTGATTGATATTCTTGATCCGCGGGAAGCTTATTCTGCGGGACAATTCAGACGTGATGCACTGCGCGAAATCGACGACATACTTGCCGGGAATAAAATTCCCCTGCTGGTAGGCGGCACAATGATGTATTTCCGCATCTTGTTGCAGGGATTGGCTGAACTGCCGCAGGCCGATCATGCACTGCGGCATGAATTGCAGTCACGCGCCCGCCAGGAAGGCTGGGAAGCATTGCATGCCTATTTATCCAGTGTGGATCCCGCGGCGGCGCGGCGCATTCATCCGTCTGACAGCCAGCGGATCCAGCGCGCTCTGGAAGTTTTTCTTCTGACCGGTAAAAACCTGTCTTCCTGGCTGAGGGACCAGACCCGCCCGTTATCCGGATATCATGTTTATCAGCTTGCCCTGGCGCCGTCAGACCGCTTGCGCCTTCATGAGCGGATCGCATTGCGCTTTGACCAAATGCTTTCATCAGGGTTAGTGGAGGAAGTGCGGCGTTTATTTTTACGGACTGATTTGTCTCCGGATTTACCCTCCATGCGTTCGGTCGGCTATCGGCAAATATGGGAATACCTGGCTGGCGACGTGGGTTATGACGACATGCGTGAAAAAGCTGTCGCGGCGACCCGTCAACTGGCAAAACGCCAAATGACCTGGCTGCGTTCCTGGAACAACCTTGAGTGGCTGGACGCCGAATCCAAAGAAGTTTTTGATCAGGCGTCGAGGCGCCTTGATAAGATTTCATTAAAAAATTTACCGTGAATTTGATTTATAATTAACAAAAGATATCAAACGGATGGCGAGTCTCGCGTTGTTCGTTAACTTGCGGCGTTTTTTAAGCAAAGAACTGAGAGGACGTAAGCATGACTGAAAACAGGAATGACAGATTGTCTGACGAAGCGCGGCGTCGTCACAGTTTGAGCGTTGATGAAGATGCGCGCGAGATTGAAGAAGAAAGACAGCGTCTGCTTGCCCCGCGCCAGCCGCTGTTACGGTCAGCTCACCCGGCTGACGATGGGCATGGGCATCCTGTGGAACCCCTCCAGGTCGAGCCTGCGCAATTGAAAAGCGCAAAAAGGCATCTGGCTTTTCCCACCCGCCAGCGGCTAGGCGGATATGCCATGAAAATTCTTTGGGGAGTTTTATTGGGCGCCGGCACTCTGGTGGGCATTATGGCGCTGGTTCCGACCGCACACTTTCTCATTATCGGTCTGCTTGCTGCGGGAGCGATCGCCTATACAGCAAAGACTGTCTGGGATATTCGCAAGAAGCACCAGGAAGAAAAACACCTGACCAGTGAAGTGAACCGGCTGGTGGATGAAAGCATGGATGAATTTCAAAGGAATACTGATATTGACATGCTGGAAACGCTGGTGGACTCCCTGGAAAGCCATGCTGCGGTCAAGCCGGACAGGGAGATGCTATATGCGCATGTCTGTGAAATGGAAGAGTCGCTGAATCGCCTGAAGCCGCTTGCGGCAGTCAAAAAAACCATGGATCCGGACAATCCCCATACGCCGGCGGCCCGCTACGAAACCTATTTGCGCACCCATGATGTCGAACAGCGTATTCGTAGTTGCAAGGCGCGAATAGACCGGCTCAGAGATGTTCCGGGATCTGCGCACCAGGAGCATCACCGTCACATTGCCAGGGTCACTCCGGTAAAAGCGGAAAAAGGCTGGTTTCACAGCCCCAGAGTGTTTTTTCAAAAACTGGGCAACCGTGCCCTGGATTTTTTGGGCGGCGCGACGGCAGGCGTTGCGATAGGCGTAGGTATTATGTCTTTCGTTGCGGGCGCAGCGGCGGCGGGCGCTCTCTTGTCCAATCCGGTAGGTTGGGCGATGCTGGGCATTATTGCCGGCGCGGTCGCGGTTGGTACGCTTGCGGTAGTCATCAATTACACGGTATCGCGTGCCCAGCAGAAAAAAATTGATAGTTTGTCCACCACCAAGGCGGGACTGGAAAATACCCAGACCGGCTTGCGGAAAATCAATACCAGCATGCGGCAAATGCTGCAAATACAGCAGCATGCCGCGAATGCGTACCAGCACGAACAGCGCGCGCTAAATCTGGAGCATGACAAAAACCTGCTGCTTGCTGAAACTCAGGAAGTCAGGAACACAACATTGCGCATCATGGATGAATTGCATCATGAACGGGAAAGGTTCACCGCGGTGGATCGTGAAAAAAATGTTCTCGCGGAACAGCATGAGCAGGCGTTAAGGGAAGCGGAGCTTCATCGCCGGGAGTTGCAGGCGGCTGAAGATGCGAAGCGTGAACTGGTCTTGCAGCACGAGAGAGTGCTTAGAGACGCTGAAGAACGTCAAAGACAGCTTGATTTGGCAGAGCGCGCGAAACGCGAGCTGGAATCCAGGCATGAACAGGCCGTGCGGGAAGCTGAGGCGCGGCAAAAACTTCTGGAGGCGGCGGAGCTTGCAAAACGTGAATTGGAAGCGCGGCATCAGCAGGAGTTGAAAGAAGCGGCGGAGCGCGTCGCGAAATTGCAGGCTGAAGCCGAGCTGGCCACTGCCAAGGCAAGAGAAGCCGAGCTTAGGGCTGAACAAGTCCTGCGGGAAAAAGAAGCAGCGGAATCCAGAAAAGGCACTGCTCCCAAGGATTCTTAAGCTGGCAACATAACACAGGAGATGTTTTAGAAGACCTGTATACTGGCAGGAAATCCTATGCGAGGAAACCGGAACAGCAAGTCACGGAATGTGGTAATAGGGATTAGGCAGCTTGTAAGTCTTGTCTGCGTATCCGCCGCGCAAATCGCTCTTTTGGTCGCCGATATTCAGGAGGATGTCATACCCTTGATCGGCCAGCTGTTTGCGCATGGCGATCTTGTAAACTGATGCCGGCGCCTTTTTATATTCTCCGGCGCGCAGGATTAATCCGTCATGATTGACATACCCGGCTTTTTTCAGGTTTTTTTCAGTGACTTCGCGTTCTTCTTCCTGCCTGCCGGTGATGAAAAACACGGCGATTTGATTGGCTTTGGCATACCGATACAGTTTCAGCGTTGGCGCGATGGCTTCATCCTCGCCCTTGTCTTCATCCTGGCGAATTTCTTCCAGCGTGCCGCCAAAATCCAGCCTGACCATGTCGGGATAATTTGATAATGAGGTTTCATCAATATCCAGGACTATGGCAGGCTTTTTACCGTGAAATTTTCCTTGGTCGATACGCATTTCCAGATAGCGCATGGCTTGCTGCATCATGCTGCTGATGTCATGATCATATTCGCCGGAATCGTGATAATGCTTGAGGTCTTTTTTGATGAATGCCAAATTGACGGGTTCTTTGGCGTAAACCAGCATGGAAGCCGACAGCGTGCCGGCCAGCAATAAGGAAGCTAGAGTTTTCAGGCGCATGATTTTATTCTTCGTCAGAGGGTGTTGCCGGGTGAGCGATAGTGGTTTCGTGATCGATGGCCGTATCGTGGGATTCGCTGCCATGATGCGAATTGGATATGCTTCCCAGTTGTTCTTCCTGGGATTCCATCATGTTCACATTCTGCATGCTGGTATAACCCGCAGCGATTTCCCGTAAGGCGACCACCGTGGGCTTGTCATTGTCCCAATCCACCCGGGGTTCTTTGCCGCGCATTAACTGGCGTGCCCGTTTGGCTGCCACAATAACCAATTCAAACCGGTTTTTGACGTTCTTCAAGCAATCTTCAACTGTCACTCTCGCCATGGTCTATACCTTTAACTTTTATGGTTCACAGAAAGCCACATATGATACAAGAATTTATCTTAAAAAGGTATGTTTCATCGGGCGTTTCCACCGGCGCAGGGCATGACGCTGATTTATTTGGCAAAATAGGCGCAATCTCTCCCAGGCTTATCAGGCCGGGCGGATAGTGACGAGTTCATCGATCAGTTTGGCATACCGGGATGCCTGGCGTTTTTGCACCAGTCGTCCCGCTTCGATAATGACGGTGATGTCATGCTGGGCGCGGGAAAATTCATCGTTGACCACGACATAATCAAATTCGTGAATATGAGAAACCGTTTCTTGCACATCCGCCAGCCGTTTTTTGATAACTTCAGGATGGTCTTGATTGCGTTTGATCAGCCGGTCTTGCAAATCATTCAAGGAGGGAGGAAGTATAAAAATTCCTGTTGATTGAGGAAACAGGCGCTTGATTTGCTGCTGCCCCTGCCAGTCAATTTCCAGTATGACATCCATTCCTTGTGCCAGTGTTTTCTCCACCCAGCTTTTTGAAGTGCCGTACTGGTTGCCGAAAATCATCGCATGCTCAAGAAAATCATGATGTTCTATCATGCGCTGGAATTCCATATTGTCCACGAAATAATAATTGACGCCGTGCGTCTCTCCGGGGCGTTTGGGACGGGTGGTATGGGAAATGGACACCGTGATTTTAGGAATGGAATCCACCACAGCTTTGACCAGCGAGGTCTTGCCGGCGCCGGAAGGGGCGGCGATGATGTAAAGATTCCCGGTTTCAGCCATATTGGCGAGCCTCATCCAGGTTATTGCCTGTTTCTCCCGCGAGATCCAGAATGCGGTTGATAATGGTGCTGCTAGAGGAAATCTTGTTTCCCAGTATTCGCACCTCACCGCCGTACGAGCGCACAATGTCTGCGCCTACCACCTGGTCCAGCCGGTATTCGCCGCCCTTGACCAGCACATCCGGTTTAAGAATGCGCAGAAGCCGTTCAGGCGTGTCATCGGCAAAAGGCACGACCCAATCCACGGCATCCAAACCAGCCAACACCGTCATACGGTGTTCCAGGTGGTTGACGGGGCGGCTGGGGCCTTTCAGCTTTTGTATGGAAGCATCGTCATTGACGGCTACAACCAGGAAGTCGCCCAGTTGTTTGGCCATTTGCAGGCAGGTGACATGGCCTGCGTGGATGATGTCGAAGCAGCCGTTGGTGAAGATAATTCTTTTTCCTTGGGCGCGGGCTTCCTTGACAGCTCTAAGCAATTGCTCTTCATTCATGATGCCAGTGGCAAAACTGGTTTTGCCCGTCAGGGCGACTTGCAGTTCGGGTGTGCTCACGATAGCGGCACCCAGTTTGCCAACGGCGATACTGGCTGCTAGATTGGCGAGCGCGGTGGCTTGCGGCAGAGCCATGCCGGCCGCGACGGCGGTGCCCAGCATGCTGATAACGGTGTCGCCGGCGCCAGTCACATCCAGGACTTCTCGTGCATAAGCGGGCAAATGCAGGGAAGAGTCTTTCTCTATGAGCGTCATTCCGTCTTCCCCGCGGGTGACGAGAAGCGTATCAATGGCATAGCGGGCGAGTAATTCACGGCCTTTTTGAAGTATTTCCTGCTCGCTTCCACAGTAACCCACCACCGCTTCGAATTCCTTGAAGTTCGGGGTAATGATATTCGCATGCCGGTAAATACTGAAATCCTGTCCCTTGGGATCTACAAGAACGGGCACGCCGGCTTCGCGCGCGAGCTGTATCAAGGCCTGGGGGTTGGACAAGGTGCCCTTTTTATAGTCTGACAGGATCAAAAGGTTCGCGCCGCCCAGGTATTTTCTGCAGCGCTCGATCAGCAAATCCTTGCTGGAAGCAACGACTTTTTCTTCGAAATCCATGCGTAATAATTGCTGATGCCGGCTGATCACGCGCAGCTTGATGATGGTGGAAAGGTTGTCCAGCCTGCATAAATCATGGATCACCCCGGCGGCAGTCAACTGGCGGTCCAGCAGGCCAGCGGCCTCGTCGTTGCCGGTGATGCCGAGCAACGTGGTTTTCGCACCCAGGGCAGCGATATTCAGCGCGACATTACCCGCTCCGCCCGGACGATTATCCGCGCCTTCAATTTTCACAATGGGAACCGGCGCCTCGGGGGAAATTCGTGACGTATCTCCGAACCAGTAACGGTCAAGCATGACATCGCCGATCACGAGGACCGAAGCGGTGCCAAAATCGGGTAATGACTGCGGCAGTGGGTATTGCATGTTATCCCTGGCTGAATTCAAATTTGCGAGATTCTATCATTTTCAATAGAGGGGGGCAAAACTATCAGTACCGCTCCAGGCTGCCGGCTCACGCGGCAGGGCAGCATCATGACTTGCAAATGCCAGGCTGATCTTGCAACATTAGCCCTCGTTTGCGCGGGTTGAGACCGCACGGACTATATGAATATTAATTGACGGGCACCGGGACATTAAACGTGCGATACCTGTATACCTTCTTGTTTTATCTTGCATTACCGTTTGTTTTTCTGCGCTTGTGGTGGAAGTCACGGAATCAGCCGGAATACCGCGAACGCCTGGGCGAACGGCTGGGATATTATCCCTTCAGGCTGGAAAAATGCATCTGGGTGCATGCCGTGTCAGTGGGTGAGACGCTTGCCGCTATCCCCCTGATCAAAGGCCTGAAGGCGCGCTATCCCCATGTGCCTCTGCTGGTGACAACCATGACGCCTACAGGCGCGGAACGGGTCAAATCCGCGTTTGGCGACAGTGTGAAGCATGCGTATATTCCCTATGACTTGCCGGGCGCGATGCAGCGTTTTATCGCCACTATGCATCCTGTCGTGTGCGTGATCATGGAAACCGAATTATGGCCGAATTTACTGGCTGCTTGCAGCCGCCGCAAAATACCCGTTTGTCTCGTGAATGCCCGGCTTTCGGAAAAATCCGCGAAGGGGTATGGGCGGATTGCATCTCTGGCCAGGGAAATGCTGAGGAGAATTGATTTGATTGCGGCGCATGGGCAGGCGGATGCGGAACGGTTTGTAGCACTGGGCGCCTACAGGGAACGCATGATTACCACGGGAAATATAAAATTTGATATCGAATTGCCGCAGGATTTGCAGGAGCGCAGCGCTTCCCTGCGCGCGGAGATGGGCGGCGCGCGGTTTGTCTGGATAGCCGCCAGCACACATGAAGGCGAGGAAGAAATCATTCTTGCCGCGCATGAGTTGATACGGGCGCAAAACCCCAGTGCCTTGTTGATTCTTGTGCCGCGCCATCCTGCCCGATTCGATGCGATCGCGCATCTGGCCGCGCAGATGTTTATGACAGCGCGCCGCAGCCGGCAAGAGAAATGCACGCCCGATACAGCCGTTTATCTGGGTGACACGATGGGAGAACTGCTGCTTATGTACGGCGCATCTGATGTGGCGTTTGTTGCGGGCAGTCTGATTCCGCGCGGAGGGCATAATATGCTGGAGCCCGGAGCGCTGGGCAAGCCGATACTGACCGGGCCGCATTTGTTTAATTTTGCAGAAATCAGTGAGTTATTTGTAGCCGCAAACGCTCTGAATAAAGTGACGGATGCGCAGTCGCTTGCGGAAGGCCTCATGAATTTGATGCGGCATCCGCAGGAGCGCGAACAAATGGGTGCGCGGGCCTTGCAGGTCATTTCCCGCAACCGGGGAGCACTCAGCAAACAGATTGAATTGGTAAGCAGTGCCATCAGTTCGCAATTGATTCGTTAACAGCGGCGCGAAACGTTTTAAACGAGAGGTGTCTGATAATGAAACTATTTGCTGTGTTACTGGGCGGCCGCGCAAATGGCTGCAATATAGAATTGCATGATGTGGTTTTCGTGGCGGGACGCACGCTGGAAGAAACCTACCCTAAGCTGATAGGAAAATGGTTTGGCAGCAAAAAGCGTCTGCACATCGACTCAACAGTGGAGCTTAAATACGTAGACGGTCATGAGATCGTGATCAGCAGGGAAGCGCCGGCAGATGATAAAAAATTATTTTTCGTGAATTTTGGCGCTTACAAGCCTGGGTATTTTGGCGAAGTGCATGAAACCGCATTTTATGTGGGAACATCCAAGCCTGAAGTGCTGGCCCGCGCCAAAGAAGAGTTATGTCTTGCGCTGATGGAGCGGCATTGCGATGACAATTTGTCTATCGATGATATCATTTCAGTGTATGAAATCGATCAACACCACATTCATCTCATTCCGACCACTGAACCCGCGGAGTTAAACATCATTTCTGAATACCGCAGACTGGATATGCCGGAAATATTCTAATGCGCCGCCAGCCCTGGCGTTCAGGGGCCGCATGGTTGATTGCGCGAGGACGCACCGTACCAGGGCAATAAACGTCCTCGCTGGCGCCAGGCCGGTTTATTTGGCGACTTTCAAGTGATTCAGCAGGTTTGCGGGTTTGCGCTGGCCGGCCTCGGATTCGATGAAACAGATAGGCTCCACTTTTTCGTGTCTGGCAAAATCATCGGGCGAGATGAATCCGACTGTATTGTAGTTAATGGTCACGCCAATAGATTTGAAACAGGTATAAGCATATTCAGAACAGATAAATGCGCGTTGGGATTCCGCATCCGCTTTCTGGCCGGGCAAGCCCAGCGTATGAAAACCAAGCCGCGCGGCGATATGGACTATTTCTTCCGTGCGGTAAGGGTATCCCAGCAAATCCACCGCGGAACGTGACAGCTTGCTGATATTTTCTTCCCTGACATCCTGGTGGCGGGCCAGCATCAGTTTGCCTTCATAGCCCTTACCAGTGGCGTTGTAATCGTGTACATAATTGCTCAGGGGAATGGCGCGCACGCCTATGCTTTCCACGCTTTCAAGTACCATGATGCGTTCAATCGCGTCCAGCCGCAAAATGAATCCTACATGGCTCCAGACGCTGTTTGTGGCTTTCTTGATCAGCGTTGAAAATACAGAATTGCCTGAACACAACAAAATGTCACCGGAACGGATTTCATGTCTGAGTTCGTGATAGCGTTTGCTGGGCAGAGAGGGGTATTGTTCCATTTGTTGAAGCTCCTGATGGTTGTAACAATGTTCGTGCAAATCGCAAATCCACATAGGCTTTTTTCTTGTCTATGGGATTCCTCAATAAATACGCGGGATGATAGGTAACAATGAGGGGGATCTGACGGTCGCTGTAAGAATGCACTTTGCCGCGCAATGATTCCAGTGAGGACCGGGTTTTTAACAGGTAATGCGAAGCGATTCTTCCTACGGCCAGGATGACATCCGGCTGGATGAGTATAATTTGCTGATCTAGAAACGGCGTGCATTGCGCGACTTCCTCTGGCTGCGGGTCGCGGTTATTGGGCGGTCTGCATTTAAGAATATTGGCGATATAGACCTGGCTGCGTTCAAAACCGATGCTTTTGAGCATGGCAGTCAGCAATTGGCCGGCGCGGCCGACAAAAGGCTCGCCCTGCTGGTCTTCATGAAAGCCTGGCGCTTCCCCGATAACCATGAGGCTGGCTGTCCGGGAGCCTGTGCCAAATACTGTTTGCGTCCGCGAGGAGTGCAGGCCGCAGGCTGTACAGGCGGCGACCCGGGATTGCAGGGAAGCCCAGTCAGGCAAGCGCGGACAGGCCGGGGTTGAGTCTGCGGCGCGGGGATTCCGTTGCTGCCAGGCCAGGATTTCCAGGGTGTTCAGATAAGCGCGATGGGAATAATTCATTTTTGATCAATGATAACAATGATTGAGACCGATCATTTTGACTTTATGAAATAAAGGATGCAAGCAGTTCCATGCTCAGTGACGGCGGACTTTTTGGTAGGGGTAATATTCCGGCTCCCAAGTGATTTTTTTTATGACAGTCTTCAGGTCGGCTGATGCGTCCAGTTGAGTAAGGCCGTCTTTTCTGGCTTGTTCCGCCACAGCCAGGGCCACATGAAAGCTGACCATTTTGGCTTCGGATAACTTGGGTAACAAGGGCGCCATTTTATCTTGTATGGCAGGAGAGCAGGCGCTCAAGGCTTGTGTGGCGGCCCATAACATGTCATCCGTGACATGCGTGGCCTTGACCGCGATAGCGCCAAGACCAATGCCGGGAAAGGCAAAAGCATTATTGCTTTGTGCAAACCGATACCATTTATCGGCAAAATTTACTTCAGGAAAAGGGCTGCCCGTGGCGATGATGGCTTTGCCGTTTGTCCACTGTAATAAATCGGCGGGTATGGCTTCAGCCAGGGAATTGGGGTTGGATAATGGCATGATGATAGGCCGCTCGACGGCTTCAGCCATGGTTTTGACAATTTCTTCGCTAAACGCGCCTGCTACGGTAGAACACCCGATCAGAATGGTAGGCTTGACATTTTTAACCACATCGTAAAGGCTGATAAAATCGGGGTCTCGTAATTCCCAGCCGGCTACTTCATCATGTTTGCGTGCGTATGGTGCCTGAAAAGCCAGCAGAGTTCTTTTGTCAGTCAAAAGACCCGGTTTATCCAGCAGCCAGAAGCGGGTTCGCGCGTCGTGTTCGCTTAAGCCGGTTCGTTTTAACGCGTTGTGAATCTGGTCAGCGATACCTGCTCCCGCTGTGCCCGCGCCCATGATGACAATACGATGGTCGCGCAATGGGACGCCGCTCGCATTCGCGCCTGCCAGCACACAGGCGAGCGCGACCACCCCGGTTCCCTGCATGTCTCCATTGAAAGTGCAAACCTGGTCACGGTAGCGGCTGAGTATGCGGCGGGCGTTATCGCGTCCAAAATCTTCCCAGTGCAAAAAAATGCCGGGGAATTTTTTCGCCATGGTGGTGACGAATGCATCGATAAAATCATCATATTCTTGGCCCGTGATGCGTTCGTGCCGCCATCCCAGATACATGGGGTCGTTCAACAAATGCGGGTTATTGGTGCCTACGTCCAGTTGAATGGGTAAAACCCGGTGGGGGCTGATGCCGCCGCACAAGGTATAAACCATGAGTTTGGCGGTTGAGATATTGATGCCGCCAATTCCCTGGTCACCTATGCCGAGTACGGCTTCTCCATCCGTGATGACAGACAGGTCAACTTCAGGCGGAACACGGTTATCAAGGATTTGCCCGATATTCCCGCGCTCGGGATAACTGATGTAAAGACCTTTGGGTTTGCGGTGTTCGAGGCTGAAGCGCTGCACTGCTTCCCCGACAGTGGGGGTATAGATGACGGGCAGCATTTCTTCCAGGTGCTGGCTGACCAGTTTGTAAAACAGCGTTTCATTATAGTCATGCAATACATTCAAGTAGATGTTTTTACTCAGATTAGTGTGTTGCTCATGGTATTGCATATGCATGCGGGCTACTTGTTCTTCCAGTGTTTCCACGTGCGGAGGCAAGAGCCCGGAGAGATTAAAGAGCGCGCGTTCTTCCTGGGTAAAAGCACAGCCTTTATTGAGTTTGGGGGTGCTTAACAGATCATTGCCGCATAAAGATGTTTCAATATGGGAAATCTTGCCGGATTGATCTTGGATTATTTTAAATTCAAACATAGACATAACTCTATTATGTATTCAAATTACAGGTAAAATACCTTATCCATGCTTAGTTAATTATACCTGATTGTGTAATAATTTCGGTTAACAACGGACATGAGGTGAAGTGGTAAATGAAAAATATCGCGGTTTATGCGGGAACTTTTGATCCCATCACGTTCGGGCATGTGGATTTGATTGAACGCGCTTCCACCGTTTTTGACCGGATCATTGTTGCCATTGCCGCCAGCACAGTTAAAAAGCCGCTGTTTGATCTTGAGGAGAGGGTGCAATTGACCATGGCTGCGTTGAGCCGGTTTCCCAATGTGGCTGTCTCGGGATTTAACAGCTTGCTTCTGGATTTTGCCCGGCAACACGGTGCGAATGTGATATTACGCGGGTTGAGAACCGTCACGGATTTCGATTATGAATTTCAGTTGGCCAGCATGAACCGGCATTTGAATCCCTCTATAGAAAGTATTTTTTTAATGCCGGCAGAAAAATACATGTCCATTTCATCCAGTCTGGTGCGGGAGATCGCGTCACTGGGCGGGGATGTGTCAGCATTTGTGCCAGAACATGTTGCGAATGCCTTGAAAATGAAGTTTGAAAAATAGCCGTGAAATTTCCGCATGCTTGCATGCGTGTATGAAAAGCAGCGGCAGATGAGATTTGTAAAATGAGGTGTGGACGGTTATGTCGTTAATCATCACTGATGAATGCATCAATTGTGATGTGTGTGAACCGGTTTGTCCGAATACGGCCATTTATCAGGGTGAAATGATTTATGAAATTCACCCTGATAAGTGCACGGAATGCGCGGGGCATTTTGATGAGCCTCAATGTGTTGCCGTCTGTCCGGTCAATTGCATAATCAAGGATGCGCGTCATCCGGAGACCCGGGAGCAACTGCTGGAGAAATATCATAGGCTCACGGGGAAAGAAGGAAGTTCGGTCTAGCAACCATTTTGAAGTCCTGTCATCCCGCTGAAAGCGGGATGACAGGGTGTTGTCCGGATTGTTTCCGTTAATAAATGACAGGCGAACTGGAGTGCGACGGGCTTCGCCCCGAAGCGCATGCGCTTATTGTTTTGTCATATGCAAAGTCTTGTTGTGCCGGGTCGTGCTAAGGGATTTAACTGACATGCGACGCAGCGTTTTTCTTTTCTTGTCGATCAGCCAGGCATTGATTGCTCTTAAATCATCAAAGCTCAAGGTCCCGGCCGCCTGTTTCAGCGCGAGAATATTGTTGACGAAAGCATAGCGGTCAGTCGCATATTGCGTTTGCGCCTGGAAGACTTTTTGCTGTTGATTCAAAACGTCAACCAGGGTTTCGGTGCCGACTCGGTAACTGGCTTCCAGTCCTTCCAGTGAGCTGATGGTGGATTGTATGGCTTCCTTGTCAGCCTTGATCTGGCTGATGCCGGCCACAATGCTAAGATAGCTTTGCCGTGTGGTGTTGATCGTGCTGCGTATGGTCTGCTCCAGTTGTTGTTGCGCGACTTGATAGTTATAACTGGCCTGATTGGTTTGCGCGACCACGCCGCCGCCTGAAAAGATGGGAACATTCACATTCAGCGCGATTCCACGGTCAGATGTGGTGCCGGGACCGTTTCTTTCGGTAAATGAACTGTAATTGTTGATGTTGTCGCTGACTTCTTTCGAAAAGGTCGTCTGAACATTAATAGTAGGCAAATGACCGGAATATTGCTGTCTGATCTGCTCGCGCGCGGCCGAGACATTATATTGTCCGGACTTGATGGACCAGTTTTGCGCCACGGCTTTTTTTACCCACGTTTCAACGTTTCTGGGCTGCGGGCTTACGAGCGGAAACTCGTCACTCAGGCTGGAAAGATGCGGATAATAGACGCCGGTGATGACGCGCAAATTTTCCCGGTCATTGCTTAAAGTGGTTTCTGCCGCGATATAGGTGGCCACGGCCGAATCATAAGATGCTTGCGCGGTGTAAACATCGGTGATGGTTTTCAAGCCGACTTTATATTGTTGACGGACCTGGTCCAGTTGTTCGGCGTACGCAAGCTTGGATGCTTCGGCGTAACTCAGGTTGTCTTCATCTTTCAGAATGGCAAAGTAAGCACTGGCCACCCGTATCATCAGATTTTGAAGAGCGGCGTTTAAAGTCGCATCCGCGCCTTTGGCGAGCGAGACTTGCTGTGCCACAGCGGAAAACTGGGCATAATTGAAGATGGTCTGGGTCAATGAAAGCGACATGCTGAAGTTGCGTTGTGTCAGATTGCGCGGGTTGACGTAAGAACCGGAGTTATCAACCACGGGATCAAAATTGGAGCCGGAGTATCCTACCTTGTCTGCGGAAGGAGAAGCGGTGAACGCGATGTTGGGCAACAGGGCGGCTGCGCTGATAGGCACACCTTCCCGGGTGGACAAGCGTTGGGCAACAGCCTGCAGGAACACAGGATCGCTGGTCTGGGCTTGTTCATAGACTTCGAGGAGGTTGGCTGCCTGTGCAAAAGACTGCCAGCAAATTAAGATAAACACAGACAGGAATTTTTTTTTCATGAACTACATATCCTTGCGTATCAATTAACCAGCCGCTCGCTCTTGTTATTTTTGGGAACATAAAAAGATACGGGCTTTACTCGCGTAAAGCAAGCGCCGCGCGGGGGAATTCATAAGACAGTCTGCCAAGGGCTTCTTGTGCGAGGCATATGTGAGTGACACCGCCGCATAGTTTTGTAAAAACACGAACATGCATAAATTCAGGGCAGAGTTAAAAGTTTTTTTATCCGGCACTCCTCATGAGGATTACAATTGTATAATATCAGGCTTGGATATTTATCAGGTGAAACATGAAAATCTGGCAATCCGAGATTGACCTTGGCATCGTGACAGAGCGCGGCAAAAATACCATGTCAGATTATCTGAACATAGAGTTTATTGAAGTCGGCGATGATTATCTTTCTGCACGCATGCCGGTGGATCAGCGTACCAAACAACCGGCGGGCATTATGCACGGCGGCGCGTCCTGTGTGCTGGCGGAAACAGTGGGCAGTACCGCCGCGCAATTTTGCGTGGATAGGAGCCGATATTACTGCGTGGGCCTTGATATCAATACCAATCATGTGCGTGCCATGCGTGAAGGATATGTCATAGGCATAGCAAGACCGTTTCATTTGGGGAAAAGCACGCAGGTATGGAGCATAGAAATCAGAAACGAAGAGGGGCGGCTGGTTTCAGTCAACCGGTTGACCATGGCGGTATTGCAAAAAGATCAAAAATAAAATGAGTTACTGCGGCATGGCGATAGCAAGCGTTAACGCTGCCTCAAGACTGCCTGCGTCCGCTTTTTTCGTGCCGGCTATATCCAGGGCTGTTCCGTGATCAACCGATGTGCGAATGAAGGGCAGTCCCAGGGTGACATTGACCGCATGGCCAAATCCCAGGTATTTGACCAAGGGAAGGGCCTGGTCATGGTACATGGCAAGAACGACATCTGCGCGATTTAAATACTTGGGAGTGAAGATGGTGTCAGCGGGCAGCGCGCCTTCAATTAGAAGACCCTGGGCACGCAGACTTTCCAGCACAGGATTAATGGTGTCGATTTCCTCTCTGCCCAGGTAACCGCCTTCACCCGCGTGCGGGTTCAGGCCGCATACCAGGATGCGGGGTGTCTTTATCTGGAATCGATGTTTTAATTCGGTGTTGAGCAGCGTCAGAATGGTTTGCAAATGCGTTTTTGTGATGGCGGCGGACACTGCCGACAGCGGGAGATGAGTCGTTGCCAGTGCAACTTTCAAGTCTTTCACGACAAACAGCATGATGGTTTGGGGCACCTGGCAGTATTTTGCAAAAAACTCGGTATGGCCCGAAAAAGGTATTCCGGCCTGATTAATAATGCCTTTATGCACCGGCCCGGTCACAATCGCGTGTGACTGTTTTTTCAGGCAGAGTGCTGCCGCTTTTTCCAGTGTTTCGACCACATAAACGGCGCACGCCGGATTCAATTTGCCCGGTTCCACGGTGCTGCGCATTTTCACCGGCAGAATTTTCAGTGTGCCGGGGCGGTGCGCCGAGGGAGGAGAGTCCGTATCAATCTCATCAAGAGTCAGGGGCAGCCCGGTTTCACGCGCCCGCCGCAATAGAAGATCAGGATCAGCAACGACAGCAAGTTCCGCAGGCCAGGGTTGCTGCGCAATTTGAATAGTGATGTCCGGACCAATCCCGGCCGGTTCGCCTGGTGTGATCAGGATACGCTGAGGTACTGTTCCTGGATGGGGAACAGCGGCTTCTGACATGCTTTATCCTCTCACTTCACGCCATTCATGGTGATAAATGCCTGACTGCGCATTTTGGACAGCCAGTTTTGCACATTCTCTTCAAACTTTCTCTGCATTAATAATTGTTCAACCTGCGCGCGGTCAGGTGCCGCGTTTTTTGCCTCTGCCGATCTTTCCGCCGCCAGATGGATGATGTGAAAACCATTGGAAGTCTGGATGGGGTCCGCGATTTCATTGGGCTGCATATTGACTACATACTGGGCGAAGGCAGATGGAATTTCAGGTAATTTCCGCCAGCCCAGGTCGCCGCCTTTCAAAGCGCTGCTGCCGCTGGATTCTTTTTGCGCCACGGCGCGGAAGTTTTCGCCCTGGTTGATTTTTGCAGCCACTTCTTGGGCATGTTTTTTGGCTGCGGCGATTTCATCAGTGGATGGCGAGTCTGACAGTGGAATCAATATGTCTTCGAGATGGTATTCCTTGCTGGTATTATTCTGCCAAAGCTTGGAATGCATGAAAGAAGTGATTTCTTCGGGCGTGACAGTGATGTGGCTGCCGACTTCCTGCTGTTGTAATTTCTGCACTGTCATTTGTTCGCGTAATTCGTTTCTGTATTCGGCCGTTGTCATGCCGTCATGGTTGATGCGCTGGTAAAGCACGTCAACAGAAAGGTTGTTTTTGCTAGCCACGTTTTGAATGACGCGGTCTATTTCCGCGTCGCTGATATTGATGCCCACCTGCTTGGCGATCTGCATCTGCAGTTTTTTATTGATGATCTGATCCAGGACTTGTTTTTTCAGGACGGAATCAGAGGGAGAATTCATCTGTCCCTGGGCGATCTGCAGCCTGACTATGGACAGGGCGCGATTCAACTCCGATTTTGTCACGACATCGTCATTGATCACGGCGACAATCTGGTCAAGCGGTTCGCTGTTTTTTCCGGCTTCGCTGCTTACGCAAAAAAGCGCGGAAACGAACAAGAGAGTGAGTAAGAGTGTTTTTTTCATTTAAATTTCCTGCCCAAATTGTGATTTATAACCTGGAATGCCGCTCAGCAGTCCACTGGGGTTGCCTGATCCTATATCGCCCAAACCTTTAAGAGAGAATTGAATGTAAAATTCGCTATTATACTGGGGCTTATTGTTGTTATTGGGGTCAAAACCCGTAAAGGCGCGCCCTCCCACCAGCCTGACCGCCCAACAGCAAGTGTCGTATTGTAACCCATACAACAGGTTCTGCAAATGTTCATGGTTCCAATTCTGGCTCCACCGCCCGACCACGAGAATGTCCCGCACGAGCGGCCACGCGGCGGAAAAGTCGGTGACTTTCAGGTTATTGCTGGCATTGGTGGTGGAGACGCCGGAAAGAATGTCGCCGCTGCGCGCATAGGTATATCCGAAGTTAAACAGGCGCAAGTCATCCGGTTGGTACTGGAAGGCGAGTGTCGTATTATCCAGCTGCTTGGAAATGGGATTCCAGATTGAGTTGACGTTAAAGCTCCAGGATGGATTGATGTGGTAATTCAATACGCCGGAAACGGGCGAAAGACTTTGTTCGTTACTATGATTGGAAGGATTGTCCGAGCAGCTGTTATCGTTGCACAGAGTGACGCGCCGGTTGGAAAAGTAGATGATATCGCCTACGCCCAGCCGGACTTTTTCAAATCCGGAAATGTCATCGATGAGGCGGGTAGTGATGCCCACGCCAATCTGGTTGGCATCGCCGATGCGGTCAAGGCCGGTGAAGCGGTTGTAGTTGAACAGCTGGTCGTAAGTCAGGGTATTGACCGTAGTGTCAAAGACCGGAATGCTGGATTGATTGCGATAGGGGATGTAAGTGTAATACACCTGCGGCTCCAGTGTCTGCTGGAAGGCATGACTGAAAAATGACACGTTACGCTCCAATGCGATTCCAGACGCGATATCGAGAATGGGCAGCGCCCGGTGTTTGCTGTTCGGTGCGCCTGTGTCAGCTGTCTGGTAAAGATTATAATCAGTGAGCGCGAGCTGCAGGCGGGGATTAATGTAGAAGGAAGACCAGTAAAGCGGCAGGCTTACTCCAGGCTGGGTATGCATGCGGTTGCCTATGGGCAGATTGGCGGACGCGCCCGGGGTGTTGCGTATGTCAAAATGCGTCAGTTCATTGCCGATGAAATAATGCAGACCATACGCCTGGTCGGGATAATCGCCATTTAAAATTAATTGCGGAAAACGCCGGTATTGGTTGAGTACTGGAGACTCGTTGATGGGATGCAGTGTCTGGTAAGCCTGGAGGCGTCCGATAAAATTCCAGTTCTGGCTGTTGTAATAGAGATCTCCTTCCTGGAGAAGCTGGTTGGCTGAAATTTCATTCAGGTTTCTGCCGAAATCCCGCTGATAATAATCATCGCTCGCATAATTGTAATCAATGTGGCTGGACCAGTTTTCATTGAACCGGGAATCGTCCCGGAACAGAAAGCCGGCGCGTGTATCGCTTGCGCTTAGCAAACGGTTCAATTCTGCCTGGGTCACGCTGGCGGACTGGTTGGGCGTGTTAACAGGATTGGTATATTGGGCGTTTTTCGCCGCGCTTTCCTGAAAATCACTGAAAGCCTTGTCACTGGGCAGAATGCTGAAGTTGATATTGCCTTCGCTGCTGGAAGTGAGATAACGGAAATTGTTAATGAATTGTACGCCGCGCTTGGTGAGTATTCCGGGCGTGAATGTCATGTCGTAATTGGGTGCCATGTTCCAGTAAAAGGGAGCCTGAAAATAAGGGCCCCACTTGTTGGAGCCGCCGATGGTGGGCCACAAAAACCCGGTTTTCCTCTGTTTATCTATGGAAAAATTGATATAGGGCACATAAAAAACAGGGAAATTCTTGATCAGGATGCGCGCGTGTGTGGCATAGCCGCGCCCAGTGTTTTTATTGAGAACGATATGACTGGCTTTGATGCGCCAGGCGGGATGAACAGGCGGACAAGTGGTGTAACTTGAGCGCGACAATTCATAAATATTCGGCTCAGTCTGAGCGAATTCGTAAGCTCTGCCCCACGCCGTCAGGCTGGCGGGTTCCTGGATCTCGCCGGTTTCAGCCGGCTTTGCGGCGGGCGCGCTGGATGTGTTGATGGATGTGCGGTAGATGATATCAATCAGCGACTTGGCTTGTGTTTCAAAGTTATAACGCCCCTTTTTTCCTATCACCAGGCTGCGCGGTTCACGCAGGTGGACGTTTCCTATCATGTCAATCGCGCTTAATTTTCCCGTGGCAGGATCCCGGTACAAATAAGCATTATTCGCCGTGATTTGCTGGCCTGAGCGTGTGACTGTGACTTTGCCTTCCAGCAGGGAGGTGGCGCGTTGAGACAGCAGGCCGGAGTCACTGGTAATGGTCACGGTGTTATCTTTTATGTTTCCGGTGAATGGCTGGTTAAAGTAGTAGCCCCCGCATTTGCTGTCTGCGTCTTCAACCCAGCCCAGCTGTCTGGCTACAGTTTCACTCATTAAGGTGGGGGAGTCCGTGTTGTCCGCAGGCAGCGTGGCAAGAGAGGCGGACACCGCGAGAAGCGGCACAGGAAGAATCGCAATAAGAGCATACCGAATAGTTGTTTTTTTTCTTGCAGACATTTCATGATCTCTAGGCTATATTGATTTTTCCCCGGCGAGAAAAAATACGTTGTTACCGGGTTCAAGACCCGGAGCCGCGCAGAGCAGCCAGGTGCGCGGATAAGAAAGACTGGGGTTGAAATTTAAACGATGAGGAATACCGGCAACATCAGGCCAACACAGGGTGGCGAGGCGGTTCACGGTTTTGAAGTAATTTTTTCTTGTCATCGTCACTTCTCAAGATACCAGCAATCGTCAGTGTAACGAAAAGGGGTAAGCAATGGAATCCGCGCAGTCTTTAAAAATTGCGGAATCAAATCTGATTGAGCGCAGACAAGCCCTGGAAGATTGGCTGAAGTCCGCTTGCGGGCTGTATGATATCTCGCTTCAGCCCATGCCAGGTGATGCGAGCCTGCGCCGTTATTTCCGCCTTCAGGCGCAGGAGCGCTCGTTCGTTGTCATGGATGCTCCGCCGCCGCAGGAGAATGTCCGTCCGTTTGCCGCGATTTCACGGGCCTTGAGAGGCATGGGATTGCAAACGCCCGAAATTTTCCAGGCTGACAATGAACAAGGGTTTTTGCTGCTGACGGATTTTGGTGACGCCACTTATCTCAGAACGCTGCATGCCGGCAATGCGGGAGTGCTTTATCAGCGCGCCCTGGATGCTCTTGCTGTCCTGCAGTCTTGCCGGTTGGTGTCAGGTCATGCCATACCGCCTTTCACTGCGGACTTCATGTGGAAAGAATGGGCATGGCACAAGGAATGGGTGATGGAGAAATTGCTGGGCTTGGCCTTGGGGCACGCAGAAAGCGCGCTGGATGCCTGCTACCGGCATATTGTGGAAACAGCTTCTGCTCAGCCCCAGGTCTTTATGCACAGGGATTATCATTCAGCCAATCTTATGGTTTTGGAATCAGGTGAAACAGGGATACTCGATTTTCAGGATGCTTTTATTGGTCCTGTCACTTACGACCTGGTTTCCCTGCTGCGCGATTGCTATATTGACTGGCCCGATGCGCAGGTTCAGACCCTTGCGCTCTGTTATGCTGAGAAACTGCAGGCTCTGGATGCAACGACGCGCGTCAGCAGGCAGGATTTTTTATACTGGTTTGATTTAATGGGGCTGCAGCGGCATTTGAAAGCCCTGCTTACCTTCGCACGCAAGCATGTGCGTGATCATCAACCGCGTTATCTTGAGTTTGTTCCGCGCACAATGCATTACTTGCTGAATGTGAGCCAGCGTTATCCGGAATTATCCGCCTTGCATGTCTATCTGCGCGATACGTTGAAACCGGCTTTGAGCAAGGTGGTAAAATCGAGCAGGGTGATAAAATGAAGAAGGCGATGATACTGGCCGCGGGACGCGGCGAACGCATGGGCCTTCTGACCGCCCGTACACCCAAACCCTTGCTGCGGGTGGGGGGGCGTTTTCTTATTGAATATGCTATTTCCGGTATCAGGCAGGCGGGAATAAATGAAATCATTATCAATATCTCGTATCAAGGCCATCTCATTAAAAATGCGCTGGGTGACGGCGCCCAATATGGCGTGAAAATCATTTATTCAGAAGAAGCGGAGCGCCTGGAAACCGGCGGAGGTATTTTTCAGGCCTTGCCATACCTGGGGAAAGAGCCTTTTCTGGTAGTCAGCAGTGATGTCGTCACCGATTTTCCTCTGTCGGCGCTGCCGCCTCAGCCTGAGGGGCTTGCGCATCTTGTCATGGTGGCAAACCCTTTTTATCACCCGGAAGGTGATTTCGGCCTTCATGAGGGAAAAATCGACTTGCACACCGGGCCGGCGCTGACCTTTGCCAATATCGGCATTTATCGGCCGGAATTGTTTGCCGGGTGCAGTGCCGGGCATTTCCGGCTGGCGGCGGTGCTCAAGCCGGCGATCATGGCAGGAAAGGTGACGGGGGAATATTATCAGGGGGCGTGGCATAACATTGGTACCCCTGATGACTTGGCGCAGCTGGAGGAAGCCGGCAGCAAGTCTGTTTTGCCTTGACCAGGCTGGGAACAGGTTTTCCCGCGCATGCCTGATGTCCGGGCGCGCGGATGACGGGCAATACGTACAAATTGGTTTGCGCTTCTGTTTGATGAACGCGCCCGAGAGGATTCGAACCTCCGACCCTTGGCTTCGGAAACCAATACTCTATCCAACTGAGCTACGGGCGCACTCGGCTGCTAGAAATAGCTCATCTCTTTTCAACTTGCAAATGTTTTTATGAATTATTCGGTAAATTCGGCCGCATACATGGAGGGTGTTCAATGAGCATTCTCCATGTATGTGTCTTTATTTTCAGGCAGGCCGGTACCTGGCCGGTTCGGGCATCCACATTACTCTTGCTATTGAAATTACACCCGCGGCAAGCCGCGGAAATCTGTTGCAGAAAGGACAATCCTATGGCTCTTGCAATTGTATATAGCCGGTCATCATCGGGCATTACCGCTCCTCTCGTTACGGTGGAAGCGCACCTGGCTTTTGGAATGGCCGGATTTTTTATTGTCGGATTACCCGAGGCTGCGGTGAAGGAAAGCCGTGATCGCGTGCGCAGCGCGCTGGTGAATTCGAATTTTGAATTTCCATCAAGACGGATTACGGTCAATCTTGCGCCGGCAGATTTACCTAAAGAAGGCGCAGGTTTTGATTTGCCTATTGCGCTTGGCATTCTCGCCGCATCGGGACAAATTCCGCGGGACCGGCTGGAAGAATCCGAGTTTACAGGCGAATTGGCGTTATCAGGGGATTTGCGCCCGGTTCGCGGGGTGTTGACGATGACTCTGGGCGCGCACCATGCTGGCCGCCGCCTGATCGTGCCCGAGGTAAACGCGATGGAAGCGTCATTAGCTGATCAGGCAACGGTGCTGTCAGCGAACCATTTGCTGCAAGTCTGCGCTTATCTGAAGGGCGAACAGAATTTGCCTCGCAGCGTGCGCCCGCGTTTTGACCCGGAAAATGAAAATACTCCGGATCTTGCTGAAGTGAAAGGCCAGCCGCACGCCAAGCGTGCGCTTGAAATTGCGGCGGCGGGACGCCACAGTCTGTTATATATCGGTCCTCCGGGTACCGGCAAGACCATGCTGGCCAGCAGGCTGCCAGGAATATTGCCGCCCCTGCAGGAAGACGAAGCGTTGGAAGCGGCGGCGGTTGCTTCTCTCAGTCACCGCGGATTCAACCCCTTGCACTGGCGGCGGATTTCTTTCAGGTCTCCTCATCACAGCAGTTCCAGCGCGGCGCTGGTGGGAGGCGGGCGACCGCCCCGTCCAGGTGAAATTTCACTGGCTCATCACGGGGTTTTGTTTCTGGATGAGCTGCCTGAATTTAACCGGCAGGCGCTGGAGTGTTTGCGGGAACCTCTGGAATCAGGGTCTATCACCATATCGAGGGCGGCTGTCCAGGCAGTGTTTCCCGCCCGCTTTCAACTGGTGGCAGCCATGAATCCTTGCCCTTGCGGGTATGCGGGCAGCACGCAGGAATTCTGCCAGTGTGATACGGAGAAAATCAAACGCTATCTTGGCAAGCTTTCCGGTCCGCTGCTGGACCGCATTGACATGCAGGTCGAAGTGACGCGGCCCCGCCCGGAATTACTGATAAAGCCGGGTTCTTATCCGGATGAAACCAGCGCGGAAGTCCGCGGCAGGGTGATGTACGCTCGCCAACGTCAACAACAACGGCAAGGTAAATGCAATGCGATGCTGACCGCGGGTGAGCTTGATTCTTATTGTCTGCTGGATGCGCAAGCCCGGGATTTGCTGGCGCAGGTCATGCTGCGGTTCGGGTTATCCGCGCGCGTTTGTCATCGCCTGGTCAAGATGGCCCGCACGATCGCCGACCTGGCTGACATGGAAGTCATTACGTTGGAACATCTGGGGGAAGCGTTGAATTATAGGTGCCTGGATAGGTCAAGAATGATGATTTAATGATAAAAATGATTATTATTTTATCTCTCCTGGCAGGCATTTTTATTTAGAACAGCTATAATGAAAATATGTTATTCCGGATGTTTTCCTGGACGGTAAGATGTGATAAGACTTGAAAATAACGAAATGGGGAGGATTTATGGCAATGACATTTTATCCGCATCTGGAAGATGCCGCAAAGGGGAGCCTGGAAGAAAGAATTGATTTGCTTATGGAAGCTGCTGAACGTTACAAGGCTGTTATTCTGGATGAATCTGCGAAAGTCGCTGCTGTCGATCCGAACAAGCGTATGGTGCCGCGGGATCAATCGGCGGCTTATAATTGGGAAGAAATATCACATGTCTTGCGCGCGATCAGAGAGTTATCAGAGAGCAATAAACAGGATAAAATCAAGAAAGCGGATCTCCTGGCCAAACTGGCTGAAGTTTATGAAGTATTGCGCGCTGCAAAAATGTCCAAGCTGGAAGCCGTGAGGCTCGCATTAATCAGTGAATCCAATCAACTGAAAGGCGGGGCTCCACAAGTTGTCTAATACGTATTTCTATGAAGTCATCCGTATACAAACCCTGGTGGGTGAAGTGTCGCAGATTTTTCTTGAACCTGGTTCGCATCTTGCGCTGTCTTATGAGGCGGGACAATATGTCAATGTGCTTCACCGTGACCAGAGTGCTTCTCCGCTGTCCATTGCCTGCGCCCCTTTCAGCAGCCGTGTCCTGGAGTTTCACCTGTTTCATCCCCCTGAAAACCATCAGGCCAGGGATTTGCTGCAAATGGGAAAAAAGGAAAAGTCTTGGAGACTGACCGGACCGTTTGGTGACTGCACAGTCGGCCGTCTGCATCCGCGTAAACCGCTATTTTTTATTGCCCGTGGCACCGGGTTCGCGTCAGTCAAGGCTGTGATTGAAGCATTGTCGCAAGCACAGCGCCGGCCGCCTATGCATTTATACTGGAGCATGCCTTTACGCTCCGAGTTTTATCTGGAAAATCTGCTTGAGCAGTGGGCTGAAGAGATAGACGGTTTTGGTTGCACGCTCATCTCGCGCGATCATCGCGCCGGCAAGGCCGACTCCCTTTGTGAAACATTGATCCATGATTGGGGTGATCTGTCTGATTGTCAGATTTATGCAAGTGGTTCGCCCTCTTTTGTGAATGCCGCATTTTCTATCTTGCGCGATTACGGCTTGCAGCGCAGTTTCTTTTATTCCGACGTTGTTTCTGGGTAATTCGAGAATCTTTATGGATTAGGTGTCTTTGGTTTTCTGCTGCCAGAAACACATCGTAATGGCTTGATGGCTCATATCGTGAACATGCCAGTGTTACGCTGGGTCACTGTGCTGGCGTCATGTCTGCGTTTTGATTGCGGACGAGGGTATTTTCGCGTGACAGTCGCGCCAGGAATTTTGTTACGCGGCGATGGTTTCTTCAAATGCCGCGCGCAGTTTTTGCATGGCATTCTTTTCCAGCTGGCGCACGCGTTCTGCAGAAATCTGGTATTTGTCCGCCAGGTCTTGCAGGGTTAATTTGTTCTCATCCAGCCAGCGGGTGCGTATGATATCCTGGCTGCGTTCATCCAGCTTTTCCAGGGCATGATAAATGGTGTCACTGGATTGTTCTGACCAGTCGGTATTTTCCAGCTGTTGTGCCGGGTTGTAACGCATGTCTTCCAAAAATCCGGCAGGCGTGAAATGATGCTGGTCATCCTCGTCGTCATCATATCCGTCAAAAGAAGCATCCGAAGTGGCAAGACGCATTTCCATTTCCCGGACGGTTTCAGGCTTGACCTTCAGGTCCCTGGCAATATCATCGACTTCCTGTTGCGTCATCCAGCCCAGGCGTTTTTTAAGGTTACGCAAATTAAAGAACAGCTTGCGTTGGGCCTTGGTGGTCGCCACCTTGACAATACGCCAGTTGCGCAGGATGTATTCGTGAATTTCAGCTTTGATCCAGTGCATGGCAAAAGTGACCAGGCGTACACCCACATCGGGATTGAAGCGGCGGACTGCTTTCATCAGGCCAATGTTGCCTTCCTGGATAAGGTCAGCCAGGGGAAGACCATATCCCTGGTAACCTTTGGCAACGCGTACCACATAGCGTAAGTGGGCTAAAATGAGACGTTTAGCCGCCCCCAGTTCGTTATGCTTCTGGAGCCGGACAGCGAGGTCGTGTTCTTCTTCCTGGGTCAGCATGGGAATCTGGTTTACATAATGCAGGTAAGTTTCCAGACTGCTAACCGGCAGGCGAACATCAACGGTTTGTAGACTCGTATTTATGTTGCCCATCTTTATGCTCTTGGGGAGTTGAAAAATATAATTTTAGCGGCCTCATCATACCTGATTTTGGCCTGCTTTTTCAATAAGTATAGCCTGTTTCAAGAGGCTGCCGCTGGTCCCTACGCGGATGGGGCGGGCTGGGAGGATTCGCCGGCGAACAAGGCGTTGACAAAATCATCTGCGTCAAAAGGCCGCAAGTCTTGAATTCCTTCTCCTATCCCTATGAATCTAATAGGTATTTTTGTCTGGTTGGCAATGGCAAAAATAATGCCGCCCTTGGCGGTGCCATCAAGCTTGGTTAATACAATGCCGGTCACGCCCATGGCTTCATTGAATTGCTTGACCTGGTTCAAGGCATTCTGGCCCAATGAGGCATCCAGCACGATCAGGGTTTCGTGCGGCGCGGAAGAATCGGTCTTGGCGAGCACGCGTTTGACTTTTTGCAGTTCGGCCATCAGGTTGGACTGGGTGTGCAGACGGCCGGCCGTATCCGCAATCAATATATCCGCGCCACGGGCCTTGGCTGCTTCCATGGCGTCGAAAATGACTGCGGCAGTATCGGCTCCCGGTTGCTGAGCGATCACGGGAACCTGGTTGCGGCTGCCCCAAACCTGAAGCTGTTCAATGGCCGCTGCGCGGAAAGTATCACCTGCCGCCAGCATGATATGCTTTCCTTGCTGTTTGAAATGACTGGCGAGTTTGCCTATGGTGGTGGTCTTTCCTGACCCGTTAATCCCGACAACGAGAATAACAAAGGGCCTGGTTTCCGGGGCGATGGATAAGGGTACTGCGCAGGGCCTGAGAATTTGTTTCATTTCTTCCTGGAGAAAATGAAAGGCCGTTTGGGCGTCATTCAGTTCTTTGCGCGCGAGCTTCCTGGTCAGGGCTTGAATTAACTGGTCGGTTGTTTCAACGCCGACATCCGCCGTCAATAAAGCCATTTCTATATCATTTAACAAATCCTGGCTGATCTCTTTTTTGCCAAGAAAAAGATTGGCCATGCCTGTTGCGAGAGTAGCTCGGGTTTTTGATAGTCCTTGTTTGAGACGGGCGAAAAGCCCCGGCTTGTTCCGGATATCTTCTCCAGCAGGCGCGATGCCCGTTTCAACAGGGTTAGGGCTGTCTGCTGTATCGGTATTTTTTTTTCTCTTGAGAAAGTCAAACATAATAGATGCCCTTGGAAAAAGTGGTTAATGTTAGCATAGTTCTGGAAATGAAACAGGAGTGCGGCGAGTTGCGCTGAATGAGCGCAAGCAATGCAAGCACAAGCTGAGCTTGTGCGCAGCATATTAAAATTAATAGCGAGGTTTTGGTTAAACGCTATCCTGTCACCTTGCGCGATGGGGTGTTCTTAGAGGGGAGAAGCGCGATTCTCCCCTCTAAGTGCAAGCACAAGCTGAGCTTGTGCGCAGCATATTAACAAGAGGCATATGGCATGAAACCAGGTTTTGTACGGGTGATAGGCGGAAAATGGCGAGGAAGGCGTCTGAAGGTGCCAGAAATGCCGGGGCTGCGCCCCACGCCTGACAGGGTGCGGGAAACCTTGTTCAATTGGCTGGGGCAAAAACTTGGCGGAACGCGTTGTCTGGATTTATTCGCGGGTAGCGGGGCGCTGGGATTCGAAGCCTTGTCGCGCGGGGCAGAATATGTTGAATTGGTGGACCAGTCTGCCGATGTGGTCAGGCTGCTGAAAGAAGAACTTGCGCAGTTTAAAGCTGAAAATGCCTTGGTCTATTGCGCGCGTGTGCCCGCAGGGCTGCGGCCGCCGGCGCAGCCATTTGATATTGTGTTCCTGGATCCGCCCTACCAGGAAGATCTCTTGCTGCCATGCTGCCATTATCTGGAGGAAAAAGGTTATTTAGCAAATTCTGCTCTTATCTATCTGGAAGCACGCGCCATTATCAAGGATAATGACTTGCCGCAGCGCTGGCACATCATCAAGGCGCAGCAGGCGGGACAGGTTTATTATCATTTGGCTGTTAGAGATACAAAATGAGTAAAGAGCAAAAACCACGATTACTGACAGGCGACACCTCAACCGGACGTCTGCACCTCGGGCACTGGGTTGGATCGCTGGAAAACCGCGTGCGCATGCAAGACGAATACGATTGTTATTTTATCATCGCGAATATCCAGGCCATGACCACGCGCATGGACAGGCCCGCTGAAGTGCATCAGCATGTGATGGATGTCATGCTGGATTATCTGGCCGCGGGCATTGATCCGGCGCGCAGCACGGTCTTTATCCAGTCTGAAGTGCCCGCGATAGCCGAACTGACCGTGTTTTTCAGCCTGCTGGTTCCCTATCCCCGGCTGATGCGCAATCCCACTATCAAAGATGAAATTCGTGACAAAGGCCTGGGCGATAATTATTCTGTGGGTTTTTTGCTTTACCCCGTCAGTCAGGTGGCTGATATTCTGGCATTCAGACCGGAAGTCGTTCCAGTGGGAGAAGACCAGATTCCTCACCTGGAATTGACCAGGGAAGTCGCCAGACGATTTAACCAAGTGTACTGTCATGTGGATCCGCAGACGCCAGATGAAGAATACCTGGATAAGGGCGGGCTGTTCCCGGTCGTGGAGACCAAACTGGGCCGCAGCCGCCGGCTGGTAGGTATCGGGCCGCCGGGGCCGGATGGAAGTCTTTTGAAAATGTCAAAATCCATGAATAACGCCATTTTTCTGAGTGATGATCCTGACACCGTCAAAAAGAAAGTCATGGCGATGTATACCGATCCTAACCGGCTCAAGGCGACTGACAAGGGGTGCGTGGAAAATAATCCCTTGTGGATTTTTCATGAAACATTTAACCCTGATCAGGATTGGGTGCGGGAAGCGGAAGAAAAGTATCGTGCGGGGACAATCGGGGATGTGGAGTGCAAGCGGCGGCTGATTGATGTTCTGGTCGGAGTCATTGAACCCATGCGCCAGCGCAGACTCCAATATGAAAAGGATTTGCACCATGTGGTATCCCTGTTGAAAGAAGGGACTGCCAAGGCGAATGAAGTGGCGGGTGCAACACTGGTTTTGGCGAAAGAGGCAATGCGGCAGAGGTATTTCTAATGCAGACAGATGACAAAAAAGATGAAATCAATGTTTACCGGCTGGGCCGGCTGACTGTGCTTGAACTGATGGCGGTTCTTGCCGTGTTGGGCATTCTCGCAACCTGGGTGCTGCGGCGTTTTTTTGCCTAACACTTGTGTCAGGATGGTGTCCGCGCAAGCGCACGGTGTCTTTTTGTGGTTGAAGTCCGGATGAATTTGCGGCATTGTTTTTCGCGATTGATTTTTGACTGGAAATCATGAGGGACTCTTTGCACCTGTTTAAAATTGGGATAAGATAACAATTTTATGTTAATGGTTTACACAAACCCTTAGCTGGGCATTTTTTGAGGACTTCAGGAAATTCCAGCCAAGCGGATAAACTGATGTGGGTTAATTTAATTTATTAAGGAAAAATATCATGCGTAAAAATCTTCTTGTTGCTGCTCTTGTTGGATTATGTGTAATGGGCCTTTCTGCCTGCTCCAAAGGTGAAGACAAATCCAGTGATACCACCACCACGACTACTGCGATGGCTACGGAACAAGCTCCGGCTCAGACTGCCGATGCTGCTGCTCCAGTCCAGGCCCAGCCTGAAGCCAGCCAACAAGTTGCTGACAGCAGCCAGGCTACGGCTACTCCGGAAGAGCAAACCACCGCACCGCTTACCACTGCGGACAATTCAAATTCTTCCAGCATGATGGGTTCCGCTACCGGTACTATGGGTTCGGCTACCGGCACTATGGGTTCCGCTACCGGCACCATGGGTTCGGGCACCAACGTGATGGGTTCCGGCGCGATGGCTCCTTCTAATGGTTCCAGCAACTAAACTCTTGCTATCATGGTACCGCCTGCTGATCACTATCGCAGGCGGTGCTTTCTTCAAGGCAACACCTGAATCCCTGTTCTTTCCCCGGCTGTTTCTCTTTCCTTAGTTTTGTGTGCCCGGCCTGGTTTGCCCAGTCTTGAGCAGCGGGGTATTCACTGCCGTCCGCTGAGTTTCGTGATTATTAACTACCTGTACTGACTGCGTGGAAATTTGTGATAATCTTAAGCGATCTTTTTTATGTTGAATGCCGGATTCTAGAAAAATATGAAATTTTTTCCCTTGATGATGCGCAAACTGATGAGCCAGCTATCACTGGCTGTAGTTTGTGGTTTATGGATTTCTTCTGCATCGTTCTCTGAACAGGCTCCCGCGGCTGCTGCTGTCAAACCGCAGCTCAAGGCGGCAAACGTCCAAGGCGCCCAGCCTGTTGACGAGGTGAGCGTCAAAGCCAGTGTGAACGCCGAGGAGCCTGTCAAACCGGCCAAACGGTTATGGAACCTGCAGGATGCTGATATCATGAGTGTCATCACCGAGGTATCCCAGGAAACCGGCAAGAACTTTATTGTTGATCCGCGTGTCAGCGGCAAAATTTCTCTTATTTCCAGCAAGCCGCTGAAACAGAATGAAGTCTATCAGGTCTTTCTGTCAGTGCTGGGATTGCTGGGATATTCAGCCATACCCAGTGGTAATGTAGTTAAAATTGTGCCAAACATGGAAAGCGGGGAACAGGCAACGCCAGTCGCTTCCAATCAATTGCCGGGCAAGGGCGATGAAGTGGTGGTGAGAGTCATACCGCTTGAGAATGTATCTGCGTCGCAGCTGATACCGGTATTGCGCCCTTTGCTTCCGCAGTGGAGCAACATCTCGGCTTATACTCCCGGCAATGTCATCATTCTCTTGGGGCGCGCATCCAATCTGGATCGCATTCACACCATTATTGAAGATGTAGACAAGGCTTCTACCAGCGGGATTCAAATGATACCGCTGCGGCATGCTTCCGCGCCGCAGGTGGCACTGGTCTTGAACAACCTGCAGTCAGCAGCGCGCGCTGCGGGCGAGTCGAGTACGGTTTCAATCGCAGTCGATGAGCGCAGCAACAGCCTGCTGCTGGGCGGACCAAAAGCCGCGCGATTGCGCATGCGGGTGCTGGTATCACAGCTGGACGCTCCCAGCCAGGCGCCCTCCGGTAACACAGAAGTGATTTACCTTCGCTACCTGGAAGCAAAAACACTGGCTCCCTTGCTCAGCAAGATTGCAGCGAATATTCTTGGCAAGAACAGCGGCGGTCCGGCTTATGAAAGCACCAGCACCAATACATCGCCTGCGTCTTCAACCACATCCAGCGTATCAAAGGAAATCTCGACCAACTCGCCCAACATACAGGCAGAACCGAATACCAATGCGATCATCATCACCGCGCCGCCCGCTCTCATGCAGGCATTAAAATCTGTTATCGCAAAATTGGACATTCGACCCGCGCAAGTGCTGGTGGAAGCCATTATTGCCGAGATTGATGAAAGCAACCTGACCAGTCTGGGTATTCAATGGGGCAGCGTGGCATCTGACGGAACAGTGCAGACAACTAATGGTTCCGCTATTTCATTTCCGCCTCTTGGCGCCGGGGTGGTGGGTATCATGCCCAGTGTGCAAATCCAGGCGGTGTTAAGTATTTTGCGTAACCAGAATGGAGTGGATATTCTATCAACGCCGTCCATCATGGTGCTGGATAATCAGAAGGCCACGATTGAAGTGGGGCAGGATGTTCCCTTTCAAACCGGTTCTTATGCGACATCAAATAACGCAACCACCGTGACGCCATTCACGACAAATCAGTATAAACCGGTAACCCTGAAGCTGGACGTCACACCGCAAATCAATCTGGGTACCTCGGTTCGTCTCAAACTGAGCCTGAAAAATGATACTTTGCAAAATCCCCAGAATCCGGGTCTGACTCCGCTGATCAATACCAGCAAGATCAGTAATACCGTCATCATCAAAAGCGACGATGTGCTGGTGCTGGGCGGACTGATCAGCAATTCCAATAATGAAAGCATCAACAAGGTGCCGATACTGGGAGATGTTCCGATTATCGGGCCGTTATTCCAGCAGAAAACAACGAATCAGCAAAAGAAAAATTTGATGGTCTTTATCAAGCCTATCATCATTCATAATAACGACGCCGCCATGACGATTTCCGAAACGAAATATAATGAAGTGCGCAAGACACAGGCGAATTTCCGGGGTGACCTGGCGACCATAGGCGATGAACCAGCGCCCACCAAGCTGCCGCCGTGGAAAAACAAACATGATTTGCCATTGCCGTTTGCGGGCAAGGATCCTATTGATCCTTGTCCGCCAGGAAGTGATCAATGCCCGTAGAGATAAACCCATTACGCTTTGCATTTTCCAAGCGCTACGGGGTGTTGGTGGCCGGCATGGAAAATAATATTGCGAAGGTGGTTTATCACGAAAAACCCCCTCTGATGGTGCTGACGGAAATACGTCGCCAGTTGCAAATGCCTGTCGAGTTTTCGCAAGTGAGCAGCGAGGAGTTTAACGAGCTTCTGGTCAAAACCTATGAAACTGACTCTTCCACCGCCATGCAAATGGCGGAAGACCTGGGAGAATCATTGAATCTGTCGGATCTGATGCATGAACTGCCCAAGGCGGAAGACTTGCTGGAGAAACAGGATGATGCTCCCATCATACGCTTGCTGAATGCGTTACTGAGCGAGGCTATCAAGGAAGAAGCTTCAGATGTTCACATTGAAACCTTTGAAGACCATGTCACCATTCGTTTCCGCGTGGACGGCATATTAAGGGAAATCCTGGAGCCGCCGCGTATTCTCGCTCCATTAATTATTTCCCGCATCAAGGTGATGGCGCGTCTGGATATCGCTGAGAAACGGCTGCCTCAGGATGGCCGCATTACCTTGCGCATAGGCGGACGCGCGGTTGATGTGCGCGTTTCCACCATGCCCACGAATCATGGCGAGCGCGCAGTGTTGCGTTTGCTGGATAAACAGACCGCGCGGCTGGATCTGAAGGAATTGGGTATGGATCCTCAGTCCCTGGAATTATTCGTGAGCCTGATCAAGAAGCCTCACGGTATTATTCTTGTCACGGGTCCGACAGGCTCGGGCAAGACGACCACGCTTTATTCAGGACTGATCATTTTAAACGACAGACAACGCAATATCCTCACAGTGGAAGATCCTATCGAATTTGACCTGGTCGGCATAGGCCAGACGCAGGTCAATAATAAAATCAACATGACATTTGCAAAAGGATTGCGCGCCATTTTGCGCCAGGACCCGGATGTGGTCATGGTAGGCGAAATCCGTGATCTTGAAACCGCGCAAATCGCGATACAGGCGAGCTTGACCGGCCATCTGGTCTTGTCGACCCTGCATACAAACAGCGCGATCGGAGCGATTACGCGCCTGGATGATATGGGTGTGGAGCCTTTTTTGCTGGCTTCCAGTCTGGCGGGCGTACTGGCCCAGCGCTTGATGCGGTTGCTGTGTCCGGAATGTAAAAAACCCATGCTGGCGACTGCGAGTGAATGTGAAATATTAGGTGTTTCCGCCGCAGCCTCGCCGGTGATTTATCATGCGGCAGGGTGTTCACATTGTCGTTATACCGGTTATTCCGGCAGAAGCGGAGTTTATGAACTGATTGCGGTTGACGAAACCCTGCGTACCATGATTCACGACCGCCAGCCGGAACAGCAAATGCGCAAATATGCCCGCGGCAAATATCCCAGCCTGCGTCAAGATGGATTTCGGCGCGTGCTGAATGGTGAAACCTCACTGGAAGAAGTGCTGAGAGTGACCAGTGAGGATTAATCCGGGTTTGAACGGCCGGGCCTCGTGTTTCGCTGTCGGTCAACGGTGAATGACGCTCACGGATTTGTCACTGTATGAGTCAATTCAAGTGTTAAGGGGGGTGCATGCCGGCTTATCATTACGTTGCGATCAGTCAAAACGGCCGGGAGCAAAAAGGCGTTATCGAAGCGGAAAGCGAAAAACACGCGCGGCAATTGCTGCGTGATAAATCCTTTGTGCCGGTGCGTGTGCAGCCTGCACAGGAAAAAAAGAGCTCAGCCGGCAAGGCTTCATTTGCCTTGTTTAAAAAATCGCGCGGATTAAGCAGCAAAGAGCTGGCCCTCATCACACGGCAGTTTGCCACTCTGTTATCCGCGGGGTTACCTGTTGAAGAAGCGCTGCTAGCGGTGGCGGAGCAGGCGGACAAGCCTCGTGTCAAGGGACTGCTGTTTTCAGTGCGCAGCAAAGTGGTCGAAGGACATTCGTTGGCAGCAGCATTGAGAGATCACCCGGAAGCATTTACTGATCTGTTCAGTGCGACGGTTGCGGCGGGAGAAAAGACCGGCCATCTTGACAAGGTGTTGTTGCGTCTTGCGGATTACACCGAGCAGCAATGGCAAATGCGCCAGAAACTTAAAACTGCATTGATTTATCCCTCCATGATTGTGCTGGTTGCAATCGGTATCGTGGGGTTTCTGCTGGAATACGTGGTCCCCAAAATGATAGCCGTGTATGGCAATTTGAATCAGGCTTTGCCGGCGATGACGGAAATACTGATATCCATCAGCTATTTTGTGAAGAGTTACGGCTTGTATACCCTCATCGTGATAGCGGCGGGCATTTTTATCTGGCGGCGGGCGTTGAAAAGCAGCGAGGCACTGCGGGAAAAATCACATCGATTGCTGTTGCGCCTGCCTTTGTTGGGTTATGCGGTCAAAACAGCTGATACCGCGCGATTTTCCCGTACCTTGTCTATTCTCTCCGCGGCAGGCGTGCCCATTCTGGAAGCCATGAATATCTCTGCCCAGTTGATCACCACTCTGCCGATACGCGATTCTATTGAACAGGCCGTACTCCATGTGCGTGAAGGCGCGGCCATACATCTTGCCTTGAAACAGACCACCTACTTTTCGCCCATGAGTATCCATATGATAGCGAGCGGGGAAGCCAGCGGCCAGCTGGAATCCATGCTGGAGCGTGTCGCGCAAAATCAGGAAGACGAAATCAGCCGGCTTATTGAAGTCGGACTGGCTTTGTTTGAGCCCGCCGTGATTCTGATCATGGGTGCGATTGTATTGTTTATCGTGCTTGCCGTGTTACTGCCCATCTTTAATCTGAATGAATTCACCGGATAGCGGCGTCTTTACGTTGGCGGGTATCCACTGCCGATATTCGCGAAAGAGGTTTGCCAGGGGGGTCAGGTCAGAATAGCGATGAAACTGCCGCTGCAATCATTATTCAATGATGTCGATATTCATGCCGCCAAAGACTTGCTCTATGGTTTCTTCTGCTGCGTCGGCGAGAGTGTAACCGGTTTCGCCAAACCAGCGGCGTATCGCCACCAGTTCCCGGCCGCGCAGGAAAATGTAAAAACCCAGATAGGCAACGTCAGGGTCCATGCCGTCAATTTCCTGAAAGGCGTAACGTTCGGCATAAGGCAGGCGTTTATGAGATTCCGCGTTGGTATATTCGGACAGGATTTTGAATGCTTCTTCGGCGGTCGCGGCTTGTTCACAGCGGGCTTGTACGACTTCGTAATCGTGCACACGCTGATGCACAATTCGTTCCAGCTCATCTTCGTCGAACAGTTCCGCGAAACCATGCGGGAGTCTTTCATTGATTCCGAATACTTTATTGATGAAATCCGCTTTAATGATTTTGATGATCGCCGGGTCTATCAATTTGTGCAGCAAGGGCACCAGCAGACACGCGCGCTTGAAAGAAGGCAGATTTAAATATAATGTGCCTTCCTTGATAATCATGGTGCCCAGGCGTAAAGGGTGTTGTGGATTTTTTTTGAAGGAATCCAGGGATTCGAAGTGGGTATCTTCGCATTCGCCCCGCCAAAAGACATTCCATCCTCCCTGTTTTGCTTCCACGCACTGCAGGTTTTTCAAGGCGGGTTCCAGTTTTTCTGGCTGAAGGATTTGATAGGCTACACGTATAGGTTGATAAGCCTCGCCTGTTTCTACAGTTAAAAAAGGCTTTTGCAACCGCTCAAACATGATGATCTCCTATATCCTTTGCGTATCTCAGGGGCTTGAGCTATTTCATCCCGGGTGATTGAGGTTTATAAGTATCTTCCACTTCTTTAACGACTTGTGCTTTTTGCTTGGCTTGCTGTTTCAGTTCAGCAGCCTGGACGTATAATGTTTTCAGCGTGCTATCCAGCTTGTCTTTTTGTCCAGGCTCGGCAAATTTGGAGTCTCCCATGGTGACTGCAAGGGTTTGCGCTTCCTTGTATACCTGCTGGTAAGTCTTTGTGTATTTCTGGTTTAATTCACTCAGCTGATTCAGTTGTGTTTCAAGCGCGGCTTTCATCTTCGGATCGGCAGTCTCCGCCCGGCCTTGAAGCAGGGTGATTTTAGAGCGAAGCTTAATCATTTCATCATTGGCTTCTGCCAATTCCCTATGAATATTTTGAAGGTTTTCTACCATGGGTCTGACACTTTCATCCGCGCGCTGGGCCAGCTGAGGATTGGTAAGTGATTGGGCGATATCCAGTTTTAACTGCTGGTTGTCTGAGTAGGCTGACCTAAGCAGGTTTTCCATTGCTTGCCTAATATTATCAAATACTTCTTTCAAAGCTTTTGAGCTTTTATCAGCAGTATTTAGCAAGCTTTTATAGACTTCTTGTTGGGCTTCTCTTGGATTCATATCATCCTCGCATTGCGATTCAGTTTTCAATTACCCTAATTATAATCGCTTTTTCTTACCATCAACTTAAATTGTACTCTTCTTTCGGCGATTTTATAACTGTTTACATTTTAGACAGATTTTGTTAAATTTTCAAATTCTTCATTAAAGACAGGATAATGGTATAGTAATATGAAAATCCAATTTCAATCAATGAATTATCGAAAAGCCGCCGGTTTCACCCTTATCGAAGTCATGGTGGTAGTAGTCATCCTGGGCATTTTGGCCGCCATTATTGTGCCAAAAATCATGAGCCGTCCCGAGCAGGCGCGTATCGTCAAGGTCAAACAAGACATTACCGCAATACAGAGTGCGCTGGATTTATACAAGCTGGATAACGGCGTTTATCCAACCACGGACCAGGGATTGCAGGCGCTGGTCACGCGTCCTTCCGCTCCTCCTGTGCCGCGCGACTGGAAGTCGGATGGTTATCTGCAGGATTTGCCTATGGATCCCTGGGGTCTCGCATATCAATATATCAATGATAATGAAAAAGTGCGTATTTTCAGCTATGGGCCTAAAGGCAGGGATGGTAACAGCGAAATTGGCAACTGGAACATGAACGGCGAGAAACAGGTATCGTGAAGCGTCAATGCGGGCGGTCAGCCGGCGGGTTCACGCTCATTGAAATACTGGTGGTGATTTTTATCATCAGTATTGTCACGAGCGTGGCCTTGCTGACGGTCAGCCGCAATGAAAACAGACAAATAGAATCGTTTACCCATGAGCTGGTCCAGCTGGTGACCCTGGCGGAAGAGCAGGCCATGCTGCAGCCGGTTGTGTTGGGTCTTGCGCTGGACGAACAGTCATACCAGTTTTCAACTTTCCAGCCTGGTGAGGGGGAAAAAAAGCCGTCCTGGACGCTGTTTCAGGATAAAATGCTGGGTCCGCACCGTATTCCGGAAGGTATTCAGCTGGGCGTGGAAATCAGCGGTCAGCGTCAGGCTGCCGAACGTGACGACAACCAGGACGAAGAAGGCAAACCGGCGGCTCCGCAAGTCATTATATCCACGAATGGCGATATCACACCTTTTACAATCTATGTGGGGAAACGCGGAAAAAAACCCCGTTATGTCATTACAGGGGATGCGGATGGTCGTGTCACCAGCAAACTATTGTCTTAAGGCCGCGAAACAGGCGGGCCTGACACTGATAGAAGTCCTTATTGCCCTGGCGATTGTCAGTATTGCCATGACAGCTGTTATCAAGGCGACATCACAAAACATCAATTCCACAGGATATTTGCAGAAAAAAACCATGGCGCTTTGGGTTGGGCAGCAGGTGTTGAATGAAATTCGCGCTGGCGTGCTCAAAACGGGCGGCTCATCGGGCAGTCAGAAACTGACGACGGAAATGCTGGGACAGGAGTGGTATTGGTCTACCGAAGAAGAAGAGACGCCTAATCCTCGTATCAAGAAAGTCCGCGTCAAGGTTTTTGCGAATGAAGAGGATGAACAAGATGAAACTCCTATCATGACGCTGGAGAGTTTTTTGTATCATGAACAATAATGCCTTGTTCCACGGTTCCCGCCGCCAAAACCGGCGCAGCCAGGGTTTTACCCTGCTGGAAATACTGATCGCGCTGTTTATATTCACCATCCTCTCTGTCATTCTGGTGGCAGCGCTTCGCAGCGTCATTAATTCACAGTCACGTACGGAAGCAAAAGCCGAACGTTTACGTAATCTTCAGGTCGCCTTGCTCATTTTTTCGCGCGATGTGGCACAATCCGTGGACCGACCAATTCTGAATGCTTCAGGCAAGGAAGAAGGAGCTTTTGTGGGAAATCCGCGGGGATTTTCATTTACCCATGCCGGTTTTGCGAATCCGACCGGCGTACCGGCACGCAGTGCCTTGCAGCGCACGGGATATGTCTTTCGTGACGAGGGCTTGTTCCGTTTGACCTGGCCGGTACTGGATCAGGCTCCGGAAACCCGGACCGGGGTGAGACGTTTATTGTCCGGCGTTCAGGGTGCGCGCTTTCAATATCTCGATGCAGAGGGAAAGTTTCAGGATAACTGGCCGCTTGATGGAGGGGACGCTCTTCAGCCGTTACCGCGCGGAGTAAGAATTTATCTCAACCTGGCGGATTGGGGGGAGATGACCCAGTTTTATATGATACCCGCGCAGGGAAATCAGAATCCTCAGCCGGCCGGCAAACCCGCCGGCGCGTCTTCGACGGACAGCCGGCCTTCTGGCGGAAAACAGGAGGGCAGGGATTCATGAGACGATTGACACTGCCGGGATTGAAAAGCCAGCGGGGAGTGGTCATTGTCGTTGCTCTGTTTTTTGTGGCGCTGGTTGCCACCATGGCTTATCTCATGATGGCGCGGCTGGAACGAGATACGCGGCGCACCAGCCTGTTATTGCGCAATGCGCAGGCCGAGCTGCTGGCCCAGGGATCCATTGACTGGGCAAAAGAACAATTACGGGATAATCTGGTTCGTCAAAAACCGAACAAGCCTGTTGATGTGATGCCGGCGCGCTCACCCGTCAATCAGGTTAACGGCTATGCCATTTCCAGCGTCATTTACGATATGCAGTCACGTTTCAATCTCAATAATCTCGCCAGCCCGGATGCACAGGCGGATTTCAAGCGGCTGATCCAGATTGTGGCGCCGGAAGTGACAGAGCAGCAGGCGCAGGCGATAGTGCTGGGTGTTGTGGACTGGATCACTCCGGGCCAGCAGCAAAATGAATTCGAAAAATATTATCTCAGCGTGTCTCCTCCGTACCGCGCCGCGCATCGTGCGATGGAAAGCGCGAGTGAATTGCAGCTGGTCAAAGGGATGTCGCCGGCGTTATATGCCAGATTAAAACCTTTTATCACGGCCTTGCCAAATACGACCCAGATCAATATCCAGACCGCGCCGCCTCAGGTCATGGCGGCAATGAGCCCTAAAATGACGCTGGAAACAGGCAAGGCTGTAGACAAAATCCGCGCGGAAACGGTTATTCCTAATGTGCAGGCATTTTTATCCCTGGATTTGGTGAAAAACCATGATATGCCCGCGGAAAAAATCACGACGCTCAGTGAATATTTTCTGGTGGAAACCGAGGTTGCCATAGAGAAGCAGCATGTTGTGCTTTATACTCTTATGAATCGTTCGGGAAATGACGGCAAGAGTCCTGTCAAAATCATCTGGCAAAGCAAAAGTGTGCCCGGTTAACTTTACGGAAGGATTGATTGGGAATGCAAGATAAGCTCATCCTCTATTTACATGCGCATGACACGGCTCATCCCGGCTGGGTCGTTCTGGATGCGAATCAGTCAGTGGCGCAGTGCATTCACCATGGCGAAGCGCAGGCATTGTCCGAACTGTCCATCGGCAAGAAAGTGACGGTTGTTGTGCCCGCGGAAGATATTCTGCTCACTGAGGTCAGGCTGCCGAAAATGAGTCATGCCAGGCTCATGCAGGCACTGCCTTACGCGCTGGAAGACCGGCTGATCAGCGATGTCGATTCCCTGCATTTCGCTACCGGCGCAAACAAGGCTGACGGGGCCTTGTCGGTCGCTGTCGCTGGGAAACAAAAGATGCGGGAATGGATGGCGCTGCTGGAGTCCTGGAATGTGCAGGCCGATGAGATGATCCCGTTAACACTGGCGTTGCCGCTGGAAGAGAACACCTGGCAGATTGTGATAACAGAAACGGCCGCTGTGCGTACGGGTTTAAATCAGGGGTTTGCCTGTGATATTCAAAACCTGCAGGAATTGCTGGAGATCGCCCTCGCGGACGCAGTGAATATTCCCAAATGCCTGCGCATACATCAATATTCACAAAATCCTGTCGCACTGTCCCTGACGATGCCGGTTGAAATAATCTCAAGTCAGCTGATGACGGAACAGTGGCCGGTTGATCTGGCGCGCAACCTGGTGAATGATTTGCCTTTCAATTTGCTGCAAGGCGAGTTTAAAAGCAAAAAATCCCGTCTTCCACACATGCAAAGAATCTGGAAGCTGACATTTTATCTTGGTCTTGCGTGGGTTTTTTTACTGTTTCTTTATCCCACTGTTTCCTACTGGATCCTGGGGCAGAGAGTCAGGGAAATTGATAGTCAGATAGAAAAAATCTATAAACACAATTTTCCTTTATCTAGCAGTCTTGTCGCGCCCAGGTTACGCATGGAAGAAAAATTACAACAACTCACGTCTTCAGCGAGCGATAACAAATTGCTGTTATGGATTGATTATCTGGGCAAGGGAGTATTGGAAACGCCCAGCATTCAGCTAAAACGGCTGGATTATCAGACGAATCAGATTACCGTCGATTTAACGGCGCCTTCATCAGATGATTTTGCCCGGTTCACTGAATTCCTGACCCGACAAGGTTTGCGGGTCAAACAGCAGAGCGCGAACCTGACCGGCTCGCGGATTAACGCGGTCATTATTGTGGATTAGCAGATATCCGGATCACTCGATAAGAGGCAGGCATGAAAGAGTTTTGGATGAAAGCAAAAGAATGGTGGATGAGTCTTGCCGCGCGCGAGCGTCAGGCGATGACAGCGGCGGGTGCCCTGCTGGTCTTGTTTATTATTTATCAATGGATATGGTCGCCGTATCTGGAATATGTCAATCAGCTGCGCAAACGTATTGCCAGCGATCAGGAAACTCTTGTCTGGATGCAGGCGGCGGACCAGGAAATCCAGAAAATTGAAAGTCAGTCTAAGGGCAAGGCAAAATCGTCATCGCCTGTGGCTTTGTTGAGTCAGATACAAAAGCAAATCAATCAGGCGGGTCTGGACCAGTCTCTTTCGCAGCTTAAACAGGCTTCCAATGATTCCATCGAAGTGCATTTTCAAAAAGTGGATTTCGAAAAGCTGATGACGTTACTGGTCAAGATCCTGAAGGAACAGAGTGTATCGGTAACGCAATTTTCCGTGACAGCTTCAGACGAAACAACCGGCATTGTAAACGCAGACATGATTATCAAACTGTCCTGACCCGCAAAATGAATTTGGCGTCATCGGAACGGGAGCTTGCATGACAACCGTAGCGGCTGTTCAAATGTGTTCTACATCTGACGTGGAAGAGAATCTGGCAGCCGCGGCCGGCCTGATTGCTTCCGCGGCCAGGCAGGGTGCGAGGCTGATTGTGCTGCCTGAAAATTTCGCCGTCATGGGGGTGGACGATGACGAGCGCTGCAGGCAAAAGGAAGTTTTTGGCGCTGGCAAAATACAGGATTTTTTATCTGCCCAGTCACAAAAGCATCACGTCTGGATCGTGGGCGGAACGATTCCGATGGCATGCCAGGACGAAGCAAAAGTGCGGGCGGCCTCCCTGCTTTTCAATGAGGCGGGAGAATGTGTCGCGCGTTATGACAAGATTCATCTGTTTGATGTGGTTATTTCCGACCACGAATCATACAAGGAATCTGACGGTATTCAGCCCGGCAGCAAGATCGTGGTGGCGGAAACGCCAATAGGCAAAATCGGGATGGCGGTATGTTATGACATTCGCTTTCCGGAATTGTTCCGATGCATGGCGAATGCGGGCGCTGAAATCCTTGTTTTGCCGTCCGCGTTCACGGTGAAGACTGGCGAGGCGCACTGGGAAGTCTTGACACGCAGCCGTGCGATAGAAAATTTCTGTTATGTGATAGGCGCGGGACAGGGCGGCACGCATGGTAATGGGCGGCGTACCTACGGTCACAGCCTGATTATTCACCCTTGGGGCCGCAAGCTCGCTGAGCTTACAGGCGAGGGGGCCGGCGTCATCTGTGCGGACTTGAATCCGGATGAGCTGGCTGAAATCAGGAAATCCATACCGGTCGCTCAACACCAGCGTATTTTTTTCAACATCAATGGATTGAATGAAAAATAAATTGTGACGCCGTCTCTCTGGTCTTTCCTGGTTATTATCCGTTGGCAGCAAGGCGGTTTTTTTCGAGAGCGTTCATTGATCATTCTCGTTTTTCCAGGAATTCTGGTTCGCGAGGAACATTCCTCAGAGCTGGCTACCCGGTTTTTTTCCAAGGGCTGGGACGGTTTGATTTTTTGCTGACTTCAATCATTTCAAGCGCTTTGATGGCGGGAGGATAGCCTTTGCTGGCGGAACGCATGATCCAGAAGTGACCGACATCCGTATCCTGCGCAACTCCCAGGCCGTAATAATACATGTAGCCTACGGCATATTGTGCTTCAGCGTTGCCATCGCAGGCGATAGGCAGCAACTCATGCATGGCGCGTTTGTAATATCCTTGTTCAAAATAGCGCTTTCCCTGGTTCAGCTCAGACTGGACCCGTGGTGATGTCGTCGCGCAGGCGAGCAGGGAAAAACAGGTCAGACAGATAATGATGATTCTAGTCATGCAGTGTACGCTCCACGATTTGCCTTGGCTTGAATTGCAAGCGTTCGCGCGGCAAAGGCAGTTTTTCGAAATGACCATTGTTCTCAAGCACAATGGCATCAGCGGTAATTTCATAGATTTTCACACCGTAAGGCAATTTATCGCCGACCTGGAAAATTTTGCTGGGTTGACCAGCTATGGAAATATAGGCCTTGGATACCTGTCCGGCGCGGCTGTTGTCGACTTTGACAATGCCTGTGACTTGCAGCTGCAAGTTGGTAATGGGCATGTCGCCCAGTTTGGTTAGGGATTTTCCAAACAGATGATCTCCGGGCGGCGCGGCTGCGAGTTCTGAGGAAGAAGTGCTTTTTACGATGACCGGCGCTTTGGTCGGATGTCCTCGGGTCAATAACCAGTCATCGCGCCATTGCAGCGCGGAATAAATGAAAGTAATACCTGTCAGCGCGGCAACTGTCAAACATAAGCCCAGCGCGGCTTTTTGGGAATGGCTAAAATTTAGGAGTGATTCATTCAAATTCATTCGTCATGCTACCCATGGGCCGGGGGTTGATCCAAGGTCTGCCGTCATACTCTCTCGGCGAACGGTATGGCTGTATCATCATAATTGGAATATTATAACTTAATTGGAGGGATTATCATCTCTCGCCGGTAAAAATGAACACCGCGATTCTTACTCCAACGCAGCCAGGCGAAGCGACTCCGGATAATATTTTTATGAATCAGACTGGTAAGACAGGCAATGAACAGGGAATAACCAGGGAGGACAAACGTGAGCTATATTGACAGGAATTTGCTGCCTGATGAAAAAATCTTGTTTCGCACGAAAAAACATCTGATTATTTTCTTTTATCCGCTGGTGCTGGCGATACTTGGCATCTATGCCTATGACTATATGCGAAATAACGAAATACTTCAGCATGTCGCCTGGGCTCCCAGCCTGATTATCCTGATTTTCTGGGGCTATGTTGGTCTGGAGTACATGACATCCGAGTTCGCGGTCACCAACAAGCGCGTCATGATGCGGGAAGGTTTTTTTTATCGCCACGCCAATGAAATGCGCATCAATACCATTTTCCAGGTCAATGTGGATCAAAGCCTGCTGGGACAGATGCTGGATTACGGCATGGTTTCCATCAATGCATTTGGTGCTTTTGATGCCTACTCCATGATCGCACATCCTTACACCTTTCAGAAAGCAGTCAACGAACAGCTGGATAAACTTGTCCGCTGAGTCAGGTCTGGCTTGAACCCATGAAAATTACGGGTGACGGGCAAGCGGTTAGGGGGTGTTTGGCGGCATAAAATTAAGTTCACTTAGCCGCGGGCAGATCGTATAATGCTTTGGCGATAGAAGTGTGAACCTATTATTCAGCGAATAAACATAATTCAATGCTGTTTGCCTCCATATGATCTTGGTCTTTACAATACTTAAGCTTGGGAATGGTACTTCATGAACCAACTGCAAAACGACCGCTTTTTAAAAGCTGCCTTGCGCGAGCCGGTGGACAGGACGCCTGTCTGGATCATGCGTCAGGCGGGGCGTTATCTGCCTGAATACCGCAAAACGCGCGAACGGGCGGGAAGTTTCATGCGGTTATGCAAAACTCCTGAGCTGGCCTGCGAGGTGACTTTGCAGCCGCTGCAACGCTATGCGCTGGATGCAGCCATTATTTTCTCCGATATTCTGACCATACCCGATGCCATGGGATTGGGGCTTGAGTTTGTGGAAGGAGAAGGCCCGCGGTTTTTGCACCCGCTAAGCCACGAAAAAGATATCCTGCGGCTTGCGGTTCCCGATCTTTCCGGTCTGTCTTATGTTTATGACGCCATCAGACTGGTCCAGCATGAGCTGGCTGGAAAAGTACCTCTTATCGGATTTTGCGGCAGTCCCTGGACATTGGCAGCGTACATGGTAGAGGGGCAGTCACGAACCGGTTTTCCCCGCTTATTAAAAATGCTGGAAGAAGCCCCCATTTTACTGCATAGCCTGTTGGACATACTCGCGCAAGCGGTTTGCGCGCACTTGAATGCCCAGATCCAGGCGGGTGTACAAGCGGTCATGATATTCGATACCTGGGGCGGCATGCTGGAGACCGGAAATTACGAGGAATTTTCACTCTATTACGTAAAACAGGTCACTGCGGAGCTTTTGCGTCACTATAATAATAGAAAGGTTCCCGTTATTTTATTTACCAAGGGGGGGAGCCGCTGGCTGGAGCAAATAGCCCGGTCCGGATGTGATGTGATAGGTGTGGATTGGGAAATATCGTTAAATGAAGCGCGCTTGCGAGTAGGCAATGGGGTTGCCTTGCAGGGCAACCTGAATCCAGCCTGCCTGCGGGAACCGCCTGAAGTCATTCGTGAAGAAGCCGCGCGTGTTCTGGCCTCCTATGGCCGTGGATCAGGCCATGTTTTCAATCTGGGCCATGGGATAACCCCCGATGTGCCGCCGGATCATGTTAAAGTACTCGTGGATGCGGTGCATGAATTCAGCAGGGCGTACCACGTTCCGGGCGACAGTCAATGAAAGGTGGATTATGCAGTACAGCAAAGCGGAATTAGCAAAACAGTGTTTGTTTATTATTGTACTGGCAGTCAGCTGGCTTGTTGCCGGGCCGGCCTTTTCCGCCACTAAAACACCGTTGCCAGCCGACAAGGCATTTGTATTGACGGTCTCGGTTGAACAGTCGAACTTACTGAATATAAAGTGGCATATCGCGCCGCAATACTATCTGTACCGTCAGCGCATGCATTTTACTTTTGATCCCAAGCTGATTGCGGACATCCGTCTGCCGCAGGGAGAGGTGAAGCAAGATCCCAAGCATGGGCAATATGAAGTCTATTCCGGTGATGTCAACATACCTGTCGCCTTGCAGACTTCGGCAAAAACCATACAGCTTACAGTGGACTATCAAGGCTGTTCACTGGAAGGATTTTGTTATCCTCCGTCACAAAAGACATTGACGCTGGATTTGTCAGGCCAGTCAGGCATGGCTGGCGGTGCGGCGCAGACTTTGCAGCCCCCCCAGTCTTCCTTTCAATCACTGTTAACAGACCAGAACGGGGTGCGGACGCTGCTTGCTTCCAAACAGATGGGTGTAATGCTGCTGATATTCGCCGGTCTGGGGTTGCTGCTGGCTTTCACTCCCTGTGTTTTACCCATGATACCCATACTGACCAGCATCATTGTCGGCCATAAGCAGCCAGTCAGCACCGGAAAAGCTTTCATGCTGTCTGTGTCCTATGTCATGGGTTCGTCGATTACCTATGCATTTGCCGGCATGGCCGCCGCCTTGATGGGCGGGTCCCTTCAGGCGTGGATGCAACAGCCCTTGATTATTATTCTCGTCAGCGCCTTGTTTGTATTGCTTGCGTTTTCCCTGTTCGGATTTTATGACTTGCGCCTGCCGCGTGAATTACAAAACCGGATTACTTCCGTCAGCCGCAAACAGGAAGGCGGTACTTATGTTGGCGTCTTTATCATGGGGATGGTGTCCACGCTTATCGTTTCTCCTTGCGTGACCGCGCCGCTGGTTGGCGTGTTGATGTATATCGCTGAAACCGGAAACATGGCGCTGGGCGGGGGCGCATTGTTTGCCATGGGATTAGGCATGGGTATTCCACTGGTTGTGATTGGCGTTACGGCGGGCAAATGGCTGCCCAGACGCGGGCCCTGGATGTATGCGGTACAACGTTTTTTCGGTTTGCTGATGATAGGCATGGCAGTATGGTTGTTGTCGCGTGTATCTTCCCCGGCGGTCATCCTGAAATTTATCAGTGTCATGCTGCTGGCGGCAGCGGTTTATCTGGGTGTTTATCTTCCGCGCTTCGAGGGTTCGAAACGGATGAAGCGCGGTTTTGGCCTGGCGTCAGGTATTGCAGGCGTGCTGCTGTTTACTGTCGTCAGCCTGCCCGCTGTCATGACTCATCTGTCTCCCGCGCGCCAAAGCACACTCGCGACGAATTCATTTACCATCGTGCACGACCTCGCTGATCTCAACCAGCAGCTGGCGAAAGCGCAGGCGGCACACAGGCCCGTGCTTCTCGATTTTTATGCGGACTGGTGCGAATCCTGTGTGGTGATGGACAAAACAGTATTCAGCGAACCGGGTGTGATGAAAAATTTAAGCCGTTTCATCTTGCTGCGCGCGGATCTTTCTGCAAACAATGCCGCAGATGAAGCCATGCTGAAAAACTATGATGTTATCGCGCCTCCTACGGTCTTGTTTTTTAATAATCAGGGCCAGGAAGTCAATTCACACCGTATTGTGGGAGAGCTGACGGCCAATGAATTCATGACCCGCATCAATACTTTTATCACCGCGAGCTGTGATAAAAACGTTGCGTGTTAAATGTATTACCCGGTCTTGTGCCGCAGCGCATGACAAGGAATGACGAATATTATCAAGAGGACTACCATGCTGGTTACATCGCACGCCGCATTACAACTCAATACTTCAGTCACTGAGCAGCTCCATGTTTTGGAGAGCCATTTTCTTGCCAGACGCAAATTGATAGAAGGCTGGTTTCATTCCCAATGGGAGCAAACCATGCCTCCGGTTTACGGCTCCATTGATCTGAGAAATTCAGGTTTCAAGCTGGCTCCGATAGACATGAATCTTTTTCCCGCAGGTTTTAATAATCTGAATCCTGATTTTCTCAATTACTCGGTCAGCGCCGCGCATGCCATTATTCAGAAAGCGGTGCCGGGTGCAAAAAAAATCCTCCTGATACCAGAGAGCCATACACGCAATCTGCGTTACTGGTCCAATATCAAAATCTTGCAGGATATATTGATCAAGGCCGGTTTTCAGGTGCGCTTTGGCATTCTCAGCGCTGAAATCACCGCGCCTCATGAAATTGTTCTCGAATCAGGTGGAAAAGTGCTGGTTGAACCCTTGCGTCGAAAGGATAATGCGCTTTGTCTGGATCAATATGAGCCGGATATTGTGCTGTTAAATAATGATTTATCGGACGGTATTCCCGAGATTTTACAAAACCTTCAGCAAGCGGTGGTTCCTCCTGCGCAGCTGGGATGGAGCCAGCGGTTTAAGTCGGAGCATTTTCAATATTATGCACTGGTTGCTGCCGAGTTCGCGGAATTGGTCAACATAGATCCCTGGCTGATTTCCCCCTTGTTTCGTTACTGCGGAGAAATTGATTTCATGCAGCAGGAAGGCATGGAGTGTCTGGGCGCGAATGCCGAAGTCTTGTTCGCCGAAATTCAGAAGAAATACAACGAGTACCGGATTCCTCATCAACCGTTTTTAATCATCAAGGCGGATGCGGGTACTTATGGCATGGCGGTCATGACGGTGCGTGATGCGAATGAGTTAGGTTCACTGAACCGCAAACAAAGAACACGCATGTCCATGACCAAGGGAGGGCAGCCGGTGCGGCGTGTCATCATCCAGGAAGGTGTATATACTTTTGAAACGTTTGGGCCGGACAAAGCGGTCGCGGAACCGGTCATCTATCTTTGGGGAAGCCAGGTGGTGGGCGGGTTTTATCGCGTGCATCAGAACCGGGGAATCGATGAAAACCTGAATTCACCCGGCATGAAATTCGAACCTTTGGCCTTTGCGCAGACGTGTCATGAGCCTCGCGAGGATATGGATCCTGATGCATGCCCAAACCGGTTTTATACCTATGGTATTGTCGCCAAGCTCAGCATGCTTGCCGCAGCACGGGAAATCAAGGGTTTGAGACAGGCTGGCAATGGTTAAGAGCATGAGGCCGGATACACAAATGACAATTCAGCTTGGTGTCGTCATGGATCCGATTTCTTCGATCCACTATAAAAAGGACAGCACACTCGCCATGTTGTTTGAAGCACAGGAACGCGGGTGGAATCTGTACTATTTCGAACAGCAAAATTTATTTTTGCGTGACGGAGCGCCTTTTGGGTATGCGCGGCAACTGCGTGTCGCGCAGGATTCCGGGAACTGGTTTGAACTGGGAGAAGCCTCTTTTATTCCATTGTCAGATTTGAATATTATTCTGATGCGCAAAGATCCGCCCTTCAATGAGGAATATATCTATTCCACTTACATTCTCGAGCATGCGCAGCGCCGGGGGGTGCTGGTGGTCAATCATCCGCAGTCTCTTCGCGATGCTAATGAAAAACTGTTTGCCACTTATTTTCCACAATGTTCGCCGCCTACGCTGGTGACGCAATCCAGCGACCTCCTGCGTGCTTTTTGGAAGGAAATGGGAGATATTGTCTGCAAACCCCTGAATACCATGGGCGGAGCATCGGTGTTTCGTTTGCGTGAAAATGAAGTCAATGCTTCGGTTATCTTTGAAACATTGACTCGCAATCAGACTTTTTACATCATGGCGCAGCAGTTTATTCCGGAAATTCGCGATGGTGATAAACGCATATTAATGATAGACGGGGAGCCGGTTCCACATATGCTGGTGCGTGTGCCTCAGGGCGATGATTGGCGCGGAAATCTGGCTGTGGGAGCTAAAGGCATAGTCCGGCCGTTGTCCGAACGCGACCGCTGGATTTGCTCCCAGGTAGGACCGGTTTTGCGTGATCTCGGTTTGTATTTTGTAGGCATTGATATCATTGGTGATTATCTGACTGAAATCAATGTCACCAGCCCCACAGGCATAAGGGAAATCGACGCGGGCGCTAAAACCAATGTCAGTGCCATCCTGATGGACGCACTGGTCAAACGATTAAATCAATAAGTGCGCGATACGGCGCTTATTCGCCATCCGGTTTATCCATGCTGCGGAGAGTATTCATCTCATGCGCTAACGCAGCGGACACAGGATTGAGGATGTGCAGCTCTCCTTAATCCCATTGCGCGGGTTTTCGATTCATTCAGTTTGTTTCCCTCTCTGATTTCAAACTCTTTTAACATCACGAAGGTCATTATGATATGAGTTCTCAATATTTGCGTTACTGGCTTGCATTACTGCAGTTACCGGAAGTTGGCCCGCGCACGGCCTTGCGCTGGCTAAAGCAATTTTCTGACATTCAAGCCCTGTTTCATGCGTCAGCGGATGAAATGCGCCATAAGGGCTTGTCCGAACGGCATAGCAAGGCATTGAGCCGGATTGACTGGGATCAGGTCGACAAGGAGCTTGCTTGGGGAAACCAGTCGGGTTGCCATATTATTGCGTTGGATGATGCTGATTATCCCGATTTGCTGAAAGAAGTCGCGGATCCGCCCCTGGTTTTATACGCGCACGGTGACAAGACAGTCCTGAAGCAGAGACAAATCGCTGTGGTTGGGTCACGCAACGCCACGCCCGGCGGAGTAAAGAACGCCGGATTTTTCGCAAAAGTGCTGGCAGAGTGCGGCTGGGCAGTGACTAGCGGTCTGGCTTTGGGGGTGGACGGAGCAAGCCACCGCGGCGCACTGGCTGCAAATGGAGTGACTATAGGCGTGGCGGGAACCGGATTGAATCATGTTTACCCGCGTACTCATCGTGCGCTGGTGGAAGAAATCGTGCAGAAACGAGGTGTCGTGGTTTCAGAATTTCCCTTGGATGTGCCGCCCAGGGCGGCAAATTTTCCCCGACGCAACCGCATTATTGGCGGATTGAGCCTGGGCGTGCTGGTGGTGGAAGCCGCGCTGAAAAGCGGGTCACTCATTACGGCGCAGCATGCGCTAGAGCAAGGCCGGGAAGTCTTTGCAATACCGGGATCTATCCATCATCCCTTATCCCGCGGTTGTCACCATCTCATCCGGCAGGGCGCCAAACTGGTAGAATCAGCCGAGGATATATTTGAAGAAATGCGCGGGCTGATGTCGGATGTCCGCAGGCCTGGCGAGAACAGCCAGGCGGGCAACAGAGAAGGGCTGGATGGGCTTTGCAGGGAAATCCTTGAACAAATCGGCTATGAAATCACACCCCTGGATGTGATACTATGGCGCAGCGGATTGACGGCGGGCGAAGTTTCCTCCATTCTTTTAACATTAGAATTAAAGGGTTATATTCAGTCCGTTCCTGGAGGATATGTCCGCGAAATTCTTAATCTGTAAGGTGGGCCAGCAACACTATGTTTGAAGTATTAATGTATCTATTTGAAAATTATATGGATGGGAGCGTAGCCCTGAATGCAGACCAGGATACGATAGTCAGCGAACTGGAACAGGCGGGGTTTAGCCGGAATGAAATTGGACGTGCCTTGGATTGGCTTGATGGATTAAACAGGGTTCAGGAAACTGTTCAATCCGGTCCTCAATTTACCCCTCATGCCATACGCCACTTTGCTTTGGAAGAAAGCGAACGTCTTGGCCTCGAAGGAAGGGGGTTTCTGCTTTACCTCGAGCAGTTGAGCATTTTGGATCCAATGACGCGAGAAATCGTCATCGACAGGCTAATGGCATTGGATAATCGCGAAGTGGATTTGGGCCGGATTAAATGGGTGGTTTTGATTGCTTTATTCAATCAACCCGATAAAAAATCAGCACTTTCACTTCTCCAGGATATGATCTTGTCGGATGCCTTTGATGTCCTGCATTAACCTTATCCTTCAAAATTTAGGCTATATTCTCTAGATAGAACATTTTTCTAAGGAAGATGTACACTCATGACTAATCTTGTCATTGTTGAGTCGCCTGCAAAGGCAAAGACGATCAAGAAATATCTGGGTTCCGATTTCAATATCGTCGCGTCCTACGGGCATGTCCGTGATTTGCTGCCCAAGGAAGGAGCGGTCGATCCCAGTCACGATTTTGCCATGCGCTATGAATTGATAGAAAAGAATGAAAAACATGTCGCGACCATAGTCAGCGCCATGAAAAAAGCCGATGCCTTATATCTCGCGACAGACCCTGACCGTGAAGGGGAAGCTATTTCCTGGCATATTTATTCCATTTTAAAGGACAAAAAAGCGCTGGGTAAAAAGCCGGTGCATCGTATCGTGTTCCATGAAATCACAAAATCCGCTATCAAATCCGCGGTGGATCATCCGCGGGAAATTTCCATGGAACTGGTAAACGCTCAGCAGGCGCGCCGGGCCCTGGATTATCTGGTAGGGTTTAATTTGTCTCCGTTGCTATGGAAAAAAATCCGTTACGGTCTTTCTGCCGGGCGCGTGCAAAGTCCCGCCCTACGCATGATAGTCGAGCGTGAAGAAGAAATAGAAAAATTTGTCACACAGGAATACTGGGACCTGGAAGCGGCGCTGGAAGCAGAAAGGAAAACTTTTGCCGCCAAGCTTACAGTTTATGAAGGCAGCAAGCTGGAACAGTTTTCCATCACCAATGAAAAGCAGGCGGAAGACATCAAGAAACATTTGCTCAAGGCGGCGAAGGGCGTCTTGCGTGTCGTGAAAGTGGAAAAGAAACAGCGCAAACGCAATCCGGCCGCACCGTTTATCACTTCCACCTTGCAGCAGGAAGCGGCGCGCAAACTGGGTTTTGCCGTTCAGCGCACTATGCGCATCGCGCAACAGCTCTATGAAGGCGTGGAACTGGACTCCGGGTCTACAGGGTTGATCACTTACATGCGTACCGACTCCGTCAATCTCGCGCAAGACGCGATTAATGAAATTCGTGATCTGATCGCCGAGCGTTATGGCAAGGACAATGTGCCTGCTGAAGCGCGTGTTTACAAAACCAAATCCAAAAATGCCCAGGAAGCTCACGAAGCGATTCGTCCCACTTCTGTGCTGCGCACGCCGGAATCCGTGAAAGCCTTTTTGTCGCCGGAACAATTCAAGCTTTATGATTTGATCTGGAAACGCACTGTCGCTGCGCAAATGATTTCGGCGACCATTGATACGTTGACACTGGACATGGCGGCGGGAGAAAAAAACCAGTTCCGCGCGACAGGCTCGGTTGTGATCGATCCGGGCTATATGCGCGTTTACCAGGAAGGCACGGACGACAAACCCGAGGAGCTGGGGGATGAGCATTTGCTTCCGCAATTACAAGAGGGGGATGAGGTCAAGCTGCATGATATTGCTTGTAACCAGCATTTTACAGAACCTCCTCCGCGTTATTCGGAAGCCACGCTGATCAAGGCGCTGGAAGAATACGGCATAGGCCGGCCATCAACTTATGCGGCTATTGTCTCCACCCTGCAGACCCGCGAGTATGTTGTGCTGGAAAACAAGCGGTTTCGTCCAACCGACATCGGGCGCATTGTCAATAAATTCCTGACGCAGTATTTTACCCGTTATGTGGATTACGGATTTACCGCCCAGCTGGAAGACGAGCTGGATGAAGTATCGCGCGGTGAAAAGGAGTGGGTGCCTTTGCTGGAGCAATTTTGGGATCCGTTCAAGCACCAGGTTGATAATATTCTAGAAACCGTCAAGCGCAAAGATGTTACTCAAGAACTGCTGGATGAGAAATGTCCCCAGTGCGGCAAACCACTATCTATCCGGCTGGGCAAGCGCGACCGCTTTATCGGCTGCACAGGATATCCTGATTGTTCCTATACCCGGGCCGTGGAAGAAAAGCCGGAAGAAGCTTCGCAAGATGCTGAAATCGTGGAAGGCCGGCAATGCCCCGATTGCGGCGGCGACCTCAAGATCAAGCATGGGCGCTTCGGAAAATTTATTGGCTGCGGCAATTATCCCAAATGCAAGCATATTGAATCACTTAACAAGCCGGCTGAGACAGGCGTGGAGTGCCCCGAGTGCAAGCAGGGGAAAATCGTGAAACGGCAGTCGCGCCGCGGCAGGATTTTTTATTCTTGCTCGCGTTATCCGGATTGCAAATATGCCATCTGGAATGAACCTGTTGCGCAAAGCTGCCCCAAGTGCGCCTGGCCTATTCTGACCATCAAGAAAACCAAGAAACGCGGCACCGAACTGGTTTGTCCGCGCCAGACTTGTGGTTTCGTCAAGCAAGTGGAAGATGTTCCCGAATAAACCTGGTCGTGCCGGTCGGGCTGCTGGCCTGGCGTGAACGCAGATAAAAAGCCGCGTCCTTAGGGACGCGGCTTTTCTGTTGATGAGATCCGTGGATTACGGGCCAAGTGTATTATTGAGATGAATTGAGGCGTAATCTGCCTTGTGTTGGTGTGAGCGCTTCTTGGTGGTCATAATCTGTCAGTAACGCAGTGGTTTCATCTCTTTGACCGGGCAGACTGACGGGTGCGGTCGGTTCCCTGTGTGCCGGCTGCGAGACGGATCTGTTACGTAAATCTTCTTCAGTGACACCCAGGCCTTTTGCGATGGTCAGTGAATTTCCGGGCGAGGAAGTCGGCCGATAGTCATGCTCATGCTGATGGTCTGCGCTTTCTTCCACATCGCGGGCCGCGGCTTGTTGCCGTCGGGCCGCCCTGGACTGTAAGTAACTGCTGACACCTCTATATACAGCATAGCCGGCGCCAAACAGGCCAACAGCAAGACCTACGCCTGCTACGACAGTTTTGCCTAATAAAAACACGCCGGCAACGGCGGCGGTGGCGACGACACCCGCGATGGCCGCGATCGCGTTACCAGCCGCCATGGAACGGTATTTCGCTTTTTTCTCCGGCTCGCTTTTACCGACGGATTTTCCCAGGTAATACATGGCGGCGCCAGCGTGATAAACAGTTTTCGCTGCCATGACAGTTGTGAAGATGATGGGAGTGGCAACGGCAAACAACGTGGTGGCGACGAGTGAACCCACTACTGCGGTGGTAATGGCAGCCGCTGCGACGGTTTCGACGCCGGCATGCACCAGTGTTCTGGTTTTGCCGCCGCTTAAATAGGCTTCTCTCCATGCCAGTGCAGCAGTAATGAGGCTGGCCGCGGCTGCGATGGGGAACAGGAAGTATTTGCCGGTTTCTTCAAGGAATTTATGTAAAAACGATTTTAAAAACAGGGCATAGATTGCCGCCAGGTCCAGCGATTCAAAAAAGCTAACCAGGGCAGACCATCTGCGGTTATTTTCTATGGACTCCTGCGTTTTTGCCTTGTTAAATTCTTCTAATTCAATTTCGGTGACTTCGGGTGCAGATCTAAACATAGCTTCCACTCCTCTCGTTTCGTGTTACGGGATACTTGAGAGAACATCTTATATCTTTTACAAATAGTAAAAAATATGTAAAATATAAAAATATATTTTACTAATTGGATATAATAAATGAGTATATTAGATGATACGGTCATATTTGCCGCCATTATTCAGCAAGGGGGATTCAGCCGGGCCGCCAAATACCTGGGATTATCAAACGGCTTGATCAGCCGCCGGATTGCCAAATTGGAAACAGACCTGGGTGTGACCTTGCTAAAACGCACCACTCGCCAGATTCAGTTGACACCCGAAGGTGAATTATTCTGGCAGCATGCGCAGCGCATACAGCAGGAAATGGATACGGCGGTGTGTTTGATCCAGTCATTGGCTGAAAAACCTAGGGGAGAAATACGGATCAGTGCTCCACAATATTTTGGCAGGCATTACCTGATGCCTATCATCATCAAGTTTATGCATAATTTCAGCAATATTCATGTCGACGTGCTGTTGTCAGATATCTACCTGGATCCCATGAAGGAAAATATTGATTTGCTTATTCGTGGAGCGGGTTATTTTGAAAAAGAACTCAAAGATAGCAGCATGAAGACCAAATTGCTGCTCAAACAAAAAATACGCATGTTTGCGAGTGTCGATTACCTTGGAAAATTCGGTGAACCCAGAACTGCGCAAGAGTTAACGCATCATTCCATTCTAGGTCATCTGCATGAGGCGCGTCATCATGAGGATGAAGTGTGGACTTATCGTGACAAGGGCAAGAGCTTGAGCATCAAGCTGAAGCCGAAATTTCACAGCAATGACGTCGAGAGCAGAATGGCTGCCTGCCTGGGAGGGCACGGGATTGGCAAATTTACAGATCTTGTTTACATCAGCGAGCAGACACAATCACAAGCTCCCTTAAAATCCATCTTGCAGCAATATGACTGGGGAAATTTTCAGCTTTATGCGATTTACTCGCAACAGCACGCACTGCCTAAGCGCACGCGCCTGCTGCTGGATTTCATCAGCGCCCATACTCAAAATATCCAGGACAAGCTTACTTGATGTGATTTTGGGCGTAAAAAAAGGCGGCACTTTATCAGTACCGCCCAAACATGCTCAAATCAGGTCAGGCAATCCATGCCAAAATACCGTCCCTGAACACACAAAACGAGGAGTGGTTGCACAAGTCCTTTTTTGCGAGAGTAGTCAATCCGTGACTACGAGACCCAGTATACCGAAACAGATTTTTGCGTGCTATTTTAAATCAACAAGTTACTCGTAAGCCTATGTATTTTCCATGTCCCTGGCCTGTAGGATGAGAAATTTGATAATTATTTTTAATCAATGAGATAAATGAAAAAATGGGGAAAGCTGTGTACGGCTCTGGATGCAGGCAGGGTCAATATCTGATTAATCATGTAAGCAATTACTCACATAATTTTCAGCTATATTCTTAAATTCTTTTTCGCTTCTTGCAACTTCTTGTTAAGAAGGGATAATAAAGCATTCACTATTGGCCTGGCCCTTTTAATCAGGAAATTTAATTAAAACTATGAAACAGCATATTGAAACACTCATACATGCAGCGCTTAAAACACTGCAAGAGAGCGGCGACCTTCCGGAAATACCTTCTTTTGTCCTGGTTGAGGGAACGAAGGATAAGCAGCATGGCGATTTTGCCACCAATATTGCTTTGGTGATGGCGAAATCCGCGCAAAAAAAACCCCGTGAGGTGGCTGAGCGAATCATGAAAGCCTTGCCTGCGTCGCAATACGTGCGCAAAACCGAAGTCGCCGGACCGGGTTTTATCAATTTCTTTTTGACGCCGGATGCCTTGTCTTCCGTTGTCGCCGTCATATTAAAAGAAAAGGAAGCCTATGGCCGCAGTAAAATCGGCAGGGAGAAGCGTGTTCTGGTCGAATTCCTGTCATCCAATCCCACCGGGCCGCTGCACGTAGGCCACGGCCGCGGCGGGGCTTTTGGAGCGGTCGTATCAAATCTGCTTGATGCTGTCGGATTCAAAACCTACAGGGAATATTACGTGAATGACGCCGGCCGGCAGATGGATATCCTGACCGTGAGTATCTGGCTGCGTTACCTGGCCTTATGCGGAGAACAGATTGTTTTTCCGGCAAATGCTTATCGCGGCGACTATGTGATTGATATTGCCAAGGCCATCCATGGAATTCACGGCAGCCATTTTTTGGTACCAGCCAGTCAGGTTTATGCGGGGCTGCCGCCGGATGAACCGCAGGGCGGCGACAAGGAAATCTATATTGATGCCATTATAGCGCAGGCTAAACGTCTGCTGGCTGACCAGTATGAAACAGTCTTTACATTGGGCCTGGATAATGTGTTGGGCGATATCCGTGAAGATCTGGCTGAGTTTGGCGTGCATTATGACAACTGGTTTTCCGAACGGGAATTTGTCGCGACTGATGTGGTGGACAAACTGCTGGAAAAATTGAAAGACAGTGGACATGTCTATGAAAAAGACGGTGCGTTATGGTTTCGTTCCACTGACTTCAAGGATGAAAAAGACCGGGTGCTGGTCCGTTCCAACGGTCAACGGACGTATTTCGCCAATGATGTGGCCTATCATCTCAGTAAATTTGAGCGTGGTTTTGATATCGTGATTGATATTTTTGGCGCTGACCATCATGGATATGTTCCGCGAATGAAAGCCGCCATGGAGGCATCCGGAATTAACCCCGAACGCTTGCTGCACCTGTTATTGCAGTTCGTCACGCTCTACCGCGGCGGCTCACAGGTGCAAATGTCCACACGCAGTGGAACGTTTGTGACATTGCGCGAATTGCGCGAAGAAGTCGGCAATGACGCGGCCAGGTTTTTTTATGTCATGCGTAAAAGCGAACAGCATATCGATTTTGACCTGGATCTCGCCAAAGCCCAGTCTAATGAAAACCCGGTATATTATGTGCAATACGCTTATGCGCGTATTTGCAGCGTATTCAAGCAGCTGGCGGAACGGCAGCTGCTTTTTGATGAAGCCAATGGGGTGTCTCATCTGAATTTGCTGACCCAGCCCCAGGAACAGCAATTATTAAATGCCTTGTCGCGTTATCCCGAGGTGATTACCAGCGCGGCTCTTCAATACGAACCGCATCAGTTGACCAATTATGTGCGTGATCTCGCTGCCGACTTTCATGCATACTACAATTCTCACCAGTTTATCGTGGAAGAAGCATCATTGCGTGATGCGCGGCTGGCGCTGGTTGCGGCAACCCGGCAAACATTGTTAAATGGATTTAATCTATTGGGGATTTCAGCACCTGAATCAATGTGAGCAAAATGAAAAAGGACTTTGCAAAAAAAAGACTGGCTGTCAGACCGGCAAATCGCGCGGAACGTACGCTGCGGTATTGGGCGACCGCATTTGTTGTTGTTTTGCTCATTGCGGGCGGATCGGGTTTTTATGTTTCCCGGCAGCATCCTGACTGGGCTGGCATACCACGGCTTTCATCGGCTTTCACACAAATGCAGGCCTGGGTCGTCGAACGTAAAAGCCGTTTGAGTCGCGATATTAAAAAGGTCCGGCAATTGGCGGCCAGCAAGCAGGAACCGCAGGCCATACATTTCGAATTTTATACGGAACTGCCAAGCATGAAAGTACCCGTGCCGGTGGTTGAGAAGGGGCAGGACGCGGTTGTTCCGGTATCAGTAACCTCGGTTGGAACAGGGAAGTCTGTCAGCGCTGGTACTCAGGAAAGTTCGGCCCGGCGGCTGAACCATGCTGCTGCCACAGCGCAGGTTGCAGAGAGAATGCCCAGGCCGCAGACGGGGGCAGCCATATTCAATGCGGAGCAGTTACACCGCGAACTCACTGAAGAGTTCAGCCAGAAAAAATATATCATCCAGCTGGGTGTTTTCAAAAATGCCGATGCGGCTGAGCGCTACCGCCAGTCTCTTGCAGTATCGGGTTTGACAGCCAGCGTGGTCAAAACCAGACTCTCTGGCAAGGCTATTTTCCGTGTGCAGTCAGGCCCATTTTTGAGTATGAACCAGGCAAAAGAGGTTCAACGACAGTGGCAGAGAAAAAGCGTGAATGGAATTGTGCGCCGGGTTGAATGGTGAATCGGGCCCTGGTAAGGGCTGGCATATAACCAAGAGAGAAAACAAATGATTTATAGCATGACAGCTTTTTCGCGTGTGCAAAGCCAGGGGCAGTGGGGAAGCCTGGTATGTGAGATGAGATCCATCAATCATCGATATCTGGAGGTTGGCATACACGTGCCCGAGATGTTCCGTGTGCTTGAAATGCCCATGCGTGAATTGATACGCCAGCATATCAAGCGCGGAAAGATAGAATGTGTCATGCGCTATCAGACTAGCCCGGAAGCGGAACACTCGGGGCTGGAAGTGAACACTCTTCTGGTCAAGCAGTTATGCGACGCCAGTGAGAAGATCGCAGGATTTTTGCGAGACGCAGGGCCAGTGTCTCCCGTTGATATATTACGTTTTCCCGGTGTCATTGAGACGCGTGAAGCGGACATTAAAACGCTGCAGGATGAAATATTTCATGTACTGAACCTGGCGCTGAAAGATTTGATCGCGGCGCGTGCCCGCGAAGGAGAGGAATTGAAGCATTTGTTTTTACAGCGTATGGATTTAATTCAGCAGCAACTATCAAAAGTGCGTGAACGGCTTCCGCAGGTCATGCAGGAGCAGCAGGACAAGATGCTCAAACGCTTTGCTGATGTGAAACTGGAGCTGGATTCAGGCAGGCTGGAACAGGAAATGGTGATTTTCGCCCAGAAGATAGATGTGGCGGAAGAAATCGACCGGACTGATACGCATGTCTCGGAAGTCAGGCGCGTGCTCAAACAGGGCGGGTTGGCTGGCCGAAGACTGGATTTTTTACTGCAGGAATTAAACCGGGAAGCCAACACGCTGGGGTCCAAGTCTGTTGATCCGGTGTTGACACACGCGGCTGTGGAAATGAAAGTATTAATCGAGCAAGTCAGGGAGCAGGTACAAAATATCGAATAAAGCGAATGCAGTGTGCAGGTTCTCTCATTGCGAGTCTATGCAGGCGCGGTCCCTGTCATTATATGGATGTGGATGAAATGTAATGGTCCACCAGTTTTTGTGTTTTTAACAAGTCAGGATCACGATGTGAAAAAAACAATCCCCATAAAAGAAAAAGAGCCAGTATTTTGAGAGCCACGACCAGGGTGATTTCCTTGCGATAATGGGTTTTTGAAAGAAACCGAATCATGCAAGAGAGCAATCCGGCCGACGTGTTCATTAGTGACATTGCTTTCGTGCGCGCCTCTGTGGATGATTTCGTCACGGTTTCCTCCGGATGATGGGGGATATCAGGCATGTTCCTGCTCAAGGACTTTTAATACCAGATTAAATCTTTCTGTGGAAAATACTCTCGCCAAAAGACGCAGTCGTTCAAAAACAATATTTCGCCTGAGGAATAATCCAGCCATGGTATTGTCCGGCGTATTGTTTTCTTCCGCATACATGAGCAATTTGGAGGCAGAGCCCGGGTCAATCGTGTCGATTGCCTGCAACAGACGTAAAATTCGCGAAGTTTTAATATGCGATGACAGCGTGATGAACTGGTCTTCCTTTCCCAATTCAAAACTGGTCAGCTGGTCCAGTGTTTCACCCAGTTTATTCAGGGATTGCTCAAGGGCCGGCGTACCATCCAGGGTAAAATCTTCCGCAGTTTCCATGAATGAGATGACCCGGTAAATCATCGGGTCATCATAATTTTTCCAGAATTCATGCGAAGACGTGAGATCTAATTTTGGCATGTCTAATGATACCTTATGGGGTGGGTTGTTTACCTTGTGCGTTGGATACCAGCATGGTTTCATTCAATGAGTTGTTGGCGATGAGCACGGCATTGGTCATGACCTGGGCAGTGACCATCTGGTTCTGGGTTTGAAGCATCTGGGTGAGCAATACAAAAATCTGGGACTGGTATAACAAAAGTTGTCTGAGCACAAACCCTATGCTCTCGGAGCTCACTTGTGCGAACCAGTCTTTGGGGTCAGAAGCCTGTTTGATTAACTGGGCTTGCAAGGTGGTGAACTGGTCTTTTTCGAGATACTGTTTGGATAAAATATATGCGCCGAATGACTCTGCCGATGTGACGGTATTAAAGTAGCTTTGATATCTGGCCTGTGATTCTTTCTTGCCTTGCCAGTTGCTGCCAGGGAGCATATGGTAAATATTCATGCCGCTGGCGTTACGCACATAGTTCAAGGCAAAATCAATTTTGTTGGTTGTTCCTGCTTGTTGCTGCTGCCGGGGATCTTTTGCGAAATACGGTACGCCCAGCAGGGAGGAATACACGAGATCATTTGCATACCACAGGGTGGATGACGTTGCCAGATTGGTGGGGGTGGCGGTTCCGTTATTCACGCTGAAAACATTGTTGCCGTCATTATTAAGCAGATAGGCGTTTAATGCCGGCTGCAAAAGCAATTGTGCGCTTTGATCGGTAATCAGCATGTTGCCAAGGTTGGTGAACGAACCTTGCATGGCAACCGTTGGCGCGGAATCATCCTGGCTCATCCAGGCGGTGATGAATGCATTGAGGCTTTGCAAATAAGTGGGAAGATCATTCACTTTCTGCAGGGTGTTATAAGTGTTTTCGGCAATCTGCTTCAGGTATTCATCATTTTGTGCTGCCGCTGGCGTGCTGCCAAGAAAGCTGACAACAGTCATGGATCCCACCAGAACAAAAAATCGTTTCACTTCATTGACACGCATGCGAGTCGCTCCTTTCTGTCGATTCCATTAGTATTTAATGTTCCATCCGCCTGAGTTGCCAGATGAAGTATTGGATGTTCCTGTCTCTTTCGCAGTTCCAAAATTTCCAAAACCCGTATAAGGTTGTGATGCGGTATTGGCAGGTGTGGAAGACGCGCCTGCGGGCGCAGCCGTGCTGGCGGAAGTGCCAGAGCCGGATAATGCCGGAGCAGATGGGGTGGCGGTGCCGGTTGCTGGTGCCGCAGCCGTTGCAGGAACAGAAGGGACGGCGGCAGGCTGGGGCGTGGAAGTGGTCTGCGTTTGTGTGCTGCCAGCGGCGGGCGGGGCGGCGACGGCCGGTTTTTGCGAAAGCTGTTGTGCGGCTTGCTGGGAGACGTTGTTCAGGTTTTGCTTGCCCAGGCTGTTGACCAGGCTCTTATATTCATCTGGCGACATAGGTTTAATGGGCGCAGCGGGAGCGGCTGGCGCAGGCTGGGATGAGGTGGTGGAGTTACTGCTGCTTCCAAAATTGAAAAATGACTGTGCTATGCTCGGAGAAGCTGCAAAAAAAGTGAGTGCGAGCAAACCGCACATCATTTGGCGGGCGAAAATCGGCATAGCTTGACTCCAGCATTTAAATGAAATTTCCTATCTGACATCACTTCCACACTCCGAGCATACATCATTCTAGATAAATAGATAAATCAATGCGTTATAATTTCACTTTTCCTCACTTCCTTTTGCCCGGGAGCAGTTGTATTTAAGAATAATATAATATAATAATAGTATAGCATTAGCTGAGGATGCAATTAGATGGCTGTCCGTGACATTTTCAGAATTTCATGGAGAACATTCTTCAATCCCGCGGGTTGGATAGATTATGAAGGTCTAAAAAACCAGAACATAACCATCTACAATACGCTGAGGGCTTTATTTACAAGAGCAACGCCCGGCCGGCAGGAAACCTATGAAGAAGCCATGAAGCGCCTGGGCGTGAGTGATGAAGAAGCCCAGAAAACCGCTTCAGCCTACAGGATGTATGCTCTTTGTTTCTTCATTGTTGGGCTTTGTATATTTGTCTATGCATTTTATCTCTTGTTCGGCGAGTTTGTGATCACGGGGTGGCTGTTGGGGCTGGCCGCGTCTGCATTATGTTTTGCACAAGCGTTCAAATTTGATTATTGGGCTTTTCAAATACGTCAAAGAAAGCTGGGAGTCACTGTTTCAGAATGGAGTCGCAGTATTCTGGGTGATAAAGGTGCTTCCACATGATAAATCTTTTTCAGGTTGCTTCTGATGACGCGTCGCTTGATTATCTTTCACAAATTTTCGGAAGTGTGAGCGGTGTTATTGGGTCAGGCGGCCAGATTACCATCCTGAGCACCATGTTCAAGACTTTCAACTCAGTCATTCTGACTGTAGCAGTTTTAATGCTGGTTTATATCACGATTATTGGTGTCATTGGGACAGCTCATGAAGGCGAGTTCATGGGCAAGAAAATGAATAATATCTGGATACCCATACGCTCGGTGCTGGGCATAGCCTTGCTGGTTCCTACAGGGGCGGGTTATTGCGGCATCCAGATCATCATGATGTGGGTTATTGTGCAAGGCATAGGCGCGGCAGATACCTTGTGGAATACAGCCCTGAGTTATGTCAGCAATGTGGGCAGCGTTTATGGGCAAGTGAAAGTTCCCGGCGTGAATGCTTCCCAGACTCTCGGGGGATTGTTCCAGGGACTGGTTTGCGATGCCAGTTCCCGAAAAGCTGACCCTGCAAATGTGGGGAATTATTATTGTGTATCCAACGGCGGCTGCGGCGGTTCAGCGCCTGCGTTTAATCCCAGCGCGACGACGTATTCCATGGGTCCTAACGGTGCTTGCGGATCCATCACCTATTGCAACCAGGCAACCGCTTGCGCAGGTGACAGCAATTCATTGAAATGTCTGGCCTGTCAGGCCCAGACTACCGCTCTGGCAGCCATCATTCCCACCCTGGGCGATATTGCCCAGCAACTAGTGAATGCGGACTATTCTTACCGGGATTTTTACGCAAACTCATGGAACAAGCAAAATAACGCCTCATGGAACTGGATTTACAGCTATTGCGCGAGTCCGACCAACCAGGATGGAAGCAGCAAGGCCATCATTCCCAAAACCCAGTGCTGTGTCAAAGGAAACAATCCTTTTGCTTCTTGCCAGGCAACAAGCAGCAATATGCCTGATGTCAATACCCCGACTGGTACTGGCGGTGCCATACAAAGCCCCAGTGCTGCGGCGGTACAAAATGTCTACTGGCCGTACTGGCCGCAGCTGGGCCCCAGTCTCGGATTGAGCGAAAATTTCGTGAAAGTGGCGACCAATTATTATCTTGATTTGGCAAACGGCGCGGTATCGACTTACATCGCGGCCCAGGGCAACAATTCCAGTGATTTCTCCGGCCTGTTATCCAATGCATCCAACAAGGGCTGGATTTATGGCGGCGGTTTTTATTATGAAATTGCGCGCATGAATAGTGACAACCTGAAATCTTCTATTCCGGATCTGACCTGGAATGCGCCGGATATGAGTTCATCCGCCATGAAAGACTACCGCAATAACTTCACGGCGGCAAAGACCCTGGAATCGGTGGCTGCGGGAAATTATTCTCAAAGCGCGAGCAGCAGCGGTCAAAGCGCGGCGGGTGAAGTGGCGAATGACGTGATGGGTTCCGTCACGGAAGCCTTTACCGCGACAGTAACGGCGGGAGGAACCAATCCGCTGATTCTCATACAGGTTTTTGGTGTCCTCATGCTTATCATCGCGGAAATCATGTTCGTGGTGGTTTTGGTCGTGTTATTCGCGATTGGTATTTCCGGTAATATTGACGTCTTTGCTCTTGGCACCGGCGTGATTGATCCTTTAGGCCCCATGGCGAGCCTGGTGGCCATGTTTGTGATTCCAGGTATTTATGCGGCATTTGCAGTCCTCATTACCCTGGGCGGCTTGCTGGGCATTTATACGCCTTTAATTCCCTATGTTTATTTCACCTTCGGCGCCATAGGCTGGATGATATCGACGGTTGAAACCATGGTGGCGGGTCCGCTGGTGGCATTGGGTGTGATCAGTCCCAGTGGTCATCATGAAATTCTGGGCAAGGCCGAGCCGGCGCTGATGCTGCTCTTTAACGTTTTCCTGCGGCCTTCGTTAATGATATTCGGATTGATATCCGCCATGCTGCTCGCAGTCGTGGTCGTGACCATGATTAATGAAACATTTGCTTATGTCGTGCTTGCGTTTGTTGAAACCGGAGCGGTGGATCCCCTGTCTTTAATCCTGATACTGTCGGCGTATGTAGGCCTGATACTGGCTGCCTTAAACAAATGCTTCGCAGTTATCAATGTCATTCCTCAGCAAGTCATGCGCTGGATTGGCGGCCAGGGTGAAGGCGTGGAAGCGCCTCTGCAGGAAATCAAGGGCGGCATACAGGCGACTGGCGGCAAAGCGGGCGGCGGTATGGAATCGACCACCAGAGGTACTGCCAAAGACTTTGCCAAAGGCAAGCAGAAAGCTGAGGCGGATGCGAACAAAACGAGTGTGGGCGCGGGCGACAAGAAAGACTAATCCAAAGACTAATCCATTTTACTTTCCTGCAGTAAATGACTACACAGTGCGTGTGGTTTTTTTTACGCTATCAAAACCATTTCTTGTTTATAAAGGGCGTTGCCTGTGACAGTGTCACAGGCAACAATTGACACCGTTGGCATCAAATCGCGCCAGCGTCTTTTTCCTCCCGCTTGGCTTGCTCGGCAATCAGGCGGTATTGGCGTTCGCTGATTACCCCGGCCTGGAATTTTTCCTGGGCATCGGCTTCCATGGTGCGGCCGTGTTCTCTTACCAGTTTGCGCACCACGTTGGTGATATTAAGCACATCAGTATCCAAAAGAATATCACGGATTTTTTCGTCAAAAATAAGGTATTCGCGCAAGGCGACACGCTTGCCTTCAACGGTGGGCACCAGGCGCTGCGAGATGATCAGGCGCACGGTTTCAATGATGTCTATGGTCCGTCCTTGCCGTTCCTCGGGTGGAAACGTGATGACGAGACGGCGCATGGTTTCGGCAACGCCGTTACTATGCAAAGTGGTATAAACCGGATGGCCGGTCATGGCGGCTTCCATCACCGCGCTGATGGTTTCAGGATCGCGGGCTTCACCCACGAGTATCAAGCGGGGTTTGCGGCGCAGCGCGTTGCGCACACCTGCGGCGAAGCTTGGAAGATGGCGGGGAATTTCAGACTGGCTGACCACGCTGGATACTTTTTCCACGTTATCAAACACGAATTCAATCGGCGCTTCATAAGTCAGAACCTTGCGGTTGCTCTCCGCGTCTTCGGTAATGCTGCGTATGATGGCCGCGAGTAAAGTGCTTTTGCCGGATCCGGTTGCGCCGGTCACATAGACCACACCTTGCTCGGGCGCGATGGCCTCCAATACTTCTTTGGACAAGTTCATGCTGTCCAGTTTGGGCGGATCAGTGGGAATGGTACGCGCCGTGATCTGAATGCCGTCGTGGCCCTCAACTTGGCAGCCGGTGCCGTTGATACGAAAACGGTAACGATCAGAGCGGTTGGGGCGTATTTCGTAATGCGTGTCTATATCTTTGCCTGACATGATCAAGGTGGTGGCGTTAGGGCCGTACATGGCGTTCAGTACTTCACCGACTTCTGTATTGGACAGACGGCGGCGGGTGATTTTTTTCAGGCGCCCAAAAATTTCAGCGATAATGGGTTCCCCGGTCTGGAAAGTGATATCTGACGCGCCAAGTTTCACACAATGAATCAGAATGTCATTGGTGGATTCAATGGTCAGTCTGACGGGTTCTTGCGGGAAAAGGAAATCACTCATTGTTTTTCACCACTATGGCTTTCCAGCCTCTACTATTGGTTTGCAGTTTCGGCAGCTCAACGATGCGCAATACCTGGTCGTTGATCCGCATATCCGAGCCATTACCCGTAACACCCAGTTCGGTGCGGGCGACAAAGGGCGGGCTGATCATTTTTTCCTGTAGTAACTTTCGATATAACACCATTCCGCTGTAATCTCTCTTCAGGCGAGCGAGGTTTTGCTGGAAGATACTGTAGGATTGAGCAATCCCTTTTTCCCACCCCATGCGCACGCCTTCTTTCCAGATTTTTTGTTCATAACTGTTGCGCGGCAGCAGGGATTTGTCAGGCAGTTGAGGCTTGGAAAAAGTCAGCCATAAATATTCCCGCCAGTTTGGCGGTGTTGTTGCAAAGCGCGCCTGTTTGACGATTTTATATGTCCGGTCTGCAACCCGAATCGTGTTAGGGTCGTCCAGATTCAGGCTGTTGTCACCCACTTCCAGCACGGGCGGAATCACGCCATGGCTCAATACCATGGCATTGAAATTAAAAATGGTATCTAGGTATTTTCTATCCTGGTTCATGCGCGAATTAATCTGATCGGATGCCCAGGCCAGGCCGCCTTGTGCGCCTATGCTCATGGCGGAATCCTGCAGTGATTTGATTCTGAGGCTGCTCAATTGGGTCTTGGAAGCGGAGGGATTCAGCGGATCAACACGTACTTTTTCCAGTTGAGACAGGTTGGCGGTATCAACATTATCCAGATTCTGCTGACTCTGCGCGCAGCCGGCGAGCATGATGAGAATAAAGATGCTGAGAAGGACACACTTCCTGTTCATGCGGCCTCAATCCAAGTTAGTTTTTCGCATAACGCAATTCAATCACACGGGTCTCTGGATAAATTACCACAGTTGCGCGTCTTCCGCACTGATACCCGACATCTCTCAGGATATCACCCAGCATGACATTTTTTGAATACACGGTGACTATCACCGGAATGGCAGGTGCGGTACCCAATACGCGCAGACGATAATTAGACGCCACAGCCATCTGCTTGAGCAGGGGTTCGACCGGGCCTGACCAGTCTACGGTTGTCAGTCCGGCCATGCCGTAGGTTGCGGGACTGGGCGGAGGCGCAAGTGCCGGCAGCGGATGGGCTGCCTGTGCGGTTTCCGCTAGGTCAACCACGGAGCGGCTGACTGAATAGGATGCTTCGGCAAGTGATGCTTCACTTTTGCTGACATCGTAACCTTGCGGCGGTTTGGGTGCGGCACACGCGCACAAGAGAAGAGACAGAAAGGTGACAATACCAATTTTGTGATTCATGTTTGACGATTTCCCTGTAATTCGCATCTCATCCTGACGCTGTTCATTCATGACAAACATGGTATAACGACATTCAAGAAAATTGAACATTTTTTCTTAAAATATCTAGTTTTCAAGGCATTGAAGCAAGACGGCCAGGCAAAGTCAAGACAAAAGTCATGCCGCCTTTGCGGCGGCCGGCCAGACTTTGGGGCTATGCAATAGACAAGGAGTTTAGTTAGAATGAAGAAAGATGAAGGAATAATCTATGGCTCATTGGCGTGACTCGGCAAGAAATGTCAGGTTTTTCATTATTGACTATCGGGCGACGTTTCCCTTGCTTATTTTCTTGCTGCATATTCGACTGTGGACTTTTATTTTTGCGATCATTGCCACAGTGTTTTTCAGTTTGCTAGAACGTTTCGGTTTTACCGTCGCAGTATTTATGCGCTGGCTGCGTGCATACGTAGCGGGCCCGCGCAAGATCGCTCAACCATGGTGGAAAAATTAATCATGCCCAGTTTAGATGTATCCCAGCAAATGATTAAAATAGCCCGTATCATGAATGCGCAATTCACGCTGAATGGCCGGCCCATGACAATGGAAGAAGTGTTTTCCTATACCGGATTGCTGCCGGGAATCGCGCGCAGGGCTGACCAGTTAAGTTCATTGTGTCTGGGATATGGCATAGGCGTGACTTTCGAAGAAGCGGAAGGTTCTGCCCTGGGTGTCAAAGTCATATTTGATGATATTACCCCCAATGTTTTAAGACTGCTTTGTCTGACCGATGTGTTAAATGAACTCATGAAGGGTACGCCGCGCGGCGAACCTGCCCCGTTAGACCAGCTGTTATACGATTGATTCACGCAGTGCCGTCCTTCGAGACGGCACTGCGTGCCTCCTCAGGGTCTGAACGCTCCCCTCAAAATTGCCGTTCCATTATATTGAGGTCTGAGGGGATAATGATATTTTTAATTGCATTCTCTATTTCTGAGGTTTTAATTTGGAAATATGTCGACTTCAGGATGATTGCCCCTAAGTAAGATAATGACAATGTTCGTTTTTTAGAGGTGTTGGATTGGCATTTTAAATGCCATTTTTTTTGTTCCGCCATCACCCCTACCGACCACACAATGAAATTTACAATGGCAGCGATTAGCATGAGTGCGTTTAATCGCCGAACACTTCTGGTTAATGTGTTTTTAAAGCTAAAACCATATTTGTTATTTTTCATGTCCCGGAAAGATTCTTCAATTTGCATCCTAAAGGAATATAATCGAACAATCTGCTCAGGATTAAAGCTGTTTTTAGGTAGTGAGCTTGCCAACACCCAGGGTTCTTTTTGGCCTTTAGCAAACGCCTTGCTATAACTTCCCCGCTTAATAGCCCCCTTTTTTGTTTTCATTTTCCTGCCTTTGATCTTTTTCCTTATGCTATACAAATCACATATAATTGCTTTGTTATGACTCTTTTTGCATAAGAAAACAGTTCCATGATGTGTAGGCTTTAAAGTGGCTATTTTGTGTAGGGACTTACAAGGGAAACTTTTTCCATCGGCGGTAGTATAATGCTTATCTTGACGAATTCTGCCAATAAAATCCCACTTTTGCTTCTTTACCAAATGGAACCATTTATTATGAAACCCAGCATCACTAATAAGGATGACATGTCCTTTCTCTTCAGGTAAAACCTCATTCAATTTCTCTAAAAATATCTCATATATCTGACTTAACGTCCCGTTCCTATAAGCCATTTCAAATAAAGTAAATCCTCGGCCATCAAGTGCAAGCGATGCCCTTATGAGTTGAAATTCACTATCCGCAGTTAAACAACTAGTATCAACAAGAATGGGGCACCACCCTGTTTTAGGCACAACTTTTTCCGCTAACGCTTTATAGAAACAACCTCTATGTTCTTCTAGGGTTGGATTGGAAACTAACCGGTCAACACGTTTGATAGCGTGCTTGTCCGGTGTTTTGCTAGCAATTGCCCTACCTAACGCTGTCACACTTAACTTTTTTGCTTTAAGCAAACCATCACAGGTGATGGTTAACGTATCTAGTACTTTTTTATGCAAGAATGAAGATTCTTGCATAAATTTATGTAATAATTTTTTCCCTTGCATAGTGAGGTTTCCATATTCTTGGTCGAATTTGGATTTTAACTTCACTATGCAATTTTTCTACTCTTTGTTTTTATGGTTTTTATGAGAAATTTTGAGGGGAGCGTTCAGCCTCAGGGTGAACGGGTACGTTGTCATGCCAGCATGTTTTTAGCTGGCATCCAGAAATATTCAAAAAGCCTGTATCCCTGCTTGTGCCAGACCCTTCGAGACCTCAGGGTGAACGGCGGTGAAATTCCGTTCGTGGTGAGGAGCCGCGTTAGCGGCGTCTCGAACCATGAACCCCGGTTCTGGTTCCCGCTTGCGCGGGAATGACGAGAAGGTGCGGGAATCCATCCGCGCGAATCCGCGCAGCGGGTGAAGCGCCCCTGCCGTTCACTGATGGAAGTGACTAAACATTTCTGCGTATGAAACGGAAGAGTGTTCTCAGGATGACAACAATTCGCTTTTAGCTGACCGAGCCAGAAGAATGGAAATGGCGTCTTTTGCGCTGAGTTTGTTTTGCAATATCTGCCAAACGGTTTCACAAATAGGCATATCTATGCCGTGCCGCTTGGCAAGTTTGGCGATTAATTCCGCGTTGCGCTTTCCTTCCACCACCTGGCCTATTTCTTTTTCAGCTTCCAGCAAATCGCGGCCTTTACCCAAGGCGAGCCCCAGGCGGCGGTTTCTTGACTGGTTGTCGGAGCAGGTGAGGATCAGGTCACCCAGGCCGGATAAGCCGACAAAGGTTTCCAGTTTTCCACCCAGTGCGGTGCCCAGGCGTATGATTTCAGCAAGACCCCGGGTGATGAGAGCGCTGCGGGCGTTGGAACCCAGCTCCATGCCGTCTGAGATGCCGGTTGCGATAGCAATGACATTTTTAGTTGCACCGCCCACTTCTACCCCTGTGACATCATCACTGGTATAGATGCGGAATATGGGGCTGTTAAAGCGTTGCATCATGTCAGCCAGCAAAGGTTTGTGGTGACTGGCGATGACGACTGCGCAAGGCAGCCCGGCCGCGACTTCACGCGCGAATGACGGTCCGGAAAGAACCGCGAAGGGGCGCTGGCGAGTAAAAATTTCTTCAGCGACTTCACCCAACAATTGTCCGGTATCCGTATCCAGGCCTTTTGCTGCGCAAGTGATACGCACATGCGGCCCAATCAGAGGCTTGAGCATGGCAAGCGTATGCCGAAAACCAGCGGAAGGGACCACGACAATAACATCTTCCACTCCGCTAACGGCTTCCTCAAGATTAGTCATGGGGTGGATCTGGTCAGGCAGAGAAAAGCCAGGCATGTAACGGTTGTTTGCCTTGTCAGTGATCATGGCAGTGATTTCCGACTCTTCAATACTCCAGATCCTGACAGTCTGGCCGCGCCGGGCCAAATAAAGCGCCAATGCCGTGCCCCACGAACCGGCACCTAGAATTGCGATGGGTTTCAGCTGCTGACCTTCCACGTCAATATCCTTATCTGATTGCCTAATTTGCTTTTTGCGTGCCTTCCTTGCCTTGCTGCTCCATGTGCTGGGCATAGAGCGCGTCGAAATTGACGGGCGCCAGGATCAGTTGAGGAAAACCGCCGCGCACAACGGTGTCGGATACCACTTCGCGTGCGTAAGGGAACAGAATATTCGGGCAAAAGCTGCCAAGCATCTGGTGCAATTGATCATTGGGGAATCCATTGATCATGAATACGCCTGCCTGATGTACTTCGATCAGGAAAGCTGTTTTTTTGCCGGTGCTGACGGTCGCAGTGATGGATAAGACAACTTCATGCATGTTGTCCTGAATGCGGTTGCTTTTGGTTTCCAGGTTTAATGAAACTTCCGGCTTCCATTCTTCAACGAAAGTGTGCGGAGTATTCGGCGCTTCGAAAGACATGTCCTTAACGAAAATGCGCTGAATTTCAAATTGAGGCGAGTTGGTTTCATTGGTTGATTGCATAGTAAGAAGCCCTTTATTTTGATTACGAATTTAATAAGCCATCGAGTTTACCCGACTTTGCCAAAGCGGCAAGGTCGTCGTAGCCACCGACAGGTTGGTCATTGATGAAAATTTGTGGAACAGTGCGCCGGTTGCTAAGGTGAATCATTTCATCTCTTTTATCCGCATCGAGGTCAATGCGGATTTCCTCAAAAGCAATATTTCGTGCGGCCAGCAATTCTTTCGCCAAGCGGCAGTAAGGACAATGATCCTTGGTATAGACAATGACCTTAGCCATCTTTACTCCTTAATCAAAGGCATTTGTGCCTCGTTCCAGGCACGTATTCCGCCGGTGAGAGAATAGGCATTATAACCCTGTTTCAATAATAACGCGGCTATTTTTTGTGATTCACTGCTGGAATTGGCGACAATAACAAGCGGCCGGGCACGGAATTTCTCAAGTTTTTTGGGGTTTTGCAAGATATCCTGCGGCGGCATGGATACGGCATCAATGATATGTCCTGCGCGAAAAGCGTCTTGCTGCCGCACGTCAATGACCGCAGCATTTTCGCGGTTAATCAAGTGTGTGACTTGAGACGGGCTGATATTGAACACGTTGCGCTTCGCGCGCATGAGTTCCAGGAGTATGAGTAATATCAGGACGATGGCTGCAGCGAGGCTGAGCAGCGGATGCTGGGCAATGAAAGTGGTCAAATCTTGCATGACGATACCTATTATAATATTAAAATTTACACCGCGCAGGTTGCCGCGGACACCTTCTCAACAGGTTCCCGGGCAAGGGGTGGCCCAAAGTCAGAGGTGTTAGTGAAATACCAGGGCGTTAATTTATCGGGTCTTGTTGCTTTGGGCAACAGGCCGTGAGTGAAATGAGGGATTTTTTTACCCTCTTCTTGCGCAGCACCAGGCATCGACACGGGCCGCGCCTTGACGCAGCAATAGGCGGCTGCATTCGCGCAAGGTATGGCCGGTAGTGATGACATCGTCGACCAGGGCGATGACCTGGCCTGAATACTGTCTGGTGACAGTAAAGGCATTTTTTATGTTTTCTTCTCTGGAAGCGGCAGGCAGGCTGCTTTGAGCGGCAGTATGACGGATACGCCTTATGCCGGTGCGATCCAGCCGTAACCTCAGATCCGCCGCAACTGGTTTGGCGATTTCAAGTGCCTGATTAAAGCCTCTTTCGCGCAAGCGCGAGGGGTGAAGCGGGACGGGGATGATGACATCCGGCAGTGCTTTGCCGGCATACCACCGGCTCTGGATGTGATGAGACAGCATTTTTCCCAATGCTCTGGCAATGTGGAGCTGATGGTGAAATTTGAGCCTGATGATCCATTGAATGATAGGAGGTTCGTAGGGGAACAAGGCATAGGTTGCGGCGAAGCCAGGCGGATTATTCAGGCAGATACCGCATTTTACAACATCAGATGTACAGGTTGGTAAAAATTGTGCGCACTGAAAGCAATGATGAGGTAAAATGGGCAAATCCAGCTGACAGGGCTGGCAAACGGGCATGTCGTCGTGTGTGTTGTCACCGCACAAGAGGCAGGATGCGGGCAGCAGCCAGTCAGTCAGGCAACTGGATGATAGTCGAAATACCTGGGTGAGAATGTGTATGACTTTAATATCGAACATGGTCTGGTCTCCTTCTGATTATGTGGAATCTTCCGCGCTTGCTCGTGCAGCTGGGGAAGAACTTTTGTCCCGGCTTGACTGGATGACGCTTAAGCCTCGGGTCGTTCTGGATCTGGGGTGCGGAACAGGGGAAATGAGCCAGCGTTTGCGAGTCCGCTATCCAGATGCGACAATCGTGGCGCTGGATGACTCGGATCCAATGATAGAACACACCCGGCATCACAACAGTGATCTTGTTTGCGTCTGTGGCGAGGCTGGCCAGCTGCCGCTTCCCGCACAATCCATAGACCTTGTTTTTGCTCACCTTCTACTGCCTTGGCATGGGGATGTCCGGCTGGTGATACGGGAGTCCCGCCGTGTGTTGCGGCCGGATGGGGTGATGATTGTCACCGCGCTGGGACCTGACACCCTGAAAGAATGGCATCGTCAGTTATCAGGCCATGTGGTTCCCGTGTTCGCCGACATGCATGATCTGGGCGACCTGATGCTGCAGGAAGGACTGGCGGACCCTGTGCTGGATGTTAACTATTATACCGTGACTTATCGTGAGCGCAGCAATCTGATCAGGGAAATGCATGGCAGCGGCATGCTGGCCGGCGCTACGGCGTTATCGCTGCTCCTTGAGGCGGCTCCAGGGGAGGATGGTGTGTTTCCTGTCACCTATGAAGTGGTATTTGCCCATGCGTTCGCGCCGCCTTGCAGCGATGAAGTTCCGGCGTCTTCCGATGGGACGGTCCGCGTGCCGTTATCACACTTGCGACGCAGGTTGCGTGCTTCAGGGGGATAATGAGACGCCGTTCAAACCATTCCCACCCTAAAGCGTTTTCTGCTTATTTTTTTTCCATTGTTGATTCCAGGCTGAGCTTTCTCAGGCTGGAAAGATTAGTCTGAACAAGATTTTTGGCTTCTTCCAACGCCTGCAGCTTGTCTGAAATATTTTGCAGATTTTTTTCAAACTCACTGGCTGGAGGGTCGCTTTTATTATTCAGATCACTGAACAACTGCTTTTTTGCTTCCATCAGTTCGTTGATGGCTTTGTCGATGCCGGAAACACTGGTGTCAACGCGGGTATAGAGCTCTATCATGTGTTTTTTTAACTGTTCGGTAGAAGCGGGGTCACGGGTCTGGTTTTTTATGAGTTGCAGCAACAGGCTTTTTGCTTCGCTCTGTTGTTTGCGCATATTGCTTTGCGCGACCGCCGCGGCAATTTTATCCGCGATGTTTATGGCATTGTCATAAACTGACAGTCTGGCGTTTAATGATTCCAGCACGCGGTTTTCTTCCATCAGGGATTTTCTTTGCTCTTCCAGCGCCGCGATTTTGGCGTCCAGGTCTGCGAGGCTGGGTATTTCGCCAGGCTGAGAAGTAAATTTGTTGATTGTGAAATCAATGCGCGCCTTGGCGCTGTTCATTGACTGTATGATGTTTTCCGACGCATCACTTCTGGCCTGTATTTCCTGTGCAAGATTGCTGATTTTTTTCAGCATGTTTTTCAGCGTGGGATCCACTTTTGTGTTCATGACTTCCAGCAGCTGGTTCGCTGTTTTCGTATACTGCATGGTCAACGCATGATCTTTGTTGGCGGACGCGATGATCATTCCGCTGGATTCCTTGCGCTTGAGCAAATCTCTGTAATCCGCGACCGGCTTTTTCATCAAGGCGGTCTGGCGCTGGATTTCAGTCATGGCGCGCTGAGTCTTGTCGCGCACATCATCGATTTGCATGGTTCTTTTGTAGGCTTTCGATAGATTGATGATCTTGTCTTTCTGGGTCCTGCAGAAATCATCCACTGACTTTTTGTATCCCAGCGCGCTGCTGGAAAACTTGAATTGAAAACTGCGGGGAAAGGGAATGCGTATGATCTGGATCATGTCTTCCCGGGCGTAGCGGGAAAATTCCGGGTCGTCCTTGAATATGCCGGACAAGATCGGATTTAATTGCCCAATATTTTTCATCACGATTTGCAGTTCAGGAGATTCTTCCGTCCAGGAGGTATTGCATTTTTGCAATAATCCGGGATTTTCCTTGTCTTCGCTGGAAATAATATCCTGAAAGCGTTCCAGCGGCAGATTGCCCAGCGATTCCATTGCCTCGTTCAGACTGCTTAATTCGCCCGATTCGGACAGACGCGCAATCCCGGAAAATTTTTTGTTGAATTCATTGAGCATGATTTTCCGGGCATGAGGTGGGGAGGATTGCATCTGCTTGGTCAATATTTCATGAAATTGCGCGGCTGAAGTGTAAAGCGCGTTGATCAAATGCTGCTTGAACCGGGTGAGGGTGTTAATTTGCTTCGCGATAAGCTGAGCTGTTTCACTGGTTTCATTTTCGAACTGTTCTGGTATGGGCGTGATTTCCTCAATTTTTTTTCGTAACTCTTCCCTGGTTTTCTCGACGTTGCCGCCGCCGGACCGGGATAGGATGGAGTTGGCGAATTCATCCAGTTTCTTTTTGTTATCCTCGAATTGCAGATTGCTTTCTGTCGCTTTCATGACTTCGTCAAGAATGCGTGCGCTCACTCCGTCAATTTGCGCTGACAGCGCCTTTAACTGGCGTGTGCTGTTGTCGGCAATTTCCCTGATTTCCTTTTTGACGTTGCCGATTTCAGCTAACACATCAATGACTTCATCCGCTGCGGTTTCACGGACGCTGACAGCGATTTTCTCCTGTTTGACGGTTTCCCTGGCGGCGGCAGCCTTGACCTGGGAAAAATCTCTTCGCGCGGCTTCTTCAAATAAGGGCAGCCGGTCATTGATGTTTTTAATGGTTTCATTGGTTAGTTTCAGCCGCGCAGGCAGTTGTTCAACCTCTGCGATCCGGATGCGTTCCGTCGCAAAAGCCTGCTGGGAGACGGGCAGGATCAGTGCGCTGTCAATCATAAAGCCGTCGGTGCATAACAATTTGATAGATTGCGGATAACGCAGGACTCGTTTGACATAAAAATGTTTTTCGGCACTGTCTTTGGGCATGGCGGCCGCCATGCTGTCCCCGATCAACCGGATCAGAGCATCTTCTTCTTCACTGCTTAGGGGAGGAGTGAGGAATTCAAATGCCTTGTTATCGAAGTAAATCGCCACAGTGAGGTCTGCACCGGCGTGGGTATACTTGCATAGCGCTGTTTTCATGGCTTCTCCTGGTCCGCGGCAGGCTGTCCTTAACCTGGTTTCAGTCGGGTCATGTCCGGTAAGTGGCCGTTCATGTCCCTACTATTAAAGATAGCGTGTATTTTCCTTAATTTCCATCTGTCTTAAGCGATTATATGTGAGTTATCCATCTGATTATATATAAAAAATCCTGAGGCGGCCGAAATGGCCGGAACGCTAGGGGAATCTTGCGCGGAGTATGGGGCTGTGTTATGGATAGTTTTTTGAGCTTATTAATAAACCCTTAAGGTTGAGTGCATTAAGATCAATAAATACAGGCGGTAAAAATATTTTTTAATTTGAAAAAATATAAGCACAATAAAAAACGGAAGATTCAAGTGCCTTATTTACCCATGACGAGGTGAAGAATGAATTCTGCCAGGCCATCTGATTTAGCTTTTTACAGCGACCTTCTTCTTCAGGAAAACAAGAAAAAGTTGATGAGCTCCATCGCGCCATGGCACCGGCATTCAAGGATAAAAAGGAAGATCATTTGTCTCAGCTGGCATATGACGCCTTATATCGAGAAGCCGCGAAAATACTTTATTCCATTGATCCGAAAACCGACACTCTCGAAACCGTGAGTATGCGTTTTGCAAATTTGCTGAATGAACTCCCGGGTAGAATACAAAGCCACTTTGAATTCAATTACCGGTTTCTTCTGAATCCCGGGCTGTTGGAAAAACTCCGTGATCAGGATTATAAAGTGGGTTTTGTCGAATCGGCGCAAAAGTGTGAGATTGATGGCAAAAAATTTTACGCCAATCTTTCCAGCGACAAACGAGATCTGATCCCTGTCTTGATAGAAGCATTCAAACTATTGGCATTGCAGCGATTGCTGCTTTTGCAATTGTCCGGGATAGGCAATTTGGCCTGGGATCAGCTGCGTTTGTCGTTTAATCCATTACTCAGTGCTTATGCGGATAAAATAGAACAAATTGAAAATTTTCTGGGACGCCATTACGCATTTAGACAAATTATGGGTACGGGCGGCAGCAGCTTTGACCATATTCATGAGGCGGCCACGAACAGACAGGTAATTAGTCATGACGGAGCAGTGATAGAAAGACTGGGTCAGCAGCGCGGTGAGATTATCGCCGCCTACGAGAGTGGCTTTCAGGCCGTAAAGAAAAAATATGTCAACCTTTACCGCGAGATTCAGGGTTTTTGCCGGGACATTGAGCAGTTCAATCAGGATTTTGAGCGTGTCAGCCAGCTGATTCAGGAAGATGAAGATGAGAGCGCCATACAGAGGATGATAACCCAGTTCAGGGAGAGAAGAGAGCAGTTATTGCAGCGTGCTGCCCAGCTGGAGTGGACCAAACAGATCAAAAGCCTGTACTCAGAATGTAAGGTGGCGCAACAGTTTGCTGGTGTCAGGATTCCCGCGGAACTGCAGGCGCAGGACTGGCAGCATTTACAGGTATTTCATGACATCGATCAGCATATCAGAGGCTTGAGTAACATTCACCGTACTGAATTGGTGGATGGTCGTGATGGACAGGTTGGGCAAATCGTCGATGCCGGATGGCTGCCTGAAGCGAATGGCCTGATTGCTGAATATGTAAGTCGTGTAGAGAGATTTATTGGCTCTGCCAGTCATGACCATAGGGATGAATCACTGCCGCCTCTCCCGGCATTTGATGTGGTTCAGAGCTTGTATACACAACATGGCCGTTTGCTGGCATCACAGCTGCGAGACGCGCAAGCGTTGAGTATTCAACTGGCGAAATTATGCCGCGGCCAGTCCAACACAGGTAATCCGTTATGGGAAAATGCCGCCAAAGCGGTGGAGCAGCAGCTTAAAGCGACTGAAGCTCAGATTGAGCTGCTGCAGGGAAAGTCAGCCCAGATTATTGGCATTGAAACGAACAAACTGCAAAAAGATTATTATCAACATGCTCTGGTTCCGCGCGTTGAAGGACACAGGGAAGTGGTTCGCAGATTAAAAGAGCGAGTGGAACAGGCACGTGCGTCACTGCAAGCCTGGCGTTGCGAATGCTTTGGCATTCTCAAGGCAATAGAACAGGAACAGCGTATCAAGGATGTGGCAGATGCGAAACGCACCACTGAAGAAAATCTGGCTGAATTAAAACGACAGATTGAATTATTGCAGAGTAATAAATCCCAGGATAAGGTCAGGTTGCAGGTGGAACAGCTGCCCCAGCCGGATAACCTCGAAAAAGCCTTGCGCCAACGCCAGAGAAAACGCGAAGAAGAAAGACGTCTTCAGGAACAACAGAGACGCGAAGAAGAAAGACGTCTCCGGGAAGAGCAGAGGCGAGAAGAAGAGAGGCGGCTTCAGGAACAACAAAGACGTGAAGACAAGCAATTGCAAGAGGATGAAAGCGAAAATATCCGCAGGGATAGGGAAAAAGTGTCCGGATATCATCTGGGTGAGGCGGATGTTGAATCCACAGTGATATCTCGGGACGGGCCTTCCCGGCGTGCGGATCATAGCCGCACCGGCGGCAGTGGCCAGGATGGAGAAGATGAAAGATGGAGAGGGCGGCGGGATTCACACGATTCCTTTCCCCGCCCTGCGGCCGTCGCACAGAAAAAAGGTCTGGGCAGCCGAATCTGGGATTTTATCAAGCGGCATAAGGGTAAATTTGCTGGCGCCGGAGGGGGAGCTCTGATAGGCGGCGGAATAGGCGCTTTGATCGGCTTTTTCCTTGCGCCGGTCACATTTGGCGCCAGCGTGCCGCTGTTCGCTGCGATTGGCGCAGTAGTGGGAGGTGCGGTGGTAGGCGCTGGCATAGGCACAGGCGTGGGCGCCATCGTGGATTCCTGTTGCTGTCAGCCTTCAGTGGATGATGATCTTGAAAGCCGTGATCCTTTATTAAACGATGAGGAATGCCGGAGAAGTGATCCGCCCTCGCCGTCAAATTCTCGTCGTCATTCCACCGCTTTTTTGCAAGGCGAGCTGGATGCGCAGCCTCCCTCATATCCGGGTTCGTCCATGCTGACCAGCACTTCCACGATTCCTGATAACGTGGTTCCGTTCAGGCGTGATAACAGTTCTTCCGGGCTGCAAACAAAAATATTTACACCTGTTGTTACTCCTGTCCGGCCTGTCTTGACCATGCGCCGTCAGTTCGAAAACGCTTTCGTGGAAGAATTGGCAAAGCTGATGCCGGATATGAAGGATGCAGATAAATTTGTCGCATTATGGTCTGATGGCAAGGCGAGTGTAAATAATCTGGTGAGAGCGCATCTTGGAAATAATCCCGGCCGTGTCAGGCAAGCGGTATCGAATGCCCTGAAACAGGATGCATTCGCCAATCTTGACCTGGCGGATTTGAACGGATCGCGGCTGCAGCCGATTGCGGCAGAAGTGCGCTCATCCCGAATGGATTCTCGCGAGGGTCCTGTGTATTCATACTAATACTGTATTTTCCTGGCGCACGCATGGCAGCGTGTGCTCTTTTTCCCGCGGCATATAAGAAATCTGGCACTCTGGCTTTTCTTCAACATCACTTTTTCATTCCCTGTTACGATATAATGTAGGCTTTTACAAGGAAACCATGGTTCATGACGCAGTCTTTTTATATCGGAGTGGATGGAGGCGCAACCAAATGCCTGGTCAGTGTTGAAGATGAACACGGAAACTTGCTGGGGAGAGAAACCGGCGGCCCTGCCAATATCCGTCTGTCGGTGCCGCAAGCCTGGCAGTCCATTCATGCCGCCCTGGAAAAGATTTTGTCGCCGCTCGCCATCCAGATGTACGACAAGCGCTATCACTGGCATGCGGGCATGGGATTGGCGGGATGCGAGATTGAGGAAGCCTACCAGGCTTTTCTTGCGGTACCCCATGAATTTGAGACGCTGATTCTTACCTCCGATGCCCACACGGCTTGTTTGGGCGCCCATGCTGGTCATGATGGAGCGGTCATTATAATTGGCACGGGAGTGGTAGGGTTTCAGGTCCAGTCTGGAGAAACATCCAAAGTGGGAGGCTGGGGTTTTCCGCACGATGACGAAGGCGGCGGTGCCTGGCTGGGACTGGAAGCAGTCAGACTGACGCTGCAAACGCTGGACGGCCGGCAGCCCGTCAATGAATTGACCCAGGCGGTATTTGCCTTTTTTGGCAGTGACCTGGGCCGTTTTGTTACCTGGGCGAATCAAGCCAACTCCACCGCATTCGCTGAACTGGCTCCTGTCGTGATTCATTGTGCTGCCGCGGGCAGTGAGGCTGCGCGGAATTTGATGCGCGAGTCAGCCAAAGCAGTGGATGGTGTGGCTGCGGCGCTGCAGGCTGCCCGGGAAAATCAGGATGTGATATTGCCCTGTTCCTTGGCGGGCGGCATGGCAGCTTTCATCGAACCCTATTTGAATAACGCGCTGCGCGCGCAGCTTGTTCCCTGCCAATCCACACCCGATGCCGGCGCAGTTTTTCTGGTGCGGAATTATCTTGCGAAATCTAATATCAAGACATCTCCGGGTCGGGAGGGAACCCATGACTGAAAGTAATCGAATCATTTTTTCAGGCATGCAAATCCTCGTGGGGAACGAATGGTCACTGGAGCACGCTGTTGTGGTGGAAGAGGGTATTATCAAGGCAGTACTGCCTGCGGATATGATCGGCCACCAGCTGCCTGCGAAACAGGTTGTGTATTCACCCCATCATTATCTCATTCCAGGCCTGATTGATTTGCATATTCATGGCGCGGGCGGTCATGATGTGATGGATGGCAATGAGAAAGCGCTGCGGGGTATATGTGAAACTCTGGCGTCCGAAGGCGTCACAGGCTTTCTGGCAACCACCATGACTGCGCCTGTGGCTAAGCTGGAGTCGGTATTGAGTGCTATCGCTGCATTTATGCCGGGCAGGGAGGGCGCCGCGATACTTGGCATTCATCTGGAGGGCCCGTTCATTTCCCGGGATAAAATGGGGGCGCAAGCGGGCGATCATGTCGCACTGCCGAATCCGGAATGGGTACAGCGGTGGCATGAAATGACCCGGGGTGCGTTCAAACTGATGACCCTGGCGCCAGAATTAACGGATGTGATTCCCATGATCAAGACCTTGCGCAGACTGGGGGTGACGTCATCGGTAGGGCATACCAATGCGGGCTATGCTGAAACCTGCCATGCGCTTGCGGCGGGATGTTCCCATGCTACCCATCTTTTCAATGCCATGCGCGGACTCCATCACCGCGAACCGGGCGCGGCTGGCGCATTGCTTTTGTCTGATAAGGTCAATGTGGAATTGATTGTGGACGGATTGCACTTGCATCCTGCCGTTGTTGATCTGGCCTGGCGTCTGAAAGGCACGGATAGAATTGTGCTGGTGACGGACGCGATGCGGGCAAAATGCCTGGGTGATGGCGCGTTTGAATTGGGCGGTCATACGGTAACCGTGCATGCCGGATGCGCGGCGCTCCCCGACGGGACGCTCGCGGGAAGCACCTTGCGCATGCCGCAGGCCATACGAAACATGGCGCAGTATACCGAGTGTTCTCTGGCAGACGCAGTCAGGATGGCATCTGCCAACCCGGCCCGCATCCTTGGCCTGGACGGCCGCAAAGGCAGCATTGAAAACGGCAAGGATGCGGATTTGGTGGTAATGGATTCCGCGTTCGAAGTGGAGTTGACACTGCGCGGCGGCAAGGAAGTATTCAAAAAGCATGCATAGCCGGTTTAATCTGTTTCTGATGGCTGGGCTATAAATGTATCGATTCCGGGTGCGGCTTGTGCCGCAAGACACGTATGACATCTTTGCGTTTGCGGATTTTACGCAATATCCTGGCGAGATGAGAGCGATTGCGGACAGAGATGGTGACATCCACATTGAAATGATGGCGGTCGCTTTCCTGTGCGCGGATATTTTCGATGTTGGATTCGGCTTCGGATATTGCCAGCGTCAATGATGCGAGACTACCGCGGCGGTTGATCAAGTCCACTTTGAGATCGACGGAAAAATCACCCTCTATCTTGTCTTCCCACAGTAAAGGGACATATTTGTCAGGCTGATGGTGATAGCGCTCAAGGTTATCGCAATGCACCATATGCACTTCAATGCCTTGACCGCTCTTGATCAATCCCGCGATGTGGTCGCCTGGTATGGGCCGGCAGCACTTGGCGTAGGTAATGGCGAGGCCTTCGGTTCCCTTGATCACCAGCGGGTGCGGTGCGTGCATGTCAGGTGTTTCTTTTTTGAGATTTTCACCCATGGACTTGGCAATCTGTTTTGCTACCAGGACGGCGGGGCGGTTGCCTATTCCTACCTCTTCGAATAAATGGCTGACGGATTCCAGCCGTGAGTGAGTGACCAGCGACCCCAGAATGGATTCGGGAATTTTGTCCAGGGAGATATCATAAGCGTGCAAGGCTTTTTCCACCAGGCGTCGGCCCAATTCCATGGATTCTTCGCGCTGTTGTTTTTTCAGATAATGCTTGATTTTGCTGCGCGCTTTTCCGGTCACAACGAAATTAAGCCACGCGGCATTCGGCCGCGCGCCCGGAGCAGTGATGATTTCAACCTGCTGTCCGCTGATCAAGGGGGCGCTCAAGGGCGAAAGGCGTTTGTCCAGGCGCACAGCCACACAGGTATTGCCTATGTCGGAGTGAATGGCATAAGCATAATCGACAGGCGTTGCACCCGCGGGCAATTCTATGATCTGGCCTTTGGGGGTAAAGACATAGACTTCGTCGGGGAACAAGTCAATTTTGACATTCTCGATAAACTCCAGGGAATTCCTCGAGCTTTTATCCATTTCCAGAATACCTTTCAGCCATTCGCGCGCGCGCGACTGGGCATCGTTGAAAACTTTCTTTTCTGTTTTATAAAGCCAGTGCGCGGCAATGCCGTTTTCAGCCATCTTATGCATTTCTTCGGTGCGGATTTGTACTTCAATGGGCACGCCGTAAGGGCCAAACAAAGTGGTATGCAGGGATTGGTATCCATTTGCCTTGGGTATCGCGATATAATCCTTGAACCGTTGCGTGATGGGCTTGTACAGGTTATGCAAGGCTCCCAGTACGCGATAACAGGTGTCCACCTTGTCAACGATAATGCGAAAGCCATAAACGTCCATGATTTCAGAGAATGACAGATGTTTTTCATGCATTTTTTTGTAAATGCTGTAAAGGTGTTTCCCGCGGCCGGAAAGTGTGGCGGAAGGAATATTGTTTTTTTTGATGCACCCGCGTATTTGTTCATGAATCATGTCTATGATTTCCTGACGGTTGCCGCGGGCTTTTGCCACAGCTTCCTTGAGGATTTTGTAGCGCATGGGGTATAGGGAGGCAAAGCCCAGGTCTTCAAGCTCAACGCGAAATGCGTGCATGCCCAGCCGGTTGGCGATGGGGGCGAATATTTCCAGTGTTTCCAGCGAAATGCGCCGGCGTTTGTCCGGCGGCAAGGCTGACAATGTGCGCATGTTGTGCAGCCGGTCAGCCAGCTTGACGAGAATGACACGGATATCGCTGGCCATGGCCATGACCATTTTCCGGAAGTTTTCAGCCTGCGCCTGTGCGTAATTTTCAAAATGAATTTGCGTCAGCTTGGTGACGCCGTCTACCAGGTCTGCGACTTCTTTGCCAAATTTATCGATAATTTCAGATTGTTTTACCGGAGTGTCTTCCACGACATCATGTAGGATGGCAGCCATGATGGTTTGAGGATCCATGCGCATTTGCGCCAGGATATGGGCAACAGTCAACGGGTGGGTGATATAAGGTTCGCCGGTATATCGGGCCTGGCTGCCATGCGCCTGCTTGGCGAACAGGTACGACCTTTCAATGTCAGCCACTTGTTCATGGCTAAGATATTGATTTATTTCATCTTTTAGCGAATCAAATTCCGTCACGCCCGCCTCGATCTGTTAATATCCCGATATGCACACCCCATGACGCAGCACAGCAGTCCACTAATATTATTATGGATTGTGCTGTGTCAGTTAGCCACTGCGGAAAACATATTACTTGATACAAATCAGGAAAATATATCTTATACTTGAGATGAGAGGATAAAACCAGAAGGGATTCCAGGGGGTTGATATGATGAGCGGTAAATGTGGTTGCAACAAGTTATGCCCGTTCTCGTTCGGATTGGCGGTAGGCCTGACATTCGGGTTGGGTGTGTTTTTCTGGTCATTGTGGGCCATGTATATGGGAGCTTCACCCATGATGGTAGAATATCATATTCCAGTCCCCACCCTTAAGGATGGAACGATACATGCGCTTTGGGGATTGTTAAAAGGATTTATATTCGGGTTTTTCATCGCCTTGTTTTATGATTTCATTTCTTGCTGCTGCAAGATGAAATGGTGCTGCAAAAAATCCGGCTGCGCATGCTGTGCGTCCGAAGACAAGGCTGGCGAGAAAAAATAAGCATTCCTTGAGCGGGCATGCTTTCGGGTTGTAAATGCATATTAAAAGGATGGATATGCAGATTGTTGTTCGTTTTTTTCTTTCTTTATTGTTTGCGGCAATCATGACTATCTGCATAGTCCTGCTTGAGCAGGGTTACGATAATAATATTTATCCGGATAAAACCATCAACGAAAATTTTCGTAAAACGACCGCATTGATTATAAGCAAACAGTTAACCCGGTCTGAAGATTATCCGCGGCAATACCGTGCGGATTTCCTTATCAGCTATAAAGTCAATGATGTCCAATACCAGCGCTGGGTATCAGACAATGGTCTGGACAGATCATTTGATCTGGATCGTCGTGCTCAGGAAGCCAGGCTGTTGCGATATCGCATCGGGCAGTCTTATCCTTGCTGGTATCCTCCGGAAAATCCTGAGTCCGCTGTGCTGGCCCATCGACATGACTGGATGGCAGTACTTCCCATGATGATACCCGCAGTAACAGGGGTGCTGGTTTTTTACTATTTCCTCAAGAATTTTTTCTGGCTTGCGGGCGCGGCATTTGCGAGAATCAGCCGCAGCCGTCTGCAAAATATCTGAAAACCAGGCGGGTCAGCGCCGTTATGGCGCGAATGGTCTTGCTCATTTCTTTTTTCTTGGAATCAAGGGGCAGTAAACATGAATAAGCAGAAAATTGAATCATCACAGGCTCCGCAGGCGATTGGTCCTTATTCCCAGGCGATACGGTCAGGCGGGATTGTTTATCTTTCCGGACAAATTCCACTGGATCCAGCAACCATGATGCTGGTCGAAGGTGACATGACGGTGCAGACCAGGCGGGTTTTTGCGAACTTGCAGGCGGTCTGCGAAGCGGCTGGGGGCGGATTAGAAGGGATTGTCAAGCTCACAATATATTTAACCGACCTGGCGCATTTTCCCTTGGTCAATGACGTGATGAAGCAATATTTCACGGAACCGTATCCGGCGCGCGTGACCGTGCAGGTTTCAGCGCTTCCTAAGGCGGCGCAAATTGAAATGGATGCCGTGATGGTATTGGCATGAGCATCACCCTGGCAATAGGCTTGATCAAGAGTTACTGCCCATAGTATTCAGACGATACATGGTCCTCAGGATTTTCAAGGCTTCAAATAGTTGAAAATCATCGCTTGCCAGCCCGAGATCATTTTGCTCTACTGCTTTGGGATCGTTCGTAGAGGTTCCTGCCAGATGGTTTTTAAGCTGGTATTCCTTGATGGGTTCTATCATCGCGAGATCTTCATCCGTCTTCTTTTGCATGATTTTCAAATCTTCGATTTGCACATCAGGAATGATGCCGATATTTTGTATCACCTTGCCTGACGGGGTGTGATACAGCGCGGTTGTCAGTTTGAGCGCATGGGTTTTATCGAGTGGTATGACGGTTTGCACGGAACCCTTGCCAAAGCTGGTAGTTCCAACGATCAACGCGCGACGGTAATCCTGCAGGGCGCCGGCGACAATTTCAGAAGCGGAAGCCGAACCGCCATTGATCAGGACCACAATGGGCGCGCCGTTCAGAATGTCAGTGCCGTTTGCCTTGGCGCTATATTGTGCTTCAGGAAGCCGGCCTTCAGTATAGACGATGACATCATTATATTTATTGTTTAATTTTTTGGTGTCCAGGAAAGAATCGACAACCTGAACCGCTGTTTCCAGCAATCCCCCCGGGTTGTTGCGCAAGTCAAGGATAATGCCGTTCAAGTGGCCGTTATTCTTGTTTTTTAAATTCAGTATTGCATCACGCATGAGTTTGGCAGTGGGTTCCTGAAACTGGGTGAGACGCACATAACCAAAATTGCCATCCAGCATTTTGGCTTTCACGCTGGCAATGCGGATAATTTCGCGGTTGAGTTTGAAGGTGAGAGGAGTTTTCTCGCCTTTGCGCAAAATGGTGAGAGCCACCTGGGAGCCTTGTTTCCCGCGCATCTTGTCAACTGCGTCTTGTAATGTCATTTCACTGACGAGTTTGCCGTCGATGGCAACTATATAATCTCCCGGTTTGATGCCGGCTTTCGCAGCGGGTGTATCATCCATGGGAGTCACGATTTTGAGAATGCCGTATTCGGGAGTGACTTCAATTCCCACGCCGCCAAATTCACCGCTAGTAGTCATCAGCAAGGTTTTGTAAGCGTCGCCATCCAGGTATTCGGAATGAGGATCCAGGCCGCTCACCATGCCGCGAATCGCATCATCCAGCAGTGTTTTGTCTCCTATGGGTTGAACGTAAAAATCCTTGATCAGGACAATGGTATTGGTAAAGCGGTTAATATCATCATCACTCACGGTTTGACCTTTGGATTGAGATGTCAGCGTGAGATCGGTTGACTGAAGTTCCGGTGCGCTGCTTGTGGCTGGCGCTATGGTCGGCGCGGGAGCGGCAGGCTTGGCTGCGGGTGTCTGGGAAAAGCCGAGAGGAATAATGCTAATCAGTGCGGCAGAAAACAGAATGCTCAAGATCAGAGGGCGTAGTCTCATGGGGATCATCCGTCTACTAGTTAATTTAAGTATAACACTTCGGCTTTTCTTTATACCAATTTCACTAGTGAGGTGCCTGTCATCTCCGCTGGCTGCGGCAGGCCCATCAGATATAACAGGGTGGGAGCGATATCTGATAATTTGCCGTCTGTCTTGATGATCTCAGCCTTGCGCCCCGCATAGAGAAACGGGACCGGATCACTGGTATGGGCTGTATGTGGTTGATTATGTTCAATATCAAACATTTGTTCCGCATTTCCGTGATCAGCGGTAATAATCAACTCTCCCTGAACTTCATGCAGTGTCTTGAGTATGGTTCCCAGGCATTGATCTATGGCTTCTATGGCCTTGACAGTTGCTTCAAAGTTTCCGGTATGACCAACCATATCCGGATTGGCGAAGTTGCATACAATCATATCGTATTGACATGTTTTAATCTCATGTACCAGCCGTTCGGTCACTTCCGGCGCGCTCATTTGCGGCTGCAAATCATAAGTGGCTACCTTGGGTGAGGGAATCAGTATGCGGTCTTCTCCGGGGTAGGGATGTTCTACTCCGCCGTTAAAAAAGAAAGTGACATGGGCGTATTTTTCAGTCTCGGCAATACGCAGCTGCCGGAGTCCCAGCTGACTGATGTATTCACCCAGGATGTGCTGCAGGGATTGAGGCGGAAAGGCTACTGGGACTGGAAATCGGCTGTCGTATTCGGACAGACATACAAACGCTCCCAGCCTTGGCCATTGGTCCCGTATGAAACCATGAAAGTCGGGATCAATGAGTGTCTGGGTAATTTCACGCGCGCGGTCTGCGCGAAAATTCATGAAAATGACCACATCACCGTCACTCATCGTGACAGGCGTAGCGTTTTTGGTTTGGATGGCCGTGGCCTGGATGAACTCATCGCTTTCTCCGCGTTCATATGCGAGCCTGAGGCCTTGTTCTGCGGTTTCCGCCGTATACGCTGCTTTGCCTTGCGTCAGAAGATCATATGCCTTGTGGACACGATCCCAGCGTTTGTCACGGTCCATGGCATAATAGCGTCCTATCAGCGAAACGATTTTTCCACACTGGAGGCGCCGGCAGTGCGCATCCAGTGATTGCAGCGAAGAGAGCGCGCTGCGAGGCGGGGTGTCACGCCCGTCAAGAAAAACATGAATGAATACGGACTTGGATTGCAGCCTGGCCGCCAGTTCAATCATGGCGTGTATATGTTTTTCATGGCTGTGCACGCCGCCGGGAGAGAGCAGTCCCATGATATGAACAGATTTGTTTGTTGATTGTGCCAGTCTTAGAGCATCTGTGAGTGTTTTATTATCAAAAAATTCTCCGCTGTTGATAGCAAGATCAATTCGTGTCAGATCTTGGTGAACGACTCGTCCCGCACCCATGGTTAAATGCCCGACTTCGGAATTCCCCATCTGCCCGTCAGGCAGGCCGACACAATGTCCGGAACCGGAAATGCATGTATGCGGATAGTGACGCCACATATTGTCCCAGTTGGGTTTATGCGCGGCGGCAATAGCATTGAAATCTGTTTTGTCACGATATCCCCAGCCATCGAGGATAACCAGTACGAGCGGTCGCGGGCGAAAACTTTTCATAATTCAACTTGTCTAGTCAAAAGGATGACATAATTTAACAAAGTTTAGATTTTGCAAACAGAGAAATTGTTATCTGACATCTCTAACGTTACACTAATCTTTTCGCTTTTGTCGGGATGATATATGAAAAATAATGAAAGCAATGGATTTCTGCGGCTCGCGGCCGGTCTCGCAAGCGTGATTTTGCTGGCCGGGTCCTGCGCCGCGGCCTATGCCGAAACTGCTTCTTCCGCATCCCTGGAGACCCAGTCAGCCAATCATTCCAAGAATGCCAAAGCGCCCGTTACCTCTGCTGAAAAAAAGACGGCAGACAAACCCGGCTCCGACGGCGCTGAAAAGAAGACCGCTGCTGAATCTGAATCCGCGGCTGCGGTTCAGGATTCCACGGATAGTGATCAGTCTGACATCAGTGATGATCTGGATGAGGCGGCGAATGTCAAAGATCCGCTGGAAGGTTTTAACCGGGTGATGTTTACTTTTAATGACAAGCTTGATATCTACCTGATCAAGCCGGTCGCCCAGTTCTATAATGCCATTATGCCCAAGCCGCTTAATCAGGGAATTCATAATTTTTTTAACAACCTGGGCGAAATTCCCACCATTGCAAACGACTTGCTGCAATTCAACTTTTTTCAAATGTCCAAGGATATTGCCCGCCTGGCTATTAATTCCACCCTGGGGATAGGCGGTCTTTTTGACATGGCTACCCGCATGCACTTGCCTTATTTTCAAAATGATTTTGGCCTGACGCTTGCATACTGGGGCTATAAGAATTCAAGCTACCTGGTGCTGCCATTCCTGGGATCCAACACGATTCGGGACGGTATTGGCATCCCCGTCGATTACTTTGAGTTTACAGTCTATCCGTATTTGAAGCCGCAATCAGCCCGATATCAGTTGTTGGGGTTGTATGTGATTGATCATAGGGCAAATCTTCTGCAGTTTGAGCCGGTGTTGGAAGAAGCTGCCATTGACAAATATGTATTTATGCGTAACGCCTATATGCAGCATCGCGCATTCCAGATCGATCAGGTCAAGCACTTGGGATATAAGGACAGGGTCGAGGAATCACAAGCAGTGGAAGTGTCATCCTCGACTGCTGCGGCTGAATAATCAAAGTATTAGACGTTATGTATGCTATGCTTATAGAGAGATTCAATCGGTTCGAAACGGGGTGAGGTTTGCAATGAGTGATGCTGTGATTTTGGCCGCATCGGTTAAAACAACGTTGCTGGAAATCGCCAAGCAGGCGGGCGCGTTAGGTACAGGATTGCAAAATGCCGCGCCAGGAGACAAATCAGGCACACCCAATAATTCAGTATCTTACTTGCTCAGCATAGCGGATAGTCTCGCCAAAATTGCCAACGAATGCGATAAAATATCAGCAACACCTTCCAAGACATCCTAGGATGGATGTCTTGAAAACCTGTAGTACGTGAACATTTATTCACGGCGGAGTATGGTGATGCTTGACGAAAAAACACAGGGAAGACAGAGTAAACTACCTGGGCATAGTATGCTAACCGGGAAAGTTGTCATGTTCACAACGGAATAATCTTTGCATGCTATGAACTAATGGGGCAACAGAGCGTTCTATGTCTAACAGTGAAAAAGAGCTTAAAGATCAAATCCAGAAGCTGGTCCTAGATTCAATACAGCTTGATAAAGAGCTGCGTGAAAAATACCAGATTGGTGACAAGTTCCGTTTCATACATGACCGTCTGGACGCACTGCGCGTGCGCATAGAAGAAGACCTGAAGGAAATGGCGCAGGAAATCGAAAAAAAGATAAGCCGGCTCGCGGAAGATGAAACCACTGTCTATGTCTATTTATTCAATGCCCAGGGTCTGGCTTTTCCGACCTGGCAAAAAATGGTTAATCCCTCTGTTTTTTATGAATACAGTGTTAACAGGCCGCTGTACGCAGACAAGACCCAGATAGAATCATTTATCCGTTCACGCTCGAACAAGGCGCAACATGGTTACATTTCTGTGGTGATAAAAAAGAGCGATATTCTTCCCGTGCCAGAGGGAACCGAGCAGCCTAAAGATCCGGTGGGCAGCCCGCTAATCAAAATCAGGGAAGGATCTCTGAAATTTAACCGTATGCTCTCTTTCACCTATCAAGGGTCAGATTACGTTGTGAATGAAGCCGGACAGCTTGTTAAAAAACAGAGTGAATAAGCCCGCCCGGCGAAAGCCAGAGTCTTCTCGGGTATACAGCTGCTGCAGTTTACCCGGAGTTCCTGTTCCTAAGAAGATAGGCTGCTCCGACAATCAAGCCGCCTGCTACAAGCGCTCCTATGCCGACAGCCAGTCTATTTGTACTCCAGAAACTATGGCCAGAGCGTGACACACGAACATTCCCTGCTGCTGGAAGAGCGGGTCCTGCTGCTGGAACAACGGATGTCCGGCGGCTCGATGCGCTGATTGAGGGGTCGGCTGCAATCTTCAATTCGCGGATCCCGAGTACCTTCATGTACGCATCCAGCAAGGATTTACGATAGGCGAGAAGATCGCTTTTTGATCCTGATGTCGCAACTGCGGCTAAATTATTCAGCAATTCTTCATAGTGGTCATCAATAATGGATTTCAACTGTTCTGATTTGAGAGACCCGTCCATGCCTAATTCAAAATGAATACTTCTGCAGTCTGCGATCATTGCTTTCTTGACCAGATAGTCGGCATAATGACGCAAGCCAGTCCCCTTGTGATATCTCTGCAAATCCTCGTATTTATGATATGCCTCGACTGAAAGCAGGCCGGGGATAAATTTTGCACCTTTTGCTCCGACCAGCACGCTCATATTTTTGGCGATTGCTGATTCGGGATGTTCAGAGACGGCTTTCAGTTTCTTGAACGAGGCATGTGATTCTATATCGGTCGCAGAACCGTGATGCAAGCCTACATGTCTGCCCTGGGTGTATTCCCTATACTCTGCCAATCGTATAGTGCTCGGGCTGTCCATTAGTTCAATTTCTTCATCCTCTGTTTTGATATAATAGGCGTTAAAATATCCACATGCCTGGTTGTAATCATGATGAGAGCAGACTGATATATCGATGTTGCGTTTTCCGTCAGATACCGACAAAGTGCAGATATCTGTCTTGTTTTTGTTGACCAGTCGAAAAGCGTGTGGAAATTTGTCTTGTATGATTGTTGCCACAGCTTGTCTCAAGGACATTTTTTTAGGGTCATAGCCTATGATCTCGCCTTCATATCGCTCCATTTTTTTCTTTAAGCTGTTCAGGATTTCCATGGGTACCAGAATAATAGATCTGCGGCTAAGCGTGTGGGAACCCACTACCATGGTGTCATAGGGCGCGCAGCTGAATACATGTGCAAACTCTGACAATGGTTCGAGGTAAGCGATTCTTGCTGTTTCCCAGTCTCCGCCTGAATTGGCGTGGACCAGGCCATTCCACGTCCAGTGCATATGAGGCCTGTCTACAAAAGCAGAGGCATACTGATTGGCTGTAAAGTTCAAATGACTGGCGATGGTGCCGTCATTTTTTATGAAGTGTTCTGTTCTTTCAAAAACAACAGTCGCGGGATCCAGTTCGTTGGATAAGACTTCAGCGACCAGACCTTCATATGAAGGATCGGAAATTAAAAAATTCATCGCGGATTCACTTTGCACCGATGAAACCAGAATTACATTTTCAGCAAAATCCTCGTTAAAAGATTCATTTTTTCTTGAATGCGACATTATCAGCCTCGTTTTTATTTAATAATAATTGTTGGGTAATATTTTAAACAAACTATTATTAACCAATTATTAAACAGTGCAGAAAGAATGATTAAATTTAAGACATACCGGGGTTGAAATATAAGTTATTGAAATTTTAGGAATACTTTTGCGCCGGAGCAGGAGGCGCATGGAGAAGACAAGACGGTTAACAGACTGCTTAAGTGCTAGAAGAGAAGCTGGCGCACACCTTTTGCAAGAAACAAGGCCAAGGAAAAGGCGGGCATTCAGAGATATTTCTGGCGTTTGCCCAAGGGATCATTATGATAACATTATTTGTCTCGCAAGGTTTTTATTGATTAAAAAATATACAAATGATAGGATTGCATGAGACGAAAACGAGTTATAATTCGGTTACCAGGAGCTGCAGTGGCGTGTGCACGGCATCTTCATAGAAACGGCGATATTTAAAAATGATGACCAGTTCAAATTTAATCGTACGCGTGATTGAGGAATCCCTTTCCAAAAAGGATTTAAGCTTATCTCAATTGAGCGATTTTATCGCGGATCAGCAGAATATTTCCGAGATTTTCGCGCATTTTGAGCGGCAAAATGGAATATCCATTTTGCATCGTATACTGGAAAGAAGCGATGACTTGCCGGACGCACAGAATCATATTCTTGCCTTCATGAGCAGATTTGCCGCGCATATCAATTTAAATGCGAAAAACGCACGAGGTGATACGATTCTGCATGTCATAGCGAGAAAAAACTTTCATCTTGCAGCCCAGGCTGTTTGTGATGCCAGAAATCAGTTTGCCGCTCTCCCGGATTTGTATGCGCTTGATGCGCGCGGAAAAACACCCGCTGAACTCGCGAGCGATGAGACTAGGGTCATTCTTGATGCGGCCCTCTCGTATGATTTCTCCAGGCGAGTCGTTCTGGTTCATCCGCTACAGTCAAATTCAATATTGAATTGTCTTTTTGACACCGGGAAAGAGTATCTCGCCGTTTATGATGAATCGCGGCAGAATTACAATGAGGCTTTGTCTGCCGTTAACGCAGTGGTTCATGATGACACCATGCTGACAGACGACGCAGTGATAGGCGCTCATCTGGCTTTTGAACAAAATCAATATACAGATTCGTTTGTTGACAGGCCTCATATTCACTGGTGGTGGAATGGTCTGTTTCAGGCAAACTCCGGCGGTGATTGGGAGAATTCCTTGATTGCTTATCTTGAGCCATTAAGTCAATTCAATCACGTGCTGGGATGCGCTTATTATGACACCATGACGGTCGGGCCGCACAGATTGAGTGATGAGTCCTGTATTATTGTGCCTAACGACAGCGTGGGGGCTTTAAGAGCGCGCCTGGGAAGTTATGGCGGGAAAATTATCGGGTTTGATCCTGAGACAACTTCCTTGAGGGCGGCAATCAATCAAGTTATCCGGGAACATTTCCCGGATTCGTTATGTTTAATGAATCAATCCGAAGAGGATATCAACGAGCATGCCATGTCTAATGGTGAGCGGGAATTTAATGACCGCTTGTGCCGGGAGCGGGATTATGACAGGCATGCCGGTTATTTCAATCGGGTTTTTGTAAAAACGCCGCAAGGAAATACCGCTGCTTTGATGAGCGGGAGCAGTCATATCGAATATCGCGCATATGAGTTGTTTGCGCGCGGAAAATTTGTTGGATTGCACAGCCACTCTCCTACTGATCATGAGCGGGACTGGAGGATGAAGCTGTTAATGAAGGTTTCACGAAGTCCCGCTCTTATCGGCAATGAAGCAAACATGACTCACTTTATCGGCAGATCCGGACGTAGGCAGCCTGATCAGCTTTGTATTGTGAAAGCGTATGCTGTTTACGCGAGACTGTTGGAACTGCATCCGAAGACGGGAGCGCATGCGTATGCAAACTATTTGATGAAGAAAGCGCTGATTGCAGATTTCCGAAGCATACATCATGAGACAGGCGGCAGGCCGCTCGATAAAGAGCAGCTGCGGCAGATGATCGATCATCATTTCGATTATCTTCTGAAACAACTGAGTGTCATGTGCGCTTCAGGAAGCGAATCTGACATTCAGAAATACCGTGCAGCGATGCAAGGCGTTTACAACCTGGTCATGGTGCTTCCTTTGGAAAATGAAATTGAAAGTGCGCGACAAGGCGGATCCGATTCTGCCGATCGTTCCCCTGTGGCAAGCCAAAGCATGCCGCGCGCATCCGAATCCAGCCATGGCTTTTGGAACCGGCACAAAAATACGATCATCGCAGTGGGTCTGGGTATGGCAGTGGTGGGAGGACTAGTTGCGGGAACAGCTTATTGCAAAAGTAAAAGTCATATTTAGACTTGAGGGTGTCAGGATATGAGGGGGATCATCCCTGTCCTGTCAGCGTGTGAAAAACAAGCCAGTCCTCCTTGAGCTGTTTGCGCCTCCGGCGGGTTCATTACTTTCTGTTACGCGGATTGTATTTATTGTTCATGTGTTCAATCAACGGATCGGAATGCGCTTTTTCGCCAGGGTTGGTTTTCTGCTTTGCGGCTCTTTCCGCCGCGCTGACGATGGGCGCGTTCCCCAGCCAGTTTTTGAATGCCTGGTAGATGGGAGATTGTGTTAACTTGATTTGTCCAGTTACCCGCGTGTGTTCTACCGGGCCGGTTGCGAAATCAAGTTTTCCCGCCTGTGCTTTTTGTTCTTCACCGCCAAAAACGGGTGCGGCGCTTGTGCCGGCCGGCTTTTTTGACGAATCCAGAAAAGACCGCTTTTCCAGAAAACCTTCGCGATGTTTTTTTTCCTCGCGGGCGGTATGCTGGGTTTTCTGTGTTTGCTTGATTTCCTTTTCTTCAGTCTTTTCACGCTCATCGAAATATTCGGTTTCCATTTGTTTACGGAACTCTAGCTTGTCGATGTCGCCTTTGACTTTTGCTTTGGAATCTATCTTGACACCGGTGGTTCGGGTGGTGACTTCATCAGTGTCTTTGTGACCGGCATCTTTTTCCATTTGGGTTTTACGGCAAGACGCGCAGATATTTCCATAGGTTGTACCCTGTGCGCCCGCCAGTTGTAAAAATTCTGACAGAGGCTTTTGCTCGCCGCAGCTCGCGCAGGTTTTTGTCAGGGAAATATGGGTCTTGCTCATGGAATTTGATCTCAAATTATCTTGTCGCATAACTCAATCGGGTCTTAATATAATAATATAACATACTTAGATTAACAGTTTGATAAATGATCAATCTTTTTTGTTGGAATTGATAGTCATGTTGTCTCAATTCATTGTGAGAGATTGACTGGTGCTGCCGCTGGATTCTGCCTGTCGCTTGGGGAGAAGCCGGTTTTGCATGAGATCGATATTGCTTAAGAATTCCATATTCGATATCCTCAGTTGTTTCCCACTCCGGACCTTCAAGAAATATTGAATGAATGTAACGGGTTAGTACTATATGGGCGTGGCCTCATCTAGAGGATGGATTTAATAATTCAAATTGGAGAATATAATACATGACAAAAGGACCATCATTACAAGATCCTTTCCTGAACTCTTTGCGCAAGGAAAAAATCCCTGTTTCTATCTATTTGGTAAACGGAATCAAACTCCAGGGAGTGATTGAGTCGTTTGATCAATTTGTGGTTTTGTTGAAAAACACCGTCAGCCAGATGGTGTATAAGCACGCGATTTCCACTATTGTGCCGGCGCGCAACGTGTCTTCACCCTTTGAATATACGACCGGCGGGTTTAACACCAATGGTAATGGAAATAAAAACAATGGCAATAGCAGCAAATCTAACTTGCCGCCCCATGAATAGACATAGTGTGCCCAGGCTTATCATGCGGAAACGAGGAGGTTGCTTTTGAACGATCGCCCAAGCGGCGGTGAACGCGTCGTTTTGGTTCATATCAATTTTCCAGCAGGTCAAATGGCAGAAGACCTGGCTGAATTCAAAGAACTCGCGGTGTCTGCGGGAGCTGAAATTGTTGAAATGGTAACGGGCACACGGCGTGTGCCCGAATCAAAATTTTTTGTCGGTTCCGGTAAGGCCGATGAAATTCGTGATGTGGTTCAGGCAAATAAAGCTCAGCTAGTCATTTTCAATCATGTTTTGACGCCCGCCCAGGAACGTAATCTGGAGCGGCTCATCAATTGCAGGGTTTTGGACAGGACGGGTTTGATTCTGGATATTTTTGCCCAGAGGGCCCGCAGTTTTGAAGGAAAACTGCAAGTCGAACTGGCTTTTTTAAAGCACCAGTCAACTCGTCTGGTGCGCGGCTGGACGCATCTGGAGCGTCAGCGCGGCGGTATCGGGCTGCGCGGGGGGCCTGGTGAAACACAGCTTGAAGTCGACCGCCGTCTGATACGCAATAAAATCAAGCAGATTACCCTCAGGCTGGAGAAAATTCGCAGTCAGCGGGAGCAAAGCCGGCGCGCTCGGCGCAAGGCCATTATTCCTACTGTCGCACTGGTTGGGTATACCAACGCGGGCAAATCCACTTTGTTTAATCGGTTAACGGGCGCATCCGTTTATGTTGCCGACCAATTATTTGCAACACTGGATCCCACCTTGCGGCGTGTCGATTTCCCTGAGTGCGGGCCAGTGATTCTGGCTGATACCGTAGGCTTTATCAGGCATTTGCCGCATGATTTGGTCGAAGCGTTCCATGCGACGCTGGAAGAAGTGAGTGAAGCAGATTTATTGCTGCATGTGGTGGATGGTCAGGATATAAACAGGGACAGTCATATTGAACAAGTCAACCAGGTACTGGAAGCCATTCACGCAAGAGCTGTGCCCCGTATACTGGTTTATAACAAAATTGATTTGAATACTGAAATCCAGCCTAAGATTGACCGGGATGAATTTGGGCAAATCAGGCGCGTATTTCTTTCCGCGCAGACTGGCGCGGGTCTTGCTGCATTGGCGTCAGCGATAGGTGAAATGCTGGGGAGGAATATGATCAGCCGGGAGGTCATACTGGGGCCCGGGCAGGCGAAACTGCGGGCGGAATTCTATTCCCGGGAAGCTGTCATGTCAGAGCGGATAGATGAAGAGGGTAATTGTCATCTTCAGATACGCATGCCGCAAGGTGATCTCGATCAGCTTTTGATCAATCATAAACGCCGCCCGGCCCATTAAACGCGTCAACCTTGCATGGCATAGTCAGCGCTTTTTCGCTAGTATAGTCACGAATTAAACAACGAGAAACACGGGAAGCAGGCCTTGAGTCTAATAACCAGGATGGACAGGGTGCTGTGCTGCGGCTGTCAAAGCTGGCGGCCGCGAGACCTGGAGCATTTCGCTTTCCTGTCTTCTGCAAAGAGGAGGATGGTTGTATGATGTGGTTTGTCTTCGTCACTTCGGTAGGATTGTTATTTGTCTTTGAGGGCATCTTGCCCTTTTTGTCGCCTCGCTTCTGGCGCAGGCTGATGCAGCAAATGTTTACACAAAGCGACAGGGCGCTGCGTATCATGGGACTTGCAAGCATGCTCATCGGGCTGGCCCTGGTGACCATTGCCCGGGATTTATACCAGGGTTGACAGGGCGTGTCAGGTTTTTCCAGCTTCCAAATCCAGAATCAGATAATTTTAGAGTGAGAATTCATCATGGGTAAAAGTGTTGTAATCTTGGGTAGTCAATGGGGTGACGAAGGTAAGGGTAAAATCGTTGACATGCTGATGGAGCAAGCTTCTATAGCGGTACGCTTCCAGGGTGGCCATAATGCCGGGCATACACTGGTGATAGACGGCCAGAAAACCATTTTGCGGTTGATACCATCTGGTATCCTCCATACGCATGTGCAGTGTCTGATAGGTAATGGCGTGGTTCTTTCACCGATCGCCCTCCTGGAAGAAATTGAAGAACTGGAACGCCGCGGTGTGCCTGTGACCGAGCGGCTTCGTATCAGCGATGCCTGTGTTCTGATCCTGCCCTACCATGTTGCCCTGGACAGGGCGCGCGAGCAGGCCAAGGGCAAGTCTGCGATTGGCACCACGGGGCGCGGGATTGGCCCTGCATATGAAGACAAAGTGGCCAGGCGGGCACTGCGGTTTGGTGATTTGTTCAATGAAAAACGGCTGCTGGACAAGCTGGAAGAAGTGTTGGCCTACCATAATTTTGTACTGCAGCATTATCATGGGCATGAAACCATAGAGCTGCGGCAATTATTTGATAATCTCCTGCTGATGGTTCCGAAATTAAAACCCATGCGCGCGGATGTCGCTGCTTTGCTCGCCCGTTATCGGGATGAAGGCAAAAATATCATGTTTGAAGGCGCCCAAGGGACATTGCTGGATGTAGATCACGGTACTTATCCCTTTGTGACCTCATCCAATACAGTGGCGGGTGCGGCTAGTGTCGGCAGCGGATATGGCCCCAGGCATTTCAATTATATTCTTGGAATTACCAAGGCTTATACGACTCGTGTCGGTTCCGGGCCGTTTCCTACCGAATTAAAAGATGAAACCGGAAAACAATTGGCAAGCCGGGGAAACGAGTTTGGGTCGGTTACAGGGCGTCCGCGTCGCTGCGGATGGCTGGACATTGCCGCTTTGCGCCGCTCCATTCAACTCAATGGCTTTTCAGGATTATGTGTGACCAAGCTGGATGTGCTGGATGGTTTGCAAACGGTTAAAGTCTGTACCGGATACCGCTTGCATGGCGAAGATTGCCTCTACCCGCCGCTGGAAACGGAATTGTTTGCGGAATGTGAACCGGTTTACGAGGAGCTGCCTGGCTGGACAGAATCGACTGCCAGAATCCGCAGTTTCAGCGAACTGCCAGTGAACGCACAAAAATACCTTTTGCACGTTGAAAAGCTGGCGGGAGTCCCCATTGACATGATTTCAACGGGGGCAGACAGAAAGGATACCATCGTGTTGCGTAACCCGTTTGAGAACGTGGAAATAGATCCATTTATTGCCGAGGAGAGGACTTGAACCTCCACGGGGTTTCCCCCACAGGCATCTGAAACCTGCGTGTCTACCAATTCCACCACCCCGGCAAGAAGGGCGCAAGTAACGCGCCCTTGTAGAGTGCGAACTTTATACTCGCCGATGATTTTTTTCAACCTTCTTGGCAAACTCTTTTGCGGCTACCTTAAGAAAGCCTTAAGCGAGGTATGTTATATCTTTTTGACTGGCGCAGTTGTTTGTAAAAAACAAAGTCTATAAGGAGAAGACCATGTTGCGTAGGATTTTTGGATGGAACCAGGAAGAGAAAAAACCGGATGAAAAGCCGCTGAAACGGGCAATACCGCAGAAAAGAGACAAGCCGCTCTGGATACCGGATGGTAAAGGCGGTTATGTCAAAAGTACAACTTCAACGGCGGCCGCATTAATGTCTCTTGCTGTCACACAACCTCAAGATCCCCTTCCTCAATCATATATAAAGGAATTCGAACCGGATGCAGGCTTGCCTCAGGCAAATACACGGGTCCAGGCTGTACAATCATCTGCTGTGCGCATGGATAGGGATGAGCCAGCGCAGCCCGGGGAGCCGGACCACGGTCAGGTTGTTACTTCGCTGGATGCGCTGGGCGGGTACCAGGAGCAGCTGGTAAAACAAGGCGCTGAACTTCAGGTCACACTGGAAAAATGGAAAAGAGAAAAAGAGAAAATCATCGGTGATGACATGGATTTGCAGCGGTACGCCAGCGTCAAGAAAATCAATGCCAATCACAGTGTGGTGCATGGTATTCGGGCTTTTTTTGAAAACCTGTTTGAAGCACTGAAGGCAGATCTTGAGCCGGCTTCGGATGAGTTGCATGATTTGCTGGAAAAGACTCACGCTGCCGTGCAGTCTTTATGCAATGAGCTTCATGACTTGTCGCAGGCGTTGAAGGATGGAAATAAATCTGCTCATGAGCGCCACAAGATTTGTATAGACATGTGCAATATCAGCATGGAAATCACCGAAGACATGATTAAACTGGTGGATAATATCCAGGCTGAACTCAATCATTGTCTGCGATGGGAAAAAATCTCGGAAAAAGCCGCTGTCCAGTTGATCGCGCTCGCCATTCTGATAGTCACCAAAATCCCGGTGCCCGAGATGGATTTTAATTTCAGCAGCAGTTATCGCAACTTTTTATATAATGAAATCGAGCAGGAAAAAGTTGCTATCGACAGATTTGAAACAGATGTGAAAGGCGCGCTCCGCCGGGCGATGGCGCTTGTTACCGCAGAAGAGCGTGACTGGACGGCGGATAAAAATCAATCACCCGCGGCAACGCCGGTTCTTTCACAAAATACGTCTCTACAGTCCAGCCTGGACGGGTTGTCACGCCTGTTTTCCAGTCCCGCTACTCCCGATCAAACGGTTATTCAAGGCCATGATGATGAATCATCCCGGCTTCTTCCCAGCCTGACGAATAAATGTTGAGTCCTGCCTGCCAGCCGCTTCCTCGCAAAGGGGGAGCGGCGATGTTTCTCTCCTGTGCCGCTGATCCTGGCCTTGCCTGACAAGCGTGTGCGTCCGCGCGGGGGCAGAATTCGCAACTTGAAGCCTGATGCGTATAATAGACCGCAGCAAGCCAGGGTATCAGCGTCAATATAGACTATAGACATGAAGCATGAAGTCCTGGAAGTAATCAGGGAGGTATGTGTTTTGCGTGAAAAAAAAGCGGCTCCTGCTGCCATACCCGTATTCAAGCTGCGCGGCATGGGCAAACAAATCGCCAGGCATCTCGCGCGACTGGAAATTTTTTCCTTGCAAGACCTCTTGCTGCATCTGCCCGCGCGGTATCAGGATCGTACGCACATACAACCCATACGCCAATTGGTTCCGGGAGATGCGGCTGTCATTGAGGGTGTGATAAAAAACGTGATTGCGCCGCCGCGCGGCCGCACGAAACTCATGTGCGAACTGCAAGATGATACCGGGATGATGCGCCTGCGTTTTTTTCATGTATTGCCATTTCAGGCAAGCGTGCTGCGGCCGGGAGCGCGCTTGCGCTGTTATAGTGAAGTGAGAATCGGCCCTCAGGGTTGGGAAATGGTGCATCCCGAATTTCAGGTCATATCCGAGAACAGGCCGCCCCCTGTTGATTCGCATCTCACGCCCATTTATCCAGCGACGGAAGGCCTGAGCCAATATATGCTGAGGAAACTGACGTTGCACGCTCTGCAGACAATGGATCAGGAAACCGTCTTGGATGAAATTCTGCCGGACTCTCTTTTGCAAACGCTGGCTTTTCCCACCCTGAAAGAAGCTTTGTGGTTTGTGCACCGACCGCCGCGTGAAACCCTGGTTTCGGTATTGCAAGACAATAAGACAATACCGCAAAAGCGTCTGGTGTTTGAAGAATTGCTCGCGCACCGTATCAGTTTGCTGCAAATCAAAAAAACATTTCAATCCCGCCAGGGTGTGCCATTATTAAAGCATGAAAAACTCACGTGCTCATTTCTCGCGCAGCTGCCGTTTCAGCTGACCGCGGCTCAGGCGCGTGTGAGCCGTGAAATTCAACAAGACTTGATTCGGGCACATCCCATGTTGAGGCTGGTGCAAGGTGATGTGGGGTCGGGCAAGACAGTGATTGCCGCGCTGGCTATGCTGCAAGCAGTGGAAAGCGGGTTTCAGGCGGCCATGATGGCTCCCACGGAACTGTTGGCGGAACAGCATTACCGGGTGTTCAGGAAGTGGATGGAACCCTTGGGTGTTAATGTGGCATTTCTTTCCGGTCATGTGAAAGCTCGTGCCCGGAATGCGGTGTTGAAATCGGTTAATACGGGTGACGCGCACATTATTCTGGGTACCCATGCTTTATTCCAGGAGGAAGTGGATTTCGCTGCGCTGGCACTGATTGTCGTGGATGAACAGCATCGATTTGGCGTACATCAGCGGGCGCTGTTTCGAAAAAAAGGCATGCAGGCGGAAAATTGTCCCCATCAATTGGTCATGACGGCAACTCCTATACCACGCACGCTGGCAATGAGCTTTTATGCGGATCTGGATTCTTCTGTCATAGATGAATTGCCGCCAGGCAGAACACCGGTTATGACCAGTGTGGTGGCGAGCGGGCGACGGGATGAAGTGGTGGCCCGCATTCGGGAAGCCTGTCAGGAGGGCAGACAGGCTTATTGGGTTTGTCCTTTGATTGAAGAGTCAGAAGTTATCGCCTGTCAGGCGGCAACCAAGACGGCGGATGACCTGAAGTCACTTTTGCCCATGTTGAAAATCGGCCTAATACACGGGCGCATGAATCCTGAGCAAAAAGACAAGGTCATGCGGGCATTCCAACAAGGAGAGATACAATTGCTGGTCGCGACCACGGTTATTGAGGTAGGCGTGGATGTGCCGAATGCGAGTGTGATGATTATTGAAAACGCGGAGCGCCTGGGGCTTTCGCAACTGCATCAATTACGCGGCCGGGTAGGCCGCGGGGCAGCGGCTAGTCATTGTGTGCTGTTTTATCAACAACCCTTATCCGATCTGGCCAGGGAACGTCTGGCGGTCATGCGGGAGACAACGGATGGATTCAGAATAGCCCAGCGTGACCTGGAATTGCGCGGGCCCGGTGAGGTATTGGGGACGCGGCAGACCGGGGATTTGTCGTTCCGCGTCGCGGATTTGATTCGCGATAGTGAGCTGCTGCCGCAAGTTCACCGCGCGGCTGAAATCATGATGTCTGCGCACCAGGATAAAATACCAGCTTTATTGCGACGCTGGTTTGGAGAGAAAAGCGAATATGAGTCTGTCTGAGCACGACAAAATCGTTATGGAAAAAATCCGTGATGCGGTTTCTATACTCCGCGCCTATCACGGCATGCACAAGAAACATAAAAAACTGACAGCGGACCTGCTGGAGCGGTGTCAGCAGGCGCTTGCGCGGATCAGCGAGCAAGCGGAAGGAGAAACATCTGATGATATCCTCAGCCGCCTTTTGCAGACCGTGCGAACTCGGCAGCAGGGAGCGCGGGCGGGCAAGATAGTCAACTTGTTGGCTGCGGTGGCCGATGCGTTGACACAAATCAAATCCATTGTTCATCCTGTTTTTGCGGTTCCCAAGATTAAACTGGCTATGTCGGAAATCAGACCGCATAAAATTGACCGAATCTGTTTTCGCGGCGATGACAGAAGTCCTGCGGAGATTTTCCTAAACGGTTTTACGCCTTATGCACAGGGCGAGGAAGGGATCGTCTCGCCATTTGAATCAGACAGCGATAATGTGGTGGCATTTACCTCGCGATTTGCCGCAGCAACATTTTTTCCTTTCAATTCCCAGAAAATATGGACCAATGTCTATGTATTCAAGGCTCGTCAGGGGTTTGACGTGCATGCTCATGGTTATAGCGTGTTTGCTGAAAGCGGTTTGAATGCCCATGCTGCCGATTTGCTATTCGTGGATGAGCTTATTACAGATTATGTTCCTCCTGAGGATATTATTGCCGCTGCGGGTATCATACGCATGTCTTATGACCCTGATCAGGCAAATACTCCAGAATACCTGAAAAAAATTACTGAAAGAGGATCTGAGGATGATGCGTTTTACCTGGATTTTTACCGGCGGCGCGGCTGGTACAGGATTGCCAGAATCGAAATGAATCATCGCTGCAAGGTGGGTGAGACGGAAAAAAACCAGGTTGCGGCTTTTCTGCAGAATGAAATGAAACTGAACCAGCAAAATGAAATCAGTGCTTCTCGTATCGCGCTGCCAACCTCGGGGTATCAGCGTAATGGATTGTTTTCCGCATCCGTAACTAATAAAAAGGGAATAGGAATGGAGTCGCCTGTAAACGATCAGGCGGAGAAATCCGGTTTCCGCAAATGGTGATGCTGGTCATCATGGAGGCTGGCCGCCTTGCCGGTCTGGCGGCAAGCTGTAGCATTTTCCATGATTCATTCGTTATTGATATTGTGTTCTCATGTTTATTTGGTAGTATATCTTGTGGGAGTTTTATGCATATCAAACTTATAGGGAGTATTAGGTAATGAAGTCTTTTTTTAAAAAAAGTGCAATCAGTTTGTTAGTCGTTGGCATGTCGGGTGCGTCATACGCAGCCATGCCAAGCAATAACGCCATGTGGTCTCCTCACATGACTGGCTGGTTCATTGGTGTAGACGCATTGGATTTGCGTCCGGAAAATGGTGACCTGGATTATGTTACCCTCTTTCCAGCCACATCAAACGGGTCTTTCTATACCCGCGCTATTTCAACCGATCATGACTGGAGCTGGCGTTTATACGGCGGTATCAAGTTCACGGATAACGACGACATCACCCTGAGCTGGCTGAGAATGCGTACCAGTGACAGTGATTCCGTTGCTCCTATTGGTGCCATCAATAATGAAACTTATTCTGTGCCACGCTGGCTGCCCGGTACTTACTGGGAAAATGTTTCAGCGAAAGTCAAGTTTGATCTGGATGAAGCTTATGCGGTATGGGGTCATACGATCAACTTTAACAATCCCTGGAGCGTGCGTTACGCGGCTGGTATCGAGTATGCAAGGTTAAACAGTGACTTTTCCGTTTCTGGCGATGACTTTAACGGCAGCTATGATACGCTTGCTTATAAAGCTAAAAGCCGTCTGAATGGCTGGGGCCCGCGGGCTGAGTTTGATATGACATATCACCTGCCATATGGTTTTGCCCTGTTTGCGAACACCAATGCGGCTTTACTGGTCAGCACACGCAAGCTGTCGCTGGAAGGTTATAGCAGCGATTATGAGTCATATTATTTGCTGAATAGCTATTATTCCAACCGCCATGTTGTGGTGCCAAAACTGGGCATGCGTCTGGGCGCCAGTTATACCTATATGTTTGGCCAGGCCGGCGGGGAAGGTGCTCCTTGCTCTAGTCTGACTATCGATGCTGGCTGGCAGGTTGATTCCTACATCCATGCTATCGAGCGTCCAAACGGCGATTACTCGTCAGTTTCCACTCTTGTCCAGCCTACTTCTGGATATTCAGGAGTCGGTGCGACAAAAACCAGCAACTTTGGCGACCAGGGCTTTTTCCTTGGGCTTAAGTACAGTTCAGACTGGATGTAATCTTTGCAATACAGAATCCCGGCCTGTTCATACAGTCCGGGATTTTTTTGATACGGTTAATTCATGATGGTTTCATGACAAGCGTGAGTTCTGCATAAACAGATTGTGCAATGCTTGGGATTTGTTAATATATCGGTTAGTATAATTGATTACGGAACTTTCACAGGGAGCATAAGGATATGAAATCAATTTTCAAACGTAGCGCAATCGCGGTAGCAGTGTTAAGCATGACTGGCGCATCTTATGCAGCCATGCCAAGCAGCAACACCATGTGGTCTCCTCACATGACTGGCTGGTTCATTGGTGTAGACGCATTGGATTTGCGGCCGGAAAACGGTGACCTGGATTATGTCACTTTATTCCCAAACACCTCAAACGGATCTTTCTTTACCCGTGCCATTTCGCCTTCCTATGATTGGGGCTGGCGTTTATACGGCGGAATCAAATTCACGGATAATGACGACATCACTCTGAGCTGGATGAGATTCCATGCCAGCGACAGCGATTCTGTCGCCCCTATCGGTGCCGTAAACAGTCAATCTTATTCTGTGCCGCGCTGGTTGTTTGGCAATTATTGGGAAAATGTTTCAGCCAAGGTCAAATTTGATCTGGATGAAGCTTATGCGGTATGGGGCCATACCATCAACTTTAATAATCCCTGGAGCGTGCGCTTCGCGGGTGGTCTCGAATATGTAAAACTGAATAGCGATTTCTCGGTGTCAGCTGATGACTTTAATAACAGCAGTTATGACACCCTTAGTTACACAGCTGAAAGCCGTTTGAACGGCTGGGGCCCGCGGGTCGAGTTTGATATGACATACCATTTGCCATACAACTTTGCCTTGTTTGCCAACACCAATGCGGCTTTACTGGTCAGCACACGCAAAATCGAACTGGAAGGCTATAGCAGCAATTATTACAATGGCGGCGGCTATGATTTGTATTCCAGCTACTATTCCAACCGTCACGTTGTGATTCCCAAGCTAGGCATGCGTCTGGGTGCAAGCTACTCTTTCATGTTTGGCCAGGCCGGCGGTGAAGGTGCGCCTTGCTCCAGCCTGACTATCGATGCCGGATGGCAGGTTGAGTCTTACATACATGCCATTGAGCGTCCAAACAGTGATTATGTGTCAAATGGCGTGGGAGGACTGCTTCAATCCAGCTCTGGCTACTCGGGAATTGGCGCAACCAAAACCAGCAACTTTGGCGATCAAGGTTTGTTCCTGGGCATCAAATACAGTTCAGACTGGATGTAATCAAAGCAACACGGAATCCCGGTATGTTCACACATACCGGGATTTTTTTTCTGCGTAAGCCGTTCATGCGAGCCGCTTCATTTTTGTGGAAAGAGAGATGTTGTGGAAGATATATTTTTTGATATGATAACTGTCAGATTTTACTAACGGAAATTTAACAGGGAGCAAACGGAAATGAAGTCAATTTTCAAACGTAGTGTCATTGCGGCGGCAGTGTTAGGCATGTCGGGTGCGTCATACGCAGCCATGCCAAGCAATAACGCCATGTGGTCTCCTCACATGACTGGCTGGTTCATTGGTGTAGACGCATTGGATTTGCGTCCGGAAAATGGTGACCTGGATTATGTTACCCTCTTTCCAGCCACATCAAACGGGTCTTTCTATACCCGCGCTATTTCAACCGATCATGACTGGAGCTGGCGTTTATACGGCGGTATCAAGTTCACGGATAACGACGACATCACCCTAAGCTGGCTGAGAATGCGTACCAGTGACAGTGATTCCGTTGCTCCTATTGGTGCCATCAATAATGAAACTTATTCTGTGCCACGCTGGCTGTTTGGCGCTTACTGGGAAAATGTTTCAGCGAAAGTCAAATTCAATCTGGATGAAGCTTACGCGGTATGGGGTCATACGATCAACTTTAACAATCCCTGGAGTGTGCGTTTCGCGGGCGGTATTGAATATGCGAAACTGAATAGTGACTTCTATGTCACAGGCGATGACTTGAATGGCGTTTATGGCACAGTGTCATACACCGATAAAAGCCGCTTGAATGGCTGGGGCCCGCGGGCTGAGTTTGATATGACATATCACTTGCCATATGGTTTTGCCCTGTTTGCGAACACCAATGCGGCGCTTCTGGTCAGTACACGCAAGGTTTCCCTGGAGTCTTACTATTCTAATCAAAATGAAATGCAGTTTGGTTATTCGGCATATTTCTCTAACCGCCATGTTGTGGTGCCAAAACTGGGTATGCGCCTGGGTGCCAGCTATACCTATATGTTTGGACAAGCGGGCGGGGAAGGTGCGCCTTGCTCATCATTGACAGTTGATGCCGGCTGGCAAGTGGATACTTATATTCATGCCATTGAGCGGCCAGATGGTGGAACAGAAGTGGCTCCGTCAGTGCTTGCGGCTGATTCAACAGCTTACTTCTCCAGTTTCACGTCTACAAAAACCAGCAACTTTGGCGACCAGGGCTTTTTCCTTGGGCTTAAGTACAGTTCAGACTGGCTTTAATATTTTTGTGGTCAAGCCACTCCGGTTCTTGCAAGAGACTGGAGTGGCTTTTTCATTGTTAGAGTTAGATCAGCTTTTTATTCTCAGAAATAATGGCGTGTAAGTGAAGAAAGGCTGATAAAAAGAGTAATTATTTGTCTTTTTCATGCTTAATGATCGAATTAGTGTCTTTTTCTTGCATTTCCCTAGCATGTTATCTTAATAGGATGGCAGATTTATCCTGCCGACTTTAGCTGGTGATTTGTCATGGCTGCTCCATGCTTCCAATTTTTTGGATTCCGTAATCAGCTTAAGCCAGACACAGAAAAGATATGGGTCAGGTTGATATTTATTTTCCATATTGCGGATAGGGTTTGAATTGCTCTATGATGAAAGATCAAGATACAACATCACGGTCAAATACATGGAGCATACGGATATGAAGTCATTCTTTAAACGCAGTGCGGTTAGCATGATAGTCTTGGGTATGGCTGGCGCGTCGTATGCAGCTATGCCAAACAATAACGCTTCCTGGTCGCCATCCTTGTCAGGGGCATTTATAGGAGTTGAAGGCCTGGATCTGCGCCCTCAGAACGGTGATCTGGATTATGTGACAGTATTTCCCAGCACCAGCAACGGGTCTTTTTATACTCATGCCATCAGTCCTTCTTATGACTGGAACTGGCGTGTCTACGGCGGGATCAAGTTTACAGAAAACGACGATCTCACCCTGAGCTGGATGCAGATGCGCACCAGTGACACGGATTCTATCTCAACAAGCGGACTTATTAACGGTGCCGGCTATGCCACTCCCCGCTGGCTATCAACTTATCCCTGGAAAAACGTGAGCGGGAAAGTGACGTTTGACCTGGATGAGGCTTATCTGGTCTGGGGACACACTGTTTACTTTAACAACCCCTGGAGTGTTCGTTTCGCCGGCGGTGTGGAATATGCGAAACTGAACAGCAAGATGACGGTGACAGCGAATCCTTATTACGATACCTCTGATACTTTTGGTTTTTACTCCAAGAGTGACATGAGAGGCTGGGGCCCGCGCGCCGAGTTTGACATGACATATCACCTGCCTTACGGTTTTGCCTTGTTCGCCAATGCCAACGCAGCCTTGCTGGTGAGCACGCGTGATATTTCACTGACTGCGGTGAATGAACTGACAGCAGATGAAGACGGCGGCGGCATTGATTACACCAATCGCCATGTGGTTATTCCCAAGCTGGGTATGAGACTGGGAGCCAGTTATTCCTATGTCTTTGGTCAGGCTGGAGCGGAAGGCGTGCCTTGCAGAACGACCACGCTGACCGTGGATGCCGGCTGGCAGGCGGAATCATATATCCATGCCATTGAAAGGCCGGATTTTGGAACATCATCCGTAGAAACTTCACCTAACCTGGTGCAATCCAGTTCTTCCTCATTCTCTACCAAGACCAGCAACTTCGGAGATCAGGGATTGTTCGTGGGTATCAAGCTCAGCACAGATTGGATGTAACCACTCCCAAGATAACCCGGCTTGCATTCAGCAAGCCGGGTTTTTCATTTTTATTTTCGTATCTGTACGGGATATTCCGAGACTCTTCAGTACATACTTCCGGCGTGATTGCTAATCCTGATTAATTTGATATGATATTGAACTACAAGAAAATTCACGGTCTATTAATAGGGAGCTTAGGACATGAAGTCAATCTTCAAACGCAGTGCAATTGCTGCAGCGGTATTAGGTTTGACAAGTGCATCGTATGCAGCCATGCCAAACAATAATACCATGTGGTCACCTCACATGACTGGCTGGTTCATTGGTGTAGACGCATTGGATTTGCGTCCGGAAAATGGTGATCTGGATTATGTTACCCTCTTTCCAGCCACATCAAACGGGTCTTTCTATACCCGCGCTATTTCAACCGATTATGACTGGAGCTGGCGTTTATACGGCGGTATCAAGTTCACGGATAATGATGACATTACTTTGAGCTGGATGAGAATGCGTACCAGTGACAGTGATTCTGTCGCGCCTACCGGTGCCATCAACAATCAGTCTTATTCTGTGCCGCGCTGGTTGCTGGGCAATTATTGGGAAAATGTTGCAGCCAAAGTCAAATTTGATCTGGATGAAGTCTATGGTGTATGGGGTCATACGATCAACTTTAATAACCCCTGGAGCATTCGTTATGCAGCTGGTATCGAATATGCAAAACTGGATAGTGATTTTTCTGTTTCCGCTTCAGATTACAACAATACCAACCAATCGTTAGGCTATACCGCAGAAAGCCGTCTGCATGGCTGGGGCCCACGTGTCGAATTTGATATGACATATCATTTGCCATATGGTTTTGCCTTATTCGCCAATACAAATGCTGCCTTATTGGTCAGTACGCGCAAAATTGAACTGGAAGGTTTCGATGAATTCAATTATGAAACCGATGTAGGTTACCGTGCGTATTCTTCTTATTATTCCAACCGCCATGTTGTGGTGCCAAAACTGGGTATGCGTCTGGGTGCCAGTTATACCTATATGTTTGGACAAGCGGGCGGGGAAGGTGCGCCTTGCTCATCATTGACAATTGACGCTGGCTGGCAGGTTGAATCCTATATTCACGCCATAGAACGGCCTGAATATGGATACGCCAGCTATGTCCAAGATGGCAGCGACCTGGTACAGCCGAGCAGTTATTCGGGTTTTGCCTCAACCAAGACCAGCAACTTTGGCGACCAGGGCTTGTTTCTGGGAATCAAGTTCAGCTCTGACTGGATGTAACCCTGTTCCTCATGCATTATCCCGCTTCGCTGCATGCGAATCGGGATGACGCATGGCATTTTTTATAATGGTTTTTCCCTATCCCACATGGTGTAACCCATATTACACGGCTTGGTGTATTTGCTCTAAGATAGAAGATCTAGATGTAACATCACGGTCAATAACACGGAGCATACGGATATGAAGTCATTCTTTAAACGCAGTGCGGTTAGCATGATAGTCTTGGGTATGGCTGGCGCGTCGTATGCAGCTATGCCAAACAATAACGCTTCCTGGTCGCCATCCTTGTCAGGGGCATTTATAGGAGTTGAAGGCCTGGATCTGCGCCCTCAGAACGGTGATCTGGATTATGTGACAGTATTTCCCAGCACCAGCAACGGGTCTTTTTATACTCATGCCATCAGTCCTTCTTATGACTGGAACTGGCGTGTCTACGGCGGGATCAAGTTTACAGAAAACGACGATCTCACCCTGAGCTGGATGCAGATGCGCACCAGTGACACGGATTCTATCTCAACAAGCGGACTTATTAACGGTGCCGGCTATGCCACTCCCCGCTGGCTATCAACTTATCCCTGGAAAAACGTGAGCGGGAAAGTGACGTTTGACCTGGATGAGGCTTATCTGGTCTGGGGACACACTGTTTACTTTAACAACCCCTGGAGTGTTCGTTTCGCCGGCGGTGTGGAATATGCGAAACTGAACAGCAAGATGACGGTGACAGCGAATCCTTATTACGATACCTCTGATACTTTTGGTTTTTACTCCAAGAGTGACATGAGAGGCTGGGGCCCGCGCGCCGAGTTTGACATGACATATCACCTGCCTTACGGTTTTGCCTTGTTCGCCAATGCCAACGCAGCCTTGCTGGTGAGCACGCGTGATATTTCACTGACTGCGGTGAATGAACTGACAGCAGATGAATACAATGGCGGCATTGATTACACCAATCGCCATGTGGTTATTCCCAAGCTGGGCATGAGACTGGGAGCTAGTTATTCCTATGTCTTTGGTCAGGCTGGAGCGGAAGGCGTGCCTTGCAGAACGACCACGCTGACCGTGGATGCCGGCTGGCAGGCGGAGTCATACATCCATGCCATTGAACGGCCAGAAAGCAGTGAATCCGCTTCTGTGGCTGAAGCCGCGCTTGTGCAATCCAGTTCTTCCTCGTTCTCTACCAAGACCAGCAACTTCGGAGACCAGGGATTGTTCGTGGGTATCAAGCTCAGCACAGACTGGATGTAATCTGCAAATCAATGATAATCCCGGCCTGTTGATTAACACGCCGGGATTCACTTCATCGATCCTGCCCTTGGCATTCGTACAACTTCTTTAATCAAACATGTATTCTTTGATACTATCTTAATTCCCATTTACACATTACTCTGGAACCCAGGTTACACAGGATGGTTTACCCATGAATAACGAGCTTGCAATTTCATTGCCAATCCCTAGTTCCATACCGGGTATTGTCTGGCCAGTCATTCCAACACCAATGGCTGCGCAATTACTTTCACAAATTCATTATTTCAATCTCAGTGAGACTTTTTCCCCGTCAACGCTGTTGACCCTGCAGTTTACGCAATTAGTTGAAGTAATTAATTTTGCGCGTAAAACAGTACCGTATTATCGCAGCAAATTTTCTCATTTGCCTGTTATAACGAACGGGGAACAGCTGCGCGAGATTTGGGATGAAATACCAATGCTAAGCCGGCTGGATTTGCAACAGGCAAAAGACGCAATTTTTAGTGAATCGCCGCTCCCTTCTCATGAGCCTTCAGAATTAATGACATCTACCGGCTCTACCGGCATGCCTGTCACCGTGAAAGGAAATGTGGCGACTCAGTTCTTTTGGAATGCAACGACTCTCCGTGATCATCTCTGGCATAAGCATGATTTCAACAAAACCTATGCCGTGATTCGTTTCACGGAAAATCCGGCGGCCAAGCCTCCGCACGGAGCAGTTTTTGAAAACTGGGGGCCGGCGACTTACCGGGTAGTACCTACGGGCAAATGCCATCATTTGACCATTTGCACAACGGAAGAAGAAGTGCGATGGCTGCGTGATATCAATCCGCATTACCTGAACTGCAACCCTTCTACGCTGCGTGAAATCACGCAATACTTTGCCGCGCACGGAGGCGTGCCGGATCATTTGACCATGGTGCACACAAACAGTGAAATCGTTGAACCGGATTTGCGAAGAATGGTTAAGGAGGTGATGGGAGTGCAGCTTGTCGATACCTATTCGACCAAAGAGCTGGGCTATCTTGCGCTGCAGTGTCCCGAACAAGAGCATTATCATGTGCAATCTGAAAATGTTCTGGTTGAAATTATCAATGAGCAAGGCAAGTTGTGTGAAATCGATGAGCCTGGCAGGGTAGTTGCCACCGCGCTGCATAATTTTGCCTCGCCTCTAATCCGGTACTTCGTGGGTGATTATGCTTCTCCTGGTGAACCATGTTCATGCGGCAGGAATCTGCCTGTTATTAAGCGCATTTTGGGCAGGCAGCGGAATATGTTGAAACTTCCCGATGGGCGTCGTATCTGGCCCAGTTTTACCAGTAACGGGCTGCGCTTAATGGATATGTTTTCGGGCGCTCAATTCCAGGTGATACAAAAAAGCCTGAGCGAGATCCATATTAATCTTGCGCATATCTCACCCTTTAGCGCAAAAGAAGAAGAAAACCTGCGCGCGCAGCTGAGTATTGTGTTTGATTACCCTTTCCGTTTCATATTTAACTATCTGGAGAAAATCGAGCGCGGCCCCGGAGGGAAGTATGAAGACTTTAAATGTGAAGTGGCGTAATGCGGACGATCTGCTTTGCTGAAAGGTTAAGAACCATAATAAATTCCGCCTAGAATGACTGCTTTGCTGGCGCCGGTTGCGCCTGGCAGGTTGCCCGTTTTCCGGTTGATGGTTTGCCGCGCCAGCCAGGCGAATGCGGTCGCCTCTATCCAGTCGGGATCCAGTCCATATTTTATTGTTGTATCGACAATAAAACGCGGCGCTGCGAGATCACGTAACCGCGACATCAGGAAAGCATTATGTGTGCCGCCGCCGCAAACGAGAATTTCACCGCCTGATAATTGCTGTTGTACGGATTCAATGATGCTGCGAGCTGTTAATTCTACCAGCGTTGTCTGCACATCCGCGGCGGGAATGTTTTTTGCAAACGGGCGCAATTGGCTGTTCAGCCACTCAAGATGAAACTGTTCGCGTCCAGTGCTTTTGGGAGGCGGCAGCTGGAAAAAATCATGTTTAAGCAAACTTGCGAGCAATTCCGTGTGCAGTGTTCCCTGTGCTCCCCAGGCTCCGTTAGTATCATGATTTTGATTGTGATGAAGATGAATCCAGGCGTCCATTAACACATTTCCAGGTCCCGTGTCGAAGCCGATAACATCAGGATGATTTCGTTTCAGTATGGTCGCATTTGCAATGCCGCCTATATTCACAATGGCGCGATGGACAGCCGCAGACGCGAAAACATGCTGATGAAACGCGGGAACCAGCGGAGCGCCTTGCCCGCCATGGGCGATGTCCTTGCGACGAAAATCAGCCACGGTCGTGATTCCGGTTTCTGCCGCAATGGTGTTGGGATCTCCGATCTGGAGAGTGAACCGGAATGGCGGGTGTGGATGATGGCGCACGGTTTGTCCGTGACTTCCTATGGCTTTAATCGACTGTGGGCGGATGGAGTTTTTGTTAAGCAAATGATTGACCGCTGAAGCAAACTCCTTGCCCAATAAAACATCCAATTCACCTAAACGATGGATTTCATTTTCTCCCCGATGGCATAGGGCAAGAATTTTATTTTTCAATTCCTGTGCATAGGGAGTGTAATAAGTAGCTTCGACTGCCGGAACAGGCCGGCTGAAATCCACTAACGCGGCATCGATGCCATCGGCGCTCGTGCCAGACATTAATCCGATATATAAATCTTTCATAGGACTCTCTGAAGTTGCGTTGTAAAAATACCCTCTCGCATCAGGCTTCTATTGTGCCATAATTTGCCCCTTGATTCAGAACATTTAGCGAAAGCGGAGTGCGAGATGACATTGATTGAAGAAGCATTATCCATTATCCGGCGCGGCACGGAAGAAATTCTGATTGAGGATGAGCTGATTGCCAAATTAAAAGAAGGGCGCCCGCTGCGTGTCAAGGCTGGTTTTGATCCTACCGCTCCGGATCTGCATCTGGGGCATACTGTTTTGTTAAACAAGATGAGGCAGTTGCAAGAGCTGGGTCATGAAATCCAATTCCTGATCGGTGATTTCACCGGCATGATAGGCGATCCTTCCGGGAAAAACGAAACCCGGCCGCCTTTGACGCGGGAACAAGTGCAGGAAAATGCCCTGACATACCAAAAGCAAGTATTCAAGGTCTTGCATCCCGAGAAAACCAGCATTTTGTTCAATTCCCAGTGGGGAGACAAATTGTCTGCCGTGGATTTGATCCGGCTCGCATCAACCCATACTGTCGCGAGAATGCTGGAAAGGGATGATTTCCACAAGCGTTTTACCTCAGAGCAGCCTATTGCCATCCATGAATTTCTTTACCCGCTGCTTCAGGGGTATGATTCGGTTGCGATGCGGGCGGACATTGAGCTGGGCGGTACGGATCAGAAGTTCAACTTGCTCATGGGCAGGGAATTGCAAAAACATTTTGGGCAGAAGCCTCAGATAATTATTACACTGCCGTTGCTTCCGGGTCTGGACGGGATCAAAAAAATGTCCAAGTCGCTGGGAAATTATATTGGAATTGACGAGTCAGCCGATCAGATTTTTGGCAAGGTCATGTCAATCTCGGATGAAACCATGTGGTTATGGTTTGAATTGGTCAGCTTCAAGTCGATTGAGGAAATTAAAAATCTGCGTGATCAGGTCAACAATGGCATGAATCCCCGAGATGTGAAGTTTTTACTGGGTGAGGAGCTGGCGGCACGGTTTCATCAACCTGAGGCAGCCAGGTTGGCGCGTGAAAACTTTATTGCGCAGTTCCAAAAGGGACAGATGCCGGAAGATATGCCGGAAGTGCAGGTGTCGTCAGGCGATGCGGGCATGTCAATTGCACATATTATCAAGGCGGCGGGATTGTCAGACAGTACTTCTGAAGCCAATCGCTTGCTGCAGCAGGGCGCGGTGCGGGTAGATGGCGAGCGCATATCGGATAAAAATTTGCATATCAAAGAAAAAAAGACAATTATTTTACAAGTAGGTAAACGTCGTTTTGCTAAAGTGACGTTAATGTAAAAAAAGATGAAAAAAGTGTGTTTTTGATGTTGACACATGAGCGGGAACGGGTAGAATGCGCCCTCTCAAGCGGTAAAAGTTCTTTAACAAGTTGAAAGAGTGATATATGTGCGCGCTTACCTGAGCAATTCAGTGCGAAGGAGAATTTGCGACTATGGATGAGAGTCTATAGGAGCATACGAGTTTTAAAGAAGTGGAGAGTTTGATCATGGCTCAGATTGAACGCTGGCGGCACGCCTAACACATGCAAGTCGAGCGGTAGCAGGGCTAGTAGCAATACTAGCTGCTGACGAGCGGCGGACGGGTGAGGAATACGTAGGAACCTGCCCTCAAGCGGGGGATAACCAAGGGAAACTTTGGCTAATACCGCATAATCTCGAGAGAGTAAAGCTGCCCGCGAGGGTGGCACTTGAGGAGGGGCCTGCGTCCGATTAGCTAGTTGGTGAGGTAAAGGCTCACCAAGGCGGTGATCGGTAACTGGTCTGAGAGGACGACCAGTCACACTGGGACTGAGACACGGCCCAGACTCCTACGGGAGGCAGCAGTGGGGAATATTGGACAATGGGGGCAACCCTGATCCAGCGATGCCGCGTGAGTGAAGAAGGCCCTCGGGTCGTAAAGCTCTTTAGGTTGGGAAGAAGTGTGCCCGGTGAATATCCGGGTATGTTGACGGTACCGACAGAATAAGCACCGGCAAACTCTGTGCCAGCAGCCGCGGTAATACAGAGGGTGCGAGCGTTAATCGGAGTTACTGGGCGTAAAGGGCGCGTAGGCGGTAAGATGTGTGTGGTGTGAAAGCCCCGGGCTTAACCTGGGAAGTGCATCGCAAACTATCTAACTGGAGTATATGAGAGGGTGGCGGAATTTCCGGTGTAGCGGTGAAATGCGTAGAGATCGGAAGGAACGTCAATGGCGAAGGCAGCCACCTGGCATAATACTGACGCTGAGGCGCGAAAGCGTGGGGAGCGAACAGGATTAGATACCCTGGTAGTCCACGCTGTAAACGATGAGGACTAAATGTTGGTAGGGGAACCTATCAGTATTGAAGCTAACGCGATAAGTCTTCCGCCTGGGAAGTACGGCCGCAAGGTTGAAACTCAAATGAATTGACGGGGGCCCGCACAAGCGGTGGAGCATGTGGTTTAATTCGATGCAACGCGAAGAACCTTACCTACCCTTGACATCCTGCGAATCCCGATGAGAGTTGGGAGTGCCGAAAGGAACGCAGAGACAGGTGCTGCATGGCTGTCGTCAGCTCGTGTTGTGAGATGTTGGGTTAAGTCCCGTAACGAGCGCAACCCTTGTCCTTAGTTGCCAGCATTTAGTTGGGGACTCTAAGGAGACTGCCGGTGAGGAACCGGAGGAAGGCGGGGACGACGTCAAGTCATCATGGCCTTTATGGGTAGGGCTACACACGTGCTACAATGGGGCGTACAGAGGGTCGCGAACCCGCGAGGGGGAGCTAATCTCATAAAGCGTCTCGTAGTCCGGATTGGAGTCTGCAACTCGACTCCATGAAGTTGGAATCGCTAGTAATCGCGAATCAGCAACGTCGCGGTGAATACGTTCCCGGGCCTTGTACACACCGCCCGTCACGTCATGGGAGTGGATGGTACCAGAAGTGGGTAGTTGAACCGAAAGGGAGACGCTTACCACGGTATGATTCATGACTGGGACGAAGTCGTAACAAGGTAGCCGTAGGGGAACCTGTGGCTGGATCACCTCCTTACTATATTGAAGGTACTGACCGCCGGTGGCGGGAAGTGCCGATCAGCCGCGAGGCTGAAGTAAAGATAGATCGCACACTTGGGAAGGCGCGCACATAAATCACTCTTGAGGCTTGTGTAAGAGAAGAGATTGAGAAGAGACCCTGCGGGGCCTGTAGCTCAGTTGGTTAGAGCACACGCTTGATAAGCGTGGGGTCGGTGGTTCAAGTCCACCCAGGCCCACCAACGAGAGTGTGAGGGCGGGCTGTTTTTGAGTTAGAGCCGCATTGATAGTGGTAAAGCAATGGGGTTTCTTAAGGGAAGAAACGCAGTTCTACCCTTAAGTCGCAAGCGAGGGCTTTGCCCGAGCGAAGCGATAGGTGAAGGAGCACAAAGCGTTTAGCTCTTTGGCTGGATCAAGGCTAAAGAGGTAAGGGTTTGAAGTTGCGCTGGATGATTTGAGTTAGAGCCGCATTGATAGTGGTAAAGCAATGGGGTTTCTTAAGGGGAGAAACGCAGTTCTACCCTTAAGTCGCAAGCGAGGGCTTTGCCCGAGCGAAGCGATAGGAACATCGGGGCCATAGCTCAGCTGGGAGAGCATCTGCTTTGCAAGCAGGGGGTCGTCGGTTCGATCCCGACTGGCTCCAGGAAAGAAGAGAACAGAAGATAGGATTCGGTGTTTAAGAGAGTTATCTTCTGATCTCTAGACGGGACAGAAAGTTCTTTAACAATTTGGTTGAAATAAAGCGAAGTACACTGGGTGTATTTACTCAAGTTAACTTTAGTAAAATGCATATGATCCTGGTGGTTGCTGCTGGATATTGCGCGCGAGCGTGATATGGAGCGGAGACGATTTGGGGTTATATGGTCAAGAAATTAAGCGCACAGGGTGAATGCCTTGGCAGTAAGAGGCGAAGAAAGACGTGGCAGCCTGCGAAAAGCCCCGGGGAGCTGGCAACAAGCTTTGATCCGAGGATATCTGAATGGGGAAACCCGACAGGAGAGATCCTGTCATCCTGGACTGAATACATAGGTCCAGAGAAGCGAACGTAGGGAACTGAAACATCTAAGTACCTATAGGAAAAGAAATCAACCGAGATTTCCCTAGTAGTGGCGAGCGAACGGGAAGCAGCCTGAACGTGGAAAGCATTGACTACTTAGCAGAATGGTTTGGAAAGGCCAGCCGTAGAGGGTGATAGCCCCGTATGTGAAAAGTAGTGGATGTGCAAGCGTTCGAAAAGTAGGACGGGACACGTGAAATCCTGTTTGAAGATGGGGGGACCATCCTCCAAGGCTAAATACTCCTTACTGACCGATAGTGAACAAGTACCGTGAGGGAAAGGCGAAAAGAACCCCGGAGAGGGGAGTGAAATAGAACCTGAAACCGTGTGCGTACAAGCAGTGGAAGCCGGAGTAATCTGGTGACTGCGTACCTTTTGTATAATGGGTCAGCGAGTTAATAGTGTTGGCGAGCTTAACCGAATAGGGGAGGCGAAGGGAAACCGAGTCCGAAATGGGCGTTAAGTCGGCATTATTAGACCCGAAGCCGGGCGATCTAGCCATGACCAGGGTGAAGGGACGGTAACACGTTCTGGAGGCCCGAACTCACTACTGTTGAAAAAGTAGGAGATGAGTTGTGGCTAGGAGTGAAAGGCTAAACAAGCCCGGAGATAGCTGGTTCTCCTCGAAAGCTATTTAGGTAGTGCCTTGTGAGGTTCTTTGCGGGGGTAGAGCACTGTGCCGGCTAGGGGGACGTGATAGTCCTACCAAACCGATGCAAACTCCGAATACCGCAAAGCCATATCACAGGAGACACACGGCGGGTGATAAGGTCCGTCGTGAAGAGGGAAAAAGCCCAGACCGTCAGCTAAGGTCCCCAAGAGATAGTTAAGTGGTAAACGATGTGAGAAGGCCGAGACAGCCAGGAAGTTGGCTTAGAAGCAGCCATCTTTTAAAGAAAGCGTAATAGCTCACTGGTCGAGTCGGCTTGCGCGGAAGATGTAACGGGGCTAAAACTATCCACCGAAGCTACGGATCCGTACATTAGTACGGGTGGTAGAGGAGCGTTCTGTAAGTCTGTGAAGGTGTCCTGAGAGGGATGCTGGAGATATCAGAAGTGCGAATGCTGACATGAGTAACGATAATGCGAGAGAAAAACTCGCACGCCGAAAGTCCAAGGTTTCCTGCGCGACGGTAATCGACGCAGGGTGAGTCGGCCCCTAAGGTGAGGCTGAGAAGCGTAGCTGATGGGAAGCAGGTTAATATTCCTGCACTTGGTGACTGGAGCGAAGGGGGGACGGAGAAAGCTAGGCTAGCTGGGTGTTGGTTGTCCCAGTTTAAGCATGTAGGAAGAATGAGTAGGCAAATCCGCTCATTCCTATTCTGAGGTGTGATGACGACCCCGCACACGTTGCGGGGGAAGTAGTTGATGCTAAGCTTCCAGGAAAATCCTCTAAGTGTTGAAAGTCATTGAACCGTACCGCAAACCGACACAGGTGGACAAGTTGAGAATACTAAGGCGCTTGAGAGAACTCGGGTGAAGGAACTAGGCAAATTGACACCGTAACTTCGGGAGAAGGTGTGCCTCTGTTAGGTGAGAGCCCTGCGGCTTAAGCTGAGAGAGGTTGCAAAGAATCGGTGGCTGCGACTGTTTATTAAAAACACAGCACTCTGCAAACTCGAAAGAGGAAGTATAGGGTGTGACGCCTGCCCGGTGCCGGAAGGTTAAGTGATGGGGTTAGCGCAAGCGAAGCTCTTGATCGAAGCCCCGGTAAACGGCGGCCGTAACTATAACGGTCCTAAGGTAGCGAAATTCCTTGTCGGGTAAGTTCCGACCTGCACGAAAGGCGTAACGATAGCCACACTGTCTCCACCCGAGACTCAGTGAAGTTGAATTTGCTGTGAAGATGCAGTGTACCCGCGGCAAGACGGAAAGACCCCGTGCACCTTTACTATAGCTTTGCACTGGACTTTGAGCGTTTCTGTGTAGGATAGGTGGGAGGCTTTGAAACCTGGGCGCTAGCTCAGGTGGAGCCGACCTTGAAATACCACCCTGAAATGCTTGGGGCTCTAACCTAATCTCGTAATCCGGGATGGGGACAGTGCATGGTGGGTAGTTTGACTGGGGCGGTCTCCTCCCAAAGAGTAACGGAGGAGTACGAAGGTCCACTCAGCGCGGTCGGACATCGCGCAGTGCGTATAAGAGCAAAAGTGGGCTTGACTGCGAGACTGACGGGTCGAGCAGGTACGAAAGTAGGTTCTAGTGATCCGGTGGTTCTGTATGGAAGGGCCATCGCTCAACGGATAAAAGGTACGCCGGGGATAACAGGCTGATACCGCCCAAGAGTTCATATCGACGGCGGTGTTTGGCACCTCGATGTCGGCTCATCACATCCTGGGGCTGAAGCCGGTCCCAAGGGTATGGCTGTTCGCCATTTAAAGTGGTACGCGAGCTGGGTTTAGAACGTCGTGAGACAGTTCGGTCCCTATCTGCCGTGGGCGTTTGAGATTTGAGGGGAGTTGCTCCTAGTACGAGAGGACCGGAGTGAACGTACCTCTGGTGTTCCGGTTGTCACGCCAGTGGCATTGCCGGGTAGCTATGTACGGAAGAGATAACCGCTGAAAGCATCTAAGCGGGAAGCTCGCCCCAAGATGAGATCTCACGAGCGTAAGCTCCTGTAGGTCCGTTGGAGACCACAACGTTGATAGGCTGGGTGTGAACGTACAGTAATGTATTTAGCTAACCAGTACTAATTGACCGTGCGACTTGACCATATAACACCCAAGTCGTTTGATGAAAGTGTACTTCGCAATTATCCTGAGCACGCGGTGCGGGAAATCCCCTGGAAGCAGAGGAACCTTACGCCGCACAAAGCTTCAGGACGGCAGTTCAACCTGTGCCGTTTCAACCAGTTACTGCCTGGCGACCAGAGCAAGTGGGTACCACCTGATCCCATCTCGAACTCAGAAGTGAAACCATTTAGCGCCTATGATAGTGTGGGTTTATCCATGCCAAAGTCGGTCATCGCCAGGCTCTTTTTCCTAAAGCCCCTGCAATTAATCCTTGCAGGGGCTTTTTGTTTAGATAATTACTATAAATTGAACTTAGCATGGAGGAGAGATTGCATGAGTAGCAGCCGCAATAACAATTCAAATCAAGATTCTACGGCAGTAATTTGTGAGCTTCTTGGCATATGCTGCGGAACATTGGCAGCCATTCAGGAAGAACGCGAAGCTGAGCGGCAGCATATTTTAGGCAATCATGGTGAGGCAGAAAGACATCTACATCAGGCTGCTGCGAGATATCATGCTATGGGCGCCCACGAGGCGGAGAGAGACCTTGAGAGCCAGGCAGAGGCAGAGCACAATGAACATCGTAACGACACTTGTTGTTTCATGTAAATCTATTGTTGTTTCATAAAATGGAAGGAAGTTTTACCTCTTTGTCATTGCTTTGGTAAGAAAAAGCTTTTCTTCAATGGACTAATATTTTTTATTAGTAGATTTATTATAATCGTTGCTATTTTTCATATGATATAGCTAAAATTGCACCCCTAACTAAGGCGCTGGCATAGCTCAGTTGGTAGAGCAGCTGATTTGTAATCAGCAGGTCGTCGGTTCGAGTCCGACTGCCAGCTTTGTCAAGACTTAACAAGTTCTTATTTTCTAAATTCCGCTCCTGAGATTCAAATACATAAACAGGGTTTGTTTAGCGAACCGCTGTGTCAATCATTTTTCCGGAGTCATGATTGTATATGCCAAAAAAGCGCCAAGTTATTAAAATTTTCGAATTATTTTCCTCATGTGATTGACATAATTACGGCTATAAAGCAAAATTCCCGCTCGATTTTCAGGAGGGGTTCCCGAGCGGCCAAAGGGATCAGACTGTAAATCTGACGGCTTACGCCTTCGAAGGTTCGAATCCTTCCCCCTCCAATTCTGGATACCAGAAACTGGATTTTTCGCTGGCATGGTATTGTTACTGCCCTGTATACACGAGCAGCGGTTTTGTGCCGGATAACAGATTCTAGTTTCTGGTAACTAGAAAGCGGGTGTAGTTCAATGGTAGAACTTCAGCCTTCCAAGCTGATAGCGTGGGTTCGATTCCCATCACCCGCTCACCTAGAGCAGCGCCCACATAGCTCAGTCGGTAGAGCACTTCCTTGGTAAGGAAGAGGTGACCGGTTCGATTCCGGTTGTGGGCTATATGATCAGAAATCAAAAACAGAATGGAGAATGTCTTCATTTTCGTGTATATAGAGATGTTCGCCAAAACATCTCCATTGGTTTTTGTTTTCTGATTTCTAACATGAAATGTGGCTTTACTTATTTAAAGAGGAGCGTACACGATGAGCAAGCAAGTATTTGAGCGTACGAAACCGCACGTTAACGTAGGAACGATAGGCCACGTTGACCATGGTAAGACGACATTGACAGCGGCATTAACGAGCATATTGGCGAAGAAGTATGGCGGTGAAGCGCGCGCCTACGATCAGATAGACAATGCGCCGGAAGAGAAGGCGCGAGGTATCACGATTGCGACATCGCACGTGGAATATCAGTCAGACAAGAGACATTACGCGCATGTGGACTGTCCTGGCCACGCGGATTATGTGAAGAACATGATTACGGGCGCGGCGCAGATGGACGGAGCGATCCTGGTGGTTTCGGCGGCGGACGGTCCTATGCCGCAGACACGTGAGCACATTTTGCTTGCGAGACAGGTAGGGGTGCCATACATAGTGGTGTACCTGAACAAGGCGGACATGGTGGATGATAAGGAATTGCTGGAATTGGTAGAGATGGAAGTGAGGGATTTGCTGACCCAATACCAGTTTCCTGGTGACAAGACGCCGGTAGTGATAGGCAGTGCGTTGAAGGCGCTGGAAGGTGACGAGAGTGAGATTGGTGTGCCATCGATCTACAAGCTGGTGGAAGTGATGGATGAGTACATACCGATACCGGAAAGGCCGATAGACCAGCCGTTTTTGCTGCCGATTGAAGACGTGTTTTCGATCTCGGGCCGAGGGACGGTGGTAACGGGCCGAATTGAGCGCGGGATAGTGAAAGTGGGAGAGGAATTGGAGATTGTGGGCCTGAAGCCGACGATCAAGACGACTTGCACCGGGGTAGAGATGTTTCGCAAGCTGCTGGATGAAGGCCGTGCAGGGGATAACGTGGGAGTATTGCTGCGTGGGACGAAGCGTGAAGAAGTTGAACGTGGACAAGTACTGGCAAAGCCGGGTAGTATAACGCCCCACACGAAATTTGAAGCGGAAGTGTATGTGTTGTCGAAAGAAGAAGGCGGACGTCATACACCGTTCTTCAAGGGATACCGACCCCAGTTTTATTTCAGGACGACGGACGTGACGGGAGAGGTACAGTTGCCGGAAGGTGTGGAGATGGTGATGCCGGGAGATAACATCAAGATGGTGGTCACATTGATAGCGCCGGTGGCGATGGAAGAAGGTGTGCGATTTGCAATTCGCGAAGGTGGCCGTACGGTCGGTGCTGGTGTTGTCGCTAAAGTGATTCAGTAACGGCGTTAACATTAGGCCAGTAGCTCAATTGGCAGAGCGGCGGTCTCCAAAACCGCAGGTTGGGGGTTCGAGACCCTCCTGGCCTGATTTAATTGGATAACTAAAGAGAAGCAGTAGCGTGAAATCAAAGGCAAATGTAATGGTGTTAAAAGCTGAGAATCAGGGAGAAGCGCGGCTGGACTGGCTTAAGTGGTTGGTTGCTCTTGCTTTATTGCTTGCCGGATTGATTGGTAATCATTATTATAGCGAAGTTTCTATGCCTTTACGCATGCTCGCGTGGGTGGGTGTACTGGCGGTTTCCGGTTTTGTCGCATCCAGAACGCAAAAAGGCAGGTGGGTGGTTGATTTTTTTCGTGATTCACGAGCAGAGCTGAGAAAAGTAGTCTGGCCAACTCGTGAAGAAACCATGCAGACAACATTGGTTGTGGCTGCAATGGTCGTTATTTTGGCGCTTTTATTGTGGGGCATGGATGGCGTACTGGTTTGGTTGATTGGCTGGTTGACCGGGCAAAGAAGCTAAGTATTTGAGTGATGAGGGGAATTTAAAATATGGCAACAGATCAGACAATGCCAAAGAAGCGCTGGTATGTTGTGCACGCCTATTCCGGGTTCGAAAAATACGTCATGCAAGCTTTGCGTGAGCGTATACGTCTGGATGGCGTTGAAGAGAAGTTTGGTGAAATCCTGGTTCCAACCGAAGAAGTGGTTGAGTTGCGAGGCGGCCAAAAGCGCAAGAGTGAGCGCAAATTTTTTCCTGGCTACGTGCTGGTCGAAATGGTGATGGATGAGCAAACCTGGCATCTTGTCAGGTCCATACCAAAAGTATTGGGTTTTATTGGCGGTACAAGTGATAAGCCGGCTCCTATCAGTCCAAAAGAAGCTGAAACCATTTTGCAGCGCATGCAAGACAGCAGCGAGAAACCGAAGCCAAAAGTCTTGTTTGAGGTGGGTGAAGTTGTCCGTGTCATCGATGGGCCTTTTGCCGACTTTAATGGTGTGGTGGAAGAAGTCAATTATGAGAAGAGCAGGTTGCGGGTAGCCGTCATGATTTTTGGCCGCTCTACTCCAGTCGAGTTACAGTTTGATCAAGTCGAAAAAGGGTAATGTTCTATGCATTCATGCCTGTCTAAGCAGGTGTGTATGGGTTTTTTTGTCAGTGTTTTGTGTTAAAGGGGAGCCGAAAGGCGTTTGTACCCAAATAAATGAGGTAATGTTATGTCAGCTCCAAGATCAAAGAAGAAGATAAAAGCCTTTATCAAGCTGCAAATTACAGGCGGCGCAGCGAACCCTAGTCCGCCGGTAGGTCCGGCTCTGGGTCAGCAGGGTGTGAATATTATGGAGTTTTGCAAGGCGTTCAACGCACAGACGCAAACACCTGATAAGCAAGGCAAACCATTGCCTGTCGTCATTACAGTGTATGAAGACAGAAGTTTTACCTTTGTTACCAAAACGCCTCCAGCAACCTATTTAATTAAAGAGGCTGCTAAGATACAAAAAGGCAGCAGCACCCCCAATACCAATAAGGTTGGCAAACTTACCCGCAAGCAGCTGGAAGAAATCGCCAAGATCAAGATGGCTGATTTGACTGCTGCTGATCTGGATGCGGCAGTTCGCTCCATAGCAGGTAGTGCTCGCAGTATGGGTATTGATTCGGAGGGTGTATAAGATGCCAAAGTTAACAAAACGCGCGCGTTCAATTCGTGAATTGCTGGTTCCTGGCAAGCTGTATAGCCCACAGGAAGCCTTTGAATTATTTCAAAAGTTACCAAAGACCAAGTTTAGGGAAAGCGTTGATTTATCAGTTAACCTGGGTGTGGATCCACGGAAATCCGATCAAGCTGTCAGAGGTGCCGTTCTACTGCCCAAGGGTACAGGCCGTACTATTCGCATCGCTGTGATTACTTCATCGGCTCATGCAGACGCCGCCAAAAAGGCAGGTGCTGATCTGGTAGGCCTTGAAGATGTGGCTGAACAAATCAAGGGCGGCAAGATTGAGTTTGATGTGTTGCTTGCGACACCGGATGCCATGCGGGTGGTGGGGCAGCTGGGCCAAATCCTGGGTCCACGCGGCTTGATGCCAAACCCCAAAGACGGAACAGTGACAGCGGATATTGCTAATGCTGTTAAAAACGCTAAAATGGGTCAGGTTCGATATCGTACCGATAAAGCGGGTGTGGTACACTGTACGATTGGTAAAATTGACTTCAACCCAGCAGATCTTGCTGAGAATCTTGATGCTGTGCTAGCGGCTCTTAAAAAGGCTAAGCCCAGCACATCCAAAGGTAATTATTTTAAAAAGATTACACTGTCAACCACCATGGGCCCGGGATTGTCACTGGATATCTCAGGCTTGGGACTGTAGTTGACTATGATTTGATGTAACTGTCTGAGATGACAGTGCGTTGACCCTGGAGGCGGCAGATGATGCATTCTCACGCCGCATGTGGATCAGGGTAAGGTTTGACGTGGCTTTGCTTATGCCAATGCCCGTCAGAGACCGTAGGTGTCCTGCTTAGGGGATTACTCGAGGCAGGCATAATTGACTAACAGGTCAACCTACGCAGACGGTGATGCCAGTAACTGGCATTGCTGTTTAAAGGAGCCTGTTGCCGGACTGGCGGCAGACGCAATAGTCGATGTCCTGCGTTTATGTGCAGAGCATGGTCTGAAGCGCTACTGCCAGATGTAGGCATAAGGTGTAACTGGAAATGGCAATGATCCGACGTGGAGGTAGTAAGTGGTATTAAAGATAGACGATAAAAAGGCCATTGTTAGTGAGGTTGCCGATGTTGCAAAACAAGCTGTATCGCTAGTTGCTGCGGAATATAGCGGATTGACTGTTGCTCAATTGACACAACTCAGAAAGTCCGCGCGCGAAGCAGGTGTGTATATGCGTGTTGTGCGTAATACGCTGGCTAGAAGAGCGCTGGAAGGAACCCAGTTTGCTTGTATGCAACAGGAATTGGTTGGGCCGTTAGTACTGGCTTTTTCAAAAGAAGATCCAGGTGCGGCTGCGCGTGTTATCAGAAATTTTGTCAAAGAAAATGAAAAGCTTAAGGTCAAGGCACTGGCTGTAGAAAACCAGTTGTTGCCGCCTGAAGGCTTGCATACTCTTGCAAATCTGCCTACACGTGAAGAAGCCATTGCTCAACTGATGTCAGTCATGAAAGCGCCAATCACCAAACTGGTACGCACCATGGCAGAACCTCATGCGAAACTGGTTCGAACTATCGCAGCTATTCGCGACGCGAAACAGGCAGCTGCATAACTTTTTAAAATTTGTAACTATACTTAAAGTTGGAGTGTTTAGAGATGGCAGTAAGCAAAGAAGATATTCTTGAAGCTATATCACAAATGAGCGTTATGGATGTCGTTGAGTTAATCAAATCGATGGAAGACAAATTCGGTGTTTCCGCAGCCGCTGTGGCTGTGGCTGCTCCAGCCGCAGGTCCTGCTGCTGCAGCTGTTGAAGAAAAGACTGAATTTAACGTTATCTTGGCTAAAGCTGGCGATAACAAAATCAATGTAATCAAGGTCGTACGTGAAATCACCGGCCTGGGCTTGAAAGAAGCTAAAGATCTCGTTGAGGGTGCGCCAAGGGCTGTGAAGGAAGGAATTGCCAAAGCTGCAGCTGAAGACATCAAGAAAAAATTAACAGAAGCGGGAGCAACAGTTGAGATTAAGTAAGCCTCCTGTTAAGTTCTTGTTTTGTTGTTAACTTTGTTATGGCCGGTGATTAGGCTAGTCGCCGGCTTTTCCTTTATTTCGCTTTGTAGTTGATCACGCAGACACAGAGGTATCACACATGGGTTCAACCTACTCATATACTGAGAAAAAGCGGATTCGTAAAAATTTCGGCAAACTTCTAAGTGCTATTGAAGTGCCTTCATTGCTTGCGATCCAGATGGATTCATACCGCAAGTTTCTAGAAGCTAACGGCGAATCAGACAAACTCGGCTCTAGCGGCTTGCATGGCGTGTTTTCGTCAGTCTTTCCTATCAGCAGTTTATCAGGATACGCAGCTTTAGAATATGTGAGTTACAGGCTGGGTGAACCTATTTTTGATGTAAAAGAATGTAAAATGCGCGGTTTGACTTATGCCGCGCCATTGCGTGTTAAGCTGCGTCTGGTCCATTATGACCGCGAAGCTGAAGCTGGTACGCAAGTCGTCAAGGATGTAAAGGAACAGGAAGTCTACATGGGTGAAGTCCCGCTCATGACAGAACACGGGACATTTGTTATCAATGGCACTGAGCGTGTAGTGGTTTCCCAGTTGCACCGCTCACCAGGCGTCTTTTTTGAACATGACAAGGGCAAGACACATTCATCCGGCAAACTTTTGTTTTCTGCGCGTGTTATTCCTTACCGTGGGTCCTGGTTGGATTTTGAATTCGACCCGAAAGACAGCATACATGCGCGTATAGACCGCCGCCGCAAACTCCCGGTCACGATTTTGCTGCGCGCCCTGGGCATGTCTGTTGAAGAAATTCTGGCCACCTTCTTCGAAAACAATGTCTATGATATTGAAAACGGGAAGTTTGTTCTGCACCTTGTTTCTGAACGGCTGCGCGGTGAAATTGCTTCCTTTGAAGTCAAAAAAGCCGGCAAGGTCATCATAGAGAAGGGGCGCCGCATTACAGCGCGTCATATTGGACAGCTTGAAAAGGCAGGCATCAAACATCTTGAAGTTCCATCCGATTATCTCTTGGGAAAGGTACTGGCCAAGACAGTCATTAATCCTGAAACAGGCGAAGTGATAGGCAATGCCAATGATATCGTCACCGGTGATATGTTAAAGCAGCTGGCAGGATCTGGTGTCAAGCGTATTGAAACCCTGTATATCAATGATATCGATCGCGGACCTTATATTTCAGATACTTTGCGCGTCGATTCAACAACAAATGCACAGGAAGCTCTGGTTGAAATTTATCGCATGATGCGTCCGGGCGAACCGCCGACCAAGGAAGCGGCAGATGCCTTGTTTAAAAACCTGTTCTTTACTCCTGAACGCTATGATTTGTCCGATGTCGGCCGTATGAAGCTAAACCGTCGCGTTGGCAGAAGCGAGATTACCGGACCAGGCGTACTGTCCAAAGACGATATTATCGATGTGTTAAAAACATTGATTCGCATACGTAACGGTGAAGATGTGGTGGATGATATCGATCACCTTGGTAACCGTCGTGTCCGCTGCGTGGGTGAAATGACGGAAAACCAGTTCCGCATAGGCCTGGTGCGTGTAGAACGCGCTGTCAAGGAGCGCTTGAGTCTGCCGGATATTGAAGCTGTCATGCCTCAGGACATTATCAATGCGAAACCGATCTCAGCCGCGATCAAGGAGTTTTTTGGTTCCAGCCAGCTTTCTCAATTTATGGATCAGAATAACCCCTTGTCGGAAATTACACATAAACGCCGTGTTTCCGCTTTAGGGCCTGGCGGCTTGTCGCGTGAACGCGCCGGCTTTGAAGTGCGTGACGTTCATCCTACCCATTACGGCCGTGTTTGTCCTATTGAAACACCGGAAGGTCCGAATATCGGATTGATCAACTCTCTTGCTGTCTATGCGCGTACGAATGAATATGGCTTCCTGGAAACGCCTTATCGCAAGGTAGTGAATAATAAGGTGACAGATGAGGTGGTTTATCTTTCAGCGATTGAAGAAGGCGACTATGTCATTGCTCAGGCTAATGCGTCTGTTGACGACAAACGCCGTTTGACCGATACGCTTGTTCCGGTTAGGCATCGCAATGAATTTACATTTTCTACGCCTGACCGCGTACAGTTCATGGATGTATCGCCCAAACAAATCGTTTCGGTGGCGGCAGCCCTCATCCCCTTTCTGGAACATGACGACGCCAACCGCGCCTTGATGGGATCAAACATGCAGCGGCAAGCTGTTCCCACTCTTAAGACTGAAAAGCCTTTGGTTGGCACTGGCATCGAGCATCTGGTTGCTAAAGACTCAGGTGTCACGGTAGTTGCCAAACGCGGCGGCATTGTTGATTACGTGGATGCATCCCGTATTGTGGTGCGTGTTAATGAAGATGAAGCGGAACCTGGCAGCACCGGCGTTGATATCTATGGTCTGACAAAATACACCCGGACCAACCAGGACACTTGTATCAACCAGCGTCCTCTGGTTGCGATAGGTGATGTGATCGCAAAACAAGACGTATTGGCTGACGGCCAGTCGACTGACACCGGCGAATTAGCGCTGGGGCAAAACCTGCTGGTGGCCTTCATGCCCTGGAATGGATACAACTTTGAAGATTCCATCCTGATTTCTGAGCGTGTGGTTCAGGAAGACCGCTTTACCAGTATTCACATTGAGGAATTGACTTGCGTTGCGCGTGACACCAAGCTGGGGCCCGAAGAAATTACGGGTGATATCCCGAATGTCAGCGAAAGCGCTCTTTCCAAGCTGGATGAGTGCGGGATCGTTTATATAGGCGCGGAAGTCAACTCCGGAGATATTCTGGTAGGTAAGGTGACACCAAAAGGTGAAACCCAGCTCACACCAGAAGAAAAACTGCTGCGCGCTATCTTTGGCGAAAAAGCATCAGATGTGAAAGATACCTCGCTGCGTGTTCCGACTGGCATGGAAGGAACGGTGATTGATGTCCAGGTGTTCACGCGTGAAGGAGTCAAAAAAGATTCCCGCGTACAAGAAATTGAAAAGAATGAACTGGCAAAAGCCAAGCAGGATTTAAGCGATGAAATGCGTATCAAGGAAAATGATGTGTTTTCACGTGTTGAAAAATTGCTGCTCAACCGTACGGCTGAAGGCGGTCCTAATAAGCTGAAGAAGGGTTCCAAGATTACCAAGGCTTACCTTGGTGAACTGGCGCGTGAAAAATGGTTTGAAATCCACTTGAAAGATACCGCAGCCAGTAAACAGCTGGAATCAGCAGCCAAACAGATCAAAAAAATCAGGCTCGATTTTGAAAAGGCTTATGAAGCAAAACGTCAAAAAATCACTCAGAGTGACGATTTGGCTCCAGGCGTACTAAAGATTGTCAAAGTCTATCTCGCTGTCAAACGCCGCGTACAACCTGGCGACAAGATGGCTGGCCGTCACGGTAACAAAGGCGTGATATCCATGATTGTGCCGGTGGAAGATATGCCGTACCTGGCGGACGGTACTCCGGTTGATATCGTGTTGAACCCGTTAGGCGTACCTTCACGTATGAACGTTGGGCAGGTGCTGGAAACCCATCTGGGATGGGCGTCAAAAGAATTGGGACGCAAAGTCAGCCAGATGCTGGATGCGCAGCAGTCAGTGCGTAATCTCCGCCATTTCCTGAACCAGATTTACAGCGTTGGAAAGACAAAGGAAAGTCTGACCAGTCTGAATGATGATGAAGTCTTGACCCTCGCGAACAACTTGCGCGCAGGTGTGCCGTTCGGAACGCCTGTGTTTGACGGAGCGTCCGAAGAAGAAATCAAGACCATGCTTCAGCTTGCCGGTCTTCCTGAAACAGGCCAGGCCATATTGCATGACGGCCGTACTGGCGTCGCCTTTGACCGTCCTGTGACAGTGGGTTACATGTACATGATGAAGCTGAACCATCTGGTAGACGACAAGATGCACGCACGTTCGACCGGATCCTACAGTCTGGTAACCCAGCAGCCTTTGGGCGGTAAGGCCCAGTTCGGCGGCCAGCGGTTTGGTGAAATGGAAGTATGGGCGCTGGAAGCCTATGGCGCTGCCTATACCCTGCAGGAAATGTTGACAGTTAAATCAGACGACGTGACCGGACGCACCAAGATGTATAAAAACATCGTGGACAGCGAGCACTATATGGAGTCCAACATGCCGGAAGCCTTCAACGTGCTCATTAAGGAAATCCGTTCATTGGCGATCAACATCGAATTTGATTGATGGCCTTGTTTGCTCATCCGCAGCGATAAGGATGAGAATATCCCCTCTCCCGCAAAGAGAGGGGAATACGCATAAAGAATTTTTTTATTGGGGGGATTCACTTTGAAAGATTTACTGAATCTGGTTAAGCAGCAAAGTCAGCCACAAGAGTTTGATCTAATCCGTATTGGACTCGCTTCGCCCGATATGATCCGCTCTTGGTCTTTTGGTGAAGTGAAAAAACCGGAAACCATTAATTATCGTACTTTCAAGCCGGAAAGAGACGGGCTTTTTTGTGCCAAAATATTTGGTCCCATCAAGGATTATGAATGCCTGTGCGGCAAGTACAAGCGTTTGAAGCATCGTGGAGTCGTTTGTGAAAAATGCGGTGTTGAAGTCACGCTTTCCCGCGTGCGCCGCGAACGCATGGGGCATATCGAATTGGCAAGCCCGGTGGCGCATATCTGGTTCCTGCGCTCTCTGCCGTCACGCATAGGCTTGATGCTGGATATGACATTGCGGGATCTTGAACGCGTGCTGTACTTTGAAGCTTATGTGGTCATTGACCCCGGCATGACACAGCTGGAAAAAGGACAACTGCTGTCTGAAGAGGCTTATTACGATGCCATTGAAGAATATGGCGATGAATTTGAAGCCCGCATGGGTGCGGATGCTATTCAGACCTTGCTGAAAGGCATCAATCTTGAGACGGAAGTTCCGCGTATTCACGATGAGCTCGCGAAAACCACTTCAGAAGCCAAGCTGAAGAAAATGTCCAAGCGTCTGAAATTAATGGAAGCCTTCTTGTCTTCCGGGAATAAACCGGAATGGATGGTGCTGACCGTGTTGCCGGTGCTGCCGCCAGACTTGCGTCCGCTCGTTCCACTGGATGGGGGACGTTTTGCGACATCGGATCTTAACGACCTCTATCGCCGCGTGATTAACCGTAACAACCGTCTGAAACGTCTGCTGGACTTGAATGCGCCGGATATTATTGTGCGCAATGAAAAGCGCATGCTGCAGGAATCAGTGGATGCGCTGCTGGATAACGGACGGCGTGGACGCGCGATTACCGGCTCCAACAAACGGCCGCTGAAATCGCTTGCTGATATGATCAAAGGCAAGCAAGGCCGCTTCCGTCAAAACCTTTTGGGTAAGCGTGTCGATTACTCAGGCCGTTCTGTCATTGTCGTGGGCCCGACCCTGCGCTTGCATCAATGCGGCCTGCCAAAGAAAATGGCCCTTGAATTGTTTAAACCCTTTATATACAGCCGCTTGCAAATGCTGGGCTCTGCATCGACCATCAAGGCTGCCAAAAAGATGGTAGAGCGCGAAGAACCCGAAGTCTGGGACGTACTGGAAGAAGTGATTCGCGAACATCCAGTCATGCTTAACCGCGCGCCAACCCTGCACCGTTTGGGCATACAGGCATTCGAGCCCGTCCTGATTGAAGGCAAGGCGATTCAGCTGCATCCGCTGGTGTGTACTGCTTATAACGCGGACTTTGACGGCGACCAAATGGCCGTACACGTTCCCTTATCGCTGGAATCACAGCTGGAAGCCCGTTCGCTGATGATGTCAACTAACAACGTATTGTCACCAGCCAACGGTGAACCCATCATAGTGCCTACCCAGGACGTGGTATTGGGCTTGTATTACCTGACTCGTACACGAGTGAACGCGCGCGGTGAAGGGATGATTTTTGCCGATGTGGAAGAAGTCCACCGTGCCTATGAAAATGGAATTGTGGATTTGCATGCCAGGGTTCGCGCCAGGGTAAAAGAATTTCCGCGGGATGAAAGAACGGGTGAATTTGTTGAAAAAATCCGGTTTGTTGAAACCACGGTCGGCCGCGCGATATTGTCCGAACTGCTGCCCAAGGGGCTTTCATTCGATCTGGTCAATTGCACCATGAACAAGAAGACTATTTCCAGCTTGATCGATGCTTCCTATCGTCAAGTCGGATTGAAATCAACAGTCATTTTTGCGGACCACCTGATGTATACCGGTTTTCATTATGCTACCCGGTCTGGTTTGTCTATAGGCGTGAATGATCTGGTGGTGCCCAAGAAAAAGTCTGACATCATCGACCAGGCGGAAGATGAAGTACGTAAAATCCAGGCGCAGTTCGCCTCCGGTCTTGTGACGCAAGGCGAGCGGTATAACAAGGTTGTCGACATATGGTCGCGCACGAATGACTTGGTCGCGCAAGCTATGATGGAAGAGCTTTCCGCAGAGGCTGTCAAAGACAAGGAAGGCAACAAGGTCAAGCAGGAATCATTTAATTCCATCTATATGATGGCCGATTCGGGTGCGCGAGGTTCCGCTGCCCAGATTCGTCAGCTGGCCGGTATGCGTGGTCTGATGACCAAGCCGGACGGTACTATTATCGAAACGCCTATTACGGCGAATTTCCGTGAAGGCTTGAATGTGTTGCAATACTTTATATCAACCCACGGTGCGCGCAAAGGTCTTGCCGATACCGCGTTAAAGACCGCGAACTCGGGTTATCTGACCCGCCGTCTGGTGGATGTTGCCCAGGATATCGTGATCACGGAAGATGACTGTGGAACAACGCAAGGTATTATCGTGACGCCTCTCATTGAAGGTGGTGACGTGGTGGAACCGCTGCATGAGCGCGTGCTGGGACGTGTTACCGTACAAGATATTTTCGATCCTAAATCCAACGAAGTCATTATTCCGCAAGGTACACTGCTGGATGAAAAATGGATCAAGAAACTGGAAGACGTCACCATCGATCAGGTGTTTGTGCGCACTCCCATTGCGTGTGAATCACGCTTTGGCATTTGTTCGGCCTGTTATGGCCGCGATCTGGCGCGTGGCCATCGTGTGAATATTGGTGAAGCAGTAGGTGTCATTGCTGCCCAGTCAATCGGTGAGCCAGGTACACAGCTGACCATGAGAACCTTCCATATCGGCGGTGCCGCATCGAGAACCACTGCCGTGAACAATGTCCAGGTCAAGTTCCCTGGCAAGGTCAAACTGCACAACGTCAAGCTGATAGAACGTCAGGGCGGCAAGTTTATCGTCGTATCCCGGTCTGGTACGCTGGCAGTGCTGGATGATCACGGACGTGAACGTGAGCGTTACAAGCTCCCATATGGCGCAGAATTGAATGTCAAGGATGGATCCAAGGCGGAAGCGGGCCAGATAGTCGCAAACTGGGATCCGCATAGCCATCCGGTTATCACGGAAGTGGCAGGATTCATCAAGTTTGTTGATCTGATTGACAGTGTCACCATGAATCGCCAAACCGATGAACTGACTGGTTTGACCAGTATTGTCGTGACTGATCAAAAACAGCGTGGTTCCAGCGGCAAGGAACTCAAGCCCATGATCAAGCTGGTGGATGAAAAGGGCGAAGATTTGTTCCTGGCGGGAACTCATCTGGTTGCACAATATTTTCTGCCTGCAGACGCGATTATCAATTTCGAAGACGGCGCGAAGGTGAAAGTGGGCGACGTCTTGGCGCGTATTCCTCAGGAAACATCAAAAACACGCGATATCACCGGCGGTCTGCCGCGGGTTGCCGACTTGTTCGAGGCGCGCAGGCCCAAGGATTCGGCGATCCTGGCTGAAATTTCCGGTGTGGTCAGTTTTGGGAAGGAGACCAAGGGCAAGCGCCGTCTCATGATTACCGCCAATAACGGGGATGTGCATGAGGAACTGATTCCAAAATGGCGTCATATCAATGTGTTTGAAGGCGAACATGTGGAGCGTGGTGAAACACTGGTGGAAGGTGCATTGAATCCGCATGATGTTTTACGCCTGCTGGGTGTGAATGCACTGGCGAATTATCTGGTCAACGAGATTCAAGACGTGTATCGTTTGCAGGGCGTGAGAATCAACGATAAACACATCGAAGTGATCATCCGTCAGATGTTGCGCAAGGTCATTATCGCAGATCCCGGCGATGCAAGCTTTATCAAGGGTGAGCAGGTTGAATTCAGCCAGGCGCGGGAAGATAATCAGCGTCTCAAGAAAGAAGGCAAGATTCCTGCGCGTCTTGAACCCATGCTTTTAGGCATCACGAAAGCATCGCTGTCTACTGAATCGTTTATCTCCGCTGCGTCATTCCAGGAGACAACACGCGTCTTGACCGAGGCTGCAGTCAGTGGAAAATTGGATGAGTTAAGAGGGTTGAAGGAAAACGTGATTGTCGGGCGTTTAATACCGGCGGGAACGGGATTGGCTTATCATCTGGATCGTCGGGTAGGTGTCCACGGCCATGATCAGGCAGTCCAGCGTACTGAAAAAGTAAAATAATAACCAATAAGTCCTTGACATCAAAGGTTATGCTTTTTTAGAATCGCGCCTCTCCTGTGTGTTTGAGCAGAGCCTGGAAACAGGCCGACTCACGGGCAGGAGAATCAGCGCGATTTTGCTTTATGAAGTTAAGCCATTGATTTGGAATGAATTTTAACGGTTGGAGAGAGAGAATAGTCAATGCCAACGATTAATCAGTTAGTAAGAAGTGGTAGGGCGCCAAAGGAATTCAAGTCTAAAGTGCCTGCATTGGGTCAGTGCCCACAAAAACGCGGTGTTTGTACGCGCGTTTATACGACGACCCCGAAGAAACCGAACTCGGCTTTACGTAAGGTTGCGCGTGTTCGTTTAACGAATGGTTATGAAGTCACAGCCTATATCGGCGGTGAAGGACATAATTTACAAGAACACTCTGTTGTTTTGATCCGTGGCGGTCGTGTCAAGGACTTACCAGGTGTTCGCTATCACATAGTTCGCGGTAGCTTGGATACGGCGGGTGTCGATGGTCGACGTCAGGGCCGCTCTAAGTACGGTGCGAAAAGACCTAAGCAATAAATAATGGTGGGAATGAGCAATGCCAAGAAGAAAAGCTGCAATCAAGCGTGAGGTTTTACCAGATCCTCTTTATGGTAGTGAGGATGTCGCGAAATTCATCAATGTCGTCATGCGTGCTGGCAAGAAGTCAATCGCTGAAAAAATCGTCTACAACGCCCTGGAAATGCTGACTGACCGTCTGAAGAAGGAAAAAGACAAGGGTGACGATGATAGCGGAAAAGGTGGAAAAGGCGGCAAATCTGGCGGGTCTGCGGCGAAAGGCAAAAGCCACGGGCATACGCATGAAGAAGTGATGGAAACCCTGCGTAAGGCGTTAGGCAATGTTGCTCCTACAGTAGAAGTAAAATCACGGCGTGTGGGCGGTGCTACCTATCAAGTGCCGGTTGAAGTTGCATCTGACCGGGGTATTGCGCTGGCTATGCGGTGGGTGGTCAATGCTGCCAAGTCCCGTTCTGAAAAAACAATGGCTCTCCGGTTGGCGGCAGAGTTATATGAAGCCTATTTGGGCCGTGGCGCATCCGTCAAAACACGTGATGATGTCCATCGTATGGCTAAAGCAAACCAAGCGTTTGCACATTATCGTTGGTAAGGTAGAGGTGATCCGTGGCGCGAGTAACACCAATTGAGCGGTACCGAAATATAGGCATTATGGCCCATATTGACGCTGGCAAGACAACAACAACCGAGCGTATCCTTTTCTACACCGGCGTTTCTCACAAGCTGGGTGAAGTCCATGAAGGTACGGCGACCATGGACTGGATGGAGCAGGAACAGGAACGCGGCATTACTATTACCTCGGCTGCTACCACATGCTACTGGTATGGGATGGCAAAGCAGTTTCCCCAGCATCGCATTAACATTATTGACACTCCGGGGCATGTGGACTTCACGATTGAAGTTGAACGCTCTCTGCGCGTTCTGGACGGTGCTTGCGCCGTGTTCTGCGCAGTGGGCGGCGTAGAGCCTCAAACCGAAACCGTATGGCGTCAGGCGACACGTTACGGCGTCCCAAGACTGGGTTTTGTCAACAAAATGGACCGTACCGGCGCGAACTTTCTGCGCGTGGTGGAACAAGTCCGCACCAAGTTAAGTGCAAATCCGGTTCCATTGCAATTGCCAATCGGCGCTGAAGAAAAATTCGAGGGTGTGGTCGATCTCGTTAAAATGAAAGCCATCTACTGGGATGATAAAAACCAGGGTGTGACCTTTGAAGAGCGTGACATTGCGCCCGCCATGCTGGATGAGTGCAAGAAATATCATGAAATTCTGGTGGAAGCTGCTGCTGAAGGATCTGAGGAACTCATGCATAAATACCTCGAAACCGGCGAGCTTACCATGGAAGAAGTCAAGAAGGGGCTGCGTGCGCGCGTGCTGCGCAATGAAATCGTGTTGATGCTCTGCGGCTCCGCGTTCAAAAACAAGGGTGTACAAGCCATGCTGGATGCGGTCATCGATTATTTGCCGTCTCCTGTGGATGTCCCGGCTGTTAAAGGTCATCTCAATGACGCTGCTGAAACACCGGCCGAACGTCATCCTTCCGATAATGAGCCGTTCTCGGCGCTGGCTTTCAAGATTGCTACCGACCCTTATGTGGGCACGCTAACCTATTTCCGTGTTTATTCAGGCGTCTTGAGCTCGGGTGACACGGTGTACAATCCGATTAAAGACAGGGAAGAGCGTATTGGCCGTTTGTTGCAAATGCACGCCAACGATCGTACCGAAATCAAGGAAGTGCGCGCAGGGGATATCGCTGCTGCGGTTGGTCTTAAGAAAGTTACCACAGGCGATACTCTGACCGATCAAAACAAAGTGATCATTCTGGAAAAAATGGTCTTTCCTGATCCGGTTATTGCCGTTGCCGTCGAACCCAAGACAAAGGCTGACCAGGAAAAAATGGGTATTGCACTGGGCAAGCTTGCCCAGGAAGATCCATCCTTCCGTGTGCATACAGATGAAGAATCAGGTCAAACCATTATCGAAGGTATGGGTGAGCTGCATCTTGAAATCATTGTTGACCGCATGAAGCGTGAGTTTGGGGTGGAAGCGAATGTGGGCAAGCCCCAGGTAGCTTACCGCGAAACCATACGCGGTGCGGTGGAGCAGGAAGGTAAATATGTCCGTCAGTCTGGCGGTAAAGGACAATACGGCCATGTATGGATCAAGCTTGAACCATTGGAAGCGGGCAAGGGTTATGAGTTTGAAAATGCCATTGTCGGCGGTGTGATTCCTCGTGAATTTATTCCTGCGGTTGATAAGGGAATACAGGAACAGATGCAAAATGGTGTGATTGCGGGCTATCCTGTTGTCGATGTCAAAGTCACTTTATTTGATGGATCGTTCCATGAAGTTGACTCAAACGAAATGGCATTCAAGATTGCCGGATCCATGGCATTCAAGGATGCTGCCAAGCGTGCCAGACCAGTTATTCTGGAACCTGTTATGAAGGTTGAGGCTGTGACCCCTGAAGATTTCATGGGTGATGTCATGGGCGATCTCAACAGACGTCGCGGTATATTACAGGGCATTGATGATTCTCCATCAGGCAAACTGATTCACGCTGAAGTGCCGCTTTCAGAAATGTTTGGCTATGCGACCGACTTGCGCTCAATGACGCAGGGGCGTGCGACATACTCAATGGAATTCGCTAAATATAGTGAAGTACCAGCCAATATTGCTGAACAGATTATTGATAAAAGTAAAAAATAATACATATAGAGCCTTCCCTTGATGCACACCATGCATCAAGGGATTTTCTTCACGGGATTTGAGTTAGAGGTTTATTGAAGAGAGGATTGAGGAAATGAGCAAGCAAGTATTTGAGCGTACGAAACCGCACGTTAACGTAGGAACGATAGGCCACGTTGACCATGGTAAGACGACATTGACAGCGGCATTAACGAGCATATTGGCGAAGAAGTATGGCGGTGAAGCGCGCGCCTACGATCAGATAGACAATGCGCCGGAAGAGAAGGCGCGAGGTATCACGATTGCGACATCGCACGTGGAATATCAGTCAGACAAGAGACATTACGCGCATGTGGACTGTCCTGGCCACGCGGATTATGTGAAGAACATGATTACGGGCGCGGCGCAGATGGACGGAGCGATCCTGGTGGTTTCGGCGGCGGACGGTCCTATGCCGCAGACACGTGAGCACATTTTGCTTGCGAGACAGGTAGGGGTGCCATACATAGTGGTGTACCTGAACAAGGCGGACATGGTGGATGATAAGGAATTGCTGGAATTGGTAGAGATGGAAGTGAGGGATTTGCTGACCCAATACCAGTTTCCTGGTGACAAGACGCCGGTAGTGATAGGCAGTGCGTTGAAGGCGCTGGAAGGTGACGAGAGTGAGATTGGTGTGCCATCGATCTACAAGCTGGTGGAAGTGATGGATGAGTACATACCGATACCGGAAAGGCCGATAGACCAGCCGTTTTTGCTGCCGATTGAAGACGTGTTTTCGATCTCGGGCCGAGGGACGGTGGTAACGGGCCGAATTGAGCGCGGGATAGTGAAAGTGGGAGAGGAATTGGAGATTGTGGGCCTGAAGCCGACGATCAAGACGACTTGCACCGGGGTAGAGATGTTTCGCAAGCTGCTGGATGAAGGCCGTGCAGGGGATAACGTGGGAGTATTGCTGCGTGGGACGAAGCGTGAAGAAGTTGAACGTGGACAAGTACTGGCAAAGCCGGGTAGTATAACGCCCCACACGAAATTTGAAGCGGAAGTGTATGTGTTGTCGAAAGAAGAAGGCGGACGTCATACACCGTTCTTCAAGGGATACCGACCCCAGTTTTATTTCAGGACGACGGACGTGACGGGAGAGGTGCAGTTGCCGGAAGGTGTGGAGATGGTGATGCCGGGAGATAACATCAAGATGGTGGTCACATTGATAGCGCCGGTGGCGATGGAAGAAGGTGTGCGATTTGCAATTCGCGAAGGTGGCCGTACGGTCGGTGCTGGTGTTGTCGCTAAAGTGATAGAGTAACCATGCTATGGCAATAGGAAGAAAAAGTCAGAGAATACGTATTCGGTTGAAATCGTTTGATCACCGATTAATTGATAAATCAACCAGAGAAATTGTTGAAACGGCAAAACGGACAGGGGCACAGGTTAGAGGCCCTATTCCGCTGCCTACGCGCATCGAGCGCTATACAATTTGTATTTCACCCAATGCTGATAAAGATGCAAGAGATCAGTATGAACTGCGTACGCACAAGCGCGTGGTAGACATTAATCGTCCTACAGACAAGACGATTGACGCTCTCATGAAGCTTGACCTCGCAGCAGGGGTTGATGTGCAAATCAGCGTGGATGCGGAAGATTAACTGCTCAGACAACACTGTTATTCCCCGCAAGGGAAGATGGATTGAATGAGAGTCTATAGTTTGAGGCTATAAAAATGACAATAGGTTTAGTTGGCAAAAAATGCGGAATGACGCGGGTGTTTACTGAGGATGGGGTGTCTATACCTGTTACAGTAATCGAAGTGCTTCCTAATCGTATTACCCAGGTCAAGACACTGGATAACGATGGGTATCATGCTATTCAGGTTACAACAGGCACTTGCAAGCGCACGAGCTTGACAAAGCCTGAGGCTGGCCACTTCGCTAAAGCGGGTGTGGAGCCAGGCTGCGAACTGCGTGAATTTTATGTTGAAGATGCAAAAGATCTCGATGGCTTGACAGTGGGTTCCGAAATCAAGGTGGATCGCTTTACCGTGGGTCAGTATGTCGATGTGACTGGAATATCAAAGGGTAAAGGTTTCGCCGGCGTTATCAAGCGGCATCATTTTAACTCACAAGATGCTTCACATGGTAACTCGCTTTCGCATCGCGCCCCTGGATCTATTGGTCAAAGACAGTCACCAGGCAAGGTTTTCAAAGGCAAAAGAATGGCCGGGCATATGGGTGACGTGGTGCGCACCATATTGTCACAACAAATCGTTCGTATCGATGCTGAACGCAATCTGGTTTTGGTCAGAGGCGCCGTTCCTGGCGCAACCAATGCGTATGTTGTGATACGCCCTGCAGTCAAGAAGAGCGCGTAAGGAGAAGGCGATGGAAATAAAATTATCAAGCTCGCAGAAAAAGATTGAACTGGCTGACTCCGTATTCGCTTGTGAGTTCAATGAATCACTTATTCATCAGATAGTGACAGCGTATATGGCAGCCGGCCGCGCTGGAACCAAGGCGCAAAAAACACGCGCAGAAGTCAGCGGTGGCGGCAGCAAGCCATTTAAACAAAAAGGTACAGGCAGAGCTCGTGCTGGTACAATTCGCAGCCCGATATGGCGTAAGGGCGGTATTGTCTTTGCAGCAAAGCCAAGATCATATAAACAAAAAGTTAACAAAAAAATGTATAAAGGCGCTTTGCGTTCCATATTCTCTGAATTGATCCGGCAAGAAAGATTGTTGATTGTGGATGAATTTCAAGTAGATGCGCCAAAAACAAAGTCCTTGCTGAAGATGCTGGATAAAATGAAGATTGAAGGCAGTGTGCTGATAATTGCTGATTCTGTGGAAGAGAATCTTTATCTTTCCGCGCGCAACCTGCCCGAGGTCGAGGTGAGAGACGCGGCGACAGCTGCTACAGATCCAGTATCACTGGTAAAAGCGGACAAGATCATAGTTACTCAGGCTGCAATTAAAGAGATCGAGGGGTTGCTGAAATGAACCAGGAACGTCTTTTACAAGTAATACTAACACCGCATGTTTCTGAAAAATCGACCATTGCCATGGAAAAGCGTAATGAGTATGTGTTTGAAGTGGCAGATAACGCAACCAAGCCTGAAGTGAAAGATGCTATCGAACATTTGTTTAATGCAAAGGTCAAGACAGTCAGGATTGTGAATGTCAGACCCAAGAAAAAGATGTTCCGCGGCTTTGAAGGCAAGCGCCAGGGGTGGAAAAAGGCATATGTTACGCTGCAGGCGGATCAGAAGCTGGATATCATCGGAGCGCAATAAGTAATAAAAAAGAGCGTGTTCAAGTTGCTCTCGGCTGTTTTCATATTATAATAGCGCGGCCCTGAATAGACTAATGCGTTTCCTCACGTTTGCCAGCAAGTAAACATGATGAAGACAAAATTAAGTAACTGATTGAGAAATTGAGGATAATATGGCAATTGTTAAGCATTCACCAACATCGCCAGGTAAGCGTTTTGCGATAAAGGTCGTGAATAAAGACCTTCATAAGGGCGAGCCGCATGCTGCGCTGGTTGTGAAAAAATCCAAAACGGGCGGCAGAAACAATCAAGGCAGAATTACCTGCCGGCATATTGGCGGCGGACATAGGCAAAAATACCGCCTGGTTGATTTCAAGCGTGATAAGGATGGTATACCGGCCAAGGTTGAAAGGCTGGAATACGATCCTAACCGAAGCGCGTTTATTGCCTTGTTATTATATGCCGACGGCGAACGACGTTATATGATAGCGCCTCAAGGTTTGAAAGCCGGTGATGAAGTGGCTTCCGGGAAAGACGTTGCCATTAAGGCAGGTAACTGCTTGCCTCTGATCAATATTCCGGTTGGTTCCACGGTTCACTGTATTGAAATGCAGCCGGGCGGCGGTGCGAAACTCGCGCGCAGCGCAGGTGCTTCTGTACAGTTAATTGCGCGTGAGGGCATATACGCAACATTGAGACTACGCTCGGGCGAAATGCGCAAGGTTTTGTCTGAATGCCGGGCTGTGGTTGGCGAAGTCAGCAATTCAGAACATAATCTGCGCTCTCTGGGTAAGGCTGGTGCAACGCGTCATCGAGGTATCCGTCCGACGGTGAGAGGGACGGCAATGAATCCTATCGATCACCCGCATGGTGGTGGTGAAGGAAGAACAAAGGGCGGACGTCATCCTGTTACTCCATGGGGTGTGCCAACTAAGGGCTATAAAACACGCCGTAACAAGCGTACAGCCAAATTTATCGTCCGTGATGCTAACAAGAAATAGTTATAACTTATTGAGTAAGAGGTGTCAGCGTGCCACGTTCAATTAAAAAAGGACCATTTGTAGATAACCACCTGATCAAAAAGGTTGAGAAGGCCGTTGCAACGAGTGACAAGAGACCAATTAAAACCTGGTCCAGACGGTCAATGATTGTACCTGAAATGGTTGGTTTAACGATTGCTGTTCATAACGGCAGGCTGCATGTGCCTGTTTATGTTACTGAAAACATGGTTGGGTACAAACTCGGGGAATTTGCCATTACCCGTACATTCCGCGGGCACTCTGGTGATAGAAAGGCTAAGGGCGCTGAAGAAGCGGCTAAAGCATCTGAATAGAGGCCTAAACGAAAGAGGAATTGAGTATGGAAGTTGCAGCGAAATTAAAATTTGCAAGATTGTCACCGCAAAAGTGCCGTCTTGTTTGCGACCAGATCCGTGGACTGCCCATTGATCGCGCGTTAGATATTTTGAAATTCAGCCGTAAAAGATCCGCGGCTGTGCTCAAGAAGGTATTGGATTCGGCAATTGCAAATGCTGAACATAATCACGGTGCAGATATTGATGAATTGAAAGTCACCAAAGTGTTCGCAGATCAAGGTCCGACGTATAAACGTATGCAGGCAAAGGCCAAGGGGCGTGGTTCCCGGATTTTGAAGCCTACCTGTCATATTACAATCGTTTTATCGGATGAGGAGTAAGAGGTAATGGGCCAAAAAGTTAATCCAGTCGGTATACGTTTAGGTATTGTGAAAGACTGGGCATCCAGGTGGTATTCATCGGCAAAGGAATTTTCAGACACATTATGTGCGGACCTGAAGGTCAGAGACTATCTGCGAAAGAAGCTGGCACAAGCTGGTATCAGCCGTATCCAGATTGACCGCCCCGCTCGCAATGCCAGAGTGACAGTTTATACTGCCAGGCCGGGCGTCATCATTGGAAAGAGTGGTAAAGAAGTTGAGGCGCTGCGTGATGAGGTGAGCAAGATAGTCAATGTGCCTGTTCATGTCAGCATAGAAGAAGTCCGCAAACCCGAACTGGATGCAAGACTGGTGGCTGAATCAGTGGCTCAGCAATTGGAGCGTCGTATCATGTTCAGACGAGCCATGAAGCGCGCTGTGACTACAGCGCTGCGCTCGGGCGCGCTCGGAATCAAGATTAGTGTCAGCGGGCGTCTAGGTGGTTCTGAAATTGCCCGTACAGAATGGTATCGCGAGGGCCGTGTGCCATTGCAGACCTTCCGCGCAGATATAGACTACGCACTTGCTGAAGCGTATACGACATACGGTGTAATTGGGGTTAAGGTGTGGATATTCAAGGGTGAAATCATTGGCGATAAGTCCACCCAGACAGAGAGCACCGAGAAAACCGCTAAGCAGGAGAAATAATCCATGTTGCAACCAAAGCGTACTAAATATCGCAAACAATTTAAGGGTCGCAACCGCGGTATTGCCACTCGCGGTACAAAGGTAAGTTATGGCGAGTTCGGTCTGAAAACGGTTGAACATGGTCGTATCACGGCGCGGCAGATCGAAGCTGCAAGACGCGCGATGTCCAGACACATCAAGCGTGGCGGCAAAGTCTGGATCAGAGTATTTCCTGATAAGCCAATTACCAAGAAGCCATTGGAAGTGAGACAGGGTTCCGGTAAAGGCAATGTGGAATACTGGGTAGCACTGGTACAGCCAGGGCGCGTCATGTTCGAGATTGAAGGAGTCACTGAAGATTTGGCACGTGAAGCTTTAGGTTTGGCTGCTGCCAAGTTACCGGTTAAAACAGAATTTGTAGCGCGGACGATAATGTAATGAAAGCGATTGAATTAAGAAATAAGAGTGTGGATGAGCTGAAGACGGAACTGCTCGCCTTGTTGAAAGAGCAGTTTAACCTGCGGATTCAAAAAGGCGCCGGGCAGTCACCAAAATCCAATCTGTTCAAGAAGGTCAGGCTGGATATAGCACGAATCAAAACGATACTGAAAGAAAAGGGTTCAATAGTATGACGGACGAAAAAATGGTTGAAAAAGAGAAGTCATCAAGAACAATTACTGGCACAGTCATTAGCGATAAAATGAACAAAACAATCGTTGTTCAGGTTGAGCGCAAGGTTAAACATCCGTTATATGGAAAATACATACGCCGTTTTTCCAAGATGTACGCGCATGATGAGGATAATGCTTGCCATATAGGGGATCTCGTTGTGATACAGCAGACCCGTCCTTTGTCCAAGACAAAGCGCTGGAAGTTGGTAGAGATTCTAAAACGAGAAGAACAACAATAATTTTGCCCGTATATTGCTGATTTTCACGCAATAATAATAGCGAAAAGATGTTGTATTAAGCTTTTATTTTTATTTAAACATGATAATATTGGCGGGCTCAAAAAGGCACGTCCACAGGTAAGTTGGAGTAAAGCATGATTCAGATGCGAACAATGCTCGATGTGGCTGATAACAGCGGCGCACGTCGTGTCATGTGTATAAAGGTTTTAGGTGGCACTCGACGCCGATATGCCAGCATCGGGGATGTAATCAAGGTTTCTGTGAAAGAAGCCATCCCCCGCGGCAAGGTCAAGAAAGGCGAAGTCTTAAACGCTGTTATAGTCAGGACTAAAAAGGGTGTCAGAAGGTCAGACGGATCATCCATTCGATTTGATGAAAATGCAGTTGTGTTATTAAACACGCAATTGCAGCCGATCGGAACCCGTGTTTTCGGTCCTATTACGAGAGAGCTGCGCGGTGAAAACTTTATGAAGATCATATCGTTAGCTCCTGAAGTTCTCTAGCTAGCAGATTAAAGAGATACGACTATGAAAAAGATCAAAAAAGGCGATGAAGTGGTAATCATCGCAGGTAAAGACAAGGGAAAGAGAGGAACAGTCCTTTCTGTGGTTGACGGCGGCGAGAAACTGCTGGTTGAAGGTATCAATACAGCCAAAAAACATGTTAAGGCCAATCCTAACGCAGGTGAGCGCGGCGGAATAGTCGACAAAAACATGCCGATTCACCGCTCTAATGTCATGATTTATGACCATACTGCCAAGAAGGGCAGCCGGGTTGGTATTCGCATATTAAAAGACGGTCAGCGTGCGCGTTTCTTGAAAGCCAGCGATCAACTTGTTGAAGTTAAAGGGTAAGGTGTAGTTATGCCAAGGTTGCTCGATTTTTATCGTAAAGAAGTCGTTTCCAAGCTGAAAGAAAAGTTTGGGTACAAGTCTGTCATGCAGGTTCCGCGTATTGAAAAGATCACAATCAATATGGGCGTTGGAGAAGCCGCGGCTGACAAGAAGATTTTGATGAATGCAATTGGTGACCTGGAAAAGATCACAGGTCAGAAAGTTGTACCCACTCTGTCACGCAAGTCTATCGCTGGATTCAAGATTCGCGAAGGCTGGCCAATTGGCTGCAAGGTGACGCTGCGCCGGGACAAGATGTATGAATTTCTTGACAGGTTAATAACCATAGCCTTGCCGCGTGTGCGTGATTTTCGTGGCGTGAGTGCAAAGTCGTTTGACGGCCGCGGTAACTATAGCCTGGGTATAAAAGAGCAAATCGTATTTCCTGAAATCGAGTACGACAAGATTGATGCGCTTAGAGGAATGGATATTACTATTACTACCTCTGCTGCAACTAACAAAGAAGCGTTTGCTCTCTTGCAGGCATTTAATTTCCCTTTTAGAGAGAAAGAAGTGAGTTAAGGAATATGGCAAAAAAATCAGTAAGAAATCGTAATGCAAAACGCATCAAACTTGTGAGCCGCTTAAGAGCCAAGCGCGATCAATTAAGAGAAGATGTTAGTAATATACACTTGAGTGACAAGGACCGCTGGGAAGCTATGCAGAAATTGCAAGATCTTCCTCGTGATTCGAGTCCAACGCGTAGACGCAATCGCTGCAAACTCTGCGGCAGACCGCGCGCCTACAACCGATTAACAGGCTTGTGCAGATTGCATATGCGGATTGCCACCATTAATGGTATGGTCCCTGGAATGCATAAAGCCAGTTGGTAAAAAACAGATATACAGAGGTGTCAGATGTCAATGCAAGATCCAGTTTCTGATATGCTAACATGCATACGAAATGCTCAGGCTATGGGGATCAAGTCCATTCGCATGCCGCATTCCAGCTTTAAAAAAGAAATCTTACAAGTATTGAAAGATGAGGGCTTTATTAACGATTTCGAAGTGATAGAGTCCGAAAAAAAGAAGAACTTGCACGTAACGTTAAAATATTATCAGGGCAGACCTGTCATTGAACGAATCGATCGTGTCAGCCGCCCTTCGCTGCGTGTTTATAAAGGATATGACCAGATTCCACTGGTTCGTGGCGGTCTGGGAATATCGATTGTTTCCACTCCCAAGGGAGTGATGTCGGATAAAACTGCACGCGCGCAGCAAGTCGGCGGTGAAGTTTTATGCACGGTTGAGTAGGAGTGAGTATGACAACGTCATCGAGTGTCCCAACATCAAGAGTAGGTAGAAAGCCAGTTGTTATACCTGCTGGTGTAGAAGTCAAACTTCAAGGTCTTATGTTGTCGGTCAAGGGTCCAAAAGGACAGCTTTCAGTTCCGCTGCATCCGTTTGTGCATGTATCCGTTGAAAGCAACGAGATAAAAGTGCAGCCAAATTCAAAGACCCAGGGTGTTATAACCGGTAAAAGTGTAAAACTTTATAAATCTATTGCCGGTACCATGCGTGCTAATATTAATAATGTAATACACGGCGTCACACAGGGGTTTGAGCGCAAGCTGCTTTTGGTAGGCGTGGGCTACAGAGCGCAGGCAAAGGGCAAAATTCTTTCGCTTAGTCTGGGTTTTTCACATCCAACGGATTTTTCTGTTCCGGAGGGTATTACAATTGAAACGCCAACCCAGACTGAAATCGTCATAAAAGGTTCAAATAAAGAAATGGTTGGCCTGGTGGCGGCGCAGATAAGACAAATACGCGGACCTGAACCTTATAAAGGCAAGGGCGTGCGTTATGCAAATGAAGTCATAGAAATCAAGGAAACGAAGAAGAAATAGCGCATCGTACTAGGATGCAGTATTTCAAAGTGGCAAATGCAATGATTCGTATGAATACATCGCATAAAAGACAGGGTTGCGCACCAATTATAAGAGCGAACAAGTTATTAGCAGGGTGAAATGGTAATGAATAAGAAAATTACAAGATTGCGTAGAGCCAAGCGTACACGATTAAAAATCCGTGACTTGGAAGTTACCCGATTGACTGTACACAAGACGCCGCGTCATATGTACGCACAGGTAACATCGTCTGATGGTGCTAAGACACTGGTTTGCGCATCAACACTGGATAAAGAATTGCGTAAAAAAATGAAGTCTACAGGTAATATTGAGGCGGCTAAAGAAGTGGGTAAACTGATTGCCCAAAGAGCCCTGGAAGCTGGTATTACAGAAGTCGCATTTGACCGCGCTGGTTTTGCATACCATGGCCGCATTAAGGCACTGGCTGAAGCGGCAAGAGAAGTTGGGTTACAATTTTAAGGCACATAAGGGTTAAGCTATGGCAAGTTTTGATCAAGGTTCTAAAGGTGACGGCTACACTGAAAAGCTTGTAGCTGTTGCACGTAATGCAAAAGTGGTCAAAGGCGGTAAAATCTTCAGCTTCGCGGCAGTGACAGTGGTTGGCGATGGTAACGGCCGTATTGGCATTGGCAGAGGTAAAGCGCGAGAAGTGCCTGTTGCGATTCAGAAGTCTCTCGAAAATGCGCGAAAGAATATGCGGCATGTTGTATTGAAAGGCGACACTCTGCATCATCAGGTCACTGGCAAACATGGCGCGACACGCGTATTCATGAAGCCGGCTTCCGATGGTACCGGTATCATTGCAGGTGGTGCCATGCGCGCAGTGTTTGAAGTGCTTGGCGTCAAGAATGTACTCGCAAAAATTGGCGGCTCCACCAATCCGGTCAACGTGGTCAGAGCTACGCTCAAGGCGTTGTCCAGTATCACTACGCCAGACTTCGTGGCGTCAAAACGCGGCAAGAATGTAGAAGAGCTGCTCGGATAGCCTGACCTGATATCAGGCAATATCAGCAGAAATAACGTTAACAACATCTGTAGAGGTATTGTAAAGATGCAACTTAATACTTTACATCCAGCTCCTGGTTCCAAGACTAAATCTAAACGGTTAGGTCGTGGCATAGGTTCAGGTAAAGGCAAGACATGTGGCAGAGGTCATAAAGGTCAGCGCGCTCGCGCGGGTGGATATCACAAGGTCGGTTTCGAAGGCGGCCAAATGCCTTTGCAAAGACGAATCCCTAAATCGGGATTTCGCTCCAGACAATCATTGCACAGGGATGAAGTTTATTTGTCAGATCTTGGTCGTGTCGAATCTGATGTGATTGACCTCGCAGCTTTGATAGCGGCAGGCTTGGTCAGACGTGACACCAAAGATATCAAAATTATAGGATCGGGTGAAATTGGCCGTGCTGTTACCATTCGTGGTATAGCGGTTACTGCGGGTGCCCGTAAGGCAATAGAAGCAGCTAAGGGAAAAATCGAGGGATAAATGGCAGAAGGCAGGCGCGGTGTCAATTTCAATTCTAGCGGATTTACGGATCTTAAATATCGTTTATTATTCGTATTACTAGCAATTGTAGTATTCAGGATTGGCTCATACATTCCTGTACCGGGCCTGAATCCACAACGCTTGCAGGAACTTTTTAACGGGCAGCAAAATAATATTGTAGGCTTGTTCAACATGTTCTCAGGCGGTGCGCTGATGCGCTTTAGCATTTTTGCATTGGGTATCATGCCTTATATCTCTGCGTCCATTATTATCCAGTTGTTAACTGTTCTTTCACCAAGCCTGTCCGAACTGCGGAAAGAAGGTGAATCAGGGCAGCGTAAAATAAACAAGTATACCCGCTACGGAACAGTGATACTCTCGGCATTTCAGGCAATTGGCGTATCCAAGATGCTGGTGGCGAATGGCGTTGCTCTTGCTCCGGGGTTTGCCTTCTACTTTACAACGGCATTGACGCTGGTTACCGGGACCATGTTCCTGATGTGGCTGGGTGAACAAGTCACGGAACGCGGCATAGGCAACGGTATCTCCATGATTATCTTTGCTGGTATTGTTGCTGGACTTCCCGCGGCATTGGGAAGAACGCTGGAACAGGTAAGAGAAGGACAGTTACAAGTTGTGGTATTGTTATTGGTGGCCGCGGCTGTTATAGGCGTCGTCGCCCTGGTTGTCTTTATTGAACGCGCACAGCGTCGAATTACTATCAATTATGCAAGGCGTATGCAGGGCGGCAAGGTTTATTCCGCTCAGAGTTCACATTTGCCCTTGAAGATCAATATGGCAGGTGTGATACCTCCCATATTCGCATCCAGCCTTATTTTGTTCCCTGCCACCATCGCACAATGGTTTGGCAACACAAAAGGGATGGAATGGCTGAGCACTTTAAGTGTTGCGTTGCAGCAAGGCCAGCCATTACACATGATTTTGTTCAGTGCGGGCATTATCTTTTTCTGTTTCTTCTACACTGCGCTTGTCTTCAACCCGAAAGAAACTGCTGAAAACCTGAAAAAGTCTGGCGCGTTCATTCCCGGGATACGTCCAGGCGAACAGACAGCGCGATATATCGATAATGTCATGACACGGTTGACACTTGCAGGTGCGATCTATGTTACATTAGTCTGCCTGCTGCCAGAGTTCCTGATATTAGCCTGGAATGTCCCCTTTTATTTTGGCGGCACTTCCCTGCTGATCATCGTGGTGGTTGTGATGGACTTTATGGCACAGGTACAGGCTCATATTATGTCTTTTCAATATGAGTCATTGTTAAAGAAGGCAAATTTGCGAGGCGGTGGTTTTAACTCCCTTCGCTAATGCTTGGTTTTTTGTTATAAATGAAACACTTGTTCTGCGCCAGGCTTATTGTCGCATGAATAAGAGCAAGCTTGAGGATAAAAAAATGAAAGTGGGTGCATCTGTTAAAAAGATATGCCGCAATTGCAAGGTCGTTAAACGTCATAACGTTGTCAGGATTATTTGCAAAGAAAAGCGTCATAAACAAAAACAAGGTTGATTTTTCCGTAATTGAATATTACACTCATGCGCTTTTTGTATGTTTGTTAAGATAATTTAGTAAGAAAGTTAGGAGTGATTGAATGGCTGCCCGTATTGCAGGCGTAATTATACCAATGCAGAAGCATATTGTTATAGGGCTTACTGCTATTTATGGGATTGGACGAAATCGTGCCAAAGTCATCTGTGGCTCGGCGAAAGTTGATCCTACCAAAAAAGTCAAAGATTTGACTGAAGCTGAACTCGAAGGCTTGCGAGGCGAGATTGCCAAGTTTCGTGTAGAAGGTGATTTGCGCCGAGAAGTAGCAATGAATATCAAACGTCTTGTTGAGCTGGGTACTTATCGCGGCACACGCCATAAACGTGGCTTGCCTGCCCGCGGACAACGCACCAGGACAAATGCGCGCACACGCAAAGGCAAAAGAAAAGGCAAATAGAAGGTAGACAAGCGACATGGCTGAAGCAGCAGTAAAACCAAGAAAGAAATCAAAACGTCAAATAAGTGATGGCATTGCACATATCTATTCATCATTTAACAACACGATTGTAACTATTACCGATGTCCAGGGAAACACAGTCGCCTGGACCAGCGCAGCAAACTGCGGCTACCGTGGTTCGCGTAAATCAACGCCTTATGCGGCAGGTGAAGCTGCTCAAAAAGCTGGTCAGGCTGTAGTTGAAAACTTTGGCATGAAAAATGTCCAGGTCAGAGTAAAAGGTCCGGGACCTGGCAGAGAATCCGCAATTCGAGCATTGTACGCAGTCGGCTTGAAAATTGTATCAATCACAGACGTAACAGGCATCCCATTTAATGGCTGCCGCGCGCCCAAGAAACGACGCGTGTAACAGGAGATAATCAAATGGCACGGTATTTAGGTCCTCGCTGCAAACTTTCCCGACGGGAAAGAATGGATCTTTCACTTACGAGCGGTGTTAGATCTTTGGATACAAAATGTAAACTGGACACTGCGCCAGGGCAACATGGCGCCCGCCGCGGTCGTGAAACAGAACATGGCGTTCAGTTACGCGAAAAGCAGAAAGTTCGCAGAATGTATGGTATTCTGGAACGTCAATTTGAAAACTATTTCAAAAAAGCAACTCGCTTGAAAGGTTCAACGGGTGAAAATCTGTTGAAGCTTCTTGAAAGAAGACTGGATAACGTTGTTTACCGTATGGGCTTTGGATCCACCCGTGCGGAAGCAAGACAGTTGGTGACTCACCGCTGTATCCTGGTGAATGGCAAGGTGGTAAACATACCATCTTATTTACTGTCTCCCGGTGATGTTGTCAGTGTGCGTGAAGGCGCCAAGACCCAGTTGCGCATACAATCGGCTTTGACATTGGCACAAGCCCGTCCTAGCTGTGACTGGCTGGAAGTTGATGCAGGCGCGTACTCCGGCACATTCAAAAATGCCCCGGATCGTGATCGCTTGCCGCCAGATATTAATGAACAGTTAATTGTTGAGCTTTACTCTAAATAGTCACTTCTGGGATAGAGAGGTTGTTACATGCAAAATAATCCATTTGATTTTTTAACACCTCGTGAAATCGCCGTCGAAACGGTTTCGCCATTTCATGCGAAAATCACATTGGAACCGCTTGAACGCGGTTTTGGACATACACTAGGAAACACCTTGCGTAGAATATTGCTGTCTTCTATGCCGGGAGCTGCTATCGTTGAAGTAAAAATCGATGGTGTTTTGCATGAATACAGTGCTATTTCAGGCGTTCAGGAAGATGTCGTTGAAATCCTGCTAAACCTCAAGGGTGTGGCTATCAGGCTCCATGGACGTCAGGATGTGACTCTTAAGCTTAGCAAAAAGGGTCCGGGCCCTGTTATTGCCGGCGATATTGAACCCGAGCACGATGTTGAAATTATTAATCCAAATCATGTCATCGCGCACTTGAATGAAAGCGGTTCGCTTAACATGACCTTGAAAGTCATGCTGGGAAGAGGTTATCAGCCAGCCGTTGTCAGAACGCGTAAGACTGAAGGCAAGACGACCATAGGCGCTTTGCACCTTGATGCCAGCTTCAGCCCGATTCGCCGGGTTGCTTACACGGTTGAAAATGCCCGTGTTGAACAACGAACAGACTTGGATAAATTAGTGATTGACCTTGAAACAAATGGCACACTGGATCCGGAAGAAGCGATCAGACGGTCAGCAACTATTTTGCAGCAGCAATTGGCAGCATTTGTAGACCTGCAATCAGCTCCGCTGGTTCAGGAAAAATCTTCGCGTGAAGACTCGGTCAATCCGATTTATTACCGTCCGGTTGATGATCTTGAATTGACGGTCAGATCTGCAAACTGTCTGAAGGCAGAAAATATTTTCTTTATCGGTGATCTGGTACAGCGCACCGAGGCAGATCTCTTGAAAACACCTAACCTGGGCAAGAAATCTTTAACCGAGATCAAAAATGTACTTGCTGCGCATGGTCTGGCGTTGGGTACCAAAATTGATGGCTGGCGGACGCCCACATCAGCTCATGAAAAAGATGAAGCCAAGTAACTGATTGGAAATGTCATTGATCCAGAGAATATATTGATATCAAGTATTAAAATTAAAAGGGTTTATAGTCATGCGTCATCGTAACAGTGGTCGTAATCTGAGTCGCACAAGCAGCCATCGCAAGGCAATGTTTAAAAACATGATGGTTTCCTTGCTGCAACATGAAATGATTAAAACAACATTACCAAAGGCCAAAGAATTGAGAAGATTTGTTGAGCCACTTATCACATTGGCCAAGGAAGACACGTTACATAAGCGCCGGCTTGCCTATACCCGTCTTCGCGATCGTGAAGCCGTGTTGAAACTGTTTAACGAAATCGGACCATTCTTTAAGACACGTCCGGGCGGATATTTGCGTATATTGAAATGCGATTTTCGCAAGGGTGACAATGCGCCCATGGCCATTGTTGAACTGGTTGGCCGCCGCGATGATAATGCAGCAGCCTAAAGGTTATAAATAAAATAATAAATCGTTTTAAAACTCGCCAGATTGGTTCGCTAATCTGGCTTTTTGTTTGACGTGAAGACTGACTTGATTGTTTGCGGTTATTCGTGCCGGGCTGGATTCGAAGCGAGTTCCGTATTGATTTGACGACGGTTCAAGTCTCAAGCCTTGTATCTTGTTGTAAAGTAGTTGCGGCTGTGAGGGTAATAAAATATAATTCACCCTCTTTTTAGTATCCGTATCAAATGGACAGCGTTGGAGTGTTATAAATGTACGCAGTAATATTTAGTGGCGGTAAACAATACCGTGTTCAAGAGGGAGATACCCTGAAGCTTGAGTCACTGCCTGAAGAGGTGGGCTCGACTGTAAATTTTGACAAGATTTTATTAGTGGGTGAAGGCGACAAAATCAAGGTGGGACGTCCTTACCTGGATGGCTGCAAAGTGTCAGCGACCGTTGTATCCCAAGGCCGTCATAAGAAGATTGAGATCGTCAAGTTCCGTCGCAGAAAACACCATGAAAAATGGCAGGGTCACAGACAGAACTTTACCGAAGTAAAAATCACGCAGATTGAGGCTTAGCAGGGGGATCCACAATGGCACATAAAAAAGCTGGCGGTAGTACACGAAATGGTCGTGATTCTAACCCCAAATATCTCGGTATCAAGCGTTATGGCGGACAAATCGTCAATGCTGGTGAAATTCTTGTCCGCCAACGCGGGACCAAGTTTCACCCCGGCATGCATGTTGGTCTGGGCAGAGACCACACGCTTTACGCATTGGTATCCGGCCGCGTTGTGTTTGGTGTCAAAGGACCCATGCGCAAACGCAGCGTGAGCATTGAACCTGTAGAACCAGTAGAAGCAGCTTGACGACTTCTGCCGGGCGATTATGCCGCCCCTTGGATAATTTAATTTAAAATCAATAAGAAGCCTCATCCTTCCCTGGTGAGGCTTTTTTTTACCAGGGATATTCTGTCGCATCTTTTTGAATAATAAAAATATTGTATGCTTCAGTCCAACCGTATCTGAATGTGGTCATTATGAAATTCGTAGATGAGGCGAAAATTTATATCGAAGCCGGCAAGGGCGGCAATGGCGCGTGCAGTTTTTTGCGCTTGAAATTCATGCCGCTGGGCGGTCCCGACGGCGGTGACGGCGGTGACGGCGGCAGCGTGTATTTGCAGGCGGATGAAAGCATTAATACGCTGGTGGATTACCGCTATATTCGCACCTACAGAGCTGAAAACGGCGAGAAGGGGGGCAGCAGGGACTGCACGGGAAAAAGCGGCCAGGACTTGTTTTTGAGGGTTCCAGTGGGGACTATCGTTTACGATGATGATACGGATGAATTGATCGTTGATTTGACCATGGCAGGCCAGGTTGCCTGCGTGGCAAAAGGCGGGCGCCATGGCGTGGGAAATGCTCGTTTTAAAAGTAGTGTCAACCGCGCTCCGCGCAGAACAATTCCCGGTCAGGAAGGCGAAAAGCGTAACCTGCGGCTGGAATTAAAGGTATTGGCTGATGTAGGGCTGGTAGGCATGCCTAACGCAGGCAAATCCACTCTTATCAGTTCCATGTCGTCAGCACGGCCTAAAGTGGCGGATTACCCGTTTACTACGCTTTATCCTTACCTGGGTGTGGTTCGGGTTTCCCATTTTCGCAGTTTCGTGATCGCAGATTTGCCCGGATTGATTGAAGGGGCGGCGGAAGGGGCAGGCCTGGGCATACGCTTTCTGAAACACGTCGCGAGGACGCGTTTGCTTTACCACGTGGTTGATGTTGCGCCCGTGGACGGCAGTGATCCGGTAGAGAATGTGAAAGCCATTTCAGCTGAATTGGCCAAGTACAGCGATGATTTGATGAAAAAGGAATGCTGGCTGGTATTGAACAAGGTGGACTTGCTGATGCCGGAAGAGGCAGAGTCAAAATGCCGGGACATAGTCAAGAGACTGCGCTGGAAAGGCCGTGTATTCATCATTTCGGGCCTGGCCAGGCAAGGGCTGGATGAGCTTGCCAAAGAAACCATGCATTATCTGATTGACCAAGGGAGCGCTGGGGAAGAATAGCGGGCGATGAAAAAGCTGCCGGGCTGGCCAGCGGAGTTTTTTGGCGCCATTGTCCGGGTGTATCCGGAGGGAAGCGGGACAAACAAAAAACCCCGCAATAGCAGGGCTAGTGCAGGGATTTTATGGCAAAATCAGCAGACTTAAGCGTTGGCGCCGGCTTTTTCACCTAACTTTTTTACGTGCTGGGTCAATCTGCTCTTGTGACGCGCAGCTTTATTCTTGTGAATGATGCCCTTGTTGACCATGCGGTCTATCACGGGAGTTGCTTCCTGAAGAGAAGCAAGAGCTGCCTCTTGATTGCCTGCTGCAATCGCGGCAGTGACTTTCTTGATGTAGGTGCGAAGCATGGAACGCATGCTGGCATTGTGTCGCCGATGCTTTTCGGATTGGCGAACGCGCTTCTTTGCTTGCTTTGTATTAGCCAAGGTTCTTCTCCAAAATCTTTTATTTATCTAAGGTATGTTTCAAAAAGAGTGCGTAATATGCCCGCTTTTCAAGATATTGTCAATTTGAAATCGGTGGAAAAAAACACTCCCCAGGACCGTGGGCACGGTGTAAACTCATGCAAATTAAGGATTAGGTTGTCAACGCGGAATAAAACAAACCGCGCAGATGACCGGGGAAGACGGGTGCCCATTTCCCCCGGGGAACCTCTTGTTAAGATTCCCGCGGCCTGCCGCGGGGAATATACTTGAATTTTTGGTTGTGCGCCGTGAGCAAAAGTCTAGTCAAATCAACATCAATCGTTATCAGCATGACCATGATATCCCGGGTATTCGGGTTTATCCGGGACATGGTGACCGCCACCTTGTTTGGTGCGTCAGCGCAATTTGACGCTTTTTCCATTGCATTCCGCATACCCAATCTCATGCGGCGCCTGTTTGCGGAAGGCTCATTTTCCCAGGCATTTGTTCCCGTGTTGTCTGAATATCAAAAAACAAAATCCCGGGAAGAAGTACAACAGTTCATTAATTCCATGTCCGGAACGCTAGGGGCGGCGCTGCTGATCGTGACCCTGCTTGGTATCATGGCGGCACCTTGGATAGTCAGCTTGTTCGCGCCTGGTTTTGCAGGTTCGGGCGACCGTTTCGACCTGGCCGTGACCATGCTGCGCATCACCTTTCCGTATTTGATGCTGATTTCCCTGACGGCATTCTCCGGGGCCGTGCTGAATACCTACAGCCGTTTCTGGGTGGCGGCGTTTACACCGGTTTTTTTGAATGTCGTCATGATCGCGGCCGCGATCTGGCTGGCGCCGCATTTTGCCAAACCCATCATAGGGCTGGCCTGGGGCGTGTTCATCGCCGGCGTGATCCAGCTGCTGTTTCAATGGCCTTTTCTCAGGAATCTGCGGTTGCTGCCGCGGCCGCGTATTCATTTTCACGATCCGGGTGTCATGCGGGTTCTGAAATTAATGGTGCCCGCGCTTTTTGGCGTGTCGGTGGGACAGATCAATTTAATGATAGACAGCATGTTTGCCTCGCTCTTGGTGATTGGCAGTGTCTCCTGGCTATATTATTCCGACCGTCTGATGGAGTTCCCGTTGGGCGTTTTTGGCGTGGCTATCTCGACGGTGATTTTGCCGCATCTGTCGCGTCATCATGCCGCGCAGTCAGAAGAATCATTCTCTCTGACGCTGGACTGGGCGCTGCGCGCTGTTCTGCTGGTCGGTATTCCGGCCGGAGTAGTGCTTGCGGTCATGGCAGGGCCCATGTTGTCTACGCTGTTTCAGTATGGGCGTTTTGACGGCCATTCCGTTCTCATGGCGCAAAAAAGCTTGTCAGCATTCGCGCTGGGTATCGCGCCCTTCATGCTGGTGAAAGTCCTGGCGGCAGGTTTTTATGCGAAACAGGATTTGCGCACGCCAGTGCGTATTGCTGTCATCGCCATGATCACGAACACGATACTGAATATTATTCTGATCTGGCCGCTCGCGCACGCCGGTATTGCTTTATCCACCTCTCTGGCCGCGCTGGTGAATACCGGCTGCCTGTTATATTACCTGCGCCAGCGGGGTTTTTATCACCCGCGTGAAGGATGGCGGCTGTTTTCATTGCGCCTGATACTTGCCAACAGCGTGCTCGCCATCTGGCTGTGGATAGGCGCGGGCGATATTACCGCCTGGATCGCAAGCCGCGCTTCCTGGCGTATAGAACACCTGGCGTTTTTACTGGCATCTGCGGTGCTGGTGTATTTTGCCATGCTATGGTTGTCAGGCGTGCGCCTGCACCACTTGCTGATGCCGCAGCGGCAAGAGCTTACATCGTAACCCTTCTGATTATTCCGGACCTTCCTGGCCTGGTTCAGACGTGGCAGGTTTTTCTGCTGTTTTGACAGTTTCAGCGGCCCGCGGGGCGGCACCCGGCACAGCGGGAGGCGGTAATCCGGCCTTATCCTGGGCAGGCAGCATGTTGTATGCCTCCTGGTGCATGGCATTCAGCTTTTGCAGCAGCGACTCCATGTTAATGCCCAGCCTGTCTGTTTGTGCTTCCAGCTGTTGCCATTGTTTGGAAAGTTCAGACAATTCTTTTTCCCGTTCACTTTCCGATTTGGTATCCAGACCCTTGAGCTTGGTATGCAAGTTGCCCAGGAAAGTGGTGATGGCGTTGCCCAGTTCTTCTGCCTGCATTTGCCGCTGATTGGCATCGGCCTGCAGGGGGGCGAATTGCTGTACATACTGGGAATGAAAAGCCACAGTGGATTTGGATTGCTGCATTTTGGAAAGCGTGGCGGAAATATTGCCGCTGATATGAGCCAGTTCGTGGGATTCCACCGTTGTTCTGGCTTTGGCGCGTAAACGTGCGGCTTTTGCATCCAGTATCACCATGCTGAGAAAGGCCGCGTCATCGGTTTTTTCCTTGGGTAATTGATAAAAGGCTTCGGTAAGTCCTTTCATGACTTGCGCATGTGTGCTTTGAAATTTTTTACGCTCTTTCGTGCCAGGTTCGCCTGATTTGGACATCCCCGCCGCCAGTGTCTGGATGGGGGTTTCAGCTTCTTGTTTGTTATCAGATTCTGGTTCGGGCATACAGTCCCCAAAAATGAAATGGTTTTGTATAAGTATAGTCGCAAGTCCATGAAAATGAAAACAAGCAGTGGTCAGGCTGTCTTGGATTTGAGGTAGATGGGAGCAAACGGCGCGGCCTGAATGAAATCAATCAGGCTTTGTTTGAGCAACTCCAGCATGGCCAAAAAAGTGACCACAACTCCCAGCCGTCCTTCCTTGAGATTGAACAGGCTGGCGAAGGGGAAGTGATCTTTCTCCTGTATGGAGGTGAGAATGATGGTCATTTTTTCACGCACGGACAAGGCGTCAATCTGGATGTGGTGACGGGCGTTCAATTCCGCGCGGCGCAAGACATCCATGAGGGCATCCATCAAGTCGGTCATGGAAACGCTGGGAAGGGGTTTTTCCACAGCGATCTGGCTGCCATCCGCCTGGACAATAAAGAAATCACGTTCTTCGCGGGGAAAGAGGTTCAAATCTTCCGCAGCCTGCTTATAGCGTTCGTACTCCTGCAGCCGGCGCACCAGTTCCGCGCGCGGGTCGTCTTCCTCATTTTCCGTATCGCTGACACGCGGTAACAGCATGCGGGATTTGATTTCCGCGAGAATCGCCGCCATGACCAGGTATTCCGCAGCCAGTTCCAGGGATAATTCCTGCATCAAATCAATATATTCCATGTATTGCCGGGTGACGGCCGCGATGGGAATGTCCAGGATATCCAGGTTTTGCTTTCTAATCAGATAAAGCAGAAAGTCCAGCGGGCCTTCAAAGGCTTCCAGAAACACCTTCATGGCGTCGGGAGGGATGTATAAATCCTTGGGCAAGTCAATGACCGCCTGCCCTTTTACAGTTGCTATCGGTGCGGCAGGGGCCGGTGATGCGGCGGGCATTTCAGGTTCTGCTGGTAGTCTGTCGGCTTCGGTCATATGGGCTTATGTTAACTATCCTGAGCATAAAATGCTATATTAACCGCCCTTAATAGTGAGTTGATCATGATTACACCCGAAATTATCAAGGCAGCAGACATATTGCGCGCGGGCGGACTGGTAGCGCTTCCAACGGAAACCGTTTATGGGCTGGGCGCGGATGCGCGTAATGAAGCGGCGGTACGGCGTATTTTCGCTGCCAAGGAGCGGCCGTTCAACCATCCTTTGATTGTTCACCTTGCTGAGGCGTCGCAATTGACGGAGTGGGCCAGTGATATCCCCCCCGCCGCCTGGCAGCTCGCGCAGGCATTCTGGCCTGGTCCGCTCACGCTGATACTGAAAAAACAACCGCATGTACTGGATATTGTGACTGGCGGGCAAGAGACGGTGGGATTGCGCGTTCCCGCTCATCCCGTCGCCCATGCGGTGTTGAGCGCATTTGGCAGCGGCGTTGCTGCGCCGTCCGCAAACCGCTTTACTCACATCAGCCCTACCAGTGCGGCGGCGGTCAGGGAAGAATTGGGCGACAAGGTAGACTGGATACTGGATGGCGGTGACTGCGCCATCGGGCTGGAATCCACGATTGTGGATTTAAGCGGTCCTGTCCCCGTGATTTTGCGGCCCGGGATGATTACTTCACAAGCCATTCATGACGTGATCCACGCACCGGTTGCCGCTCATCAGGGAGTGTCGGAAGCGCGCGCGCCCGGCATGCATCACTTGCATTATGCTCCGCTGACAAAAACACGGGTGCTGGCCGCGGAAAAAATACCTGCTTATCTGCAGTCTCTCCCTATCACCGAGTTTCCCCTCGCATTGTTGACGCATACCAGCGGGCATGCAAGCGCGCGCAAGGATGTGCTGCATGTGCAAATGCCGGATCATCCCGGTGCTTACGCGCATGAACTTTATCGCACGTTGCGCACGCTGGATCATCAGGGATTGAAAAACATTATTGTGCAAGCGGTTCCTGACACCATGGAATGGGAAGCCATTCGTGACCGGCTGGCCAAAGCCAGCCAGCGCTCATGATATGATTCCATGATTACATCCCGCATGCTTGTCATTCCCGCACAAGCGGGAATCCATTAGAGCAACAACAAAAATAATATGAATATTACTCTCTTGTTCGATTGACAAATTCAAACAAGCAGATAAGATTGCCAGAAATTTTTTGCATGCAAGAAAAAACAAAATAAAAACCCCCCACGGATAGAGCGGCGCATGTTTTCTCAGGCGCAGCGTTTTGCTCTGCTTTGACGCGATTCCCTGCGAATCTGCACATACTGGATAACAGCGTATGATGGTGACGGAACATGACGAAAGAAACGGCGTGGTCAAAACGACCTGGAAGACGGTGCGTGAGCGCGTCGCCTGCGTGGAACCGCAGTTCACGAAAATCGTGGACCAATTAAGTCCCGATGACACTTTTCCACTCTACCTGGTTTATCTTCCTTATGGCGCGTTGAAAGGTGATACCCAAAGCTCATATATGCCGGACGGCAAGCAGGGTTATTACCGCCTGTCGGATCCGCAAGCGCCCGCTGATATAGTCAAACATCTGGGCTATGGGATGGGCGGTTCTCCCATGGGAATGGTATTGGAAAAACAGCTGGAATATTTCATCGATCTCAGACATAAAAAAATCACTATTCCCTGGCTGGTATATTCGCCGGGACATTTTTTTCCCTTTTCAACCTTGCTGGGATGCGAAAGCGACAGGATTTACGCGCCCAACGGACTGTTGACGGTGACATCTGGCGCGCGTTCCACTTTCATGCTGCCTAATATAGGCTGCAATACTCATCATGCCAATCTGAAACGGGACTTCAATATTCAGCATCTCGCGCCAAAAACATTGTATGACCACTGGTTCCTGTTCAGGGAAATCATCCGCAGTCAGACCCTGAAATGCGAATGGCGTTCCTGTCTGGTTTATTTCAGTGAAAAATGGGTCAATAAACTGCACACGGACAGTGCCTGGATGAAATTGAAATTATATCTGCATGAAATGGCGTGGCGTAAATTCGAATACGACAGAAACCGGATTTATTACGACATGGCTTTTTCACTGATTCAGGAAAAACGCAACCTCAAACCCAATCCCTATCTTACCGATACCGCGCGGCATTTGTTCGCTACCGCTCTGGGCGCGGTGCCGGGATATGTGCCCGCGTGTGATGACGCCGCGCTGCCGCTTAGTCAAATCCAGCACGCGTTTTCTGCTTCCTACGGCATGAAAAAATATCTTCCTACGCTGATGCAGCCCGCGCATTTTGATTTTTCCGCGCCTGGGGCAATGGTTTATTATTCGCTGCAGCATCCTTCCACGCATGTGTTTTCGCCCAAATCACGTGAAGTGTCCAGCACAATTGCTGAAATGCTGGAACTGGAATATATCATGCGTGTCTTTTGTGAAGAATTGTCGTGTGAAGCGAATATCTGCGCGGATACCGTCATTGGCAGGATTGCGAAAAGTGTGCGTTTTCATTATTTTCACAACAAGTCAGACCGGCAAGGCATTATTGCGCCGTCTGTGGAAATTCCGGCGCGAGACGCGCGTTTCATGCATGTGAACGATAGCGTGCGTCATTCCGGCGCGCGGTTCGCGGCGGATGCGCCATTCGTAAGAGGCTGCATAGGGATGAGTTCCTCAATGTAATAGTGATAAATCACGGCGGCGGCGAGGCAGACTGTGCCTATCAGTCCGCACACAAACCACAAGCAAGCTGCGCCAAACCCCTCATAGAGATAACTTCCCGCGGCCGGCCCCAGGATACGGCTGACCGCGTAGACCAGTCGATAACCTCCCAGAACCAGGCCTTTTTTATCGGCGGGCGCCTGTTCGTAACATATCAGTTGCGCGACAGAAAAAAACAACATTTCTCCGGTGGTATAGAGAAGACAGGCAAGAATGACCAGAGAAAAATGTAAGGCGAAGATCAGCGTGAACATGCCTGATCCCAGCAAAAACGCGCCCGCGCCCATGATTAAAACCGGAGGATAACGGCGCAGATGACAGGCAAGCGGTGTCTGCAGCAAAACGACCAGGAAGGTGTTTAACGCGAACAGCCAGCCAAACCCGCCCAGGTGATAATGCGGAAAAGCATGATGCACAAAGAGAGAATACGTGCTGCCGAGCTGGGAAATGATCAAGCCGACAAAAAACAGGCTGCAAAAAACCGTGAGCAGTGTCAGGCGCATGGACGACGCATGTGAAGAAAGGCTTGAATCATGAGAGGAAACACGTGCGCGCGGACTGGATGAAAGAGACGGCGGGAAAAATAGCAGCAGCATGGCGGCGCCGGCCAGCAGGATTGAGGAAAACACAGCCAATAATCGCAAGTCATGATCCAGAAAGACGCTGATGATGACCGCAGCGAGACCCAGACCCAGGTTTGACGCAGTTTCCATCAGGTTCATGACTTTCAGTCTTTCCGGATTTTCAGTCCGGCATAACGCAAATGCCCAGAGAAAATTCGCGGTGATAAAACTGTAAGTGGCGGCGCCAAGAAAAAATAACGCAGCCATGAACGTGAAGGGAGAGCGCAGCGTTGACAGACAGAAAAAGGCAATTCCCTGCGCGAGCAGGCTGATTACGGCAATATGACGCGGAGAATAGCGGTCTGCCGTACCCCCCCATTACACTGCCGGCCATGGTTCCCAGGCTGTAAAACGCAATGGTGAAGCCTGAGGTGGTAACGGAAAAATGCAGCTGCTGCACGAAATAAAGCGGTAAAAAATAACAGATGCTGATGAGCAGCGAATCCAGGCCGTGCAGGAAAACGAATAACCAGCAGGCTGGCTGCACGCCTGCATAATATTGCGTATATTTTTTCAAACGTGATGGCAGCCGGTCAGACATCGGTTTTTGCATGGACTTCCATGATTCCCAGTTGTTGCAGCATACGCATATCTGTGGGCGGTTTGCGCGCCGGTGGAATGTAGAGAGTGGTCATGCCTGAAATGCCGGCGTTCGCCAGATTTTTCAGCGGACATTTTTCAATACGCGAGGCGATGTGCGGATATTGGCTGCCTTCGAACAAGGTGACCGCATGCGAATCAGGATAAACTTCGCCAAGTCGTTCCACCAGGAGTTGCGTGCCGCGGCGGTGATCATGTGCGTCATGACGGGTCAATATGCCTATCATGCTGACTTGCCACAGCAGCAAGTGACTGCAGCCGTCAAATGCGCGGCGGTGAATTAAAAAATCGGTCGCTTCATAAGATTGGCAGCCGGCAGAACCGGGATCAATCTGCAATTCGGAGAAAAGATAGGCGTCAGCGGAAATCCCGGGCAGCATGACAGCGGTGTGTCCCGCGAGTCTGGCTTGTATGACTGCCTCCAGCGCGGGCCGCGCGAACACGCCGGGATGGCCTTCCAGCACCACACAGATGTGCCGTCCGCATTCAAGCGCTTGCAAGATGGTGCGGGTCATCGCCTGATAAGCAGAGGCGCGTTTCGGATAATCGTAATAAGCTTTTTCCAGTGACTCCGCCTCGGGATGTCGCGCAAGCAGCCATGCGCGCATGGCTGGATCGTTGACCAGATACAGGATTTTGTCGGCGGCTTCGATTACGGCTTTCGCTTCGATAGTCAAATGCGACATGAAGCGGATACCGCTGCCGACCACCGTAAGAGAACTCATTTTTGTCATGTGGATAATGGATTCGTTATTGCCGGCGCGTCAGATTTCAGTGACCGTGCGCTCATGGATAGTGATTTCATGCGGGCGCGGTTGAAGAGCATGTTTCAGTGCCTGTGCGTTTTGCTCACGAAATGCGTCTTGCACGGCCGGAGGCTGAGCGGCAATCAGCGTTTTCACTTCAGGCTGGAAGGCAGGCATTGATGCGAGCGCTGTCAGAAATTCAATAGTGTTCATTCATGGTTGCCCTGATAAAAAAGTATTACCCGTGGTTTTGTACAGCGATGATTGTCACATGATTGATTTTGCGCGCATGGTAACACGAGGGCCGGGAAACAGTCGATGAATTTTCATGTTCTGCCATCGGGAGAGGATTCAGTTAACGGGATTTATGCTATTATGACGGCATGATTACCACACTCACCAAAGAAGCGACGCAAGTTATAACCGGCCCGGCAGGCAAGCTGGAAGTGGCCGTCAGTGAACCCACGGGCCCGGAACGCGGTGCGCTAGGCATAGTCTGTCATCCGCATCCGCTGCACGGCGGTACCATGCACAACAAGGTGGTTACCACACTGGGAAAACTGTTTCAGGGAATGGGGCTGGTCACGGTACGTTTTAATTTCCGCGGCGTGATGCGCAGTGAAGGTCGTTTTGATCACGGCAATGGTGAGCTGGATGATTTGCTGGCCGTGATGGACTGGATGCAGCAGGAACGTCCGCAGCAGGAGATCTGGCTGGCCGGGTTTTCATTCGGGGCTTTCATAGCCGCGAAAGCGGCGACGCGCGTGCCGGTGAAAAAACTGGTGACGGTCGCACCGCCTGTGCAGCATTTTCCCATGCGGGATTTACCGCCTATCCCTTGCCCCTGGGTGCTGGTGCAAGGTGAGCTGGATGATGTCGTCCCCGCCAGGGAAGTCCTGGAATGGGCGGAAGCACGCGTACCCAAACCTGTTATTATCCGCTTCCCGCAAGCCGGACATTTTTTTCACGGACAGCTCGCGGAATTACGCATACAGATTGAAGCCGCTCTTAGGGAGTGAGTGGTTCCTCACCACAAACAGGATTTTCACCACCGTTCGCCCTGAGGCTGAACGCTCCCCTCAAAATTTCTCATAAAAACCATAAAAACAAAGAGTAGAAAAATTGCATAGTGAAGTTAAAATCCAAATTCGACCAAGAATATGGAAACCTCACTATGCAAGGGAAAAAATTATTACATAAATTTATGCAAGAATCTTCATTCTTGCATAAAAAAGTACTAGATACGTTAACCATCACCTGTGATGGTTTGCTTAAAGCAAAAAAGTTAAGTGTGACAGCGTTAGGTAGGGCAATTGCTAGCAAAACACCGGACAAGCACGCTATCAAACGTGTTGACCGGTTAGTTTCCAATCCAACCCTAGAAGAACATAGAGGTTGTTTCTATAAAGCGTTAGCGGAAAAAGTTGTGCCTAAAACAGGGTGGTGCCCCATTCTTGTTGATACTAGTTGTTTAACTGCGGATAGTGAATTTCAACTCATAAGGGCATCGCTTGCACTTGATGGCCGAGGATTTACTTTATTTGAAATGGCTTATAGGAACGGGACGTTAAGTCAGATATATGAGATATTTTTAGAGAAATTGAATGAGGTTTTACCTGAAGAGAAAGGACATGTCATCCTTATTAGTGATGCTGGGTTTCATAATAAATGGTTCCATTTGGTAAAGAAGCAAAAGTGGGATTTTATTGGCAGAATTCGTCAAGATAAGCATTATACTACCGCCGATGGAAAAAGTTTCCCTTGTAAGTCCCTACACAAAATAGCCACTTTAAAGCCTACACATCATGGAACTGTTTTCTTATGCAAAAAGAGTCATAACAAAGCAATTATATGTGATTTGTATAGCATAAGGAAAAAGATCAAAGGCAGGAAAATGAAAACAAAAAAGGGGGCTATTAAGCGGGGAAGTTATAGCAAGGCGTTTGCTAAAGGCCAAAAAGAACCCTGGGTGTTAGCAAGCTCACTACCTAAAAACAGCTTTAATCCTGAGCAGATTGTTCGATTATATTCCTTTAGGATGCAAATTGAAGAATCTTTCCGGGACATGAAAAATAACAAATATGGTTTTAGCTTTAAAAACACATTAATCAGAAGTGTTCGGCGATTAAACGCACTCATGCTAATCGCTGCCATTGTAAATTTCATTGTGTGGTCGGTAGGGGTGATGGCGGAACAAAAAAAATGGCATTTAAAATGCCAATCCAACACCTCTAAAAAACGAACATTGTCATTATCTTACTTAGGGGCAATCATCCTGAAGTCGACATATTTCCAAATTAAAACCTCAGAAATAGAGAATGCAATTAAAAATATCATTATCCCCTCAGACCTCAATATAATGGAACGGCAATTTTGAGGGGAGCGTTCAGGCCCTGAGGAGGCGCACAAGGTGCGCCGTCTCGAAGGGCATGAAACTAAAAATCAAATGCAACTTTCCCGCTATCCAGGCCGCCGTGTATTGTGCAAAGGCACTTCGGCTTCCGATGTTTTGGCGCGAATCTCTCGTTTTTGGATTTTAGCCTGATCGCGGCCGAGTTCTTTGGCTTTTTCTCCGTAAATTTCCTGTCCTTTTTCCTTAATGGTTTTTTGAACTTTTGTCCTGAAATCAGCTTTTTGCGAAGCATTGCGCGGAGGTAACTCTACGCCGCTCCCAATACGAGGCACAGTATAGCCTCTTAGTTCACAATATACGCATATAGCTTCAGCCAGGCGCGGATGCATATTGCCTTTCAAAGTGATGGGCAGGTTTTTATTTGGGTTTCCAAAGTTGAAATTTTCTGCTTCTTTTGCAGCCAGCATGATCAGTTGTTCGTCACTCATCTTGGTAATGTCACTCTGGGTATAGTAAAACCGCGACTGATACGCATTGTTTTTTGTTCCCTGCACGGTGACAAATTGTTTGGTGACCGGTTGATCTTGTGCATCCTTGGTTGCGATGGCGGTTGTTTGCACCCTGACATCGGGGCCGTCGAAACGCTCGGATTTTTTCATGCCCAATGCGGTTTCAGTTGTCATCATACCGCCTAGGAGACCCCCCGCCTGCGCATTTGTCCCTAACCCTAGATAGGCATGGACTTGCGCCATGATCTCGTCTTCACTGGGGTTTCTTAATACGACATGCTCGTCAGCCAGGCAGTTGACCAATTCGACACGTCCTTGCGGCTGGTTCCACACGGCTTCATTCAGCTTTTCACGGCATTCTTCAAGACGCTTCATTCTCTCGTCAATCTTCCGCTTTTCGTCCGGGCTGGTTGCTGCCGCGAATTTTTCTCGCAACTTGGCCAGAGCGATGTCTATGCTGTCAATCATTTTGTTGCATTTACGCGCAATCTGGTTTCTGCGCAATTCATCCGTGGGCGAAATGGACCCGCTGCGACGTTCCATTTCAGCCTGATAGCGGCTGGACAGTTTTTGATAATCCATTAATATCTGGCCGTTACTCAGCAGATTTTCAGCATCTTGCCTTTGTTCCGCGAAAGCAGTTTTCGCAGCCTTGAAAGCGGTTTCAAGCTCGGTGTTGGTGCGGTCTTGAGCCGGGAATGCAGGATTTGCCGGTAGCGGGTTCAGTGGTAAAGTATTTAAATCCAAAGGACGTGGTTCCGCTGGATACATCTTCTCTAACAGTTCCATTAACGGTTCACGCAACGCATGGCCTTCTCTCAACCCATCTGGTGCCGATTTCAGGATATCTACAAGCCCACTTGCAAGAAGTCTCATGTTTTCCTGGAAGCTCTTCCGGTAAATCCAGTTGAATGACACATTATCCAGCGCGGTTTCAAGCCCGCCAATCAATATGTGCAAATCGTCCTGCTGATCATGCGTCAATTGCCGCTGCGCGGGTAATGGCGGCAATATGGGGGCGATAGCATCATTAACGCGCTTGAACTCACCTGCTGCTGTAATTTCCCAACCTGGGGGTCTCGGATTTGCTTTTAATCCCTGCAGGTGTTGATACAGTCTGTCAAGATCTGCTCTTTGCGGGTGAGTCGGATCCAACCCTCCAGCACCCGGGTCGGTCAAAATGGCGAGAGATTCGATAGCCTTGTCAATGGTCTCATCACTGATATGGGGAGCGGGAACCGGTACAGCTTGTCCGGGTTCTAGTCCCAGGTCATCCACAATCAAACGCTGCAAGTCACGCAAGTACTGGCGCTGGTCGGTCGATAATCTGGCCGCTCCCAGAGGCACGGGCGGGTTTTGCGGCGGCAAATGGCCTGCCGTATGCCGCATGGCTTCGGTGATGGCGAGATTGATGGCTGCTTGCTGTTGTGGATTGCCTGCTGGCTGGGCAAGAGCATTATGCAGCTGATCAAGCCCGTCCAACAACTTATGCCCTGTTGGCAGAGCGTGCGCACCTCCCTGACGCAGTGATGTCAAATGCTGCTGGATTGCGGGAGCAAGAGGGAATTGCGGAGCCTGACTATGCGTGACTAAAGCGGTATGCAGATTTCTCAATGCCTGCTGCTGATTTGGCGTTAGATAATACTGTTGCAACAAAGACAACGGCTGCCCCTGCGCTTTGAGATCAGTGACGACACGATCAAGTGCAATCAGATTATTATAAGCTGGATCAACTTGCCCTTGCGGCGGCTGAGGCGGCAGAGCTCCACCATTAGCATCCATATAGGTATTTAAAGCATGCGCCTTGTTTTTTAAGCTTTCTATCCTGCCTTTCAGCGGATGACTGGTGGGCAGGCTTATATCCTTCACAATGTCATGAATGGCCTGGTAATTCTGCGCGCCCGGCGGATTATGCGCCGCCAGAGCCTGCTGCAACGCATCCAGCTGCTGATGCTGCCCTGGCGTCAGTGGCGGAATGAGCGGGATGAGGGGTTGGGGCGGCTGAGCCAGTTGCTGCTGTCTTTGCGTGAGTGCGGGGCGGATGATATTCACAATATCATTGGCTGTGAACCCGCCAGGAGGCAATACACCCTGTATACCGGCGGCGGTAAGCGCCTGGTTGAAGGCGACGACCATACCGGGGCCTGCGTTGATGGCTTGCTGTGCCAGTATCAAATTACCAACATGGGGCTGTCCGAGGTTGGCGATCTGTTGCGCGATCTGCTGGGCTGTCAGTGGCAGCGGCGGCTGAGCCAGTTGCTGCTGTCTTTGCGTGAGTGCGGGGCGGATGATATTCACAATATCATTGGCTGTGAACCCGCCAGGAGGCAATACACCCTGTATACCGGCGGCGGTAAGCGCCTGGTTGAAGGCGACGACCATACCGGGGCCTGCGTTGATGGCTTGCTGTGCCAGTATCAAATTACCAACATGGGGCTGTCCGAGGTTGGCGATCTGTTGCGCGATCTGCTGGGCTGTCAGTGGCAGCGGCGGCTGAGCCAGTTGCTGCTGTCTTTGCGTGAGTGCGGGGCGGATGATATTCACAATATCATTGGCTGTGAACCCGCCAGGAGGCAATATACCCTGTATACCGGCGGCGGTAAGCGCCTGGTTGAAGGCGACGACCATACCGGGGCCTGCGTTGATGGCTTGCTGTGCCAGTATCAAATTACCAACATGGGGCTGTCCGAGGTTGGCGATCTGTTGCGCGATCTGCTGGGCTGTCAGTGGCAGCGGCGGCTGAGCCAGTTGCTGCTGTCTTTGCGTGAGTGCGGGGCGGATGATATTCACAATATCATTGGCTGTGAACCCGCCAGGAGGCAATATACCCTGTATACCGGCGGCGGTAAGCGCCTGGTTGAAGGCGACGACCATACCGGGGCCTGCGTTGATGGCTTGCTGTGCCAGTATCAAATTACCAACATGGGGCTGTCCGAGGTTGGCGATCTGTTGCGCGATCTGCTGGGCTGTCAGTGGCAGTGGCGGCTGAGCCAGTTGCTGCTGTCTTTGCGTGAGTGCGGGGCGGATGATATTCACAATATCATTGGCTGTGAACCCGCCAGGAGGCAATACACCCTGTATACCGGCGGCGGTAAGCGCCTGGTTGAAGGCGACGACCATACCGGGGCCTGCGTTGATGGCTTGCTGTGCCAGTATCAAATTACCAACATGGGGCTGTCCGAGGTTGGCGATCTGTTGCGCGATCTGCTGGGCTGTCAGTGGCAGCGGCGGCTGAGCCAGCTGCTGCTGTCTTTGCGTGAGTGCGGGGCGGATGATATTCACAATATCATTGGCTGTGAACCCGCCAGGAGGCAATACACCCTGTATACCGGCGGCGGTAAGCGCCTGGTTGAAGGCGACGACCATACCGGGGCCTGCGTTGATGGCTTGCTGTGCCAGTATCAAATTACCAACATGGGGCTGTCCGAGGTTGGCGATCTGTTGCGCGATCTGCTGGGCTGTCAGTGGTTGAGGCTGTGGCACTGGTACTCCCAGCTGATGTCTTGCTGCTGCTATTGCTGCATCATATGCGAGTACTGCTCCATGTCCGTGAGTTTGTTGATTATACTGAGCTAGGCCAGGGTTTAACTTCGCTATATCTGCTCGCACCTGAGGATTCTGAAAATCCCGTCTGCCGTGATGGAGCAGTTCTTCTATCAGAGGTTTAATGATCTGTGAATCTGGTGCGGGTTTTGCCAGTTCATTCTTCAATTCACCCAGCAAAGTGTCAGTGGTTTTAACTTGCGGCGGGCGCGCCAGCGCGTCACGTAGCGGTTGGGGATCGCCTTCATATTCAGTGCCTGGATTATATTCGCGGAGACCTGAATTTCGTATTCCGTAATAAATGTAATCAGGTGTGTCTTCTCTACCGTACAATTCTTTCGCGATATGGCTAATGCTGTCCCAGTCTGGTTCATCTTCTCTCAGCGCCTGATTTAAATTGTCAATTAACTCTAGTGTTGCTACTGCGCGAAGATCCGGCAGTTCGTGTGCATGTTGTTCGCCCAGCGCGCCTGTTGTTTGCGGTCTGGGGATTTCTACATGAGGTATTACTGTGGATTTTAATGGTTCAGGCAGTATGTCATCCAGCTGCTTATATAATGAAACGGCTCGGCTGTAACTGGGTTTATCCTTCTCGAGCTCATCTGAGAGGCTTGCCAGCATGCTGTGCACAGGATGTGATTTGTCGAATGTACCCATGCAAGAAGCGACCATGCCGGATGCCGCCGTCTTGTTTCGATCTTTTTGATCTGCTGGGAATAAATTTTTTTCAATCGATTGTTTTAATAATCCCAGCGCGCGTGACTGTTCAGGTGTCAGCAGCGGCGGGATGCGTAAATCAGATGGAAGCGTGGCGTCGAATTCCTGGCATAAGCGGATGACTGTTTCTCTGTTAAAATCAGGGCTAGTTTTACCCACCTCAGCTGATAATGTTTGTAAGGCTTTAGCTGTTGCGCCTGTTGATGGCAAGCCAGATGATAATAACCCAAGTTGTAGATCCAAGCCAATATTCTGAGTATCATCCATAAACTTTTGAATTTCTTTTCTAATCTCTTTGATAGCTTCTACTTCGGCTTGTTCGAATCGGGGAAGCCGGGCTCTCATCAGCACATCTGGAACTTCAACACGAACAGTTCGAGCCTTTTGCGCCTCTTTATACCGTGCTGCGGCTTGTCTGGCAGATTGTAATATTGAATTGGCTTGTTCAAAATGGTTTTTAAGCTCGACCGCATTGTCTCGATTTGTTGCGAATTCAAGCGGTAAATTTTCCAAAGCCTTGACTGCTTTTCGCAGCTGTGCAATTTCCGCTGGATCTTCAGCAAATAAGCTCATTCCGGGACCAGCATCATATTGATTTATTATGCTTTCAAATTTACGTTTTTCTTTACCTACAAGCTTTGCTGCTTTCTCAATATTCGCTTCTGATGTGTCGTTTGCGTCAATGAGTTCTTCAATCGGCGCACTGACGGTAGTTACAGGACGGACCCCCAGTTTGTTGCCCGGATTCTGAGGAAATTGCTTTCCGAGGCTTGGGGGCAGGGCAGAGAGGAATTCAGTGTACGCCTGAGAGGCAGTCTTAGAGCTATATTCATCGTCACTAATATCTGTTGCCTTTGCCAGGGATGCGAGTGCGTCATGAAGCGGATGGGTTTCAGGAAATGTGTCTTTGAAGTTTTTCAAAGTGGAGAAAATGGAATCATCCCAGACTGGTAACTGTGCGGCTTTGCTGAGTTCATCCATCAGCTCTTGCTGAGGACCAGTGAGTCTCAACTCGCCATGGGATGTATCCTCATAGGGGTAAACAAAGTCCGCATACTTCGGAATGACTTCCGGAGCTTGTTTTACAACCGCAGTAAGAGCTAGTGGCTTTAGCTTGTCTTCACTTTTTAGCTCTACGGGAAGTCTCTGATAGAAACTATTAAATTGTATTCTGACTTCCGTTAAATCCGGATGTTCTTGATTCAATGCCTCTGCCAGCGCATTCAGACTTGGCTTGAGAGGGGATTGACTGTCAATTTTCTGATTAAGTTGATCTACCGCTTCACGATAGATTGTCAGGTCAGTGTTTTTCGGTGCATCAATGTTATGCAACACTTCCGCCAAGGGTTTCAGTGTCAGAAAAGCTTGTTCTAGATCAGGCGTAGAAGATAATTGCTGTGCGATTACCTGTTGCGCAACATTACGTTGTATGTTTTCGAGTATATTCGGGATTTGATCATTATCCCGTTGCATGGATATCAGCAATTTACTCGCCTGTTGTGAAAGCTCCAGTGTTCTTCTTTCAAGCGCTTCCAACCGTTCTTGGTCAATCACAGGCGCGCTGGTACTGGCTGTTTCTGACGGCATCATGAGAGACTTTGCTTCTAGTGCTAATGCTTGCACTTCCTCAAGCATGCTTGCGGTTTGGCGGTTTAGCCGCTCTCGCATTTCTACGAGGGGAAGAATGGCTGCAGAAGTGGCTTCGCCAGAATCAGGCAGAGTCCTTAAACTTTCTGCAATGAGTTGCATATTTCTTTCAATTTCCGATGATGCTTGTTGTTGTGCGCGAGCAATTAACAGGCTTTTTTCATTTAAGGCCTGCATTCTCTCTTGCAGTGATTCGGCAGTTATCGCGCCTTCAGTGGATGCCAGACTTGAACCTGTCACTCCTTCTCTTGGCGCAGTGAAGCTGGCCTCCTCGCTAGGCGCTGCAACTAGTTGTTTGGGAAACTGGATATCAAGATGTTGATCAGCATTCCATTGTTCAAAAGCTTTAACGAACTGGCTATAGGCTTCAAGAATTGATGAATGGATGTTTGTTTCAGTCCAATGCTGATCCACCGCAGATTGTAATGCTTGCAAGGGTTTAAGCAGTGTGTGCCCTGTGAATACTTCTTCGTAATTCCTCAAAGTCACAGACATTGCTGTTACATTGTCTTTTTCACTCGCATCTTTGCTGAGTCTCTCAAGTATTATGATTTTTGGGTCTTTTCTTAACACGCGTGGTTCTCCGTATGATTTGTCTGTAGTTTTTCTGGGGATTTGTTCAAGTTCATCTTGTTGTGTCGGCGGCGGGCGGCGCTCTGTGGGAGCGGAAGATATACCTAAATCCTGCAACTCTGCGGTAGTGCGGGATGGCGCAGATTGTTGCGCGGCCAGCTTGATCTGCTCGCTAATGGTTTCAAGGATCTTGCCAACATTTGCAGCCAGGTATTTTAGATGTCCTCTATCTTCAGTGCCGGAGTCGCGCGCAGCCTGTTTGTATCGCTCTAGAGATTGCTGGTCTCTTATAATTTGCTGTTTGATCCTTTGAATCGTTTGATTGTCTGCTAAAACATCTGTTTTGGCTAGCGCCGCACCCAGTTTAGCCAGCGCCGCACCCAGTTTAGCCAGCGCCAGTTCACTTTGCAGGATTAATATTTCTTTCTCGTACTGTAATTCAGTTGAAAAGCTTGCTGTGAGACCTGGCGTTTCGGGCGGTTGACTGAGTAGCCGATCAAATTTTCTTAATGCTTCTTCCGCCCGGCGAAACGCCGCCTGCAGATGTTCATCAGGAGAAGGGTTTTCTTCTTGGGCAGAAGCGAGCAACGCTCTTAACGTCTCGACTTCTCGTTTATGATTGGAGACGATGAGTTTTATCTGCTCCACTTCGTTCGCACTGAGTGTGACGGGTTGAGCTGCCTTATCTTTTTTTTCTTTTTTCTGTTTTTCTTTTTTGGGAGGAGCAAGTTTGGCTTGTGCTGACTTAATCAACTCGATTGCGCCATCCAGTTTTTGTTCGTCAGGTTCGTTATCATCAACATCCACCTTTACAGAGCCTACGCTGGCTTGAATTTTTCTATACTCCTCAATGGCGGTCTTGATTGTCGCATTGGCGCTTTCAGTGCCGACAACAGCATAAATGTCGTCAAGCGATGATTTTTTTGTAATATTGGGCAGGGCTTGAGATGTGGCGGCTTTTTTGATGGCTTTTTCAAATTTGGAAAGCTTCTCCTCGACCTTCCCCATTTTATTTTTTAATTTCTTGCCCATATCACCCCTCTCCCCGTAAACGGCTTGGTCATTCTAGTTATCTAGTTATAGAGACATACACCTTTTATAGACCAGAGTTCATTAACCCAGGCTTAAACAGACGATCACTTCCTAACCAGTGAAAACCGGGAGCGTTATATTTATAAGCATTTGTTTTTATTCACAGGCCCTCATTTTACCATATTGTAGCCTGACTCGCACCTCCTGAATGAGAATAATTCTCATTCTTATTGACAGGATTGGTCCTGCCGAGTAATACTCTTTCGTATCACTATAAGGGTATTTTCATGCACGTCAATCAACTCCGGATTGGGCATAAGGCGCGAGTGCTTTCTATAGGGCGAGGCGATCCGGCTTACCGCCAGCGTCTTTTGGCCATGGGTCTGGTGCCCGGCACGGAATTCACCGTGCTGCGCATGGCGCCGCTGGGAGATCCCATTGAAATCCAGGTGCGTGGTTACGCCCTCAGCCTGCGCAAAAGTGAAGCCAGTATTTTGACCATAGAAGAAGTATGAACCATGACCGCTTGCTGTGATGCCCGCCAACATAATGAAAAACCCGCTGAGGCAGAACAGGCGCGGCTGACCGTGGCGCTGGCAGGCAATCCCAATTGCGGCAAAACCACTTTGTTTAATGCGCTGACGGGCGCGCGCCAGCGGGTAGGGAATTGGCCGGGTGTCACGGTGGAACGCAAAAGCGGTTACTTCACCCAGTCGGGTGTCACGGTGGAAGTGACCGACCTTCCCGGTATTTATTCGCTGACCCTGGCGTCACAATCAGCGGTGGATGAAGCCATTGCAGCGGATTTCATTGCTTCCGGCGCTGCCGATCTTATCATCCAGGTTGCTGACGCCAGCCAGCTGGAGCGGCATTTATATCTCACTTGCCAATTACTGGAGCGGGGTGCGCCGCTGCTGCTTGCGCTGAACATGATGGATGTCGCGCGGGCGCGCAGCATCCGTATTGATACGGCGCAATTATCCCGTTTGCTGGGCTGTCCGGTGGCAACCCTGGAAGCCAACAAGGGCGGCGGTGTGCCGGCCCTGAAAAAAATGGCGTCGGACCGTGGCTGTGCGAGCGCGGCGCCGGCGCGCGTGTCTTATCCTGACATCGTGCAAAAGGCCGTCCGTGAATTGGCGCCGCAATGCGGCGAGTCACTCGCGGTACGGCTGCTGGAAGACGATGGCGAAGCGCAGCGCCAGGTATTGCCTGAAATACGCGCGCAAGTGCGGGAAAAGCAGGCACAGATACAACAGGCGGCGGGAGAAGACGCGGACATTCTGATCGCCGATGCGCGCTACCGCTTCATTAATCAGATTCTTGCCAGTTGTGTGTCGCGGCAAACACAAAACACGACTACCTGGACTTCCCGCATCGATGCCATTGTATTGAACCGGGTGCTGGGTATCCCTGTCTTTCTGGGTGTCATGTACTTGCTGTTTGTTTTTTCCATTAACATAGGCGGTGCGTTTCAGGATTTTTTTGATATCAGCAGCCAGGCACTTTTTGTGGACGGTTTCGCGGCCGGGCTCGCGTATCTGGGGGCACCCGCGTGGCTGAGCGCGCTGTTCGCGGACGGCATAGGCAAAGGCATTAACACCACGGTGACTTTTATCCCCGTGATCGGTTCCATGTTTTTATTTCTGGCTTTTCTGGAAGATTCCGGTTACATGGCGCGCGCCGCGTTTGTGGTAGACCGTTTCATGCGCGCTTTGGGGCTGCCCGGTAAAGCATTTGTTCCCATGATAGTGGGATTTGGCTGCAATGTGCCGGCGGTGATGGGCGCGCGCACCCTGGAGAATCGCCGCGACCGCATACTCACCGTCATGATGACACCGTTTATGTCGTGCGGCGCGCGCCTCGCTATCTTCGCGGTCTTTACCGCCGCGTTTTTTCCGCGCGGCGGCCAGAATATTATTTTCGCGCTGTATCTTACCGGCATTTTGATGGCGGTATTGACCGGGTTGTTGCTGCGCCAAACCGTGCTCAAGGGGGAGCCCTCACCGCTGGTCATGGAATTGCCGGTGTACCATATGCCGCGTATGCAGACCTTGTTGCTGCATGCCTGGCAGCGTCTGAAAGGTTTTGTCTATCGTGCCGGACGGTTGATCGTGCCCATCTGCGTCCTCATAGGCGCATTAAACGCGCTCAATCTGGACGGCACCATGAATAATGGAGAAGGGGGGGCGCATTCGCTGCTTTCCCTGGCGGGGCAATGGGTGACGCCGGTATTCGCCCCCATGGGTATTCAGGCTGACAACTGGCCGGCGACCGTGGGGCTGGTGACGGGCGTGCTGGCGAAAGAAGTGGTAGTGGGAACACTGAATACGCTTTATTCACAAGTCGGGCATTTAAGCGCGGCTGGTGTGGCCGGCGGAGCAGATATCCTGGGGGGGCTGATGCAAGCCTTGCAATCCATTCCGCAAAATCTTTCCCAGTTGAGCAGCGTGTTCGGCAATCCGGTACTCGCTCAAGCGCCGATAGGCACGGTCAATCAAGGTGTCTATGGATTGATGTATGAACAATTTGACGGCCAGGCCGGCGCAGCGGCGTATCTTCTTTTTGTTTTGCTGTATTTTCCCTGTATTTCCACCCTGGCCGCGATGATGCGTGAATTGCACCGCGGCTGGGCCTTGTTTTCCACTTTCTGGATGACAGGCGTGGCGTATGGCGCCGCTGTCGCGTTTTATCAGGCGGCCACTTTTACCCGTCACCCGCTTTCCTCCGCTTTCTGGATCACAGGAGTGATAACAGTGTTTCTGGTTTTTATTGCCTGCGCACGCGGATATGCGCGGCAGGGCACGGAAGGATCGATGCGCTCGGCCAGGCTGCCGGCAGGAGAAACCGCATGACACTGATGGAAATCAAATCCCATATGATGCAAGTCAAGGTCACGACCCTGGGCAGTCTTTGCAGTCTGTTCAAGACGGATCCCGATACCTTGCGCTGTCTGCTGTCTCACTGGATTAAAAAAGGCAAAATCCGCCAGTGTGTGAAAAAACCGGCGTGCGGCACACAATGCTTTAAATGTCCGTCAGCCGTGACTGAAATTTATGAATGGGTGGACGCGACCACGGGGATTGCTATACTTTAATGAATCAAGGAATTCATTTAAAGGCATTCACTTATGGCTGTTCCGGTTTTAATCAAGCCTCTTCCTGCCCAGGTTGTCAACGAACTGGCTTCCCTGGGGCCGGTGGATCTTAAAAATTTCATTCAGGCGCCGGAAGGCAGTCCGGCGATCCGCTTCAGCGCGGCGCTTAAAAGCGGGCAAATGCTGCCTAAAGGCCTTATCCTGACGGGTGACGGCATTTTGACCGGCATTCCGGCGGGCGGAACCGAGGGTTTGCATGAAGTCGTGGTGACGGCGCAAAATGAATCAGACACGCTGACGGCGACTTTTCTGCTGACCATCAAACCCAGTCTGGCCAGCAATGAAGCGCAATATATCGACAAATTAAAAGCGCAAGTCTGGGATGCCTTGCAGCAGCAACTGCCTGTTCCTGATCTGGGCGGCGTCCTGTCTCTGCCTATTACCAAACTGGATATTTATTATATTCTGGAACGGTGGGGGACGCTGACCATTTGGGACGCGTTTAACCTGGATGCGCCCAGTGAAAAGAAATTGCTGAATATCGCCGGGGTGAGTCCGCATTATCAAGTGTTTGACCGCGGATCCAGTCTGATCATGTGCCCCAGGGACTTGTTTTCTCATGAACGCACCATACGGGATGGTATCCTGACTGCCCAGGCCATGGCCCAGGAAATTTACAAACGGGGTTGGACGATTGAAATGGCGGGTCTGGATAAATGGACGCGTGCCGCCTGGATGGAATTCCAGCTGCTGGGTGACAAACACGGCAAGCATCTGGAAATCATTAATTATCAACCTTCTGAAGAAGAATTGCGGGTTTATGAAGAAAAATCCAGCACCCTCAGCCGGCCCGAGCCGGAGTGAGAACAGCTATAATATACTTATAAGGTTTATCGATTATACTTTAGATTAATAACATAAATGACTACAAAAAGAGGCCGTCATGGGACCGGGTGCAGGTTTAGCAGATTTACTTGGTAATGCTTCACCAGACCAGAAGAAAGAACAAATGAAAAGAGAAGAAGAACAAAAACGATGGGAGCAGCAAACCGCTGCTTTCCGTGAATATTATAATCGCCAGGCCGTGTATAAGTCTGATCGGTGGGATTTGTTGACTGACAGCGCGAACAAAGACGAGGAAAATGATGACGGCGCCCGTTTGGTGGCAGGCGACGAAACGCTTAAAAAGCCGCCGGAGCACGGTATTTACGCTTATAACCACGGTAATCCCGGAGACAAGGATTATCGCAGCGACTTCAATATTTCTTATGATGAGCAGGGTGTCTGCCCCATTCCCCACAAACTGGGTAAATTTGATACGGAAGGCTGGAGTGCCGCCATGGACTTCATTGCAGGCAAACTGGGGTCAGATACGGTCAAGCTGACGGTTCCTGCGCAGCCTGCGAGTCCCAAAATGGCCAAGCGTAATCTCATAGGCATGATGTCCATGGCGGCGGAAAAAGGGCTGGCTGTGGAATTTGATAAATCAACGACCGCTTTTATCAAAACCTTGCCTGTGAAAGACCAGATCAGGCTGTTAGCTTATAAAAAAGCCCTCAATAACAATCACGAACGCACCAAAATGGCCTTGGGCATATCCGATAAAGGCACCATGAACAAAGCCAGGGAAGAAGTCGATGCCCAGCATAATACAAGCAAGCTGGAGGGGGCGGATCCTGCTTCGAAAACCGCGAACCTGCGCGCGAAAATCTATCAGGGGGTAGACACGACTGATCCGGATAAGAAAACGGAGGCAGTCGCCAAACAAATCAATCAGCTGGAACAAAGACTGGAAGTGGCTCAGCGCGCATTGGACAGGCTGGTTCAGGGTAAGGAAGCGCAGGAAAAACTGATTCAGAATCCGGAAGTCGCAGTCAGAGGCAGTCAGCGTGCCCTGAAAAGCAATGCATATTACAGTACGGTCAATAAAGGGTTTAAAAAGCGCGCGAAAGCGCTGGATTCTTCGCCTGACGGGAAGCTGGAAGTCCTGGATTCGGTTGAAAAGACCAGCGAGATGAGCAAGCAGGAACGCAAACAATTACACGATACGCTGCAAAAAGAACTGCAGGATATAAAAACACAGAAAATGATCCTGGAAAAAGAATTAACAGACGCGAAAGCCGCGATGCCCAACCCTCCCACAGAAGCTCAATCCAAGCAGATTGAAAAAATGGAAGCCCAGGTCAAGCGTCTGGGAGAGCTGGAAACCAAGGGAAATGCCCAGCTTAAAAACCTGTCATCCGTGAAAAAATGGGATGATACCGAGCGCAAGGAAAAGATCGCTGAAAAACGCGAACAAATTGCCGCTGCCAAAAAAGCGACTGCCAAGCCCACTTAATCAAGCCCACTTAATATTATTAATTCCGTTCATGGTTCGAGACGCCGCGCAAGCGCGGCTCCTCACCACGAACGGAAAATCCAAACCCGTTCGCTCCTTCGACAAGCTCAGGACAGGCCCTTCGAGACGGCACTACGTGCCTCCTCAGGGCCTGAACGCTCCCCTCAAAATTGCCGTTCCATTATATTGAGGTCTGAGGGGATAATGATATTTTTAATTGCATTCTCTATTTCTGAGGTTTTAATTTGGAAATATGTCGACTTCAGGATGATTGCCCCTAAGTAAGATAATGACAATGTTCGTTTTTTAGAGGTGTTGGATTGGCATTTTAAATGCCATTTTTTTTGTTCCGCCATCACCCCTACCGACCACACAATGAAATTTACAATGGCAGCGATTAGCATGAGTGCGTTTAATCGCCGAACACTTCTGGTTAATGTGTTTTTAAAGCTAAAACCATATTTGTTATTTTTCATGTCCCGGAAAGATTCTTCAATTTGCATCCTAAAGGAATATAATCGAACAATCTGCTCAGGATTAAAGCTGTTTTTAGGTAGTGAGCTTGCCAACACCCAGGGTTCTTTTTGGCCTTTAGCAAACGCCTTGCTATAACTTCCCCGCTTAATAGCCCCCTTTTTTGTTTTCATTTTCCTGCCTTTGATCTTTTTCCTTATGCTATACAAATCACATATAATTGCTTTGTTATGACTCTTTTTGCATAAGAAAACAGTTCCATGATGTGTAGGCTTTAAAGTGGCTATTTTGTGTAGGGACTTACAAGGGAAACTTTTTCCATCGGTGGTAGTATAATGCTTATCTTGACGAATTCTGCCAATAAAATCCCACTTTTGCTTCTTTACCAAATGGAACCATTTATTATGAAACCCAGCATCACTAATAAGGATGACATGTCCTTTCTCTTCAGGTAAAACCTCATTCAATTTCTCTAAAAATATCTCATATATCTGACTTAACGTCCCGTTCCTATAAGCCATTTCAAATAAAGTAAATCCTCGGCCATCAAGTGCAAGCGATGCCCTTATGAGTTGAAATTCACTATCCGCAGTTAAACAACTAGTATCAACAAGAATGGGGCACCACCCTGTTTTAGGCACAACTTTTTCCGCTAACGCTTTATAGAAACAACCTCTATGTTCTTCTAGGGTTGGATTGGAAACTAACCGGTCAACACGTTTGATAGCGTGCTTGTCCGGTGTTTTGCTAGCAATTGCCCTACCTAACGCTGTCACACTTAACTTTTTTGCTTTAAGCAAACCATCACAGGTGATGGTTAACGTATCTAGTACTTTTTTATGCAAGAATGAAGATTCTTGCATAAATTTATGTAATAATTTTTTCCCTTGCATAGTGAGGTTTCCATATTCTTGGTCGAATTTGGATTTTAACTTCACTATGCAATTTTTCTACTCTTTGTTTTTATGGTTTTTATGAGAAATTTTGAGGGGAGCGTTCAGCCTCAGGGCGAACGGCGGTGAAAATCCCGTTCGTGGTGAGGAGCCGCGCTTGCGCGGCGTCTCGAACCATGAACGGCCATGCCGCAACATTTCATTGCGCCTCTCCGGATAATTCATATAAAATCACCGCCCTTGACAATGAATTCACAGACACCCGCTGCGCAGGCGGATTGCGCGGCTGCAGCGTGGTACCGATAAGGGCAATCTTATGCTGCGAAGACCGCTCATAGCGGGAAACTGGAAAATGCACGGCTCGCTGAGCCAGGCAAAGGCATTAGCCGAAGGCATCAAGGCCGGAGCGTCGGCCTATACTGACGTGGATATCGCTGTCTTGCCGGCATTTGTACACCTCAATCTGGTCCGTGACCATCTCCATCACTCTCCTGTCATGTGGGGCGCGCAAAACCTTTATCCCGGCACGCAGGGGGCGTTTACCGGGGAAGTTTCCGGCGCCATGCTGAAAGATCTGGGATGCCGATATGTGTTAGCGGGCCATTCCGAGCGCCGCGCTATTCTTGGCGAAGATTTGCGTCTGGTGGCCGCGAAATTCAAGGCAGCTGTGGAAGCCGGACTCAAGCCTGTTTTGTGCGTGGGTGAAACACGGGAACAGCGCGAAGGCGGCGATACGGAAAATGTGGTGGGTGAACAACTGGAATCCGTGATCCGTTTTGCCGGTGTGGAAGCCTTCCGGCAGGCTGTGATTGCTTATGAGCCCGTGTGGGCAATAGGTACCGGTTTGACCGCGACACCCGAGCAGGCACAGGCGGTTCACGCCTTTATCCGGGAGAAGATGGCGCAAAATAATGTTGATATAGCAAAAACAATTTGTATACTGTACGGCGGCAGTATGAAGCCGGAAAATGCGGCGGCGCTTCTGGCCATGCCTGACATAGACGGCGGGCTGATAGGCGGCGCGTCGCTGGATGCAGCCAGCTTTCTTGCCATTTGCGCGGCGGCCAGCCGTGAAGCAGCGGCGGCAAAAGCCAATTAGACCGCCGTTAAACGGTGTGTTTTCGCCGGCCATCCCCGGCTTGTTTTACAGATGGCAGCCTAAAGCACATCCTGATGGATGATAATGAAGAGGTGTTTTAATGTACCAGTTTATTTTGTTGATACATGTTTTTACCGCTGTGCTGGTGATCGCTCTGGTCCTTGTGCAGCAAGGTAAGGGTGCCACTATGGGGGCTGCGTTTGGCAGTGGCGCTTCCCAGACAGTATTTGGCAGCCGCGGGTCGGGTTCTTTTTTATTTCGCCTGACCATAGGGCTGGCGGCCGTGTTTTTTATTACCAGCATAGGCTTGAACTCTGTTGCCATGCATACATACAAGCAAGATAAAGATAAAAACGTGGTGCTGCCTTTCGTGCCTGCGCAAACTGCTCCAGCCGCTGCTGAAAAGAGTGAGCAAGTCCCTGCGCCGTCGAAGTCGGGCGACATACCGGCAAGAAAGTAAAATCAATAAAGAAAGGAAGATTTGGGTCAAGACAACAGGCCAGTCAACAGACCCTGAAATTAATAATCAGCCGACGTGGTGGAATTGGTAGACACGCTACTTTGAGGTGGTAGTGGCGCAAGCTGTGACGGTTCGAGTCCGTCCGTCGGCAATAATACTCCATCATCCCTGTTGGAAAAGTGTTCTGGATTAGCAATATTTTCAGCAAGCTTCCAACAGGGATGACGCGTTATTAAAATGAATCGTGTATAATAATCCGGCGCGCTTACGCTAACGCATCGCATGTAAGGAGAGTGGGTTGCTGCAAAATTACTTGCCTGTATTGGTTTTTATGGTGATTGGTCTGGGTGTCGGCCTGGTTGCGCCTGTGCTTGGGTATCTTCTGGGGCCCAAACGCCCCAATCCTGAAAAACTTTCTGCTTATGAGTGCGGATTTGAAGCGTTTGATGACGCCCGCGCGCCTTTTGATGTCCGTTACTATCTGGTTGCTATCCTGTTTATCATTTTTGACCTTGAAACCGCCTTTCTGGTTCCCTGGGCTGTTGTTTTTCGTGAGCTGGGTTGGGCAGGCATGACGGTGATGGGGATTTTCCTCGGCTTGCTTACCATAGGATTCATTTATGAATGGAAGAAAGGAGCCCTGGAATGGGAATAAGCGATTTGATGAAGCCGGGCTTTTATGTCACGACCGTGGAAAACATTTTCAACTGGGCGCGCTCCGGTTCCTTGTGGCCCATGAGTTTTGGGCTGGCTTGCTGCGCGGTGGAAATGATGCATTCCGCGGCTTCACGTTATGATCTTGACCGCTTTGGCGTTATTTTCCGTCCCAGTCCGCGTCAGTCAGACCTCATGATAGTGGCGGGAACCCTTTGCAACAAAATGGCGCCGGCATTCCGCAAGGTTTACGATCAAATGGCGGAACCGCGCTGGGTCATCTCCATGGGTTCGTGCGCGAATGGCGGCGGTTATTATCACTATTCCTATTCTGTTGTGCGCGGTTGCGACCGTATTGTTCCGGTCGATGTCTATGTGCCGGGCTGTCCGCCTACAGCCGAAGCATTAATGTACGGCATTATTCAGCTGCAAAACAAGATACGCCGCAATCAGAAAATTGAGCGCTAGGGGGCAATGATGACGGATGTGAATGTTTTGCTTTCCAAAATACAGTCACGTTTTTCCGCCGGGATTGAAAACGCGGTTATCGCGCGTGATGAATTGACCCTGGAAATCCATCCTGCGCACTTGCTGGATGTCTGTCGTGTTTTGCGCGATGAAGCGGATTTTGATTTCAGGCTGCTGGTGGATGTCTGCGGCGTGGATTATCTGCACTACGGACTGGATGACTGGCAGACGGATACGGCGACCGCAACCGGTTTCGGACGCGGCGTTCTGAAAGATTTGCAGCGGGACAATCCCGCGCGTCCCAACCGTTTCGCGGTGGTCTACCATTTACTGTCTTTATCAAATAACCAGCGCCTGCGCCTGCGTGTGAACATACCCGACAACAGGGAGCTTCTGGTGGATTCCGTCATGGAAATCTGGCCGTCAGCCAACTGGTTTGAGCGGGAAGCTTTTGATTTGTTCGGCATTCTTTTCCGGGGACACCCGGATTTGCGCCGGCTGTTGACCGATTACGGTTTTGTGGGCCATCCGTTTCGCAAGGATTTCCCCCTGATAGGCAAGGTCGAGGCGCGCTACGATGCGCAATTAAAGCGGGTTGTTTATGAACCCGTCAGTATTGAAGCGCGGGTGCTGGAACCCAAGGTCATACGCCATGACAATCGTTATCTTGCCGAGGAGACACCTGCAAATGTCAAATGACAGCATGACCGCGTGCGGGAGCACGACATGGCTGGCGGCGGGCATGCCGGCTTCTGCTTGCCAGTTTTCCCTTATCCGCGGCCGCGCCGCGGGACGATTAAAGCGGGGTTGATGCATGCAAAACCAACACATGGGAAACAGCCAGGCGCCTGAAATCCGAAATTATGTTTTTAATTTCGGGCCTCAGCATCCTGCCGCGCACGGTGTGCTGCGCCTTATTCTGGAAGTGGATGGCGAAACCATCGTGCGCGCGGATCCGCATGTGGGATTGCTGCATCGCGCGACGGAAAAACTCGCGGAAAGCAAACCGTTTAATCACACCATAGGCTATATGGACCGGCTGGATTATGTATCCATGATGTGTAATGAACACGGCTATGTGCTGGCGATTGAAAAATTGCTGGGCATCACACCGCCGGTGCGCGCGCAATACATACGCGTGATGTTTGATGAAATCACCCGCATTCTCAACCATTTGTTATGGCTGGCCGCGCACAGTCTGGATAACGGCGGCATGGCGGTTTTTCTCTACTGTTTCCGTGAGCGCGAAGACTTGCTTGACTGTTATGAAGCGGTATCGGGCGCCCGCATGCACGCGACATATTACCGCCCGGGCGGCGTATACCGTGATCTTCCCGATAAAATGCCGCAATTCAAGCCTTCCAAATGGCAAAATGCCAGGGAAGTCGCCAAATTAAATGAAAACCGCCAAGGATCATTACTGGATTTTCTCTGGGATTTCACCGAGCGTTTTCCCGCCTGTGTGGATGAATACGAAGATTTGCTCACGAATAACCGTATCTGGAAACAGCGCACGGTCAATATCGGCGTCATTTCACCCGAGCGCGCCGTTGCCCTGGGCTTCACCGGCCCCATGCTGCGCGGTTCCGGTGTGGCATGGGACTTGCGCAAGAAGCAGCCTTATGAAGTGTATGACAAAATGGATTTTGACATCCCCGTGGGTGTCAACGGTGATTGTTACTCGCGTTATCTGGTGCGTGTGAATGAAATGCGCCAGTCCAACCGTATTATCCGTCAATGCGTGGAATGGCTGCGCGATCATCCCGGTCCGGTGATGATTGACGATTATAAAATCGCGCTGCCTCCGCGTGAAGAAATGAAAATTAGCATGGAAGCGTTGATTCACCACTTCAAAAACATGACCGAAGGCTACAACGTGCCGGAAGGCGAGGCCTACGCCGCCGTTGAACATCCCAAGGGTGAATTTGGTGTGTACCTGGTTTCCGACGGCGCCAACAAGCCGTACCGTGTCAAGGTCCGCGCGGCCGGATTTCCGCATCTTGCCGGACTGAATGAACTGGTGCGCGGTCACATGATCGCGGACGTGGTCGCGATTCTTTCCAGTCTGGATATCGTATTCGGGGAGATAGACCGCTAATGAAAGATAATCTGATCAACGGCAGCAAGCCGGCTGAACTTTCCCAAAGCACACGCGAATATCTGGATAAATGGAATTTGCGTTATCCGCCCGAACAAAAGCGCTCAGGCGTGTTTGAAGCGCTGCGCGTGGTGCAGGAAGAAAACCACGGTTCGCTCACGGTGGAATTAATGGATGCCGTTGCGGCTTATCTGGGCATGCCCAGCATTGCTGTTTACGAAGTGGCGACGTTTTACTCCCTGTACCACCTCAAGCCTGTGGGCAGACATGTGATTGATGTGTGTACCAATATTTCCTGTACCCTGAACGGTGCCGGCCGCATAGCCGAACATTTGAAAAAACGTCTGGGCATAGAATTCAATGAAACCTCTCCTGACGGCAGGTTTACCCTGAGAGAAGTGGAATGCCTGGGTGCTTGCATCGCACCGCCCGTCTGCCAGATAGGCAGGCAATATCATGAAAATCTCTCGCCGGAAAAAATCGACGAGATTTTGGATGGATTAAAGTAACGAGGCGTACGCATGGCTAACGAAATCTGTTTTCGCACATTACACCTGGACAAGCCATGGACGCTGGATACTTATCTCGGTGCCGGCGGCTATACGCAATGGAAAAAAATTCTGCTTGAAAAAATTCCGCCGGAAAAAGTCGTTGAGGCAGTCAAGGTTTCCGCTTTGCGCGGACGCGGCGGCGCGGGATTTCCCACCGGATTGAAATGGAGTTTCATCCGCCGTGATCTGCCCGGCCAGAAATATATTCTCTGTAATTCTGACGAGGGCGAGCCGGGTACTTGCAAGGACCGTGACATTCTGCGCTTCAATCCGCATCAGGTGATTGAAGGCATGGCCATAGGCGCCTACGCCATGGGCGCGTCGGTGGGCTACAATTATATCCGCGGCGAATACTGGGAGCCGTATGAACGCTTTGAATCGGCGCTGGAAGAAGCCAGGCGCGCCGGACTGATAGGCAAGAACATTCTTGGTTCCGGGTTTGATTTTGAATTGTTTTCACATCTGGGTGCGGGCGCTTATATTTGCGGAGAAGAAACCGCGTTGATGGAGTCGCTGGAAGGCAAGCGCGGCCTGCCGCGCAACAAGCCGCCTTTTCCGGCCGGACGCGGTTTGTACGGCAAACCGACCACAATTAACAACACGGAAACCTATGCATCCATTCCCGTCATTGTTGAAAAAGGATCGGAATGGTTTTTGGGACTGGGCAAGCCCAATAACGGCGGTTGTAAAATATTTTCTGTCACGGGTCATGTCAACAAGCCGGGTAATTTTGAAGTTCCCTTGGGCATACCTTTCAAGGATCTGCTTGCGCTCGCGGGCGGTGTGCGCAGCGGTCACCGGTTGAAAGCAGTGATTCCGGGCGGTTCTTCCATGCCTATTTTGCCGGCGGATGTCATGATGGCGTTAGACATGGATTTTGATTCCCTGCAGAAAGCCGGTTCAGGATTGGGATCCGGCGCGGTGATCGTGCTGGATGAAACAGTCTGCATCGTGAAACTGCTGGAACGTATTTCCCGGTTTTACATGCATGAGTCTTGCGGACAGTGCACGCCATGCCGCGAAGGCACAGGCTGGCTTTACCGTCTTACGCATGATATTGAACGTGGAACCGCGAAGCGGGAAGACCTGGAAACCTTGCGTCGTGCGGCGAAAAATATCGAGGGACGTACGATTTGCGCATTTGGCGAAGCCGCGGCCTGGCCGGTCGGCGGATGCCTGAAACATTTTTACGATGAATTTGAATATCATATTGAACATGGCAAATGTTTACCGGAAACCGTGTAACATACGGATGGTCTGATGAGGTCGAATGGGCATGGCTGATATCGAAATTGAAATTGACGGGCAAAAGCTTACCGCAAAGCCTAACCAGACGGTGATACAGGTTGCCGATGAAGCGGACATTTATATCCCGCGGTTCTGTTATCACAAACATTTATCCATTCCGGCAAATTGCCGCATGTGTCTGGTGGAGGTGGAAAAATCGCCCAAGGCGCTTCCGGCTTGTGCCACGCCGGTCATGCAGGGTATGAAAGTTTTTACCCGTTCGCAAAAGACGCTCGCTGCCCAGCGCGCGGTGATGGAATTTCTGTTGATAAATCATCCGCTGGACTGCCCTATCTGTGACCAGGGCGGTGAGTGCGAATTGCAAGATCTTTCCATGGGATATGGAACGCCTTTTTCTCATTATGATGAATGCAAACGCGCGGTGGCGGATGAAAATCTGGGCCCGCTGATCGCGACAGAAATGACGCGCTGCATTCTTTGCACGCGCTGTATCCGTTTTGGCGATGAAATCGCCGGCATGCGCGAACTGGGCATGACATTCCGCGGCGAGCATGAAGAAGTGTCAACGTTTGTTGAGCAAGCGGTCAAATCCGAAGTCTCGGGTAATATCATAGATATCTGTCCGGTAGGTGCGCTGACTTCCAAGCCGTACCGGTTCACGGCGCGCGCCTGGGAATTGGACCAGGCTCCCAGTGTGGCCGCGCATGATTGCGTGGGCTCCAATCTTAATATTCACACACGTTATGGCAAAGTGATGCGGGTGGTCGCGCGCGAGAATGAGCTGGTGAATCAAACCTGGATTTCCGACCGCGACCGTTTTAGTTATGCCGGACTTTATCATGCTGACCGCCTGGAAGAACCGATGGTGAAAGAAGAGGGTGTCTGGCGGGCCGTTGAATGGCAGCGTGCGTTTGAAGTGGCGGCCGCGGGCCTGCAGGCTGTCACGGCTGAATATGGCGCTGACAGGCTGGGAGGACTGGCCTCTCCGAATTCCACCCTGGAAGAATTTTATCTGCTGCAGAAAATCATTCGCGGACTGGGCAGCCCGCATGTTGATTACCGCCTGCGTGAAACGGATGTGCAAGACCAGGAGGCCATGCCTTTGTTTCCCGGACTGGGCATGGCTTTTTCAGAACTGGAACACGTTGATGCCTTCTTGCTGATAGGATCAAACCTGCGGCATGAACAACCGGCAGCGGCGCTGCGCGTACGCAAGGCCGGACTGAAAGGCGCGTCCATTTCTGTCGTCAATTCGATTGATCATGATTTCAATTTCCCCGTCGCCGCGAAAAAAATTGTTTCTCCGCAGCATCTGGTTCGTGTCCTCGCTGAGGTAGTGCAAGCTCTGGACGAGAGCGCGGCACGCGAATGGAACATGCAGGGGACGGATAAGGAAGCCATTCAAATTGCAAGATTGCTGCAAGGCAAACAGAAAGCCGTGGTGCTGCTGGGTGCATTGGCTTTGCAGCATCCCCATGCTTCCGCCATACGTTTTCTCGCGCAAAAAATCGCTGCCTTGACTGGCGCGAAGCTCGGATTCATGACCATGGGAGCCAATTCGGCGGGTGCCTGGCTGGCCGGCGCGGTTCCGCACCGTCATGCAGGCGGTTCGGCCATCAACCATACCGGGCTGGATGCGTATGCGATGCTGAGCAAGCCTCGCAAGGGATACGTATTGCTCAATGTGGAACCCGATCTGGATTGCGCCAACGCCCTGATGGCTGAAGAGGCGCTGAAACAGGCCCGGTTTGTCGTTGCATTGTCCCAATTCCGTAACCCGGTGCTTGAAGCATGCGCGCACGTCATCCTGCCGGTGACTCCTTTTACTGAAACCGCAGGCACTTTCGTGAATGCCGCGGGAGACTGGCAATCGTTTAACGGCGTGGCCCGGGCTTATGCAGAAGCGCGGCCAGGCTGGAAGGTATTGCGGGTGCTGGGCAATTTTCTCCATCTGGATGGATTCGATTATGAAAGTTCAGAAGAAGTGAAGCGGGAAGTACGGATGATCGCAGAAAAGATGCCTGCACTGGTACCGCCAGTTTATCAGCCTGATCTGTCGGCTGCATTGGAGCCGGTACCCAAGCTTGTGCGTGTGGGAGAAGTGCCTCTCTACGCGGTTGACGGTCTGGTCAGACGTTCTCGTCCCCTGCAGGAAGCGCAGGAGGCCATGTCGGGATCTCTTGCGTGCGTGCGCCTGCATCCCGAAACAGCCGGGCAGCTCAAATTGCTTGAGGGTGAGAGGGTGAGGGTGAAACAGCAGTCTGCCAGTGCGGAACTTCCCTTGCGGCTGGATGCGCGTGTCGCGCCCGGCGCGGCGTGGGTCGCGGCGGGCATTCCTGCCACGCGCGGGCTGGGTGACATGATGGGTGAAGTTGAACTGGAAAAGGTCTAATCAAATCCCGTGCAGACGGGCGTGATAACAAGGTGAGATATGTTGGAAAGCCTATTTTTAATTGCCATCATCGTTCTTAAGATCCTCGCGATCGTTATCGGTCTTGTGGTGATTGTGCTTTATCTCACTTATTTCGAACGCAAGGTCATTGGTTACATGCATGTGCGCATTGGGCCCAACCGCGTCGGTCCCTGGGGTTTCTGGCAGCCGTTCGCAGACACCATTAAACTGTTGACCAAGGAAATCATTGTTCCCAATCCTTCCAACCGCTTTCTTTTTATCATCGCGCCTACGCTCAGCTTTGGCATCGCGCTGATCGGCTGGGCGGTGATACCTTTTGACCAGGGAGTGGTGCTCGCCAATCTCAACGCCGGGCTTTTGTACTCTTTCGCTGTTTCTTCGCTGGGTGTTTACGGCATCATGATCGCAGGCTGGGCTTCCAACTCAAAATATGCCTTGTTCGGTTCGCTGCGCGCTGCCGCCCAATCCATCTCTTATGAAATTTCTATGGGTTTTGCCCTGATAGGCGTCATGATGGCGGCCGGCTCGCTGAACTTTCAGGATATTGTCGCCGCGCAGAATGGCGGGTTCTGGCATTGGTACTGGCTGCCTTTGCTGCCGTTGTTTATCGTTTACTGGGTATCGGGTATCGCGGAGACAAACCGGCTGCCGTTTGACGTGGCAGAGGGAGAGTCCGAATTGGTTGCGGGATTTCACGTGGAATATTCAGGCGTGACGTTCGCCCTGTTTTTCTTCGCCGAGTATGCGAACATGGTCCTGATTTCCGCGCTTATTTCACTGCTGTTTCTGGGCGGATGGCTGTCGCCATTCCAGGGCATTCCCGTGCTGGAATCCTGGTTTGCCTGGGTGCCGGGGCCGGTATGGCTGCTGGCCAAGGTCAGCTTCTTTCTCTATTGCTATCTGTGGTTTCGGGCGACTTTTCCTCGTTATCGCTATGATCAGATCATGCGTTTGGGATGGAAAGTGTTTATCCCGCTCACGCTGGTCTGGGTGGTCGTGATCGCGCTTGCGGTACAGTTGCATTGGGGGCCATGGTTCGCATGATATTACTTACAATCTTCTCCGGCGTCTTTTGTCCGGATGAAGGTCAGGGTGAGGGGGATTAACTTTTATGTGGCGTCGACTTACACAATATGTCAAAAGCTTTTCGCTTTGGGATCTCCTTGGCGGGATGCGCGTCACAGGCAAATATTTCTGGAAAAAGAAATTCACCATTCAGTATCCGGAAGAGAAAACACCTGTTTCACCGCGTTTCCGCGGCTTGCACGCGCTCAGACGCTATCCTAACGGTGAGGAACGCTGCATCGCCTGCAAATTGTGCGAGGCGGTCTGTCCCGCGCTTGCCATCACCATTGATTCTGAACCGCGCGCTGATGGTTCCCGGCGTACCACGCTTTATGAAATTGACTTGTTCAAATGCATCTACTGCGGTTTTTGTGAAGAAGCCTGTCCGGTGGATTCCATCGTGCTGACTAACATGGCGGATTATCACATCGAAAATCGCGGTGAAAATATCATGACCAAGGAAAAACTTCTCGCTATCGGCGACAAATATGAGGCGCAAATCGCCAGAGACCGCGGGGAGGACCGGGAATACCGATGAGACGCCTGTGAGTTTGCAAGAACTTTTTTTCATGCGCAGATTGATGGTTTTTAAATTGTGAGACGAATGAGATGCTGACACCCTTACATGTTATTTTTTATATTTTCGCGGCGATCGCAGTGTGCTCGGCCTTTGCTGTCATATCCGTGCGCAATCCTGTGCGCAGCGTGTTGTCGCTGGTGGTTACCTTTTTTTCCATGGCGGGCATCTGGATGATGTTGCGCGCTGAATTTCTGTCATTAATCCTGCTGCTGGTTTATGTCGGCGCGGTCATGACCTTGTTCCTCTTCGTTGTGATGATGCTCAACATCGATGTGGAATATAAACGCAGCGGGTTCGTTCGTTATCTCCCATTTGGCGTGATTCTGGTGCTGCTCCTCGCGGGATTGACTATTGCCGCCGTGGGACCCAGGTATTTTGGCTTGTCACAAATGCCTGTCCCGCTGCCGGAACCCGCGGACTATAGCAATATTCGCCAGCTGGGCAGTCTGTTATATACCGAATACGCTTATCCGTTTGAAATTGCAGGTGTGTTATTGCTTGCCGCCATAGTCGCCGCGATTACGTTGACGCATCGCGGGCCGGTCAAGCGCAAGGCGCAAAACGTGGCTGAACAGCTTGCCGTTCGTCCGGAAGACAGTGTGCGCCTGATTAAAATGGCCGCTGAGCCCAAACAGAAAGGTGCATGATATGCCATCATTAACCGAGTTTTTAGTCATAGCGGCGTTATTGTTCGGACTGGGTGTGGCGGGAATCATCCTGAACCGGAAAAACATTATCGTGCTGCTGATGTCGCTTGAATTGATACTGCTGGCGGTGAACACCAACTTTATCGCCTTTTCCTACTTTCTGAATAACACGATAGGCCAGGTGTTCGTGTTTTTTGTCCTGACCGTCGCGGCCAGCGAGGCAGCCATCGGTTTGGCCATTCTGGTGGTCTTGTACCGCCGGCGCGGTACGATTGAAGTACAAAACCTTGATGCATTGAAAGGATAACGAATGTGAAAAATCCGATTATTTTCATTGCGCTCCTCACTTCGCTTCTGCCCCTGATCGGCGCCGTGACCGCGGGCCTTTTGGGGAAACAGCTGGGCCGTACGCTGACTCACCGCATTGCGGTAGGGCTGGTGGGTGTGTCATTTATCCTTTCTTGTTACCTGTTTAAAGTGATGGTGATAGACGGGCACCCCGCTGTGGATGAAAGTTTTTACACCTGGGCGACCGCCGGCATGCTGCGCTTTGACGTGGCGTTTCTGGTTGACCGCCTGAGCGCGATCATGATCATGATCGTGTTGTTTGTCTCGTTGATGGTGCACATCTATACCATAGGCTATATGGCGGATGATCCGGGCTACACGCGATTTTTCAGTTATGTCTCCCTGTTTACCTTTTCCATGCTGATACTGGTGCTCGCGGACAATTTCCTGCTGTTGTTTTTTGGCTGGGAAGGGGTGGGCCTGGTTTCCTATCTGCTCATCGGATTCTGGTTTAAACGCGAGGCTGCAGTTTTCGGCAGTCTGAAAGCCTTTATCGCCAACCGAATCGGGGACATCGGTTTTCTGCTCGCGACGGCCGCGGTATTAATGTATTTCGGTACTTTGTCCTACCACGATGTATTCAATCAGGTCACGTCTGCGACCAGCAAAACGCTGGCGTTGTTTCCCCATTACGAAGTGTCTGTCATTACCCTCATATGCCTGCTGCTGTTTATCGGCGCGATGGGCAAGTCCGCCCAGGTGCCTTTGCATGTCTGGCTGCCGGAATCCATGGAAGGTCCCACGCCCATCTCGGCCCTGATACACGCGGCCACCATGGTGACCGCTGGAATATACATGATTGCCCGCATGTCACCGCTGTTTGAGTATTCTCCTGCCGCATTGTCCACGGTATTGATTATCGGCGGCACCACGGCATTTTTTATGGGGTTGCTGGCTATCACACAGTATGATATCAAGCGCGTGATTGCCTATTCGACCATTTCGCAGCTGGGATACATGGCAGTTGCCCTGGGCGCTTCCGCCTACGATGCCGCGATATTTCATCTGATCACACACGCATTTTTCAAGGCGTTATTATTTCTGGCGGCTGGTTCCGTCATCATCGCGCTGCATCACGAACAAGACATGCGGAAAATGGGTGGTCTCGCGAAATACATGCCTGTCACTTACCTGACATTCGTGGTCGGCGCGCTCGCGCTAAGCGCAATTCCGCCGTTTTCAGGATTTTATTCCAAGGATATCATTATTGAAGCGGTGAAGCTGAGCCAGGTTCCCGGCGCCGGTTATGCTTATTACTGCGTGCTGGCGGGTGCGTTTATCACGCCTCTTTATACTTTCCGCGCGCTGTTTATGACTTTTCATACGCGCGAGCGCACCGATCCCAAATTGCGCGGACACGTGATGGAATCTCCCTGGGTCGTATTGATTCCCTTGATCGGGCTTGCCATTCCCAGCGTGGTCGCGGGCGAGTTTTTCGTGAATGCGATGATCTTTTCCCAGCACAAGCTGCTGGGTAACACCACCTTTGTACTGCCGGACCACAATGTGCTGGGTGAATTGGCTGAACATTTTCACGGCGCCAAGCTCATGGCGCTGGAGGCCGGAACCACGCTGACATTCTGGCTGGCCATGGCGGGAATTTTGACTGCATGGCTGTTTACTGCAGGCTTCCCAAGGTGGTCGGAAGCGGTCAAGAAACGTTTTTCATGGATATACGCCATTCTGGTGCGCAAATACGGTTTTGATGATTTCAATCAGATTGTCCTGGTTCACGGGACGCAGGAAACAGGCCATCTTTTTTATGATGTCAGCGACGTGAAACTGATTGATGGCGTATGTGTGAATGGTTCGGGATGGTTTATCCGGTGGTTTGCCCAGACAGCGCGCCGTTTGCAAACGGGTTATATTTATCATTACGCATTGGCAATGGTGTTGGGCATAATTGTGTTTTTGGCTTGGTATATGTGGGGATTATAATTTATGTTTGAACAGCTTCCCCTGTTAACAGTTTTAATCTGGCTGCCGTTGATCGGCGCTGTCCTGGTGCTATGCACGGGCAGCGAGAAAAACGCGAACAGCGCGCGCACCATAGCGATCGTGGTGTCCGTTCTGAGTCTCTTGCTGTGTATTCCGCTTCTGCTGGGGTTTGACGCCGGGCGTTATGATATGCAGTTTCTGGAAGACCACTTATGGATACGCGCCTATCAAATCCATTATGCGCTGGGCATAGACGGCATATCGCTGGTCATGGTGATTTTGACGAATTTCACGGGCTTGCTGGTGGTGATTGCGGGATGCCACACCATCAAGGTGCGAGTTTCGCAATATATGGCAGCGTTTCTGACCATGCAGGGAATGATAGTAGGCGTGTTTTGCGCCATGGATGCTGTTTTGTTCTATGTGTTTTGGGAGGGAATGCTGATACCGATGTATCTCTCCATCGGAATGTGGGGCAGCGCCAATCGATCGTATGCGTCTATCAAATTCTTTCTGTTCACGTTTCTGGGTTCCATCCTCATGCTGGTAGCCCTGATTTATCTCTATAACCAGACTGGCAGCTTCATGATCCAAAACTTTTATGGCCTGCCGTTCAGTCTGCGCACGCAAACCTGGCTGTTTCTGGCTTTCCTGCTGGCTTTCGCGGTGAAAGTGCCCATGTGGCCGGTACATACCTGGTTGCCGGATGCGCACACGGAAGCGCCTGCCGGCGGATCCGTCGTGCTGGCCGCGCTGATGCTCAAGCTGGGGATTTACGGCTTTTTGCGCTTCAGCATGCCTATCACGCCGTTGGCTTGCGCCAAGCTCGCCTGGGTCATGATCATTCTGTCACTGATTGCGATCGTCTATATCGGACTGGTCGCCATTGTCCAGAAGGACATGAAGAAACTGATCGCTTATTCATCTATTGCGCACATGGGGTTTGCCACGCTGGGTTGTTTCATGGTCTATGACATTGTTTCGCACATGCACAGCCTGCAGGATGCCTATATGAGCCTGGAAGGGGCGGTCATACAAATGATTGCGCACGCATTTGGATCGGGCGCGATGTTCCTTGGCGTGGGTTTGATGGCGGAGCGGTTTTATAATCACAGCCGCCTGATCAAGGATTACGGCGGCGTGGCGCATACCATGCCGATTTTTGCCGCTTTTTTCATGTTGTTTGCCATGTCCAATGTCGGGCTGCCGGGCACGGCCGGGTTCGTGGGTGAATTCATGATTATCATGAGCGCGTTCCAGACGCATTTCTGGGTGGCGGTGTTTGCTTCTCTGACACTGCTTTTGAGTGCTTCCTATACGCTGTGGATGTACAAGCGCGTCTTCTTTGGCCCGATTGGGAATGAACATGTTGCCGCATTCAGCGACATTACCTGGACGGAAAAAGTTAACTATATCCTGCTGGCGGCCGGTGTGTTTTTTGTCGGGCTGTACCCGCAGCCGATTATCAATGTCCTGCGCGTCACCATCGGGCATTTGTTGCTGCAGAGCATGCCGCCGGATCTGGCGATGAACTTGCAAAATGGCGTGATTTTAACTTGAGAAATCTGTAATCGACGAGGTCAGCAATGAATTTTTTTGCCGCTATGCCGGAAATATTCATACTCAGTATGGCGTGTCTCATCCTGGTCGTTGACGCGTTTTTACCCGAACGCCGGCGCAATGTGACCTATCTGCTGGTGCAGCTTACACTGGTTGCGGCCTTTGTTCTGACAGTGCCGCAATTCAAGGATTATCCCGGCCCCATCACTACTTTCAGCGGCAATTATGTTGTAGATGACCTGGCTGTCACCTGCAAGCTGTTCATGTACCTGTTCAGTCTTTTTGCCTTCGCGTACGCGCGCGAATATTTGCAGGCACGCAAGATTCCCCGCGGTGAATATTATCTGCTGGGATTGTTTTCCGTGCTGGGTATGTCCATCATGGTTTCCGCCTACACATTCCTGACTATCTATCTCGGGCTGGAACTGCTGTCTTTATCTCTTTATGCCATGGTCGCGATGAATAAAAAATCCAGCGATGCAACGGAAGCCGCGATGAAATATTTCGTGCTTGGCGCCCTGGCATCAGGGATTTTATTGTATGGCATTTCCCTGTTGTACGGCGTCACAGGCAGTATCCAGCTTGGCGCGGTCGCCGGCACGCTGCAGTCACGGGATGATGTCGTGCCCGTGGTGGCGTTGATATTCGTCATGGCGGGCCTGATTTTCAAATTCGGCGCGGTGCCATTCCATATGTGGGTGCCGGATGTCTATCAGGGCGCGTCTACACCGACCACCTTGTTCATTGCCAGCGCTCCGAAGATTGCCGCGTTCGCCATTACCGTGCGCATTCTTGTGCAAGCCATGCCCAGTCTGCAAAACCAATGGGAACTGATATTGATCGTCATCTCGATACTGTCCATGTTCCTTGGCAACCTGCTTGCTATCGCTCAAGTCAATCTCAAGCGCATGCTTGCCTACTCATCTATCGCCCATATCGGCTATGCCTTGCTGGGTATTCTCGCGGGTCCGAATTCCTCGCAGGGATATTCCGCAGCCATGTTTTATATTTCCACCTATGTGCTGGTTGCGGCGGGCGCGTTCGCCATTATCGCCATCATGAGCAGGGAAGGCTTTGAATTTGACAAGCTCGATGATTACCGGGGTTTGAATGCGCGCAATCCGTGGCTTGCATTCATGATGCTGCTGTTGCTGTTTTCCATGGCGGGCGTTCCCCCCACGGTGGGTTTTTTCGCCAAACTGGGCCTGCTTGAAGCGCTGGTGCAGGCCAAACTGGTCTGGCTGGCGGTACTCGCGCTGGTTTTCGCGCTGGTGGGCGCTTATTATTATTTACGTGTTGTCATGCTCATGTATTTTGAAGAACCTAGCGAAGGCATGATTAACATGCCGATTACGGTGTCTTCCGATATGATGATAGCCATCAGTATTAACGGCGCCGCCGCGCTGTTACTGGGACTACTGCCCAGTTTTTTCATCGATTTGTGCAGAATTTCGGTCGGATAACCTTGAATGATCCCGCAGGCGCAGCCTAGGCGGAGTCAGGCCGTTTGCAAGGGTCCGAGTTCCCGTAAACGATAAATAAGGTTTTGGATGGCGTGTTTTAACTCTTCGCTCATGGACGAATCCGCGAATGCGTGGGCTTCCGCAGAGGGTTCGCTGACTTTGTTCAAATCGGTACTATTTTCCTTTTTCATATTCAGTCCTTCGATTAGACTATCAGGCTATTATAAAATTTAAACAATTTGAACGCTGTCAGGTATCAGTCATTGTCACCATGACGGTTAAGAGATAACGCACAGGAACCGGGACAATGTCTGATGAGGGCCATGCAGTTTATTCAATGTATATTCAATGACTTCCGAGTGATATTAGCATGCAGCTGAGTGATTTTAATTTTGATTTGCCCCCGGAACTGATTGCGCGGTATCCGCTGGAAAAACGCAGCGCCAGCCGTCTCATCTGCCTTGAGAGCCGCAGCAACAGCATCTGTCACCGTTACTTCCCAGCCATTCTGGAATTGATAGAGGAAGGGGATTTGCTGGTTTTTAACGATACCCGCGTCATTCCTGCGCGATTGAGGGGACGCAAAAGCACAGGCGGGGAAGTGGAAATTCTGGTGGAGAGAATTCTGGATGAAAAGCGCATTCTGGCTCAGGTGCGCTCGAGTAAACCTTTGCGTCTGGGCAGTTATCTTTCACTGACTAATTATCAGTTTCTGGAAGTGACTGATCGCCAGAATCAGTTTTACGAACTGCGTTATAACAACGAACGTGAATCAATATTGGAAATGATTGAATCCATCGGTCAGATCCCGCTGCCGCCTTATATGCAGCGTTCGGCGGAAGAAGAAGACAGGGAACGTTATCAGACTGTCTACGCGCGTCACAAGGGTTCTGTCGCCGCGCCGACAGCCGGGCTGCATTTTGATCAGGATTTGTTGCGGCATTTGCAGGATAAAAAAATCGAGATGGGTTATCTGACCTTGCATATCGGCGCGGGAACGTTTGCGCCTGTCAGGGTCAATCAGATCCAGGAACATGTCATGCATCCCGAATATCTGGAAGTGTCACCGGAGTTGTGCGCCAATATTCTCGCGGCCAAGGCGCGCGGAAAGCGTGTGATCGCGGTTGGCACCACCAGCCTGCGCGCGCTTGAAACGGCGATGCAAAGCGGGACAGCACAACCTTACCGGGGCGAAACCAGTATTTTCATCTATCCCGGGTATCAATTTCGCTGTGTGGATGCGCTGATTACTAATCTGCATTTGCCGCGGTCTACCCTGTTGATGCTGGTATGCGCGTTTGGCGGATATGCGAAAGTCATGCAGGCTTATCAGGACGCGGTCAGGCATGCGTATCGTTTTTACAGTTATGGCGACGCCATGTGGATAGAAAAAGCCGAGTCATTCTGACAGCCCGTACTTCGAGACGGTTTTCTTCACGATGAGTGGATTTCCGCTGACGCGGCTCCTTACTACGAGCGGAAAAACCCGAATCCGTTCGCTCCTTCGACAAGCTCAGGACAGGCCCGAGGAGGCACGCAGTGCCGTCTCGAAGGGCGTGCAACTCCTTACCACGAATGGAAATCGAATATGCCGCTCTTCGAGCCACGACGTACGTATGGCCAAGTGTTACGCCAGGATCAGCTTAGAAAAATCTGCGTTCATTCCGCTGCTGTTTTTCGACCGTTTCAATTAGCCTGTCCATGTTCATGCCTTTTCCATATTTTTTCTCAATTTCAGCATTAAGCAGTGTGATGAACGAATGCGCTGTCGGGCTGGTAAAAGTGCCTCCCCAGCGGGACAGTGAGTGCACAGTTTTCAATGTGTTCAGTAAACTGTCCCCGTGTGCTTGGCAGATATACGCCCATATGGTGTGCGCGCGCTCCACGCCGTCTTTACCATGGCTGACATTTCCAGAGATAGGGCTGGTACCCAGAAAGCTGCCTTTTTCACGTTTTTGGCGCGGGCCCAGAAACTCGCCTAGATATCGGTACAGCGCAATCTCCACCACCCTGCAAAATTGTTCGGTTGCCTCTTTTTCTTCCTTGAGCATTTCTTTTGGATAAGTGCGGTAAGGTCTGTGGTCAGCACTGTCAAAGTGCAAGTGAAAGGCGCGATCAGTCTGGGACTTGGGCACAGTACATATGTTGAAATGCAGGGGGCGATCGCCTTGCGGGCAATCCACCACGGTGAAACCGTGGCGTTTGAGAAAACAACCCATGTCCTGTTGCTGGTCAAAGCTTTCTCTTTCCTGCAAGCCTCCGCCGCCTCCGCCGGAGGTAATCTGGCAGACCGGATATTCCATGTCTCTGGATTCCTTGTTGTTGTAATAATAAATATCGTGATCATGGGCCGCGAAGATAGCGTCAAACACGAGTTTTTGCTGTTTGAACGTTTCCAGCATGAGTGTGTTATAGGAAACACTGTGCTCGTGCATCAGCTTGCCGAAGCAGCTATTAAATGCTTCGCTGGCGATCTCTTGCTTGGAAAGATAGAGACTGATGTCATTATGGAAAGCCCGTTTGCCTGGTGTGACAGGCGGATGATGCAAAGCGAGCAATACTTTTCGGCCGGATTCTTTTGCTTTGCGAACTTCTTCCGCTACCCAAATGGCCTGATTATAGGGATTCTCGTCTCCGGCAATCATTTTGAGATAGTCAGACACATAAGTATTCGAATCAATGCAAAAAATCTGGGTATCACCGCTGATCAGTGAATAAGTGCGGCTGGGCATATTCCAGGAGGGTAAATTATCCAGGTCCAGGTCAACGACTTCGTCGTCGGTATGGCTGCGATACAATTGTTGCAAGGATTCGGTGGTGGGATATTTCTTTGTCCGAGGCAAATAGGTGTGGGCGACTTGATGCATGCCGCGGGAAACGCCTTTTTCAGCTTCCAGTACGCCCAGCTTATGCAGGTTTTCATCATGATTTCCGAGTATGACAAAACAGGGTATCTTGCTGATGGTTCCCAGTTTGGGATTCTGATAGATGGCATGGAAATTGGTCTGAAACATGGGATTGTCCGGCGCGTCCACACCCCAGTCATAAAAATTATCGCCCAGTATCAGGATGAAATCCGGCGGTGCGTCCGACTGCGACGCGACTTGCTCCATGAGATTGGCGACCATGATCTGGGCGCTTTTGGCGTTTCCCTGGCAGCCCAGCGTGAAAAATCGCAAAGGGGATTCTGCGGAAACCTTGCTGGTCTTTTTGACAGACACAGAGCTGATTTCTTCTTCGCTGGAGGTAGAGCTGGGCTCCTCCAGGTCCAGCAACAGGGAACTGCTGGGCTGCATGCTTCCCATTTTTGATGATTTATACAATCTGTATACCTTGGGCTTGGCTGCGTAAGCGGCATGTTCTGCCGGTTCAATGCGGCGTTTTCTGGCTTCTTTATCTTCTTCTATGCGGGATGCTATTTCGGGCGGAATTGGGCGGAACATAATAATATTCTCCTCGTTTACTGCCTGCCATCGCAGGTGGTGAGCTTATTGAAATCATTCGCTTATGATTTATCAGTCTTGTGTTTATGTGTCTTCTGTTTATGTTATGAGTATAGTGCAAAAATATTACGTCAATATTAACGCTGACGAATACAACCGGAACTAGGCTGTTCAATTTATTAACAATCATGAAATTCCAGCGGTGTATTCCCGGCTAGACCGACGCCGACGATGTTTTCCGGCCGCTGACGGGAAGGAGCTGATTTGACGGAGGCGAGAAACAGCTTATAATCGTCCCATTTTCCCGATTTTAAAAAGGTATATACAGCAATGGACCAATTACTGAATTTTTTTGTATCAAACGCCTATGCAGATTCAACAGCTTCTCTGCCTGGTGCCGGGCAGCAGGGCAGCAGTTTTTCTTTTCTGATCATGTTTGCGGTTTTTTTTGTATTCATTTATTTTGTGATCTGGCGTCCGCAAAACAAGCGCGCCAAGGAACAGCAGAATTTATTGAATTCACTGGCGAAAGGCGATGAAGTGCTGACTGCTGGCGGATTGCTTGGGCGCATTGTCAAAATCAGCGGACAGTATATTACCCTGTCCATCGCAAACAATGTTGATATTGTGATGCAAAAATCAGCTATTGTGAATGTCATGCCTAAGGGAACATTAAAAACAATGGAGTGAAGACGGTTATAAGCGTAAGCGTGCAAAAATTATGATCTCGTTATATTATTTTGCACGCATTTGAAAAATGCGGCATCTTCACAATGGAATAGACATTTTTTTGCATCAAGCTGAATAGGATTTTATTCACTCATGGCAGCTTTAATTAACCGCTATCCGCTCTGGAAATATCTTCTGATAATTGTCGTCATCATCGCGGCATTTATTTATGCCGCACCCAATTTGTATCCGGAGTATCCTGCCGTGCAAATCATGGGTTCCACCACTTCCGTGGTGGATGACAGCGTGCTTTCGACGGTCGAAACAACGTTGAAGAACGCGCACATTTCATATCGCGATGCCCAGTTCCAGAATCAGACGCTTTTGTTCCGCTTTGATTCCACCGATGTTCAACTGAAAGCCAAGGAAGCCATCCAGGAAGCATTGGGTGACAAATATCTTGTGGCTCTCAATCTCGCGAATTCGACGCCGTCCTGGCTAAAGTCGTTAGGCGCTTCGCCCATGAAGCTTGGCCTGGATTTGCGCGGCGGGGTGCATTTTTTATTACAGGTGGATATTGACTCGGTGATCCAGCAGCGCATTGAAGGTGATTTGCGCGGAATCGGCCAGGCATTGCGGGATGAGCGCATCCGTTATTCCGGTATCACCCGCAAGGGAAATAATCAGGTGTTGCTGCAATTTAAATCGCAGGACGTGCTGGATGACGCCTACAGTTTCGTGGTGCGCCGCTATAACGAATTCACGTGGGAAAAACAGGTAAAAGGCGATAATTTTACTTTGCAAGGCGTTTTGTTGCAGCCCGCTGTGTTCAAGTTCAGACAGGAAACCCTGGAACAGGCCATGAATACTTTGCGTAACCGGGTCAACGAACTGGGTGTTTCTGAAGCGATTGTGCAGCAGCAGGGAGAAAGCCGCGTATCAGTGGATTTGCCGGGCATTCAGGATACGGCTGAAGCCAAAAACATATTGGGCAAGACCGCGACGCTGGAATTTCACATGGTGGATGTAGAACATGACGCTGTGATGGCTGCGCGTGAAGGTGTGGCGCCGCCTGATACCCATTTCTACACTTATCGCGACGCGCCTATTTTACTCAAGAACGATATTATCCTGCGCGGATCTTCCGTGGTAAGCGCCACCTCGGGATTTGGCGAGGACGGACGTCCCAATGTTTCTGTGCGTTTAAGCGGCGCGGGTGAAAGCCGGTTTACCAAGACCACGGCGGAAAATATTGGCAAGCCCATGGCGGTGGTGTACGTCGAAATCAAGTCAACACCCAAGATGGAAAACGGCAAGCAAGTCATTACCTATAAGACGCAGCGCACGATTATCAGTGTCGCGACCATACAAAGCGTGCTGGGCAGTAATTTCCAGATCACCGGCCTTAGCAGTCCGAACGAGGCGCGTACGCTGGCCTTGTTGCTGCGCGCCGGCGCGCTGCCTGCTCCCGTCACCATTATCGAAGAGCGGCAGGTTGGGCCCAGCCTGGGTAAACAGAATATCCGCATGGGTGTGTTGTCCATTGAGGTGGGCATGGGACTGGTCGTCATTTTCATGGCCTTATATTACGGTGTCATGGGAGTGATCGCTGATCTTGCGCTGGCCATGAATCTCGTTCTGGTCGTTGCTCTGCTGTCCCTGCTTGGGGCCACGCTGACTCTGCCGGGTATCGCGGGACTGGTGTTGACGGTGGCCATGGCGGCAGACGCGAACGTATTGATATTTGAGCGTATCCGTGAAGAAATGCGGCGCGGCATGGGTGTGCAGGCCAGTATTCATGCCGGTTATGAACGCGCATTCACGACTATTTTTGACGCTAATATCACTACGCTGATTGTCATGATGATTTTATTCAGCCTGGGTTCCGGCATGATCAAAGGCATCGCGATTACCGTGACCATTGGCTTGATGACCTCCATGTTCACAGCCATTACCGGCACGCGCGCGCTGGTCAATCTGATATATGGCGGACGCCCTCTCAAACGTATTTCTATCGGGATCTGAAGCAATGGAATTTTTTAAACATAATACGACTATCAATTTCATGGCCCAGCGCAAATGGGCAGCCATGTTGTCCGTGATTCTTTTTACGCTCTCCCTGATTTCACTCGCTTATTACGGCTTGAACTGGGGCCTGGACTTTACCGGCGGAACGCAAATCCAGCTAAGCTATCCGCAGGCCGCGGATCTGGTGCAAATTCACGATAATCTGGAAAAAGCCGGTTTTCCCGAAGCCGTCGTGATCAGCTACGGTACGTCCAGGGATGTGCTGGTCAGCCTGGTGCCTAAAGAAAATGAACCAGCCATGCTGGATGAAAAAACTCGTACCGCCATGGTGACCAAAGTATTGGAAGCCCTGCCTGGCGCGAAAATGACCCAGGTGGATTATATCGGTCCGACGGTAGGACAGGAGATGGCCAGCAAAGGCTTGATGGCTATCATTATCGCGCTGCTGGGAACCATGGTGTATATCGCTTTCCGTTTTGACATGCGGTTCGCGATCGGATCGACGGTCGCGCTGGTGCATGATCCCATTATTATCGTCGGTGTGTTTTCCTTTTTTCACATTGAATTCAATCTTATTACATTGGCAGCAGTATTAACGGTGATTGGCTATTCACTGAATGACACCATTGTTATTTTTGACAGGGTGCGGGAAAACTTTCGCAAGTTCCGCAAGGCTGACGCGCTGGAAGTCATGAATCAGTCTATCAACCAGACATTGTCGCGAACCATCATGACATCAGCACTGACTCTTACCGTGGTACTCGCCCTGTTTTTCCTCGGCGGCACTCTTTTATATGGTTTTGCCCTGGCGCTGATTATCGGTATTGTTGTCGGTACCTATTCCTCAATTTATGTCGCGGGTTCATTGACGCTTGCCCTGGGGCTGACGCGTCAGCACTTGATCGCGGTGCCTAAAGAAGCGGATGAAAGGCCGTAATAAACTTCCGGACTTAAAGTCCTCCTGTGTTCGTGGTGAGGAGCTGCCCGCCCTTTGAGACGGTTGCTGCGCAGCCTCCTCAGGACAGGCCCTTCGAGACGGCACTGCGTGCCTCCTCAGGGCGAACGGATTGAGTGCTTTCCGTTCGTGGTTCGAGACGCGACACGCAGTGTCGCGTCTCGAACCACGAGCTCAGGGCTGACCGCGTAATATGTGTGCAATCAAGAGAAGCGATTGTTCGTCAGCTGTGTGCCGGACTCTGGAATAACATATCTGTCACTGTCACGCCCCTGTTGTCTCAGTTTGGCGTTTTGCTGTTGTTTCCATGCGGTTACTGCCTTGACGTATTCATCCCGGGTTATGGCGGTGCCATCAATGACGACAGTAACCGGGATGTTAAATTTTTCGCATAGATATTTCTCGATGGCGTTGTAATTTTCCTCGGGAATACCGGGAAGCCGTGTCGCGACAGCAGCCAGCCAAAAAACCGGTCGAAAAGCATGTTCTCCATGGTTTTCATAGGGAACACGGATATCGTCTTGCAGCCCAAGCGCAATATATTTTTCAGTGATCGCGGTGACTAGTTCCATGCTGCCAAACTTGATTGCAGAATCGATGAGGCAAATTCTTTCGCGTTTATCTATGCCGGATAAATCCAGTATTTTCAGTTCCCGCAAAATATCTCTTAACGCAGCTTCCTTTTCAGATGGATCAAGGAGATCCAGCATGCGTATGAGTAGATTATTCAATCTGTCTTCGGATGAGGGAGCGGAAGGGAAAAAACGGTTTGTTGTCATAAGGCCATACAATTCAGGTTAAAGATATTCGTGTGATTTATCTATTTGTACATCTTGTAATCAATTGTAACATAATAAATTAACAAATTGACAAAAAAGATAATTTGTATATAATTTGCCCATAATGAAAGTTCCAAACAAGACGAAGCCATGATACGAATGAATAAATCTGCCTTGCCAGGCTTGTTACTGTGTTTTCTCTGTATATGGCCTGTCTTGTCTCAAGCAGCCATTCCCGGGCCTTACGCGGGAGTGGGGCTGGGCCCGTCCAAACTGGATACGCCTTCCGGAGATATCTTTGCTGTGGATCCGAATTCGGGAGGTCATACAGCAAAATCAGCGGGCGGTCTGGGTGGAAGAGCGTATGCGGGATTTAATTTCAACCACTACTTCGGTATTGAGGCAGGCATTGCGCGGTATGCGAAAACACGTTACACGGGCAGTTTGAATAACCTCAATTCGTCGCTAGAGTATTCCATGAATACCATTGATATCGTCGCAAAAACCTATCTGCCCTTGGGCGAAAGCAAATTGAGTCTATATGCATTAGGCGGCGCCGCCGCGGTCAATAACGCAGTCAAATACCAGGATGGGGGGGTGCCTGTTGTGAGTGACTTCCTGGCTCTCAACCGCGGCTCAAAATCCCAGCGCAAAATCCGCCCTGTGTACGGGGTGGGTATAGGCTATGATATTCCAAAATCGCATATGACGGCTGGCGTGGAATTCAAGCGCGTCCAGGGTCTGGGTAATATCAATACCAGTACGAATGCCATGCCGCCGGCGAATATGGCGACATTCAGTCTGACATATAATTTTGACTAACAGGTGTTTCGAACTTACGGTGCCAACACCTTTTTCTCACACCTGCGGCCTGCTATTACTCCGCTCCGCACCTAATACTCGCGCCCGGCGGTTTTTTCGAGGATAATCAGGGATATCACCTGATACCCGGATTGTCTCATGCATTTGAAACGGATTTGCATCATATTGGTTCTGGTCTGGACAACTGTTACCGCGGCGGGATGTTCGCGCAGCGAGCAGGGAAAAGCGCAAGGATATGTGGAAGGGCGCTATACATACATGGCAACCAGTGTGTCCGGAGTATTAAAACAGCTGCGGGTGCAACGCGGCGCACGCGTCAAACAGGGAGATATCTTGTTTGTGCTGGAAAAGAAACCTGAGAGCGATGAATACCGCGAGGCACAGGAAGATCTCAAGCAGTCTGTCGCGGCACGCGACGCGATCGCTGCAAATCTGGAATACGCAAAAATTACCTACCAGCGTTATAAAGTCCTGGTTCCAAAAAATGCGATAGAGAAATCCCAGCTCGATAACGCCAGATCCAATTATGAATCGCTGGCAGCGCAGCTCGCGCAGTCTAATGCCAAGATTGCCTCCACCAGCGCGGTGCTGGAGAAAATGAAATGGACTGAAGAGCAGAAAGAGGTTTCCGCGCCTGTGGACGCGGTGGTGTTTGATACTTATTATCGCCTGGGAGAATATACCTCAGCCAGCCAGCCGGTTTTGTCTCTTTTGGCGCCGGCGGACATCAAGGTGGTGTTTTACGTCAGTGAAACGGTTCTGGGCGGATTGAAGCTGGGAGACAAGGTATCTGTGCAATGCGATAGCTGCGCGCAAGATAATGTCGGCCGCATCAGTTTCATCTCTCCATCCGCTGAGTATACGCCTCCTGTCATTTACAGCAGGGAAACCAATGAAAAACTGATTTACCGGATTGAAGCGGAGTTTACTCCGCAGGTTGCCTATCGTCTGCATCCCGGCCAGCCCGTGATGGTTTCTTATTCTCTTGACCATTGAAGCATGCCTATGTCAGACGAATATATTGTAGACGTCAAGGATTTAACAAAAAGTTTTAACGGCAAGCTGGCAGTGAATCATGTTTCCCTGAATGTGCGTCGCGGCGAGATTTTTGGGTTTCTGGGGCCGAATGGCAGCGGCAAGACCACCACCATACGCATGTTGTGCGGTTTAATGATACCGGATTCCGGAACCGGCCAGTGTTTCGGCTACGATATTCTGAATGACGCACGCAAGATCAAGCGCCTGGTTGGGTATGTTCCGCAAACATTCAGTTTGTACAAGGACTTGACCGTCACGGAAAATCTTGAATTTATCGCGCGAGTATATGAGGAGCAAGACTATATCACGCGCGCGCGTGATCTTATGGCGGAGCTGGGTCTGGATCAGTATCGAAATGTGCTGGCCGGCAGGCTGTCCGGCGGGTGGAAGCAAAGATTGTCGCTGGCGGCGGCGTTGATACATGACCCCAAACTGCTCTTGCTGGATGAACCCACAGCGGGTGTCGATCCCAAGGCCAGACGGGATTTCTGGAATTATATTTCTCAATTGACCGCGAAAGGGATCACTTCGCTGGTCAGCACACATTATATGGATGAGGCGGAGCGCTGCAATCGTCTGGCTTATATCGTTTATGGTTCATTGATGGCGGAAGGTTCCATCAAGGACATCATCAAGCATGTCGGTCTGATCACCTGGTCTGCGAGCGGAAAAAACCTGACGACGCTTGCGGATACCATGCGCGAACAGAAAGGCGTGGAACAAGTCATTGCCTGGGGCAATGAATTGAGAATATGCGGCACGGACGCTGGTTTGATGCAGCAGGCTGTAGACAGCCAGCCGGGATTTACCTGGCAGCATGTGGGAACCAGCCTGGAAGAAGTCTTTATCCACCTGGTCAATGAGCGGGCCGCGCAAAAAGAGAATGTATGATGCCAAGTGATTTTTCATTGTTCCGGTTATGGGGACTCATCATCAAGGAGTTCACGCAATTCAGGCGTGACCGCAGTACTTTCGCCATTATCATATTCATGCCGATCTTGCAGTTGATTATTTTCGGCCTTGCCATCAATGCTAATCCCAAGCATTTACCCAGTGCGCTGATCAACACTGACAACGGTCCGTTCGCGCGCACGCTGGTGCAGGAACTGGAAAATACCGAGTACTTCCGGTTTACTCATTTTCCCAAATCGGAAGCGGAGGCTAAAAAACTGATAGAGACTCATCAGGTATTATTCACGCTCAACATTCCGCCTGACTTTTCTCGAAAACTCGTGCGCGGCGAGACGCCGTCCGCATTGATGGAAGTGGATGGGACCGATCCGGTTTCAGTGGCTTATGCGGTCGCGGCATCCAGCGGATTAATGGCGGAAGCGTTTCAGTATGACTTGACGGGCCCTCTCAAATGGCTGAATCCCAAACCGGGTCCGGCGCGCCTTCTTGTTCACACCAAATATAATCCCAGCGCGATTACGCAATATAACATTGTGCCGGGCCTGCTGGGGACATTGTTGACCATGACATTTGTCATGGTGGCTTCCATGGCGCTGACGCGCGAACGCGAAAACGGCACAATGGAAACTCTGCTGGCCACACCTATACTTCCGCTGGAAGTCATTATCGGCAAGGCCACACCTTTTATCTTGGTCGGTTATTTGCAAGTCATGGTCGTGTTGATTATCGCCATAGCGTTTTTCAGAGTTCCCATGGAAGGCAGTCTGTTTTTGCTTCTATTAATGGTCTTTCCATTTGTGCTGGCTAACCTGTCTGTGGGAATCACAATTTCAACGATTGCCAAATCACAGCTGGAAGCCAGCCAAACCAGTATATTTTTCTTTTTGCCTTCCATGCTCTTGTCCGGCTTTGCTTTTCCTTTCAAGGGCATGCCCGAATGGGCGCAGTGGATAGGCAATCTGCTTCCGCTCACACATTTCATCAATATTGTGCGCGGCATCATGCTGAAAGGCATAGGCTTCGCCGAATCGTGGGTTGATTTATGGCCGCTGCTGGTTTTTATGCTGGTCATGCTGGTGATCGCTTTGCTACGCTATCGTAAAACCCTGGATTGATACTTGCGTTGAATGTCATGAAAAATGCAATATTTTTCATACTGCTGTCTGAATGTATCTGAAAATCATCCACACAGGATGAATTGGCATATACTAATATTATCACTGTAGATTAAAAGCAAATCGAGACTAATGCAGACGATAGAGCTGCCAAGAATGTGGAGGACAGGTTATGCGCAATCGAAAAAAAAGCAGAAAAATTCTTAAGAACCCGTTCAGAAAAGAAAAAAAGATGGGCTTGGAAATCGATGAATCTGATTTTTCCGACGAGGAAAGTGAATCCGAAGTTGAAGATCTGGATTTTGACACGGATATGATGCCTGATTTAAGCCATTTGAGTGAAAGGCAGCAAAAGCAGTTTCTTGACGGCCTTGACATGCTGGAATTGCATGAGTGGCGCAAGTCCGCCACCACCCATCAGAACATGGAGCTGGTCAGCCAGATTGATCAAGCTGCGACGGCAAAATCGGCGGCTGAAATACGACCTTGGTTGGAAAAGATGATGAACAAAAGTAAAAATCTGGATATTGAAGATTTGTATTTGCTGCACAAAATGGCAGAAGGAAAAAAGGGCAAGCAGTTCGCGGCAGCACGTAATCGGGTGGAAAACGAAATCAATAATCTGGATGTTCCGGGTCTGGGAAAGCTCAAGAACCATGCCGAGAAAGTCGGAGACGCCGCTTTCGCAGCCGCAGTCAGCCGTCTTGCGGAAAAGAAAATGTATGTCACTGAACAGGCCGCGCCTGTAGACAAGAGAAGTGACAAGGGCAAGGAGCGTTCAGATGCTGTGTCCACGCAGGGCTTTTTCAGTTCACAGGGTCAATCACAACCGTCACGGGTGAAAGACAGGATCAGGCAATTCGAGGATCTTGCCCAAAAAAATGCGCCGCAAGAGACGCAGAAAATACACAGGAAATGACAGGTTTGTCATGACAGACTGGGCGCATCCGATATGAAAGGATGCGAAGCTTAAAAGGATGTTTGTCCATGTTTAGAGCCTTGCCGGTTGAGCGCATCAATCAATCCCTGTCTCCGGGATGGAACCTGGATGAAGAGGAAGTTGTCCGGCGCCGCGCGCAATACGGCGCAAATGATGTGGTGGAGAAACGGCGCAATGCCTGGCTGGGCCTGCTGACAGACACGCTTCTTGATCCCATGATCTGGTTTCTGGTGGCGGCGAGTTTTCTCTTCGCAATTTTGTCCAAATATACCAGCGCCATCATTCTTTTGCTGGCTATTATTCCCATAGGCGGGATGGATGCATTTCTGCACTGGCGTACGCAGGTTTCCACACAGGCGTTGAGCAGCCGCCTGATTGCCTATGCGCGTGTTATTCGTGACGGCCGGGAACGGATGATTGAGGCGAGAGACATTGTTCCGGGTGATCTGGTGCTGGTCAAGGGGGGAGAATATTTTGCCGCTGACGGCGTCATTATTTCGGCTGAAAACGCGCAAGTCGATGAATCTTCCTTGACGGGAGAAGCGTTCCCGGTCAGCAAGCAGGCGTTGGCCGCCATTCCCGCAGGTTCGGCGCAACCCCTGATCAGTTATACGTACTGGGGGCTGGTAGGCACGCGCCTGTTGACCGGGAGTACGCTGGTTCGCGTTGTTTATACAGGCAAGGAAACCATTTATGGCGAAATCGTTTCTTCCGTGCTGAAAACCCAGCAGGAGATGACGCCCTTGCAGCACGCGCTGGCCAGACTGGTTTTCATTTTGATTGTTGTCGCGTCGGGGTTTTGTATTCTGCTTGCTCTCGTGCGCTTTTATCAGGGATTCGGGCTGGTTGATGCCATACTCAGTGCGGCGACGCTCGCCGTGGTCGCGCTGCCTGATGAATTTCCCATGACGTTTACATTTTTTCTCGGTGTTGGCGTATACCGCCTCGCGAAAAAACATGCGCTGGTCAAACGCGCGGTTTCAGTGGAAAACATCGGGCGGGTTTCCTGCATCTGTACCGACAAGACTGGCACTATTACCGAGGGTCGTTTTCGTGTCGCGGTTTCAACGCCGGCACAATCCGTGATGCAAGCGGATTTGCTGTTATGCGCGAAACTCGCGTCGCGTGCGGACAGCGGCGACCCGCTGGATGCCGCCATTATCGATGTGGCCAAAGATTTGCCTGCGGCCGGATATGAATCCAAACAGGTTTATCCTTTCACTGAAGAACGTAAACGCGAAACTTCCTGTTATCAGCTGGACCGGCAATTCTATTTCGCCACCAAGGGCGCGCCGGAAGTACTGTTGAACATCTGCACACTCGCGTCCGGGCAGGAAGACTATTGGCGCGAGCAAGTCAATCAATTGGCCAGGCAGGGTTACAAGGTGATTGCCTGCGCGCGTTTGTTATTGCCGGCGCAAAACGCGGCGTTGGCAGAACCGGATCGCAATTATGAATTCATGGGGGTGCTGGCATTTGAAGATCCGCCGCGCCAGGAAGTTTTTGCGGCGGTCAGACAATGCCGTCGCGGCGGAATCCGCGTATTGATGATTACCGGCGATCATCCCTCGACAGCGAAAAAAATCGCCGCGGATATTGGCTTGGGAGAAGGCGCGCCCAATGTCATCACCGCCGGCAAGGCGGAATTGCTGCTGCGAAAGGGCGGCGGCGAATTTCTCCGGCATGTGGACGTGATCGCGCGGGCGGTGCCTTCGCAAAAATTCGCGGTCGTGAACGCTTTGCGCGATCTGGATGAGATTGTCGCGGTCACGGGCGACGGTGTGAATGATGTGCCGGCATTGCGGGCGGCGGATGTGGGCATCGCAATGGGAGAGCGAGGCATGCAAAGCGCGCGTGAAGCCGCTTCCATTGTATTGCTGGATGATAACTTCGGCAGCATTGTGAATGCCGTCAGTGAAGGCAAGCAATTATTCAGGAATCTTCAGCTCAGTTTCAAATACCTGCTGCTGGTGCACACGCCTTATGTGTTGTCAGCGACATTGATTCCATTGATGGGATTTCCATTATTGTATTATCCCATTCATATTGTATGCATAGAATTATTCATCCATCCGACGTGCATGCTGGTTTTCCAGAACCTGCCGGGTGAAATGCCGGCGGCCGTCTCTTCCGCGGCCAAGCGCCGCATCTCTTTTTTTAATCCGTATGACTGGTGGGGAATGGGAATACTGGGTTTATATTCCACCCTGATCGTCATGTCGGCTTATCTGATGAGTTTATATCTGACCGGGAATGACATGATTGCCCGGGCGAACGCATTCCTGGCGGTAGGGTTGGCGCATATCGCATTTACCTTGGGCTTGAGCAGACTCCAGTCACTCACGGCGCGTATTATTGTCATCGTGTCATTGGCAGCGCTGTTATTATTGGTCCAGGTTCCTGTGATCGCGAATTATTTTAATATGCAGCCGCCTTCGCTCGCGACCTGGGGCGTGTTGGTTTTTCTGAGTACAGTGACCGCCTGGCTGACCCGCAAGTTTGCCTGACCGCAAATGTATCTGGCTATTTCTTTTGGCAAGGATATTTACTGAACAGAGTTCAATGAACAATCCCCATGGAGTGTTCAATTCGTGACCAGGACAGACGGCAAGCACTTGCTTGTACCATGGTTGCAGGTATAATTTTCAGCCTCGGAAAGCTTCACAGGCTGCATGGTTGCCTCAGGGACGTAAATTGCCAATTCGTTCAACACGACCTATGAGGTGTATATGAAGAAAATGCTTACCACTTTAGCTGCGACAGCCAGCATTGTCGCCGTATCCTTTGCTTTTGCCGCCGCCAAAGTTGACAGCGGTGTTTATTACAGCACTCAGCATCCCAAAGCAGGCATGAAAGCACTGGCAGTTCCCGCAACCAATATTACCGTCACCAATTATTCGGATGAATTGATTTTCGCGGTGGTCCCAGGCTCACCTATTGATGACAGGATTGGTTCAGGCAAGAGCGACACCATCAGCAATGATTCCTATTATGGCGATACCCATCTGGTGCTTCTGGACTGGAACCGTAGCGTGTTCTTTGATCAGAATGTTTGCCGCCGCGCCATTGTTACTGTGGATGGCAGGCCGGGCAGTTACCATATCGATGTAAACAGAAAGTTCTGTAATTAATACGAGAAATCCCATGAATAAGCTGACGAAAACATTACTCGTGATTTCTGGCGCAGCGCTGCTTGCCGGCTGTGTCATTGAGGAAAGTTATACCACGGATTATTACAGCGGCGGCGGTGATGGTTATTACAGCAGCGTCACTTCCGGCTATAACCGTGATTATTACAACCGCCATCACAAGCGTGACAAGCATTACCAGAGCACCCAGTCGCATAACAGCGGCTACTACAGTTCCCAGACACCTGCTGCTCCTAGCGGCTATTATTCAACAGGGTCTTCCGGTTACCAGCGTCAAAGCTATGCCCCTTCCAGCCCGGCTCCATCTGATTCGGGCGGCGGGTATCGTAGTTCTGTGACAGGTTCATCCGGCAGCTCCGGCTCTTCGTCTGGCAGCGGGTATTCCAGCTCTGGCAGTTCCGGCTCTTCGTCCGGCAGCGGGTATTCCAGCTCTGGCAGCTCCGGCTCTTCGTCCGGCAGCGGGTATTCCAGCTCCAGCAGTTCCGATTCCTCGTCTGGCAGCGGGTATTCCAGCTCTAGCAGCTCCGGCTCTTCGTCCGGCAGCGGGTATTCCAGCTCCAGCAGTTCCGATTCCTCGTCTGGCAGCGGGTATTCCAGCTCTAGCAGTTCCGATTCCGCTCCCTCCGCTGCACCTGTCAGAAAGCGTTACGGGTTTGCGGGTCATCCGGGCGGCGGCTATTCAAGCTCTGTCACGCGTTAATCCTTTGCGCTACATCGTTATCCGGCTGTGATCCACAGCCGGATCGCTGTCAGCCTTTCTTTTATCTTATTTTCCGTGTCTGCGTGACTATTAGCGGTCATTTATTTAACATGTCATGATTGACTCGTTGTTTTACATGGTTTGCCCCGACTGATTTTCCAAGCGCAGGGGCAACAGGATATTCAGCACAGGATAGAAGCTTATGCGCGCCATGCTCCTGGAAAAACAAAATCAGCCTTTGTTACTAGCCGATGTCGCTGTTCCGGAGCCGGCAGCCGATCAGATTTTGATAAAAGTCCGTGCCTGCGGATTATGCCGTACAGACTTGCATATTCTGGATGGTGAATTAGATAAGCCGGTACTGCCGCTTATTCCCGGACATCAGGTTGTGGGAATAGTAGAAAAAACCGGAAAAAATGTCCGCGGATTCAGCGGCGGCCAGCGGGTCGGCGTTCCCTGGCTGGGCAGCAGTTGCGGCCATTGTCGTTATTGCCTCGCGGAAAAGGAAAATCTTTGTGATGAGGCGCGTTTCACCGGCTATCAAGTCAATGGCGGTCTGGCGGAGTATTGTGTCGCAGATACGCGTTTCTGTTTTTCGATTCCGGACGAATATCCCGATGATCAGGCCGCGCCTTTATTGTGTGCGGGATTAATCGGCTACCGGGCATTACGTAAAACCGGAAATGCCCGGCGTTTGGGCGTGTATGGGTTTGGTGCGGCTGCGCATCTTTTGTTGCAGGTGGCACGGCACCAGGGGCGGGAAGTATATGCGTTTACCCGGGAGGGTGACAGGGAGGCGCAACAATTCGCGTTAACGCTGGGAGCGGTGTGGGCGGGCGCCTCCTCAGAATCGCCGCCGGAGCTGCTGGACGCGGCCATTATTTTCGCGCCGGCGGGAGAGCTGGTTCCCGTCGCACTGCGGGCGCTGATCAAAGGAGGTGTGGTGGTTTGCGGCGGAATTCACATGAGTGATATCCCTTCCTTTCCCTATGAAATATTATGGGGAGAACGCGCGGTTTGCTCGGTTGCGAATTTGACGAGGCAGGATGGGGAAGAGTTTTTGGCGCTCGCGCCTAAAATTCCGATTCATACCGAAATCCATATCTATCCGCTCGAACAGACGAATGAAGCGCTGGCTGACTTGCGCAGCGGGCGCTTCACTGGAGCTTATGTTATCAAGCTGTAGCAGTCTGCTCGGATTGCACGGTGACTTTGGTTTTGACCGAGGAAGAAATAAAGCAATTTTCGTGCGCCTTTTTGAACAATTCTTCCAGTACGGCGGGTTCCGGGTTTTTGTTTTCGTGAAATACAATAGTTGGTTTGATCACGACTTCAGTCATTGCCATCTTGCCTTCCGCGTTTTTGGCGAGAGTGCCTATGGCCTCGGCGGAATAATCGTCAATGATCAAGCCTTTCAGCGCAGCCCAGTATAAAAACGTCAGCATAAAACAGCTGGAAATCGAAGCCGTGAATAATTCTTCCGGATTGGGCAGTTCAGCTTTGCCCAGGTACTCCGGCGCACTGCTCGCGGAAATGGAAGATCCGCTGCCAAAATGCACGACGTGTGACCGATCAAAGGATTTGACGTTGAAGGGGGTGGATGCGTGGCGGTTCCAGCTGATTTTGGAAATATATTGCATGAGACGTGTCCTTAATAATCCTGATAGTAAGATAAGCCATGCAATATACGAATCTTTTGGCCGGGAATCAATCCGGAGGGGATTTGCGAAAACTTCTGACCACTTTTCCGGTTTTGTTATCCGTGATCTCGCCGTTGAAATTTCCAAATTTGCCCTGTGTCTTGATCAGCATCCAACTGTAGAGTTCATCAATGTCATTTCCGCTCTCATGGGCGACTTCGCCTTCATCGAAATAGATTTTCGCTGTATATCGGAAAGCCATAACCCCCCCCTTTAAAACAGGTTTTAGGTCTGCCTCTGCCTATATACATTATACTGGAATTCCGGGCGCAACTGGGGGATGGCGGGGAGGTGCAAAGTAATAATTTGTTTAATAATAACTTTTATTACCTTACTCGGTGTTTTCATCCAGCTGCGGTTTGATGGTCTTCAGAAACTGCCGCATGATGGCGGGATTGGCCGCCACTATATTCCCGGTTTTCAGGTAGTCTTCGCCGCCATGGGGATCGCATACCATACCGCCAGCTTCCTTGACCAAGAGGATGCCTGCCGCAATATCCCAGATATTAAGGCCAATTTCCCAAAAGCCGTCCAGGCGGCCGCAGGCGACGTAGGCAAGATCCAGCGTGGCAGCTCCCGCCCGGCGTACATCACCGCAAAGAGGGATCATGGACTGAAGGATTTTACCTGGAATGTCGTGGCTGACATTCTTGTGACGGTAAGCGAATCCGGTTCCCAGCAGGCATTCTTCCAGGCGTTTACGTTGGCTGACGCGAATACGGCGCTCATTCAGATGGGCGCCTTTGCCCCGGCTCGCGGTGAATAATTCCTGGCGGTTAGGGTCATAGATCACGCCGTGTTCAATCTTGTTTTTGTGGGTAACCGCGATAGAAATGGCAAAATGCGGGAATCCATGAATGAAATTGCGCGTTCCGTCAATGGGGTCTATGATCCATTGATAATCATCTCCCTTGATTTCCCCGCCTTCTTCGCCGAGAAACCCGTGAGTAGGGTAAGCCTTGCGCACGATGGAGATGATTTCCTGTTCCACGCGCTGATCCACTTCCGTGACCATGTCATTGGGTTGCTTTTCAGCGATTTTGATATTTTCGAGGCGCTTCATGGCGCGGGTGATGATGTTGCCCGCAGACCGCGCCGCTTCAATCGCAATGTTTATGATGGGTTCTCGCATAGTGTTAAAAGCGCTTCGCAAATTATATTTATCAGAGTGGGACAATAATAAAACGAAAGGGCCGGGGATGCCAGGGATAATTGTGTCAGCCCGGGGCCGTGCCGGTCCGGAGGTGAGCGAGTCAATTCGCGGGGATACTTCAAAGCCGTGAGCGGGCAAGCGGGATGTCCGGCCGCTGCCTGAAGCAAAATACCAACCTCATTAGACTTGTGATAAGCTGTCGGCCCTGTGACACCTGATGACTAATGTACGGCCATGCTTGATCGAATTCGAATTGTACTGGTAAATACATCCCATCCCGGGAATATTGGTTCCGCCGCGCGGGCGATGAAAACCATGGGTTTATCCGACCTCTGGCTGGTGGCGCCGGAACAGTTCCCGCACGCGAAAGCGGTCGAAATGGCGTCCGGCGCCTCTGACATCCTGGACCAGGCGGTGGTTGTGAGTACACTGGAAGAAGCAGTGGCGGACTGCACCCTGGTGGTGGGCGCAAGCGCACGATCGCGCACCATTCCCTGGCCTATGCTTGCTCCGCGCGCAATGACTGAGCAATTGAAGCGCGAGGCTCCCGCGGGTACCACAGCCATTCTGTTTGGCCGCGAACAATCCGGTTTGAGCAATGAAGAATTACAGCGCTGCCATCTGCACACACAAATTCCGGCAAATCCCGGATACAGTTCGCTGAATCTGGCTGCCGCGGTCCAGGTGATTTCTTATGAACTGCGCCTCGCCAGTCTGGACACGAATGCCTCAGCCGATACATGGGATTATCGTCTTGCGACAGCTGATGAAATGGAAAAGTTTTTCACGCATTTGCAGGATGTGTTGATTGAAATTGATTTTTTGAAAATGAATGCGCCGCGCAAGTTAATGACGCGATTGCGCCGCATGTTTATGCGTACCCGTCCGGATGTCATGGAAATGAATATCTTGCGCGGTATACTCACCGCCATACAGGAATCCAAAAAAAACGGCGTCTGACAATGTAACTCCGATTCCAGATGAACAGTTTTACTTGCCCTTCTACAGACTCAGGACAGGCCCTTCGAGACGGACACTGACGTGTCCTCCTCAGGCCTGTCCTGAGCTTGTCGAAGGAGCGAACGGATTGAGTATTTTCCGTTCGTGGTGAGGAGCCGCGTTAGCGGCGTCTCGAACCACATGCCTCGCTATCATTGCAAACCTTGCGCTGTGCTTCCGCCTCATGACGGGGCATAAGAGTATTTTAATTAATTTCAAGAATTAAGCCTTATAATGGGTGTAAACAATAAAAATGATGATAACAAACGAGGGGCATGCGAATTATGTCGAATATTCATACTATCATCGAATTCCTTTACCTTAATGCGGATTTCTTTTCAGTCACATTTAATGCGGATTCGAATAAGAAATTTCAGGCGTGGGCGGAAAACAATGCGCAAATGATAGCGCCGCTGTCTGATGAGATGCACAAGGCATTTCTGCGCGGACAGCATACAACCTATTATATGACTATCGCTGAATTCAGAATCGCAATGTTCGGAGACGGCCGGCATGTACAAGGCTTGCTTGACGGCAGCCCTCAGGCAATGCAGCGCTTTCTGATGAAAAATCCGAGAGTGGCTAACACTCTTTTGAAACATATGCAAAATCCTGTCATCCAGAAATGGTATGAGGAACAGGCGACAGCTCAGCAGCGGGTTGAGCGCAAGGCCCGAAATCAGGATATTGAATCGGGTGAATTCTGGCGGATTTTGGATTATCAGGCCGCTTCCGTCCGTTACCATCAATATTTACAAAACGAAATCGCACAGGAAGTGAATAAAATCAGTAATGAAGAAACGCTTTCCGCATTGTACAAGACCCTCTTTAACAAGACTGTCGATGTGAAGATATTGCAGCATTCGCAAATTGCGCAAATGAAACGCGGCATTACCGCCGCATTGATAAGGCAATATGGTGCCAGGCATGCAAATGAAGCGGATGCGAAGGTCGAGCAAGTGATTGGAGATAATATCAAGCTGTCACTTGCCTTGAAAAAACACCGGGTGATGCATAGGGCTGTGACCATTTTGCGCAAACCGGCTCAGTCAAGGACAGACGTATTGAAAAAATTTCATCAGCATATCACAGCAAACCGTGATCTCCTGGCAACACGGCGTGACACCGGCTTTGTCACCTTTGTCAAAGGCCTGGGTGTGGCCGCGGCGACCATTTTTGGCGTTGTCATCGGCGGATATTTTGCCTATCAAGGATTATTTGGAGCCAATGCAACTAACGGTAAAATGTATATGAATGAGATTAAGGCAATCAGTGCTGCGCCTCGCCGCACGTGCGTGCGCGGCTAAGGGTGACGCAATCCATTCATGGAGACGACCGGACATAACAACACATTTTGATGTGTGACCGCTTGCCTGTCACTGTAGATTTTCTCACATTTTCCAGCCGGCATCAGATCAAAGCGGCGCACAGTTTGATAAAGGGCCGGCATTTGTGCATCCGATGTCAATAAAAACAGGGGGTCATGCTGTCCGCGCAGCCGCGCGCGTATGTTTTCCGTTGCGGTTGATTCTTCCAGATATTGCCGGTGCCAGAAGGGGACGCCGATAAACCGCCAGCCGCGGGGAAAGAAGGGGATCAAATAAGTTTGCGGACGCGGATCACGATCCATGACATAAGCTGTATATGTCATGAGCACTGTAGCCCGGGGTGTGCGGGCAATCAATGACGGCAGTTTGACGTTAAAAAAGCTTGAGTCATACCAGGGCGCTCTTACCATGGGAATGGGAGAGAGAAAATAAAGAAGAATGTAAAACACCAGAAATACGCTTGCGTAACAAAGAATTTTGTTGCGCACCATCTGTTGTATCAACAAATAAATGATCAGCGGTGCAAGCATTTCCAGCGCAGCGAGGTAGCGCGCAATGGAAAAATAATATTGCCAGACGATGTAAGAAAAAATAAAAAACGCGAACAGCCAGTAATGCAGCAGAAATAACGGAAGTTCAGATGTTTCCTGCTGGGCTGCGCGTTCTTGCGCGGCCGCATTTTTTTTGCGCCAGGCGTAGAATTTGTTTTTGATCCATTGCAAGCCGATCCATACAAACAAGATATAGATTACTGGAAAACGCAGGTCCCGGAATGGCGCATCCGCGGTGCGGCCGTCCCAGGCAAAATAAAAAGGAAAAAACAGGATTTGCGAAAGCGTGGAAGGAAGGAACCGTTTATCACGCCAGGCGGCATCGATAAAATCAGGTGAATGAAAGAAATTGTTGAAAAATGGAAAAAAAGGATTTCGATGCGATTCCCACATGACTGCCATCCAGTAGCCATTCGTCACCAACATGCCGGCTGCGCATCCTGCGCCCCAGAGACAAAGCGTTTTGAGCCTCACGCCAAAGGGAACAGGTAAAATTAACGCGGCGGCGATGCCTCCCGCGATGTAAATTCCAGCTGTCAGTTTCAAGCCGAATCCCAGTCCCAGTATGACTCCGGATAGAACATGCCGGACACGGGACAGGCGCTCTGATTGTTGATAAATTGAAAGACACTGTAATTGCAGCAGTACGAATCCCAGGACAAACACTGCCACCAGATTGTCATTTTGGAAGGATCCGATTCCGGGCAAAACCGTGGGTCCGCATAATCCCATGAAGGCGAGCATGACTGCGATGAAGTAAGCATAGGGTTCCTGTATCAGGCGGCGGGCGATCAGGAATAATAACCATAAATTGATTCCGTGTGCGGCGCCCAATATGAATTCCGACATCCGCGGCGTCATCTGGCTGATTAAAAAATACGAAAACAGGTCAATGGCGGGATTAATAAATTGATGGATATAGGAATTGGGCCAATAATCCATTTGCCTGCGCCCGTTTAGCAAGGCAAATGGGCTGTAATAATGATAATGCGCGAGGTCCCAGCAGAGTTCTTTGCCAAAATATAGGGACAACCACCCGCAGCCCAGCATGGCCAGCAGTAAAACTATCCTGTGATCTTTTAGTGTCTTGTACATCATTCGTTTAACGCGCGGAAGCAGCGATCAGATACCAGCATCGTTTCGTTTCCAGCCGGGAACGGCTGACGCTGTCCAGAATAATTCCACAGGCGAGGCATAAACTCGCCAGCAATCCAAGCGAGGCGGCCAGGATTGCCGTGGGCATTCGGGGGACCAATCCGGTGTGGATAAAATTAATCGTGACGGGGATTCCGAGAGTCAGGGAAATGATGGCGAGCAGAATAAACAAGACCCCAAAAAACGCCATGGGACGCACATATAAAAACAGTAAAAGAATGGTGCGCAGGATACGCAAACCATCCCGGATGGTATTCAGCTTGCTGACCGAGCCTGGCGGCCGCTCCTGATAAGGAGTTTCGATTTCAGCGCAGGGCAGTCCCAGCTGCAGCGCATGTATGGTGATTTCAGCCTCGATTTCGAATCCCTGCGAGATGGCGGGAAATGACTTTACGAAACGCCGTGAGAAAATCCGGTAACCGGAAAATATGTCCGTAAACTGATGACCAAACAAAAAGTTGACGGTTCGGGTAAACAACTTGTTGCCCAGGGCATGTCCGGGCCGAAAAGAGTATTGTCCGTTGGGTCTGCGGGTGCAAACTACCATGTCGAGAGATTGCTGGATCAACAGATCAATGGCGGCGGGCGCGCTGGCGGCGTCGTAGGTTGCATCGCCGTCAACCATGACGTAGATATCGGCTTCTATATCCGCAAACATGCGTCTTACCACCTGGCCTTTTCCACGCATGGCGACATGTGTGACATGCACTCCGCCGGCGAGCGCGATTTGCACGCTGTTGTCAGTTGAGCCGTTGTCGTATACATAGAGGTCGGATTGTGGAAAATACTGTTTGAAATCATGGATGACCCGCGGCAGGGTGGCGCTTTCGTTATAGCAGGGGATCAGAATTGCGATGCGGGGATTGGCTGTTGAATTATCCATTAGTAACCCTGTCCAGCTTGTATTCCAGAGATGACATCAATCGTATCATCTTAGCAAAGACAGTCATAAATACAACCTCCGGGCAGACTGCCCCGCGATTTTTGGCAGAGGCTGTACACATCAGAACATGACCTTGTTCCACTGATCCTTTTGAAAACGCGGATCCGGTTTCTGCCCGTTTATGTCTGGCAGGAGTTTCAGGCGGTAATCCACGATGGCATTTGAAGAAAATTCACCCTGCTGCAAGCTGATCCTGTCTCCTCGTGCATAAGGCTTGCCATTGATTTCAATGCTGCCGGCCGCATCGGATTCAATCAGGTATTGACCGCTGAATTTCAGGACAAACAAGCCTTTTCCTCTGGGGATGCGCGGCGCATAAAGATAAATGCTGCCCCACCAATGTTCATATTGTGAATCAAGATAATGTTTGATTTTATATGGCAGGGCATTGATCCGGTAATTATTCACATAAAATTTTACCGCGGATGATCTGAGCGACTGAATCACGGAATCTGCCGTTGCATCGGGATCTTCATATAACGAAGCGAGCATGACCGTCCTTAGCCTGGGAGTGGGTTTGTAAAGATAATCGATGGCGGGTCCCATTAAATGCCGCAATCCCGCGATGGGCTGGTTTCTGTTGTAGATCAGTTCCACGCCGGCGACATAATCACCGCGCGTCGCGAGCAAGCTGCCAATCATTCGGACCTGGGCTTTCTGATAGTCCCCGTTCATGCTGGCGAGCCGTGCGGGCAGTAATGAGACGGGATAAATGAGACCGACAAAGAGAACGGTGAGAAGGATGAGCGGCAGAAACAGGCTGCGCAGCGATGCGCGCGCGCTGTTCCCGCTCGTGATATAAGCGATGAGAGAAACGGGAATGAGGCAAAAGAACAAATAAGCGCCGGGTAATTCCAGAAAGGAAATCAGCAGCAGAATGGCAGCCAGATAAATCAGCAGAAAAGCCTGGAGAAACCGTTTGGAAACGAACAGCCGCAACGCCGGCGCGGGTGAGAAGACAGCCTGGGTCCAGGAGGCGAAGGCGGCATACAAGACAAAAAATACCGGTATGGTGACTTGCATGTAATATGGAAATACCTGCTTGTACGGGATCAGTGACAGCAGGATTACACAGGCAAAAATAACAATAAACATGCGGTCACGGAAACGGGTGTCATTTTCATGGGTGACAAACAGACTGACAAGTGTCAGCGGCCATAACAGAAACAGCAGGGGATTGTGGAGAATAATGTTTTGCCAGAACAGCCGGCGCGCGGTGTCATACCAATCCAGTCGATACATGGCGGACGCCTCATGAAAAACACTGTTGATCACAGTGTTCCAATCGGTCACCCATGACCAGAGCGCGAGATACATCAGGATTAAAGCCCCGCAGCCGGCATTGAAAGCCGCAAGATTTCGCAGGTTTTTTATCTGGCGGTCATACGCAAGCCACTGAATCGCCAGGGCGCAGTTGCCGGCAAAAATATACCAAATGGCTTTTTGTGTGGTTGCAAATCCGAGTCCAAGCAGAATTCCGGCGGTCAGAAAACGCTTTTCCAGCAGGAACAGAAGTGAAAAAAAGCAAAACCAGTAACCGAGTAAATCCACGCGTATCTGTGTGGAATAAGAGAGAACAATTTCTGAAGAAACCAGGATGAATAAGCTGATCAGAACGCCGGTCCGGGAAAAATATCGTGTTAACCATAATGAAGAGATAAACAGAATAAACATGTTGAGGAAAGCGAAAGTGTCTTTTACGGTAATCAGGGTTTGCATGATGCCGCGAGCCGATAACATGGGCGGCAATAAAAGATAATATCCCAGTATGGTCTTATAGGGAGCGAAATCACGATAGGGCAATCCGTCCTTGTAACGGTAGATGAAATGGGCGAACCAGAATTCATCCACTGAAAGCATGGCGTAGCGGTTATAGGCAAGTACCATGACCAGATAGACCAGACAAACGCCCGCGAGCGAAAGTATAAAAGAACGATGCTGAATTTTATCTGTCGTCAACTTGGCGTATCCTCATGGGTTTTTCCTGATAAGTATCCCGCCATGCTTGTTGCATGGGGACTTCTTCGTGTTTTATTATCACTGAATGTTATGAAGGAGCAACAGGTTTATCCAGCATCTTTAACCCGGACCTGATTAAATGATTACCGGACGCACTGCCTTCTGTGGGTGCCGGAGTGCCGCGACTGCCTCGCGATTGTAAACGGACTTTTTCTATGCAGACTCATGTGGTCATTATTGGCGCAGGCCCGGCAGGATTGACAGCTGCTTATTTACTCTCGAAAGACAGGATCCCGGTGACTGTTATAGAAGCCGATCCTGACTATGTGGGCGGGATTGCGCGCACAGTCAAATACAAGGGGTATCATTTTGATATCGGCGGTCACCGCTTTTTTTCCAAAGCGGAGGAAGTGGAGGCTCTGTGGTCTGAAATATTGCCCGATGACATGCTGGAGCGGCCGCGCTCTTCACGGATTTTGTATCGCCAGAAATTTTTTTCCTATCCCTTGCGCGCTTTCGAGGCTTTAAGCAAGCTGGGCTGGCTGGAATCCAGCCTGTGTGTCTTGTCCTATCTGAAAGTGCGGATCCGGCCGTTGGGGAGACAAAAGAGCTTTGCAGACTGGGTAACCAATCATTTTGGCGCAAGATTATTCCGTATCTTTTTTAAAACGTATACCGAAAAAGTCTGGGGCATGTCTTGTGATGAAATTTCCGCCGACTGGGCGGCGCAGCGAATCAAAGGCCTGTCCCTGTTTTCCGCCATTGCCCACGCTCTCATGCCCGGCGCCTGGCTAAGGCGGCGCGCCAAGCCGGTCATCAAGACGCTGATTGATACTTTCCGCTATCCGCGCAAGGGGCCGGGCATGTTATGGGAAGTATGCACGAAAAAAATCCTTCAAAATGACGGCCAGGTCATCATGGGACATGCGGTTTATCACTGCGCCTATGACAGTGATGAAAAAAAATGGGAAATCCGCTGCCGTGATGAGCATGGGCAAGAGCGTGCGCTTAGCGCGACGCATGTCATTTCTTCCGCTCCTTTGCGTGATCTGGTGTTGAATTACCTGAGTCCGCCGCCTTCAGAAACCCTGGCTGCCGCAGCCGGGGGATTGCATTACCGGGATTTTTTGATTGTGGTCCTGATACTCAGGGATCAGGAAAAATTCACGGATAACTGGATTTACGTGCATGATGACCATGTTGATGTCGCACGCATCCAGAATTTCAAATCCTGGTCGCCGGAGATGGTACCGGAGCCGGGCATGTGCAGTTATGGCATGGAATATTTTTGTTCGCGCGGCGATTCCATCTGGTCTGCGCCGGATCATGAGCTGATTGCCAAGGCTGTCAGGGAAATCACAGCGCTGGGCCTCGCGGAAGCGGAAGACATCCTGGATGGGCGGGTTGTCCGCCAGTTGAATGCTTATCCCGTATATGACAGTCAATACCATGATCATGTCGCTACCATTCGTCAGCAGCTGGAAACACAATTTCCTTCCCTTTATCTGGTAGGGCGTAATGGCATGCACAAATATAATAATCAGGATCATGCCATGATGACCGCCATGCTGACGGTGAAAAATATTATCGCCGGTGAACGGCTTTACGATGTCTGGTGTGTGAACCAGGACGCTGAGTATATTGAAGCAGGTTCAGCTGCGGCGAATCCGCTTGTCAGCGGATTACGCCGCGTTCCCAGCCGTTTCTGATGGAACCGCTGTTTTTGACTTTCCATATAAAAATGACTATTTTATAGACATTATTATCATAACCACACAGAAACGAATGAAACCCATATACCTTGATTATGCGGCGACAACGCCTGTTGATTCCAGAGTGGCGGCCAGAATGGCGGAATGCCTCACGCTGGACGGCATGTTTGGAAATCCTGCTTCCCTTCATGATTATGGCCGCTCAGCCAGAGAAGTGGTGGAAGCCGCGCGCGCATGTGTGGCAGCGTATATTCATGCAGATCCCTCTGAAATTATCTGGACTTCGGGGGCGACCGAATCCGACAATCTGGCACTGAAAGGCGCGGTGCGGTTATATCAGCACAAAGGCAGGCACATCGTCACCATGAAGACCGAGCACAAGGCTGTACTTGATACCTGCGCTTGTCTGGAGAAAGAAGGTTATCTCATCACTTATCTGCTGCCCGAAGCGGACGGCCGGCTTTCCCTGGAAAAATTCATTGCGGCTTTGAGAGAAGACACGATACTCGCCTCCATCATGCACGTGAATAATGAAACAGGTGTGATTCAGGACATAAGTGCCCTGGCACAAGAAACAGCCGCGCGCGGCATCTTGCTGCATGTGGATGCGGCGCAAAGCCCTGGCAAGCTGCCGCTGGATGTCAGAAACACGCAGGTGGATTTACTGTCTCTGTGCGCGCATAAAGCTTATGGTCCCAAGGGGATAGGCGCGTTGTATTTACGCAAAAGACCCCGGGTCAGAGTAGAGCCGCTGATTCATGGGGGCGGTCATGAGCAAGGCATGCGTTCAGGCACGCTCGCCACCCATCAAATGGCAGGAATGGGAGAGGCTTTCCGGTTGGCGCAAGAGTGCATGGTGCAGGAAACAAACGCCATACGCCAGTTGCGCAACCGCTTTTTAGAGAGGCTAGGTTCCATAAAAAACCTGCGGGTGAACAGTGATTCTGTTCACGCAGTGCCGCATATTCTCAATCTTCGTTTTGAAGGCATGCTGGCTGACGCCATCCTGGCCCAGGTTCCGGAAATTGCCGTTTCTACCGCCTCGGCGTGCCAGGGCAAGGGGACAGAGGGTTCTTATGTACTGCGTGCCATGGGACTAGATGACAGTCAATCCAAAAGTTCCATGCGTGTTTCTTTCGGACGTTTTACCACCGCAGACCACGTTGATAAAGCCGCGGATCTGATTTGCCGTGTGTTTTCGTGACACTGCGTTTTGCCTGCATGTTTCAAGCCGGTGCGGCAGGAAGAATCGCGTCTGCCCGCGTTTGCGGCGGCAAGAAGGCAATGCCGATTCTGACCGGGGCTGAAATATTTTTACTGCGGTGCCGGACGAATTCCTTGATGACGGGCGGCAGTAAACGCGGAAATTCCTTGCGTATATCTTCAGGGACGGATTCTGCCTGATTCATGTCCCACACAAATACGGCTCCTTTTTCACGCAAGTCATCGAGAGAAACCCAGGGAGCCCGGCGCTTGTTCCATTCGACAAAAACGGCCGGATGATCCGGCGAATAAAATCCGATGTTGCCGCCTATCCAGCGCGGTCCTCCTACATACTCCAGCCGGGTGTGATAACGTTCATGCCAGAGTTGAGTGATCGCGCGCGCCATTTCCTGTCCGGGATAGTTGGCGCTTGCCAGGGAAGAAGTGTTCAGGAGACGGATGCTGTAACCAGTGATCATCACGCCCATTAACAGAAAAACGCAAGCGATGAAACAATAAAGTTGTTTTCGCGATAATGCGGGCCGAAGTGACGCGGTCAGTATGATTCCCCAGGTTGATAACAGAGGCATGCCCCAGCCTGCGCGCAGCTTTGTGCCGAAAAGAACGGAAAGCATCAGCGTCAATAATAAAGGCATGATGCCGATATAAAATAAAAATGCCTGGTTAAAAGCGCCGATTATATCCTGTTGAGGCGGTGTCTGGTTTTCTTTGCCTAAGTACAGCATGCTGTAAAGAACGAGAGCCGGCAAAAAGGCTTCCAATTGTTCCAGCGTGAAGGCGGCGGGATATAAAATATGATTGATCCAGCCTGGCGCGCTGCGGCCGCGTTCGATCACATAATGGATGGTAATGAAATCATGCTGGAACAGCCAGACGCCGTGCGGGAGGATGATGAGAAGAAACGCGGTGAGTCCGAGGTAAGGTCCGGGTCGTGAAAAATGTTTCCAGTGTTGGGAATGCGTCAGGAGAAACAATCCCATTCCGGCCAGCAGCGTACTGGTATAGTATTTTGCCATCATGCCCAAACCGGCAAAAACACCGGTCAAAAGCCAGGGCATATATCCGGATGAACGCAGGGCGCGATAGAAATAATAGACCGCCAGCGGCCAGAGACATAATTCCAGCGTGTTATCGTTGAAATCGATGGCGTGAAAGTTGTAATACTGAATGCCTTCCAGCAGCATGACGGAAATCAGCGCATGGGCGGGAGTAAGCATTTCCCGCGCCAGCCGCCATACCGCCCACAGACCGGTCACCACGCAAATCTGGCTAAAAAGATAAATTACCCAGCCGGAATAACGGTCAAAATATACCGCCAGGGCGGTCAGCCAACCGTTAAGAAATGGATTTTTATCATACCCCCATTCCAGCTGGTGCCCCCAGATAGTCCCTTCGATGGCATCCAGCGGCAGATTGTAACGAAGCAAAGCCGGCGCCAATGTCCAGAGCAGCAAATGTGCGCAGAGAAAAAGAGACAGCCAGCGGTTAGCATGCGATGGAGAAAGATTCATTTCAAACCCTCGTCTTGCTTCGTCGGGTTTTGAAAATGAATTTTCATCACGGTTTGAGGCATCGCGGATTACAGGGTTGCAAGACGAAAGGTCATTTAACAATATCAACCTGGAAAAGGCAATATTTCTCGCGGTCTTACAGCGGAGCGGCCGCCTTGAAGCGTAAAACAAGCGTATGCGCACATCGCCTGTGGAAAGGGCTATAATAGGATTGTAACAATACATAAAAGGAGATGGTCATGCCTGTCAAAAAACTCAAAGAATTTCTTGATAGTCATAAAGTTAAATATGTCTCCATGACCCACTCACCCGCATTCACCTCGCAGGAAATCGCCGCGGCCGCACATATATCCGGCAAACAGCTTGCAAAAACAGTCATTGTGAAAATGGATGGACGTCTTGCCATGGTGGTCTTGCCTGCGAATGACCAGGTCAATTTTGCAAAACTAAAGGACGTGACGGGTACATCGGGTGTGGATCTTGCCGCAGAATCCGAATTCAAGGACAAATTTTCGGGATGCGAAGTGGGTGCCATGCCGCCATTCGGAAATTTGTATGATATGCCGGTGTTTGTCTCCAGTCATTTGACGCATCAGGACCATATCCTGTTTAACGCCGGGTCACACTCCGAACTCATGCAATTGTCATTTGGTGATTTTGAGCGGCTGGTCAAACCTAAAGTGGTCGCATTCTAGCGATGAACTTTAGATTGAAAGACACCGAAAATTATTTTGACCATGACGCCGATATTGGTATCATCGGGCGCGGAGATACTGTTGAAAATTGTTTTGCCAATACCGCCCGCGTGATGTTTTCCCTGATGGCGGACATTGAAAGTGTTCATCCACTGCAAATCATTACTTTCGAATTTGAAGAGGCGGATCTGGAACTTGCGCTGGTGACCTGGTTGAATCTGCTGATAGCCAAATCACAGGAACATTCTCTTGTGTTTGGCGATTTCCGTTTGCGTCATGAAGGTGTCCTATGGAAAGCCACGGTGGCTGGAGAACACTGGAGAGACAGCATGGAGCGCGGCATCGAAGTGAAGGGCGCCACGCTTACCATGTTATCCGTGAAAAAAGTAGATCACACCTGGGAAGCGCGCTGTATCGTAGACGTATAAAATTCCCGTGCACATCATCTGTGTGTTTCAATCGGCTGAAAAAAGAACGAGACAGATCAAAATGGATATGACATTTCTCAAGCCTATAGATTCCTGTCGCTGGCAGCTCATGTCCAGTGAGCATCCGGTGATATTGTACGGCAGCAGGGAGTTGCTTGAGGAAATGGACAACAAGGTTTTGGAACAGATTTCCAATGTCACCAAACTGCCGGGCCTGGCTGGTCCTGCGCTGACCATGCCGGACGCACACTGGGGATATGGTTTCCCCATAGGCGGTGTCGCCGCTTTTGATCCGCAGGAGGGTGGTATTATCTCCGCCGGCGGTGTGGGATTTGATATTTCCTGCGGTGTGCGCTGTCTGCGTACCAACCTGTTTGCGGCGGATGTGATTCCGCACATTCAGGATATCGCAGACCATTTGTTTGATACTGTTCCCGCGGGTGTTGGCATGGAGGGTGAAATCAGGCTGACCATGGCAGGCATCGATGATGTCATGAAAGGCGGCGCGCATTGGGCGCTCGCGCAAGGGTATGGAGTGAAAGAAGATCTTGCCTGCATAGAAGAACACGGCTGTATGCCGGGAGCTGTTCCGGATTTTGTTTCTGATCATGCGAAAAAACGGCAGCTAGGTGAAATGGGCACACTGGGATCGGGCAATCATTATCTCGAAGTGGAAGTGGTGGAAAAGCTGTATGACCGGCAGGCAGCCGCGGCGTTTGGAATCGCCGAAGGCCAGATCCTGATAGCCATTCATTGCGGTTCACGCGGTCTGGGACATCAGATCGGTTCTGACTATCTTGTCATGTTTGCGAAAGCCGCCCAGCGGCTGGGGATTCATTTGCCTGATCGGGAACTTGCCTGCGCGCCTGTTCACTCGGAAGAAGGTTTGCAATATCTGGGCGCCATGAATGCGGGAATCAATTGCGCACTGGCAAATCGTCAGATTATTACTCATCTTACGCGTGAAACACTTTCCCGTTTGTTGTCTGGTGTGCGGATTGAAACCCTGTACGATGTCTCACATAACACTTGCAAGAAAGAACAGCACAGGATCGCGAATAAACTGCGCGAAGTCTATGTACACCGCAAGGGCGCGACGCGCGCCTTGCCGCCGGGCCACGCGGATTTGCCGGCGCGCTATCAAGCGGCAGGCCAGCCGGTTTTTATCGGGGGCAGCATGGGGACAGGATCTTATCTGCTGGCAGGCAATCCTTCTGATCTCAATCAGGCGTTTGCGTCAGCCAGTCACGGTGCCGGAAGAAGAATGAGCCGCAACCAGGCGCTGAAAAAATGGCGCGGTCGGGAACTGATTGATGAGTTGGAACGCAAGGGAATATATATTCGCACTGCTACCCTGCGGGGCGTCGCGGAAGAAGCGCCGGGAGCGTACAAAGATGTGGATATGGTCGCGGAGGCGACCGAGGCGGGCGGGCTGGCCCGGCGTGTTGCGTATTTGCGGCCGCTGGCGTGCGTGAAAGGATAAGAACACCGCATCTTTCAGGTTATTTCGGGGGCGGCCAAGGTTTTTTGTTCTCCCCAAACGGGTTTTTATTGGCGAAACCGGCAAATTAGACGATAATGCGCCTCTCGTTAACTCTTACCAATAAAACAGCAAAGCACACATGGCACAATACATTTATACAATGCAAGGCGTAGGCAAGGTTGTTCCGCCCAAACGCGAAATCCTGAAAAACATCTGGTTATCATTTTATCCCGGCGCCAAGATCGGGGTGCTAGGGTTGAATGGATCGGGCAAATCCACACTGTTAAAAATCATGGCCGGCCTGGACAAGGAAATCGTGGGCGAGGCGCGCCCGCTTCCCGGCATTAAAATCGGCTATCTTTCGCAAGAACCGTATCTTGATCCCAATAAAAACGTGCGCGGCAACGTGGAAGAAGGCGTGGGAGAGGCGCTGGCGCTGCTTGAACGTTTTAACGATATCAGCATGAAGTTCGCTGAGCCCATGAGCGAAGATGAAATGAATAAACTCCTGGAGGAACAAGGCGACTTGCAGCAAAAAATTGATGCCGCCAATGCCTGGGACCTGGATAGAAAGCTTGAAATCGCTGCGGATGCGCTGCGCTTGCCGCCCTGGGACGCAGATGTGACCAAGATTTCCGGCGGCGAGCGCCGTCGTGTCGCCTTGTGCCGGCTGTTACTGTCAAAGCCTGATATGCTCTTGCTGGATGAACCAACCAACCACCTGGATGCGGAAAGCGTCGCCTGGCTTGAGCGCTTCCTGCATGATTATCCCGGGACGGTGGTGGCGGTGACGCATGACCGCTATTTTCTGGATAATGTGGCGGGATGGATACTGGAGCTGGACCGTGGACAAGGTATTCCCTACGAAGGCAATTATTCTTCCTGGCTGGAGCAAAAGGAAAAGCGGCTGGAACAGGAAGAGCGCCAGCAAACCGCGCATCAAAAAGCCATCAAGGCTGAACTGGAATGGGTGCGGACCAATCCCAAGGGAAGACATGCCAAGAGCAAGGCGCGTCTCGCGCGCTTTGAAGAATTGAACTCAAAGGAATTCCAGAAACGCAGCGAAACCCAGGAACTCTATATTCCACCTGGTCCGCGTCTCGGCGATCTGGTCATTGAAGCCAATCACCTCACCAAGCGTTTCGGTGACCGCGTCCTGTTTGAAGACTTGAGTTTTAAAATTCCGCCTGGTGCCGTTGTCGGTATTATAGGGCCAAACGGCGCGGGCAAATCGACATTGTTTAAAATCCTGGCCGGTCTGGATGTGCCTGACAGCGGCGACTTTCGTATCGGCAATGCGGTCGTCATGTCTTATGTGGACCAAAGCCGCGATGCGCTGAATGGGCAGAAAACCGTATGGCAGGAAATCGCGAATGAACAGGAAGTGATGACCATAGGCAGCTTTCAAATGCCTTCGCGGGCGTATGTGGGCCGTTTCAATTTTAAAGGCACCGACCAACAAAAGTTTATCAAAGACCTTTCCGGCGGCGAGCGCAACCGCGTTCATCTGGCGAAGCTGCTTAGCAGCGGCGGTAATGTCTTGCTGCTGGACGAGCCGACTAATGATCTGGATGTGGAAACCTTGCGCGCGCTGGAAGAAGCCATATTGAGTTTCCCGGGATGCGTGATGGTCATCTCTCACGACCGCTGGTTTCTGGATCGCATATCAACGCACATTCTCGCGTTTGAAGGCGACAGCACAGTCAGCTTTTTCACCGGCAATTACACGGAATATGAAGAAGACCGTGTGCGCCGTCTGGGTGAGCAGGCTGCACAGCCGCACCGTATCAAATACAAGAAGCTGGAAGCATAGGTGAACGGATTCCCGCTTGCGCGGGAATGACAAGCATGACGTCAGGACAGGCCCTTCGAGACGGCACTGCGTGCCTCCTCAGGACAGGCCCTTCGAGACGGACACTGACGTGTCCTCCTCAGGGCGAACGGGTTTAGTGTTTCCCGTTCGTGGTGAGGAGCCGCGTTCAGCGGTGGTGAAAATCCCGTTCGTGGTGAGGAGCCGCGTCAGCGGCGTCTCGAACCATGAACCCTGGTTCTGGATTCCCGATTACATGAAATGCTGGCTTAGATTTTCCGGTAGGGTAAATAAGCAGGTGTCCACATGTGGCGGCGTATGTGCTCTTCAAGGTTGCCGATATCATTGAATTCAGCGAGGCCGGCAGCAATGGCTTCTTTTGCCACCGCGATCGCGATATGTAATGAAATCTTGCGTATTTCGCTGAGCGGCGCCAGCAAGTTGGCGTCGGGATCCCGTTTTGAGGGAGAGGCATCAGCCAATGCGCTTGCAGCTGCCATGAACATTTCATCGGTGACAAGACGTGACTTCACCGCGATCAAACCCAGTCCCACTCCGGGAAAAATATAACAATTATTTGTCTGGTCGATACGAAAAGACTTGCCGAACCGGGTCACCGCGCCTGCCGGACTGCCGGTTCCAATAATGGCTTTGTCGTGAGTCCAGCGCAGGATATCCGCAGAGGATGCTTCGCTCATCGAGATGGGATTTGACAAGGGAAAAATCACGGGACGCTCAACATGCGCGGCCATGTCGCGGATAATTTCTTCAGTGAAAATGCGCGGTTGTCCGGAAACGCCGATAAGAACGGTGGGATGAACGTTTTGCACTGTTTCTTTCAGGCCGGGCGGCTGGTTATGTCCGCCTGGCCAGTGCGCAATCTCGCTGCGGGAATGCGCGAAAGGTTTTTGAAAAGGCAGGAGGCCTGTCATGTCATCAGTGAGCAGACCCTGTCTGTCGATCAGGAAAAAACGCTTTCTCGCCTCACTTTCGGTCAGGCCGTCTTTTATCATCGCCCGCATGATGAGACTGCTGATGCCGCATCCGGCGGAGCCCGCGCCAGCGATGACAATACGCTGGTCGCGCAAGCGTGTCCCCGTGACATGAATGGCGGCGAACAAGGTTCCTGCGGTGACAGCAGCGGTGCCTTGTATGTCGTCATTAAACGTGCATAGCTGGCCACGGTAGCGCTCCAGCAGAGGATTGGCATTTAACTGCGCGAAATCTTCCCATTGCAGTAATACATGAGGAAATCGTTTTTTCACCGCTGTGACAAAGGCGTCGATCAGGCGGGCGTAGTCATCACCGCGTACTCGTTCATGTTTCCAGCCGATGTAAAGCGGATCCTTGAGCAAGTCAGGGTTATTGGTGCCGGTATCCAGCAGGACTGGCAGCGTGGTGGAAGGATGCAGTCCGGCGCAGGTGGTGTAGAGCGCGAGCTTGCCGATAGGGATGCCCATGCCGCCCGCGCCCTGGTCGCCCAGGCCCAGGATACGTTCGCCGTCTGATACTACAATGGTCCGTACATGATCAAACCGGGGGTTGGCAAGAATTCTGTCAATCTCATTAAGATAGGGGTAGGCGATAAAAACGCCGCGCGGCCGCCGGTATACATGACTGAAGCGCTGGCAGCCAAGACCTACTGTGGGGGTGTAAATGATAGGCAGTAATTCCTCAATGTGATGGCAGAGCAAATCATAAAACAGGGTTTCATTGGAGTCCTGCAGGTCACGCAAGTAAACATATTTTTCCAGGTCTGTTGGTTTGCCTGTCACCGCCAGATAAGAACGTTCTCTCTGTGTTTCCAGATTGGATATGTGTGGAGGCAGCAGCCCTATCAATCCAAACTGTTCCCGCTCATTTCTGGTGAAAGACATACCTTTGTTGAGCAGGGAGTTAGCCATGAGCGCGTAGTCCGTCAGCGCAACTTTCAGGTACGGCTTGCCCTCATCGTCGAGGTCAAGTTCATAATCCATGGATGAACACTCCTTAACACGTTTCCGAACGTCTGCAGGGATCTTCTTTGCTTCCGGATTCGACTTGCAATGTGGCGTGACTGATTTTGAACTGGTGGTGCAAGGTGTCGTTGATTTTTTTATAGTCCGCATCCGTCAGAGGAGTATCCGGCATGATGAGATGGGCGGTAAGCGCGACTTCACGTGTGCTCAATCCCCAGATATGCAGATCGTGGACAGCCTTGACGCCCGGCAGGTTATGCAGATAATTTTTGACGCCCATGTGATCGATGTAATGCGGAATGGCATCCAGCAGCAGAATGACAGAATCCCGCAGCAACTCCCACGTGCCCCATAACACGATTCCGACTATGAGCAAACCCATCGCGGGATCGATCCAGTGCCAGTCGGTGTATCGGATAACGATCGCGGAGACCACCACGCCGACCAGAATCAGTGCGTCCGCCATGAGATGCAGAAACGCGCCCTTGATGTTAATGTCATCCCGGGCTCCGCGCATGAACAGGAGTGAAGCGCCAATATTCACGAATACGCCTATGATACCAATCACGATGACGACGGTTTCATTCACGGCAGTCAGATGAAAGAACTTGTAAACTGATTCATACGCAATGACGGCGGAAGTCGCGACCAGGATGAAAGCGTTTGCGAGCGCGGCAATGATGGTCGTGCGTCTGAAGCCGTAGCTATAACGCTTGCGGGCGGGAATAGTGAGCAGCCAGTTGGCTATCCAGGCCAGCATCAGTCCCAGCACATCCCCGAGATTATGCACTGCGTCGGCAAGCAGGCTCAGGGAGTTGGCATAAAACGCATAACCGGCTTCGGACAAGGTGTATGCGAGAGTGAGAGTCACCGCGATGGCGAACGCAGTATTAAATGAGCGTGCATCACCGTGGCTGTGTCGGTGTCCGTGCGCCTGAGCGTGCGAGTGGCTGTGGTCATGATGGGAATGTGTGCCCATGCGGTCGCTCCAGTGTCATGTAATCATATGTTTTATTTTAAGTGTGATTATTATAGCGGATTTCAAGTATTTTTGCTGGCAAATTTCAGCCGGCAGACGCCCCGGGAATCAATGACGTTAATCAGGCAGCCTGATTAATCCCTTCGCAGTCTGTCTGTGGCGGCCAGCGGGGTTGGATAGCGCATGACGGTCCAGTAGCAGGAGCTGATAAAGGTGATAATGATCGCGGCTTGCGCCATATAAGCGGTGAGCGGCGTCATGAGATGAGATTCCAGCGCCATATAGATAACCAGGAGGGAAAATTCGCTCATTTGTCCCAGGCGCACACCGATTTCCCAGCTGACTGATTTGACCTCGCCTGACCGGTACAGAAGCCAGCTGAAGATCATGGGCTTTAGCAGCAGGATAAAGCCCGCCAGGATGCAGGCGGGAGCAAACACCTGGCTGAAGAAACCAAAATTAAAACTCGCGCCTATGGAAAAGAAAAACAGAACGAGAAAGAAATCGCGCAAAGGTTTCAGGCTTTCCGCGATATAAAAGGAAATCGGATTGGAAGCGAGCGCAACGCCGGCGATAAACGCGCCAATCTCTTCTGATAAGCCGAATGAGTGACTGAATTCTGCCATGAACAAACACCAGCCTATGGAAAGAATGAAAATGTATTCATGAATTTTGTCGAATTTTTCCAGCAGCCAGCGCAAGATGTATCGCTGAAAGAGATAAGCGACCGTGAGCAGAACAGGAAACGCGCTGATGATGAGTGTCAGATTGTTGGGGCCGTTGTGACTGGAGATGATCTGTATGGCGAGAATCGCGCCGATGGCGATGATATCCTGCAGCAGCAGTATGCTGATGACGAGTTCGCCAGTATGCTGATGATGCAGGATGGTTGTCGGCAAGAGTTTCAATCCGATAATGGTGCTGGAAAACATGGTCGCGATGCCTATGACCAGGCTTTCCTCAAAGTTAAAACCGAATGTATAACAGGTAATAAAACCGGTACCGAAAAAAATGAGCGAACTGACCAGCGTGATCAGGCTCATCTTGCGCAGCGAGTGAAACAGGTTTTGCGGCTGCAGATGCAGCCCCAGTAAAAACAACAGAAAGATGATGCCTATGTCGCCAGCCTGTTTGATGACTTCACTGTTGCTGACCAGCTTTAATCCCCACGGGCCCAGAATGGCGCCCAGCACGATATAAGCCACCAGCAGAGATTGCCGTGTGAATAACGCAACCGTCGAGAGGATGGCTGTCCCGAAGAAAATCAGGAAGATGATATGCGAGATGGTATGAATGTTTTGCGGCATCAATCATCCTCAAGCAGCGAAACCAGGCGCGCGTTTCCGCCGACCGCCGTAGTATTGTTTGACACAGCCCGCTCCTGACACAGCCGCGGCAAATAATGAGGGCCGCCGGCCTTGGGCCCGGTACCTGACAGGCGTTCGCCGCCGAAAGGCTGTACACCTACCACCGCGCCTATCATGTTGCGGTTGACATAAATATTTCCGACCGGCATGCGGTTTGCGATGTATTGAATAGTCGCATCAATCCGGCTGTGTATACCCAATGTTAAACCATATCCGGTATGGATTATAGACTCCATGACTTTATCCAGTTCGTTTGCCTGGTAGCGGATGACGTGCAGAATCGGCCCAAAGACTTCTCCTTTGAGCAGGTTTAAATCTGTGATTTCAAACACGCAGGGCGCGAAAAAGTGACCCGGTCCCGTTTTTCGCATGGGAACCTGGGCAATCAGACGTCCCTGCTGGTTCATGCTGGAATAATGGTTTTGCAGCATTTTCAGGGCGTCGCTGTCAATGACCGGGCCAATGTCGGTGGAAAGCTGGCTTGGATCGCCCACCGTCAATTCCGCCATATAGCCTTTCAGCATGGATAATAGTTTGGGCGCCATTTCTTCCTGCACAAATAACACGCGCAGGGCGGAACAGCGCTGGCCTGCGCTATTGAACGCGGAGTGCGCGATATCAATGACCGTTTGTTCTGCCAGTGCCGAGGAATCGACAATCATGGCATTCTGACCGCCTGTTTCGGCGATGAACATGGCGATAGGCCCGGAACGATGGGCGAGGGATTGTTCAATATACTTTGCGGTTTCAGTGGAACCTGTAAACATGACACCGGCGACGCGCGTGTCCTTGACCAAGCTGGCGCCCACTTCGCTGCCTGCGCCAGTGAGTAAATGCAGCACAGAGGGAGGAATGCCCGCCTGGTGCAGTAATTGAATGATACGGAATGCGGTCAACGGAGTTTGTTCAGCCGGCTTTGCGATGACGGGATTGCCTGTCACCAGTGCGGCGACAATCTGGCCGGTGAAAATAGCCATAGGGAAATTCCAGGGACTGATACAGGCAATAACGCCGCGCGGATGCAGGCTGAGCTGGTTGGCTTCTCCCGTGGGACCGGGCAAGGTCACTGGGGCGAGATCTTGCCTGGCGCGGTAAGCGTAATAACGGCAGAAATCCACTGCTTCCCTGACTTCGGATATGCAATCCATGATGCAGCGGCCGCCTTCCTGATTAATGACGGCCATCAGGCCGGGCATTTCCTGTTCGAACAATTCCGCCGCACGCTCGAGTATGGCTGCGCGCTCCATGACAGGGGTTTCAGCCCAGCTTCTGGCAGAATGGGCTGCGGCTTCCAGCGCGGCTTGCACATCGGCCTGACTGGCCGTGCTGACCTGGCCAATGACGCGATTTGCGTCAGCAGGAGAGGTAACGGGCCGGCTGTTTGCATTCACCCGCACTGCGCCGTTAACAATGGGCGCGGCTATCCAGGGTTCTTTTACGGCTTCATCCAGTTGCTGCTTGAGCGCGGTTCGTTGTTCAGGGTTAGACAAGTCCATCCCGCGTGAATTTTGCCAGTACTGATAAATATCTCTGGGCAGCGGAATACGAGGATGAGGCTTGCTTGCCAGCGCCGCGATACGGGCAACAGGATCATCCACTATTTTTTCAACGGGGGTGGAGTCGTCCGCCAGTTTGTTGATAAACGAACTGTTGGCGCCGTTTTCCAGCAATCTTCTCACAAGATAACCCAGTAAATCCTTGTGTGTGCCAACAGGCGCGTAAATCCGGCAGGGACGGTTAAAACGGAACGCATCTACAATCTGGTCATAAAGCGGACGTCCCATGCCATGCAGGCATTGAAATTCGAATTCGGTATGATTGCCGGCGATTTCCATGATCGCAGCGGCCGAGTAGGCGTTGTGTGTGCCAAACTGGGAAAAAAAGCAGTCCGGATGGGCAAGGAGTTTTTTCGCGCAGGCGAGATAAGAGACGTCCGTCGAATTTTTTCGTGTGAAGACCGGGTAATCTATCTGGCCCTGCATCTGGCTCAGTTTGATTTCTGCGTCCCAGTATGCGCCCTTGACCAGGCGTACCATCATGCGCCGCCCCTGCTGTCTGGAGAGGTCGCGCAGCCAGTCGATCACATAGTAGGCGCGTTTCTGATAGGCTTGCACCGCCAATCCCAGGCCTTCCCAACCCTTTAGAGAAGCATCGGAAAAGACTTTTTCGAAAATGTCGAGTGACAGGTCCAGGCGGTCCGCTTCTTCGGCGTCGACCGTCAGGCCGATATTGTATTTTTTTGCCTGTTGCGCGAGTGTCAGCAGAAGCGGAGGCAATTCCTTCATGACGCGGTCATCATGGGTATATTCATAGCGGGGGTGAAGAGCGGACAATTTGACTGAAATACCGGGGTTTTTCGCCGGACTGCCGGCGTTCGCCGCCTTGCCGATGGCGTCAATTGCTTCCACATAGGATGCAAAATAATGTTCAGCGTCTTCCGCTGTGCGCGCGGACTCGCCCAGCATGTCATAGGAAAACCGATAGCCGGTATTTTCAAGCTCTACCGCTCTTTTCAGGGCAGAATGAATGTCCTGGCCCATAACAAACTGCTTGCCTATGGCTTTCATCATTTGCAGGATGACGGGACGAATCATGGCGGCTCCCAGGCGGCTGGTGGCGCGCTTGAGCGAGCTGGGCAGGGATTTCTGGGTATCCAGGGCGGGCGCGTAGACCTTGCCGGTGAGCAGCAACGACCAGGTGGCGGCATTCACAAACAGGGAATTGCCGGAATTTAAATGGTTTTTCCACTCCACGGTGGACAGCTTGTCACTGATGAATTTATCCATGGTGGCCTTATCGGGAATGCGCAGCAAGGCTTCTGCCAGGCACATCAAGGCGATGCCTTCCTCAGTGGACAAGTCATATTGATGCAGCAGGGTGTCGATTTTACCCTGGCGTTTTTTATATTCCCTGGTTTCAGCGACCAGTTGTTTGGCGGTTTCTGTCACTTGCGTGCGGGAGCGGTCAGGAAGGACAGCCTGTGACAAGAGGAAGTCTACACATTCTGACTCATTCATTCTGTAGGCTTTTGTGATAAGATCGCGCAGAGGACTGGATTTGGTTTGAAGTGTGGTTGTCAGCATATTCTTCCCGTATGGTTTTTTAGTGTTATCGATATTGTGACCCTATTTTATTGAAAACCCGGCTTTTGACTAGAGAAAAAATGAATAATAAAGCAACTATCTTATCGCGCCGCTTTCGCGGTCTGTTACCTGTCGTCATTGATGTGGAGACTTCCGGATTGAATCCGGCCACGGATGCGCTGCTGGAAATTGCAGCCGTGACACTTGCCATGAATGGCGAAGGACGGCTTTTTCGTGATCAGACTTTTGCCTGTCATGTGGAGCCATTTATCGGCGCGCGCCTGGAAAAAGAAGCTTTGGAAATAACCGGTATCGATCCCTTCCATCCCCTGCGTTTTGCCATTCCCGAGCGCCAGGCCTTGTACAGGATTTTTGCCGAGATTCGCCGGCAACTGGAGAAAACCGCGTGTTACCGCGCTGTTCTGGTTGGACACAATGCCTGGTTTGACCTGAGCTTTATTCTTGCCGCCGCCAAGCGGTCTGCTGTCAGGCAAAATCCTTTCCATACGTTCACTACCTTCGATACCGCTTCCTTGTCCGCTGTCGCGCTGGGTGAAACCGTGCTAGCCCGTGCCGCGCGCCGGGCGCGAGTTCCGTTTGACATCCAGCAGGCACACTCGGCCATCTATGACGCCGAGCGCACAGCGGAACTGTTTTGCCATATCGCAAACAAATGGGGAAACTAACACAGGGATGATGAAGTGGTGCGGCGTTTGGTCAGTTTGGCTGATTTTACGCGCCGCGGCTTTCCCGCACGATTACGCGCGGGAAAACTGCTGACGGAAACTCTTAAAGAGATTGAGCTTCACTGGAAAGATAATTGGCAATGCCTTCCGTGGTCGGCTTGATGCCGGTTTTGCCTTTACTCCAGTTAGCCGGGCAGACTTCGCCGTGTTTTTCATGGAAATCCAGCGCATCTATCAGCCGCAATAATTCATCCACATTGCGTCCCAGCGGCAAATCATTAACGATTTGCGAGCGCACAATGCCTTGTTTATCAATCACAAACGCGCCGCGCAGAGCAACGTGGGCGGTAGGATGTTCCACGCCGTAAGCCTGGCAGATTTGATGGTTAACATCAGCGACCAGCGGATAGCGCACGGGTCCGATGCCGCCGTTTGCGACGGGGGTGTTGCGCCATGCGTTATGCGAGAATTGAGAATCAATGGAAATGCCCATGACCAGGGTATTGCGGGATTCGAATTCCTGGATGCGGTTGTCCAGGGCGATCAATTCAGACGGACAGACAAAGGTGAAATCCAGGGGGTAAAAGAAAAGAATGCCGTATTTTTTTTCAATGGCCTGGTGCAGATTGAAGCTGCCATTGATCTCGCCGTTTGCCATGACAGCGGCAGCAGTGAAATCGGGGGCTTTTTTGCCAACAAGAATAGTCATGATCATACCTCTTTGTTCTTGAATGATTAGGAATTTCCGGGGGCTTGAGCCCCCGGTTGTTAAAATGGCGTTCATTATATCTAATTTCCCCGCGAATGTGTAAATTGATTTGAAAATTTTGTATACTCTCAGCGGCATAAAGACGACATCAGATGATCAGTCAGGAAGAGAGAGGGTGTTTCCCCGTTGGTCGTCTGCGTGGGGATTTGCCGCGTTGATAGATAGAAATATTACTAAAAATCAAAAGGTTATTTTCATGATGATATTCGCCCTCATACTTTGCGGGGTTATGCTGAATGCCGGGGCCCAGTTGCTGCTCAAGGCCGGCATGAGCCAGATCGGCCATTTCGAATTTACCGTCTCAAACGCATTGCCTATCGGGGTGAAAGTCATGGCTAATCCCCCCATCATTACCGGGTTGTTCATGTATGTCGTCAGCGTGGCTGTATGGCTGCTGGTTTTGTCCCGTGTACAAGTCAGCTTTGCCTATCCCATGCTGAGCATCGGTTATATCGTCAATGCGCTCGCTGCGTATTATCTGTTTGGGGAACCCCTGACCTCGGTGCGCATGCTGGGAATATTCATTATCATTGCGGGTGTGTATCTGGTGGCACGCGGTGCCTGAGAAGTCTGTGAGCTTGGATAATCATAGAGAGAAAACCATGTCAGAAGAATTTTTACCGTTTTCAAAGCCTTCCATCAGCCAGGCCGCGATCGATGATGTCGTCGCCTGTTTAAAAAGCGGCTGGATCGCGACCGGCCCGAAAGTCGCTCAATTCACCGACGATCTCAAAAACTATTTCAATGCCCCTTATGCCTTGCCGCTGATGTCCGCGACAACCGGGCTGCATTTGTCATTATTGGCCATGCATCTTGAACCTGGGGATGAAGTCATCACCACCCCATTGACTTTCGCGGCCACGCTTAACACTATTGTCCTCGCTGGCGGAAAGCCTGTTCTGGTAGATATTGATCCGCGCACGTTAAACATGGATATCAATTTGCTCGAAAGCGCGATCACCCCGCGTACCCGTGTCGTGTTACCTGTGCATTTCGCCGGGCTGCCCGTTGACCTGGATCCCTTGTATGAGATCGCCGGCCGGCATGGGCTGCGTGTTCTGGAAGATGCGGCGCATGCGATAGGAACGGAATACAAGGGCAGGCGCATTGGCAGTTTTGGCGATACGCAAGTCTTCAGTTTTCACCCCAATAAAAACATGACCACCGGCGAAGGCGGATGCGTGATCACCCGCGATCAGCAGATGGCTGATCAGATTGCCCGTCTGCGCTTTCACGGCATAGACCGTCAGGCGTGGAACCGCTACGGTAAAAGCGGCACCCAGGATTATGAAATCGTGCTGCCGGGTTATAAATCCAACATGATGGATATTCAGGCCGCCATAGGCATTCATCAGCTTCGGGAACTCGGCGGATTCATCGTGCGCCGCAATGAGCTGGCCGCGCGTTACCAGCAGGCATTGTCTGACTGGCCTCAATGGACGCTGCCGCAGCGCCCGGTTTTTGATCATTTGCATTCATGGCATATTTATACGCCTCTTATCAATGAAGATGCCGCAGGCATGAATCGCAATGAATTCATGCAGGCGATGAAAGAAAAGAATATTGGCACGGGATTGCATTACCGCGCGGTCCATCTTTATCCGTATTACCGCCAGGCATTCGGTTTTAATCTCGGAGATTATCCGAACGCCGAAGACGTGTGCGAGCGGATAGTCAGCCTGCCATTATTCCCAGGGATGACCGATGCGGAACACGATAGAGTGCTGGATGTGATGTATACCCTTTTTAATTCTTGATCAGGTACCCTTATGAAAATTTTGATTCTTGGCGCCAACGGTTTCATTGGCAGTCATTTAAGCGAAACAATTCTTGCCAAAACTTCCTGGACCGTGCACGCGATGGATCTCGCGCAAGACAAGCTGGGCCATTGCGTGAACCAGCCGCGGTTTCATTTTGCTGCAGGTGATATGACACGGGAAAAACAATGGGTGCGTGAACATGTTGAAAAATGCGATGTGGTATTGCCCCTGGTCGCGGTCGCAACACCCGCTTTGTATGTGCAGGATCCGCTGCGTGTGTTTGAACTGGATTTTGAAGCCAATCTCGAAGTGGTAAGATTGTGCGCGGACCATCACAAGCGGGTCATTTTTCCTTCCACTTCGGAAGTTTACGGCATGTGCCCGGATCCGGAATTCGACGAAGAAAAGAGCCATCTGGTTACCGGCCCTGTCAGCAAGGAACGCTGGATTTATTCAACTTCAAAACAATTGATGGACAGGGTGATTTATGCCATGGGCAAACACAAGAGTTTGTCTTACTCCCTGTTTCGTCCCTTCAACTGGTACGGTCCCAGGCTGGATAATGTTTTCAATCCCAAACCGGGCGGTTCCCGCGTGTTGACCCAGTTCATCGGCAATATCTTGCGCGGAGAAAACATCAATCTGGTGAACGGCGGTGCTCAGCAGCGTTGTTTTACCTACATCGAAGATGGTATCGAGGCTTTGCTGCGCATTATTGAAAACAAGGATAACGCCGCGCATAACAGGATTTTCAATATTGGCAATCCGGTGGAAAATATTTCCATACGCAGTCTGGCGGAAATGCTGGTGCGGTTTATTACAACGCATTACCCGAAGTACGCAGACAAGGCGCGGGGGGTCAGGCTGATTGACGTGGAGGCGAAAAATTATTTTGGCGAAGGTTACCAGGATGTGTCGCTGCGGGTTCCATCCATACAGCATGCGCGCGAACAACTGGGCTGGGAACCGCGCGTTAATATGGAAACCGGGCTGCGCAAGACGCTGGATTTTTACCTGGCCTGAGAATCGCAGTTGACCGTGTTTTCGACGATGGAGTCATAGCCGGTGATATCCGCTGTTACCGTATTGACAAAAGTGGCGCCGGATATCACGGCTTCATTGAATCGGGAGCGGGTCAGATCGGCCCGATTGAGGTTGGCGCATTGCAGGTTGGCTTTTGTCAATACCGCCTGCGTCAGATTACTCGCGGACAAATCCGCGAAACTCAGGTTGGCGCGAGTCAAATCAGTTTGCTGCAATTGCGCGCCGCTCAGATTGGCATGATCAAGATTTGCGCCTGCCAGATTGACCTGGTTCAGTCTGGTGTTGGACAAGTCGGCAAAGCTCAAATCCGCGCCGCCCAGATTCATTTTGGATAAATCCATGCCGGACAAATTGCTATGGGACAGGTTGGCATTTTGCAAATCAACCTTGCCGGGCGTGAATTGATAACTGCGCAAGTCGGCGCTGGATAAATCCAGCCTGCCCGGATGCGGCTGTGTTAACGGCGCGAGTTTTTCCAGGTCGCTCTGGTTCGCACCCGCTGAGAGCGCGGGGAGCGTCAATAAAACGATCAGCATGGCATACGCTTTCATTACTCTCTATGCTCCGAGGGAATGCGGTGAATTTGCGCTCCCAGCTGCGCGAGTTTTTCTTCTATGCATTCATAGCCGCGGTCTATGTGATATATACGGTCTATGGTGGTTTCGCCATGCGCCGCGAGGCCGGCCAGCACCAGGCTGGCGGATGCGCGCAAATCGGTCGCCATGACCGGCGCGCCATGCAGATGATCCGAGCCGGTACAGATAGCCGTGTTGCCTTTCAAGGCGATATTCGCGCCCATGCGCTGTAATTCCTGCACATGCATGAAGCGGTTTTCAAACACGGTTTCGGTAATGACCCCGGTTCCTTCGGCGATCGTGTTGACAGCCATCATTTGTGCCTGCATATCGGTGGGAAATGCAGGATAAGGCGCGGTGCTGATGTTCGCCGCGTACGGCCTGCGGCCTTTCATGTCGAGTGAAATCCAGTCTATGCCGGTATCAATGATCGCACCGATTTCTTCCAGCTTGAGCAGAATGGATTCCAGCAAGTCCGGCCGGGTATTTTTAAGTTTGATTTTTCCGCGGGTAATGGTTGCGGCAGCAAGATAAGTTCCTGTTTCAATACGGTCGGGCAATACGTGATATCGACCGCCGCCCAGTTTCTCCACGCCGTCTATGACGATGGTGGATGTTCCCGCTCCGCTGACTTTCGCGCCTATGGTATTCAGGAAGTTGGCCAGGTCTTCCACTTCCGGCTCGCGGGCGGCGTTATGTATGATGGTTTGTCCTTTCGCGAGGGCTGCGGCCATCATGATATTTTCTGTGCCGGTGACAGTGACAATATCCATGACGATGGTTGCGCCGCGCAGTTTGGCGGCCTTGGCCTTGATATAGCCATTTTCTATGCGGATTTCCGCGCCCATGGCCTGCATGCCTTTCAGGTGCTGGTCAACGGGGCGTGTTCCGATGGCGCAGCCGCCCGGCAGGGAAACTTCTGCTTCGCCAAATCGGCTTAACAGCGGTCCCAGTACCAGAACCGAGGCGCGCATGGTGCGCACGAGTTCATAGGGAGCATGAAAGGATTCCAGCCGTGATGCGTCCACTTCGATGTTGGAGCGTTCATCCAGTGTAATGCGAACACCCATCTGGCCCAGCAGGCTGACGATGGTGGTGACGTCCTGCAAGTGGGGAATATTGCTGATCTGAATGGGTGCGCTGCTGAGTAAAGTGGCTGCCAGAATTGGCAGAGCGGCATTTTTGGCGCCGGAGATCTTGATTTCTCCATTTAAGGGAATGTTGCCTTTAATGATCAGTTTTTCCATGATTACTTGTTCTCATCTTGGTCTAGTTGGTCCCATTCTTCCGGCGTGTAGGCTTTCACGGAAAGCGCGTGCAATGTGCCATCCAGGAGTCGGGTTCTTACAGTATCATATACCATTTGCTGTTTTTGCAGGCGGGATTTGCCGGCAAACGCTGGACAGACAACGCACGCCAGGAAATGGGCGCCGTCGCCGTCAACAAACGCTTCGCTGCCGGCGAGACCTGCTTCTATCAATCGTTTGATTTCTTCAGGCTGCATGGAAGTCTATCTCATCAATTGGACTGGTTCATTGAAAGGATGCCGAGGTTACTCTGGAACATAAAGGGTGTCATTTTTTACATATTTTGACCGGATTTGCAATGAGAAAGTGGTGTTCCCGGCTTTGCGCGTGCCTGGGCGGGTTTTAAATCCGATTCAATCCTGATGACGAAATCCGGTGCGCACATTATAATGACCGTCATGACAGACACCTTTAAAATCAATGCCGTAACAGGCTTGCTTGAGCCTGTTGCCTACCGGCCTTCCCCGCACCATGACGAGCGGCCGGAAGGGATGCCTGTCGATATGATTGTCGTCCATGGCATCAGTCTCCCGCCGGGAGAATTCGGATCCGGAGCGATTGAGGATTTTTTTTGCGGCCGGCTGGATTTCGCTTCCCATCCTGCTTTTGCTGATATCGCTGCGCTCAGGGTGTCAGCACACCTGCTGATTCGCCGCTCGGGTGAAATCATTCAATTTGTTCCATTCACTCGCCGCGCCTGGCATGCAGGCGAGTCGCATTTCCATGGCCGTGCTCGCTGCAATGATTTTTCCATCGGAATTGAACTGGAAGGAACGGATGATATCCCTTACGAGCCGGTGCAGTATTCTCAGCTAGGGGAGGTAATCAATGCATTGGTGCGGGCTTATCCTGCTATTTTGCGTGACCGTATCGTCGGGCATGCTGATATTGCTCCCGGGCGCAAGACCGACCCGGGGCATTCATTTGACTGGGCTTACTTGAGAGGAATACTCAAATGATTTTCATTGTGACATTAATCGCATTGCTGATAGAGCGTTTTTTTGACTGGAGCCATCTGCGGCGCTGGAACTGGTTCCTGGGTTATCAGCGCATGGTTTCGCAGCGTGCCGCAGGCATGCCGCCGTATCTGTCGCTGGCGGTCACCCTGATTCCTCCCCTGTTTGTTACCGTGTTGGTCCAGTTCATGCTGAAAGACGCCTTGTTCGGATTTGTCGAATTATTATTCCAGCTGCTGGTGTTTCTCTATTGTCTGGGTCCGCAAAATCTTTGGGCGGATACCTTCGCCTGTGTCAATGCGCTGGTGCAGGGAGATGCTTCCGCGGCGAAGCAAAAACTGCGGGCTGCGTTTGGCGCCCCCCAAGGGGAGGACACGCAAACCTGTCCTGACCAGTTATTGAATCAGGTTTTCATTGCCGCCAACCGCCGCGTGTTTGCAATCGTATTCTGGTTTATGGTGCTAGGTCCGGCGGGCGCGGTATTGTATCGTGCCGTCACCGTTTTAACAGGAATGCCATCTGCGCGTGATGTCACGGCAGACAAGATGAAAGAAGCGCGATGGGTGGAGTCTGTGCTGGACTGGATTCCCGTCCGTATCCTGACTTGCGTGTTCGCCCTGGGCGGACATTTTGTGAAAGTATTCTCCTGCTGGCGGAAAAAATCAGTTCTGTCACTGGATATCAACGAAAAACTGCTGACAGAATGCGGCGCCGCAGCGCTGGGCGCAGAGAATGCGGCTGAAGGCGAGGGTGCGGCGGTTAAAAACGCAATCGGCTTGCTGGATCGTTCATTCGTCATCACCCTGGTGATGGTTGCCATTATTGTATTGCTGGGCTAGAGGAACCGCAGTGCGTATTTGCTGCGCCGCAGGGACGGCCGTGATTTTCATGATGACGGTTTTATGTTCCCCTGCCGCTCATGCCGTCTGCAGTGTCGCGGATGATTATCATCATCTTGTGCAGTTAAAACAGCCGGCGCGGCGAGTCGTTAGTCTAGCTCCCGATATCACCGAGATTCTGTTCGCTATCGGCGGCGGCGAGCGCATTGCCGGTGTGATACAAGGCAGCGATTATCCTCCCGCGGCGCGGCAGCTTCCTCTCGTTGGTTCTTATCAGGGCATTGATCTTGAAAAAATCATTTCACTGCGGCCGGATTTGATTGTGGTGTGGGGCAATTCTTTCGCCAGGCCGCTGGAAGTGTTAAAAAAAATGGGAGTTCCGGTTTATGTCAGCGAGCCGCGGCAAATCAGCGATGTTCCGCGCACCATGCAAAATCTGGGGTGTCTGCTCGGTCAGCAAGAGAAAGCGCAGGATGCTGCAAACGCCTATAACCAGCGCTTGGCTCGGTTCGCCAAACAATATCAACACGTTTCCCGCCTGCGTGTCTTCTATCAGATCGGTTTTCCCGCACTGATCACAATCAACAAAAACAGCTGGATCAGCGAGATTATTACACTTTGCGGCGGCGTGAATGTGTTCGCTGATACGCGGTTTCCCGCGCCTGAAGTCAGCCGGGAATCCGTCATGGCCGCAGACCCGCAAGTTATTCTGAGCGATGCGGATCAGGCCGGCTGGAAAACCGAATGGTTGAAATGGCCCGGGATTTCGGCTGTCAGAAACGGACAGTTATTCACTATCCCCGCAGATTTGATAGACCGCCCCGGACCGCGGCTGCTGCAAGGAATGGAACGTGTGTGCCAGTCCTTGCAGCAGGCGCGAACCCTGACATGAATAACAGCCGCGGTAATCCGGCACGCGCGTCATTTTTTTTGCGCGGAAGGAAGCACAACATTTAATTCCAGTATCGAACACCCTTCCTGGCGCTCCAGTTCGATCTTGACGTCGTCTTTTTTGATGGAGACATATTTTGAAATGACATCCAGCAAGTCTTGCTGAAGCGAAGGCAGATAATCGGGTTTGTCCCGCTCGCCGCGCTCATGCGCGATGATGATCTGCAAGCGTTCCTTTGCGCATTTGGCCGTCTCTTCCGGACGCCGGAAGTAATTCAGGATCTTATTCAATTGCAGCTGGATGCTCATACCGCCTCCTTTTCCTTGAAGCTAAACAGACGTCTAATCCATGGTTTTTTTTCTTCAATAAAACGGTGCGGTACTGTTTCACCCAAAAACCGTGCCACGGCATCCTGGTAGGCTTGGCCCGCGTCGCTGTCATTGTCCAGAAAAACGGGGACGCCTGAGTTGGAGGCGCGCAATACCGCTTGTGATTCAGGAATCACGGCCAGCAAGGGTATCGCCAGGATATCGTTCACATCAGACAAGCTGAGCATGTCGCCGTTCGCCACGCGCTTGGGAGAGTAACGGGTCAGCAGCAAATGTTCAGTCACGGGTTCGCGTCCTTCCGCTGCGCGCAAAGTCTTGCTCGCCAATAATCCGAGTATCCGGTCTGAATCCCGTACCGAAGAAACTTCAGGATTGGTAACGATGATGGCGCTGTCGGCAAAATACATCGCGAGCTGTGCGCCGCGCTCTATGCCTGCAGGCGAATCGCAAACAATATAATCAAACATTTTGGACAAGTCGTTTAAAACCGTTTGCACACCTTCCAGTGTCAGGGCGTCCTTATCGCGGGTTTGCGACGCGGCCAGAATGGAAAGATCCTTGACATGTTTGTCGCGGATAAGGGCTTGCTGCAGGCTTGCCTCGCCGCGAATCACATTCACGAAATCGTATACCACGCGGCGTTCGCAGCCCATGATTAAATCCAGGTTGCGCAAGCCGATATCAAAGTCAATGACCACGGTTTTGAAACCGCGCGTGGCTAATCCTGTTGCAAACGATGCGCTGGTCGTTGTTTTGCCAACTCCGCCCTTGCCGGATGTGACGACAATTATTTTGGCCACCTTCATCTCCTTTTTTCTGTTTATAAAGTTTCGATTTGCAATTGTTCGCTTTTTAAATATATCTGAATGAAACTGCTTTTATCCTGGGGCAGCTGGATTTCATCCCGGGTCAGATAATATCCCGCGATCGCAACCAGGTCCGCTTCCAGCGATCGGCAGAAAATTCTCGCTTCCTGGTTGCCATGCACGCCTGCCATGGCCCTGCCGCGCAGTGTGCCGTAAACATGGATATGACCGTCTGCCATCAATTCAGCTCCCGGACTGACCTGAGTCGTGACAATCAGATCGCCTTCCCCGGCGTATACCTGCATGCCTGAACGTATGGGTTGTGTTATCAGCTTCGCCGGCACAGGCAGCGCTCGGGATTTGTTTTTGGCGGGTTCGCTGGCCGTCTGCCTGCCTGCCATGACGGCGGGCAGTCCGGCGGCCGCCGCTGCTTTTTGCTGTTCTTCATTGCCGCCGCGTGTGCCGATAGGAAGAATGCCGTGAGAAAGCAGCAAATTCTTGACGGGTTCAAGCGGAATGATGTCTATGGATTTCATTTTTTCCAGATCAATGATGACAGGCGCGCCCATGAAAAAATTCGGTGTCTTGCGTATGGTTTCCGCCAGATGATGTTTGATGCCTTCAAGATCATACTGCAGGATTTCAAAAACGATACAAGGTGAGAAGCTTGCCTTGAATTGAAAATAAGTTTGTGCCGTAGCTGTGAGTCTGCTTGATGATGACATAAGATTTTAAGCGTGCCGCATCCTTTCCTTTGTAGATTGAAATGATAAATCGTTGAAGTATCCATTAAACAGTCAGGCAAATCAATCTTCCCGTCGCCCGCAATAGTGCTTTTATCAGGGGTAATAATCAGGTTGCAACATTGAGGCTGACTTGTACGGTATTGGCGTAATTTCTTGAGTAAGAACCGGCGAGCACACCGTTTGAGGAAACATTATGGATATCACCCTTGCCCAGGTTCATGTATTCATACGATACACCCAGCGTCACCGGTTTCATCATGGCATAGAGAATGCCGACGCCAAGACGTATTTGCCTGTCCATAGGCATGTCCGGCAGTCTGTGCGACGTGTTTGTCGGTGAAGAATCAAATGAGGCGCCGGCCTGCAGGGTGAAATCCGGCGTGGCCTTGAATTGCCCTCCCAATCCCGCGCGATAAGTATTGTTCCAGTGCCGGGGCGTGGTTTCAGAAAACCTGTCTACGTGCAAGATGGTATTTTGCATGGAAGACCAGTTCGACCAGCCCAGTTCGGCAAGCAGTGTGAACTGGCAGGATAAATCCTGTGCGAGGCTGACAATCACGTTTTGGGGCATGATCATCTGAGTGGATGTCCCCGGCTCATCCGTGACTCTCAGGAATGTCGTACTGCCATGCAGGTTATGCTTGATACGGGAGCGGTAGGCGATGCCGATACGGGTTGACTGGTAGGGTGTCAGCATGGCGCCAAGATTGAAGCCGTAGGCGAAATTATCCAGTTTGAGATCGATCTGGCCGTCAACTAACGGCTCGATAGGCAGGGCGACGGTTTCCTGCAGATTCATGTATTCCACGGCTACCCCCGCGCCCAGGGACAGCCAGTTGTTGACTCGATAAGCGATGCTTGGATTCAGGTTCAAAGTGTAGAACAAAACATCCTGGACAATGTAACGGCCTGCCCATCCATCGGTATAATTAAGAGATCCGCCATAGGGCGCAGTCAGGCTCACGCCGAATTTTAAACTGGGGGAATACTGATAAACATAATAGACATCCATTCCGGGCGTGAGCATGCCGGCATTGCTGGCATTGCCTCCGCTGATGGTATTGGCCGTATTTTTGGAAAAATTGGTATACGGCAAGAGAACTTGCGCGCCCAGCATGAATTGCGACTGGTTGAGCAAACCCATGCCCGCAGGGTTGAAATAGGAAATGGATGCGTCTTCCGCGACAGCTGCCTGACCCACGCCCGCGGTGCCTATGATGGGCGTCCCCAGTTCATAAAGCTGAAACGCAGCGGCAAGAGCGGAAGTGCTCATGAAGGATGAAGAAACCAGGAGTGTCAGTAAAGAGAGCGGTAATCGGCGCATGCACATTCCTTGTGACAAAAAGTTTAACCATAATCTTATCTATGATTTCCAATGACAGCGCAAGCGTTTTTTAATCGCCGCTGGCCTGTATTTTGCCTGCGTGCCCGCAGGTCGGCATGGGTGACTTGGGGCGTGATTTATTTTATTGTGATATGATAAATACCTCATATCTTCGTATTGGCAAGGAATGCAAATATGAAAACCACGACCAAAATCAGTATCCTTTGTCTGTTCTTCTGTCTGGTGGGTCTCTCTGCGTGGGCGGTGAATCAGGCGTTTATGAGTAACTCGGCCATGAGCTATTTTACCAAGGAAGACTGGCAGATTTTCAACAAAACCCAAGCGAATGTGCTTGATAAAACCAAGGATGGGGATAAAACGTCCTGGCAAAATCCCGGCACAGGCGCGTTTGGCTACATGATTCCATCCGATACCCACAAGGAAAACGGCATGACTTGCCGCAAACTGTTTTTCTTCAACACAGCCAACCAGATCCAGGGGGAAGGAACGTACAAGTTTTGCAAGACCAATAATAAATGGATGATTTATTAAGTCTATCGGTATTTTTGTTTTTAGCGAAGGATTGTGATTATGAATAAACCTGTTCGGATTATGATGGCCGCGGTGATAGTGAGCACTTTGTCATTTTCGGCGGCTGCTTCGAATTGCAGCTTCCTGAGCAACTCGGCCATGAGTTTTTTTACAAAAGATGATTGGCAGTTGTCCAAGGCGGCGCTCAGTGACGCACTCAATCATTCCCGGGATGGCATAAAAGTGGCCTGGCATAATCCCCGTACCGGCAGCCATGGCATTTATGTGCCTTCCCATACCACCCATACACATGGGTCGGTTTGCAGGCATCTTAAAATCCTGAATACAGCTAACCTGGTGAATGAGAAAGCCAGTTATACCTTCTGTAAATTACATAATGAGTGGAAAATCGTCTGATAACGTCAGCCGGTTGAACCCCTTCATTTTGACACATGCGGCGGACGGCTTGCTCATTCAGTTGAGCGGCGGCGTGTGACTGCTATCTATCATGTTATTTTTATGATGAAAAGAATCTGACTTCGGGCTGGCGCGGGCTTTGCTTCATCGGAGAAACGGGATAAGGATTGGGTTACAATAAATAAAAGACAAACATGACTTTCAGGGATAGGATAGGGTTCACTTTCAGTACAGGTCTTGGATTTTTGCTGTATTCGAGTAAACTTAGCCGCAAAACAGACCAACAGGAAGATTGTGATGACGAAATCGCGGAGTGATCTTGATCCCGTAGAAACAAAAGAATGGCTGGATGCGCTTGCCTCTCTGGTGAAGTACGAGGGCAGGGAGCGCGCTCAGTATGTTTTGCAAAAACTGCTCGATGAAGCCAAAAAGAAAGGCGTGACGTCAGGCGTTTCGCCATTGGTTACTCCTTATATCAATACCATACCAGTTGATCAGCAGCCGGACTACCCGGGTGACCTCAAGCTTGAGGCAGCGATTGAAGCATATATACGCTGGAATGCGGTCGCCATGGTATTGTTAGCCAGGAAACAGGCGGGTGGTATCGGCGGTCATTTGTCTTCATTCGCTTCTATCGCAACGCTTTATGAAGTGGGTCTCAATCACTTTTTTCGCGGCCCGACCAGTGAGTCTGCGGGCGACCTGATTTACTTCCAGGGCCACTCTTCTGAAGGTAATTATGCCAGAGCCTATCTGGAAGGCCGTATTCAGGAAAAGCAATTGCAAAACTTCCGTCGGGAAGTGGATGGTGAAGGGATTTCTTCCTATCCACATCCCTGGCTGATGCCTGATTTCTGGCAGTTTGCCACTGTCTCTCTTGGCCTCGGCATGCTGCAGGGTATTTACCAGGCACGGTTTTTAAAATATCTGGAAAACCGGGGTTTGATGGCTGCGAATGATCGCAGGGTATGGGTTTTTTGCGGTGATGGTGAAATGGATGAACCGGAATCCATGGCGGGGCTTGCGTTTGCAGCCCGCGAACAACTCGATAACCTGATATTTGTCGTGAATTGCAATCTGCAGCGTCTGGATGGACTGGTTCGCAGCAATTACAAAGTGGTGCAGGAACTTGAACGTTTATTTCACGGCGCGGGCTGGAATGTGATCAAGGTCTTGTGGGACAGCCGCTGGGATAAACTGTTTGAGAAAGATTCATCCGGTGCTTTGCTTAAGCGTCTGGATGAATGCGTGGATGGCGATTTGCAGACGGCTTATGCGCGCGGTCCTGCTTACCTGCGCGAGTTCCTTTTTAATACGGATGAATTAAAAGCTCTGGTCGCTGACTGGACAGATGAAGAATTGGGACGTCTGAGCCGGGGAGCGCATGATCCCCTCAAGATTTTCGCGGCTTATTCCGCCGCAGTGCGGCACCAGGGACAACCTACCGTGATTCTGACCCAGGGTGTAAAAGGTTATGGACTGGGTACCGGGACGGCGGAAAGCAGGAATGTCGCGCATAACTCGCTTGAGATGAGCGAACAGGAATTAAAAGCGTTTCGTGACCGTTTCAAGCTGCCCCTCGCGGATGAGGATCTTTTGAATTTCCGTTTCTGCAAGCCCGCAGACGACAGCCCGGAAATGCACTACATGCGGTCGCGGCGCGAAAAGCTTGGCGGTCATCTTCCCATGCGCCAGGTAATGCCCGGTCCCCTGGAAGTTCCCGGGCTGGATGCATTTGACTCTGTTTTACAGGGATCCGCCGACAGAACCATGTCTACCACCATGGTCTTTGGCCGCATCCTGAATGTGCTGCTTAAAGACAAATCCATTGCCCAGCGCATTGTCCCTATTTTTTCTGATGAAGTACGGACATTTGGTCTTGAGGCATTATTCCGCCAGATAGGCATTTATTCTCCCCTGGGTCAGCTTTATACACCCGAGGACAAGGAACAGTTTCTTTATTACAAGGAAGCAAAAGACGGGCAGGTGCTGGAAGAAGGCATCACCGAAGCAGGATGCATGTCATCCTGGATTGCCGCCGCGACTTCTTACGCCACGCACCGCTATCCCATGATTCCATTTTTTGCCTATTACTCCATGTTTGGATTTCAGCGTGTCGGTGATTTCATCTGGGCAGCGGGTGATATGCGCGCGCGCGGGTTTCTCATTGGCGCGACCGCGGGACGTACCACGCTGGAAGGCGAAGGCTTGCAGCACCAGGACGGCACCAGCTTGCTGGCCGCCGCTAATGTTCCCAATTGCCGTGCCTATGATCCTGCGTTTGGATATGAAATGGCCGTGATCATTCAACATGGTCTCAAGGAAATGTATGCTGAGGAAAAAGATGTCTTTTATTATGTGATGGCCATGAATGAGCGCTATGTGCAGCCTGCCATGCCCAAGGGAGTGGAGGAAGGCATTATCCGCGGCATGTATTTGCTAAGCAGCGGAAAGAAAGGTGCACACAAGGTTCAGTTGTTTGGCAGCGGCGCGATTTTGAATGAAGTGATTGCTGCGGCAGACTTGCTGAAACAGGATTTTGATGTCTCAGCCGATGTCTGGAGTGTGACCAGCTTTAGCGAATTGCATCGTGACGGTTCAGCGACAGAGCGCGCGAATATGCTGGCTCCGGAAAAGAAACCCGGCGTGCCTTATGTGACGAAATGTCTGCAAGAGCATCCCGGGCCGGTAATCGCGGCGACTGATTATGTGCGCGCCTATGCAGATCTGGCCAGGCCGTATCTGGACCGTACGTATGTGACATTGGGGACGGATGGTTTTGGACGCAGTGATACGCGTGAAAATCTGCGTCGTTTCTTTGAGGTCGACCGCTATTATATAGTCGTGGCTGCCTTGTATGCGTTAATGAAAGACGGCGCCGTATCCGCCGGCCAGATCACAGCCGCAATGAAAAAATATGGTATTGATCCCAAGAAGCCCAATCCTGTGACAGTATGAAAAATCATGTTGTCATCCGCCTTATCCTCGTGATAATGAGGATGAGGATAAATTGGTATTGACCTGGACAATGGAGGATAAGACGTTGGCATTGAAGAATATTACTACCCCGGATTTAGGCGGCGCCGCTGATGTGACTGTGATTGAAGTGCTGGTGAAACCAGGCGATAAAATCGAGGCTGATGCGCCCATTGTGACGCTGGAATCTGACAAGGCCACGATGGAAGTGCCGGCCGCGGAAGCGGGGATAGTCAGGGAAATCAAAGTCAAAGTGGGTGATAAAGTCTCCAATGGTTCTATCCTGGCGACACTGGAGGCCGCCGCGGGCGTTGCAGCGCCAAAAGTGGCTGCCGCAGAAACACCGACAGTGAAATCACCTGAAAAGCCGGCTGAAGTACCGGTAGAAAAACCGGCGCCCGCCGTCCGGCAGCCAGAAATACCTGTTCCAGTGAAACAAGTCTTGACCGGCACCGTTCAATCCGACAGCGATGTGCATGCCGGTCCGGGCGTGCGGCGTCTTGCACGGGAATTCGGTGTCAATCTGACGCAAGTCGCGGGCAGCGGTCCCAAATCGCGCATCCTGAAAGAAGATGTGCAGGCGTATGTGAAAGGCCAGTTGTCACAAATACAGTCCGGCGGCATGTCTCTGTCCTTCCCGCCCGCGCCGGTCGTGGATTTTTCCAAGTTTGGGCCTGTTGACACGCAGGCACTGTCCCGCATCAAGAAAATTTCGGGCAAAAACCTGCAGCGCAACTGGATGATGATTCCTCATGTGACTCAATTCGGCGAGGCGGACATCACATCCCTGGAAGAGTTCCGGCTGGCGCACAAGATTGAGATGGAAAAACAGAAAATCAAATTGACGCCGCTGGTTTTTATCATGAAAGCAGCCGTTGCGTCGCTGAAGGCGTTTCCGCATGTCAACGCTTCGCTTGACACATCCGGCGAAAATCTCATTATGAAAAAATATTTTCATCTGGGCGTTGCCGTGGATACACCGGATGGTCTGGTGGTGCCGGTGATTCGCGATGTGGATAAAAAAGGGCTGGTGGATCTTGCCAGGGAACTGGCCCAGGTCAGTGAAAAGGCGCGCAATAAACAATTGGTGCCTGGAGACATGCAGGGCGGCTGCTTTTCAATTTCCAGCCTGGGGGGGATAGGCGGGACCGCGTTCACGCCCATCATCAATGCGCCTGAAGTCGCGATCCTGGGTGTTTCCAAATCCAGCTATAAACCTGTCTACCAGGACGGTGCTTTTGTACCGCGCCTGATGCTCCCCTTGTCTTTGTCTTATGACCACCGGGTGGTTGACGGTGCGGATGGCGCACGCTTTATCACGCATTTAGGTAATATGTTGTCTGACATTCGTAATTTGTTGCTATAAGGATTAATAAAAATGACTATGCAAACTGAAGTAGTGGTAATCGGCAGCGGTCCCGGCGGATATACAGCCGCTTTCCGCGCGGCGGACCTGGGCAAGAAGGTGGTCCTGGTGGAACGATATGATACGCTGGGAGGCGTGTGCCTGAATGTGGGCTGTATTCCTTCCAAGGCGTTATTACATGCTGCCAAGGTGATTGATGAAGCTTCTGAAATGTCTGAGCACGGTGTGCAGTTTGGCAAGCCCAAGATTGATCTCAAAAAGCTGCTGGAATGGAAAAACAGTGTGGTAGCCAAGCTCACAGGCGGTGTGAAAACGCTTTCCAAGGTGCGCAAGGTTGAAGTCGTGACCGGCGTCGCCCGGTTTGTTTCGGAACATGAAATCGAAGTGACCAAAAAGGATGGTTCAAAGGAAACCGTGAAATTCGAAAATGCCATCATTGCGGCGGGCTCCCGTCCGGTGAAACTGCCGTTCCTGCCTGATGATCCTCGTATTGTGGATTCCACCGGCGCGCTGGAACTGGCTGATGCCGGCGGCAGGATGCTGGTCATAGGCGGCGGGATTATCGGTCTTGAAATGGCTACGGTTTATGAAGCGCTGGGCACGGAAATTACCATAGTCGAATTAATGGATCAGATCATTCCGGGTGCGGATAATGATGTGGTCATGCCGTTGTACAAGCGTATCAAGTCACGCTATAAAAATATCTACCTCAAATGCAAGGTTACTAAAGTCGAGGCTAAAAAAGACGGTTTGTATGTGACCTTTGAAGGCGAGAATGCTCCGCGCGAACCTGAAAAATTCGACCGTATACTGTGCGCGGTGGGCAGGCGCCCGAACGGCGACCAGATTGACGCGGCCAAGGCCGGTATCCAGGTGGATGAGAGGGGATTTATTGCGGTGGACAAGCAAATGCGCACCAATGTGCCGCACATTTTTGCCATCGGCGATGTGGCGGGTAATCCCATGCTTGCGCATAAGGCCATGCCCGAAGGCCGTGTTGCCGCGGAAGTGATCGCGGGATTAAAGCATTACTTCGATGCAAAATGTATCGCCAGTGTTGCCTATACCGATCCGGAAGTGGCCTGGGTGGGAGTGACTGAAAATGAAGCCAGGGCCAAAGGCATCAAGTATGGGAAAGGCGTGTTTCCCTGGGCCGCCAGCGGACGCTCCCTCAGTCTGGGCCGCAGTGAAGGCATGACCAAGCTGATTATTGATGAAACAACACATCGTGTGATAGGCGCGGGAATTGTGGGCCCCAATGCGGGCGAACTGATTTCCGAAGCCGCGCTGGCGATTGAAATGGGTTGTGATGTGGAAGATATCGCCCTCACCATTCATCCGCATCCTACTCTTTCCGAAACTGTCGCGCTGGCTGCCGAAGTGTTTGAAGGAACTATTACAGATTTGTACATGCCCAAGAAAAAGACGGAAAAAGCCGGAAGTTAGCAGCCGGAGCGCCGCATACCCATCTGATATGAGGATACCTGTGATATACGCGATCAAGTGAATCGCGTGTCCAGGTATCCATTTTTTAGACCGGAAAGTTAAAGCAAGGTTATTTTTTTACACTCATTTTTTTTGATGAGTGTGGAATTTCACTCTATCCACATCCTCCTTTCAGATTTTTTTAATCTTTACGCGCTATGATCAAAGTGGGAAGCTATTATTTGTGAATAAAATGAAAACAGGAGGTTGCCATGATAGGGAGAAATAATGATGAAGAAGATTCATCCACCGTTGTGTTGCCCCCGCCGGCAAATTTCAGTCAGAACAGACTGCTTGCTCAAATCAATAATTATTTAAAAGCATTTGGTCGCAAACCATGGGATACAAAAGGATATTGTCATGGTCTGGCTCTGGTGTGGCTGCAAAAAATGGCTGATTATCGCGAAGAAGAATATTACGCAGTCATCAAAAAAATCATCAACCAGCCGCTGGAAAAAATCCGTGAACTGGATGAGGATATTGATGTGCAAAAGTTTATCGCACAAATCGAATTTGCTCAAAACAGTCTTCATTATGGTTATGGTCAGCTCATCAGGCAGAAAGATGTGGACAAGATTCTTGACGCGCCCACGGAATTGTATATGAACACGTATTTTTCAACGAAATTCCTTTCCAAAACACTGGGTGAGCGGGCTAAAGCCTATCCGGCGATTACTGTTTCCAGCAACAACAGGTATTCTCATACGATTGGTATATTTTATCGTGATGACAAGTATTATGTTTTTGATGCCAATTACAGAGCGGGCCGTGCACGGGAGTATTATGTTCCCATGTCTGCCGCGCTGGAAGCATCGCGGTGTTTGTATGATCGTTTAGGCGTGAAGTGCTGGCAATGGCGTCATGAGGAAGTAGCCATGGTGCACCCGGTGCCATCTCCTGTTACCAGCATTGCCAAAAGATCCGCGGTAAACACCATGACGTTGTTTCCGCCTGCGAGAGTGGCGGATGAATCTGTGACAAAAGCTGAAGCCCGGGATACAGCCGTTCAAAGGCATGCAATACTCTGTAAATGATAGCCGCGGGCGCAGATGACTGGATAAGAGTGCTCAGGTTCGGCAGCCGCTGGGAGCGAAGCAGTCATGGCAAAGGACTGATACGGCTCAATGAATGCTCTCGCCGCTAGTCGTGCTGCCATTGTAATTCTGTTTCGCTGTTTTCGCTGGCGAGTCTGCGCGCGGTGACAAAGAGCAAATCCGAAAGCCGGTTCAGGTAGCGCAAAATTTGCGGATTTTCCAGTGTGACCTGGCGGTGCAGTCTGACCATGCTGCGTTCCGCGCGGCGGCAAACCGTGCGCGCCACATGGCACGCGGCGGACGGGGGAGTGCCGCGCGGCAGGATAAATTCCTTGAGCGGCGGCAGGGTTTGATTCCATGCATCCAGTGTTTCTTCCAGGCGCGTGACTTTTTCAGCGGTAATGGCGGCGCGCTGGGGCAAATGCAATTCTCCCCCCAGATCAAACAAATCGTTCTGTATTTGTGTCAGTACGGTTTCAACCGCTTTGTCGCGTATTTGCAGTGAGACGATAAAACCGATTACAGAATTCAATTCATCAACCGTTCCCAGCGCCTCAATTAACAAATCATCTTTGGGCAGGGGCTTGTCTCCCAGTGTGGTATAACCTTCATCTCCTTTGCGCGTGTAAATCTTCGTCAGTCGATAGGGCATGCGGTTTGTCTCTCTGAAAAATACCTATACTATACTGCCGGTTATTATCCTGAAGCACGTTTTTTGTGCTAAAGAATCCATTGATGAAAACCTGTTGTTACCAGGGAGGCTCTGAATCGCAAAAAGCGCTATTCGGGATGACGTAAACAGGAAACACGCTCCCCAGAATGACTGCACTCTTGACGCGCATGCTGTCTTGAGAGATAACAAGCCATGTCGTGCTATTATGGATGGTGAGCGCATTGTGAGAACGAATCCTGATTCAAGGAATTGATTTCCCGTTATGTTGAGAACGTTATACCCCTCAGATCTGGATCAGTTATTGACGATAGAAAATGCCGTACATGTCGTTCCCTGGACTGATACGACATTCAAGGCGTGTTTTCAGGCGGGTTATGTGGGCTGGGTCGTGGAAATCGACAAGAAAATCGCAGGGTTCATTATTATTTCCATCACGATAGAAGAATGTCATATCCTGAATCTGGGCGTCGCCAATGAATACCAGCACCAGGGATGGGGCAGAAAACTGCTGCAGCATGCGCTGTTCCACGCGCGGGACCACGGTGTGGGCATCGCCTATCTTGAAGTCCGGCGTTCCAACAGCCGGGCTATTGCACTCTACAGAAAAATGAAATTTCATCTTGTCGGCGAGCGCAAGGATTATTATCCCACTGTGTCAGGTCATGAAGATGCCCTGATTTTCGCGATCAGCCTGCACGACTTCAAGTAATAACGTGACCCTGGCCGCTGGCCTTGCATATACCCTGGATTCCAGGGCGAAAACTTGTTAAATTGTCGCCCATTAGCATAAAAGGTTTACATCATGATTGAAATTACATCCATGCGGAACTACCTCAAGGAATTACAATCCCGCCTAGACGGTATCTGGGGGTATCTTTGAGATTGATCAAAAGAAGATAAGATTGACCGGGATCCGGCAGGAACTGGAATCGCCGGACATCTGGAAGCAGCAGGAAAAAGCCCAGGCATTGGGCAAGGAACGCTCCCAGCTGGAAGAAGTGGTCGATATGATGGAAGCGCTGCGAAAAAACCTGCACGATACCGAAGAACTGTATGAACTCGCTACGGCAGAAAATGACACCGATACCCTGGAAGCGATTTCCAGAGATGTGGAAAAACTGACCAAAAAGATTGAAGACCTCGAGTTTCGCCGCATGTTCTCGGGCGAAATGGATGCGAATAATGCTTACATGGATATTCAGTCCGGGTCAGGCGGAACAGAAGCCCAGGACTGGGCAAACATGTTGCTGCGCATGTACCTGCGCTGGGGTGAGCGGCATGGATTCAAGGCCGAGTTGATTGAAGTGTCTCCGGGTGAAGTCGCGGGCATCAAAAGCGCAACAGTCAAATTCGAAGGCCCGTATGCCTATGGCTGGCTGCGCACGGAAAGCGGTGTGCACAGACTGGTACGCAAATCGCCGTTTGATTCCAATAACAAGCGTCACACTTCATTCGCCTCGGTTTTTCTTTCACCTGAAATTGATGATGACGTGCAGATTGAAATCAATCCCGCGGATTTGCGTGTGGATACGTATCGTGCCGGCGGTGCGGGCGGACAACATGTCAACAAGACGGATTCCGCAGTCAGAATTACACACTTGCCCACGAATATTGTGGTGCAATGCCAATCAGAGCGCTCCCAGCATAAAAATCGCCACCAGGCCATGAAACAATTGCGCGCGAAACTGTACGAACTGGAAATACAGAAACAGGAAGACAAGCAGGCGGCGCTGGAAGCAAACAAGAAAGATATTACCTGGGGCAGCCAGATTCGCTCTTATGTGTTGGATATGTCGCGAATCAAGGATTTGCGGACTGGAGTAGAAGTCGGCAATACCCAGGCGGTGCTGGATGGAGATCTGGATAAGTTCATAGAAGCCAGTCTGCTGGCGGGATTGTAACGCGCTGCGGTGAGCGCGTGATATGCTCGGACATTGGGTTCAAATAGAAATTGGATAGAGAATATGTCAGATAAAAACCACGAACATGAAGCGCTGGACACGCATGACCTGATAGAGCAGCGCAGGCACAAACTGGAGGAATGGCGCAGGTCAGGCCGCGCCTATCCCACGGATTTCCGTCGTGACGCCCTGGCGGCTGACCTGCTGGATCAATATAGCGGCAAATCCGAGCCGGAATTGGAAGCGCATCCGGTGCGAGTGAAAGTCGCGGGCCGTATCATGACGCGTAGACTGATGGGCAAAGCGAGTTTTACCCATATTCTCGATATGTCCGGACGCATACAGCTTTATATACGCCAGGACGATGTGACTCAGGAAGTGTATGAAGCGTTCAAGCAATGGGATCTGGGCGATATCATAGGCGCAGAAGGCTTGTTATTCAAAACCAAAACCGGAGAGCTGTCTGTCAAGGTGCAAGCCATGCGGCTGTTGACAAAAGCGCTGCGTCCGCTGCCTGACAAATTTCACGGCTTGACGGACCAGGAAACACGATACCGGCAGCGTTACCTGGACTTGATCGCCAATGATGAAACTCGCCGCACCTTCATGATGCGTTCGCATATCACCAATTCCATACGCCGCTTCCTTCAGGAACGGCAATTTCTTGAAGTGGAAACCCCCATGATGCAGGTGCTCGCGGGCGGAGCGGCGGCGAAGCCGTTTGTCACACACCATCATGCGCTGGATTTGCCGCTGTTTTTGCGTATTGCGCCGGAATTGTATCTGAAGCGCCTGGTGGTGGGCGGATTTGAACGCGTTTTTGAAATCAACCGCAACTTCCGCAACGAAGGTGTGTCGACACAGCATAATCCGGAATTCACCATGCTGGAGTTTTATCAGGCTTATGCAGATTATCATGACTTGATGAATCTGACGGAAGAAATGTTCAGACAGATAGCAATGGATGTCCTGGGTCATACCCGGTTTTCTTATCAGAACATTGAATTTGATTTCAGCAAGCCGTTTGAGCGTTTGACCCTGAGGCAATCCATTTTGAAATTTAATCCTGCTCTATCGGAACGGGATATTGATTCGCCGGAGGCGATTAAAAACACGGCCGCTAAAATGGAAATTCCTTTTGAGGAAAATTACGGGCTGGGGAAAATGCAAGTCGTGATTTTTGACAAAACAGTGGAGCATCAATTGCTGCAGCCTACGTTTATCACGGCTTATCCGGCGGAAGTTTCCCCGCTTGCGCGCCGCAGTGACACGGATTCTTTTGTCACGGACCGGTTTGAATTATTTATAGCGGGACGCGAAATCGCGAACGGTTTTTCTGAATTGAATGACCCGGATGATCAGGCGGAACGTTTCCGCCAGCAAATGCTGGACAAGGCGGCGGGCGATGAAGAAGCCATGCCGTATGACGCGGATTATATCACCGCGCTTGAACATGGTCTTCCCCCGACAGCCGGAGAAGGCATAGGAATAGACCGGCTGGTCATGTTATTTACGGATTCACCTTCCATTCGTGATGTGATTTTATTTCCGCATATGCGTCCCCGGGAGTGACATCAGCAGAATGATTTGTGCGGCCGCCGGCGGATACGCTTAGCCTTGCCTTGCCATCAGGGATAAAATCTGAAAATATAGCAGCAGCACGCGGTTGCATTTGCCGCGCGGCGTTTCAACCATGGACGCACAACGGAGAGCAATGCCTGGGTATTGTTTTTTCGAAAAGGGAAATATCATGAGCTTGATTGAAAATCTTAATCTGGGTGAAGTTAAATCCATCACAGTCAATCAGCTTCTTATCCATTATCTCGCAAAAGGCAGCGGCTGGCGGTTTGATACCCTGCTGGAAAAAGAACCCGAAACCATTGCATGGATAGACAGCTTTCAGCCCGGGGAAATCCTTTGGGACATAGGCGCGAACGTAGGAATTTATACGATTTACGCCGCGAAAAAAGGCGTCAGGGTGGTTGCGTTTGAACCGCATTTCGCCAATTACTTTCAATTGTGCCTGAACGTGATGCTGAACAACCTGCAGGACCGCGTCCTGCCTTTGTGTCTCGCGCTCACGCATAAAAAGTCCGTTGATACCATCAATCTCGCCAGTGTGGATTTTGGCACGTCCATGTCCAGTTTCGGGAGCAATCTGGACTTTCGTGGGAACCCTTACCAGCCGGTATTTCGTCAAGGCATGGTTGGCTATGATATTGACAGTTTTATTGCCGATTTCAATTTGCCGGTACCCCATTATTTCAAAATTGATGTGGACGGAATCGAATTGGATATCATCCAGGGTGGAAGCCGGACGTTTGCAAATCCGGCAGTGAAATCGGTATCCATAGAGCTGATTGATTCAGACCATGAGCAAGTCATGGGGGTGACAAGAATCTTGAACCGCGGCAATCTGTATTTCGCTCATAAAAAACAAAACCCCGTTTTTGCGACTCCGGAAACAAAAGATGTCATGAATTTTCTTTACCAGCGTATCGCCTGATTATCACGGCAGAACCGTTTACACGCCGGCGCTGGGTTGCCGCTTGCGCGCAGATGACGAGTATGTCTTCTTGAAACCAATCTGATCCCAGGTAACACACTCATGAAATCACAACTGGGTTTTACATTCATGGAAATGATGGTTGCACTCCTGATCACAGCAGTGCTGACGGCGTCAGCTCTGCCAGTCTTGCGGCACTTCTATGAAAACACACAAGACGAGGCGGCGCTGGGACAATTAATGGACGCAATACGGCTTGCAAAAACCACGGTCACCACGCTCCGAAAACCAGTATCACTTTGTTTGATTGAAAATCAGGCCGCGTGTTCGGGCGGCCAGGGAAGAGGATATCTGGTATTTGTGGATGAGAGTGCTGACGGTGTGCCGAAAGCGCGGGAAAAAATCATTTTGATGTCACAGGCGCAATTTCGCCGCGCCTCTCTGCGCTGGCGCGCATTTCCATTTCATCGTAACCACATGTTGCTTTTACCCTACAATTTGACGCATGGTGATAATGGCACATTCTGGTATTGTCGAGAAGCGTTGGCGGTATGGGCTGTCATGATCAGTCAATCAGGACGCATGCGCACGTCTTATCCGGATGCAGACGGCATCATTAAAGATGCGCATGGCAAGCCGTTGAGCTGTGAAAAAACGGATAATTAAAACTCACATTAAAATATTAATTAAAAACGGGGCTTACCAGCATTCACTCACGCTGCCCGGTCCGCTCACGCCTTTTTGTGCGCTGGAATAGAGTATGAGCGCAGCACAGCGTTGATCATCTTGCGCTTGCTTGCCCAGCGGAATGGCGCGCAGCTGATACTCGCCGACGCTTGTTTGCTGAATCGCCAGGTGATACGAATTCCTGGCGATCACGTCCGGAAATTTCAAATCCGAAAGCGTTGCGCCGGCGTAACTATTATGTTCGATGTGAAACTGTTCCATGGCGACCGCAAGCCTGGCCAGCATGCCGGCGGCTTCCGCGCGCCGCGCCTGGACCATATATTGTGAATACAACGGCAGGCTTAACGCCGCGATAATGCCGGCCATCGCGATAGTCAGCAGAATTTCAATCAGGTGAAAACCTGATGCATTTTGAAAAGCCGTTTTCATATGTCATCCTTGAGCGATCATCCATTCAATTTAAGAGTGATATCCGCCAGGCGCTTGCCCAGCGCGAAGCACAGCCGCTGTTCTTCTTCTGTGACGGGATTTTTTCCTGACACGCCGGCGACATGAGACGCGCCGTAGGGCGTACCGCCGCTCTGCGTGGTATTAAGGTCTGGTTCGGTATAGGGGATGCCCAGCACAATAAAACCCAGATGAAACAAGGGCAGCATCATGCTGAGCAAGGTGGTTTCCTGGCCGCCATGCATGGTGGAAGTGGAACTGAACACGACAGCCGGTTTGTTGACCAGGCTGCCGGACAGCCAAAGACCGCTGGCCTGGTCGAGGAAATACTTCACAGGAGCTGCCATGTTGCCAAAACGGGTGGGGCTGCCAAGTGCCAGTCCCGCGCAATGTTTCAAATCATCCAGTGTCGCATAAGGTGCGCCGCTGTCCGGAATGTAGGGATCAGTGGCTTCAGTCGTCGGGGAAACAGGAGGCACGGTGCGTATTCTCGCTTCCAGGCCGGGCCGGGATTCAATTCCGCGCGCAATATATTGCGCCATTTGCTTGACTGACCCGTGACGGCTGTAATAAAGAACGAGCAGGTAAGACATGTAATGTTCCTCTTGGCCTGGATATCTCCGCAGACTGCTAACGGATTTTGTAAATGACCCAGTCTAGCGCAGAATCCGGCAGAATTCTCTTTAAAAATGCGAGTATGTGTGCCGGCAGGCCGATGTAATAACGGGTGCGCGGCCGCGGGCTTTCCAGCGCGTGAAGCAGTTTTTTGACTACTGCTTCCGGATGCTGCGCGATTTTCCTCTCCTGAGGAGCGAAATACGTTTGCTCCATTTTTTTATACGTTTTTTGATAAGGACTGGCGACAGTGTGTTTGAGGGTGCGTTGATATACCTGAAAGGCATTTTCTCGCAGATGCGTCGTAATCGGTCCGGGGTTGAGAATGGAAACGTGAATCGGTGTGCCGCGCAATTCCTGCCGCAATGTATTGCTGAAACCTTCAAGCGCAAATTTGGAAGCGTTATACGCGCCGTAAAACGGCATGGCGACCACGCCTAATATGGAACTGTTCTGTATGATACGCCCGTAACCCTGTCTGCGCATGATGGGCAATGTCAGGCGTACGAGTTCCATGGGGCCGAAGACATTGGTTTCAAACTGTGCCCGTTCCGCGTCGCGCGACAAGTCTTCCACCGCTCCGGCTTGCAAATAACCCGCGTTATTGAACAAGGCGTATAACGTCCCATCGGTGGCGTCAAGAATATGATCCAGGGCGCGGCGTATGGAGGGGGAATCATTGACATCCAGCTGCAAGGCGTCAAATCCATGAGCTTTGAGAGTTTCCACATCTTCGGGTTTTCTCGCTGTGGCGAAGACGCGATAACCGCGATCCTTGAGAAAGGCCGCGGCATGAAAACCGATGCCGCTGGAGCAGCCGGTGATCAGAATTGATTTCGATTCCATGTGTTACCCCGGGTGGTTGGGCGCAGATTTGCCGGTTATCGGCTGGTCGCAGGGCTTGCGCTGATTATCTTTCCGTAAGGATATTCATGCCGCATGCCGGTTGTCAAAGGGTGTGTTTATAGGGAATAATGAGTGGATTGGCGCGTTATACGCGCTTTTTTGATGATCATTTTTTAAAAGAATATTAAAAATATTAATTTTATCTGTACTGTCGATATCATATCTTATTAAAATATCTGGTTCTTAGAAACTGTCTCAATTTTAGGATTATTGCCGCGCAGGACAAGCAGCGGCCAAGTATTTCATCATTGTGATTGGGGTAAAGTATGCCAATTTATGAATATCAATGTTCTGTCTGCGGGCATCATTTGGAGGCCATCCAGAAGATGTCTGACCAGCCGCTGACAGATTGCCCTGAATGTCATCAGCCTGCTCTCAACAAGCTGGTTTCAGCCGCGGGCTTTCAGCTCAAGGGGTCAGGCTGGTATGTGACGGATTATAGTGCCAAGGGTAAATCCAAATCTGCCCAGGAATCAGCAGCTTCCACCGGGGGCAGCACAGAAACCAAGCCTGAGAACAGCGCGGGCAAGGAACCCGCCTCTTCCTCATCATCGACAGGTTCCGGCAGCACCGGTTCCGGAGAGGCTTCATGATTGCAGCCATACGCAAATATTTTATTTCTGGTCTATTGGTCTGGCTGCCAGTCATTATCACTCTTGTCGTGATCAAATTTCTGGTTGACCTGTTGAGCAAATCCTTGTTGCTGCTTCCGCCTGCTTTTCAACCTGATGTTTTACTGGGTTTTCATGTGCCGGGTATCGGCGTTGTCCTGACGCTTTTGGTGATCTTTTTTACCGGCTTGTTCGCGGCCAATTTCATCGGCCAGCGTTTGGTGGAAATGAGCGAGCGCATCATGACGCGTATCCCGCTCGTCCGTTCGGTTTACACCGGAGTGAAACAGGTTACCGAAACACTGTTCAAGCCGGGCGGCCAGTCATTCCGCAAGGTGCTGCTGGTGGAGTATCCCTGTCCCGGTGTTTTGAGCATTGCATTTCAGACTGGTGAAGTGGACGAAGTCATACAGGGGAAGCCCACGGGTGAAAGACTGGTCATTTATTTTATTCCCACCACACCCAATCCCACGTCGGGTTTTTTGATGATGGCTCCGAGGAGCAGGGTGAAAGAACTAGATATTAGCGTTGATCAGGCGTTAAAATTCGTGATCTCTTTAGGAGTGGTACAGCCAGGCTCGCTGCCGGTAAAAACAACTTATCCCTCTGGTCAATGAAAGTCTGAACCTGGGGATGCTTCAGACTGCGCGTGTATCTTGAGCCGCGCGGCTGGCAGGCGGTTGGCTTTGCGTTATTCAGGGCAAATTTAATCTAATACGAAGGTATCTCATGCGTAGTCATTATTGCGGACAAACGACCGCGGATTTGTTAGGCCAGGAAGTCAGATTGGCAGGCTGGGTGCATCGCCGCCGTGATCATGGGGGAGTCATATTCATTGATTTACGTGATCGCGAAGGGATAGTTCAGGTTGTGGTGGCGCCTGAGCAGAAATCGGCGTTTGCCAATGCTGAAACGGTGCGCAGTGAATATGTGATCCAGGTCAGAGGTACGGTGAGGAGACGCCCTGACGGTACCGTCAATCCCAATCTGCGCACGGGTGAAATTGAAGTCGCGGCGTCCGAGCTGGTCATTCTCAACCGCTCCGAACCATTGCCGTTTCCGATAGACGATGAATATCATGAAGTGGGTGAAGAAGCGAGACTGCGTTACCGCTATCTGGATATCCGCCGGCCTGAAATGCTGGAGCGCCTGAAAACACGCGCAGCCATTTCCCGTTATCTGCGCCGCTATCTGGATGAACAAGGATTCATTGACGTTGAAACTCCGGTGTTGACCCGGGCCACGCCGGAAGGCGCTCGTGATTACCTGGTTCCCAGCCGCACCAAGCCCGGCAGTTTTTTTGCTTTGCCGCAATCGCCCCAGCAATTCAAGCAGTTGTTGATGATGGCGGGCATGGACCGTTATTACCAGATTGTCCGCTGTTTTCGTGATGAAGATTTGCGCGCCGACAGACAGCCGGAATTCACCCAGCTGGATATTGAAACTTCTTTTTTGGGCGAGCATGAAATACAAGCCATCATGGAAAAAATGATACGCGGTCTGTTCGCTGAATTACTCGGTGTCAAACTGCCGGATCCTTTTCCACGCATGAGTTATGCGGAAGCCATGAGCCGCTACGGTTCGGACAAGCCGGACCTGCGCATCCCGCTGGAACTGGTGGATGTTGGCGACTTGATGAAGGAAGTGGAATTCAAGGTATTCGCCGAACCGGCGAAAGACCCGCATGGCCGTGTTGCCGCGCTGCGGGTGCCAGGCGGTGCCGCGATCAGCCGCAAGGAAATTGATGAGTACACCAGTTATATCAGTATTTTTGGCGCGCGCGGCCTTGCGTATATCAAAATCAACGCTGAAGGCAAGGAAGGCCTGCAATCACCCATACTCAAATTTCTGCCCGACTCGGTCGTGAACAGCATTCTTGAGCGGACCGGAGCGCAAGTCGGCGATATTATTTTCTTTGGTGCCGACAAAACATCCGTGGTGAATGAATCTTTGGGTGCCCTGCGTCTCAAGGTGGGCCAGGACCGCGGATTGGTGTCGTCAGACTGGCGCATTCTGTGGGTGGTGGATTTTCCCATGTTTGAAAAAGGCGAAGGCCGTCTCTCCGCATGTCATCATCCCTTCACGTCACCCAAGGCGGATACCGTGGAAGAATTGATGCGGGACCCCCACAACATGCTGGCGCGCGCTTATGACATGGTCTTGAACGGCAGTGAGATTGGCGGAGGTTCGGTGCGTATCAATTCATCGGACATGCAAAAAGCGGTTTTCAATATTCTCAATATCAGCGATGAAGAAGCGGAAGACAAGTTTGGACATTTGCTGACGGCAATGCGTCTGGGATGCCCTCCGCATGGCGGAATTGCCTTTGGTCTGGATCGTCTGGTCATGTTGATGACGGGCGCTTCATCGATTCGCGATGTGATTGCGTTTCCCAAGACACAAACGGCAAGCTGTCCTCTCATGGATGCACCGGCTCCCGTTGAACCGGAACAATTAATCGAATTAGGCATACGCGTTACCAAGGCAAAGGAATAAACCGATGGCAGGGCATAGCAAATGGGCAAACATCAAGCGACATAAAGCGAAAGTGGATGCCAAGCGCGGCAAGATTTACACGAAAATCATCCGCGAAGTGACGGTGGCTGCGAAAATGGGCGGCGGTGATCCCGGCTCCAATCCGCGGTTGCGGGCCGCACTGGATAAGGCCCAGGAAGCCAACATGACCAAAGATGTCATTGAACGCGCGATCAAGCGCGGTACGGGCGGCATGGAAGGTGAAAGTGTGGAAGAAATCCGTTATGAAGGTTACGGGCCGGGCGGTATTGCAGTGATGGTGGATTGCATGACCAATAACCGTAACCGCACGGTCGCTGAAGTCCGGCATGCTTTCACCAAGAGCGGCGGTAATCTGGGAACAGACGGCTCCGTGTCCTATCTTTTTAAAAAGCAGGGCCAAATGACTTTCGCACCCGGCGTGGATGAAGAACGATTAATGGAACACGCGCTGGAACTGGGTGTGGATGACGTTATTTCAAACAGTGATAAAAGTGTGGATGTCATCACCGGGCCGGACAACTTTATCATGGTCAAAGACGCTCTGGCCAAAGCAGGATTCAGGCCTGAACAGGCGGATGTTATCATGCGCGCTGAGACCAGTGTTTCTATTAGCGATAAGGAAACGGCTGAAAAAGTGATGAACCTGATCGATACACTGGAAGATCTGGATGATGTCCAGTCTGTTTATTCCAATGCTGATATCGCAGAAGAGATACTGAATGAATTGTCCTGATGGGCAGCGCCGTTCGCCCAGCCTGCGCCGGATGGATACAATCGTATTCCGGTGGAAACTGAGAGCGGGCTGCTGAATCCGGATGGTCCGGTGTGGAAATCAGTGCAAAGGATGTTCTTATGACGGTGATCATTGGAATTGATCCCGGGTCTCGCCGCACAGGCTATGGGGTGATCCGGCTGGAAGGCAACCGCCACGTTTATCTGGCCAGCGGTTATCTCAATCTGCTGGCATTTCCTGCGCATGAGCGTCTGCGTCAAATCTATCTCGGCCTGCAAAAAATCATGCAAACCTATCAGCCGCACGAGGCGGCCATTGAACAAGTGTTCATGCAGGAAAATCCCAATTCCGCTCTCAAGCTGGGACAGGCGCGTGGTGCCGCGATTGTTGCCCTGGATATTCCAGTGGCGGAATATTCGGCTCGGGCGGTAAAAAAATCCGTGGTCGGCCATGGTGCCGCGGACAAATCACAAGTGCAATTCATGGTGAAGCGCTTGCTAAACATAGGCGTAAGCTTGCAGCCGGATGCAGCGGATGCACTGGCGGTCGCATTGTGTCACGCACATGCACGCGGCATGAAAAAATGGGGTATTGAAAAATGACTGCGGCAGACTTGCTGCCGCGTCAGAGGGAGAGCGATTTTAAATTGCTCTGTGGAAATGGTGAAACTCCTGCGGCATCACATCGCTTTTCTGCACGTAGCGCATGTGCGGATTTTTTTTCGGATCAATTTTATCCGCGGCATCCTGCAAGGTCGCATTGATTAACTTGCGCTCCTGCAGCAGACGGGGAAGGTAGGCGCCGATGATGTCAGCCATGGGTGCCAGCAGCATGGTACTTATGCCGGATTGCAGGACAGGAAAAAGCGTGTCATGCAGGGACGGGTTTCCAGCGATGGTGTTGGCGAGAACATTGAGTCGCTGGATATGCGCCGCCACATCCGCTTCGGACAAATCCTGTGTCCGGGTTTTGGCTGCCAGATCGGAATAAGACGCATATTGTTCATTCGTTGCCAGATGTTGTCCGAATTGCTGCAAGACATTTTTGACAGCGGCACAAAAGAATTGATTAATGACAGGCTGGAGGCGGTCGGTCGTCAGTTGTTGCAGTCGGCTAGAGAGTGCGACGGCTTGATCATAGGGATTACAAAATTTGCTATGTTCACAAATTTCCCGCATTTCGGCGTATTTTTGCAGCAGATTCTGTTCATCCGAATTCTGGTGCACCATGGCGGCGCCCAGCTCGCTGGCATAAGACAGGATACTGCCTGGCGTGCAAAACCATTTTTTCTCCAGTAGCAACGCATGATTTAACGAGGCAGAACCCAGCTGAGCCTGACACAGGGCGCGGTAGACGACAGAAGAGCAGTTATTATCGAACCAGCCAAAATTTTCCTGATTCGGCTTGAAATGATTTTTCCACCAGTCATAAACCGCCTGCTCCGAAAGGCCATATCCGCACGATTCCTCTGTCGGCAGAATGACGACGGAGGCGGCGCGGGATGTCCGGCTGGCAGAATCTTTGAGCCGGTCGTGGTCCAGTTCATGCAGCCGGAAGCCGGCTAGTGAGCGTTCATTTGCCGGAAAAAAACTGATATAGAGATTTTTATCTCTGCACAGGCCGGTTAATCCTATGGCCAGATGGCTGGTGGAATCAGGGTAGTAAACAACGATGATCATGCAAGCCTCATTTGTGTGTTGGGTATTTATTTTTTTTGTTGGCGCGGTGGCGGCTCATCCGCGACGATATTGGCTGAATCATATCAGACTGTGTAATTAATAATCAACCCCTGTCCAGCACAGCTATGCTGTGCTGTGGGAAAGAATATCAATTGTTTATTGAAAACTCCTGTGCAGCCTATATCATTGAGGGATCATTCGGGCAAGGATTTCACGGCACATGATTGGACAAATACGCGGCATCATTCTGGAAAAGCAACCGCCACAATTACTGGTGGATGTCCAGGGCGTGGGATATGAAATCGATGCTCCCATGAGCACGTTTTATCAATTGCCGGATCCGGGCCAGGAAATTACCTTGTTTACGCACTTCGTGGTGCGTGAAGATGCGCATCATCTTTATGGATTTTATACGCGCGACGAGCGGTTATTGTTTCGTACGCTGTTAAAAGTGAACGGCGTTGGTCCGCGCCTCGCGCTGACCATTTTATCCAGTATCGCACCCGATGAATTCGTGCGCTGCGTGTTGAACAACGACACCGCGAGCCTGGTGCGTTTGCCCGGGGTAGGTAAAAAAACGGCGGAACGTCTGGTAATAGAAATGCGGGACAAGCTTTCAGACTGGTGCCAGGCGGTGCCAGTGAATGGGGCGGATTTGCTGAAGCAGGATACACAAGGCCGTCATCAGGTTTTACAAGACGCCATCGCGGCGTTGGTTGCGTTGGGCTACAAGCAGCAGGAAGCCAACCGCACGGTTACCCGGATTGATGATGGCGCGGCAAGCAGCGAAGAACTGATACGCAGGGCGTTACGGGAGATGATGTAATGATGCAGACCGACAGGATAATCGCGCCGGAACAACAGGAAAATGATCCGGTTGACCGCGCGCTGCGCCCCAGGCAGCTATGCGATTATATAGGCCAGGATTCCGTGCGCGAGCAAATGGATATCTTTATTCGCGCGGCGAAAGCTCGCAGCGACGCGCTGGATCACGTGCTGATTTTCGGGCCGCCGGGCTTGGGAAAGACAACGCTGGCCAATATCATCGCGAATGAACTGGGGGTGGGGCTGAAACAGACTTCAGGCCCGGTGCTGGAGCGGCCTGGGGATGTCGCCGCCCTGTTGACCAACCTGCAGGCAGGAGACGTCTTATTTATAGACGAAATTCACCGTCTGAGTCCCGTGGTGGAAGAAGTGTTGTATCCTGCCATGGAAGATTATCAGATTGACATCATGATAGGGGAAGGGCCGGCGGCGCGTTCCATCAAGCTGGATTTACCGCAATTCACGCTCATAGGCGCGACCACGCGCGCCGGTCTGTTGACTTCTCCCCTGCGTGACCGGTTTGGTATCGTGCAGCGGCTGGAATTTTATCAGATACCTGCTCTTACGCAGATCGTGATTCGCTCAGCGCAAATTCTCAATGTTGCCATTGATCAGTTGGGCGCGGAAGAAATCGCGCGCCGTTCGCGCGGAACACCGCGCATCGCCAACCGCCTGTTAAGAAGGGTGCGGGATTACGCGCAAGTGAAAGCCAATGGCAGCGTTACACGCGAGATCGTAAGACACGCACTGGATTTTCTCAATGTGGACAGCCAGGGTTTTGATGTTATGGATCAAAAATTATTACTGGCGCTAATGGAAAATTTTTGCGGCGGCCCGGTGGGTCTGGAAAGTCTGGCTGCGTTTATCAATGAAGAAAAAGGCACGATTGAAGATGTGATTGAACCCTTTTTGATACAACAGGGATTCATGCTGCGGACCCCGCGCGGACGTATGGCGACAAAACAGGCATATACGCATTTCGGATTAAAAACACCCGAGAAGCTGCAGGTCCCTCAGACAGCCAGTCTCTTTGAGAGTGTGGAATGAAACTATCCCGAAACCGGGCGGATTCATGGCTGCTAGAAGCAGGTTGGGCGCGGGCAGGTCAGGTGGCAGAGCAGGACAACAGGGTGGTGATGATGAACGAACATTTTTATCCATTACGGGTTCACTTTGAAGATACGGACTGTACCGGTGTGGTGTATCATGCGAATTACCTTAAATTCATGGAGCGCGCCCGTTCCGAATGGATAGATTCCCTGGGCATAGGCGCTGACTGGCGTGAATCCGCAGGCGTTCATTTTTTGGTCCACTCTCTGCGTATCCAGTTCATGCAGCCTGCGAGGCTGCATGACCGCATTGAAGTGGTGAGCAGGATTCTTTCGGTGCGGGCTGCCAGTATTATTTTCGATCAGTGTTTGCGCTTGGACAGTATGCCCGATAAAATATTATGCAGGGCGGAAATTAAGATTGCCTGTGTTGATAAAGATATGCTGCCGAGGGCCATACCGGAAGCACCCATTTTAGAGTCGATTCGGAGATCATTATCGTGAATTATGATGCCAGTTTGTTAGGTTACTTTATACATGCCAGTTTGGTGGTCAAGATTGTCATGCTGATCCTGGTTGGTGCCTCGATTTTTTCCTGGACCTATATTTTGCAGCGTGGATTTTATCTGAAAGACATCGACAAGGCGGCGGGCAAATTCGAGCAGGCATTCTGGTCGGGGGAAGATTTGTCCAAGCTGTACTCTGCGGGCAGCAGAGGGCGTGGATCCCTGGAAGGATTAGAAGCGATTTTTTACGCCGGTTTCAAGGAGTTTCAACGTTTTCGCAAACAGGCTGGCGCCACCATGGAATTGGTGATGGAAAATACCAGACGCGCCATGCGTGTCGCGCAAATGCGTGAACAGGACAAACTGGAAGCCCATTTGCCGTTTCTCGCCATTGTGGGTTCGACCAGTCCTTACGTTGGTCTGTTTGGAACGGTCTGGGGTATCATGCAGGCATTTCGCGCTCTCGCCAATGTGCAGCAGGCGACTATTTCCATGGTCGCGCCCGGCATTGCCGAAGCCTTGATCGCAACAGCACTGGGATTGTTCGCGGCCATTCCGGCGGTGATTGCTTACAACCGTTTTATCACTGACATCGGCAGGTTGATGAACCGGTTTGACGCGTTTGAAGAAGAATTTACCAACATTCTTATCCGGCAGTCGCAGCATAATACTGCCAAACTCGAAGCAGTGGAGTAATTATTATGGCGCACATGCACCAACTCGGATCACGGCGCCCCATGTCTGATATCAATGTCGTGCCTTTCATTGACGTCATGCTGGTGCTTCTGGTGATATTCATGATTACCACGCCCTTGCTGACACAGGGTGTGAAAGTGGAATTGCCAAAAACAGCAGCGAAGGCCATGCCTGAGCAGCAAAAAGAACCCCTGATTGTAACGGTGGATTCCTCGGGTAATTATTATCTGAATCTCTCTGACAAGCCTAACCAGCCCATTACTGCGCGCACGCTCAGTCATCTTGTGACGACCCAGTTGTCTGCACAGCAGGGAGCGGAACAGCGGCCGGTTCTGGTGCGCGGCGACAAGAGTGTGAATTACGGCAAGGTTGTGGAAGCCATGGTGCTGCTGCAGCAGGCCGGCGCCAAAAGTGTCGGATTAATCACACAGCCAGCCTCTGCGGAAAAAACAGTGAGTTGACGGGGTAACATGGCGGCACCTCAAGAATCTAACAAATACTTTGTTTTCTCGACGGTTTTTCATATCGTTATTCTGGGTGTGCTGGTATTGAGCTTTGAGCGCGCCGCCACCTTGCCGGTTTTTGAAAATACGAACAAACAAGATGTGATCAGCGCGGTGGTTCTGGGAGACACGGATAAAAGCAGGATACTGCCCAGACAACTAGCTTCCCGACCCGTGCGCCAGCCGGTCAGGGAAAAACCTGATCCGGCGCCCAAGCCGCAGCCGGTCAGACAGCAAGTTCCTGCACAGGTAGAGAAAGAAGTCATCGCGCTGAAAAAGCCTGAAGACAAGAAAAAGCTGAAGCAGCAAAAAGCGCTGGAAGCATTAAAAAAACCCGATATTTTCGGCAAGGATTTACTGGCGGATATTAAGAAGCAGACGGACAAGCAGAAACTGAAAGAAAAAAAATTGCAGTCACAGTTTCAGAAAACCCTGCGCGAACAGGCGGAGCAAACCCTGCGGCAGCAAATCATGAATGAAGATATACGTCTGAAAAGCGCTGAAATGCATTTGTCGCAAGGTGAGGTCAACAAGTACAAGGCATTGATACTGCAAGCCATTAGTGAACACTGGATTATTCCCACGCAAGCCAACAAAAGTCTGTATTGTGAACTGATGATACGTGTCGCGCCCGGCGGCGCGGTACTGGATGTGCAAGTGACAAAATCCAGCGGCGATCCTTCACTTGATAGTTCGGCGCTCGCGGCGGTATTAAAAGCCTCGCCCTTGCCTGTTCCGTCCGAATCCTCCGCGTTTGAAGCCTTCAGACAGTTTGTTCTCAAGGTGAAGCCTGAAAATGTCCTGGATGGCGGGTTGGGCGTCGGTTAAAACCATAGCCGCTGTCTGCCAGAGTGCAGACGTCGAAATAAACATTTTTCATCTCTCCTGGCGGGCGGTATAGTATTTGTCAGTGTCTGTGAATTCTGGCCAATGCGCAGGATACAGCCTGTATCCGGATGCGCCGGGCAAGGCGGGAATGGAAAATGGGTTCCAAGGCCTGCGGAAACAATCTGTGCACAGGGAGACGGCCGTCTTGATACTCTTGTTTTTAATCCTGGTCATCGCTTTTGCGGCGCTGGTTTATGCCTGTTTCAAAATCAAAAGCCTGGCACGGCAGGCTGAAAGCCGTGCTGTGGCCGCGGAAACAGAACTGGCTGGTCTGCGCCAGACCGGGTCTGCGCTGACGCAGCAGCTGACTGAATTGCAAACCCGGCTGCATCATGCGATTGAAGATCCTGTGACACATCTGCCCGGACGCGAATTATTTGCCGACCGTATGCGTCAGAACCTGAATGAATGCGACCGCTATCAATTTAACCTGGCGGTTTTATATATTGATATTAACGATTTTAATGTGATTAATAACGCGCTGGGTGATGAAACCGGCGATGCGGTTTTGCTGGAAGTGTCCCGAAGGCTGCGTTCCTGCATTAGGCAGGTCGATACACTCAGCCGTCTTGACAAGGATATTTTTGTCGCCCTGTTGACGCAGTTAAGCAAGCCGGAAACCGCCGCGATGATAGCCCGGCGCATGCTGCAAACACTGGATCAACCTATCCGGGCAGGCGAACATTCGATTTACGTCACCGCCAGTGTGGGGATAGCCATTTATCCTGCGGACGCACAGGATGCGTCTTCATTACTGCGCAACGCGAATCAGGCCTTGACCATGGCCAAGAAAAAAGGGCATCAGGTTTATCAGTTTTATCAAGAGCAGCAGCCTGTCAACAGCCAGCGGGATTTCGTGCTCTCCACCCATCTGATGAATGAGTCCATGCTTCAGGAACTTGAGATCTATTATCAACCGATCATGAATGTTCATAGCCATAGCGTTTTTTGCATGGAGACCTTGGTGCGCTGGCATCATCCGCTGCTGGGCCTGATTGAGTCGCAAGAGATTTTCATTCATGCTGAAAAACAGGGCAAATTGAATGTGATTTCCGAGTGGGTGCTGCAAAAAGCCTGCAAACAGTTTCTTCATTGGCGCTCGCTGGGGTTTGAACCGGCATTGTTAGGTTTGTCATTGTCCTTTACACAGTTAAAGCATCCGCATTTTATTTATCGAGTTTCACAAATTATCCGGGAACTCGATTTCAAGCCGGAATGGCTGTTGCTTCAGATCAAGGAGAGTGCTGGCCAAATCGGTGCGGATGCGCTGGACAAGGCGTTTAACATGCTGGATTATCTGCGCATCAAGGTGGCGATCGATGATTTTGGCGCCGAACCGCTATCCTTGTACTGTCTCAAGCACTTTCCTGCTAACTATCTCAAACTCCATCCCTCCATGATAGAGGATATACAGCAGAACAGCCGGGCCAGGAAACTGGTCAAGGCGCTGGCTGTGCTGGGAGATAGTCTTTCCTCGCCGTTGATCATTCAGGGGGTGAGTGACGAACAGCAGTTGTCGATTCTGAGCGGACTGGGTTGTTATCTGATGCAAGGCCGGCATCTGGGCGAGCCTTGTTCCGAAGCGGATGTCATGGAAGCACAGTCTCTTCGGTAATGAGCGATTCTTAAGTTGTCCAAAGTCCTATGTCTGTGCCGGGTGTATTGCGCCGTCTCGTCAGATCGGCTCAGTCCGCGGGAATAGCTGAAAAATGACCAGAGATGTGATATAAAACACCCGATAGAAAGAGGTAATCCCGATATGCGCAAAATTTTGAGCCTGATTTTATTTGTCGTGACCATCACTCTCCCTTATACCGCTTCCGCCATCTTGAGCATGGAGTTGACCCGGGGTGTCGCTGGTGCGATTCCCGTGGCCGTTGTGCCTTTCGCCGGCGCTGCTGATGCGCCCCAGGATGTGTCCGGGGTAGTGACCAATGATTTGACTAATAGCGGACGTTTTAAGGTGTTTGGCCGTAATGCACTCAGTGAATTTCCCAGTGAGGCTGACCAGGTGTCCGTGGAGTATTTTCGGCGGCTGGGCACGGACAATGTGGTGATTGGCAAGGTGAATGCGCTTTCCGGCGACCGCTATAATGTCAGGTTTCAGCTGCTGGACATGTTTCGCGGCAAGGGTGCTGAACGTGTTGTTCTGGAAAAAAACTATACTGTATCCGGCGGGGAACTGCGCAAGCTGTCTCATCACATCAGCGATTTGATTTACGAGCGCATTACCGGCGTACGCGGTGTTTTTTCGACCAAAATCGCTTATGTCGTGATTCAGCGGCCGGTTAACGCGGCACCGCGCTATATTCTGGAAGTTTCTGACCAGGATGGCTATAACCCCCGTCCGCTCCTGAATTCACCGGAACCCATCATGTCTCCCTCATGGTCGCCCAACGGACGCCAGATTGCCTATGTATCATTTGAAAACCGCAAGGCGGGAATCTATTTGCAGGATGTCATGACCGGCGGCCGGCGTCTGCTGAGCGAGTTCCCCGGCATTAATGGGGCGCCGGCCTGGTCGCCCGATGGCGGCAGGCTTGCCCTGGTATTATCCAAAAGCGGCTCGCCCAACATCTATGTCATGGACATAGGGTCTGGCAGCCTGACTCAGATCACGCGTGATTATTACATCAATACGGAGCCCGCGTGGGCGCCGGACGGAAAATCCCTGCTGTATACTTCAAATCGCAGCGGCGGACCACAAATTTACCAGGCCAATCTGGCTTCCGGCGCGTCATCGCGTGTTTCATTCGATGGTGATTATAACGCGCGTGCTTCGTTTACCCGGGATGGAAAATATATTGCCATGATTCACAAGGTATCCGGTATTTATAATATCGGCCTTCTGGATCTGGACACCGGCACCATGCGGGTGCTGGGCAGCTCGGCGGGAGACAGTGCCTCGCCCAGCATTGCTCCCAACGGCAGCATGATTCTTTATGATACCGTTTATGGCGGCCGCAATGTGCTGGCGATGGTTTCAACCGACGGCCGTATCCAGCTGCGGCTGCCCGCGCGGAATGGGGAAGCCCAGGATCCGGCGTGGTCGCCGTTTATGGGTTAAAGGCCTGCTTCATGCGGTCTTGATAAGTGGGTATTTCAAGGTATACTTTTGCTTAACTTACTTTTTGGTGACAGGGGGAGAACATGGAAATAAAAAAATGGATGCAAATGGTTTTGGTTGGCTGCAGTGTGTTAACACTGGCGGCTTGTTCCTCTCATAAAAAGCCTGATCAATCCGCGATTGATGCTGCCAATGCCGCTTACAGCAATGGCGGGGCGCATGCGTCCGGCCTGGGTCATGAATCCGGCTTTGGCGACAGGGCAAACGGGGGCGAACGCCTCTTGTCCAATCGCGTCTATTATTTTGATTATGACAGCAATATTGTCCACGATGATGACAAGCCGGCTATTCTCGCGAATGCCAACTACCTGCTCAGCCATCCGGGCAGCAAGGTGATGCTGGAAGGTCACACTGACCCCCGCGGCAGCCGTGAATACAATATCGGTCTGGGCGAGCGCCGCGCAAATGCGGTTGCCGGCATACTCACCGCCAAAGGTGTCAGCCCCGCGCAAATCCGGGTTGTCAGCTATGGCGCGGAAAAGCTTGCTTCTCCCGGTCACACGGAAGCGGATTACCGCCAAGACCGCCGTGTCGTTCTTGTCTATCTGAAGTAGTCATTTATGCTGACTTCTACACGGATAATCAAAATCATGGGCATGGCATTATGTCTAAGCTTTGCTGTGCCCGTATTCGCGGAATCTGCGCCAGTCTATGATGCCGATACCATTCAGCAGGAAATGCCGGATGAAGGCGTACCGGATCAATATCTTCCGCCGCCTCCACCGCCGGGCCAGGAAAGCGCGGGCACTTTTGTGCCTATGGGACCTGCGCAACAGCCTGCGTCATCGCTTAGCATGGAACAGCGGGTGCAGCGGATTGAGCAGCAAGTCAACAATATGCAGACCAGCGATGCCGCTTCGCGTATCGAGTCGTTGCAGAACCAGGTGCAGACCTTGCGCGGACTGGTTGAGCAGTTGACGCATGAACTTGAAGTGATGCAAAACCAGCAGAAAGCCATGTATTCGGATTTGGACAAGCGGATTGCGCAGGGTGATACGGGAGCTGTGAAACCCGAATCACGCCCTGCCGCGGCTACGGCTGAGGCGCCATCCGTTCCTGGCCCGGACGCAACTCTTCCATCTGCAATAGGCAAGACCAGCGTGAAGTCCGCGTCATCCAAACAAAGCGCCAAGTCTTCCGCCCCAGTGGCAGCCAGTACGTCAGTCGGGCTTGAAAAATCAGCAGGAGACCAGCCCAATGTTGCCGAAGAACAACAGATTTACCAGACAGCATACAATCTGATCAAGGCAAAAAAATATAATGAAGCGGTAAGCGCTCTGCAGGGTATGTTGAAAAAATATCCATCCGGGCAGTTTGCCTCAAATGCGCATTATTGGCTGGGAGAATTGTTTGGGCTGATGGGTAAAAATGACCAGGCATTGAGTGAATTCAATACCGTAGTCCAGACTTATCCGGATAGTCCGCGTGTGTCTGACGCACAGTTGAAAGTAGGAATGATACTGGCTTCCCAATTCAAGTGGCCTGATGCCAAGACCGCGTTGAAAAAAGTGGTTAACCGTTATCCCGGATCCGCATCTGCAAGACTGGCTGCGGAACAGCTCAAGCAGATCAAACAAGCGGGCCATTAGTGGACAGGCTGCGCATCTCTGAAATCTTTTATTCTTTGCAGGGTGAAACAAGGACAGTCGGACTCCCGACTGTCTTTGTGCGTTTAACAGGATGTCCGCTGCGATGCCAGTATTGTGATACCGCCTATGCTTTTCAGGGCGGTCAATGGATGGAGAAAGAAGCGGTATTGGCGGAAGTAAGAAAATATACCGTCCGTTATGTCACTGTCACAGGCGGTGAGCCGCTGGCGCAGAAATCATGTTTGTCACTTTTAACCCGCTTGTGTGATGAGGGATATGAAGTCTCGCTTGAAACCAGCGGCGCGTTATCGGTTGCTCAAGTGGATCCGCGCGTCATCAAGGTGGTAGACGTCAAGACACCGGGTTCGTCAGAGAGTGAAAAAAATGACTGGGCTAATTTCGCTCACCTGCTTCCTCATGATCAGATCAAATTTGTTATCTGTGATCAGGCGGATTATGAATGGGCCAAACAAATCATGGATCAATACCGGCTTGCGTCCCGGTGTCATGTATTATTCTCTCCCAGTTATCATCAACTGAAAGCCGGGGAACTGGCAGACTGGATCCTGCATGATCAATTACCGGTACGACTGCAAATCCAGCTGCATAAATATCTGTGGGGTGATGTTGCCGGAAAATAAAACCACATGCTCATCAGGCCGGATCAGGATTAATCAGGAGAATGTTTGATTGAAATTTTTATTGCCAGGCATCCAGGACAGGGTTGCTATTGTGACAGGACACAAAGCTGGAATCGGGTTAGCGGTTTACCAATTATTGCAGCAATTGGGCGCGCGTGTTTACGGGTTTGACTTGCCTGAAGTGGATCTCGCGGATACGTCCGGGATTGTTTCTCATGTCGATGCGGTCGCGCAAAAAGAAGGCGGTAACATCGATATCCTGGTGAATAACGCGGGTGTCACCGTCATGGGTAATATTCTTGAAACCCGTGTTGAAGACGTGGACCAGGTATTTTCTGTTAACTTCAAGGCGCCCTTATTCCTGATGCAGGCTGTTCTTCCCTACATGCTGAAGAAAAAAAGGGGCGCGATTGTGAATAATGCCAGTGATCAGGCCTTCGTCGGCAAACGGGTCAGCGCCGTCTACGGGGCGAGCAAGGCAGCAGTCGCGCAATTAACAAAGAGCGCCGCCCTGGATTGGGGGCCGCATGGCATACGCGTGAATTGTGTGGCGCCGGGCAGCACGGACACGCCCATGCTGCGGCGTGTCATCAATGAATTGCATGAGCGATATCCCGAGCAATTTTCCGCGAACAAGGAATCCGTTTACCAAAGCAGTGTGCCATTGAATCGTTTCGCTGCCCCGGTGGAAATCGCCTGGGCCATTGTATTTCTGGCGTCGGATGCCGCTTCTTTTGTGACGGGTACGGTAATGTCTGTTGATGGAGGTTTTGTAGCACAATGATGATACACGACAAGCTGGATAACCGGGTCGTCTTTGTGACTGGCGGCTCTCGCGGCATTGGCAAGGCGATAGTAGAAAAATTTCAATCCCATGACTGGCGGGCGGCAACCTGTTCAACCACAGAGGAAGGCGTACGGGGAAGCGGGGCGGATTGGGGCATGGTGTGTGATGTGTCTGATCCGGCGCAGGTGCGCGCGGTGATTAACGCACTCATTTCCCGGTTTGGCCGCCTGGATGCAGTCATTAATAATGCCGGTCTGGCGGGGTCTGAAAGTTTGGGACCTGACGAAGACATTGAGAACTGGCACCGTGTCATCAGTGTAAATCTCAATGGAACTTATTATGTCTGTCAGTCTGCCCTGGCGCATTTGCCGGATATGACAGGCCGCATCGTCAATATCGCTTCTGTCTTGGGCCTTAAAGGCGTTCCGCAAGCCGGGGCTTATTGTGCCGCCAAACACGGGGTGGTGGGATTGACCCGGGCGCTTTCGCATGATCTTGCTCCGCGGCACATTACGGTCAATGCGATTTGCCCGGGATGGGTACGCACGGACATGGCGGTAAACCGCATGCGTGACATAGGATTGAAAGAAAGCAGTCTTGCGCAGTCTGTTCCCTTGGGGCGATTCATTGAACCGCATGAAGTAGCGGACCTGGCTTATTTCCTGATTGCTTCCGAAGCGGGCGCAGGCATGACGGGGCAGGCGCTGGTTCTGGACGGCGGAGTGCTGGCATAAGCCTGTTCTCGAAAGAAGATCCAGGCGCTGACAGCTCGGAATGGGCCCTGTTTCACGATTCTTTTCCATCAGCCGCTTCTAATCGTTGATATTTTTCTGAGAATCAGTAATATATGCGGCTCTGCCAGAGTGATGTTTGTTTATCATTTTGTTGTCCATCATGCCGGGTCGTTAGCTCAGTCGGTAGAGCAGCAGGCTTTTAACCTGTTGGTCCTGCGTTCGAATCGCAGACGACCCACTTGAAATCCTCTCTATTTGTGTTTCTGCAAAAAAAGCGAACAGTTTGCTGTCCAGGAGATGCCTGGCTTGCCATTGGGCTGCAAACGCGCAATCCATTCATGGTGTATAATGTTGACTTGAACTTTCTGAAACTGACCTTATCTTTAGAAATATAATCTTTAGAGGGTTGACTGAATGCGCATGGACAAATTGACCAGTAAGTTCCAGACGGCGTTGGCAGACGCGCAATCACTCGCGTTGGGTAATGATCACGCCGTGATTGAGCCTATGCATGTGTTAAAAGCATTAATGGATCAGGAGGGCGGCAGCGTTTCTTCCATTCTGTCCAAAGCGGGCGTCAATACTTCAAAATTGCGCTCCGAGCTGGATTCGGCCATCAAGCGTCTGCCAAAAGTGGAAGGCACCGGCGGTGAAGTGCACGTTTCCAATGAATTGAACCGAATATTGAATCTGACAGACAAGCTTGCCCAAAAGCGTAAGGACCAGTACATATCCAGTGAATTGTTTCTGCTTGCTGCGACCGAAGACAATGGAACGCTGGGCGATATCCTGCGCAAGTGCGGCGCGATAAAATCCACTGTGGAAAAAGCGATAGACGAGGAACGCGGCGGGCAAAAGGTTGAAGATCCGAATGCCGAAGACCAGCGTAATGCCCTGGCAAAATACACGATTGATCTGACGGCTCTGGCTGGTCAGGGCAAGCTTGATCCCGTGATAGGACGTGATGCTGAAATTCGCCGCACCATTCAGGTGTTGCAGCGACGCACGAAAAACAATCCGGTTCTGATAGGCGAGCCAGGCGTGGGTAAAACCGCGATCGTGGAAGGATTGGCGCAGCGCATAGTCAACGGTGAAGTGCCCGAAGGGCTGCGTGATAAGCGGCTGCTTTCTCTGGACCTGGGTGCGTTAATCGCGGGCGCGAAATTTCGCGGTGAATTTGAAGAGCGTCTGAAGGGAGTATTGAAAGAATTATCCAAGCAAGAAGGACAAGTCATTCTGTTTATCGATGAGCTGCATACAGTCGTGGGCGCCGGCAAGGCAGAAGGCTCCATGGATGCCGGCAATATGCTGAAACCGGCGCTGGCGCGCGGAGAATTGCACTGCGTGGGCGCAACCACGCTGGATGAATATAGAAAATACATAGAAAAAGACGCGGCCCTGGAGCGGCGTTTCCAGCGTGTCCTGGTAGAAGAGCCTTCAGTGACCGACACTATTGCCATCCTGCGCGGACTCAAGGAGCGCTATGAAGTGCACCATGGCGTGGAAATCACTGATGCTGCCATTGTCGCTGCTGCGACTTTATCGCATAGATACATCACAGACCGAAACCTGCCAGACAAGGCGATTGATTTGATTGATGAGGCTGCCAGCAATATACGCATGGAAATCGATTCCAAGCCGGAAATGATGGATAATCTCGAACGCCGCATCATACAGTTGAAAATTGAACGCGAAGCGCTGAAAAAGGAAAAGGACGAAGGTTCCAAAAAACACCTGGAAAAGCTTGAGTCCGATTTGCAAAAGCTGGAGGAAGAATATAAAAAACTGGAAACGATCTGGAAGGCTGAAAAAAGCAGCTTGCAGGATGCGCAATCTGTCAAGACTGAGCTGGAGAAAGCGCGCACGGAATTTGAAAGCGCGCGCCGTGCCGGTGATTTGACGCGCATGGCAGAGCTGCAGTACGGACGCATTCCTGATCTGGAGAAAAAACTTGCGGATGCCGCATCCGGTTCCCAGAAAAAAGAAACACGTTTATTGCGCAACCGGGTGACGGATGAGGAAATTGCTGAAGTGGTTTCCAAGTGGACACATATTCCGGTTTCGAAAATGCTGGAAAGTGAAAAAACCAAATTGCTGCAAATGGAAGACGCGCTGCATAAACGTATTGTCGGTCAAAGCCAGGCTGTGAAAGCAGTGTGTAACGCCATTCGCCGGTCGCGGGCCGGGCTGGCAGACCCTAACAAACCCATAGGATCATTTCTCTTTCTGGGGCCGACCGGCGTCGGGAAAACCGAATTATGCAAGTCATTGGCCGAGTTTTTATTTGATACTGAAGAAGCGGTCATACGCCTGGATATGTCGGAATTCATGGAAAAACATTCCGTATCTCGTTTGCTGGGTGCGCCGCCCGGCTATGTGGGATATGAAGAGGGCGGGTATCTGACTGAACAAGTCAGGCGCAAACCTTATTCTGTCATCCTGCTGGATGAAATGGAAAAAGCCCATCCCGATGTTTTTAATGTATTGCTGCAAATCCTGGATGATGGGCGATTAACAGACAGTCAAGGGCGTACGGTAGATTTTAAAAACACTATTATTGCCATGACATCCAACCTGGGTTCTGAACTGATACAGGATATTTCCAAGCATGGCGATTATTTTGAAATGAAAGAAGCAGTGTTGAATGTGGTAGGCAAGCATTTTCGCCCGGAATTCATCAACCGCATCGATGAAATCGTCGTGTTCCATCCATTAGATCAGGAACAGATAAAAGTCATCGCCAAGATCCAGATTAACCGTTTGCGCGCGCGTCTGGCGGAGCGTGAATACGGCATATCCATTTCCGATGAAGCATTGGATTATTTGGCGGCGACAGGGTATGATCCCGTGTATGGAGCACGGCCTTTGAAACGCTCTATTCAGCAGCATGTGGAAAATCCGCTGGCCCAGGAAATGCTAACTGGAAAGTTTGTGCCAGGAGATACAATCCATATTGGATTTCAGAACGACAAAATCGTTTTTTCCAAAGCCACGGCGACGGTATAAACAAATATGTATATGCGGGAGCACAGTGATGGTGCTCCCACTAACTAGGGCGAGAGATGACTATCATGTATAAACATATCCTGTTTGCAACGGATTTGACCGAAGATACCGAATACCTCATTGAGAAAGTACGTGCTATCCGCGGTTTCACGGGTGCCACACTCAGCCTGGTGCATGTGGTAGAACCGCTGCCAGGCTACAGTTATGCTTATCTGGGCATAGAAGACATTGAAGGCCAGCTGATTACGGAGGCGCGGCAGTCTATAGAAAAGCTGGGTGAAAAAATGAATGTAAGCAAGAACGACCAGTTTGTGGAAGTGGGGCCCACGAAAACCAAAATTCTCAAGGTGGCTGATGATATCAGCGCAGACTTGATCATTTGCGGCAGTCACGGCCGTCATGGTTTGTCCTTATTGCTGGGTTCAACAGCCAATGCCATTTTGCACGGCGCCAAATGCGATGTCCTGACTGTACGTCTACCTGAAGAACAATAATCTGCCTGCATGGAATATAAAGACTATTACTCAGTCCTGGGTGTGCCAAGAAACGCATCCCAGGATGATATCAAGCAAGCCTATAGACGGTTGGCCAGAAAATACCATCCAGATGTCAGCAAGGAAGCGAACGCAGAAGAAAAATTCAAAAATTTGCAGGAAGCTTACGAAGTTTTAAAAGATCCCGAAAAACGCATGGCATACGATCAGCTCGGCAGCAACTGGAAACAGGGGCAGGAATTTCGTCCGCCGCCAAACTGGGAAGGACGCACCCGTTATTATTCAACAGAGGATATGGGTGATTTTTCAGAAAGTGATCTTGGCGGTTTCAGCGAATTCTTTTCCAACCTGTTCGGCCGGGCACGACCGGATTTTCAAGGCCACGCGGGCGGCGGTTTCAGGCAGCGCGGCAATGATCAAACTGCCAGGATCAGTATTTCACTGGAAGATGCGTTTCATGGAGTAACAAAGACATTGCAGCTGCAAATGCCGGAAGTTGACGCATCGGGTGCTATGCGATCTGCGGTGCGCACGATTAAAGTCACCATTCCGCCTGGCGCATCCCAGGGGCAGCAATTGCGTCTCGCGAAACAGGGTGGCCCAGGGATAGGCGGAGCAGATGCGGGTGATCTTTATCTGGAAATTGAAATTCAACCGCATTCACTGTATTCCCTTGAAGGCCGTGATGTGTATTTGACTCTTCCGGTTACACCGTGGGAAGCAGCCTTGGGCGCGGAAATCAAGATTCCGACGCTGGGCGGACGCGTGGGTTTGAAACTGACGCCGGGGTCGCAGTCCGGGCAAAAGCTCAGACTCAAGGGACGAGGTATGCCAGGCAAGCCTGCTCCGGGTGATCAATATGCCGTATTGCAGATACATACACCGCCGGCGCATACAGATGAACAACGACATCTATATGAGAAAATGGCACAAGTGATGCCGTTTAATCCTCGCAAAGACTGGCCAGCGTGAGGGATTCTCTTTATGGTAAAACATGAGTTGATGATTATTGCAGATTATTCCGATGAATCGTCTCTGACGCTGGAAGAATTATGTTCTATCTGCCAAATCTCGCCTGATACAGTCCAGGAGTTCATCGCTTACGAAATTATTCACCCGGCGCAATCCAGACGTGATCAGCCGTTATTTGGCCTGGCAGAACTGCAACGGGTTAAAACGGCGCTGCGTTTACAACATGATCTGGAAGTCAATATGGCGGGCGTTGCCCTGGTCCTGGATTTGCTGGATGAAATGGAATCGTTGCGCGCACGCGCCGAGTTTCTGGAACGGCAGTTTGGCAAGCGTTAAACCTGAACGCCGGAATGTCATCATAAGACTACTGTTTGGCTGCATGACACAGTTCGATGAACGTTCTCTAAATATCAATCATAAAAGGTTTATACCGCATGATAAAATCAGGGATAGTGAGAATTCTTTGTCTCTTTTTGCTTGGAGTCAGTACTATGGCGTGGGCCAGATATTCCCAACCACTGCTGGTGATGGATATGCGCAATTCACCCGAACTGCCAAGACATTTTCGCACCACCTCAGACTCCCTGCCCTTGAATGTGAACATCACCGGATTATCCGAGTTGCACATTGCTGGCAGCGGCCAGTTTTCCCGGGCATCACTGGAGAAAGCCGCGCGCAGGCTGAATGTGAAACGCTTTACTGTTATTGACTTGCGGCAGGAGTCGCACGGTTTGTTGAATGGAAATGCCGTGAGCTGGTATGGGCCGCGTAATGCGGAAAATGCTGGAAAAACTCCCGGCGAAATTGAAAATGACCAGTCGCGGTTACTAGTAGACCTGGGCAGCCAGGAAATCGCTGTGGTGAATAAAATTTTAAAGAAATCGGAAAATGGCGAGATTGCCGCAGTCAAACCTGCTGAGTACATGGTTCATCAAACCACGACGGAAGAAGAACTGGTGACAGGTATGGGGCATAAATATAAACGTATTTTTGTGCAGGATTATCATGCGCCAACCAACCAGCAGGTAGACCGTTTTATCGCGTTTGTCAGAAACCTGCCGCCCAATCAATGGGTTTACCTGCATTGCCGCGCCGGCATAGGCAGAACGACGGTTTTCATGGTGATGTATGACATGATGCGCAATGCCAAATCTGTATCACTGCGTGATATTCTTGCGCGCCAGAAAGCGCTGGGCGGCAAGGATTTGACCCAGCTGCCTGCCAGGAATCATTTCAAATATCAATTGTCGGTGGACAGGTTGAACTTTATCAAACGGTTTTATGAATATGCCCAGACCAACCAGGATCATTTTCAGACAAGCTGGTCGCAATGGCTGGAAAAGTCAGATTAATAGACGCGGTAACCGCTTTCAGCAATCAGAAATATTCATTATATTTTTTCGCGCTGCCCTTTACCGTGTCAGCGGGATATTTTTGATTGTTAATCGCCAGCTTCTTTTCGACGGCTTCGCTGATGTTTATCTTCATCAGGTCAGCGATGCGTGTGAGATAAAGCAGAATATCGGCTAGTTCTTCCGCGGTTTTTTCCCTGACAACGGGATCATGACAGGCATTGTTTGACTCGCTTTCAGTCATCCACTGATAGATTTCCACCAGCTCGGCTGTTTCCACGCTTAACGCCATGCATAAATTTTTGGGATGATGAAAGCCATTCCAGTCGCGTGCATCGGCAAAATTCTGAAGCTGCGCTTTCAGACGCAGAAAATCAATGATGTCAGGCAAGTCCTATCCTCCCGCTTTGGTCATAAGACTCATTTCAGCCAAAGATATACTATGCTGTGTGTCCGGGTTTCAAGCAATAGGGATTTTGAAGGAAAAGCGAAACAATGATGGATTGTTTCATCTGCTGCGTTTATTCACGATGCGAGAAGGAATGCATGCGCCCTTCGGGTAAGAAAGGCGCATGTTTTGCGGCTGTGAGACAGTGGGGTTACGAACGTCTATGCGGTGATTTGCGGTCGCGGGCAAAGATTTCTGAATCCAGGGCGGCCTTCGCGATTTTTAATGCCGGAATCTGGACATTAATCTTGCCTTTGTCATCAATCCACCCCAACTCCATGATGACTTTTTTAGTGCGTCCGCCGCCTTCATACAAGGCATGGCGCAAAATGATGGTGATTGAACGGCTGGGATTCTCTGGATCAAGACGGGGTGGATTCGCGTTTCGGAACAGGCCAAACAGGCCAAACAAATCGTCGCCCAGTTTTTCATTATATTTTTTCTTGAATGCCTCACACAGCGACCTGGCATCCACCACCGGCTGGGTGAAATGAAACTTGTTGCGGTATTTTTTATAAAATTCATTGCCCAATAACGCATGCATGTCTGCGGTCGGATGTACATCGTCCCAGAACATATATCCTGTGGCTGGTGACAGGTTGTTGCGAATTTCAGGCTTTTCTGAAGTGAACGGCGTGGTCAGTTTGTCTTTTTCAAAATGGCCGGGATATTTGTGTGTCTGGTTTTTTGTATCGTTGTAAATGTCAGTAAAGGTGGAGCAGACATCGAAAACATCGATTTTGCATTGAGGGTATTTTCTCCGCAGTTTTTTACAGGCCCGCTTTAATTTATCATTAAAATAAAGGCTCACTTCATGCGCGTTTTTGCGCTCATTCTCGCCGTCAGGCCCGGTCTTGTTCTGATAGCGCGGCGTGAGTGAAAGATCCGGCAAATTAAACAAGACAAAATTCCGGTAGCCACTTGCGATGAGTTTTTCTGCATTTCGGATCCGGTCCCGTATGGCGCGGTCAGCTTCCTTTCGTGAAGGCTCCCTGTTTACTGTAATCAGGTCGTTCGCGCCGGACCACTCTACTACCAGCGTTTCCGATTTTTGTTTTTTGGTGACGGCATGCCTGTGATCGTCTTCCATTAATTTTTGCCGTTTCTCACTCAGGGTCGATAAAATGAGGCGGCTGAAAAACCGGCTGACGCTAGTGCTGGGCACCCAGCTATAATCATGAGAAGTCAGGCCGCCTTCATCGTAACTTCTTACAAAATCGCGTCCTTGATATTGAACGTGCAAATCATTGTCCAGCGTGTAACTGTTTTGAATGCGTTTTTTAAACCGGCTGTCAGTGATGACTTCATCAGCCACGTCCATCGCATCCAGACTGTCTTCATGCGAAAATTTTCGGTTCGCATTCAGTTTCCGTCCTGTCAGAATGTCGTCAGCGACATCGGCGGCATCCAGGTGGTGTTTTCTGTGTCCGCCTAAATGCCCTTTTTTTCCGCATGCTGAATGATGAATTCATCCGCCAGCATGGCGCTGATGTAGTCGCTCCAGGCAAAACCGTTTGTAAAGCGTCCGCGCGGCGAACGCCCCGCCAGACCGCTTAACCAGGACATGGGAATTACGCCGAACAGTTTTCTGCGGTCCATGGTTCCGCGGTCCGAAAGACTGTCTCCCATCATGACGAAATGTGAAATGGTTGGTTTGTTATTGCGTTGCAAGCTGGAAGTTCCTCTTGTTTTCTTGGGTTTTATTTTATTTCCCGCATTGTCTGCGCTGACTGGCCTGATTCATCCGATCTACTTAATAACCACTCTGCGTAAAACCTGCTGGGCGTTTTTGGCGGTCGCTATATTCATGGAAAGATTCATCTTCACCAGTTTGCCTGTGAGCGCGTTGATGGTGGCTGAACCTGCCGGAACATTATTAACATAGAAATGTGCTTTGCAGTTCGTGGGATTGGATGAACACACTTGCATGAGCGAACTGTATGCGACATTCTTTTGTTCGTTGGCGGAGAGCGTAAATTTACCGAAGCTGCTGGAGCTGACCTGGGCGGTAATCAAGTCATCTGATGCATTGTAAAAAATGATTTCGCCATCCGGATAGGAAGCGGCCAGGACAGTACTGGATGAGAATAGTGTAAAAAGGATAACTGACACAAAAAAGAATAAGCTTTTCATCAATTTTATCACCCAACGTTTTGTATTATGTATATAAATTATACAAAAAGACCCGGATTGATGCAAACAAAGGGATGAATGTGGAATTTTTACAATATAAGCAATGACTTAGATGGGAAAGCAAGGGTGCGCTGCGGTCTTGCTGCAATAATGTTGCTTGTTTCGGGAACGTTTGGAATGTCTTCCTTGTCTTGTGCCTGTGCACTTCGCAGGTAATGAGGATATAATCGCCTTTTTTTGCCGCCAGCCGGGATAACGATTCATTTATGCAGTTGCGATTTTTTGAGAACAAGGCGCCGGAAACGGATGCCATAGAAATGCAGACCAGAATGTCTGAAAATCAGTCGGACGCCGAATTCGCAGCCAGGGGAACCCTGCATATTCCCGAAGAAGCTGCTGTTCATTTCTGTCCCGATCCTGAGGGAAAATCCCTTTTGAGACCTATTACTCATACGAAAATCAGTCAGGATTTGTTTCTTCATCCGCCTTGTTTCCAGGATATTAATCAGGGCGGATTAACCGGTGACTGCTATTTGCTGGCGTCGCTGCTCGCGATATTGGCGCTGCCACAAGGCGCGGCAAGCATACAGAGCATGATGAAAGACGAGGGCGGCACCGTGGTCGTCCGGTTATTTGATGATTATCACAAACCCCGCTTCATGCGGCTGGAAAAATCTGTCCCTCATCATTTTGGCATCCTGAACAGCGGGGCGTTATGGGTGAAACTCATGGAAAAGGCCTACGCCGCGTTCCATGGAGGCCGATATTCCATACTGGAGAAAGGATTTTCACACACTGCCATGGCGGCGCTGGCAGGAGCAAGCAATCAATATTTTTTGGAAGGTTATTGTTCGTTCCCTTTCCAGAGCGCTAAATCGCTGGCGTCTTTGCGCGACTATGTTGACGGCAACGGGGTTTACTTGCTTAATGAATTAATGCGTCTCACACCTTCCACGCCCAGGGCGATTCAGAAACGAATGTCGCAGCAAGTGTTTCAGGATAATCTGAATTTATTTCAACAATGGATGCAATGGATTCAAGGCAAGCAAGACATCTGGATGAAGCTGATCCAGCGTTGTCATCCGGTTTGCAAACAGGATGTGCGGGAGTTTTTTTCTTCCTGCGCGATCAGTGTGGAAGCTGAAGAAGCGGTGGGTAAAGTGAAGGCCTGGCTGGAGAAAGAAAAAGTGTTATCAGGCCCGGCTTTGACAGGGGAATATTCCCGTGAAGAATTGGATTTGTTTACCGCCATACAAAAGCGTTTGCGGCAAAACTGTCCCATGACGGTGAGCACTGATGAGGATTTCAAGGAAGGCTTGCTGCCTAGGCATACTTACGCAGTGACAGGCTGTGAAGAAAACGCCGAAACTCATCGTAAATATATTTTTGTGCAAAACCCGCACGGCGCTTCGCGTTCGTTTTTGTCCAAAATGTTTATCAGCGGCGGGCGCACCAGTGAAGATGTTTTGCAGAGCGGCGCGGTCAGACAGTGGGTTGTCAAAATCAAATCCACAGACCAGTCTGTTTCCCGCATGGAATTAAGCGACTTTTGCCAGGCATTCGCATTCATTGATGCGTTTTCTGCAGTGACGGTGCAAGCAATGAATGAGCGAGTGAAAGCGGATTGCAGGCTTGTTTCCGGCAACAAGTGTTAATTCATCTTTTTGTCCGGGGATTTTCAGCCGAGAGCACTGTTTTTGCGGGAAAGTCCGTGGCTGCAAGAAGCATTCTTCAGGATGACCGGGCAGGACAGTGCGTCTCAGGCTGATGCGGCTGTTTGCTTATCCCGCGAAATTTTCCGCGGCGAAATCCCAGTTAGCCAGCTTCCAGAAATTTTCCACATAATTGGCGCGTACATTGCGGTAGTCAATATAATAAGCGTGTTCCCAGACATCACAGGTGAGCAGCGCGGTCTTGTCATCTTTCATGGGAAGCCCGGCATTGCCTGTGTTCATGATTTCCAGCTCGCCCTGGGCGTTTTTGACCAGCCAGGTCCAGCCTGAGCCAAACAAGGTGGTCGCAGACTGAGTGAAGGCTTTTTTGAATTCGTCAAACGAACCAAATTTCTTTTTAATGGCATCAGCGAGCTTGCCTTCGGGTTCGCCTTTCGCATGCGGCGTCAAGCTGTTCCAGTAAAAGGTATGGTTCCAAACCTGTGCGGCGTTATTGAAAATACCGCCGGTAGATTTCATGATGATTTCTTCCAGCGGCAGGTTAGTGAATTCATTGTCTTTGGTCAGGTTGTTGAGATTGTTTACGTAAGCCTGATGATGCTTGCCATAATGATATTCCAGTGTTTCCTTGGAAATATGGGGTTGTAAGGCATCCATCGCATAAGGGAGTTTGGGTAATTCAAACATGATTTTCTCCTTCAATGATATCAATTGTGTCCGCCAGCGGGATCGCTGGCATGGTATGGCGGCTGCGCCGCCAACCCATGTCAAATGCGTTCTTCATCGCGCAGGGTCAGGATTTCATGGCCTGTTTCAGTGACAAGAATCGTGTGTTCCCATTGCGCTGACAGGCTGTGGTCTTTGGTCACCACGGTCCATCCGTCCGGCAGCAGCTTCACGTCGCGCTTGCCGGCATTGATCATGGGTTCAATGGTGAAAATCATCCCTGCCTTGAGAATTTCGCGAGTCCCAGGTTTGCCGTAATGTAACACATTGGGCGGCGCATGAAAAACCTTGCCTATGCCATGTCCGCAATATTCGCGCACAACGCTGAAGCGGTTTTTCTCGGCGTGTTCCTGGATAGCGGCCCCGATGTCTCCCAGGTGAACACCGGGCTTGACCAGGGCGATTCCGGCATACAAGCACTCCTGGGTCACCTTGATCAGGCGCTCCGCGAGAACCGATGGTTTGCCTATGCAGAACATTTTGCTGGTGTCCCCGTGGTAACCGTCTTTCAGCACGGTCACATCGATATTGACGATATCGCCCTCTTTCAGCTTTTTGGGTCCGGGAATACCATGACAGATCTGATGATTGACCGAGGTGCAAATCGATTTGGGGTAACCATGATAATTGAGGGGGGCGGGAATAGCCTTCTGGACATTAACTATGTAGTCATGACATATTTTGTCCAGCTCGTCAGTGGTAATCCCTTCCTTGACGTAAGGACTGATCATCTCCAGGACTTCTGCGGCCAGTCTTCCGGCGATACGCATTTTTTCAATGTCTTCATTGTTATTGATCGTGATTTCAGTCATGGTTTCCCTTGGGTCATAGCGGGCGGATGCCGGCTTTTTGTTTGTTACGCGCATATTGTTGATGACAGGGTTTCTATGGTATAAAGGCGTGCTTTATTAAGCAATAACTAACTTAACTATAGTCCACACGCTTGTCACAACTTTTCGCTGGGTGCCCTGTCAGATGATAAAGACGGGTTGGCGGACAGGATGGGCGGAGGCTTAACCCGAGAGGAAACAATCCATGCAAGTATCTATTCAAGATATGCTGAAGGCTGGCGTGCACTTTGGCCACCAGACCCGTTACTGGAACCCTAAAATGGCGACTTACATTTACGGTTCCCGCAACAAGATCCATATTATCGATCTTGGCAAGACCCTGCCGCTATTTCAGGATGCGCTGAACTTTATCAGCAGCACCGCTGCCAAAAAAGGCAAGATCCTGTTTGTAGGCACCAAATATGCCGCTCAGGATATCATCCAGCAGGAAGCCGAGCGTTGCAAAATGCCTTATGTGAACCGCAGATGGCTGGGCGGAATGCTGACAAACTATAAAACCATACGCCAATCGATCAAGCGTCTTAAAGAGCTGGAAGCCATGTTTGAATCCGGCAAGTTCGGCCGCCTGACCAAAAAGGAAATTCTGGGCCTGGAACGTGAAAAGGACAAACTGATGAACAGCCTGGGTGGTATCAAGAACATGGGCGGTATTCCCGATGCGCTGTTTGTTGTTGACGTGGGCCATGAAAAAATCGCTATCCGCGAAGCAAACCGCCTGGGTATCCCTGTCATTGGCATTGTTGATTCCAACAATGATCCGGACGGCATTTCCTATGTTATCCCTGGAAACGATGACTCTACCCGCGCCATACGCTTTTTTGCCTCTACTGTCGCCGATGTGGTGCAGGAAGCCCGCGCGAGCGCGCTGGATGGCAGTGAAGGCGAAGATGAATTTGTGGAAGTGGAAGCCGAAGCCGCCGAAACACCCGCAGCGGATGAAGAAGACCAGACAGATGGCAGTGAGCAGGGTAAATAACGAGGGGATGTGACATGACGGTAACTATTTCAGCTTCTCAGGTTAAAGAATTGCGTGAACGCACCGGCGCGGGAATGATGGAGTGCAAGAAAGCGCTGGCGGCCAGCGGCGGAGACATGGAGCGCGCGATCGAAGAATTACGCAAGGCCGGCGTGACCAAGGCTGGCAAAAAGGCCGGACGCATTGCCGCGGAAGGCGCGGTCGCGATCCTGGATAATGGCAAGCGCGCCGTGATGGTGGAAATCAACAGCGAGACGGATTTTGTCGCCCGCGACAATAACTTTACCGCTTTTGTGAAGGCGGTCGCAGAAACGGCGTTGAATTCCGCGGAAGAAGATGTAAGCAGACTTTCCGGATTGCCTCTGCAAGGTTATGGCAAATCAGTGGAAGAATCGCGCCAGGAACTGGTTTCCAAGGTCGGAGAAAATGTGCAGATACGCCGCATCGTGTTGAGCCAGCCTTCTGCTGTGTCAACCGGTACTTATTTGCATGGCAGCCGTATCGGCGTCATCGTGGAACTGGATACGGATAATAAGGACCTGGCCCGGGATGTCGCCATGCATATTGCCGCGAGCAAGCCTGTTGTGGTTTCTCCTGACAATGTGTCCAAAGACATTATTGAAAAGGAAAAAGAAATTTATATGGCACAGGCGGCAAACAGCGGCAAGCCGCAAGACATTATAGAGAAAATGGTGCTGGGCCGGTTGAAGAAGTACCTGGATGAAATCAGCCTGACGGGCCAGCCTTTTGTCAAGGATCCCGATACCACCGTGGGCAGTCTGCTGAACAAACACCGTGCCAAGGTGTTGGCGTTTTATCGTTACGAAGTGGGTGAAGGGATAGAAAAGGTAACTGAAGACTTTAAAGAAGCAGTGATGTCTCAAGTTCAGGGTGGTTAAACCATATGGAAAACGACGCATCTGCAAAACCGATTTATCGGCGCATATTGGTCAAACTCAGTGGTGAAGCGCTGCAAGGCGATCATTTGTTCGGGATAGATGCGAGCAAGCTGTCGCGTATAGCCCAGGAAATCGCGGGCGCGACACAATTGGGCATTGAAGTCGCGCTGGTAATAGGCGGCGGCAATCTGATTCGCGGCGCGGATTTATGCGCCGCCGGCTTTGACAGGATCTCAGCTGACCAGATGGGCATGATGGCCACCGTCATCAACGGTCTTGCGTTGCGCGATGCGCTTCAGTCCAGGTCTATTCCTGCCACGCTTATGTCTGCTTTTGCTGTACCCAGTATCGCCGACCAGTATGACCGCTACAGGGCGCAGGAATGCATGCGTCAGGGGCGTGTTGTCATTTTATCGGCGGGTACCGGCAATCCCCTGGTGACAACGGATTCCGCCGCGGCGTTACGCGGCATTGAAATCGGCGTTGATATTGTCCTCAAGGCCACCAAGGTGGAAGGCGTGTTTAATGATGATCCCATAAAAAATCCCAAGGCGGAACGCTATCAGACGCTCAGTTACGATGAAGTCATCAGCAAGCGGCTGGGTGTCATGGATTTGACAGCGATACTGCTTTGTCAGGACCATGGATTGCCCTTGCGGGTTTTTAACATGAATAAGCCAGGCGCGCTCAAGCGTATCATGCTGGGCGAGGATATCGGAACACTGATTCAGACGCTGGAATAGACAGTATGGCCATGGTTGCCTGCATGAATCCCTGATGCTTGATGCAAGGCCGCATGAAGGTAACCCGCACCGCTTCCGAGTGCCCCGGAAAGCGTGAAACGCGGCTCAGGATGACAACAGGGCAATCTGTTAGAGTGGAGAATTCATTCATGCACAAGATAGTAAAAGACGCAGAATCACGCATGCGTAAAAGTATAGAATCCTATAAGGCTGAAATTGCAAAACTGCGTACGGGCCGTGCCCATCCCGGTATCCTGGAACATATCCGCGTCAATTATTACGGCAATGAAATGCCGTTAAACCAGGTCGCGAATATTAACGCGACGGATGCGCGGACATTAACCATCACTCCGTGGGAAAAGAATATGGTTCAGGTCATTGAAAAAGCCATCCTGAATTCTGATCTGGGCTTGAATCCTGCCACCGCGGGCACGGTTATCCGCGTCCCTATGCCGCCGTTGAACGAAGAGCGGAGAAAGGAACTCATCAAGGTAGTCCGTAATGAAGCGGAAGCCGCGCGCGTGAGCATCCGCAATTTGCGCCGTGACGCGAATGCCGAGCTCAAAGAAATGCTGAAGAGCAAAACCATTACCGAAGATGAAGAGCGGCGTCTTATCGACGACGTGCAGAAAATCACGGACAAGTGTATTGCTGAAGTGGATCAATTGACTTCAGCCAAAGAAACCGATCTCATGGCGATATAATTTTAATGAACAAATCCAGCTTGCCGCAGCATGTCGCCATTATCATGGATGGAAATGGACGTTGGGCGAAAAAGCGCTTTTTGCCGCGTGTCGCGGGGCATAAAGCGGGTGTGGAGTCTGCGCGCCGAATAGTCAGGAATTGCGCGAAACACAAAATCAAGGTGTTGTCCCTGTTTGCTTTCAGCAGTGAAAACTGGCGCCGCCCGGCCCAGGAAGTCAGTTATTTGATGGAGTTGTTTCTCACCGGCCTGGAACGTGAAGTGGGAATGCTGCATGAAAACAATGTGCGCCTGCGTTTTATTGGCGACCGCAGCAAATTTAATGAAAAGTTATGCAGCAAAATTACCGAAGTGGAACATCTCACCGCCGCCAATACCGGGATGACTCTCATCATCGCGGCCGATTATGGCGGACAGTGGGATATCTGCCAGGCGGTGCGGGAGCTGGCCCGTTCCGTTGAAGCTGGCACTTTATCCAGTCAGGACATCACGCCGGAATTGATCAGGCGAAACTTGTCGTTCGCGGATTTGCCTGATCCCGATCTTTTCATTCGTACCAGCGGCGAACTGCGCATCAGTAACTTCATGCTTTGGCAGCTGGCTTATTCCGAACTTTATTTTACCGAAACACTGTGGCCGGATTTTGATGAGGCTGAGCTGGAAAAAGCACTTTCTCACTATGCGGAGCGCGAGCGCCGCTTTGGCTATAGCAGTGATCAATTAAACGAGCTGGCAGGTTGACATGTTGAAGCAGCGCATCATCACGGCAGTGATTCTGATTCCGGTCATGCTGGGCATCCTGTTTTATCTTTCTGCACCGTGGTTTTTAATCGTTACCGGCCTGATCTCGCTGGGGGCGGCGTGGGAATGGTCTAACCTGATGCAAGTCCGGTCTTTCGCCGGCCGTCTGCTATATGTGCTCATCGCCGCAGCGGCTTTTGTCTCCGCCATGTTTATTCCCGTGACCTTGATATTCGCGGCCGCATTTGTCTGGTGGCTGCTGGCGCTGTTTCTGGTGCTTTGCTATCCGCTCTGCAGCCAGTGGTGGGGCGGCAGCGTTTTCGCGCGCGGCTTGATGGGTATTTTGACGCTGCTGCCATGCTGGGCGGCTGTCAATTATATACGCAGCCAGGCTCAAGGATTGTATTCACTGCTGTTTCTCTTTGTCCTCATTTGGGGTGCGGATTCAGCCGCGTATTTTTCCGGCAAGAAATGGGGCAAAACCAAACTGGCGCCGCTGGTAAGCCCGGGAAAAAGCTGGCAGGGTGTGTGGGCCGCACAAGTCTGTTCCGTGCTGATTGCGCTGCTTACCTTATGGATTTGTCAGATCCGGTATGCCGTCTGGCCTTGGGCGCTGCTGTTATCGCTGGTGACCGTGATGTTTTCGATTGTCGGCGATTTGTTTGAGAGTATGATGAAACGCCAGGCTGGTTTGAAAGATTCAGGCAGATTATTGCCGGGCCACGGTGGATTGCTGGACCGGATTGATAGTCTGACGGCGGCGGCGCCTGTTTTTGTATTGGGCGGAATTCTGCTGGGGTCGTATCTTAATTAGCCAGCGTTTCACTTTGTGCGCGCTTGCGCCGCGGCGTGACAATATTTTCATGCGCGCTGGAAAAAGTTTTAACACTGTTCTGGCACACCACGCATCACGCGTCAGGACGGGCTTTCAAATGGACCAGATGAAAAGAACTGGATTTTAAATTGAAAAGCCAAGATAATTGGCAACTCCAATATTGGCAATGACTGCATAAAAAAATAAATACAATGAAAAAATTAGCATATTTGATTTTGATTTCTTACTTGTTGATTGGCGGCGGTGCCTGGGCACAGCAGTCTTTTGTGGTAAAACAGATACAATTCCAGGGATTGCAGCGTTTTTCTCCGGCGACTGTTGAAAGTTATATGCCGATCAAGCGCGGCCAGACTTTGCAGTCTGCAAAAACAGCGGCGATTCTCCGTTCCCTCTATCAAACCGGATTTTTTGATCAAGTCAGTTTGTCAAGAGAAGGCAGCACTCTCATTGTGCATGTGGTTGAGCGTCCTACCATTGGCCAACTCAAGATTTCAGGCAATTCGGTCATTCCCACAGACAAGCTCACTACGGTGTTGAAATCACTGGATGTCGCCGAAGGGCGCGTCTACAACGCTGCAGTGTTGGAAAAAATCAAGCAAAGCCTGTTGAACCAGTATTATCAGCTGGGCCGGTATAATGCGCGTGTGGATATGGTCGTGACACCCATGCCGCGCAACCGCGTGCTGGTACAAATCAATATTTCCGAAGGCCTGGTGGCGAAAGTGCGCCGCATCTCCATTATCGGCAATCATGTTTTTGATGAAAGCACGCTTGTCAAACAGATGGACTTGACCACCACCGGCTATCTCACGTTTATCACACAGACAGACCGTTACTCTGAAGAAAAGCTGGAATCCAGCGTTGAGAAACTGCGCAGTTATTATATGGACCGCGGTTATCTCAAATTTGAAGTGAAATCCGCCCAGGCGCAAGTGACGCCGGACAGAAAATCCGTTTATATCACCATTGTGGTTTCCGAAGGACAGCCTTACACCGTAGGAAGTGTGGATGTGGCGGGTGACATGATCATACCGCGTGACGAGTTAATGAAGCGCGTGCTCGTCAAGCCAGGCACCACTTTCTCCAGACAGCAAGTCCTGGATACACAAAAGTTGCTGAACCGCGCTTATGGTGACAAGGGTTATATGTTCGCGGTCGTGTCTGTGCGTCCAGCGGTAAATGAAGCCGAACACAAGGTGTCGCTCACTTTTGATATCAAGGCGGGCAAGCGCGCTTATGTGCGCCAGGTCACATTCTCGGATAATCTGCGCACCAATGATGTGGTGCTGCGCCGTGAAGTACAACAGCTGGAAGCCTCTCCGGCATCCACCATCAAGCTGGATGAATCCAAGCAGCGCTTGTTATTGCTTCCTTACATCAAGGAAGCTGACATGTCCGTCAAACCAGTCCCTGGCGCTGACGACCAGGTGGATGTGAATTACAAGGTCAAGGAAGAAAACTCCGCTCAGGCTTCATTCAAGCTGGGGTATTCACAAGTTTATCGTCTCATTCTCGGCGCCGGCCTGAACCAGAAGAACTTTTTAGGCACGGGCAATACCCTGGGCCTGAATCTGTCGCGCAGCAAATACGAACAATTCTATGGCATAGACTATACCAACCCCTATTATACGGAAGACGGCATCAGCCGCAGTTTCAGCCTGTCCTTGTCACGTGTTGACCCGGGCGGCGCGGGCGTGGATGCTGGTTATACTTCCAATGAATACAACATGGGTGTCTTGTACGGCATACCCATAGGCCAGGAACGCGGCGCGATCAGCCGCCTGCTCGCGGGTGTCAGCTATCAGAACCTGCTGGTTCACCTGATTCCGGGCAAGGTTTCCAATCAGGTCAATACCTTTATCAATAATCATACCCGGCATACCCAGGAAGCGGATTTCAAACTGGGTATTTCCCGCGATAGTCGTGACCGGGCCATTTTCCCGACGCGCGGTTCGTCACAGTCTTTGTTCCTGGATATGTATGCGCCTTTATCCCAAGGGTCGGTCAGTTTTTATACATTAAACTATGCCGGCAGGTTTTATCAGCCTATCTGGAACCAGTTCATCATGCTGGCCAAAGCCAATTTGGGTTATGGCAATGGGTTACACGGCACGAGTGATTTTCCATTCTTCAAAAACTATTATGCGGGCGGCATTGATTCCGTGCATGGTTACCAGGGTTATTCACTTGGACCAAAAGACTCGAATTATCATGTATTTGGAGCGAATACGCTGGTCAACGGCAGTCTTAACCTGATTTTCCCGAATTATATTTCGGACAATTTGCGCACTAGTGTTTTTGTGGATGCGGGCAACGTATTCAGTACCACAAATAACAAGAATTTCGGCGGTGCCAGCACCAATGCAGGCCCCCTGCGTTATTCAACCGGTATAGAAGCTGACTGGCTGACTCCATTTGGTCCTATTGCGATCAGCCTGTCCCAGCCGCTGAACCTGCGCAAGGGTGATGAAAGAGAAACATTCCAGTTTTCTCTAGGTGCGAATTTCTGATAAACATGGCATTATTGCATGCTGTTGTATTAAGGTGTGCCAATCGCGCGACAAAATTGGTACAATGACTGACTTTAGGTTTAGGGACATGGCAATTAATTTTACTTTGGAGATCATCATGAAGATTGTGAAAAAATTTGGCATTTTACTCGGGGCTCTTGCGCTTGCGGCAGGCGTTGAAGTATGTGCAGCCGCTGAAACTGCTGCAACCGCGCCTGTGACAATGAACTTACCTTCTCAGATCAAGGTTGCTGTTGTTAACGTACAACAGGTTTTACAACAGTCCCCGCGTGTTGCTGACTTAAGCAAGAAACTTGAAAATGATTTTAAAAATCGTCAGGCCAAAATCAATGATGAACAAAAATCATTGCAGGACATGATGGATAAATTCAAGAAAGAATCACCCACCATGAGCCAGAAAGACAAAGACGCCATGCAGAAGAAAATATCTGCCCAGCGTTCTGACCTGGTAGCGAAAGTGGTTGCTTATCAGCAGGATTTGCAAAAAGAACAAAACAAGATCATGCAAAATATCCTGAGCGATCTGAACGGTATCGTATCCACGATTGCCAAGTCACAAAGCTATGCTTTAGTGCTTGACTCACAGGCTGTTATCTATTCCGGCAACGGCAACGACATTACAAAAGATGTTTCCAAGCAGTTTAACGTTAAAAACTAACTGACAGTATTCATCTTCAGGTATGACCATCTCCCCCTTAATGGGGGAGATTCGTTTTTAAAGTTACAGCGATTTTCCTTGCGATGTCTGCCTCTGGATGGTTTGTCGCAAAAAAACAATGCGAGTTTTTGATTCATGAAGTCTGCAAACAAATTGGCATATAAACTGGCTGATCTGATCAGCGGCCTTGATGTGATACTCAAAGGTGATCCGGACTGTCTGATTACCGGCATCAGCCCTATCCAGCAGTCACAGCCTGGCCATATCACTTTTTTGACTAATTCCCTTTATCGCAAACATCTGGCTGGTACGCGTGCGTCAGCGGTCATATTGGCCGAAGGTGACGCAGCGTTGTGTCCTGTGAATGCGGTGATCAGCCGCAATCCTTATTTTACTTATGCGAAAATCGCGTCTTTTTTTACCGACCGATATGATACGGCGACCGGCATGCATCCTGCGGCAGTCATGGGAGAAGACTGTTCCATTGACGCGTCTGCGGTAATCGGCGCGCACGTCACTCTTGGCCGGCATGTGAAAATCGGTGCCAATGTCGTGATCGGGCCAGGCTCAACGATTGGAGATCATGTGGAGATAGGCGAGGGCACACAGCTGGATGCCCGGGTGGCGGTCTATCACAAGGTCAGGATTGGCAGGCGCTGCTGCATCGCGAGCGGTGCTGTCATAGGCAGTGACGGGTTTGGTTTTGCCAACCAGAAGGGCGTATGGCACAAGGTTCCGCAGCTGGGCAGCGTGGAGATAGGCGATGACGTCGACATAGGCGCTAATACCACCATAGACAGGGGTGCGGTGGAAAACACCGTGATTGAAGACGGCGCGAAGCTGGATAACCTGATTCAGGTCGGACACAATGTGCGCATTGGCGCAAATACCATTATCGCCGGCTGTGTTGCCATTGCCGGAAGCACGGTTATTGGAAAAAACTGCATGATAGGCGGCGCATCCACTTTCGCCGGACATATTACCATCGGCGACAATGTCATGATTACGGGCATGACCGCCGTGACCAAATCCATTCGCGAACCGGGGATATATTCTTCCGGCATCGTCGGTGCCGTCACCAATAAGGAATTTCGTAAAAACAATGCCCGCTTTCACCGGATGGAAAATCTGATGGAACGGGTCAAATCACTGGAAATCGCGTTAAAAGAGCTGACAGAGAGAAAAGAGTCATGAAATGTGTGATGGATATACATGAAATCTTAACCTTATTGCCCCACCGCTATCCTTTTTTATTGATAGACCGCGTGATAGAAATTGACATGGGCAAGTCACTGGTCGCGATTAAAAATGTGACCATGAATGAAACCTTTTTTACCGGCCATTTTCCCAACCGCCCCGTCATGCCCGGCGTGCTGATTCTTGAAGCCATGGCGCAGGCTGGCGGTGTGCTTGCTTATAAGTCAACAGGCAGTACGCCGGATGAGACACTTTACTATTTTGCCGGCATTGATAATGCCCGGTTTCGCCGCGTGGTGGAACCTGGTGATCAACTGCGCCTGGAAGTGAGTGTCATGCGTTCCAAGCGTGATGTCTGGAAGCTGGAAGGATCGGCGTATGTTGGAGATGAATTGGCTTGTTCAGCAGAATTTATGAGTGCACGCATACAAAGAGGTTAAGGCTGTGATAGATAAAACCGCGATAATTGACCCTTCCGCCAGGATTGCAAATCATGTTCATATCGGCCCGTATTCAGTCATAGGTCCCGATGTGGAAATTGGTGAAGGAACATGGATAGGCCCGCATGTTGTCATTCAGGGCCCGACGCGTATCGGACGTGACAATAAAATCTATCAATTTTCATCGATTGGTGAAATTCCCCAGGATTTGAAATTCCGCGGCGAAAAAACCTATCTTGAAATTGGCGACCGCAATGTCATTCGCGAATTTTGCACTCTGAACCGCGGGACTGCGCAGGATAAATCCCTTACCCGCATTGGCAACGACAACCTCCTGATGGCGTACGTGCACATTGCTCACGATTGTGAAGTGGGTAATCATACCATTTTCGCAAATAATGCGTCCCTTGCCGGGCATGTCAGCGTAGCCGACTACGTCACCCTGGGCGGGTTTTCGGGCGTATTCCAGTTTTGCCGCGTGGGCGCGCACAGTTTTGTCTCCACCAATTCGGTGGTCATCAAGGATGTGCCTCCTTTCGTCAAGGTTTCCGGCTATTATGCCAAGCCGTATGGATTGAACACCGTGGGCTTGCAGCGGCGTGGTTTCGCTGAAGAAGTGTTAAGCGAATTGCGGCGCGCTTATAAAATTATTTATCGCAACGGTTTAACCATTGCGAAAGCCATTGAAGAATTAAGACAGATGGGCTCGCCTGAAATCCGGCAGCTGATTCAATTTATAGAAACATCCAATTCCGGCATCGTACGCTGACACCCCGGATTGTGCGGGGCGTAGCTGCGTGACAGAGGTGGCAAGTTGGAACATCAGCAGGTCAAAAAAATTGGCATTCTTGCAGGGGAAGCTTCCGGTGATTTGCTGGGAGCGAGGCTGATTCAGGCGTTGCGTTCACGGTTTCCGCATCTGCAATTCGAAGGTATAGGCGGTCCTGCCATGGCTGCCGCGGGATGTGACAATCTCTTTGATATCGAACGCCTGGCAGTGATGGGATTTATCGAGCCTTTATTCCGTATTCCGGATTTGATCAAATTGCGCAGTGATTTATACCGCCACTTCATTCAGCATCCGCCGGATGTGTTTATCGGTATCGATGCGCCTGATTTTAATATCGGTCTGGAATTGAAGCTGCGTCAGGCCGGCATTCCCGTGATTCATTATGTCAGCCCCAGCGTGTGGGCGTGGCGCCAGTATCGTGTGCGCAAGATTGCGAAAGCCGTGGATCTGATGCTGACGCTGCTTCCGTTCGAGGCAAAATTTTATGAACAGCATCAAGTGCCCGTGCGTTATGTCGGGCATCCGCTCGCTGAACAGATTCCCCTTCACACGGATAAAATTGAAGCCAGGCGCGCGTTATGCATTGAAGAAAATGCGACATATGTCGCCTTGCTGCCCGGCAGCCGGCGGCAGGAAATCCGCTATATGGCGGAACCTTTCTTGCGCGCCGCTTATCAGGCCTGGAAGCTGAGGCCTCATCTGCGTTTTATCACCGCGCATGTGAATGAACAGCGTTATCAGGAATTTTACGAATATTACAAACTCTATACACCGGACCTGCCGCTGGAGTTTTTTACCCGCCGTTCACAAGATGTGATGGCGGCGGCGGATGTGGTCGCGGTGACATCGGGCACGTCAACCCTGGAAACCATGTTGTTTAAAAAACCCATGGTGATTGCCTACCGCATGTCAGCCCTGACATATCAATTGGCGAAATTGCTGGTGAAAACGCCTTACGTGGGCTTGCCCAACCTGCTGGCCAATGAGTTGCTGGTGCCGGAACTCATACAGGATGCGGCCAGTCCTGAGGCTATCTGCCAGCATCTGCTGGATTATCTGGATCATCCTGAAAAAGTCCAGACGCTTCAGGCCCGGTTTACTGAATTGCACCAGCTGCTGCGTGCGGACTCATCCGGCTGCATTTCGGATGCCGTCATGAGTGTGATGGGCGCGGCTTGATATTCCCTGATTTTTGAAGCGCGAACAAAAAGCACTAAACCCGTACGCTCCTTCGACAAGCTCAGGACAGGCCTGAGGAGGACACGTCAGTGTCCGTCTCGAAGGGCCTGTCCTGAGCCCGTCGAAGGGCTGTTTATCCCCCGTCATTCCCGCGCAAGCGGGAACATGAAAGTACTGTTAAGACTTGGTATTTCTTAAGAATTCCTTAAGATTGTTATGATACGTTCGAAGAATTAGCTGTTTCCAGGGAAAGGGAACAGGATAAAGGAGAAAGGGAATTTCAAAGCCGGATTTCATCTACTTTTACGGTGTGAAAGAGAGGTTCCCATGGCACAAACGAGAAAAAACAATAAGATTGACTATAATCTTCATGACCCGCAGGGGCATGTCACCGGCCAGGCTCAGCTAGACCTTTCACCCGATATGCCTGGGATCGCTGATGAGGCTTTCTTTCGCACACTGGAACAACAGCTGCGCGAATATAACGATAAGCATGCAGTTTATCTGATGGCGTTGAACCAGAAATTCAATTTTCAAGCCGACATTGTCTTCGAGCATCTGGAAGATTTTCTGTTTCCGAATATGCATTCATCCGCCAGGCAGGCTTACGAACAAGAACAGCAATTGAAACTCTTGTTTAATCTTTTGACGCAGCTGGCATTCCAGGCCATCAAGGCGCGTTCCGGCGGCTTTTTGGGGATAGGTGCGAATGACGCGGCGTATCAGCGCGCAAAAACCTGGCTTCAGCAAGTAGCCCGCTATGCCGAGAGCAAGATCGTTGAAACCCCATGGTATGTGCCTGTTCCAAAAGAAGCCTATCTGCTGACGGCACTGAATGACTCTCCGGAGGCATTTATCCAGGCCCAGGCGGAAATGCAAGTGGAACATTATGTCACCGAACTCAATGACGCCAAGAAAAACTTTCCCAAAGAGCAATTGAAGGAGGATGGCAGCAATTTTTCCAAGCAAGTCACAGACTATATAGGCCAGATTGATGCAGGTGCATGTGAAGTTCAGCAATATAGGCTCCAGCACCGTTGCGGAAATTCAGCGCATTGAACTTGCACGTAAAAATCGCGGTGCTTTTATTAATTTTTTCCGCGACTGGTTTTCTTCAGAAAAGCAGGAACTGGAAGCGTTAAAAAACCGGCAGAAAGTCGCCCAGGCGTTGCAAGACAGTTACACACGTCTGGCCAGCGGCGTGGAATGGGTCAAATTTCGCAATGTCATGAAAGCATTGGGTGACAAATTATTACAAACCCCTGCCAGTCTGAGCAGCGCGGAAGTGGATGAATTGCGAAACGCGGTCGGCAGTTTGCTGAATCACAGAAGCTATAAGGCTGAAGCTAAATCATTCGTGGTTCGGCTGCAGTCCAAAATCGTTGCCCAGGTCGGCGCGCTGGCGAAATCGGCCGAGCCTTCTTTGTTGACCAATCAATTCGCATTTCTGGCGGAAAACAAGATTGTCGGCGCGGCCGCATTGAATGAAGCCAGAGTGGCGGTCATTAATGCGATAAAACAGCAGGCTGTTGCTTTCGAGGATCCGCAGACAGCGCTGCGGTTTATTGAAAACCTGAAAACCGCGAAATATGAATGTCTGGATGCTGGCGGCGCGCTATCCCGTTACCTTGATGAAATTACAAAGGATTACCAAGCCTGGAAAGCCTTGCAGGAAAATGGCCCTGCCTTGCTTGCCGGAGCGCTGGACGTCCACGCAGTCAAAGAAATGCGCGATCATGCCATTCGCGCTTTCAAATCCGCGCTGCCCAGAGTGAAAGAAGCAGCCAAAGTCTTTGATGAAAGCTTGCGGAAAGTCGTGCTTGAAAATGTAACCAATCTGCAGGTCGCTGACGAACTCAAGACAGGTACGCTGATTTCAATCCTGGAAAAACACCTGCAGTTTTACACGCTGGATGAGCGCTATGCTGAAGAGCCTTGCTTCAACGCTTCCAAGGCTGCCATCCGTGGGCATGTGAACAAGACTCTGGAAGAATACACTGACGCATCAGAAGCGCAGGCATATATTGGCAAATGGGATAAATTAAACCAGGAGATACTGAAAGCCTTTGATATCGCGCTATATCAAGACATTCAAAACAAGCGCAACCAGTACAAGAGCCTGGATTTGATATAGAAAGGCTGGGTCAAGCTCCTGGATGATACTGCTGCGAGTCAAATGACCACGCTTGATGTTGAACATTTCATCGCCGCGGTTCTCTGGCTGGACAAGCCCAATACCGAGCTGAGCAATCCATTGATAGAATTGCTCAAACAGTTATCGGGCGTACAGCAGAAGTTTTTACAAGTCACGGCCCGTGAAAAACTGGCAGAACTGAAAGAATCCCTGCTTGTCGACCTGGCCGGCCTGGCCCAGGCTTCACCCGGCAAGGAAAAGCGAGAAGCGTTGAAGCACAGGCTCAAATTCATTACTCAAGCCAATGCGATGTATACCGATGCGCTGGGCGCGGCGCGTAAAGCCGTCATTTCAGCGTTGAAATCAGAAATCGCAAAAGAGAAATCCATCAAGGAAACCAAACGCTATCTGGATGATCTGGAATCTGTGCTGCCGGATGGTGTGAAAGACGATGCCGAGTTGCGCAAGGCGATATACGACGCCAAGAGGAAACTGGTATACGATCACTTTGAGGATGATTACAAAAAAATCCTGAAAAAATATGAAACCCAGATGGAATTTCTGCGCACGGGCGAATTAAGTCTGTGGGAAAAAATCGAAGCGACGTTTACCGGTGAAGATCCCCGCGCGCTGACGGAAGAGAATCTGGATAAATGGCGCAGCAAGTTCCTGCATGAGCTGACTACTACCTTGACTGTGCACGCGCAAATCGCGGTGGATATGGCCGGGTATGGTCAAAACCCGACTGATCGCGAAGAAGCAGAGGCGGTACACTATTTTCTGAAAGAACGTATTCGCGATGATTACAAAGAGCTGTCAAGGAAGGCAAAGCAAGACCTCATTGGATTGACGGATTTGCGCGGCCAGCGGGCGCGCGAAAGACTGGACCGTATTTTTGGCCTGAAACCTTCCCAACCGGTGGATAAAAAGGCGTTCTTGAGATGTTATCTTGCCGTGGCGTCGTATCAGACTTATTACAGGAATGATGCGGTGCTCGCCGATGCGGGACGTGACTTTATCCGGGAATTTCATGAAATCGCCCAGCATGAAGGCGGCTTCGTCACCCAGATTGTCGCCAAGATGTCGAAAGACGAGCTGGATGCTCTTTTCCTGACCTGGGGTGATGATCCCACCGTCAAGGTAAAGAAGAAATCGCAAGGCAAGTCGACCGCCCTGGAAAGCGATATTGTCGGGGTGGTGGACGCCAGCCGGGATTCTCATGTTCAGGTGCCAAGATATTTGCTGCTGAATATGGTCCTGGAATTGATCGCCGCTGATTTTGACGCCTTGCTGCGGGGTGAAAAAGTCGATATCAGGTTGCTGAATGACCGCATTGAATTCGCTATTCCGAAATTGCAGCGCCAGGTGAAGGATGAAATGGAACTGAATGGCAATCGGGAATTGCGCGGTGATTTGGCTGCCATGATCCAGGGAATGAATCCAACCACTACGCGTGACAGCTATTTGCGTCTGGTTGCGAACCAGCTTCCTCAGGGCACGGCTCAGTTTGATACTTACGGTGTCATGCGCAATCTCAAGGATTGTGAAAGCAAACTGCTGGATCAGATACGGTTCGCGCTGCGCGATCAGCTGGATATTCTGGACGGCATTACGCCGGAACATCTGGATTATCGTTCAGATGAAGAATCCATAAAGATTCTTGAGCAACAGATTTTGTTATTGAGAGATGAGCTGGAGCGTGTGCAAAGAGACGGGCAGATGGAAGAAGGAACGCGGGCGGAAAAAACAGTTGTGATTGCGAGATCCATTGCCAGCCTGGAAGCGCAGAAAATGGAGTATGCCAACAATATCGCGGTGAAGAAAGCCCAGACCAAATGGGTGCGCGATTACCAGGAATATCTTGTGGAAGCGCAGTCGCTGCTCAAAAATGACGGGCTTTCCCTGCGGGAATTTATCGCGCAGATGAAACCCTGTCTGTTTGAATTGCTCGATCCCCAGCTGGCTGGTTTTTGCCGGGCAGTCCGTGAAAATGTCGAGTTCGCCAAATTGCTGGGCGATGAAGAGTTCACCCGACAGCTGCATCAGCTGGGCAGGGATTTGCAAGGCAACACCCGGGAGACTCTGGATATCGTGCGCGATATTCCTGAAAATATTACACGGCAACTGCCGTCTGAAACCGCGGACATGATCAGACAGCTGCAATACCGCTTTGCAGACCGGTTCAAGCATTTGATGGTGAAAATGCTGGACAAGAATAATCTGAGCAAGATACATGCGTCCGACGAGGCGAGCGCCATGTCAGTGGCAACGGTACCTGTTCAGGATAAAACCACGCCATTCTGGGGATCGTTGTTCACGGGGTCTACCAAGCCGGTCACTGTTCCGAATGTGACTGCCAGCAAGCCATCCATGCCTACTGTGCATGAGCGTTTGAAAACTGTCTTGAAAAGAGTGGAATCAAGAGTTTTAAAACAGATGCTGGCACAGTTGGCCGAGGCGGCGGATGCAAACTCGATGAACATAGACGATTTGTATGGATTGACAGGAGAAATCAAGCCCAGCAAACCGATCGCGATTGCGGCCCGGTCGTCAGATTCATCGCAGGATCCGTCGCAAGAAGGCCAGAGACAAGGGATGCATGTCGGCAACCCCTTCGCGAGAAATTATTATTTTTAATCCTTGAACATATCTGATGCTGCCCTGTGTGTTGCACAGGGCGCACGGATGTTTGTCTGCCCAATCATATTGGCTAAGGTCTTGTTATGCTGGCTAGAGAAAAAAAAATTCTTGTGGCTTTGACTGACGCAGACGGGTGCGTATTTAACCCGCTTGCTGAATGGCTGCAATTGCACATTATCGCCAATTATCAGGAATTTCTGTTCAAGTATGGCCGCGACCCGGAAAGTTACCGGCAGAACCAGCGTATTATCGATGAAAAACTGACTGAATTACTCAGAGAGCTTGAACAAGCCACGTCTTATCAGAACGGCAGTCCAGTGCAAGTGCAAGGCCTGGAACCTGTACCGTTGCTGATGGAGAAGATATTAAAGCTGCTGGGTTTTCGCGATCCGTCAACGCTGGATTCTTCCGACAGGGATACCATTTTACTCGATGCCAAAACTGCTTATCGAAAATATCTCAGCCATATGGGTCCGTTGGGGCAAAAAGTGCTGGATCAAATGGTATTGTGCGCCAATAAACCATTTTTAACTGAATTGGCTGCGCGTGTGACGGCAGAGCAATTTGATCTGCTGGTTTTGCTGTGTGGATCCAACCGACAGTCCAAGGCCTTGGATGATTTTAATAACGAAGAAAACGCCAGCGGGTCTTTCTTTCCCATGATGATAACGCTGCGGGATAAAATCAATGACTTGCTCTCCGCCGGCACAAGCGGTGTGAAGTGTGTGCTGGATATGTTTCTGCTGGCTGATCTCTACGGAGAACTCGATCCCGGAGTCAGTTTCAAGCTGATCCTGGATGTGCTTTTCAATCCCTCTCATCAGCGGGAGGAAGAAGAAAAACACCATGATTATATTTTCGATCAGAAAAAGTTTTCCCTGGTTTATGCCATGCTGCATCATCTTGCGAGACAGTACCCCAAGGATAAAATCACGCTCGCGTTTTTCGAAGATCGGGAAGATATTTACATGGCGCTGATGAAGGCGTTCAAGGCTAACCCTGACCTCATGCCTAAAAATATTGTAATGGAATTCTGGCCGTATTCTGGTAATTTGCCGCGCAATAAACACATCAGGACGAATGACATAGACGGATTAAGCGATGAAAAAATTGTCGCCGTGCAAGGAACGGGTGAAACGGATATGAATTTTTATGAAAATGTTTTGAAGATCGCAGTATTATCAGGCTATGACGAAGATACGCACCCATCGATTGATTCTGTCAGCGACATGGATTTTGATGAATTCAGACGTCAGCGCAAACTGACCAGTGATACGCCCGCGCTTGCCGACGATTTCCTGGTATCTCCTGTTCCGCATTCGGCGACCCTGTTTGGCAGCCGCGACATGCAGCGGGAAGTGACGGTGTCGACGGCTGCGCAGGCTGGAGTGAGTCGTCTGCTGGATGCCTCCCCGCCGCAAGATGACTATAGCAAATTCACGTACTAAAGCTGCTGTGGAGTGCGGAATGAATCCCGTCAGGTTCTTCGGACTCTGAAATACGCGCCGGAGTTTTTCAGGCCTGTTTATTCATCCTGCTTGTCGTCCGGCAATTCATGAAGGTCTACGGGTTCTCCAGGCACCCGGTGCTTTTCGTCCGCCCAGTCTCCCAGGTCCATGAGTTTGCAGCGATCGGAGCAAAAAGGACGGAACTTGTTTTCCTGGGTCCAGGTTCCCTTTTTCCCACACGTTGGGCAGACAATATCTTTTTTTTCTATAGTCATGGCGGTGTATCCCGGATTCAGGAATTACAATACTCCACTGTAAATGCCAGGTTGTCCGTGTACTGGGTCGGCCGCTTTTCAACATGCGGCGAATAAAACCGTACGCTAAAAAAATGCCTTCCGATGCTGACTTCCGGGTAGGCGGGGATTTCGTGTTGTATTCCTATGCGTATCATGCGCAGATTTGATTGCGGGTCCAGCAATTCCTGATGGAAGCCGTGTATGGCCGTCTTGTCTTCCACTCTCGCGTTATTGCGAACCAGCTGCAGCACCAGTTCACACGCGGTTCTGATTTGCGTGAAATCACTCAGCCATTCCAGCAAAGTCTGCTTGCGTACACTCACGGACTGCTGAAGCCAGTAATGATAGATGGGTATATCAAAACTGCATCCGCCGCCCGGGCTGGCGAGGTGCATGCGCAGGTTATTCAGTAATTCAATGTCCCGGAGGCGCTGGCCTATCTTGCCGCTGCTGTCAATCAGGCTGCGGGACAATTCATCCAGCTGGCGGGTCAATTGCCTGAATTTCTGTTCATCTATGCCGGGAAGGTGGCCATAGCGTTGCAGGTTGGCCAGCAGTATGCTTAATTCTTTTGCCAGTTTGGCCTTGAGGTCAGGCCGATCCAGGATGTGCAAGACATTGATAATCAGGTTGACCAGACTGCGCGTGCCAAAAATCGACATATCACTCAATTGATGATCGATTTGTTCAAATAATTGCTCTAACCGAAGACACACGCGAATGACTTCGTTTAGCGGATGATCATAAATAATCGTCTCTTTCATGTCACTAGGCTGCATCAGGGTACCCGAGCCACATGATAACATGATTTGATTTGAAAATAGACAAGGATTCTATCCGGATTTCACATATTTTTTACGCTTTACGCCTAAGCAGCAATGATAACGTGTTTCATGGTTCGAGACGCCGCTTGCGCGGCTCCTCACCACGAACGGGAAATACTCAATCCGATCGCTCCTTCGACAAGCTCAGGACAGGCCTGAGGAGGGCACGTCAGTGTCTGTCTCGAAGGATTGTTCACCCCTCTCGTCATTCCCGCATAAGCGGGAATCCATCACCGCAACCACGCACAGTGAGTGCGGCCATCCACACTATCCTCATACTGAATGACTGCGGCGGTGGAAAAAAGTGAAATACCGGCTGGTTTTTCTTTCATTTTGCTGTCTATAATCGATGGCTTTTCCATTAATAATAACTCAAAGAGGATGTTGTCATGAAAAAATGCCGCAATCACATTGGAATACTGCTCGCGGGGCTTGTCGCTTTAGCGCCTTTATCGGTTAATGCCAAAAATGCAAATGATTTGATTATTGTAAATCATTTTGATCGATCGTTGACATTTACAGTAGGCATTAATCCGGATGTGCTACCGGATTTTCCCGCGACTTTCACTCTCTCAACTCAAGCCCAGGCTGAAAGCAGGGTGCTGGATTTGAACAAGGAAGCTTATATCCGTGTTGAAGACAGTAATAATCACAGCGCATTCTTTGGCATAGATATTGAAAAACAGGCTGTCACGGTGCATGGCTATGTCAGCAAGGGGATTGCCTACAGCTGGAAGTCTAACACTGTGGTATTTTGCACGCCTGATGAATATAAAACGAAACGATCCTGTCTTTAGTTAACAGTCAGTCAGGATGGAGAACGCCGTTTCTTCCATCCTGGCTAATCTGAGGCTGCGCTGCGAGAAGTTTGCTGTGGAATCCGGAAAGGATAACCGGCAGAAACGTCAGTTTTTTTCCCGCCCCAGCTGCGTATACATTGCGTGCAGTTTTTCAATTTGCGGAGCCAGATCTGCAATCACTCCGTCATTGACGATCACATCATGTGCTTTCGCCCGGCGGTCATGACGGCTGGCCTGGGATTTGAGTATGGCTTCGATTTCTGAACGGGAAGAACGGTCGCGGGACAGGACGCGGTCGACTTGCGCGGATTCCGGAGCGTCGATCACCAGGATGCGGTTGATAAAAGAATAAAATTCCACTTCCAGCAAGAGCGGTATGACTGCGATGCAATAAGGCACGGAGAGAGCGGACAATTGTTTGCGCATTTCATCGCGTATCAAGGGATGTAACAGGTTTTCCAGCCATAAACGCTCACGCTTATCGGCAAAAATGATGCTGCGTAATCTGGAGCGGTTCAGGGTGCCGCCTGGCATTACAACGTCATCGCCAAAATGCTTCACGATTTTCGCGAATGCCGGTTTGTCAGGTGTGGTGATTTCACGCGCCACGATGTCCGCGTCTATGACGGGAACACCGCGTTCGGCAAACAGATTGGCCACAGTCGTTTTGCCTGACCCAATTCCTCCGGTTAATCCCACTACTAGCATGAACTGATTCCCATAGGTTGCTAATGGCTATTCCAATGAACCGTCAATGCAAAATATCATATCACTTGTAAATAATACTTCATGATCTCATCTCCCCAAAGCAGCGCTACCCAGCCTGCGACAGCAAGATATGGCCCGAAGGGGAGCGGCGTGCTCTTGAAATGTTTTTTGATCGCCATGTAAGTCAGGGTGAAGATGACTCCGCTGATGGAAGCCAGCAGGATGATGAGAGGCAGCATTTGCCAGCCCAGATAAGCGCCTAGAGCGGCAAGAAATTTATAATCACCCTGGCCCATGCCGGTCTTGTGTGTGATCCAGCCAAACACGATTTGTATGGCGGCAAAGATCATATATCCGGCAATGGCGCCTATGATGGCATCATGACTGTCAGTGAAAAGACCAAACAGGCTGCAAAACAATCCGGCCCATAACAAGAACAGGGTCAGTTGGTCAGGCAGCAGGTGATAATCAAGATCGATAAAAGTGAGGCAGATGCAAAGCCAGGTGAACAACAGAGCGGCGGCGGTCTGCCAGGTCACGCCAAATTTCCAGGCGACGTAAACAGAGACTACACAGGTGAGCCCTTCCACCAAGGGATAGCGTTGTGAAATCTGGGCCTTGCAGTAAGCACATTTTCCGCGCAGCCAAAGATAGCTGAGTATGGGAATATTATGCCACGGACGAATGACTTTTTTGCAGCGTGGGCAGTGAGAAAAAGGCAGGTACAGGTTCAGCTTCTCAATATCGGTATGCGGCTTGAGACCCAGATAGATACGGCATTCCTCGCTCCAGTTTTGTTCCATCATGCGCGGCAGGCGGTAAATGACCACATTCAGAAAGCTGCCGATAAAAAGGGAAAAAAAGGCTGTCACGATCAGGAATATATCAGGATTGGCTGCAAAGAACTGCAAAATGTCCATGATTATAATACGTTTCCTAATTTGAAAATGGGTAAATACATGCCAATGACCAATCCACCGATTAAAACACCAAGCACCAGCATAATCAAGGGTTCCAGCAGCAGGCAGAGCCGGCTGATGCGCCGCTGTATCCCGGCTTCAAAGAAATCCGCCGCCCTGGCCAGCATTTGCTCCGGCGTTCCGGATTCTTCACCGATTTTTACCATTTGCACCAGTACTTCCGGGAAGCCGGGGCATGCCCGCATGGCTTGATGTAATTGCAGGCCGGAATGAATACAGCCGCGCAGCTGTGCCAGCGAACGGGCGAATTCGGCATGCTGATTTGAATAAAGCGCCAGTCTTAACCCCTCGGAAAGTGACAGGCCCGCGGACAGAGTGATGGAAAGATTGCGTGTGAAACGTACCAGCAGAAGTTGCCTGATTTCCTTATGCACCAGGGGCAGGCGCAGCAAGCGCTGCCAGACTGCGTTTTTGAATGCTGCACAGGCTGGATGGGGAATCAGAACCAGAGCCAGCGCGACGCACGGTGCGGATAATAACAGTATGAATCCGTGCTGACGCAGACTTGAGGAAAGGTAAAAAATCCCGCGCGTGAGCAGCGGAAGCGCGGCTTGCGACCCGGCGAATAATTCCGCGAACCGGGGAATGACTACCAAAAACATGCCCAGTGTCACCAGCAACGCTGTTACCATGATGATACCGGGATAAAACAGTGTCTGACGGATCTGCGTCTGCAGCGCCAAGGCTTTTTCCTTTTCATCGGCTACCCGGCATAACAGCGAATCCAAACGGCCCGTGTGTTCACCTATCTTGACCATCTGGCAGGTTAATTCATCAAACACGCCTTGCTGGCAGCGCAGACTGTGATAAAAATCCCTTCCAGCCAGCAATTCACGCCGGATGGAAAAAATCAGTGCGCGCATCACAGGCCGGGTCTGGCTTTGTTCCAGGATTTCACAGCAGAGGATAATGGGAATGCCGGCTGTCAACAGGGCCGCCAGCTGGCGCAGGAACACGGCATTCTCCCGTGCCGTGATCCTGCCGCCATGTCGTGAAAATCCGATGCCGGCATCAGGAAAGCGTTTGAAATTCATGATGTGCTACCCCGCCTGGATGGTGAGAGCGGGATCATCACATCTGATGGCTCGCGCCAATTCAGCGCGAGTGGTGATGCCAGCGTGGATTTTTTCCAGCCCCGCTTCCCGCAGCGTCATCCATTTTTCCCTGCGGACTGCCGCCGTCAATTCCATGGCGGAAACACCCGAGAGAATGAGTGACGCCAGGCTTTTCGTGATCGGGAGACATTCAAAAATCCCGGTGCGTCCCTGATAACCCTGATGACAGGCATCGCAGCCGCCGGACTCGCAATCCGCGGCCGGTTGCGAGTGGCGATTCCCTGTGCGGACGGTTTTTTTGCAGTGATCACACAGTTTGCGTACCAGGCGCTGGGCGATGATCAGTGAGACTGAACTGATAAAATGATAAGGCGCGATCCCCATGCCTTGCAGGCGCATAATGGTTTCCACGGCACTGTTAGTATGCAATGTGGATAACACCAGATGGCCGGTCTGAGCAGCTTGCACGGCGATAGCGGCAGTCTGGAGATCGCGGATTTCCCCTATCATGAGAATGTCCGGATCCTGGCGCAGCAGAGAACGTAACACGGTGACAAAATCCAGCCCTACGCGAGGATTCACATTGATCTGATTGATTCCCGGCATTTCAATTTCGACCGGATCTTCCACGGAAGATATATTTTTTTCCATGCGGTTCAGATAATGCAGCGCCGCATATAAAGTGCTGGTTTTTCCGCTTCCTGTCGGGCCAGTCACAAGAATCAGTCCCTGGGGTTGATCGAGGCTGGCGGTCAGCAGCAGCTGCTGCTGGCTGGTTAATCCCAGTGTGTCCAGATTCTTTTTGCCGCCGGCGGTATCCAGTATGCGCATGACCATCTTTTCGCCGCGGAGCGTGGGGCAAGTGCTGACGCGCACATCAATATGCGGATAAGGCGGGAAGCGCAGGCGGCCGTCCTGCGGCAGCCGCCGTTCCGCGATATTGAGGTGTGAAATCAGTTTCAGGCGGGTGATCATGCGTGCGGCGAAATGCGCGGGTGCGGCAGCGGCTTCATACAGCAATCCGTCACGCCGGAAACGGATGCGGCAATTCTGCATGAACGGCTCGATATGAATATCAGAAACCCGTTTTTCAATTGCATCGGAAATGAGGCTGGTCACAAATTCGCTGACCGGCCCGTCATCTGCATCCTGTTCGTGGATTTCATACGCGCCGGACTGTTCTTCCACGGGCGGTATTTTTGCCAGCGCGGATTCCAGCTGTGTGCGAAATCGCGGAGCGCGCGCATGCGCTTTCAGGATTTTATCCAGCAGCGCTTCCGAGACCAGCATGGGATAGATGCGAAGACCCGTGTGAAAGCCCAGCATGGAAATGACAGCATGCCGGGTGGGATCGGTCAGTCCCAGATCCAGGGAGTGTTCATCCTGCCGCAGGGGAAGGACCCGGTAGCGATGAATCACTTCGGCATTCAGTCGTGAATTATCCAGCAAGACAGAATCGTAATCAGTCAAATCATAGACTGGCCAGGTGAAATGTTTCGCGCAGCTGGCCAGAATCGCTTCGCTGGAAATCCGTCCGGAACGTACCAGATAAGTGATAAGGGGGATATTCTGGCGCGCGGCTTCTTCCAGTGCGGAAGAAGCCGCAGACACGTCCAGCAGGCCGTCACGCACAAAATAGGCGATTAATCCGATGAGAGAAGCCTCAGACCAATCCTGATGGGAGAGGGAATCAGTCATGACACAGCCCGCTTTTCAAGCATGTCCCGCTGACTGTCCACTGGCTGCCGTCAGTGCCGGGCTTTAAAATATAAGTGGCGTGATTGACGAGTTCGGTTCCTGTCGCGGTAATGATGCCGTGATCGACCTTGAGGCTGGCGAGATTGCGGGTATGTTTGGGCTGAGCGGGAATGCCGTAACTTCCATTGGAGAGGTCGGACGCTGAAACGCCTTGTTGCAGCGCCAGTGCGACGGCAGTTTTAAACACTTCCGCGAGACTGATGATTTCCGCGAAACGCGCGCGCTGCGTATAGTTTTGATAAGAGGGAATGGCAACAGCGGCCAGAATGGCGATGATAGTTACGACAATCATCAGTTCAATCAATGAAAAACCATGAGAATTAAAACCGTGAGCATTAAGTGAGTGACGCATAAAAAATTCCTTTTGTATGGAGAATATGAGTTCCATGAGGCGAGACGCGCGTGCGCGCGGATTTGCAAAGAGAGGAAAGGGAGTGAACGATGAAAAGCAGAACATCCACTATAGCCTGACAGGCAAAATAACCGCAACCTGTTTTTTTCATCCAGACACACACGATACACACGCAAGGAGGTGGCAAAAAAAAGGCGCCTCGCGGCGCCTGAATAAACGAGGACACTGGTAATGATTGATCAGCTGACTCTGGCGGGTTGAGGCAAAACTGATGGAGATTCTTCGCCATGAGATACCGATAGTGAAGAATTACTTTCAGAATTCGGCTGAACGAGCTGATGATGTACGCCTGCTTTTCGTGCAGCTTTGAATAACCGGATTTGCGCATTCAAGGCTGCTTTCAAGGCTTTCGTATTTTCTGTAACGGCATCAACCGGTTCTGACGTTGCAGCTGCCGCTGTGCGGATCTCAAATTCAGATAGACTGGCTGCCTCGCTCACTGCCGCCTGCGTCGCTGGCTGGCTGGTATTTGCAGCAGACTGGGCTGTTGACAGGCTCGCGACTGGCGGTAAGGATTCCTCCATATCCATGTCAACCATCACGGGGTTTGCCTGAGTCTGAGCTTGCGCAAGTCTTTCGTTTGCTTCCCTGCCGTGGAAGTAGGATTCCGCGCTGCGTATGAAGTCTTCGGTGTCGCCTATATTTTTGAAGAAGGACTGGCATGCGTCTTTCAAAAGATTTTGATAACGGTTTGATGCCTGCAGCTGAATGTGATTAGTGATTCTTTCTGCGGCCAGCCGGTTTACGGCGTCACGTATGGCGCGTTGTTCTGGCGAGAGATTGGTCTCTTCTATCGCCAGCAGCAAGCCACGTTCCGTTGCATTCAGCATCAAGGCGCACCAGTCACTGATAACGATCAATTTCGCAAGCCGTTTTGATGACTGGATTCGATCGAGAATGGAGCGGCTGCGCAGCATCTGATCCAGATAGCGGATTTTTTTCGCGCCTTCTTTGAAGAGATAATCCTTGGTCGTATCGAGGTCAAGGTGTTTTTCATGAGCGCGGCCGATTCTGTTCTTTTGATAATTATAATTCCATTTGTGTGTGGTATTTGCCTTGGGTGTGTTGAATACGGCTTGTTCTTCCAGCGGATCAGGATTGATTACCTGGGTTTTCCTCATGGAATACCTGGCTCTCAATTCCTCGTTGATTTCTTGTGTGCTTGTGGTTGGAAAGGTTTCCATTTCTATGAATTGCTGAGCGGCAGCACGTTTTGAGCGGATATGGTTGGCTATGGTGCCTGTCAATCCCAGCGTGAATCCGATCGCGCTGACTGTGGATGCGGTAATGGCGAGGGCAACCGGCGCGATTTTAAATATAACTACAAGGGCGACGGGAACCGTAATGCCCAGGCTGATCAATGAACTGATAGCGTGCTTGATCGTGTCTGCCTTGAAGCGGGCGCGGCTTTGCGGTTCAGTTGTGCGCAGCCATTGGAACAGATTGATGCCGGCTTTTCCAAGGTTATAGAGGGTGTTTATGGACAGGGTCGCCAGGATGAACAAAGGAACCATGGCACCCATGACAGTGGAAAATGCGAGGCTTCCGATGGCGGAAGTGCCGACTATCATTGATACCAGTAAATCGACAAGAAAACCGCCGACCAGACCGGCATTGCGGTTACGGCTTTTGATTAACCGGGCCAGTGACAGACTTGCTTTGGTCAAGGCAATGCTTAGTGAAATGGGTGCGAGAATCATGGGCCCTATGCCGTTTAACAAGGCGGCTATCAGATTCTGGCTGGTAAACATGCCGAAAATGACCGATCCATAAGCGGCTTGTGCGGTTATGGCTGAGCTGCTGGCCGTTTCCAGGTTGGTTTGTGTGTTATCATATTCTCTGCTTTGCATGATGTGACTCCTCGTTAATTGTAAGTATTTGAATTTATTTATACTCCTTATTCTTCTGTTCCATTTATATCCAGAATAATACAAAAACCTGATATTGATAATGTGTGCTATAATTACTTCATAGCTAACGACAGGTTAATAATCATGCAGAAGATCAGTCACATATATACATTTATCAATGTGGTGGAATTGGGTAATTTCGCCAAAGCAGGGAAAGCCATGGGGATTAGCAACGTGGCAGTCATGAAACAGATCAATGCGCTGGAAGAACAGCTGGGCTTGCAGTTGTTCCGGCGTACGACTCGTTACCTGACATTAACCGACAGCGGCAAGGCTTTTTACCAGCATTGCAAACCCATTATTGAAAAGCTGGAAGAAGTCGAAAATGCCATGTCATCCATACGCAAGGAACCTTCAGGGGAATTGAAGATTTACAGTACGGTTTATTTCGGCGAAAAATATATTGTGCCGCATTTGCATGAATTCATGCGCGCCTATCCCAAGGTCAAGATCGTCTTGCAGCTGATAGAGCACATCGACAACCTGAACCGGGATTATGACTTGCTGGTGGGCGCGCCTCCGCTGGATATTCCACACCTGGTGCAGCGCAGGGTGATTACCTCTCGTGTAATTTTGTGCGCATCACCCGCGTACCTGAAAAAGTTTGGCGAACCCGTTTTGCCCAATGAGTTGAATCAGCATATCTATATCACGCACAGTTTCAGGCTGCCGGATGAAAGCCTGAAATTCAAAAACAATATTGAAATTTACTTAAATCCCGCGTTGGTCGTCAACAACATGACTTCCCTGCTCACCAGTGCGGTAACCGGTGCCGGCATCGTCAAACTGCCCCTGTTTTTTGCCGAGGAAGAAATACGCAAGGGCAGGCTGGTCATGCTGTTCCCCAATACATTTCAGCTCAGCGTCAACCTGTATCTCTATTATCAGCAAAGCAAATATCTGGAACCCAAGCTGCGCTCGTTTATTGATTTCATTGTCCCGAAAATCGATTACAAGGAGTGAGAACGAAACCAAAAGATGTATAAATATTGACTTGCAAGCAAGAGACGGGTTTTAGGACAAAATGAAATACCCGCCAGAAAGGACAAAAAATGAACGATAGCAGACTGCCATTTCTCTGGCAGTAGAGGATATTTTTCTTTATACTCTCGCCTGCATTTTCATGACCATGCCGGCGTAGCTCAGGTGGTAGAGCAACTGATTCGTAATCAGTAGGCCCGCAGTTCGAGTCTGCGCGCCGGCAGGTGTAGAATCAAGTAGTTACAGTCGTAAATCCCTCAATTCCCATCCCGCTAAAAAGCACTGGAGTGCATATGGAGTGCAAAACCGGTCTATCGTAATCCACCGTAATGAATGATGCCCCCTTTTTTATCCAGTTTATAGCCTGATCTTAAAAAGGCAAGCTGAGTTCCATGTTTTCGGGTGCCAAATGAAAGAGTAGATAGTCATACCTCCTGTGAATAATAGTAGCTAGTTAACTGCTACATCTTCACTCAGCTCAGCTTCAATCTCCTCAATAGTTGGCAGACTGGTAGCCAACTTTTCCGGTAATTCCTTTATTAGCTCATACTCTGAAATTCCGATTGGACTGGTAATATTTCTCAACGCATATTCAGCTTTGAATTTCTTTCGGGTCTTGCAGAGTAACAGGCCAATGGTGGGATTGTCTTGTGGTGATTTTAATAAATCATCTACTGCTGAAAGGTAGAAATTCAGTTTCCCGGTATATTCCGGTTTGAATTCTGTCGCTTTTAATTCTATGATCACATGGCAATGCAATTTGGTGTGATAAAAAAGCATATCGAGAAAATAATCATCTCCATCAACTGTCAGTTTGTATTGGCTGCCCATGAATGCAAAGCCTACTCCAAGTTCCCGGAGGAATTTGGAGATATGCTGGGTGAGGGCGGATTCAATTTCTCGTTCTCGTGCTTCTGATCCAATAGTAAGAAAGTCGAAATTGTAAGGATTTTTGAGCATCTGCGTGGCTAGATCTGATTGGGGTTTGGGTAAGATGTTTTTGAAGTTGGAGACTTTTGACTCTGGTTTTGCCTGTCTGCTGTACAAGTCCTGCTCAATCTGCATAATCAGGATATTCCGGGAGATAGCGTTTTTGAGGGTGTTATGCGCATACCATTCCCTTGCTTCCGGATCTTTTATTTTCTCAATTAGGACAACGATATGCCCCCAGGGCAATTGGGCAACAGCCTGTTGCCCAATTGTCAATTGCGGATACGTTTCGGCAAACTTTCGCATATATTTAAGGTTTCTGACTGAAAAACCCTTGGCACCTTGAAAGGATGACTGCAAATCTCGGGAAAGCTGGTCAAGGAATTTGCTCCCCCAGGCGGCATTGGCCTGTTTTTCGATGATGTCAGTTCCAAGCTGCCAGTAGAAATGGATTAGTTCCTTGTTAACGGCATGGGCGGCTTTTAATTGTGCTGTCTGATAACGCTTTTTGATTTCGGACAAAAAATCCCGATAATCCGGGTCTATGATAATATGATCCAGGCTGGTTTCCTTTAACAAAACACTCACTCCTTATTCAATTGGGTTCAATTTCCGTTGTTTGTTCTCTAGCCTCAATTCGCGTATTAACTGCAGCCGCTACCAGCTTCTCCACCGCCTTCGCCTTATGCTCCGGTGCCAAATGCGCATAACGCAATGTCATGGTCATTTCCGAGTGTCCCAGCAGTTCGCGCACGGTGTTGAGATCGACACCCGCCATGACCAGTCTGGAGGCAAAATGATGCCGCATGTCATGCCAGCGAAAGTTGGTAATTTCAGCTGCCTCAAGGATGTGGGTCCATCAGAAGTCGCTGGATTTAGTAATATTGAATTCATTTATTATGAAGCAAACATGTTCCCAACGGTTATTACTCATAAGAAATAAATTGATTGCATAATTAACTATTCATTTGATAATTATAGATATCTTGCACATTATCCAGATTGCCACCTAATGCTTTGCAAGCTGTTTCATTGTTATATTTTTGTGCAAGCTGAAGTGCTGTGTCGCCATTGCGATTTTGCCTAGTGATGCTTGCATCAGATCTAAGCAGTATTTCAATCGCTTTGCTATCATCATAATAAGCTGCAATATGTAAAGCGCTGGAGTGTACATGGTGTTTGCTCGGTTTATTAGCATCTGCACCATGTGTTAAAAGTGCATCCATTGCTTCATAGTGGCCCTTTTCAGTAGCAATGTGCAGAGCTGTCTGTGCAACGCTAGCTTTTCTGTCTCTGATATCAACACTAGCGCCATTTTTTAAGAGACCATTTATTGCATCCAGATTATTGTAGTATGTGGCGATTTGTAGGGCTGTGTAGCGTTCATCTTTTTTGAATTTATAAAAATGATTTAGTTGTGCACCGTTTGCAATGAGTTCTTCAATAATATTGAATGATTGATTGCATAATGCAGCATATTTAAGTAATGCTTGTGGATTTGATTGTTGAGATAGTTCTTTGATTGCCACTTGATAAACATAATTTAAAAATACTTGATTGCGTTTTTTGATCGCCCAATCTAACATGCTCATACCTGACATATCACGAACCATTGTGATTTGATCCAATGTTAGCAGTGTGCGATGATCATAAGGTTGACCTGCTTTGATTAAAGAAAACGTTTCGCGTTGATTTTTTGTTAAATTAAGGTATTCCGCTTTGTAGATTTTGCAGAAAAGCTGATACCAAGGAGCGGGATCACTATCATCATCATTGTTGTTATCATCACTTTTCAATTGAAGTGCTTGTTCAAGATGAGTGACTTCTTCTTGGTGGTGAGGGAAGTGCTCAACTATTGCTTTTCTCCAAAAACGATGATTGGAGGCAGTCATATTGTAAAGATCTGTACATACCAATGCGCTTGCGCTTTGTGACTCTATGTTTAAATAAGAGTAAATGTGCATCACAGTTTCAATTGGAAGAGTTAGTAAATTGGGTCTAAACACGGCTTTACACTCGTTGTATTATCAATATTTGGCTTAATTATATCCACTTTGCCTTAATTGAGTATTAAATAAGATTTATAAGTGGCTTCAAATTTTCAAGTGTCATTTTTACAACTCTGTAGAACTGGACTTTGGCCAAAATTCTCAGCTATTGGACCCTACCAAGGTTCCATCATGGAAAAATTGATCTAAATCAACAACTTGCTTTAACGAGTTCCTGCTTGTATTCTGCTGTTTTGTATATAATATATGCACGCATAAGATGCACTGATGGATGGCAGACGATTTCGTACAGTAAATGTGATTGATGATTTTAACCGTGAAGCATTAGGTATTAGGGCTGGCTTTTCCCTGCCCGCTGAGCGTGTCACCGAATTTCTGGATGAAATCGCCGAAAGACGTGGTTATCCATGTGAACTACGGGTTGATAATGGTCCGGAAAATATCTCGTGTGTCATGTCGAATTGAGCTGCAAGCAACGGCGTGAAAATCAAATTCATTCAACCTGGCAAACCAGCACGGAATGGCTATATCGAACGTTGACCATATTCAATCTATCACTGATGAATGGTTGATCAATTACAACAGCAAAAAGCCTCACGAAGCACTGGGCAACTTGACCCCATTGCAATTCAATGAGAAATTGCGAATGCCTACTGGCGTGGTGCACTAAAAACGGAAGGCTTACCGAACTACAACAGGTACTTATAATGATTCTAATGCGCAGTTATTATAGCGTTCCGGGGTGAGAGAGGGAACTACAACATGCTCACTTGTGCAGCCACCACTTAAAAAAATATATGCTTTATTTGGCGATTGAACGGATTTCCCGGAAATGGACCATGCCGATTCACAACTGGAAGCCAGCGATGAATCGGTTTCTGATCGAGTTCGGTGACAGAGTCACCGTTTAATGGTGTGGGTAGTTACACAGAAATTTTTACAGACTCGCCTCCGTATAAAAACCTGCCAAATCGGCAGGTTTTTCTTGTTATCTCGCTTAATCAAAACATCCCATTCTCGTTTGCTGATTTTTCAGGCACATCTTGTATAACATCCCAGTGTTCAACAATTTTTTCATTTTCTAATCTAAAAATATCAACAATTGCCTGTCCCCTGGCATCAGGTACTTTAATAGAGTGTACATGCAATATGACATAATCACCCTCTGCCATGATGCGTTTAATTTCACTGTGTGAATTTGGATAAGTATTTCGCAGATAGTCAATAAATTTCTTAAATCCCTCTTTGCCATCTTCTGCCATAGGATTATGCTGTTTATAATAAGACCCCATATACTTTTCTGCTGCAGAAAAATCCTTGTTATTGATGGCTGCTTCATAAAAAGCTGTGACAACTTCTTTGTTGTGCTGTAATTTCTGATAACTTGATGCAAAAGATGTGCTTGTCATCAGTGCGGTCACGACGCAAATAGTTGCTAGTTTGATTTTTTTCATATTATCTCCATGGGTTTTCGTTGATATTAAAAGATTTACAACTATAGTTAGATAAGTATATATTCGCAAGTAGGCACCTAATTGTTGTATAGTTACTATTTGGAAACTTATATAATGAAGAAAATACCAAATATTTATAATGCAAATTGTCCTACTCGATTAATCTTGGATCGTATCGCTGATAAGTGGACTGTATTAATTATAGGCCAATTGTCGAGTGGTACATTACGTTTTAATGAACTTAAACGATCTGTTCCAGGCATAACGCAAAAAATGTTAACGCAAACACTAAAAGGCTTAGAGCGAGACGGGATAATTGTCCGTAAAATATATGCAACCGTACCGCCAAAAGTTGAATATACATTAACGAAATTGGGGAAAAGCTTAATTAGAGTTGTTGAAGCAATTCGTACATGGGCAGAGACAAATGTGAAAGATATTTTGCAATCGCAAGCGAAATATGACTCAAAGTTTTAAAAATTCGTAATGCACCCGCTGGTGCCTTATTACAATCATCACGGAAGAGTCAACCTTAAATCGTCCTGCGATTTGATCTGGCACGGGAATGACGCGCAGATCATGAAGAAGCCAGGCGCGGCTCAATGCTTCTGATCAAACAAATCCGGCAGCCACTTGCATGTTTGAAATCTATCGCTCAAGCGGCAGCTTATTAAAAAATAAGTGCATTTCCGTAGCATCTTTAGCAAAGATCATCAGTCAATTCGTGTAAGCATAATATGCTGCAAGTTACACCACAACGCCGACGCTCCGGTTCTTTAACAAGTTGTCAACAGACCCTAATAACCCATCTTTTTTGTCTCGCTCTTACCAGGCTCCACCTTGCCTGCTTTTCGTTGCTCTTCTTCAATTTTTTGTCGCTCCAGTCGAGCTTGTCGCGCTTGTCGTCTTTCCGCCGCAGAAGGCGGCCCTTTTGGAGCCGGAGCTTGACTCTTTTGAGCATGATGATCAAATAATGATTGCGGATTTTTTGCCAGATGAGGTTCTTTTTGTTTTAGTAAAATTTCTGTATCCCATATTTTTTTTGCTTCGCTTGTTAAGCTGGGCAATAAGCTTGCGACAGCTCTATCAACGTATTCATCATTTTTCGACTTTCCTGGATTGGCAAATATATCTACCATCATTTTAACTGCATTTCTGAAGTTAATATTATGTTCGAACATTTTTTTAAATTGCGGCGAATTTACTAAAGGTTGCAATGTATCCATATTATTTTTGATTAAATCTCTAAATGCGATGAGATCTTTAACTCTGTGTTCAGGCCGGTGATAAATTGATTTTAGAGTTTCTATTAGTGAAGTCGTTTGTATGTCATTTTTAGTTTCTAAGATAGACGAATCTATCCCAAATTCCTCTGCGTGAATGAGATCAACATTAACAGTAAAGGGTTTTTCGGTATTAATTGTAACCTTATATCTTTTCACTGAAGCTCCACTATCAGGCTCTTCTTTTAGAGTGATTTCACCTGATTCGTGTAGACTCTCTAGTGTTTCCAGTGTTGTTCGTGGATGGGTCGTCGCAATATCAATATCATCTGGATAATCCCTTGGATTATCATACTTGATGCCATGTAAGACATAAGCACCACTTCCCATGACTCCATAATTATAATTTCCAATCTCTTCTTTAATAATCGATAAAGCTCCAGCAAGAATTTTTACTGCTTCATTCCACTCTTCAGGAGAAACCATAACCCACCTCCACCCTCGTTATTTTGCTCTTTGATTTAAGTATAGTTGTTAAAACAAAAAGGAGGGATGAAGGTGAAAAATTCGTAGTTAATTCAATCAGGTCTGTTGATAATTCACGGCGTTTTTGCGCAAATCAACCCTATGAAACTATGAGTGATTTGCCCGCTAACTTTATTTCTCCAAGCTGACTTTTACTGATTTTGGCATGCCAAGCGACGTCATTTTGTGAAGAATTCTAGCCATAATGGCAGCCTACACCAGGTCTTGACCCCGACGGACTTTTATTCACGGCTATCTCTATCTCGATGTTTGCGCGCTGCGCCAAACATTAAGTCGATGGGTGTAATAAGAATTAATGTAATGCGGCGCTCCGCCATCCTTAGGTATCAATACTGATGATGTGATTTGCAGGTGGATTTTTCTCAGAAAAAATGCGGCTCAGTATAATGAAAGTGGAATAATACGGCGTGCTGAACAACCCCAGTGTCCATGTCATTGGATCTTTCAACATCAGAAAACACCACTGCTTGTCGGTCGAATGCCGGTTGACGCTATATTTGTATCCGTTGTTTTCGGCGCCGCTGCAGCAGCGGTAGCTGTCAGGACAGCGACTGATGCAGGAGCTTCCATTGCACGTTAAACTTGTACTCGAATAAACATGGACGCTGCGCTCACGGGTCGTTGTTTTGCACATCCCTCGAATGCACTACAATACTGCGTGCGGTCATGCTTACTCATTTCTCGTATCAAGTGTGAAACGTCCTGGTATGATACATTGGAAATGATTTTTATGAACTCAGCCAGTTCAATCACTGATTCTGCATCATCAGATTTACATTTCACCAGACCAAACCTTTTAGGATCCCAGGAAGTCTGCCGCGATGTATTCCTCCAGGGATTATGCAGATGATATATCGATTGCCTAGATCATCGATATGAACGTTTGTAACAGCATAAGCATGTTTGCCATAAATACCCTGATATTTATTCTCAATACTCTCGTGTGTAGTCACAGTCATGGCATGACCCGCTTCCATTTCTTTCTGTATAAACTCATAAATTTCAATGCTAGGCCTATCATATTTTCCATTACACATCGTAATCACAGAAGCGCCGCATTTCCAAGTCTGCCGATTCGTTTAAAAACGGGTCGTCTCCACGTAATTTATCGGCAGATTGAAACAAATATTCCTTGATATCATTCCTGCGCATCTCCTCTTTGTCGTGTCCTGCGCTCGAATTGTTTCTTGATTCATTCCGCGCTGAAGCCGATTATCAGTCCTAATCGGCTCAGGGGTTCAGTAGTCAGGAGTGCATATGGAGTGCAGGACGGGAAAATAGACTATTCATAATCAGTAGGTCCGTAGTTCGGGTCTGCGCGCCAACAGATGTAGTAAAATCAATTAGCTAAATGTGGTCTTCCCCCATTTCAGGGGTGCTCACCTATGAGCACAGTACTCTAATCCGAAGCCGAGAGTTTTCAAGGTTCCGAAGCCTATAAGAGCCTTTAATAGTCAAAACGTCGCATATTATCGTATTCAGACATGTGCTCTGTCTTGCTATCCATAAAATCTTTTTTGTCTTCTTCGCTGAGCGTGTCATAATGCGCGTCATATAATTCTCGTTCAAGATCAGCTCTTATTTTACCTTTCTTTTCCTTGCTAGAAGTAAAGAATGCGGAATAATTATCTACATATTTCTTCGCTGCGCTTTTGTACATATCCATTTCATCATAGATTTGACAATATGTAGCAATGGGCGCGGCAATTGCTTTGAAATCATAATCCCGGTTTTGAGAAATAGCTGCGTGCAAATTTATCAAAGCTGTATAATAATTACTTTGAAAAAGGCCAAAAAATCCCTGATCAAATTTATTGGCTTCACTGAGAATGAAATTCAATAATTTTTTGCGCGACTGAAGATCGGGATTCGGATTATTAAGATCATTAATATGAGCGTTGATCTTTTTTAATATCTTTTTCCAGCTTGTTCTTCGCTTATAGTAATCGCTGCCGTTATAATACCCAGTGATTGAAGCAAATAATCCTGAGGTAACGCCAGCACGTCTTTTGAGATAATGATTAACCTTCCGTATCGCAGTCAGCACAGGATCTTTTGTTCCGGAAGAAACAGGTTGCGTTCCGACTGATGTTGATTGTGTCTCAGTTGTTGGTGTTGATACAGTTGCTTGAGAATGGGCTCTATCAGTCTTTGCTCTGGCTCGCGCTCTAAAATGCTGGATCTGTTCTTTGGTAAACAGATGGGAAACATCAATTGATTTTGATTCACCATTGACTCGAATTCGTAGGCCGAACAAATGTTCTTTGGCATCTGTGTTTTGTTTGGCTGTGTTTCTGTCTATGGTAACCTCATAATACGAGTGATTATTTGCGTCGCGTAATTTTTTAAGACCCATATCTTCAAACAAGCTAATGATACCAGTTGTATAGATTTTTAATGTAATGGTTCCATTTTGTTCTCTGGGAACAATTTCTAAATTTCCATCTCGGACAAATCGGCGTAAGGATCGTTCAAGGTCATTTACCGTAATAAAACAATCATCCGCGTTGCTGCCAATTTTTCCACTGACAGGAATGGGAATAGTTACTGCTACCTTATGAATAAATTCTTCTGTGAGGTTATTTAATTCCGCTTTTAATTGGTTCTGTCTTGTTATATGTTCGGTTAAATAACCTTGATGCTTTTCTGATTTATTTTTTTTCTTGGTTAAATCGCTTTTAATCGGGTCAATTTGATCCACTTCTCTCTGTAAGGCTCGAATTTTATCGAGTTCAGGATATTGGCCTAATAACAATTTCTTTAATCTGACATCAGTGGTACCTGTGAATTGGATATGCCAATTATCGTTTTCCCACTTGTATCGAAATAATATTTTTCCTGACACATGTGTTTGTCTTATTTTAGTCAAGTCGGAATGAGTAGATTCTTGGATTCCTTTTGGGATAACGCTTAAATTGACGGCATCAACAACACAGTCAGCAAAAATCTCATTTTCTCTGTTTTTATAGATGGTTGCTTTTGCTATTGTTTCGGCTCTAATATTTGGATTGCCTTGCATGATTAAATCTGCAGGGCCGGTAAAAATATCTTGTTGATATTTGCTGGAAATTGCCAAGCGTTCTTTATCATCAAGGTTTAGAATGCAAATTCTTTCTCTTTCTATATCGTTTTCTATCCAGTCTGGAAAAAATTCACTCTGATCATTCGTCGGACGCCCAGTAGTATTTAACGTCTGCATGTGAGGAGCTGACGTGCGCTCATTAGGCGAAATCTCAATAAAATCATCTGAATTTATCGGGATATATGCAGGTAATTGGCTGCTATTCTCACCCGATTTGACATCGGGGGAGGATGTAGCTTCCACGTAAAATGAACTAGGTTGATCATCGTTATGCAAATCGGCTCTTTCTGCTGTCACTTCAGTGCGTCGTCTATATTCCTGAAGCTGTTTAGCTTGTCTTTGCCGAGCTTCAGCGATATATTGTGCCCTGGTATGAATATCATTTTCTGACAGGGTAACTGGTTCGCCAGTGTATAAGAACGATACGCTGTGTTCAACTGTAATGGGGCCGCATCCATTGCCTGCATTTTCTTCATCTGTTCCTTGTTTGTATGTGCCATCAGTTTGTTGTATTGGTGTGCTCTGTATCATCTTAACGCTAGTAAAGCTTTTGTTTAATGCGGCAATGAACTTCCATTTTCGGTCTGAGTCTCTGCTTTCATCAAGATAGGATAAAACTGTTGAATCGAAGAAATGAGCAGTCACGCTTCCATATATCTGACGTAATAAATTTTTAAAAGGATCATTTGCGAGTATTTGATCAATTTTTTCCTGGTTGTCCATTAAGTGCGAGTGTATTTTATTGGCAATTTCAGAATTAATATCATCCAGCTGAATGCCAAAGGGTACGTAATGCCCGGAGCCTTCGCTGCCAAAATGAAGTGGAATCGCAATGCGTAATTGATTGATATTCTTGCCCTTGCTGATCTGATTTCTTATATAATGGAGCAATATTCGCAAGAAAAAATTGTCATCGCCGAAAATGCTGTCCTCATTCTGAGTGACTAACGAAAATGCGTCATACCCGCCATTTTTCTCTTTGATGGAGTCGGGTTGGATGAGAAATTCCGGATACCGTGATAATTCGTAAGATTCAATGCACGCATTTATCTCGTCAGCGTTATAGGCAGCGTCAGGCGAAGTGTCACGTTGTTGGGCTGACTCTTCTTCTGCGCCCTTCATTAAAATAGATGTTTCCGTGTTTTCTTGCAAAGAAGAAGTTGAAACAACAACTGTATTAAATCCTGATTTGTAATATCTATCGTGTTTGGTTATCACATCATCGGTGACTTTGAATTCTTTTGGCGCGGCCTGTCCCATGATATCTCTTTCAATGGCTTCAAGTGAATGATATCCGCAAGTCCAATTATCCAAAATCATATTTTGATAACCAGTTTTGACTGTTTTTCTTTTAGTATGTGTCAGATGTTTTGATTGAGTGACATACGATTCGTCATAACTCCTGTTGATGGAGTCTACTGTCGTTAGTGTTCCATCAGTCAAATCGCCTTTTATATAATGTCGGATAGAAACACCAAAATACGTATTGCTTTCCGCTAGGACGAATATTTTTTTTGCATTGTTTAAGGCAAGTGTTCCATATTTTTTAGCAATAGCATCATTAGCCTTTTGCATAATATGGTCTAATGGTTGTGCCAGGTTTTCAAGCGTTGTTGGATGATGATTATCCTTGCCGGGATAATACATAATATAAAGCATACCATCATCTGACCTGCGGTATATCTTTGCGAGTTCTTTAGGATATCCATCACCTGTAATGGCATCAATACAAGTAAATTGATGCTCATTAAAGATACCGCATGCAGCATAATATACGTCGTCAGGTTGTAATCGACTTTCGCGTTTAAAACGACTTTCTATGACCGGTGTACCTGTTGGTATGGGTGGAGTATCAACCCCGATGTTATGTGCTTCTTGAGTATTGCCAAAGCCAAGAAGATCTTCGTCATTATTTTCTAATTGTGTTTGAGATTCACGCGTAGTCACGGCATCTTGTTTTGGTTGAGACTGATTTTCAGTGACAGTCTTGTTATCAACAGGAGTAGGTTTTATTTCCTCAAAAACATCGGGCCATGCCTTGGCGGCATTTAGTAGCAGCTTGAATGGCTCTTTTCCGGTGCTAGTGAACCATGTTCTAGTATGTCCAAGGATTTTTAAATCAATCTTATCGTTTTTTAAATTATTTGTTATATTTATAAGAATATTTCTTATGACTTCCTCATCAATAACTGTTTCTGCAAATAATTTTTCTTTTTCACGATCTTGCTTAAAATCATATTTAATTTTGGCCGCCAATTCCTCATATAGAGAGCGGACGACATTAGGTCTAATATTGCCAACAACCCCATTAGTTTTACTTATTAAATTGTCCCATAACGCCTGAGTATAGGCGTCAATGAGCATCTGTCTGACTTCTTTTGGTTGAATTTGCTCGTCATCCACATTGCTTGCGGGTTTCAATTTTTGACGAATTTTTTCAGCAAGTTGTGTGTTTTTAAAGGATAAGAGACTTTGTTCAAATTTTTCTTCTTCACCTATAGATTTGAAATGATTTTGTACGAGTTTTATATCGGCTCCATTTTCAAATAATAATGAGATCAAGACTTCGTCTTCAAAATAGAACGCTAATTCCAGAGGCGTTAGCTGGATGTTGTTCCCTTCTTCGATAGGAATTTTATCTACCAGATCAGGTCTTTTTACCAGTAATAATTGAATAATTGGTATATTTCCAGATATGACTGCCAAATGCAGGGGAGTCAAGCCGGTGCCTGTAATCTGGCCTCGCTTTACCTCTAAATTTGAATTCGCCCGTGAAATAGCATCAGCGCAAATCTCGTTGGTACGGGAAACCTGATCGAGCACTTCAGGATTCTGAGTAATAATTTCCAAGCATCTCTCGAATTGTTTGCTTTTGATCGCTTCTGCTAAATCAAGAAATTGTCTGCTGTTCATAGATGAGATTTCCCGTTTTGTGAAAAATACTAACAATTTGATAATAATTATAGTTATATTTTCTTAAGAAAATATTTATTGTTATTAAGGAGTTAAATATAGTTACCAATAATATGAAACCCAGTCTAATAAATGCAACTATTAGATGATGTAAGTTTATGTTTTAATTTGCAATTTTATCTATCTTGCTGCAAAACACTCTGAGCGGATTAAGATGCTCTGTCTAATATGGCGCAATACCAGTTAATAGTTCAGTGGATATCTGGTGTGTGGCGCGCTCTTAAGGAAGGTTTAAGGCAATGACCATTTAATCTGTTTTTAATAATAATCAAATATAATTTTTACAAGCTATTATTTATATATAGATATTACAAAATATTATTATTAAAAATCTTTATGGCTAAACATTCCCAGCTCGTACTTGCGCGTGTCCTTATAGACATTGAAAGCTACCAAAAGCAAAATAAGGCTATTTTGTCTGAGGAGGAAAATAACCTATTCAATGAATTGAAGAATAGAATTCGTTCCTTTGAGCATATTCAACGCGGTTGGTTACGAAGCTCGGGTATACTTGCTAATTATTGGAAGACAAAAAAACTCCAGAAATCAAGCGAAATAACAATATCAAAACAATTTTTAAATATTACTCAAATTGATTTAATCGAAGAATCCATCGATGCAATGCAGCATGGTGCAGGATTTTCTTTGGCAATGATGGAGCAATTGTTCAAGGATATTGAAGATCCAAACGGGCGTTATCACAAGCTGGCAAGAAAGCATCGTCTACTCTTTGAAGAAATTAAAGCTTGCGTTAAAGGGGTAAAGCAAGCAGCTCAATCTATTTCTTTTAGCGTAAGCAAGTATAAATCCAGTAGTGTTTTATCAGACCCGCTCTATCAATTTGCTAATCAATTGGGTGCAAGATTCATTCTTTCAATGCAAGGACTTGACCCTATTCGGGGAAGATTGAGTGAATCTATAGATTTTGAAGGCGTATGTCATGGCCATGTAATAAAGTGGAAGGATGAAGTTGAATCGGCCGGAAAATATTTGGCATTGCCTAGACATGATGAAAAAACCTTTTCTTATCAAAATAATCAAGGCCAAAAAGAACGCGGAATCATTTGCAAAAATGTAATGGATATTTGGGAAGCTGTTGATAATGTCATAGCATCACTCGACACTCATTTAATTTACAAGCTTTCCTTTAATCGTCTGGATGCGGGCCATGCAATGGGATTGCGCAAATTAAAAACGGGGGAAATCGAATTTTTTGATCCTAATTTGGGGTTGTTTGTTTTTAAAAATAGCACATCATTCAGGGCTTGGATTATTCAATTATTTTTAGAATACAGGATGAATCATCAAGAGTGCATGATTGGGTTGAATCCTATTGGCAAACAGCCTAAAGGTGCGGTAGCAACCATACCAGAATTACAATTTTCAGATAGCAGCAACGTATTAAAGCTAAAGGCAAATAGTTTTGATAAGAAAGAAAAGGTTGTAAGTCATAGCGCTGTTTTATCAGCTTATTGTAGTGATTTGCAAGATGAGATTCTTGTTCAACAAGATGAGATGGTGGATTCAACCAGATCCAGAATCTATAGTGAAATTGAAAAATTAAAACAGAATAAGGTTGTTCAGGATGGAATTCATTTAAAAAGTGAAAAAAATAATCAAGATAAATATCATCTCTTGCTAAAAGAAAGAGCTATACATGCTATTAATGCAGAAATAGGCAGATTGCATGGAAATATATGGGGTAATTCTGAATCTAAAATCGACTCATTAAGAGAATTACGCTGGAGAATTCATAGGGCTCATCCCTCTTTATCGCTTTCAACAGTGGTTGATCAGTGGTTATCTGACAAGCCGAAAGGACGTCAGAAAACCCATCGACAAATTATCCAGGATCATCGGATAATTAATGACTCTCCCGCTAGGTCTTATGATTTTGTGAGAAATTTTGTTTCAAGGTATGAAATTAATCCGGCAAGTATACGTATCTTGCAAGCTAAGGTGCTGGATTTGATTGTCAAGTTCATGAGTCTTATGCGTGATCGCAATGAATTGCCATCAACTTTTAATGACATTATTAATATCTTATCGCAGTATAATCATTCAAGTTTAAATGAATTGATTGGTAAAGTTAAACAAAGATGTTCTGAAAATTATACAGGATTTTTTGTGCGTATAATAAAGGGACGTAAAGAAGAAGTCGATTCTTTTTATCAGGTCATGAGAAATATTCAGCCTCATCATCATCAATCACTCCTCAAAACCTCGCAAACCTTACAAAACCTGCTAAATCAAATGCAAAAACAAAGTAAGCATCAGTCATCAATGAGTAGGCGTCATGTTGGCTGATTTTTGGATCTGTTGAATAATTTCGTCACGCCACTTTCTTGGCAATATTTTCAATCGAATAGATTCTTTATCATTATAACGTATAATATAACGCATGATTTTAGAATTATTCATGATGGTTCTCTCTTGGGGTTGCTGAGTTAGCCAATACATTAATCACGGAATCTTCTAGAGGTGTCAGCTGGTAGTGAATTCGATTTTCTGCAACACTTGGATATTTACTTTCAAGTATTTCCTCTAGTCTTTGTGATAGCTCACTTTCAGGCAATGTTTTCGGCAGTTCAAGTTTAATCGCTTCGATTTCTGGATATAGTCTCTCTTTATCTCCACGGACATTTTCAGATATCACAATCGATAATTGATATGCTGGTATATATGTCAATCTGGATTGAAAACCAGGAATTCCACCGCGGTGCGTATAGTATACGCCAAACGATGGTGTGTTTTTTATTTCAATACCATAACCATAATATTCATTTTGTTTTTCAGTTTGAATATAGGACTGCAACATCATATTCACTAAAAATGAAGGAAGGATTTTCCCGCCATATAACGCGTTGTTCCATATTAATAAATCAGAGACTGTCGATACAAGGCCTCCGGCTGAGCCAGGAATTTGCATGGCTGTGTAATGATCAACTTCCGTTAATTTTGCATGCGGCACTGTAATGTTATATGTATATCCGCGTGCTAAATTGGAAAATCTGGAATCATGTTGCTTAAGATCATTAACTGTCCCGCCAACAGGCAAATGAGTAGAATGCATTTCCAGAGGATTAAAGAATGTTGTCTGTAAATACTGATCAAATGGTTGTCCGGAAATTTCTTGAATAAGCGTTCCCAGCATAAAGTAACCGGAATTCGTATATGAAAATTTTGTTCCTGGGACAAACTCAAGTGCATGTATTTTAAAAATGCTGATAATATCGACATCATTCATATTTTTCAAACTGTCGAAACCAGGCAAGCTTGTATAATTTGGTATGCCTGATGAATGTACTAACAACTGATGCAAGGTGACTGTGTCGGCCCATTCCGGCATGGAATTTGCCCATATTTCGTGTGTTCTAGGTAAATAGTTTGAAACAGCTTTTTGTAGTGCTGTCGTTACATTTTTTTCTAATTCAGCATCCGTTTTGCTGCCGTTTTTTGCCGCTATATACAAGACATTCAATAGTGCAGCAGCGGAGAACTGTTTTGTGATTGAGGCGATTAAATATTGCGTTTGCAAAGATGTTGATTGATTTTCACCTATATCAGCAAACCCAAAATATTGCTGATAGACAGGATCATTGTTAATCGCGATGAGTATCGTGCCATTAGGCTGTATAGGTTGTAATAATTTACGCAAAGTCTTCGTTATTTTAGACGTCAGATTATGATTATATTGGGAAGTCATGAATAGCAATCCTGTCGTTGATTTAGTAATGTCATTGCTCATATTTCTAAAACTGTTTTATGCATAGATATAGTCTCGATAATGTAACTCGGCATGTCAATCGCTTTACACATAATAGTCTTTTAATCAGAACTTAATTCAGCTTCAACCTCTTCAATAGAAGGTAGACGGGTCGCCATCTTTTTAGCGCCATCACAGGCAATTCTCCTTATAAACAATATCCGGATAAAGTGCATTATGATGGCCATATGACCTATTGAATCATGTCACTGTAAATATGCTCCGTCAAAGAGGATGTTTGACGAGGCTATACTCATTTTGGCGATCTTTCGGCAAAACTGTGTGACTTTCCGAATAATCGGGCCTTTCCCATTTGGGGGCGTACACAGATTCTTTGAGTAAGCACCCATCACGATGAAGATACCGGCGAGCATTTCAATTACAATTTACTTTTTGGAGCCGGCACAAGTAAAGCCTTATCTTTATTAGATTCCTGATATTCTTTATGTGTTGTTTGTTTATTTGGATTAGCGTCAGTTCCTGGAAATGAGGCTCTGCGCTTTTTTGCCCTTTCTTCGCACAGGATTTTCAGCATTAACAAATCATTATCCTGGCTGGTCAAAATAAGCTTGTGCAAATGCTCAGGTGATCTGCAATCCGGACTAACCGTCGGTTGTTGATCCACAATCACATCCCAGATATTTTTTTCGGTACCGGATGATTGCGGATACACAGAGCGGTCGTCTCCCAATTGTTTGAATACATCGATGACAGGTTTGCTTAAAAATGCGGAATCACTTTGCTGCCATGCAATCAATAGCCATTGAATTGCATGCGTGAATTCACCATGTTCTATACTTACACCGGGATCTTTTACAATTAAACCGGCGCTAATTGCAGAACGAAAAACTTCTGGTTTAAGAAAGCCTGTTGTCTTACCGAAATCGGGTTGAAATCCCATTTTTGCCAACTCTCGTTCCAGAACATTTCTCAACACTTTTTTATGTTGTAAATATCCAAAAGGAGTGGGTTCATTTACCTTCAAGCCCTGTATTTTCGCTTCTTCCTTTAATAAGACATTCAATCGTTTGAGCTGATTGATAACAGCGTTCTCATCTTGTAAAAATACCGCTATTTTGGCGCAATCTTCAATAAACGGGCCGTATCCATCAGGCAGAGTTGGAGTTTCATTCAAACCTCTGTATCCCCATGATATACCATCATACTCTTTCTTTACTGCTGCTTTATCTGGCAGCCACGTACTGCTTGTCATTCTTATTTTCCTCGATTTAAATGAAGTATAGCAAAATTGTGCACTTTAAACGTTGGAAAAATTATCTCTGGAAATAAGGTGTTAACCACGGGCAAGCGTGACTGTCTTCCTACGGAATAACAGGTTGCAAGAAAAATTGCGGTGCTTATTTGAAAGTGATGGTCTTTCCCATTTAAGTCCTCATTTTTTAAGAATGCTGCAACTCCAAGATGTTATCCTGCTCCTGCTATAATAAAAATATAGAGGTACAAAATGACTATTTCTCGCAATAATCCATACTATGTAGATGTGACGCATTTTATGCGTGACCCACACTATATAACCTTTCCTATATATAATGTGCCGCCACTACTTTATACGTGCAATCTCGCTGGATGTGTGGGAATTGGTTTTGTTTATTCTGAAAATAATACTGTTGTAAAACTAGGGTTGTATCACTCATTTGGTGAGCATGGAAATGCTGAATATGGTCCATTTCAAATGATGGTAAATGACTTCATGAGGGATGTTAAAAATATCAGAAATCTGCGCGTCATTATTTCTTTTTCTCAAGGAATTAGAAATGATGAACTCGTTACGTTAAAAATGAAGATCGATAAAGCCGGTCAGGCTTTCAATCTGCCTCCGATCAGCCTAAAAAATCTTGTCGCGGTGGATGGAGGCCCCACGTTTTGTCTGTTGGCTAATGGTTCTTATAGTTCAGATCGCGCATCGGTTAAAGATAATGATAAAATTGCTCAATATATTGCTGGTACGATACTATCCAGAGTATTTGCAAAAATTTCCAGCGATCATAGCTTATCAGAATTCTATAAGCCCGTTATCGAAAATATCTTTGATGCGGCCAATGAAAAAACTACTTGGCAGCAAGCATGTCAGGTCATTTATACATGGATGGAGCAAAAATTAAAATTGCAGGAAGTGGTTATGCAAACCTTAGTTAGAGGAGCTAGAAATAACCCCAAGTTATTTCAGTCCTATAACACTGAGTTGCCATATAAATTGTCAGAAATGGATTTTTGTAAAGATTGTAAATTTTTATTTAGTTATTTTATTGATGCAAATATCTTTGAAATAAAAAAAACTCCCAATATAGTTTAATTTTCCATAAGGCTTTCTCACTTGCCTTCAAATAATTACTAACACTATAACGAATGAAGCAAAACTAAACATAATAGCTCACAATTTTTATAGCTTTATTATAGTAATGAAATCGTTCAGTAATGGACATTGCTGAATGATTACGTTACTTTGAGTTATATATTAATAATATCTTGCAATAGAATGCCTAGGATATGCCTGAGTAATTCCATACTGGTGTGGTTAATTAACAGAGCTGACTAACTGTCTAGGATCAAAATGCACTTCATTAGATTCTTCCATAATCGTTTTTTCATGGCAAATATTTCCTTTCGTTAGGAGTAATTCTGCCGGATTTCTCTAAATTTCGGTGGTCTGATTTATTGTGGGCAGATCAGTTTTTATGGGCTATATTTAAAATGTATCCTAAATTTATTGGAGAGGGTAGTAACTTGATTAAATCCAAATTATTAGTGTTTTCATTAACTTTTCTACTATCAGGTTATTCCTTTGCAGCGCTTTGTTATAATCAGCAAAATTCCGTTCCCATGACTTCCGCTGCGTGTTCAAGAACCGCTGTAAGTTTAGGCCAATATACCAATGACGGCTCTACCTGCGTATGGAATAGCGCTACTAAACAATGTTTTTTTTCACCTGGTAATTGTAATCCACCAGGCGGTTCCTGGTATTATGAAACACATACAGCAAATGGCGGCGAAATTATATCAGCCTGCAGTTATTAGATAAATGGTAGTCGAGAAGTGTTTTAATTTGAATGGCATCGTTTAAATGCGGAGGTGTTTTTTATGTCGCGGCCAGGTTGCCGGTAAAACCTGGGCTGCTCGTTGCTCACTACGACGATGGCACGCGTTTACGCGGCTGTGAGCCCGATTTTGCCGCTTTTGGCGTAGGTGCCTTTAATGGAAATACAGTCAGGTTGGGGTTGACGTTTTCCTATTTCAATGGTTATCGATTTTTCATTCTATAAAAACAGCATTGCAGGCCATGGCCGATGTCAACTTTATAATATTTCATGCCGCATTTTTGCATGACACGTTGTGATGCGCGATGTTCAGTTGGTGTGAAGGCAATGATGTAGTCTGCATCAATGTTTCCTTTGGCCCAATCTAGTAATGCTTTTAGTGCTTCAGAAGCATAACCCTGGTTCCAGAATTTTCGCCGTATCAGGTAGCCTACTTCAATCTCGCCGGTTTCAATGGGACCAAATCCGCAGCGGCCGATAAATTCACCTGTTTCAAGGTCAAATATGACAAAACACGGTAGTCCCATGCTGTCGTAAAATGAGATGAACTCCCGCATTCTCTCTGCTGTTTGCTTCCGATTGACGACGCCATCGGGGAAGAATTTTCTCACTTCCGGGTCAGCATTGAGTTCGGCGATCAAATCGAGGTCGCTCATCTGTAGCAGGCGCATGCCCAATCTGTCGGTTTTAATTTGATATTTATGCATGGGAGCTCTTTGTCATCTTGTGCCAGTGAATGGTATACATCAGGAGATACGCCCATCATTAAATGCATACATATAATATGTCAAGTGTCATTAAGGGATTGAAATAAGGCATACAAACGGTATCATGCGCTGTGCTATGTTGTTCTTAATCATGTCATTCTATGCCTGATATTCATCATGTCATATTTCATTGATAAGTATATGGAATCACTCAAAAAATAAGAATGGCGGCATCAGGCTCATTGCAATTTTCAAACAAGTCATCAATAGAAAAATTGTGCCGTGGCTGATATATTAAAAATAATAACTAAATGAAATATCAGAGGAGGGGGTATGCCAAAAAACAAGCGGTCCATGACTCCTAACGAAAAAATCATCGCATCAGCTCTTTCAAGTTTTCAGTACACGGCCCATTTCTGGGCTGATGATGATATGGATGCGGGCAGGCAGAATGAATTATTAAGTCCGAAGAAAGGCGAGTCTAAAAAAGCGACGCATGGTGAATTAGGCTATTTAAAAACCAGAATAAGTGAAGAATTCATTTCAGAAATGAACAGGCTAAAAAAGAGCAATCTGGAGCCTTTAGACTTGATAGATGAAATTGAAAAGTTGGTTCGTCGTTGTGAAAAACTCTCTGAAAACATCAGAACATATCAGGAGTATTACTATGTTCCATCAAGAAACGACTATGTTCATGGTTATGATGTAGAAGAAATCCCAAGTAGCAGCGGACACAGAAACGCAGTGTCACATGATGAAGGAAGGCTTGAAAAAAATTTTTCCGCAGTAAGAAAAAAATTGGATCAGGTTAAAGTCAATTACAGACAAGACTTGCTTGTTCAGGATATCCATCTCCAAATGGAGAAAATAAAAAAAGACGGTGGCTTCAAGAATAACAAATGGAATGATGCTACTTCTCGATATCCGCAAAAATATGCGGTCTTGCAAGATGTGCTTCAGTATCTTTCAGGCGGTATGGATATCCGCGAGTTAAGCAGTGTAGTCCATAGTAATGAGAAGTATGATAAAGGAGGGGTGGGAAGATCGGAAACAGGCAAATTGCTTGACCGTGCTTTGGAGTTAAAGGGAGAGGTGCTGAAACGACATACTGCTCGTCATGGCAGGTAAATTGGTTGTTTGAACGCTGAGTCGTTTTGGCTTATAAAATAATTTTGTAGTGAATAATTAATGAGACAAACATGCAGTTAACAGAAATTGGTCAAGTAGTTGCAAGCAGAACGTTAACGCTGACAGATAATAACGCAACTCGTCTGGTTATTATATCAATTGGAAAACCCCAGAAATTTTCTGACGGGCAGGATTATTATTGTCCTTATCAAATTTTCGGGTTGAGGGATGAAAAGGTCAACTGGTGCGGCGGCATTGATGAGGTACAAGCACTGCTTTTAGCTTTGGAGAGAATTGGCATTGTATTGGCTGATACAGATGAATATAAGCAAGGTAAACTAACATGGATTGGCAGTGAAAATAATAATATAGGCTTCCCACATCCCGATAGTTCAGGACTATTGTCAGATTTGCGACTTGAGTCTGATATAAAGAAATCATGATGAATGTAACTATTGCTGTGTGCTACTTCATTGATAAGGCAAAAATGCCAAAAATTAAAATAATTAAGCCAGAAAATTTATTGATAGTGCGCATTAAAGCCGGACTTAATCGATGATGCAAAATAAAAGCAACACCGCCACTCAGCAATAACCACCAGATAGCTGAACCAAGCGTAATACCCACAACTAAAGTAATGGCATGTAGGTAATCAGAGCTTGTTTGACTCAAACCAAGTCCCGCGAATATAGCAAGAAATGACAGGATTGTGGCCGGGTTGGTTAGTGTCAGCAGAAAGGTAGTGCCAAGCGCGTGCCAGGGTGATCGATCAGAACTGCCGGCTGATCTTTCTCGCGGCGGAGTCAGGAAAAGCTTTATGCCTAAATAAAGCAAAAATATGCCGCCGATTAACCGAATCCAGAATTGCTGAGCGATCAAAAGAGAAGATAGGGCTGTCAAGCCAAATCCAGCAATTAAGCCGTAGGTGCCATCTGCGAAGGCCGCACCTAACCCGGTCATAAGGCCAATTTTGAATCCGTCATGAAGTGAGCGTTGAATACACAACACCCCAATTGGGCCAACGGGTGCGGCTATGGCAAAGCCAATGATCAAACCCTTAATGAATAGTGTGGGCATTAATCAATCCCGTCTTATAGTTGTTTGTATAGTGCGCTCATTGTGTGTCATCGATTGTACAAGATGTTGATAAAGGATAATAGGTGCCATTACAAGTATTCCAAAATGCGCTGGACTTGTTCATCAAGGCTAAGCATGCCGTCAATAATCAAGTCGGCATGCGCTTTGATATCGTCATCAAAAAACAAAGGCCTTGAATATGACAAATAGTATTGGAGGTCATCCAGGAGATCATTTTTTGTCTGAGCGTCACTTTTGTAATCCCTGAGCAATCGCCTGCACAGAGCCACATCCAGCGGCGTCGACAGGTGTATTGCAACATCGATTAACTGTCCTGTTTGAATATGGCGTCTGCCAAGCGGAGCGTCAAAAATAATAAATTCAGATGGTTCCAGTATGGATTGATGTACAGGATGCAAAAAGGGATGATTAGTCTTCAGCAATCTGATTCCTTCAGCCAAAGCAGGATAATCCCATTCGTTGTAGTCTTGTCCGCGATGATACCAAGCTACGTAATCTGAGGGGCTGGTGGATATCAGATCAAAATCATCCCAGAAAATCGACGTTGATTTGAATTCATGCGCAAGCGCTTTGCATAGCGTTGTTTTGCCGGCGCCAGTTATACCGCTGATACCAAGAATTTTTGGAGTCATACAAACCACTCCTTGACCAGCGGCGTTAATCCGAGAACATCCCGATAGAACGTGAAAGAGGTGTCAATATTGGTGACCGCCAATAAATTGTAGGGAATATTAATGAATTGTCAACGACAAAATTCTAAAATTATGAGAAAATCCACGGGCTGATGTCTTTGCGGGAAATCTTATGAAAAAGAATATCGTGGGATTATTTCGATGGTGAAAAATAGTCATTCAATCAGACAGCAAATACTTTGAGTTTTATTTCGCCTGAAGAATGGACAAACTGGCAAGCGGATTAAGATACGATGAGATTGAGCGCGGATCAATACAGGTTTTTGACTGGCTACCAGGCGGATAATCAGCTGCGGGATTCTTTCAATCAGCTGGCCGTTGATATATTCAAGCTTTCCTTTGAAGACTGGTATCAGTCGGGTTTCTGGAAGGAAAAGTATATTCCTTATACCCTGTTTGATCAGGGCAGCGCGGTTGCCAATGTGTCTGTGAATATCATGGATTTTTATGTATTCGGCAGGCGGCAGCGATATATTCAAATCGGTACAGTAATGACCGCTATGAAGTATAGGAATCAGGGATTATGCAAGTTTCTAATGGAGCATATTCTTGATCAATGGAATACCAGGTGTGACCTGATTTATCTTTTTGCCAACCATTCTGTATTAAACTTTTATCCGAAACTGGGTTTTACCCGTGTTAAAGAATATGAGTATTTTAAAGATATAAAAAAAGGCAATGCATCAGGAAGTTTTGAAAAGCTGGATATGAAAATACAGGGAAATAGAGACAAACTCTACGAATATGCAAAAAATTCATATCCTATAAGTGTGCTGTCTATGCATGAAAATGCTGATCTCGTGATGTTTTATGGCCTTACAATTTTAAGTGAATGCGTTTATTACCTACCTTTACTGGACGCTATTGCAATCGCGCAAGTTAATAACAATCAACTCGTATTATACGATGTTTTTTGTAAGGCTGAAGTTGATCTGGAGGAAATAATTAATATATTACTATTACCGTGTAAGGGAGCAGAAACCATTGTTTTGGGCTTTACTCCCAGAGATTGCTCATCATTTGAGTCAAGAGAAATTGCAAACGATGATGCGTTATTCATCCGAAAAGGAAAAACAGGCGTTTTTACAGAAAGCAGGGTAATGTTTCCATTGTTGTCACATGCTTAAACAATTAACAAGAGTTTAACCATGTCAAGAAAGATTGCATTGACGATGTATCCTGTTCTTGGGTGTACGAGCAACAATAGCGTTCAATTGTTCTCGATTTGATAACGCATGCATTGTTAATTTTGTTTCAATATACCAGGGTGCGACTGTGTGTTTTTAAGTTGAGGAATAAGTGGCGCACAGCCGGTCAAATGTGTCCGGATGGCATAGGTTAAGAGTTACTTACCCTTAGGCGGTGGTCTGACGCTGACAGTGATTGCTTCGCCGTCATAACTCTTTTGTGACAAGATATCGCCGCTGGCATGGCTGAATATTTTGAAATCATTAATGTTGGATTTACGTAAATAACTGCTGGCATGGCTTTGTATGCGAAAATCACGGGCGCCATGAGGTGATTTTGTTCTGACTGCCGTCTTGCCAGGAAGCATGACTGGTTTCAGGTGTGTACGTATGTCAGATAGACTGCCTTTCATGACTCGTGCACGTTCAGATCGCATTTGTGAGCATTCATTATAGGATTTGACATATTTTTGTTTTGCAACAAGCTGCATATCATCAAAATAATTTGCTTCACGACTGATATCCTTGCGATATTTGAACCCGTAAGATACATTATTGAAGCGAAAGGATGCTGTTTTTTCATTTTCCATAAATTGAATGTTATATTTCTTGATAATGTAGTCTAATGTGGACTCGAAATCCTCAGTTCCACGAAAAAATTTATGAGTGGCCATGCTTTTTTTAAATATTTTAAGAGCATCCTGTTTTGTGAATTCATCCGAATTCATCTCGGCTTCTATGATTTCATAAAATGTGCTTAAAATTGCTGAAATCAGTTTGTATTCTTCCAGATGCTCCCTGTCTTCCCGCACAGCCATGTATGCAGCATAAAGGCCTTGGTCACTACTGCGCAGTATATCCAGAGAAAATTCGTCTGCATTCAAATATGACGTGCCTGTCGCATTTTTCTCACCAGACTGATCATCCACGTTCAGGTTACCAACGACGAAAAATGATTTTACAATACTGTTATCACTATTATCTACGACAAAGGTATTGATCTGAATGTCATATCCACTTTTCGATAACAGTTGCTTTACTTTGGATGCATAGCATTCGCCATTCATGTCAAACGCACCAACATTACAGGCAAGCAAATCGATTTCTCTAATGCCGGGGTTTGTTTTCAAAATCGCTAGCACGTGATTGGAAAACTCTTCCGCATTGTAATATTTATGTCCGCCCCCAAACACATCACCATCACTGTGCCCATAAAATGTAACTCTGGTCTGTGTGGGTGGTATGGATCCATTACCATTGAGTAAATCTTCAAAACTGATGGCTTCACAATTCAGGGCTTGAGCGAGCCGCGTATAAATTCCACGTTCTATCTTTTTGTTTGCCAAGGCAATCAATTTTTCGGTATTGTTTCGCGCTTCCATGATTTACTCCGTCGTTCTTGTTTTATTGGAATGTTTTGACATTATTTATATTATAGCACGCCAGGATTCTATAAATAATTCGGAATGAAATCGAACTTAGGAGACGGAGTTATTTAAATGATTCAATATCTTATTTTTAAGAAAGAATTAGAAAGTATGCAAGCCTGACCCGGTTTAAAACAAGATTACAAGATTTTCCTAGTATATAGATGTGCTTTCTTTTCATCAGGATTAATAAACACTTCATTCAATCTTGAAAATAATCTTGCGAAACAATCAGAGTCTTTGGATTTTTGGTTATATTCAACCAATGAATCCCTGGAATGCTGCGCCTGTGAGTGCTGAATATGCGGTGATTCACATGCCGATGTCGTTATATTAGATGAATCGGTGTTTGAAACGATTGTTGAGGTAATGAGTAAGTTTGTGTACGAAGAAGCAGATGATGCGGCGTCTAAGGGCGAGATCTTAGTAGAAATTAGTGTATTGCTTGATGCAGAAACTGCGGCAGCAAGTGGGGAATCGCTCACATTCTCATCCGCAACTTCACGTTTACCCTGGTTATCACTTAGCATTTTAAATGCTTGTCTTGCCGTTGGACGTTTTTCAGGGAGCCTGTCCCATCCAAGTTCTATGACATCTGCAACCTGTTTAGGGCATTGCGGCTCAGGCGGAATAACTTCTCTATTATTTTGGACGACCACCCAATTGAATAATCCATTCAGATCGCCTCTTTTATCGTAATAATTATATGGAACTTCGGATTTTGTAACGATGCACCAACATAGCAAACTAAAAGCATACATGTCGGATTTTTCACTATGACGTTCATATTGTCCATTGCAAATGGCTAATAAGAGCTCTGGTGATGAAAACAATTTATTCCCTTGAATATTGTAAAGGTCGTCAACACCGACTCTTTTGGAGAGCCCAAAGTCACATATCATTGGCTCCATATTATCATCAAGCAATATATTATCTGTCTTGAGGTCGCAATGAATGACATTGGCCTCATGTATATATGACAATCCATTTGCAATACCACGCATTATTTGTTTTTGTTGTTGAGGCGGAAAATACGGTTGCCTTTTTCCGGTCAGCCAATCAAGCAGCGTACCATTAGCCGCATATGTCATAGCAATTGTAAAGGTGGAATTAAAAGAATTTATTGAAAAATCATATCCGTGAAGCTGGATAATATTCTTGAACTTTGCTCCTGTCAGCAATTTCATTGTCGCAATTTCATTGTCGCAATCTTGTTTTTCTTTGCTGCCACATACCGCGATTAATTTAACGGCCAGCTCTTTTTTGGTGATAGTGACTTTACCGGCATATACTTTCCCATAATTCCCCTTGCCCAGCATTCTGGAATCATCAATGGTAATGACACTTTGGCTGTTTGTTGGCGTAGTAACTGTTACTTGGCGCTGCATAAAATCCTCGTATGTATATAATTTTTTTGATATTATATAGATTGAATATTAATGTATTATTAATATTCAACCATGATAATCATGATCTTGCAGTTTGTGTGTTAATGCTCTTTCAACAGGCATGCGTGACACACGCTGCGATTAAATTCTAAGCCTTAGCCTTTCAATTTACATCTTTGGAGGGCTAATTCGATATAACAAACCGCAATACCTGATCATTTGACCTTGCAATGCGTTAAGCGGTGATTCAGTCACTGACTCGAAATTCATCAACCTGATGGTGTTATTGACCAGTGTTAGCGATCAGATAACGGGATGATAATATGCTGCGGGTGATGCTAAAACACCGACCAGCCATGCCAAGACAGTCACGCTCCTCGCAATTGAATTTCAAATCCCTCTGGCACAGAGTGATCCAATGACAGCGGCGATCCCGGAAGACTTGCGGCCGTATTAATAATTGAATTGCGACTCTGATACAAATGATATACTAATTAATATCATTATATGAAATGGGTTTGTTTATGTTTCATGATGATTATTATCAAATACTTAAACGCGAATTCGATAGAGATTATCCTTCTCTGGACGAAAAAGCAAGAGAGGATTTTGCGCATATTGGCGCATTGTTAAGTAACGGTGAGCGCTGTATTCCTTCTCTTAAGAGTTTAAATTCATTGCTGATTCAGCTTGCTAAAGAAAATGGCTTATATGAAGCCATACTTCAGGAAAATCAATCTGACAAAAACCCATCTGCCAAAAGAATCGCAAAAAATTATAAACTTTTAAGTAGCTTGCTTTCATCCTGGTTTGATCATTTTCAGTTCAATCAAGTTCCTGATCTTGAATTTAGCCCTGAAGGAAAAGCAAAAATAATTGAGAAATCAAAAACAGGAGAAGAAACGCCCCGATATGGTAAAACATCACTTTGGAGTTATAGGAAAACACCTTCGATGATAGGCGGTGACTTATCGCCTGACTTGATTAGGAAAATAATTGCTTTGGGTTTTCATTTTAAAGATCCGGAAGTGTCGCCGCGACATGGTGATTTTACACATCAATTGCAATGGTTTATCGTTACTGATTGCTGGAATAAAGGAATGCTTAAATTAAACTTTGATCCTGTTATCCTTTATAAATTATTAGGTGAGCCTGCTACCCAAAAAGAAGGTGAGTCACCAGTTTATTTATGGGATAGAATATTGGATCGAATCGATACGCCAATTGATGAATTTATTTTTATTCGGCCTGAGGCTTTAACGCATTTTCTCTTAAAAGAAGCAAATGAAAAGAAGGATCCTGAATTGGCTTTTTTAAGTCTTCTTGTTAATAATCGATATAATAAGAGAATGGATGAATATCAAGCTCGTCGTCGCGGCATCCCAAAAGAATACGACGAATCCGGATTACAGGTTATTGGCGCGGGAGAAGAATATAAAATTTATATATTGCCCACGTTTCCTGAAATTCCTATTCCGGATCACTATAATGATACTTATCTTATTGTGGGAACGGGATCATTCAGGCAGCTTTATCATATCGATAACAAAGGAAATAAAATGCCTCTTTACCTTGACTTTGATAAAATAAAAATACTTATTCAAGTTATTAATCAAATTGATTTAAATCAAGTCAATCCCGAAATTGCAAAAAAATGTGCCAATGATATGGCAACAGTCAAGCTATTTATTGACAATGGTTTTTTTTCGCTTCAAGAAGCTTTACTTCCAGAGCATCTCGATAAGTTATGGAATATCATGATAACGGACGAAAATAAAAAGAAAGGATATCAACGATTTCGTTTTGCTGAGGAAAGCCAATTTCAAAGACGTGGGTATGCTCTATGGCAGCGCGCTGAACGCCGTCCGCCACTAGATGCTTCAAGTATTGTAGAGCAATTCATTAAAGAAAATCGAAACGAAGACTTTATAAAAATAAAGAGGTGATAAGCCAGTCTCCTTATAGTAAGATGTTTTTTGGTCATTCCGGCAAACGCGTTGTTTTTAACTTGAAACCGAACTAAAACTTGATGAGCTGAGATAGCAGTCTCCGGTAACTATCGTTCTTGCAATGCTGTCTGGCTTCTGATTATTACAAAGAGTATTATTGCCAATATGAATAAAACTCGGTATGCCGTATTGGCTAATCTTCTTGTCCCTTTGGCGGGAATGAGCATCGATATTTATTTGCCTTCCTTGCCGCATATGGCGCAAGCATTTTCGACGGATGATTCGTTTGTTCAATTAACGATGACTTCTTTTGTAATCGCAATGGGGCTGGGCCAATATCTGGCAGGCCCTGTGAGTGATGCGATAGGCAGAAAAAGTTTGATCGTTACCTCTCTTGTGATTCAATTCATAACCGTCGTTACAATCATTCATGTGCCAATCGTGTCGTTGATTATAGCCACGCGAGCTCTGCAAGGAATTGCCTGCGCATTTATGATAGTGCCTGCAAGGGCTTTGCTTAATGACAATTTTGAAGGAAATGAATTAAAGAAAAAATTCAATTATCTCACGATCAGTTTTGCATTGGCGCCTATTGTGGCGCCGTTCATTGGCGGTTATTGTGAATATTATTTTGGATGGCAGGCATCATTTTATTTTCTTTTGGCATATATCATTATTTTATTGATCTTAATGCTATGTTTTACAACTGAAACGATAAAAATAAAACGTCAATTCTCCATGCGTCATTTGATTCATAATTACAAAATCATCATGGCCAGCAAGTCTTATATGTTTCGTACCTTATTTTTGAGCGTCTTATTCGGGTATACCGCTTTAAGCAGTATTTTAGGCCCATTCATTTTTCAGAATACATTGGGCTTGTCGGCAGTGGAGTATGGTTATGTTGCCTTGTCTCTCGGTCTTGCGTGGTTTCTGGGTAATTTGACAAATCGTATTTTATTTAATGTTGAGCATAACATTAAAGTGATTTCATCGCTTTTTGTGCAGTCAATGATGATCGTCATTCTGGCGGCATTTTCCTATTTTGAAGTAATAACAGTTGCTTCTTTTCTTGTGCCTCTATTTATCATCATATTTTGTGCGGCTATCATGTTTGCCATGTTTGTGAGCGAGTCGTTGTCACAATTCCCTGATCTTGCGGCATCCAGTAACGCATTTTTATTTGCAACCACATGGCTGGCATTCGGGGCGTATACTTACTATGCGACTTTTTTGCCGGTAAACAAAGTTATGCCAATAGCGTTGACATATCTTTTTGTTAATTGTATATGTTATTTGCTGATGAAAAAGATCCGGTCACAATAATTATTTTCGAGATTGCAGGTGAAAATTCAATAATGATTGAGGTTAAATACTTGCACGATTGCAAAAAGCATATCCCGGCACTCGCTAGGCTCTGGTACGAAGAAATCAGCCGCCATTGGAACAGCGAAGCCTCCGTTGAAAAGGCCGCAGAAGCACTGCATAGGCATGCTCAGATTGATAAAATGCCTCTCGCTATTGTCGCATTAAATCAAGATAAACCCATAGGCATGGCGTGTCTGCGAGAATCAGATGGCATTCGACCAGAAATGAAGCCATGGCTTGGCAGTCTGGTGGTGGATCCTCAATTTCGCGGTAAAAGGCTAGGCGAAAATCTAATTAATCAAATTAAAGCGCTGGCCAAATCAAGAGGCCATGAAATATTATATTTATTGGCATTCGACCCTACAATCCCGGATTGGTATGCAAAACTGGGATGGAAACATATCGGTTATGACAGCTATTTGGGACATCGTGTAACAGTCATGAGTATTACAATATGAATGACAAGCTCTCTCTTTTCCTTTTACAACAAAACGACATTGACGAAATTATCCCGGCCTTTAAAGCGATTGGCTGGCATAAACCTAAGAACTTGTATGATATGTATCTTTCTGAGCAGTCACGAAATATCAGACTAGTATATGTTGCCAAAAAAGAGGGTAGGTTTTGTGGTTACGTCACTCTTAAATGGGAGTCTGGCTATCCGCATTTTCGTCAAAACAGGACGCCTGAAATATGCGATCTAAATGTATTGCCTGATTATCGTCGTCAAGGGATAGCGACCAGATTAATTAAGAAATGTGAGTTCCATGCCTTGAAGAACGGATATGCTGCTATTGGCATTGGCGTAGGGTTGACTGCGGATTATGGCGATGCTCAAAAGCTTTATGTCAATCTAGGCTATATACCGGATGGAAACGGGTTGCATTCTCATCAACAGCCTGTTCCTTACAATCATCAGATCATGGTTGATGATGAGTTGATATTATATTTTAAAAAGTCGCTGCTTAATGCAGACGAAATTGAACTTGATATTCCCGTGCCAATTGAAACACCCAGATTAATCTTGAGACCTCCGCAAATTGGTGACGGGAAAAAATTGAATGAAGCAATTCTAGAAAGCTTTGAGACGCTTAACAAATTCATGTTGTGGGCTAAAGACAGACCCGCGCTGGAAGAATCAGAAGATGTTGTCAGGCGGGAGTCATCAAACTGGATATATAGAAAAAAACATGATGACGAATTGATGATAATGATTTTTTCCAAAAATACAAATGACTTTGTAGGTGCAACAGGATTTCATCATGTTGACTGGGATGTGCCGTGTGCTGAAACGGGATATTGGATTCGCAGAAAATATGCTGGTCAGGGATATATGACAGAGGCGGTGAATGCTGTCACGAGATATGCTTTTGAAGCGCTTCGATTAAAACGACTGGCAATCACTTGTGATGTTGATAATGAGCGAAGCAAGAAAGTTCCTGAGCGACTGGGGTATCGTCTTGAATCACGAATGAAATTCAACCGGATCAAGCCGGCAACCGGGATGGCTTCCGATACCTTGGTTTACGTGAGAAATGATTTAAACGATTTACCCGATTTGAAAGTGACATGGATTTAAAGGAATGCCCCACTTTGTAACATGTAACTCCATGTATTTATGTGATTATCTTTATGCTGACCTGATGAATTTTTATTGTCCTATAATAAAAATATATGCATTAACCTTATTAATTCTTGTTAAGACAGCAAATGTGAGGGTTATGTGTCTTAACGGGCAATGGAGGTTTTCAGTATGGCTCCAACCTCTGGCGTCTTTCAAGCGCTTAATTTGAATTACACTACTGGAACCAGGAAGCAGGCAACAGATATACTGGATCGTGTTGCAGCCCTGCATGCGCAAGGTCATCAAAAAGTCGGAATTACGTATTCAGCCAACCATGATCAAAGCGTTCAAATTCGTGATGCCTACCGAGAGGGACACTGGCAGACAGGAACAGACGGCGGAAATCAGGCCAGGATCATGGCTGAAGTTGAACATTTACTTCTGACTGATCCCCGGTACCAACATTTGAGATCTGTTTTTCAGATTTTACCCATTACCACTTGCGCACAGGCTGGCGGTGTTGGTGCAGTTCACGATCGGTGGCTGCAGGAAGATTTGGACCATGTGCAGCAATTTGCCTCTAGCGGCGGCGCGATGCTTGGCTGGCAAAATCAAGATACCGTATCCAATACGAAATCGCCGTTTGCCATCGGCGGCGGCATTTCATCTGTGCTGACTTCTCAGCAAACTCAGAAAATCCAATCTACATTGTTGGATATGCAGAGCCGGTATGCGCCATCCGGGCCAGGTCGGCAATTCACTGCAACAGCTCCAGTGTCGCCGCAATAAACCGCCATGCCGCAGCCACAAATGCCTCAGCAACAAGTGCCGCGGGTATCCCGCTCTTCACCGCCGCAAATGTCATCGCCGCATCACACAACTGCAAAGCCCCAGTTTATTGCGCACCCTCACTCAGAGACTCTCAGCAGCAAGGCAAGAGTATTAAAAGCCATTGCTGGCATGCATCTGAATCCGTCAGGGCATTTTCAGCCCAGTGATCTGGTTGTGGCAAATGATAAAGATCCAGGCAAAAAGCAAAAGGTAATTAAGATCTATTTCAAAGATGAGACATCCGCACAGGCATTTGCCCGTTTTGCGGGTAATGCTGCCAGGGGTTCGGACGGATCGGTCATATTTGGGCCAGAGCGAGCGCAGAAGGTTTTTGAAAAGTTACATGTTCCTACGCGCGGCCGCACTCAGCCGCATTCCATGTATAGTGCGCTGGTACACGATGCGGCACAACCACAATCAAGAGCGAACGCAACATTTCAGGCCTCGGCTGGATTGCATGATGGCGAAAATAAGAAATTCAAGAGTGCGTTTGATTATATCAGACAGTCCGATGTTGACGCCGGTGTGCAAAAAACGCTGGGACAAGTACTGACAACTTTTCAACAGTCATTAAGCGCGGACAGGACTAGTGACAAGTTCGATATGGATGCTCATACGGCAATCAAGGCTATCGCGAATCAAGGTTTGATTGACAAAAAAACCGCGGATACCATGCACAAGCATATTGATGAGATTAAGCGTGAAGTCGTGCAAAATAATCGTCAAAGTATTGGTATGAAACGTTCCTCGTAAGCGTGATTTTCTCGTCATGAAGATCAATTGAATAAATAATATTATATTATTATCAATAGCTTGCGTTTATATTATCAAACATCTCAATGAGTATATTTTCGACTATACTTAAAAATGATAACAACATGATTCCTTAAAATTCAAATTGAACTAGTCGAACGAGGATGAATTCATATGTTATTAAGAAAAGTCATTGCGAAAAATTTAGAAAAAAATTTAAATAAAAAGGCGGACACTGAATCACCTGAAGCAAGCTCTACCAACGCCTATGTGATGGGCAAGTTCAGGGAAAAAGTGGCTGCTGACGCTCAGATCAATGTCGATGAATCAATAAAAGCTGATGAAGCTACAAAGTTGGGCGTGAGCATTGGAAGTTATGATTCGACTTATGATCTTTTCCGAACCGAATTTAACAGGAGTCATGATTTTATTTACGGAATGAGCCGTCCGCGTGCCCAATATATACATAAAGCTCTGGGCGGTGAAGCAATGGCATTGGGCGGAGTGCCTACCGTTGATATGCAGAATCGATATATTGTTCCAGAGAGTGGTGATGATGCCGGCGCCAATTTGTCCGAAGTGGATATGAAAGTAAAGGAGTATCATGATTTTCTCAATACACATGCTAATGCGAAATATCAGGATCTGGCAAAATACCGTGACCGTATTAGTGAAGGCGATTTACGAGCCAAAGCCCAAAGGATGAAATATATCACCAGATCTTGCAAAGCCAAGATAGAAGAAACAGCTTTAAAAGGGAATCAGATTCATTTCATTCTAGACAGTGGTAATCATGCTTGGGATATGGATGCAGTCGTTAAAAAAGAAGGAAAAGCGGGAACTATTATTACCGCAAAAGAATTGCGGCATATTTATAAAAACAAAGACATGCCGGTTAATGGCAAGACACTATCAAGTCATGTAACATTTTGGCGAAATGGCCAAAAGGTAAAAGCCCCCTGGGAAGAAAATCCGGAGCTGTGGGCTGGATTTGTACGAAAAAATAAATCATGATCCAGAATGGGTTTGCAAAAAATGAACAGCGTTTTCAATATAAGGAATGCGAGGCGCTGATTCCCTTTATCAACTCTGGAAAAGCAGTATTTAACGTTGAATATAAATTATCAACTTCAAATTTTTTCTCGAAGGCGGCTTCAATGAAGTTCAGTTCAATCAAGAAAAAGCTTAGCCTGGGCAATCCGGTGACATTCTGTAATTGATCGCTGGCTATATCGATAGGAACATGCCAGGTATACGGTGTCACGCCATAGGCCATAAACCATAAACAGTATCGTCAATGCTGTCACGTGAGTTTTAGGCACGAAAAACTGTTGTCTTGTTAACAATGACTCTTTTCTAAAAGGTTTAAATGCTGCAAACTTTTCCAACAGGTTCCCAAGCTGAACTGAATAAGATAATTACAACCGATGCTGCTGACTATGTCAGGGCTGATTTTATAAAAAGGATCACTCAGCGCCCGTGATAGTGAAATAAATTTGGCGCCATGCTTTTCATAGGAGGTTAAAAGCTCATCCATCATGACGGCATCAAAAGCTCCCAGATGCAAAAGCAAGATGTATTTTATGTCTCGTCCATAAAGGTGTTTTGACATGCGTCGGGAATTCTCCAGCGCTGCTAATGCATGCTCAATGTAGCTTTTTCGCAGCCAATTTATGCCATTCTCGTTCTTTTTAAAAAGGCACTTTGCATAGACTTGATTCCATTCGTAATCTGAAAAGTCGAGTGTTACCGGGGCAATCTGATAATTGTTGTTGAGCAGAAAGCGGCGTACTGTTTCACGCTTTTCTGCTGTATTACCTTCAGATAAAAATGGGTACCTGAAATATTTGTGATTCTGATTTGTCGAATAGGATGTTAATATCATGTCATTGCGCTTGATATCATCAACGTATTGTGTCGATGTAACCTGAGATAAGTCCAAGTGTGAATAAGTATGGTTGCCTAATTGATTTCCGTCTTTTATCCACGTTTGCAAAATTTTAGAGCCGTCTGGATTATTGGTGACTTCCTTGCCAATCACAAATCCATAAACTCCTTCCACATGATGTTTCTTTAACGTCGCCAGGATAGTGTTCGCAATTTCCAATCGTGACTGGCCAACGGGTAGTTCGCCGGATACAGGCAAGTCATCAATTGTGATGGCAATTTCAAAAGCAGGAAGCGCCGAATTGTTTAAACAAAATAACAAACATGTCAGGAAGAAAATGTTAACTGCGATTTTTGACTCCATCAATTAAATCTCCCTTACGGCGATCAGGATATAGATTGAATTGTTTCATTATAGCCGTTTTTTTAGACAATATCATGAATATGCTGTGTAATAGGCGAATTGCTGGTTCATCTGATTTTGTAGATTTTTTGTTAATTTGCTTTGGCTGGCATTATTGGTGTGAAATGTATTAAGGTGAATTTATTTTGAGGTTTGGCAGTTAATTTTAACATGGAGTGTCTATGTATATCTTTAGATTATTTTACCTATTGGTAATTTCGTTAATTTCAGTTTCACTTACGTCTAATGGCTATGCAAGCAAAGCGAATGATAAAGTCCTGTTTCAGGAGTTATTTAAGTCCTGGACGAAAACATTTAATCAAAAAAAATATCCAGAGGTGTGTGATTTGTTCTCTAAATCAATTGTTGCTGATTATCAAGGATCACAAAGAAAAAATTATTCTAAATTATGTTTCGGTTTCAAAAAAATATTTAAAGAAAAAAACATGGTTTATCACAATAATTTTAAAATCCATAAAATATATCACTCAAATAACCTGGCTGCTGTCAGGATTACCTGGTATTTGGATATATATAAAAATGGAGCACACGTTTCTACAATACAGGAAGAAGGACTGGATATTCTTCAGAAACAATCAAATAATCAATGGCAAATTGTAAACTTTATAGCCTATCCAGTTTCTCAGCAAGGATAGAAAAAATATGCATTATGTATTCATTATTATTTTCTATCATCTCATTCAACTCTGCCTCGATTTCATCCTCGCTGCGCAAGCTGATTTTAATTTAAAAACAAGAACATTCTTGATTTGCATGAATAATAAAAGTACAATATTGCCCTAATGAGGGGGATGGCATAATCTTTTATTATCAAAACGAGAGCGCCTTTATAAAAACCCTTTAAATACAATCAAATACGAGGAGAAAGTCATGTTTCGTCCCAATCCAAAGGAAGATACAGAACAGATCAAACCGAAGACTGAAGCAAAAGAAATAAAAGAAACAAAAGATTCAAACATTCAGACTTCTGGGCCATCAATAACCATTACTGTCATCGAACCGCCAAAATCTGAACAAACCAAGACTGATTCTGTTTCAGTGAGTGAATCAGGACGTGGCAGAAGCCTTGAAAAGAAAGAACCGGCTGCGCGATCAGCTTCGGCAGATTTTGCTCTACAGAAGGCACAATCCGTTATCCAGCTTAAACCAAGAAACAGACTAAGACGCCTTTCATGGGGTTTGATTTCAACGCCAACGTCATTTTCACCAACCGTATCAGAGTCAACATCGGAAGAAAATTCGCCCCTGCCATCGCCCAGGCAAGAGAGAAAACATTTTTCTGATGGTTTTTTCGCTCCTATTACAAACAGAGCTTATAATGCAGCTACCTTATACAATTTGCTCATTGATTCAGAAATGACATCAACACAAATAATTACTAGTTACCCGGATATTAATCCTGATGATATGCTGCTTGATGATGTGGATAAGCTGGATGACGAAAGAGTTTATCACTTGGGTTTTACTCGTAAAATCTGCACAGGCACTGGCATTACGCATGGTTCGCTCGCATTTCGTGATGTGGAAACTGGCAAATTTCTCATTGTCGGCCGTCAGAACAGCCAGTTTTTAAAAGTGGACCCAAGCAGTCAACCATTTTCAGCCACATTTAACTGGACCACATTTGCATGGTGGACGATCAAAAATGTGGTGGATTATCATTCCTACTGGAATTTCACAACAACAAAAATGGATAATGAAAAGAAATATGATTTCTTTCCGGGTACGCCTTTTAATGCAGAAATGACTGAAGTCGCATTGACCGGAGCGGAAATTAAGGCGATGATAAAGGCAGTAGATGAAAATATTTGTCTATCCCAATGTTACGATGCCATTCACTCCAATTGTTACTCATCAGTTTTCTTTGGTTTGACAACAGCATTTAAAATGATTGCCGCCAGGGAATGCAAGGATGATGAAGTTAGTATAATAAAGCAGAATAAGGACTTAAAGCGTATTTTCACCTTGATCGGCCTTGCTATGCAGGATAATCATAAAGCAGGATTTGGCAGCATCAATAACACCGTGGTTAATGAGAGTATTCAAGACACGATAGATATATTAGAAAAGCGTGACTTGTTGCAGGTTATTGATGAAATGGTTGAAAAAAAGGACGAAAAGAAAACTTCCAAGAGTTCTTGTGGTTTCGGAAGCGAAAATCAGTAAAAGATATTTGCGGCGAAGCAATCCATGGTTCTGGATTGCTTCATCTGCAAGTCTGTAAGAATTTCTGTTTTGCCAAACCGCTCCACTAAACTGTGACTCGACAATAGAGGGTTACTGTGAACTCTGTTGCACTTTAATACCCCATTCAAGTAAATGTAAAATGGTTTTATTTGTTCGTCGGTAGCGGTGAACGAAGATTTTTAATATTTCAAAAAATATTTTATATCCCATATCAGGGTGTGAATCTAAATATTTTCTGAATGAGTCAATGTCAATTTCAATGAGTTCCGCCTCAGTATTGGCAAACACATCGGCACTCGCAGGCGAATTATCAATAAAGGTGAATTCACCGACAATTTCACCCTGTCCTAGATGGGCGATCCCCGGGTGTATAATCGGATTGTCACCTGATACACTATTAACGACGATTCTCAGTGTTCCTGATTTGATTAAATAGAGCGAAGAGTGCATTTTACCCTCTTCTAATATTTGCTCATCAGGGTGGACTTTTATATATGAAAATTTTACAGATTTTTTGAATGAGTCATCCTTTAATAACAAGTCTATAAAGTTACCCATGCTGGATATACCTGCTGTTGTATAAATGAGCAATCCATATAAATATTATAGAGTAATATAATGAAATATGGTGAATCCCTTGTTTCAAACGCGATTTAAAACATGGCCTTACAGTATCTTCAAAACAGCCAGAGCATTCTAAAAATGGCGGTAGTCTTTGGGGCAAGTCAATTAGATGTGCAGTTGACAATCAATGGGTTATATGTGGTTATTGGCAGTTGTTCAGTTTTATATGCATTATTCGTTTTTTGGAAATGAAAGATTCAAGTCTGGATTCGGAATGTAAGGTTATTGCTACATCGTTTAAATCGAAATTGTATGATAAGTTGGATATATGTCAAATTTCCAGACTTGGCCCCATCACTCGGAGCAAGTATATTTTATGGATAAATTTTTCTGGTTTTCTCTTCCTATCACCCTGATGCTTGCCTATATACTTTTCCGCGCTGCTATCAAGAATCCCGTTAGCAAGCGTGATATAAATATGATATCTGCAATTTACCTGATTTTTTATGTGCTTATTACGGCCGGACTCGGGTTGTTCTGGGTGGCCAGAATGGATTTGCCGGCTTTTGACCTGCATTATTTATTTGGCTACTGTTTGTTATTTCTAGTTGGTGTGCACCTGTGGTTTCAGCTGCCTCTTGTTCTTGCATGGCTTAGAAAAAACAGCCCATCCATTCTTGTTGATGAAACACATAGTCAATGGAAGCCATTGGTCAGAAATATATTTCTCTTTATTGTCACTGCCATTATTTTTTCCGCTATCACAATCATAATATATGAATTCCTTAGCCCGGCAACTATAACCATCATTGAAAGCAAACCGGAAATACTGACAAATAGACTCTGGCTTTTGAGCAAGGGAGAGAAAATAACCGCTGCTAGCTATCTTCATCAGCAAGGTGATATTACTCGCCGCGGCGCGTTTCTTCCCAGATTTAATATCACCAAGCCTTCTATATATAAATCGTACCCCGGCTACCCGGTTATTTCATTACCTACACCAGCCGGCTACTCGGGCATATCTCTTTCTCAGGCATTATCTCAAAACTCATCTGAATCTGTCGCAGCTGTGAGCGTGCAGAGTTTATCAAACATACTTTACTATTCAAATGGAGTGACAGAAACACGAAATTACCCCGGCGGACAATTGCAATTGCGCGCAGCCGCATCAGCGGGCGCGCTGTATCCAAATGATTTGTATGTTGCAGTAATCAACATAAAAGGGATAAAGCCAGGCATCTATTATTATCATCCGGCCAATCACAGTCTGATCAGGATTGGCGACCAAGGATTATTTCAGTCGCTGGCCGAGGCGGGTCCATATCCAGACTTATTAAAGAATGCCGCGGCTATTATCATTATTTCAGCCTATTTTGATCGAACAGTCTGGAAGTATCATGAACGTTCTTATCGTTATATTCTGCCGGATGCGGGTCACATTTTGGGTAATCTGACAGCCGCAACATCAGCAATGAAAGTACCATATATTATTACCGGCATTTTTGACGATGAAAAAATGGGAAAAGTTCTTGCGTTATCGCAACATGACGAAGGCGTATTATCCATGATTGTACTTGGAAAGAAAAAGTTGACATCGCTTAATCAAATTCATCGATTCACTGCAGTAGATCTGCCAAAAAATGCCAATGATATGGAGATAACCCGTCTTTCGCATAAACTGACTTCCCTGAAGTGGCTGGCTGGTTCAGTAACCATTCCCGTTGCCACTTCGAACATGCCAAACGATGATTTTTCATTAACCGAAACACTGATTAAATTACCGGATGGTGCGCCAGAAAAAAATGATGTTTTTTCTATCATCAAAAATCGTAGATCGTTTCGGAAATTTTCGCATCGTGAAATCAGTTTTAATGATTTTTCAGGTATCCTGCATGAATCATTTTTGCCGCTGAGAAATCCGCATATTGTCGAAAACGGCGGGCGGGTCGAACTGTTCGCCATAGTTACCAATGTGCAAAACTTGCCAAAAGGCATATATCGTTACATTCCTGAAAAATCAGCGTTGCAAAAAATTGTCAACGGTGACTTCTCAAATGAAATATACAAAACTGGTCTTTCCCAGGAGGTACTCAAGCGAGCGGCATTTGTCATGGCATGGGTAATTGATTTAAACAGGATAGGAGTGCTGCATGGTGAAAGAGATTATCGATATGCAGACATGGAATGCGGTATCGGCAGTGAAACAGCTTATCTTTCTGCGCAAGCACGCAAATTAGGTGCCTGTGCGGTAGGGGCATTCTATGACGATGAGATCCAGAAAATGTTAAAAATAGACGGAACATCCAAGCGTGTGATTTTGTTAACAGCAATAGGGCAAGAATATGATTGATATGAAAATTATTTTCAATCACCTTAATTGTAAATAATGTCATAATGTGATTATTATTTCATCGCTCAAGCATACGGGGCTAGTGTGTGAAATTACAGCTGTCATATGCCTGTTAAGGCAAATAAATATTTTTCATGCTTTGTTTTACGTCGGAAAATCGGCTAACAACGATAAACAAGTTAAGTGAGTATTATTCATCATTTTTAATGTGGCGCTTCTTGCCTTAAGTAAATTTGACTGGATAAGGAATAACCAATATTTCGCACTTTGTGCGCTCCAATAATGCGTGTGTGGTTGATCCTAAAATACGATCAATCCCGTTTCTTTCGTTATGTCCTACCACCAGAAGATCAATATGATGTTTTTCAATAAATTCGGGGATTGAAATGCGTGGATTACCTACATCAATATGTTGATGTGATATGGGAACATTCAAATTTTTTGCAATCCCTTTCATTCTATTCCTTGCTTCATCAATATATAATTTTTCTTTATTGGGTATGTCAGGAAAAATATTTATTTGTGGTAACTCTATTATATGTATAAGATGTAATTTTGCTTGAAATATATCAGCCATTTTTTTTATCTTTTTTCCTGCCAAATGTGCGGTTTCGGTAAATTCCACTGCAAATAATATATTATGGTACATGTACGGCTCCCATATGCAACTATGAATAGGTAGAGAATTTCTGGATATGACATCTCTAATTTTATCACATTTCTCATCGGGATTTATGCTGAAGCTATCGGAGTGAGTGCTGTGTTAATGTTCATGATATAAAGAAATTGAGCCGGGCTAGTCATTATTTTTATTTGTCTGGTCAAAGCCTAACTTATCGCGAAAGACGAGATCGCCGCCCAGGTAGTTTGAATAAATAAGGCCAATGACACTGGCTGAAGAAATAATTATCTCTATCGGACTTGCGTAGGCGATATTCGGAAATTTTTTCATTTTTATGCCAAAAACAATAGAAAAAAGAATAATCCATGTCACATTGAGCAATGCGTGCAGTGAAGCTTTGTACCATGCGGTATGAGTGGAGGGTAAATGTGAATAATCGATTGCACCAGCAAATGCGGCAGATAAACCGAGTATTATTCCTCCACCAAGGCAATAAAATGCTGCACAGGCTAGACATTGATTTTGTGTGAAAATGGACAGGATATCAAATATCAAGCTCATCGGAAAAAGTGCAGATGGAAAATGTACAAGCATAGAATGCACGGGATGACCGGCTATTCTGGCTCGTAATAATTGAGCAAGGAATGATGAATTTATCATTATTGCAACACGTAAATGATTAGTGTTACGAGTGCTATAACTGCAAAAACAGGATGAAGAATTGCCAATAATTTGGGAATAGGCCTTTTTTTCATGTCAATCATGAATAATGTTAGACCGCCAAGTGCGGCAAGAACAAATAAGACTATGCTGGTGATAAGCAGAGGGTGCATATGTCCCATGGCTGCATAAATAATTACAATGACTAACGCCGTCGCTGCAATGGGCCCATGTGTAAATACGGCAGGTTTGGGTGTAGGCTTGTCCTTCAGAATAGCTGTCAGCACAATCAAGCCAAAGATAGCGGCAATAATGAACAAGATGATTGCTGTTATTAACATAATACTCTCCTTGTATGTCTGTTATAGATAATATACACACAATTTTAATGTATTTTCAAGGACTTGTGTTACACATGAATCATTGACAGCGCAACTTGTCAGGAAGGTATTGAGCTTAAAAGATTTCAAAAGCAACGCTGTCAAAATGAATTCTCTGGTCAGGTATCACAATATCAAGATGTTGTGATGTATAAAAATATCTTAATAAGACCATAAATGATTAAATTTATATCTTTAATTATCTGGCAATTTAAATCAGCTAGAATATAAATAGACTCGCGTGCTTCTTCTATAGTACCAATTTTGCAAGCAAAGGAGTGTAGTGCGATGCCTATGAATATAACGCAAAAAATTATCCACTCACATCTTGTTGAAGGTGAAATGATAGCCGGCAAGGAAATTGCCATGAAGATTGATCAGACGCTTTGTCAGGATGCAACCGGTACGTTAGTAATGCTGGAACTCGAAGCCATGGGACTTGACCGCGTTAAAACTGAATTATCGGTGCAATATGTCGACCATAATCTTATCCAGGAAGATTTTAAAAACGCGGATGATCATTTGTTTTTGCAAAGTGCAGCGCAGCGTTATGGGGTATGGTTTAGCAGAGCTGGAAACGGCGTTAGTCATCCGCTTCATATGGAATTCTTTGGTAAACCAGGGAAAACTCTGGTGGGTTCTGACAGTCATACTTGCGCGGGTGGTGCCATAGGAATGCTTGCCATCGGCACGGGCGGATTGGAGGTCGCAATGTCGATGGCAGGTTATCCGTTTTTTGTCAAAATGCCAAAAGTAATGGGGATTGAACTGACTGGAAAAATGCCAGAATGGGTGAGTGCGAAAGATATTATTTTAGAAATGCTTCGTCGTCATGGTGTGAAAGGCGGAGTAGGCTATGTTATTGAATATTATGGCAATGGATTGAAACACCTAGATTTGTGGGACAGGCATGTTATTGCTAATATGGGCGCGGAATTGGGTGCAACGGGAACAATATTCCCGTCAGATAAAAAAACATTGGAATTTTTGAAAATGCACGGACGTGAAAGCGACTGGCTTGAGCTGTCGTCGGATAAGAATGCAAACTACGATAAGAATGATGTGATCAACCTGTCTGAGCTTGAACCTCTGATTGCTTTGCCTTCCAGTCCGGGAAATGTAAAGCTTGTACGTGAAGTAAAAGGACGGGATATATATCAATCCTATATTGGCTCATCAGGTAACCCTGGTTATCGTGATCTTGCCATTTCAGCATTAATGGTGAGCGGCAGACAAATCAATCCAAATGTTTCTTTTGATATCAATCCGGCAACGCGTAACATATTGGAAGAGTTAGCTGAAAATGGATTGCTGGCAAATCTTATTCATGCTGGCGCGCGCATTCATCAAGCCGGTTGCAATGGATGCATTGGTATGGGCCAGGCGCCAGCCACCGGACGAAATAGTCTGCGCACGGTGCCAAGAAATTTTCCGGGACGATCAGGGTCAAGAGAAGACAGTGTATATTTGTGCAGCCCTGAAGTCGCGACGGCATCCGCGCTTAAAGGAATCATTACGGACCCTCGTGATTTAGATTTTCCTTGTCCGAAAGTAAGGAAGCCGAAAAAAATAATTGTGAATAGGAATATGATGCAATCGCCCTTATCACCATTTGAATCTGTCAGAATCAAATTGGTGAAAGGACCAAACATAAGCTCAATTCCAGAACTAAAACCAATCTCAAAAGATGTTAAATTAGCCGTACTGTTAAAAATGAATGATAATGTTTCAACAGATGAAATTCTTCCTGCCGGAGCGCGTGTTCTCCCTTATCGCAGTAATATTCCTAGGATCAGTGATTTTGCATTTGACATGATCGATGAAACTTATTCCAGGCGAGCGAAGGAATTGAAAGAAAAAAATGAACATCATGCGGTTATCGGAGGTGATAATTATGGACAAGGATCCAGTCGTGAACATGCGGCGCTGGCGCCTGCATATCTTGGATTGCAACTGGTTATTGCCAAGAGTTATGCGCGTATTCATTGGCAGAATTTGATTAATTTTGGCATTTTGCCATTGACCTTTGTCAATTTTGATGATTATAGGAAAATTGAACAGGGAGATTTTATTGTCATCAAAAATATTTTTGACTCAATAAAGTCAGGCGATATTTTAAAAGCAAATATTGATGGAAAATCTTTTGAAATAACATTGCGGCATAATTTGTCAAGAAGGCAAATCGATGTTCTGGAATCGGGCGGCTTAATCAATTGGGTCAAGAAACATGGCTAGAAAAAGGAATCGGATGCCTCACTAGCCGCAATGGGATACATTAATACACATGAGAACTTCATTTATCTTGGCTCCGGTTTCGCCCTTCAGGCTGGATTATACAGTGTGGGCACTGCGCAGAATAAGTAAAAACTTAATCGATAGATGGGATGGAAATGAGTATACACGGTTATTTGTCATTCAGAATAAGCCTGTCAAAGTGGTCGTCAAGCAATGCGGCACTCCGGATGACTCGGTAATTGATGTCTCTGTAAATAAAAAAATTAATCAGGAATTGAAAAATGAACTTGCTGAAATATTAGAGATGATGCTGGGTTTGAAGCAGGATTTGCGGAATTTTTATCGAATATCGAAAAAAGATGAGTATTTAAATTCTCTTGTTAATCAATTTAAAGGTTTTAAGCCGCCAAGGTTTCCTACTGTGTTCGAAGCTCTGGTTAATGCGATATCTTGTCAGCAAATTTCATTTGAGGCGGGATTGCAGATACAAAATCGATTGATACAGAAAATCGGTATACAGATTGCTGAAGATAATAATCTATTTTATGCCTTTCCCGATCCCGGATCCCTGGCGTGCTGTTCTGTAAAAGAGTTAAGGCGAATAGGTTATAGCTTGCGCAAGAGCGAGGCTCTTATTCATTTGGCATCTTCCATATTAAAAGAGGGAAATTTGTTTGATGGCCTGGGCGCGATGTCGAATGACGACATTATCAACAGATTATGCAAATATAACGGTGTGGGCCGGTGGACAGCGGAATATGTTTTATTGCGCGGGATGGGAAAAATTGATGTCTTTCCGAGAGATGATATTGGAGCGCAAAATAATTTGCAAGATTTGCTACATCTTGTCAATAAGCCTGATTATGGGGCGATTTCAAAAATTATCCGGAAATGGCATCCATACGCAGGTTTGGTCTATTTTCATTTGTTGCTTCGCAAGCTAAATCAAAAAGGAGTGTTGATCAATGCCAATGATAAAAGTCAAGCGAGTATATGAAGAGCCAGACAAGTCGGATGGATTCAGGATATTGGTAGACAGATTGTGGCCGCGTGGTGTTAAAAAGGAAAAGGCGGCTGTCGATTTATGGCTGAAAGACATTGCGCCCAGTGATTCACTGCGAAAATGGTTTAATCATGAACCCAGGAAATGGTCTGAATTTCAGAAGCGCTATGCAAAGGAATTGGTGGATAAACAGGAATTAATCAAATCTATAAAAAAGGAAGCAAAATCCAAAACGGTGACGCTATTATTTGGCGCCAAAGAATCTGAACATAATAACGCCGTGGCATTACTCAATTATCTAACATTGAAATTGAAATAATGTTCATAATGCACCCATGGGTGGATGCGGTCATTTATATCATCGATGATTTGGGCGCTGTGTCTTGGCGACACAGCTTATCACTTCCATTTTAGCGTATCGGTGTCTGACATATTTTTTCTGCCATATAGCCTACGGTTCCCGCATAGTATGTCGAGTGGTTCCAGTTCATGATGACATTAAAGTTATTAAAGACCATTAAGACGGGGCCGCCATAAGGTTGTATGATAGAAGCCTGATAGTTATTGTTTGGCAGTTGCTCACCGTCTTGTGCGCTCACGCCAAGACGTTCCCATTGTTTTATTGTTTTTCTGACATCCAGTGACATCAGATCTTTGTCAAAATTTTCTGGTATGGCAACCGGAATTGCCCATGGCTCGTCACGTCTCCATCCATTTTTATCTAGATAATTGGCAATCGATGCAAATGCATCCGGCAGGCTTTTCCAGATATCCTTGTATCCATCGCCATCGTAATCCACCGCGTAATCATGCCAGCTTGAAGGTAAAAATTGTGGATGACCGCTTGCGCCTGCCCACTCGCCTTTAAAATATTTCAATTTTACATGTTTGTCATTTAATATATGCAATGCTAAAAATAACTCTTTACGAAACAAGGCAGATCGCCGGCCATCGTATGCCAGGGTGGCAAGTGAATGTATTACTGGAAAATTTCCCATAAAATGACCATAACTGGTTTCCAGTCCCCATAATGAAACGATAAAACATTCGTTAACGCCGTAACGCTGAGCAATTTTTGATAGTAATCCCTGGTGTTTTCTTAATTCCTTTTTGCCAAGGCTGATTCGGTACGAGTCGGCGCGTGTATTGCGATATTGTTGAAACGTGATGCGTTTTTCAGGCTGGGTTCTATCGTAATTCAGTACTTTCCAGTTTGGTACGTCCATTCCTTGAAATGCTGCATCAACCGTGTCGGGACGTATCCCTTGATGAATCGCTTCCTGTCGTATTTCCTGCAAGAAATCCTGCCAGCTTTGTTTTGCATATAGTGATGGACTAAAAAAAATGCTGATGAAGAAAATGCCCAGAGTGACTGTTACGCTTTGCTTCATAGAACCATACTCCCTGCGATTAACTTGATACATTGGCTGCAATGTAAATAGTGGCATCTTCGTAACGAATGGGCGCATCATATGAGATTACCGATTTTCCTTATAGTAATCATAACAAAAAAATGACTGGCAGTTTTGTAATCAGCAGGTCGCGGGTTCGGGCCCGACTGCTAGATTTTCAATAGAATCTATAAGATATAAAAATATTTAACATCAAAAACTAGTCATAAGGCTGATTGCTGGCAGATCGTGTTTCGCGGTGGCTTCTTCCTTATTGTTGGATTATTATTGAATAAGTGATCAAGTAAACGAGAGGGAGCCTGTATGCCAAGTTTCCTGGTCAATTACGGTGGTCCTGTTTGTGCTCTAACCAGCATGGACTCGCAGTATGATAATATTTTACAGAAATGCAAGGATTTCTATGGCGGAACGCCTGAAGCCATTGGCTTCACTATCAAGGGAATTGATGTGACCTATTATAAAATAGGTATTCATCGCATGATTAAAGTGGAATTGCCGGATAGTGTGGAAGAAGATTTAAAATCGTCCGATAAGGATATTCGTCAAAAAGCAAAAGAGACAAAGAAACTTTACACTACTGCGCGAATTAAAGCGGGGGACTTTAATACCACCGGGTATAAGTTGCTAGGAAATAATTGTGTCAGTGCTGTTGCGAACATATTAAACACCCTTGATTCGTCAATATTGGGCGGCGAGAAAAAAATTATACCCCAATTTCTTGACAGCAAGATCGCGGCTTGTACAAAAGTACAATCCATGGTGCACGAAGTTCTCAATCCTCCGCCTAGCGCGGACTGTTCTGATGAGGTTATTCCAACTAAAAAGTTTTACTCAGGCGGTGTGCCAAATAGTATTTGGCAGCAAGCGATGACTACTGTCAGTAAGAGCAAGAATAAACCATTGACTAATCAAGACATGAAAAAAGACATTGATGAATCAAATGGTTCACCAGATGATCAGCTTGAAAATGAGATAAAATTTAAATCCTGATTCAGGTTCAGGATTATTTACATGTCTCTGCAGCCGGGAATCTTTGTCCAGAGAGCGTTGCAGCGAGCTATTTTACTCTTGAAGTATCCATTCTAGAATAATGGACAAAGATTTGTAAAACTAGTCGTTGGATAATCATCTTCATCCAGAAAATCACGAGCAGAGAATAATAAATGACTATTGTCGATATTATAACTTTCATCTTTCTTGTCTTTCGCGGATGTTGATACAAGTGCAGAAGCTGATTCTTGCTCGTCAATTTTGGCTTTTTCTGACTGATGTTCTTTTACACACAAAAGGGCGGAATGCAATTTATCCGATTCGCTTGAAAAAATCATATCCAATTGTTCAAACAGGGAGGGTGCATATTGCTTGAATGATGCCAGATAGGCTTCTGAAAAATAAATTGGATTTACCACTAATACCGAGCTGATTTTTATACCTAATTGTTCAAAATATGGTTTGGCCATTTCAACTTTTGCATGCTCTTCCAGATTATCATCAATTAACAAAATGGATACAGGTTTACTTTCAGGCGAGCGTGTTTTTATCCGCCAATAAATGTGCTCGATTTTTTTTGTATAACTTTTTCTTTCTGATGTGCCTTTCATCTGTTCTGACGCATTTAAATAACTCATTTCAGAACTTTGAATATTTAATTCATATTCTGAATTGATACAATTAACGAGTTTGAAAGCTGAATTATAACAAGGCTGCTCTTTATCTACCGCAAAAGCCCTTTGGGTTAAAAGATAAGTTGGATGTTTCGCTAATTGCAGCAAAAGATTAACTATATCTGTATTAATCATTCTTAAGCCGCTGTTCTCACTCATCACGAGTTCCAGTTCTGATTGTAGCGGGCTGATGCCCGAATCGTCATCTCTGGCTTTGAGCGCAGAAAGTAATAATAATTTTTCCACATCGAACAGTGTCCCATCAAAATCACAATATATTTCCACGTTTTCATGACTGGCTATTTCTTCAAAATCCGGGTTGGTGATGGGATAGCATGATGATTTCAGCTCAGAAACAGCAATGCCTCGCATTTTAAAAAATGAACTGACTTCTTTATTCGCGGTGACTACGATCATTTCATCTTTTGAAACCTGGTAATTATCGCTGTATTGCCATATCCCTGTTGGCGCGGCCGAGGACTGATCAGCAAATTGAAGCTTCCCTTGCCATAATTCTTTGATATATTCAAGTGCGTCTTCCGAAAGCATATCAAAAAAGACTGGACCAATAGGCAGTTCAAATGATTTCTTTTCTGTGTTTATTTTAATTTGAGGTGAGCCAGGAGTTTGATTTAATAAGTAAATGTGGAATTCGTCCATGCTCGCATCCGTTTTGATTTTTTGAATCCAGTGAGTAATGATGGGATGTAAGCGATAGCTTCCATGATAACTTTGAAAAAAAATATCAGGATCAATAATAAGAGTGACTTTCATTCCACGCCTCAATTATTTTCTTTCGATATTTTATGTAATATCAATTTAATTGTTATATTGCAACAATAAATTTGACAATCCTGCTTCCGCGCTATTAAACAGCCATGCTGGATCAGATTAATTTATATGCGCGCTGCCATTGTATTCATTATGACAATATACATCGGACGGAAAAATCACATGAATAGAAACATGTCGGCGTATTATGACTGGATCGCCAAATAATCAGGCTAAAAAAAACAATTGCCAGGCGTTGTCTGTAAGCTTTATCAAGCGGATTGGTTATGCAAGATCAAAGCGGTCCAGATTCATTACCTTGGTCCATGCGGCGATGAAATCCTGAACAAACTTTTTCTTCGCATCCGCGCAGGCATAAACTTCAGCCAAAGCCCTGAGCTGGGAGTTGGAACCAAAAATGAGATCGACACGGGTGCCAGTCCACTTGACCTCACCTGTGGCGCGATCGCGCGCTTCAAATACGTCAGCGTCTGCCGAGACAGCCTTCCATGTTATGCCCATATCAAGCAGATTCACGAAGAAATCGTTAGTCAGCGTCCCCGGCTGCCTGGTGAAAACGCCATATTGAGAGTGATCCGCGTTAGTATCAAGAACGCGCAATCCACCCACCAGAACGGTCATTTCGGGTGCGGTCAGCGTTAGTAATTGTGCCTTATCCACCAGCAATTCTTCGGCTGACACGGAATACCGGCTCTTTTGATAGTTGCGAAAGCCGTCCGCATAGGGTTCTAACACAGCAAAAGCATGGACATCGGTTTGCTCCTGCGAGGCGTCCATGCGTCCCGGCGCAAACGGAACGGTCACTTTGTGACCAGCATTTTTTGCTGCCCGCTCGATACCGGCGCAGCCGGCAAGAACGATCAGATCAGCCAGCGAGACTTTCTTTCCGTCAGTCTGAGCGTTATTAAAGGTGCCCTGAATGCCCGCCAGGGTTTTGAGCACTTTCGCAAGCTGGGCAGGCTGATTGACTTCCCAATCCTTCTGTGGTGCCAGACGAATACGGGCTCCATTTGCACCGCCGCGTTTGTCAGAACCGCGGAATGTGGACGCCGATGCCCAGGCAGTGGATACCAGTTCGGAAACAGTCAGGCCGGAAGCCAAAATTTTATCCTTGAGAAAGGCAATATCTGTTTCATTAACCAGCTTGTGATTGACGGGGGGGATGGGATCTTGCCAGATAAGTTCTTCGCCTGGAACCTCTGGGCCAAGATAGCGAGCGCGCGGGCCCATATCACGGTGTGTCAGCTTGAACCATGCCCGGGCAAAGGCGTCCGCGAATTGATCTGGATGTTCAAGAAAGTGTTTTGAAATCTTTTCGTAGACTGGATCAAAGCGCAAAGCGAGGTCTGTGGTCAGCATGGTTGGCGCGTGATGCCTGGACGGATCATGGGCATCAGGAATGGTTCCAGCACCCGCGCCGCCTTTTGCAATCCACTGGTGTGCGCCGGCAGGGCTCTTCGTCAGTTCCCATTCATAGCCAAACAGATTCTCGAAAAAGTGGTTGCTCCACTTTGTGGGTGTGGCAGTCCAGGTGACTTCCAGGCCGCTGGAGATTGTGTCGCCGCCTTTGCCGCGGCCAAAGCTGTTCCTCCAGCCCAGACCTTGTTCTTCGATGCCGGCTGCTTCGGGCTCGGGACCCACATGTTTCACATCACCCGCGCCGTGGGTCTTGCCGAAGGTGTGTCCTCCCGCGATAAGCGCAACCGTTTCTTCATCATTCATTGCCATGCGAGCGAAGGTTTCACGGATATCTCTTGCCGCGGCGAGTGGATCCGGGTTGCCGTTCGGGCCTTCAGGATTGACGTAAATCAGACCCATTTGCACGGCGGCAAGCGGGTTTTCGAGGTCCCGCTCGCCCGTGTACCGTTTATCATCTAGCCATTTGTTCTCGGAGCCCCAGTAGATATCTTCTTGCGGTTCCCAGATGTCCTTGCGCCCGCCAGCAAAACCGAAGGTCTTGAAACCCATGGATTCGAGCGCGACGTTACCCGCGAGAATGATCAGGTCGGCCCAGGAAATTTTTTGGCCATATTTTTGTTTGACTGGCCAGAGCAGTCTGCGTGCCTTATCAAGGTTGATGTTGTCTGGCCAGCTATTAATGGGCGCAAACCGCTGGCTGCCCCTGCCTGCGCCGCCCCGGCCGTCGCCTATGCGATATGTGCCGGCGCTATGCCAAGCCATACGAATGAACAGAGGTCCGTAGTGCCCAAAATCCGCTGGCCACCAGTCTTGCGAGTCAGTCATCAGGGTCTGAAGGTCCTTCTTCACGGCTGCCAGATCTAAGCTGTTGAATTCTTTGGCGTAATTGAAATCCTCACCCATTGGGTCAGACAGGGAAGAGTGCTGATGCAGGAGATTCAGCTTCAACTGATGCGGCCACCAGTCGCGGGTCGACATTCCTTTCCCCGCAGCTTGATGGAAAGGGCACTTGGTTTCAGTTGACATATGTTCTCTCCTTGGATTGATAGGGTAAGCCTTCCCGACAAGTCAGTCTGGATTATACCAAAATAAGTGAAACCACGGGCTGTCGATAGTGTGGTGCTAATAAGGCGGAAGGAAGCATTCGGGGCGCATGGAGCTATAAACTTCTCTTGCTGCACCTTGTTGAAATCTCGGCACACCCTGCTGGCGCCATCACTTCCAACAATCCCAGTCTTTCCAGCTTTTTTATCATGTTAGCGAGTGATTTCACGATAACATCATTATCAATCCCGCCCAAACCCAAGCGATGATTATCCTGAAAGGCAGAGCTGATGATGGTAAAGATACTCTTTAAAGCCTCATAACTGCCTTGTCCTTGGCCTTTGCCAGCTCTGGCAGCGATCAGATCAACGGCTTTAGTCAGGCCATAGAAAACCGCAGAATAGCAATTTGAATGCACAACATCATAACGCTGACTGCAGATATCTTCTTCTGCATCCTTGACCAATTTCTTGATCTCGGCGCCGGACAATATGACATCTGTCATTTCAGCGTCAAAAAAGCTGCCGGGAAAAAATTCATATTTCTTTTCATTACCCATATGCGTATCTGTAAAATTATAGATGGCGCTTAAGTTTATATGAGTGACCAGCCACCATGCAAAAGAGGATGCGTTACTGTCTGGTGATTTCAAAAATTGGGCATTCTGCCTTCCAATAATGAGAAATTCTCCGGACGCAGAGCGGAATGCGAGAGAAGCATGATGAACAGTCATGGGCAGGGAGAGACAGAGTTTGCGGGCAATACCTAACTGGAACAACTGATCGTCAGCGATATCGTCCAGATTGGTATCCAGCATTTGCGCATCGGAAATTTCTGTATAAGTGGTGGTTTCTTTTTGATTATGGATATCTGCAGTGATGAAGAAATCATACAACATGCTGTATTTCGATATTCTTTTAATTACAGAACCGAAAAACCCCAAACAACTTTGATTGGACACAGGGACCAGGAGTTTGTCACTGTTAAATTCGCTGTTTGTATGAACATGAACACTGGTCGTTGGAACCTGTTCCAGAGATGTGTCAAAACCCGCCATATCCTTTCTTGAGCTTTCCATTGTTTATATCTCTCGAGCTATTGTATCTCGATGATATAGAGATTATGCTTTTAATACAATGTGAATTTATATTAGCCACATGCCCCATGGATAATCGCGGGGCGTGTGACCATTACGTGAATTTGAACAGATCAGAAGCTTGATCGAATGGTCAGGCTGCTGCGTTGTTCGGTCAAATTTTGACGTATTAACTTGGCTGATTGATCGCAATCAAATTCAGATGCAATTTCTAACGCCTTGTTTACCTGAGCTACCACTGCCTGATTATTCAACACGCCTTGTCCATAATTATGCGAGATTACATCCAGCATCAACAAGCATAAATCCTTTATCAGAAAATGCATTTTTTTACTTGCGGCCGGGTGCATGTCTATATCATAGCGTCCGTTAAGTTGATGAAGGTGATTGTGATATCGATCATGAAGTTTTTCTATCGCCACTGCCAGAATACATACCGAAGCGGAATAACAATTTGAGTTGATCATATCGCAAAGCTGGCCTTTCCCGTTGCAAATAATGCTGTCCACTTGTTTGATCACAGCTTTGATTTCTTTCCCTGAAAACAAGACTTCCGACATCATGGGTTCAAAAGGTGCGCCTGGAAAGAATGAGTACTTTCCTTCATTATCAATTTGCGTTCTTACTCTTTCCGAATGCGAGGCTCCCCAAAATCCCAGAGTGCTCGACTTTCGAAAGATGGTGCTTTGTCTGCCGAATACAATGATTCCCCGCTCTTGAGTGAGATAGGTATCATGTTCATGAACCGACAGGCGATTAAGTTCATACATGATACGCATAGGCACCAGGACTACTGAAGAGTGCTTCAAAGGTGATTTTTCAATCAGCCCGCCTTCCAGCCATTCAGCAAATCCTCTTTTAATACAGAAGCCCAAATAAAACTGATCCTCATCATTAATCTGGTCTGGATCTGTATCAGACATATGCTTGTCTTTAATCGCGGGAAGTTGATTTTTCCGCTTTGGCGATTTGTCCGAAAAATCGGGAGTTGATTCATTTGACTTTAGCTTATTATTTGCCGATTTAATTGATTCAATTGATGATTTTCTCGAATACAAAAAACTGACCCCAAATGATGTAATGCAGACCATGGCGCCCACGGCCAGGCTAAACAACAAGCCTCCCTCCTGGCTTCTGACAAAAGCGGACGCAGCCGCGCCAAAAAGGAAACTAAAACTCATGTCTGAGCCAGTACAGTGGCGTTTTACCTGGGTATTGGCGTGCGTATTTGTGTTTGATGTTCGCAAAAACATTGTCTTATCCTCGCCTGTTGGGGTTGTAACGGATTATTTTTATATAAGTTTTTGATTAATAGTTAATTTATCTGCACATTTTTTTGCAGCTGCGAATTATACAACAGGAATATTGGTGCTGTACAACAGTAAACGATAGGTATGGGTTTCGTGCGGTTTCAAACTTTGGGCATAAAAAAAGCGGCGTTTCAGCCGCTTTTTTTACATGCCTGATTAGCTTTGGCTGCTGCCATTATTTTTTCCTGGTGAGAATGTTGATGTGACCGGCACTTCAACTGTAAGGTCATGGTCCGTTCTGTTGCCAAACTCAAATACTCTAAATCGAGCATTGTAAGTTTCAAGATTCTTCTTGGTGTCTACTTCTTTTGTGTAGGTTGCGTCAACATCTGTTTTTAAAGTTTTGCCAACACCTTCAAGCTGCATATCGGTTTCAATCTGGGCAGATGAAGGTGATCTTCGGGTTAAAACTGCGCGGCCTCTGATTCTGGATGCCAGGCACAAACGGCTGCTTCTTGCTGTATCCAGGCGAAGGTCAATGTCTGAGACTTCAGCTCTGTCACCTTTAACTTCGACATCTGCCGTGCCGCAGGCATGACAACTGAATTGTCCAAACCAGCCGCCCAACGGTGAGACAGTCGAGTCTAGCTTCACGTTGGCTCTTTGTTTTTTGGGTTGTTCTTGTGATTTCTTGTCGCGGTTATTCATAATTACCATTCCTCAATTTTGTGTATGCTTATTTAAAATTTTAGTGCTAAGATGATTTTCAGCATGCTTATTATAAGGGGTTATTCTTAATATTTTATTAGTATCGGGAGTAATTTATGGCAAATTCAAGACCGACTGTTACTGTAGAGTTTAAGCCTGAGTTCATGGAAAGAGTTGAAAAGATTAAGAATGGTAGCGTTACCAAGGAGGATATTATTAAGCGTTCTACTGACTGCGAGTCTGCCTACCTAAATGCACTAGCGTATAATATGTTATTTTACAATGACAAAGATAAGGGTTCGGCTCATCAAGACCAAATCAATTATGGCGATATCCAAGTCTGTAAAAGAAAAGGCATGTAACAGCCTGGATGGCAGCTGGCGCCAGCTGCCATTTGGCTTCCATTGGTAATTCCTTATGCCGATAGTCCTGATTACTTGCTCCCGCATTAACTAGGGATTTTCAATTTAAATTCATATGCACAAGATTTATGACGAATAAAAACATGATGATGAAAAATCGTGATGGCATCAATTTAAGCTATAAAATTGCAGGCAACGGCACATTAAATTTCGTTCTTGTTCATAATGCAGGCGGCAGCCGCCAATTCATGAATGATCAATTGGAATATTTGTCGTGCACAGCCCGGGTTCTAAACGTAGACTTGCGTGGACATGGCGAGAGTGATAAGCCGGAACAAAATTATACTGTAGAAGGTTTTGCTGAAGATATTGTTTATTTATGCCAAGCGCATGATATCAAAAAAGCTGTTTTTGTTGGGTTGAATTATGGCGTCAATGTCGCTATAGAACTGGCAAATATATCTTCGCTGGTTTCTCATCTTGTATTAATTGATCCTCCTGTTTTAATGGAGCCATGGGTTATACAATTGGTTCAAGAACACATTGATGACCTCAACAAACCTGCGCATGAAAATTTTGCTGAAACATTGGCTGAGGCGGTATTTTTAAATATCACACCGGATAAAAAACAAGTGGCAATCAACGCTTTTGAAACCACCGCCAAGACAGCGCTTGCTTCAACTTATGAAAACTTATTGGCATGGGATAAAGAGAGTGTCAGGAAGTTGCAAAGTTGCACAATGCCTGTTTTGTATATTCAATCTGGCGAACCATTTTGCACAGAAGATGCTTTGCGAACACATTGTCCACATTTAATGGCTGGTAAAGTTGTTGGTTCGGGGCACTGGGCTACGCTTGAGGTTCCTGATCAGGTAAATAGCATGATCAAGCGATTTCTTGATATCACAGAAAACAAGAGCAATGCCTGATTCTGCAAACCCTGTAGTTATGAAAATGATATTGTTACTGGAGAAACGCCGTGGAAAAAGAGTTGGCAGTCAAAGCAGAAATAAAGTTAGTGGGATTGGCTGTTCGCACAAATAATAAAAATGAAATGAATCCGCAAACGTCTAAAATTGGGGAATTGGCAAGCCGCTTTTGGAGCCAGAATATCGCCGGCCAGATTCCCAATAGAAAGAATCCTGGTGTGACTTTATCTGTTTATACCAAATATGACAGCAATGAACATGGTGATTATACCTATTTTATTGGCGAAGAAGTCGATTTATTTGAAAATGTTTCCGAAGATTTGCAGCGGTTGACCATACCCGAGGCTAGATATCAAAAATTCACAACGCCGGCAGGAAAAATGCCGGAGGTGGTCATTAATGCCTGGCAGGAAATTTGGAAGATGTCAGCGAATGACTTCGGTGGTGAGAGGGCTTATATAGCGGATTTTGAAGTTTACGATCAACGAGCAAGCGACCCTGCTAATACAAGCCTGGATATTTATATTGGAATTAAATAACCTGACTGCTCAAAATCGTGATGGCTGTTTCTTGGCAACGGGGGCGCGATTACTTTTCGCAATATAATCAATCCAAATTGAATTGATGCTTTATCTGGTCCATATTTTTTATATCCCTCAATCTGATTATCAACTCTACCTTGTCGCGACAGGAAAATTTCATTTTGAGATTGTTTATGTGCGTTTCAACCGTTCGGGGTGATAAGTTGATGATGGATGCGATTTCCTTGATCTTGCAGCCCTTCATCAATAACCTGGCGCAATCAAGTTCACGGTTTGTTAATTTGACTGGATAATCTGCTTTGGGATTATCAGGCAAGATTGCCGTTTCAGAATTTTCAGGTTTTTGAGTATTCAATGAGAGTGATTGATTCTGTGTGTGATGGCGTTGGGCGAGAACGCCTGGCGGAACGATGTTAATGTATCCTTTCTCGATGGATATATCCAAGATATCACGGATACTATTTGCATTTAACTGATTTTTAATATTTTCTACACAGGAGCTAATGACATCAACAGGCAAATTTAACAAACCTGCAATTTCAGATATTGTTTTTCGGCGGATTAGAAAAAATAAACAACATGATTCGGGTGTTGATAAGGCTGTGCCGCGGTATTCTTTATTCAAGATGAAACTGTTTGTCACGGTTGTTTTATTGTTTTTGTGTTTGAGTGGATGGCCAGCAACAAGATTGTGAATGAATCGAATGAGTAATGGATCCATGCATTCTTCGGCATGAGAGTAAGTTGCGATGTTATTTCCTTCCAGATCTTTCAGTATTGATTTCCTGAAGCGGTATGGACGAATGAGACCTTGAAATGGAAAAGTACAAATCCCTTTCATAGGTTCACCCGTTTGTATTACTTCGAGATCAAGATTTCTGTAGAATTGTCCATTGTGTGATAACGGATGTGGTATGGTCAGGTCTGAGTAGCCAAATAATAGATCTGAATTTTTCAAACCGAATTCATTTACAGTATTCAAATTTGCATTCAGGTAATTGGAGCTGAGATCCTTGATGATTACGAAACCTGGCATGTCCCGGATAAGTGAATTGATATCTAAATTGGCTATTGCCAAAGATGAATTCGCAACTGTCATGGTTATCGGCTTTACGTTCCAAATCAAGACTGAATGGAGCTAACTGTTTATCACCCTTTGGAAAAGCATTATGTTGTTCATATTATTGAAAATTGTAAAGATCTAGTTATGCGCCATTCTCTCTATATTTACCCTGTAAGTTCAATCCTGATCTGATCTGACAAAATTGCTTAATAAATAAGCATAATCGTGTCAATGGAAGGAAAAATAATATTCAAAGTGGTTATTTGGAATGGCAAAAAAATGTCTTTCCGTGATTTCACGGATATTCTCTCGTCTTTAATGATGGTAATGTCGCTCACACTTATACCTCGTGCTGAAATGGCATCGCATGAATATTTGTAGAACAAATGAACAGTTAGGGCGGCTATATTATGAAAGAAGATTATGATTTGAAGAATTGTTCCAGTACAAATGCTGTCTATTCACGGTTGGGCAGTTACATAAGTCTGTTTGTTCTAAGCTGCAGTGTATATGCTGGACCAATCCATGAGATAAGATTGGCGGCTCCCGCTGTGTCATTGTTTCAATTGGGAAATGCCAGTGCATTATTTTCAGGCGCGATTGAAGGTGAGATAACCTATCGTCAGTTAAAAACGAAAGGTGACTTTGGGCTGGGAACATTCAATGGTATCCGCGGAGAAATGGTCGCATTGGATGGGAACTTCTACAAAATCGGGCAAAAAGGGGAAACGATTCCGGTCAATCCGGACTGGAAAACGCCTTTTGTGGAGCTGGTCACATTTTCTCAAAATAAGGCGGTGCATTTCGATATGGTAAGAGATTATGTAGTATTGAAGCAATCCATTTCGTCTAAATTAGAAAATAAAAATATTCCCTATGCAATAAAAGTCACAGGAATATTCAAGTTTCTAAAATTACGAAGCCGTTCACCCAGGGTCGCGCTGCGGACGCAAGATGTGATTGAGGAAACCTATTTTGTGGAAAATGTTAAAGGTACGTTGGTGGGATTTTGGTTTCCTGAATACTTGCTCAGTCTCACTGTTCCCGAATTTCATTTTCATTTTATTGCGGATGACAGAAGGCTGTCAGGTCATGTATTAGAGTTAAAAGCGGAAAATGTCGATGTCACGATCAATAGAATTAATCAAATCGAATTAGCGTTTCCGCAAACACATGTTTACAAAAATGCAAAAATTACTGCCGCAACATTAGATAGATACAATAGGGCGCAAATGAATGGCGCAAACTGATTAAGTGAGGAATGCATGAAAATCAAACGAATGGGTTTGCTGGTAATTCTTTGTTTTTTGTCAGCCGGCGTATTTGCAAATAATATTCACGTTGTTAGAGCTGACGGAGATTTGAAATGGATAGATATGCCCAATTCGGCGGGCAAATATGCTATTATTGCCGGAGATCCAAAAAGGGAAGATTTATTTGTTATCAGAATAAAATTTCCAGCCAATTATTCTATTGCGCCGCATTACCATGATCATTATGAATACGACACTGTGATATCTGGTAGCTGTTATATCGCCAGGGGAAATGAGTTTAAAAAGAGAAATGGGGTATTAGCGACAGCGGGTACGTTTGTCTCAATTCCTCCGCGTCTGTCCCATTATGGTTGGACTGGTCCTGAAGGAGCTGTTATTCAGATAAGCGGCATGGGTCCCTGGAAGCCGAGATATGAGTAAATCATAAATGTTTTCACAACATAACAACAATCATTCTGATAACATAATTGCCATTGTAGGCTCCGGACTAAGCGGTATTGCAGCGTTTTGTCAGATGGTAGACAAGTTAATCGAAACCTCCACTGAAACACATAAAATCTTATTGTTCGAAAAAGAAAAGGAACAATTTGCTACGGGTGTCCCCTATACAACGGACTCTCCGTCGATATGGACGTTGAATAATCCAGCTGCCAAACTCAAATTGATGGCTAATGGTATAACGATGGCTGATTGGATGAATATCGCCAGAGAGAAATGGGAGCCATCATTTCACGGTATCAGTGAGGAATATCCGCCGCGTGCATTAGTGGGCTTGTTTTTAAAAGATCAATATACGAGTTATAAAAGCAAGGCACTTGCTCATGGTATAGTCATTGAGGAATATATCGAAGAAGTGATTGATCTTGAGCGAGACCATGATAAATGGAACTTGATTACTAATTGCCAGCGTCATTTTTCGATTAATACTTTATTTTTATGTCTTGGCCACGCCCCAAACAATCAATTCTCCCATTTAAAAGAATCACGTAACTTTTTTCCTGCGGGTACCCGCGTTGATGATTTGAAGCGGATTCCAAAAGATGTGGATGTCTATATTATCGGCGGACAGGCGACCTTTGTTGATATTGCACTTTGGCTGGCCTATGACAATCATCATGCGGGACGTATACATGTCATTACCCGAAATCCGCCAATTATTACGACCAAAGGTAATAATGACGCATGTGACGCGTCATCGATCCATGGGCTGACTAATATCTTGAAAACCCGGTATAAAAAGAACACATTACGTTTGTCTGAAGCCGAGTCGTTATTTTGGAATGCTTACAGCGTTGCGGCAAAAAAGCCCGTTGATTTGTCCAAGCTACCAAGACCGCAAACGGCTCTTTCCTATCAGATAAAAAAATATAAAAAAGATCCGCTCAGTGATGACTCAATTGGCAATGTGGATGAACTAAGATCGTTCATTTTCAATTTCTATTTTAGCGGCTGCTACGCTGAGTTTTGGGATAAATTGAAAGATGAGGATAAGGCCGATTTTAATCAGCGGCTTTATTCATTCATTTTTGCCTACCTGACTGGAATTACGCCGTTAAATGCTCAGTTATTGCTTGAGTTATACGACCGCGATCTGATAGTTGAAGAAAACGGACTAACATCTGTCCGATATGACAGTAATAAGAAGCGATTTATTCTTAAATTTTCAAATGATGACGAAGAGGAGGCTGAATATCTCATTGACTCCAGCGGATTAGGTTATGATATTAGTAAACAGAATGCAAATTTTTCACTACTCTCAAACTTGGTCACGAAAGGTTATCTTGTGCCGGCCCGATTTGGAGGGATACAGTTAAATGACTATGGTCAGGCATTCAATGGGGAGAATGAATTACAATCCAATCTTATCTGTATCGGGCCAGCCGCCTCGTACTGTCATCCGGTGCCTACGCCTTACGCTTCTTTCATTGCGATAGATGCCGTTCAAAAAGCATTATCCGCGTTAACTTTCAATACAACTTCTTTTCAATTAAAGGCGCTTTAAGGTATGCTGCGTGTGTTTCAGATTTGTATTTACATTCTCGCGGCAATTATGTCAGAAAAAAGTCTCGCGTTTGATAGAGACAAGTTCAAAATCGGCGAACATTTGACAACCGATCAGGCAAGACAATATATCCAGGCGTATTATGGGCGCCCGAAACAAAAATTTACTGTTCCTGATATGGGCGATATTCCTAAAGGAAGAGAAGGTGATGATATCAGAAAAGCCATTCTCATACTCACGAAAACGTCTGTTTATATGGGAGCGAATAACCGCGATGCAGCCAAGCGTCATGCTGGTCATGATTTAAATTGTGTTAATTGTCATCAAGCGGGTAATTCGAAGCTGCCAGGTACTAAAATATATAGCTTGCCCTGGGTGAATGTAATTAATGATTATCCCAAACTTGATACCAAGTCCATGCAAATTATTTCATTAGAACAGCGTATCATTAAGATGTTTGGTAATGGCAAGGTGGCGTTGACACCTCAATCTGATGAAATCAGGCTGATTATGAAATACTTTCGATGGCTAAATCAATTTGCAAAAAAGGGACATCAAATGGAAGGCACAGGATTGTATAAAATATATTTATCGCGTATGGCCAAGCCTGGGCGCGGTAAAATGCTTTACCAGCAAAATTGCATGCAATGTCATGGCAAATCAGGCGAAGGGATCAAGAGAGCGAATTTTGATTACGGCGGCGGATATATTATTCCGCCAGTTGATACTGGCTACCTTTATATGATCCCGGTTCTTGCAAGTTTCATTTACGTGAACATGCCATATGGAAAATCGAGTTATAACAAGCCTGCATTGAGTATTGGTGACGCTTATGATATCGCGGCCTATATTAATATAGATCTGCCGAAAAAATATAATCCGGACAGAAGCAAGGAATTTCCCGATCAAACTTTTAGGCCGGATTCATTTCTAGCGACAGTGAAATTGAAGAAAGGCTTATACAGCAAGATCTTGGGCCCTTATAAACATCCCTATGCCATGTAGAATTTATTGAAAATCACTCAATCAAGGAGAAATGCCATGAAATCACGCCCTGCACTTACAACAGGAAGCAGTTATACAGAGATATGTCAGCGGTTAGCCGGGCTTACGACGCCGCTCATATGTGACGCATCTCCACACATACGTTTAATGGATTCAGCAATTGTGCCTATTGGAGAAAAGAATCAGTGCATTGGTCGCGCTTATACAGTCAATAGTGCTCAGGATTCTTTATCAACTATGCAGGCTTTAGACGACTTACAGGCATTTTTGGCATTTTTGAATAGCGACACAGACATTGCTCCAACGATACTTATTATCGCCTCCTGTGGCGCGCCTCATGCTCTGGCTGGGGGGATGTGTGCCGCTGTAGCTAAACATAACGGATTTGGCGGCATTGTGACAGACGGTTTTTGCCGGGATATTAAGGAAATACAAGCAAGCGAACTTCCGTTTTTTGCCAAAGGGAAGTGTGCCAGATCCGGATCAAAAAACAGGGTAGGGACGATTCGAGAAAAAATTGAATGCGGCGGCGTTGCCGTTAATCCGGGCGATATCGTATTTGCTGACATTGATGGCGTTGTTATCATGGACAAGGAAGAGGCTGTATCGGCCATTGAAAAAGGTGAAGAGATACAAATGAAGGAAGAAATTGCATTACAAAGAATACAAGACGGCGCCAGATTCAATCAAATATGTAATATAGACGAGCATATTGAGAATCTTCGATCAGGCACTTCTTCAAAATTAAGATTAACCCTCTAGAGCGATGTTTTATGTGCAAGTGCTAAGCAATTATTAATTATATGGATTTTTGGAATATGCAGTCTCTCTGGCAGGTTGCGCGTTATAATTAACTTATTACATCCAGGAATTAAAAAATGAGCTTTAAGGAATGGATATGAAAAATAAAATGCGCATTTCTTTAATGCTCGTACTGATTTGCGTTCTAGCCATGTCACCCGTGTTTGCAATAGATTATGCAGCAGATCAGTTATACATAGATTGTATGAAAAATCTGGATGCTAATAATAATATAAAAATTACAACAGATGACCAATTCAAGGCTGGTTTTTGTGTGGGTTATATGAAAGGCCTGGATGACATGCTGTATTTGCGCTATTCAATGCAAAAAGACAAAAGCAAAAAGGTGTGGCTGTATTGTCTGCCGGATGGTGTGTCTCTTGATGCGATGAGTGCGGCTTTTATAGACTATTTAAAAAGACATCCGGAACTTAATGCAGAAGAAGCCGGCAAGATAGTGATAAAAGCTTTGATGGAAAAATATCCCTGTTAGTTTATGGAGTGTGGAATGAAAATCAATAATATCATCCATACATTTCTGATCACATTAACGCTTTTCTTGGTTCCCGTTTTTGCGTATGGAAGCTGCGGAACGTTTAGTAGCGGCGATTTGCTGAAAACGTGTGAAATTGGCATAAAGTCAGCTGAAAAAGGCTGGACAAACCTCAGTCCTGACGATGCGTATAACAGTGGGTTCTGTCTTGGCTATATCAAGGGATTTATTCATATGGAACTGGCCTACTCGGTTACTCTTGCAATCAAAAGCAAAGCTAACGCTACTGATGCAGATATGAGAAAAAATGCGCTCTTCTGTCTTCCTCCATCTATGCTGAACAAGAAATATGTGCAAATCTTTGTTGATTATATGCATAAACATCCTGAAGAAGCCAACAAGGATGCGTGTTCATCCGTGTTAAATGCATTTTCTCAAGATTACCCTTGCAAGTGATGACTTGAATCACTTTTCACGCATTAATTTTTGATGTCGTGACGCGGCGGCGGATTAACTTCCTGAGGCTGTGCGGGTGGATCAATTGCTTGTGTGTATGGTTTGACTCTGCAGTAATTGGAATTATATAAGACTTCAATGGCCTGATTGGCCAGATCATAATTGGCGTCACGCATGTAATAGAGTTCATCAGCGTCAAGTTCTCCTGGTGCCCACGACAGGATGCCTTTGTGGCCAATGCGCTGCGGACCCTCTACATCAAGGATATTTTCGGAAAACGGGCTCTGAGTAATATTGCGCAACTCTTCCGCATTGTTATAAATAACGACGTCTCTTGGTAACGGGACGATATTGACGTCAGGGTGTATACAATGACCTTGTAAATACGCATGCCCATGCGCGAATTCATGCAGATTAAGCTGGGCGAAATCAAGCATACAACACGTGACTACCGGCTTATTGTCAATATATTTCACCGCGTGACAGAAGTGGATTTCATCATTCTTCGGGATGATGACTATCAGTGATTTGATTGCACTGACATTTCCGCGGCATAGGTTTTCTTTTAGGAAGATGAGATATGCTTCCAGATTTGAGGCAAATAATTCATTTGCCGTCTGTTGCGGCAAGGGGTTCCTGAATTTGGAAAATATCGTTTCTTTTATTTTGAGTTCCTCATCAGGTGATTCTCCCGCTACCACGGGTTGAATTTCGTTTTGATTTCCCATTTGATAAACAAATGTAACCTGATTTTGATTTGCCAGGATAACGATCTGGTTAAGAAGATCGCGTGCCTTGTCAGAATGGAAGTTTTGAAATAAATATGAAAACGCTTTTAAATAATTGTTGTGATTGACGGCTATTTTGCTAAAATCGCACTGTTGTAAAAATCGATGAAATTCAGCTTGGATAGAAGCGGGATGATCAGGCTTGATCAATGACCAATATACGGATTTTTCATGCTCGCTTAATTGCAGATAAACTTCGGATGCCTTGATAAAAGCTTGTTGCAGATACAGATAATCCTGGATGTTTTTATAAAGAATCTGAGCTCTAATCTGATCTTGCTGGGTTAATTTATAATGATCCCGGTAATATATCTTGTCTGTATCCTGGTTGATTTTTTCTCGTAGTTCCTTTCTGATGGATAATAATTTACGCATGTGTTCGGCGAGTATTTTTGGCTGACTGTCATTATTATTTTCAAATAGGTAAAAACCGGATTTTTTACCGGAACCGATGATGGCGGACATGGAATATTTTATTCGCAAATTGATAATAGAGTTGTCAATATCGCATATCAGCTTGTCTACGTGATTAATGAAAGATTGCATAATTTACTCGTTTCTATGAGTGATTTTGAATTATTTAAATAGTTCAAGTAATTATAGTTACGTATTATTAACGCGTTATTAACACGCCATGTGGTTTTATTATCTTGTAAGCATTATCTTTATGATATAATTAAAACTGGTATACAAGCTGAAATAGGGAATTTATGCATAAAAAAATCATTTTATTTGTTGCTTGTACATCATTTGCATTTCATAGCTCTCTGCTATTCGCTGATTTGATGGATGATGACGGTATTATATACATACACTCAAAAACCAAATCATCGTCTTTTCAAATGTGCAAGGATAAAATGATTGGAGCGACAGATAACGTTTGTACTTGTTTGGCTGATAGCGCCTCCGCTAAAATTGATGATAATGAATTAAAAAAATGCGATATAAAGGACTCCAAATGTATTTCAAAAGCAATTGAGTTTGCTGTGTTGAATGCATTTTCACAGGAAGGCATCAAGGCATGTGTGCGGCAAAGTGAAGGCAAGTGATTTTCAACGGACTTGAATAATCATTTGTTTTACCTCCAGGATAGATATGTCTTTATTAAAAAATGACGGAGCGATTCTGGAATGGATGGCAAAGCATACCCTTGCGCGTTGCTGAGAATAGATTAAACACCCCCTTTTGCGATAATGGTATTATCCCGCATACATTATCCAGTCACCCTGAGTCTTGCGGCACTCATCCTTGACGCAGCCAATCAGAGCATACAATAAATTATCCAGCGTGACAAAATCCAACAATTACACCTGCCTTTACAGATAGAGGCAAAATTTGGCAACGCCATTCATTTATTACTGTTTTCAATATAAAATGATTATAATCAGTTACTTACGATGATATTACTGTTAAAGCTAATCGTTTTGCAGAATTTTGATACCACCCATGAACTTGCATCAAGGTGTTATATTGAAGGATTTAATATTAATCATAATCTAGTATATTGTTTAATAAAAATCAATTTGATATAGTGTAGCCCGATGATCAATTAGTAAACAATCAATAATTCTATCGGGTGTTTTCTTTAACGAGGAGAGCGTGTATGAAAGTAAGGCGGTTTGTGAGTTTATCGTGTCTGTTAATCACAGCTTGTGTATATGGCTGCGCGTTTGCGGGCAAAGAAGAGATGGTAAGTAAAAGAGATAAAATATTCTTGCCGAATGGCGAAGGTTTTATTTCTCTTCCGACTGAAGGTGAGAATCCCTCCAAAAGTATCAGTTTGGACACATTGAATCCGGGTTTTACCTATAATGTGATTTGCAAAGTTGTGCTCGATATCGGAAATAAATATCCAATCACTTTCAGATTCGATGTAAACAATAAAAATGACGGCAGAACTTTTTCTGGTGTCAGATTTGACGGCGTTAAACTTAAATCCAAACAAATGAAAATTAAGGATGACAAAAATCATACGGTGATTTTTGATGGAATTCAAACCGCGGGAAATGGCGCTGCGGTAGTCATCAGCATGGTGCCTGGCACTAAGACTATTAATCCATTAGATTATAATTGCTATGCTACTTATAGTATCGGGTTAGTTTAACTCTGTTCCTCCAAAGTCATCCGGTTTGCCAAAACTGGATGACTTTTTTGATGATCACGCATTCTGTCACCCGCGATTTGATTAATTATTGTCCATATCGTGTGAATATTACATAACTGTAATCGTTCTGTCATCTCTGCGTATATGAGCATTCCGTAAAATACAAACGCTCCAGTGAAATAAAGAAATAAAACTAGAGATAAACAAAACGAGGATATGAATATGTTTCGACGGAAGCCCGGTTTAGTAATCAATGACCGTATAATCAAACTATTAAAAGACGTGCGCGCTCAAAGTATACACAGAGAGGATGCGCTTAATACTTTCATAGATGAATCTTTGAAAAGAATAGACAGAGTATGCCGAATTTCTAATGAACATAATGCTGATGAATTGAAATACAAGTTTCTCACGCAATTGGAAGGCGTTGTGCATGACAGGAAAAAGTTTTTCAGCCGCGTATTCAAAACAAAAAGCAAGGATTCAAAAGCCATTGATTATGATGCCTTCAGAAATTATATGACTTCAGTAATTCCCTTGCTCTCTCCCGACGGGCCAATCTCACAAGCTGAAGACACCACATATTGTAAAAAATGCATTAATGAACGTATAGAAAAATTGATAGAAAAACAAAATGCTTATGTTGGAGACGCATTAACAGTATTCATAAATGATAAATTCCCAAGTCTTGAAAATGAATGCACACTGATGCAGCTGGATGACGATGCCAGTATTGATGTTCAGACTGTCTTTATTGAAAGACTGGAAAGATTCAATTTCAGCGGGGCGTATACGAGATACGGCTATCAGCATAGAAGTCAAAAATTCGAAAGAGATGAAATGAATCCTTTTGACATAAAGTATCAAAGCTTTGATCAAATGGTGAGTAAAGCAATTTCATTTCAGAGGCCGGATGATTTTATTTCACAAGTCCTGAATATACCCGATCAAAAAGAGCGGTTCATACGGGCCGTAAATGAAATAGAAAATGAAATTAAAAAATATTCGGGAAGCAATAAGATTAATATTGTCAGTCAGTTCGAAAGTAAAATGAAAATCATGAAAAATTCATTTTCCGATACCATGAAGAGGGAAGGTTTTTTCAAGGCGGCTGCTGAAGCTAAAAAGGAAATAGGTGAGATTTTATCTAAAATTCAAAATAAGGAGAACAAGTATTATAGAACCGGTCTTTTTGGCGGTTGTCTGTCTTTCTTTTCTGGATATTGCCAGTCCAACAGCTCGCTTCAGCCTAAAATCAACAAAGCCATGGAAGCCTTTGAAGGAATTCAAATTGGCGCAGAGAAGGCAAATTCCGCGAAATTAAGATAGCTTTCATTGCGGCATTCTTCTTTCATTAATGAATGCGGCCAGCCAGGCCGCATTTTTATTTATTACCATTTAATTAGTGGTATATGGTTAATTTCATTAAAAATTTAATGGGAAAGCGAAGCACGGCGCGCCTGCTATACTTTTATTATCAATATAAATTATTCAGTATTGGCGAGGTGTAAAATGAAAGGTCGCGAAAACAAGAATAATGAAATGCTTGAATCGTTCATGAAATACCAGTTTGCTGATTATGTGAACCAGATAAACGCCTTGTTTGTGCCTCCGCTTAATAACATGTCGGATGTATTACAGCTAGCCATGGGCTTGTCAAACATCTCTACCCACGCCTCAATGGAGGGTGACGCTGAAAGAACCATAGTAATGGCGACAGCATTGCAAAGATTGGCTACCGAATCCAAGCCAAGCGCCGCAGATTCCGATGAAATGAAATATAAAAAGGCGCTGATGGGTGAAGCGTTGAAAATATATATGGATATGGTAAAAATGGACTTTGACGACGCAGCCCTGAAATCCGCTCTGGCGAAGGTACAAACGAATAACCCGCTTATAGTGGCAGAGAGAAAAAATCTTGAGCACGTGGTTATTCCAACAGTTGAAACTCAACCTGCCGAAACCAGTACTGTAGCTTCAGTTCAGGCAAAGGAAAAAGTGGATCAAAATTATAATTATGTTGTGCAAGCCGAAACCGGAAATATCATTGACTTGTTCAAAACTCCTCCCAAAGATATGCGTGAAGTAATAGACCTCGTCATGCAGTTATCAAATATATCTAACCGTGCGTCAATAGAGGGAGAAAAGGAAAAGACAACAATAATTGCGACAGTATTGCAAAGATTGGCTACCGAATCAAAGCCAAGCGCCATGGATAAAGATGAAATGAAATACACAAAGGCATTAATGGGAGAAGCGTTGAAAATATATATGGACATGATAAAACTCGATTTTGACGATGCAACTCTTAAATCCGCCCTGGCGAAAGTACAGACGGACAATCCGCTTATAGTGCAAGAAAGAAATAATCTCCAGCAGCCGAAATCTTCCACAAGTTTGTTGGCATCGCAATTTTCCCGGGCGAGTACGGACACGGATACAATCTTGAAGAGTGCCACAGTGTCTGATCCGACCGAGGGTGTTTCAAAAGCACAGTCTGTTCGAGCCGAACCCGGCTCGTTAGCCCAGACAGGGAAAAATGAGAAGAAAACTGAAGAGAAAGAAGAGAAAGGTGAGAAGAAAGGCGTGGAACAAGTCCAATCCCGTACACTAAAAACCTGAATCAATATGCTAAATAATGGAGTATCAACATACTATGCATTCATTATCAACGGAAGGGTTGGCTGCCCTGTCTTCATTAAATTCAAATGAAGAAAAAATATTGAATATTATTTTGGATATTCTTCATGCCGGGAATGATAAAGCTGCCGACAAAGAAAAAATCATCAAAATCCTTGCTACTTATCCCCTCAGGCTCTTGTATGCGTTATCTGAAAGAAGTCCTGAAATAAATGAATTGCTGGAATCGAATGATTATCTCAATTCGTGCTGGTCTTCCATGTTGAAAAAATTGGGATACCCCTCTATCCCTATTGTATCGTTTGATCAGACAAGGAAAATTTCACTGTTTTCACAATTAAAAGGCGCTTTTCTGTTAAGTGAATTGAACAAACATCCTGATTTGAAAAATCCAAACTCATTCGCAATACTGAATAAAGCCTGCGAGATTGGAATGTTTCACGCGCTTGTTCGGCGGCTAAATTATATTTCTGAATTAATTGTAAAACGGAGCGGGAACAAGAATAATCATGACGAAATTGATACCTATATTCAATTTATTTTGAGAGATGTTAATAAATTAAGTAATCTGTACTGGGCAATTGGCTGTATTGATGCGGCTCTTATTTTATTTAATATTGTTAACTATTATTTCGAGGCATCAAATTACAAGCTTTCTATAGAGCGATTCTTCATGCTTGCCAAAACGAACCACTTCTCATGGATGACCCAATATGACGATAAAAATGCTCCTTATCCTATTCTTATACTGGAAGCTGCTGTGGAGAATTTATACATTGCCAGGCTGCTTTCTGATTTTCCGCAATCAAATGCCATTTCTGATCAAATTTCACATGGAAAAGGATTGATAGCGGATTTTGAAGAGCATTTTGCAAATCCAGGGGAATTGCAAAGCCTGGTCGTGAAAAAACTGAATATGCTTAATATTCCCTTGGTTGAATCGTTTTGCCGAAATGCGTTTCAACACTCAATCAAGACAGTTAATGCGCGCTATCCTGAATTCGAACTGCCGCAGGACTTATCCCAGTTGAACTTAAGATAATGCCGGCAGTATCCTCATAGACTGAGACCTGTTATCCGCTCGCTTGATCCGGCACTGATAAGACGCCCCCCTTAAATATAAAGGTGGTTTAAGTCAGTTTTTATTTGGATTGCGGCTTGAACACATCCAGCATTGGCACAGGACCACTTCCGGTGACAACCGAGGGCAGCACGCCATCCCATTTTGCGACCGCGGCACGCTGGACTTCAATTTTTCTCAACTCTAATAATTGTTCAGTAATTTGGGATTTTTGTAATTCCAGTCCTTTTGCTTCGGCTTGTGCTTTTACTATGGCTTGCTGTGCTTCATATTCAACCCGTTTTAGAGCGTTTGCCGCTTCCAGTGCCTGTTGCGTGGCTTTGACTTTTGCCTCAATAGAATCCTGAAAAACCTGGGTAAATTTGAATTCAGTGATGGACAGTTCTACCACATTGATTCCTAGGTCTGCCAGTCGTTTGGTTAATAAGGATTGCAATTCAGTCTTGACTATTGGGCGTTGGGTAATCAACTGTTCCGCATCATAATTTGCCGCTACGGATTTAACTGCTTCCTGTACAAACGGCTGTATAATACGTTGTTCATAATCCTGTCTTAAATTTCGATAAATAGTGGCAACGTCGTTCTGATCAAGCTGATAATTTAAGGTGACTTCTGTTGTCACAACCTGCAGGTCTTTACTGGAAGCGGTTGTCTGAGTGGTATATTTCTGGATTTGAGTGGACATGGGTACTACTTCTTCAATGAAGGGTACTTTGAAATACAGACCTTCATTCACTATTCGCCCGGTGACGGCGCCAAATCGCAGCATGACTCCGCGGTAACCAGCCCCGACCACTCCGACACTGGAAAAGACCACCAGGATGACGGCAATGCCGAATAATGCGATCAGAACATATTTGCTCGAGCCCGGCGGCGCTTTGAAATTATTAAAGGGTTGATCAGGGTAATTTGTCATGCTTGCATCCTAGGTTGTGAAGACTGGTTTGATCATGTTATCCATCGGCAGGATAATTATAAGTTAATCGTACCGTATTGATTAATAGGATGCAAAATAGGACGTTGTATTCCACCAGATTGATATAGGCAGATGCGAATTAATCCTGTTGAAATTTTGCTTGATGGTGTCACGAGATAATTATTTTATCTTTGCTCAAATATTATATTTGTTTTATTAAATTGTATTAATAACGCGCTTTATGGAATTGTCTGCCAATATTGCCAAATCGGTGTTCAACACATTCGACCATAATATATACATCCAGTTCTCCTGTTTCAATTTCGTAGTGTCTGATGCGTCCTTTCCAGAGAGATGTATTGAGAGTCGGGATGAGTATTGGATTGTGTCGTCAACAGGGGCTTGATTTCATCAGAGATGGCAGACGTGCGGCAGTTGGTTTGAAAGAGTCGGCCCAGCTGTCTGATAACTCCCCAAAACCAGCCGTCAACATCGGATGTATCGCGAAATGACTGGAGCATGGATATGTGGTCTTGGTGGAAATATGAGGCTTTTCTGATGCGGGCAGCGGGTGACTGACGGGGTGTTTTTGTTTCCGTATTGACCGGATTGCTTATGGCTTTCTGCACTTTTTCTTTCAGCGCGATTGTTGCCGGTTTCTCGCGAATGATGGCGTTGCGTATTTCGGGGTCCTGAGGACAGAGATGAATTCCGATATTATTTTTATATTCACCTATGGTTTTGCTTACAGGCGCATGCTTTGTGCTGGCTAAAATCTTTCCGGTTCCTATGTAGTCATCCGGCTCGTCGCCAAGCAGTATCGCCTGTAAATTCAGGAAAAAGTCTCTTTTTTTATAAGCGGCTAAAATGGAAGGACTATTTAGCAGGTAGGGCTGCAGAAATTCTATCTCATATAATTCAGTAAAAACTTCAAGGTCTTTTTTGTAGTTATTGGTTTTTCGTGCATACTGGCACATTTCATCGGTTATGGTTTTTTCCAGATCATTGACAGCTTTCTGGCATATTTGTAAGGCGGCAATGATTTTTTCTTCATCAGACAAGTTCCTGGATGCTCCCTGGAACGTAAAAAATCCAAATAACATAAAAATGACTCCGGTTTCATTTCTAATGAGCGCGCATGGTTTTGCGATAAGAAGTGTGTGAATTCTTCGAGGCGTATTTAAGCATATAAACAATCAAGCTGTAAATAACGCTGGCCCGGCAGTCGGGATCAAGTTTTAGTTATCTTGTTTTTAGCAATCGGCTCCTTACCTCCTTAACATCGCAAATTCACTATTCCGTATTTATGTGATTATGAATTTATAGGGTATGATGAAAATGGCATTGACAGGATGACAAGACCGGAAATCCGGTATTTCAATACCTGGGTGGTCAGCCGGTTTTGGCCAAGATGAGATTATTACTCATTGTAAGGCGGCATATATCAGGTTCTTGCTAAGGAGTTGGAGTGCAGAGATCTTGTTGCTGAAACAGGCAGGATGGAATGAGAAATACGTTTTTTTTAAAACAAGATATTGTGCCTTTGCTAAAGCTGGCCATACCGCTTGCCTTGACCGGGTTTGTGCAATCGGCTGTCTGGTTCTTTGAGACAATATTTTTGGCGCATTTGGGACCGGATACGCTGGCTGCGGGTTCACTGGTGAGCTGGCTGTTTGGTACTTTGGCAGTCATTTTGTTTGGAGCGTTGAGTGCTATCAACATTCTGGTGGCGCATAAACACGGTGAAAACGACCAGGAAGGCATTGCGCTGGTTGCGCGTGACGGATTGCTGATGGCTGTCTTGCTGGTGATCCCTGCCATCCTGTTATTCTGGAACATGTCACCGGTCTTTCGCCTGTTCGGCCAGCCGGAATCAATCGTCGTTTTGGCTAAAACTTATTTACATGCCTTATCATGGGGAATGCTCGCCAATTTCATGGCCATGGCTTGTCTGGAAGTCATCATGGGAATAGGCCACGCGCGGTTAATTCTGGCATTTAACATTGTCTGGGTGTCACTCAACATCAGCTGGAGTTACATTTTAATCTTTGGAAAGCTGGGTTTTCCGGCATTTGGCATTGCCGGCGCAGGATGGGGGATGACTGTCAGCTCCTGGCTTGCGGCATTATTGCTGATCGTGTTTATACTGGCCAACAAGCAGTACAAGGTCTTTTTTCGTCATGTATTAAAATTGATCAAACCTTCCTGTTTGATGGAATTATTGCAAATCGGCTTGCCCATGGGGTTTATGTTTTGCGTGGAAGTGGCATTTTTCTTCGCGCTCACGTTATGCATGGGATTGATCAGCAGCCGTATGCAAGCCGCCAATCAGGTGGCACTGCAATATCTGGGCTTGTTTATGTCAGCCATGTTTGCGATTGCACAAGCCGTGACTGTCAGAATGGGCCATTTGCTGGGAGCGAAAGATATCCATTCGGCAGAAAAGGTAAACTATATAGGCATTGGTATCGCCGCCGCGTTTATGAGCCTGGTCGCCATAGCGTATTGGGCGTTTCCCGCGCTGTTAATCTCAATCGATTTTGATATACAGAATCCCGATAATCAGATAATTATCAGCGAAATAAAAAGCCTGCTGGCGGTGAGTGCCATATTCCAGATCATTGAGGGAGTACGCATCACATTATTCGGTTCCCTGCGCGGTTTGAAAGACACGCAATTTACCTTGCTGACTTCTATCATCAGCTTCTGGTGCATAGCATTGCCTGTCGGCTATCTGTTGGCGATCTACCTGAAAGCAGGCGGCCCGGGTTTCTGGTGGGGTATGGTCATGGGGGCGGGATTGAGTGTGTTATTGTTGCAGCGGCGGTTTAAAGGGAAGATGAAGCAGTATTATCCCGGCTAACAGGGCGAGGGTAAGTATCGGGGTTGCCAAATCAATTCGCGAAGTGCTAATAAATTTATTAGAAAATCAAACAGATATCAGTGTCCGGCCCTTCGCATCCGGAGGCTGTGGAACGTGCTTTGGAATAGGATTGAATCGTGTATAATGAGGCAAATCAAATATCTATCAAACAAAAATTAAATATTAGCGCAGTATAAACGAGAGTGGTAAGACCGATGAACGCTATTAATGCTAATGCCGTCGCAAAAGAAAACCGTACGATCTCTTTTGTCTATGCAGGCTGGTTAGCTATCGCTTTATTTTATTTTTACCAATACATACTGCGCGTTGCTCCGGGTGTTTTGGTGACCGATTTGCGTCAGACCTTTCATTTAACCGCAGAGCAGTTTGCGACACTCGGTGCATTTTATCTTTACGCCTATTCCTTGTGCCAAATCCCTCTTGGAATTATTGTCGATTATATTGGTGTACGTAAAACAGTAATCGCTTCCATTATGCTGTGTTTAAGCGGCACGTTTCTATTATCTTTTGCGCCGACGTTGGAAGTCTTGCAGATCAGCAGAATATTAGTCGGCATAGGTTCTGCGTGCGCATTTATGTGTTCGTTAAAAATCGTTGTGGATTATTTGCCCGTTGGGAAGCGTGGTTTTCTTATGGGAACCACCTTGACGCTGGGTACCCTGGGCGCAATTGTGGCTGGAAAACCGCTTGCCTCATTGGCAGATCACGTTGGCTGGCGGCCAACTGTTTCATATACCGCTCTGTTTGGCTTGGTCATTTTATTGATAACCTTTCTATTTCTGCCGCGGCCACGTAAGGAATTGTTAATTCCGGTGTCACAAGATATCGTGCGTACTGTCTCCCGCTCTTTGATCGATGTTTTCAAGACACGGGCCATCATGATGTATTCCATACTGGCAATTGGTGTGTATACGCCGCTTTCTGTATTGGCTGATTTGTGGGGTGTGTCATTCATCATGCAAAAATACACGCTGGATCGCACGCAAGCCGCCGAGATCAGCATGATGATGTATTTCGGGCTTGGACTGGGATGTCTCATTCTTCCCTGGCTTAGTGAGAAATATCACTTCCTGAATCGCAGCATCCAGGTTTGCGTTTTTGGTGTCTTGGGCGTATTTGCATTCTTGCTTTACGGCCCCGTCCTGTCTCCTCTCGCGCTTAAAATCACACTCATTCTATTGGGTATATTTTGTGGTGTCGAAATGCTGTGCTTTACTGGTGCAAGCCGATATACACATGCGCGCAATGTAGGGACCACACTAGGGGTGGTGAATACATTAAACATGTTGGGAGGCGGCGTATTACAACAGCTTATTGGCTGGGTGCTGGATCGGTTATGGTCTGGCCGGGCGAGTGACGGCGGTGTGCGTTTTTATAATACGAGTGAATATACAACCGCATTATCAGTCCTCCTGATTGTTATTATAATATGCTGTCTGATGTCCTTGCGCCTGCCAAAAGATTCTTCTAATCCTGCTGTCTGATCGCGCTCGCCATTGGGCGTGTGGCAGGTAAAAATGACAATGAGCTGCTGGTTTGTTTGCTGTTTTTTCAATATACACTTTCTAAAAAGCAAGGAGGCAGATTTTTCACCATATTGATAGCTAATCATCAGAAAAGAGCTAATTTCAAGCTTTTGAAATATTGCCTGATTATCAATTTAATCTTCCTGTATCCAAATCATATTATCATGAATATATATATGGGGAGTAATGCCATGCAATTGCAAACATTTCAATATAGAGACAAGCAAGGATGGTCAGTCAGTTCATTTCCTGATCTGGATTCAGAAAACACGCTTGTATTATTATTTTGCTCGCCTGATTTTAAAAATCAGCCGCAAATTATTCATGAGCTCGCCAAATATTTTCCCAAATCCAAAATTATAGGTTGCTCAAGTGCAGGTGAAATTGCCGGCAATAATGTAAATGATCATAGTATTTCTGTGGCTGTTGCCAAATTTGAAAGAACACCAATAAAAATCGTCAAGACTGAAATTAATGGCGCGGCTGATTCGTATAAGGCGGGAGAAGAGATTGCAAAAGAATTGAACCAAAATGACTTGCGCGGATTGTTTGTCTTGTCTGACGGATTAAAAGTAAATGGAACTGACCTCGTCAGGGGTTTAAATACAATTCAGAAAGGGAATATATCCATCACGGGAGGGTTGGCAGGTGATGGCAGCAGGTTCCAGGAAACGTGGTCGGTATTTAATGGTGAAATTATTAATAACAGTGTGATCGCTGTTGGATTTTATGGGAACCATATTCAAATTGGACATGGTTCACGCGGTGGCTGGGATATTTTTGGACCGGAGCGGCGCATTACACGTTCAGAAAATAATATTTTGTATGAGCTTGATTACAAGCCTGCCCTGACTTTGTATAAGGAATATCTGGGGGATAGAGCATCCGGGCTGCCCGCGACAGGTTTGTTGTTCCCGCTGGCGATACGTAAAGATGAAAACGATTCTCATCAATTAGTAAGAACAATTCTCGCCGTGGATGAGTCTGCGCAATCACTGACATTTGCCGGTGATATGCCTACAGGCTATCTTGCGCAATTAATGCGCGCCAATTTTGATAGAATTATAAGCGCCGCAGATGAAGCTGGTGAAGTCGCGGCAAAAATCATGCTGGGTACGGAAGGAGAAATAACAAAACCAGTGCTGGCTGTGGCGATCAGCTGTGTGGGCCGCCGGTTATTGCTGGGTGAAAGAACGGAGGAAGAAACAGAATCTGTGCTTGAAGCCTTGCCAAAAAGTGCCCAGCAGATCGGGTTTTATTCTTATGGTGAGCTTTCTCCTCATACGACTGGAAAATGTGATTTGCATAATCAGACTATGACATTGACGACCCTGTGTGAAGATTAAGGAAAAAGGTGCGAGTATGGAAAACAGTTTGCATAAATCATTGCAAAGGCAGTTAAACCGCTTCGGTTTTAGCTTGGATGTTTTGCCGGATGATATAAATAAATGGAAGGAATTAATTAAAAGAGTCAATCAAGCGTATCGGGAATCTGATCAAGAGCGTTATCTTTTAGAACGGTCAATGGAGATTTCCTCCGCTGAAATGAAAGACTTAAATTCAAAGCTGGAGGAATCCCAGCATATGGCGTCGCTGGGTTATTGGTATCATAACACGATGACTAAGGAAAATATCTGGTCTAAAGAATTGTACAAAATGTTCAAGCTGGACTTTGACAAGCCGGTGCCGACGATAGATCAAATATTCGACTTGGTGCATGAACAAGACCGGGAAAAGATAAAAGGGCTTGTGAGTAAGGCATTTAATGAGGGTCAAGATTACGAAACGGAAATTCGAATGAAAGTAATCAACACCAAAGATGATTATCACTGGTATCACATCATAGGCCGGCCAAGGAAAGTTAATGACATGCCAATTACTGAACTTGCCGGGGTTGCAATGGATATTACCAAGCGTAAAATTGCTGAAGAAGAAGTCTCGTCATTGCAAAGACAATTAATGACATCAGCGCGGCGGGCTGGCATGGCGGATGTAGCTACCTCCATTTTACACAATGTTGGGAATGTATTGAACAGCGTCAATGTGTCAATTAATCTGATCAGTGAGTATATCAAGGAATCTGATATTCACAAGTTACTGAAAGTTGAGCGCATGATGATGGAAAATGAAGCCAATATTGCTGAATATCTGACTCAGAATGAAAAAGGAAAATTGATCCCAAAGTATTTGTTGGTTTATACGGAAAAATTGCAAGACAATGTTGAAAAAGTCAGGATTGAATTGCGTAATCTGACTGAACAGATTGGGCACATAAAAACAATCACTGAGATGCAAAAATCACTTAGCGGCGTATCTGGTGTTGTTGAAAAAGTATATCTACCTGAGTCCATTGATACAGCCATAAAAATGTGCGGTAATAATATAGAAAAAAGCGGCATTGCAATTATAAAAAATTTTGAAGAGATGCCATTTATTTGTACTGACAATTCAAAGCTGATACAAATTCTTGTTAATTTAATAAATAACGCCAAAGACGCTTTATTGGCAGATAGTAGCGTGAAAAAGAAGAGTATTATTATAAGCATAAAAAAAATATCCCATGAATTTCTATCGCTGCAGGTTAAGGATAATGGAATCGGGATTGAGTATAAAAATCTGACTAAAATATTTTCATTTGGCTTTACGACTAAAACGACAGGTCACGGATTTGGCCTGCACAGCAGCGCGCTTGCTGCCAAAGAGTTAGGAGGGAAACTGGAGGCCCATAGCGACGGACCCAGACAAGGAGCCTTGTTTGAATTGACACTTCCGCTGCATCATTATGAGAGGAGAAGTGAAAATGAGTCAGAACCAGAACTTGCGTCTCATCATCATAGATGATAATCCCGCCATTCATCAGGACTTCATTAAAATATTAATGACATCCAAGCCCAGGGAAAAACAAGAGACAGACATTCAGTTAATGGAAAAAACACTCTTCGGAGAGGAAAATAAGGAGAATCTGTTGCCGCAGTTTGAAATTGACACCGCTACGCAAGGCAAGGAGGGTTTTGAAAAAATTGCCAGGGCAGTCAATAATGGAAATCCCTATGCGCTTGCATTTGTGGATATCAGGATGCCGCCTGGCTGGGACGGCATTGAAACAATCAAACATATATGGGAACTGGATTCCAGCATACAAATCGTCATTTGCACGGCGTATTCGGATTATACCTGGGAAGAAACTGTTGAACAGCTTGGACATAAAGATAATTTGCTTATTCTCAAGAAACCATTCGATACTGTATCAGTGCGTCAACTGGCATGTGCATTGACAAAAAAATGGCAGCTGATGCAGGAATCAAAAGAATATACTTCATCGCTTGAAGAGCGTGTGCGGAGGCGCACTGAGTCGCTGAATAAATCATTATCTATGATGCGTGCGACACTGGAATCATCCGCGGATGGAATCCTGGTTGTGAGCAATGATGGAACGATAAGTGATTTCAACAATAAATTTATTGATATATGGCATTTTCCCGAGTCTGTTATCAATACGCATAAGTTTGACATCATGCTGGAATATATTTTTACAATTATTAATAATGCCGATGAATTCAGCGAGCAAATTAATAAAGTCAGAGTTAATCCTGGCGAGATCATTCTCGGTCACATCAAATTCAAGGACAACCGGATTTTTGAATATTATGCGCAGCCATATACAATCGACAATCAGATGATAGGCAGAGTATGGAGTTTTCGTGATATTTCAATACGTGCTTCACTTGAAGAAGAGCTTCAATATCAGGCGACACATGATCTTTTGACAGGCCTGCCCAATCGGGTCTTGCTGCGCGACCGTTTAAAGCAGGCAATGGCGAATTATGATCGCAATTATGTTCAATTTGGCATTTTATTCCTGGACTTGGATCGCTTCAAACTGATTAATGACAGTATCAGTCATGAAGCAGGAGATTATATTCTTTGTTCAGTCACTGAAAGACTGAAATCAGTATTGCGTAATGAAGATACACTGGCCAGGCTGGGTGGCGACGAGTTTATTGTCATTGCCAATAACATCAAAAATATTAATAATCTTGCTGACCTGGCCAAAAAACTGCTGGAAACGTTTGATGATCATTTCATCGTTGAAGGTAACGAAGTCATGTTAAGCACGAGTATAGGCGTTTGTCTGTATCCTGACGATGGGAAAAATGTTGATCTGCTTTTGCGGAACGCGGATATCGCCATGTATCACGCTAAAGAATTGGGTGCGAATCAATATCAATTCTATACAGATGAGCTTAATGAAAAAAACCACGAACGCCTGATGAAGGAAATGGAGCTGAGGCAGGCTATTGAAAACAACGAGTTCATTCTGTATTTTCAACCACAATTTGATTTAAAAAGTGAAAAATTAGTTTCTGTGGAAGCCTTGATTCGCTGGCAGCATCCGGCCAGAGGTTTAATTCCCCCTCTTGATTTCATTCCGCTGGCAGAAGAAACCGGACTCATTGTTCCTATCGGGGAATGGGTTTTGCGGTCTGCGCTGAAACAAATTAAAAAATGGCAAAATGAAGGGCTTCCAGAAATACGCGTCGCTGTCAATATCACAACAAAACAGTTCAAACTATACAATCTGGTCAATACCATCACGGAAATTCTAAAGGAAACAAGAGTCGAGCCTAAATTTCTTGAACTGGAATTAACAGAGAATATGATTATCAATAATGTCGATATCATTAATACGGTTCATCAGCTGAAAAAAATGGGCATTCAAATTGTGCTTGACGATTTCGGGACAGGATATTCCAGCCTGAATTATCTGCGTCAAATTCCAATTGACCGTTTGAAGATAGACCAGTCTTATGTCCAGAACATTGATTCCAAGCGCGGCGACGATGTCATTATACAAGCCATTATTGCGATGGCCAAGGGCATGAATCTGGAGGTCCTCGCAGAAGGTGTGGAATCTGAAAGCCAGCTCGAATATCTAAAAAAACAGAAATGCGGAGAAGTGCAAGGATTTTATTTTAGCAAACCCATATCTGCAAATGATTGTGAGAAATTGTTAAGACAATGCGTCACATCAAATCTGGAGGACGAAACTTTGGTCTAGGCATTATGAAGCGTCACATCAAAATGACCAGGGATCAAGACAAATAAATAAAAGGCCGGCAATTGACAGGCCTTTTATAGTTTAGCTATGACAATAACTGTTAATTCATAATATTTGTTTTAATATACGTGCCTGTTATGACATTGAAAGCCAAGTAATGATAACGCTATTCTCATGATTATTTAATAACATGATTAAGCCGCGTGGTGATTGTCTGAATTGAGTTGGGTGAGGATATATGTTATTAATGGACTAATGACCATGTGAGCAGATAATCCATGACGCCAATCAAACTGCTTGTATATTTACTGTTAAGCATTTACCCCCTCTTTTGTCAGGCAAATCAGATTATAGTTTCCGGTACGGGTGATATGCATTGGCTGCCGGTCAAAAATATGGAAATGCCCAGAATACATTATGCAAACGGCGGATTGCCTGATCATCCGATTAATATTTGCCGCGCACCGCTTCCCGCTTCTACGGCGCAGGCAACACAACAAACAGTCATGTATCCTGGAATGCTGACACCTGGCGGGTGTGAAATTGCTTATGACGGTACCACCAAAGTTATCAGTCGATTTTATTTATTGTCTGGTCAGGATAATGAATTACGCTGGATACCGATTGCTGATGTCAAAAAATCCATTGGCACAGCAAACAATTCTTCTGGCAATCCTGCCACGCTTGTGAGAGATTTACCGGCATTTGACGTGCCTGTGAACTATCCTCCTTTTGTTTTGGGCGTATCATTTTCAGATACAATACGCCCTTATTCAGGTCTGCTGATTAACGGTGGTGCAGCCATTATAGGAGGTTATGGAAATGGTAATCCTGTGTTGATCTGCCGGGTCAGGCAAAATGGCGGATACGCGATCGGGAGGCAGGTATTTTTCACTGCCAGTAATAACAAAGATCAGGATGCCTGCCATGTGGGTGTGAACGGGAAGGAAGTCAGCGTCCAGAATACTTATGAATTATTGTTTTGTGCTAATCCGCAATCAAAGTGCAATAATCTTACCGATGAGCTGTTAAATCAGGCGACAAGCGGTAATAAATTACTCAACTAGAAAACAGGCCCAATATTTGTCGCGGGATAGGCAGGTCTGCGCAGCGGGTATTTTGGCTAAATTAGTGGTCTCTTTAGGCAATTTATGGTAATTTAATACACAACAAAGTGAAGTTGCACAAAAGAGAATGGCGTATGTTATCGATTTATAAAACCGTAATATTACTTGTTTGTTCTAATGCTTTTATGACTTTTGCCTGGTATGGTCATTTAAAAAACCTTGAAAATAAAGCCTTATGGATAGCAATTCTTACAAGCTGGGGCATCGCATTTTTTGAATATATGTTTCAAGTCCCGGCTAACCGCATTGGTTTTGCCAATGGTGTTTTATCACTGGCGCAACTAAAAATTCTGCAGGAAGTCATTACCCTGGCCATTTTTGTCCCGTTCGCCATCTTGTATATGCGCCAACCCATATCATGGAATTTTCTTTGGGCAGGATTGTGTTTGGCAGGAGCGGTTTACTTTATTTTCCGCTAACTTGACGACATATGATTAATCCAGTGACGCAGATTATTTGATAGCCGCCCTTGTCTGTGTAATTCCTGAAACGCTGATTTGTCCACACTATTCATCAGTCGAAATTCACCCAGGACCGAATGGATAGGCCAGCATTGCTGTATAAGCGTCAGGATTTCGATTAAATGATCTGATGTGTCCAGCGCAAGCCAGGGTTTGAAACATGCATGTTGAAGTTGTTGGTATTGACTTTCTGACAGTGAGAAATTCAGCTTTGCCCTGTGCAGGCAATTGAGAAATGAAAAAAAAGGATGAGTGATGACTACTTCACCCAAATCAATGATTGTTGATTTTTTGGTGGAAAGGTCAATTAAAATATTTTTATCATGAAAATCAGCATGACCAAATGTTTCCTTGATTTTATAATGTGACAATTCCTCGCAAATTGAAAAGAGCGCTGGCTCTAAAACTCTTAATTGCATTAACTCATCGTTATTTAATCCGTCATTAATCAAAAGCATTTCTTGAGCAATCAGGTCTTGATACAGTTTCGGCAGATTTTTTAATCGCCAGTCAGGCACGCCTGTATCCAGAAATCTATGGATTTTATCAGAGGTCGATATCTGCAGCCTGGTATAATCCTGCATAGCCTGGATTAAAATATCAGGTTGGAAATTTTGTTTGAAATAATCATGTAAGGGTTTTCCTGCGTTTTTCATTAAAAAACAATGCTGCCTTTGATTGACCGCAATTATGGATGGAACATTGGCGTGGAATTCATTGGATAAGATATTAATTATCCTGGATTCCAATGACAGTGCTGGCGGTACTTTCTTTAAATAGACCGGGCCTTGATTTGTTTTAATGCAGCAAACCATTGACCATGGTGTTTTCTGAATAATTTCAGGCTGAGAGGCATGAATCAGATATCCGGCATCCTTTAAAACAGTGATGGCCCAAAGCATGTGAGAGTTAGTCATTATTTACTTTTCCCGCGAACCGCATAATGCGTTTTCTATCATTAAGTATCCCTATATATCCGGAGTGTAATATCAGTCAGTATAACGGTAACCAATACGCATGATGAGAATTATCATGGTTAGCCAATCATTCTAACATTATCATCGACAGTGCGGCCAGGCGGCCGCAAATTATATTTCAGATGAAAAAACTCATAACGTCATGATATTTCGTCTTGTGGTGCCGCATCTCCAGTGTCATAATCATTCCCTTTATTTTCCATGATATACGTGCGATTCCCGGATAGACTACTAACAAAAAGGAGATAGGTATGAAGTTTCGCTTGACTGCACTGACAGTGGCTTTAGTGATGGCAAATATTGCTTGCGCTGCTACGGAAATTGACTTGCGCCGTCAGTCAGTATCCTATATTGAAAACAAGCTTTCTATGCAGACTCATAATAGCATAGTGAAAATTGAAAAAATGCGCACAGACACTGATTTCAATGGCGCCACGCATACTCGAATTCGCCAATTCTATAATGGCATACCTGTATGGGATGCGACGGGTGTCATTCATACCCCCAGGAATAATAAGATTCGTAAAAATATGCTTGTCAATATTGATGTCAATACGACCATGAACGGCGTCATTTATGAAAATATAGAAAAGGATTTGATCGGTACACCTGCGGCCGCATTAACATCAAGCGCGGCATCTAAAGCCCTGGAAGCTGCAAAAAATTGGCACGCAAGAAAATCACGTTTGACTGTTGATTCTTTCAAGAATGGAAAGTCACTGCCTATTATTTTCATTGATGATAACAAACAAGCACATCATGCCTACCTGACCAGCTTTACTTATGCAACCGCATCTGCGATGCATCGTCCCACTTCGATTGTCGACGCGGTTACACACCATGTTTATCGCAGCTGGGAGGGTATTTTCACTGCACATGTTCAAGAAGAGGAAGCCATCAACACGGCGCGCGCTAAAGTAAAAAAAATGTTGAATAATGACGATCCTGCTCAGCCTGGTCTGTATGACATTGCCGCGGGCGGCATTGGCGGAAACCCAAAATCAGGCGAGGTGATTTATGATGGTGGACAAGGCAATAAGCCTGCGTTAAACATGAAGGCCATGGACATGGAAGTGGAAATGATTCCTGGAAATCCCTATAAAATGACTTTTTGCGTTCTTATGAATGATGATATTAGTGTTGTTGATACGGCCACGGGAAGCGAGGTTGTAATCGACATATGCATGCCAAATTCAAGACTGCACAAGGGAATTGCCTGGCTCAGCATGAATAAAAACCAGACACGCTGGGACGCGGATGAAATGAATGAAGGTTATTCACCATCGCTTGATGCATTTTATGCTGCTGTGATGGTCAAAAGTCTGTATCAGGACTGGTTTGGTGTGCCGGCTTTGATTGACGAGGAAGGCAAGCCCATGAAATATCTGATGCGTGTTCACTTTGGGCGAAAATTTGACAACGCTTTCTGGGATGGGGAGCAAATGACTTTTGGTGACGGCGGCAGTATGTTTTACCCCCTCACTTCTGTAGGTGTGACCGCGCATGAAATCAGCCACGGTTTTACCGAGACACATTCAGGCATAGACGGTTCAAAACCGCAAATGGCCGCATTGCATGAGTCATTTTCCGATATGGCTGCCATTGCGGTTGAAAACTATATGACTGGCAAGAATGGCTGGGATATTGGCCGTGAAATCAAGAAAGATGAGGGAGCGTTGCGTTATCTTGATAATCCAACTAAGGATGGCACTTCAATCGACCATATGAAGAATTTTGATGATACGGAGGCGCATGGAGGCGCGGGCGTGACCAATAAGGCATTTTACCTGCTGGCTACAACAAAAGGCTGGAATACACGCAAGGCCTTTGATGTCATGGTTAAAGCCAATATGCATTACTGGACATCAAGTATGAATACGTTTAACGATGCGGCTTGCGGTGTGGTTTCAGCGACAAAAGATTATGGCTATGATGTCGCTGATGTGCGCATTGCGTTTGCCAAGGTTGGCGTTGATACTGATAATTGCGATGCAAAATAATTTATAAAGGAAAAAGAGCAGGTTCTTCCATTTCTGGAAGAGCTTGCTTCTTTATGTGGCGCCAGATTGGCTGAAGCGGTTAGAAGTTTGGCGATTGCGCGGGGAGCCTGCCTGGTTGAGAAATGGATTACACCTTTTTTACGAACTGCGATTTTAATTTCATGGAGCCAATTCCATCAATCTTGCAGTCAATATCATGATCCCCTTCAACCAGTCTGATGTTTTTAACTTTAGTACCCACTTTAACTACCAGTGATGAACCTTTGACTTTTAAATCCTTTATCACAGTAACCGTGTCGCCATCTTGTAGCGGGTTGCCATTAGCATCTTTTATGCTTAATGGCGCTTCATCTGTTTTATCATCCGCATCATTTGACCATTCGTGTGCGCACTCGGGGCAGATCAAAAGCATGCCATCCTTATAGGTGAATTCTGAATCGCATTTTGGGCATTTGGGCAAGGTGTTCATCGTTTATTCCTGCAATATGCAATTGTGCCAATATGATATTGGCTTGAAGTATACATAAGAAAGAAGCCTGTGACATCATGAAAATTACTCATCTTCCATCTTGTCCAATCGGCTCGGAGATACAATTGGAACGTATCACTTTAAATACTGCCGCCTATACTGACTTCTCAGAGGAAAATAACGACGACATTTGTTGAATAAAAGTGATTATTTTCCTATAATTCGTTCCATATGGATACAAATCGATTGCGACAATTTTGTGTGATAGCAGATACCGGCAGTATGACTAAAGCTGCGGAACTGTTATGCATTACCCATTCAGGTTTATCCAAGTCCATGAAATTATTGCAAGAGGAACTGGGTTTTTCCTTGCTGCGTCCAGCCGGCAGGGGGCTGGCGTTAACTGAAGACGGTGTGCGGATTTATCAAAACGCCAAACAATTTTTGGCACTTGAAGAGCAATTATTTAGCGCCACACCAAGGGTTCAACAAAAATCGGTAAGAATAGGTACGGTTGAAGTCTTTTTATTGGCACAATGCAGGCGGCTCAAGCAATCACAGCTTGATAACTACAATTTCACTCTTCTGGATTTGAATCCGGGGCAAATTGAACAGTTAATCGCAGACAGGCAGCTGGATTATGGCGTTACTTATGCGCCTTATCCCATGGATGGCGTTGAAATTACGGAAATCGGTAAGTATCAGTTAGGCTGTTATTGCTTAAAAGGTTGTTTTAAAGGAATGGACATCAGTGATATCCCATTCGCTGTCCCTGCTCAAGGGATATCAAACAATCCTTTGGGAATAAAAGAGCGTGATGGCTGGCTAGAGAGTGTGACGCCCAGAAATAGAAAGTATTCAGTCAATCTTTTGTCAACCGGACTGGAATTGGTGCGGCAAGGATTATGCGCCATATTCATACCAAAGTTTGTTGCCAGGAATTATCCTGATCTGGTTGAGCTGGCTATACCCAAGGTACAGCAAGCCAAACAACGCGCATTCCTGATCAAACATAAAGACCATCCGCAAGATAGTTTGTTTAAGATGCTAAAAAAGACAATTACATCTATTGTCCAGGACTAGATTTGTCTGAAATTCTGTTTGTTGCCGCCGCAGGCCAATCATTATCCTGCGAATAAGCAGTTTAGCCGTTTATTACTGGATGCTTATGATCCGTAAGGTTGAAATGTTGGATATTGATTATCGCGGCAATCTGCTGGCCCACCACAACAGTAATACTGTCATTAATGCGCTGCCTGCAATAATCCAATAATTACCATATTGAGTCAATGTCATAAAGCCCAGGGGCCATGGCAAAGCCACAAAATAGGGTAACATGGCATGGCTGATGGTATGGAAAAATGCGGCGCCTGCTAAAAAAATGAGAAAATCGCGAAGTCTAATCATGTGTAACTCCTTAAAACCTATATGTCCTTATTGCTTCACATTTTCACCGCCATCGGGTGGGACGGGCGTGCAGCCTGGCGTTGTGCCGATAATTTCTCCACACATGCAGTAACCAGGGTCATTCCCATATGTGCATTGCTTGAATGTGCCATCCAGAATAAAACAATAGTGAACTCCCCATCCTGTGCAATATACATCACAACTCTGGTCTGGATAATTATAATTTTTCGTTACAGTATTGCCCGTGCAAACATTTGCCGGCGGCGGGGAGCAATAATATGAAAAGGTATACCATCCACCAGGAATTTGTCCGCAACCCGTGTTGCATTTGCTGACAACACCGCCCGTATCGCAAACGCCTTTTCCGCTGCACATGTCCTTATAATTGCTTTCACAAATGCCTTTTGCCATGTATCTACGGCTATTGTTCCAGCCGGTTTTATCATCGGCATATACAGTGGCGGCTGTTAGAAAAATTGTTAAAAAATAGAAAAGGGTCGAGAATCCTTTTTTAAACATATCAAGAAATCCTTTCTTTTACAGGCTATGAGATAATATGTGTATTACGAAAAAATTGCAATCTTTGCATTTATGGTGTGGTTTTCGTTGTATACCGACCGTAATGTTATGTCTGGCGATTGATCAAATACAAAAAATAGAAATTCAACCGGCTTCCTTGTTATTGAATGCTGCACCCTGAACGTGGACCGCGAGAGTGGTCTTCCGTGTCACGCCTGTTTGAAATTTCCACTCTGCCATCTTTTTTATGAGATTCTACAGCTTGTTCTGTTTGTGGTGGGCATTTAAAGAAAATTTGCTGCTTATAATAATGGTCTTTGGTTGAGTAATAAGCCTTGGTTATTTCGCTGGCTATTTCTGGAGGTAACAGTTTAAACAGAGATTTATCATCAAAAAGATTGGCGCACATGATTAGTGCCGATTTATTAATTATATTGATTTCGTTTAATTTTTCATTCCGTTCTTCTGATTTAAACAGGAAGTCAATTTTTCCCAATAAGTCTCTTGGACTATGATTAAAGGAATTGAAATTAACAGCGATACATGTGTTTTTATCTCTCAGACTTTCAAATTTTTTAATTGTCTCAGGATCAGCATCAATATAGATATAGACATCGGCATTTTTAGTATAGATTGATGTGATTGAACGAAAGTGCTCCTGGCCGGTCATGTCCCAAAGCTGAAATCTTCTGTTATTCACGTGGACGACGATAAAGTCCATTCCTACTGTTCTTGGCATAGGCAAGCAATCTTTGTCTTCAGCCTGGTCCATGAACGCTTTTTTTGAATCCGCACTGCCTATTAATATGACTTTACAATCTTTGCGCGCTTCCATCCTGTATCCTCGTTTTAGTTAATATGTTTTAGTCTTCTACTGGCTAATATCCACATGGATGGGCATGGATTATACGTGCATTTGGCTTGTTATAAACATTTCAGTCATATAACGGATGCTAATGGAATAGTGACTGCCGGTCTTATATTTATAATGATTGCCAATGCCGCTGATTCAGATCAGGTTTCCTGAAATGATTTAATCTCATCAAGCTATTATTTTGTAGACAGTTCGGCATCTACTAGAATCTGTTCCACTTGAGCATTCCTGAATACAACGTGTTTATGCAAACCTATGGTAATTACCGCTGGCGCCAGCTCTTGCATGGTATTAATGGCTTGCTGTTTTTGTTGCTGCGTAGCGGCCGGGTTTTCAAGAATATCCGCGTTAGCCAGGAATGCGGCAATTGTGCCTTTTCTTACTATTTTTCCATTGATAGCAGTGGTATCGACTCCATCGGGTAAAACGTCTTCAGGAAGTACGGGATTCATGTTTGACATGGTTTTTTCCTCTTGTATAGTATCTAAAGCTGAAAACCTGGCCGTGAATGATTAATGAGTCTCATGCTTTACGCAAAGTATCATAATCACGATGCGATTGCTATGTTCCATAGTCACAGGCATGTGATCAGTCTGATAAATAATGCCTTGGGATCATAAATAATAACTATTCCATGAGTGACAACTTCTTTTGTTCCTTGTTCTGCCGGTATATCAGCCCAGCTTGGCGAGGCGATTCCAAATTCAACTTCATGGCCGTCTTGATAACTAACATGCCATGAGGTTACTGCGCCATAATTTTCCCGCTTGATGTTTATGCATTTGCCAAATTTTTTTAGCCACTCATTGTTTGATAGATATTTTTCCGGTTTACAGGATAATATCACCAAATCAATATCGGAATCTTCTTTCGCCTGATTCCTGGCGTAGGAACCCACCAACGCAATGCCTATTATTTCATTATTCTGTTTGGCCCAATTGATAACATCATCGAGAAAGCCGGTTATACGCTGGAGATCACTCCTTCTCTGGCCAAGATAAATTTCATTGGCATACATTTCCTGAAAAAGTGTAGTTTCTTTAACTTTATCTGCCGCGAATTTGATAAATTCAATCGATTTATTTTTTAATGACATTTCCTTTCCGTATTTCCAGCTCTCGGCGGTTTCAATAAGATGAGTCCAGATTGATCCATATCTGTTTTTTACCCATTCAGCCGAAATTCTTTTTGTACTGGCGACACCATTCATAACAGTATAGAGAATACGGCACAAATTCATGACAAGATACGATTGATAATGGCTGTTATCCAGCCATTCTGAATCTGTCATTTTGGGCAGCCATTCCTGGAATAAATCCCTGATGCATGCTTTCTGAACTTCGATAATATCAACAGGTTTGATCAACTCTTTGATATCAGGACCTATGAGTGAGATGCCGTGTTTATATAATAAATGGTTGTTAATAATCCATTCATTTCCATAAGGAGCCTGATCATAAAAAATTCCTCCGCCATAATACGGGCGAGGTTCTTTTGGCGGTAAAATATGACTAAGCATATCTATAGGCGTATAAGAGCATTCCAGTCTGTTGTTCCATTTTGAACAATGTGCTTCTGTTTTCTTGTGCATCTGCTTGATCAGATCAAGATCATGATGATTGAGTGGCTGTTTTGTAATTGCTATCAGGTCAATGTCACTGCTGTCTGTATTAAAATCGCCGTAAGCCAGAGATCCGAATAGATATAAGCCAATGAGATTGTTACCGATAATTTCAGCAATGCCATTCGATATTTTCAATAATACTTCATTCACATCTTGATAAGCTGTCACACCTGTATTTTTGTAATTGAATGTCATGATAAGCACCAACGATAGTTTGGTATCTAAAGCTGAAAATCTGGCCGTGAATGATTAATGAGTCTCATGCTTTACGCAAAGTATCATAATCACGATGCGATTGCCATTTTCCATGGTCACTGGCAGCGTGCCAAAAGCTGCTGGAACAGTTGCTTGCAATGACTGGATGACATGTACAGGCGGGATAATAAAATGTGTTTGATTTAAATAATAAAATTCTTCTATTATATGTGCTTGCAAAAACTCAAACTGGTATATCGCAGGGAGTATATGGAAATGAAGGAATTTTTCAAAAGAAGCGCGATCAGTGTCATTGTATTGGGTGTGACGGCCTCGGCATCTGCAGGCATGCCCGGCAATAATACACCATGGACTACTCACTTTTCGGGTGCGTTTATCGGTGTTGAAGGATTAAATTTACGGCCAATGAATGGTGATCTGGATTATGTCACTATTTTTCCCGCAAACAGCGGGGGATCTTTCTATACCAGAGGAATATCGACATCATATGATTGGGGCTGGCGAGTATTCGGCGGCATTAATTTTACTGAAAACGATGATCTCACACTTAGCTGGTTTAGTATGAACACCAGCGATAGTGATTCAGTCTCGCCGGCAGGATCAGTCAGTGGTTTTGGCCCCTCTGCGCCACGCTGGATAGGCGGGAACAATATCTGGAATAATGTGACAGGCCGAGTGACATTTGATCTGGATGATGCGTATGCAGTCTGGGGTCACACCATTAACTTCAGTAACCCATGGAGTGTGCGTTTTGCAGGAGGATTAGAGTATGCAAAGCTGCATAGCAAGCTAAGGATTGCTTCAGATTCCAGTTATTCGGGTGAAAGCAATATAGGTTTCGAAGCAAAAAATGAAACAAAGGGTATAGGACCGCGAGTCGAATTGGATATGACTTATCATTTACCTTATGGTTTTGCCTTGTTTGGAAATACAAATGCTGCTCTGCTGGTGAGTGACCGTGAAATTTCACTTGATCCGACGGTTGCAGTGTCTCACGATATATTCGATAACACATACATCAATTATTCGTCTGATTTTACAACCCGAAAAGTGGTGATCCCAAGATTTGGCATGCGTCTTGGCGCCAGTTACTCCTATGTGTGGGGACAGGCTGGAGGGGAGGGGGCGCCATGCAGAACAACGACGTTGACGGTGGACGCTGGATGGCAAGTCGAGTCCTACATTCATGCAATTGAACGACCTGATAATGGATACTTTGATGTAACAACAAATAACGTCAGGGCAATGCAAGCCCCAGATTCCGGTTTTGCCGGCACTAAGACCAGCAACTTTAGCGATCAAGGCTTGTTTGTTGGCGTCAGGCTTGGCACAGACTGGGTTTGATATTAGCGAATGCATATCCCGGTTAGACGTGATGAGTCGGGATGATGAATCTATGGGGGATTTGGCAAACACTATCTGAAGGCGGGCGACTATCTGTTTATAATATAAACAGGTAATTGCCCGTTTTTGTTTCTTATGAGCAACGTTTTATTGTGATGGTGCGTCAGGGATGCATTTATGCCTATATCTACTGGTGACGATGTGTGAAAGCGGGTCTGCATTTTTAATGCGGGTTAAAATAGGATGTGGTTTAATTGCGCAGCAATGATTGCATTATTTCAAACATCATGTTCATATTGAATCTGACAAATAAATGAATAATTTATTCAAACACTTAGATAAGTATGTGGTCACTCAGCGCATTCTTATCGGGGTTATGCCCCTGGCAACGCTTTTTGCTCGTATCAATCTGCATTTGGGCGGGTTAGTGTCTGGGATAATCCTGTCAGCCGCTGGTTTGTCTATATTGGCGATTGCTGCCAGACAATTAGGACCCGCACTGACACCCACGATCAAGCCTGCTCATGAAGGCCAAATGGTCACATCCGGACTTTATGGTATTGTTCGTCATCCCATGTATGGCGGGGCAATACTGTTCTCAATGGGGTGGTCTATACTTTGGGGTTCTGTGTTGGCCATGCTGCTCACTCTTTTATTAGGATTGCTGTTTGTCATAAAGTTAAAAATGGAAGAAAAATTATTATGCGAAACATACCCAGGGTATGCCGGATATCAAGCGCGCGTCACTAAGAAAATCATTCCATATATTTATTGAAATTGTGCTTGCCGGATAAAGAGAGAGCGTTCATTTTTTAAAGTCCAGGTATGTTGTGTTGTCGTGATCATGGGTTTATTTTCATTTGAAAATCCATGCCAATCAAATTCAACACTCATGGTGATAGTTCCATCTGCGTTTTCCCGCAAGAATGCAAAAATGGGTGGTCATGACATATTTGACAATGTTGTGCATTTTACTCTTACTCTTGTAAAATAATTGTATTAACAGGGGGGATGTAAATATGAAGGGATATCGTAAGATTTTTATTTTTGTCATCTCTATCCTGTTCTTGATCAATCCGGTCTATGCTGTTGTTGATAAAAACTGGCTGGATAGCAAGGTTAAGGCTTTTGTCAAGAACAAGCCGGTCAAGGCAATGATTTATGGTTTATGGATTGATGGCACACCTGTCAGCATCAATGCGGTGGGTGAGTCGATGACAGGTGTTCCCGCCACAGTTAATATGCATTACCGCATAGGCGGTATTACTGAAACAATGCTGACTGCAGCGTTGATGTTACTGGTGGAAGAAAACAGAATTCGCCTGGACGATAAAATCTCGCGCTGGTATCCTGATTTACCTAATGCCGATCTCGTTACCGTCAAGATGCTGGCTAACTGTACTAGCGGCTATCCTGACTATGTTTATAACAGAAAATTCATCGATGAAGTGATCAATAACCCGTTCAGATCATGGACAGACAAAGACTTGATTGATTATGCCACGATGGAAAAACCGAAGTTCAAGCCCGGAACAAGCCAGCATTATTCTCATACTGACTTTGTCATTCTTGGGAGTATCTTAAGTCAGGTCAGTCATTTGTCCACTAACGAACTGCTAAACAACTATATATTCAAACGTGTTGGCATGAATAATACGCAGTTTAATCTGAATGCCATGATGCCTCATCCTGTACTTCACGCCTTCAGTCAGGATAGAGGAATTTATGAAGAGTCTACCTATTGGAATCCATCCTGGACTTCAAATTCCGGGGCGGTTGTTTCTAATATTACTGACATAGGCAAATGGGCTCACGCATGGATGCGTAAGGGATTGTTAACAGAAAAATCCATACAAATTCTACGAGCCCCGGATACTGTAGGCAAAGGTAAAAATACAAACGATTTTTATTTCGCCATGGGCTTTGTCAATGTGAACCATTGGCTGATTCAAAATCCAAGCTTCGGCGGCTATAGCGGTGTTTTTGGCGTATTGCCTGAAAAGAATATGGTTTTTATCGCTGTAAATACGCTAAATGAATCCAGGCCGGATGATACAAATTATAGCGTGGAATTGTTGCGTGATTTGGCAATGGATTTGGCTCCTGATTATCCCATACCTGTCTCGCGCTGATATTCTGCAAAGAAGCGAATCATCCCGTATGCCAGCAAGACGGTCAGCTTGATGTAACAAATCAGGCCTGTGTATTATTTGTACAAAGGCGGAGCGTTGCGGTTTAGATCAAACTCTGATATCAAATAAATGAAAGCAAAACAATTGCTACAGAGTGCATAAGGCGAGGAGATTCACTATGCAAGCTCGGTTGAACAACGCTGACCAATACAAAAATCAATCTGAAGAAATCGACGCTGTCTTGATGGCATTAATCACAGTTTGTGAAAATCATCCTGATCAGGAATTTGTAAAATACCTTAAGGCGGCAATAGGGCAGATTTGCTATTTACATGCGGCTTACATTAAAGAAGGCGCAAGCAGTGAGATGATATTGGATGACTTAACCTGTATTGCCCAGTTAATAAGTACTCAGCCGCCCGTCCAATGCGTTACCAGGCTTCATCAACAAATTGGTCTGCATGAATCCGCTGCTTCGACCCGAAGAGGATGGGGAATTACATCAGCAGTGACAGGCGGCGGTTTGCTGGTTACAAGCGGAGCCAGCGTTTTCTTTAGTCTGGGGTTAAGCGCCCCAGTGTTAATCGGCCTTTCATTTTTTGGAGCGACTTTGTTACCCACGGGAACAGGAGTGGCAATGGATGCGACACGCAAACGAGGCGATCTGGCCAGTTGTGAGCGAGAGTTGTTAAATTATGTTTTACAGACATTCCGCACTAATGATAAATATCATTTGTATGTTCAATATCAACTTTCAATTATATTATCCGATGCGCAAGCGCGCGGACATAATAGGGTGCGAGATCAATTAATAGAAATAACATTAGAACAGCTAAATGACAGTAATGATTTATCTGCGCTTTCTAACAAGCTGGATGACCTTGTGGCCAATTTAAAAGGCAATAGTTCCAATAGCAAAACAGCTGTGGCAATCAAGACGCTTTTGGATGACGTAAATCTGATTAAAAGGAATGGTCAGTTAAACATGATGTGAGGCATCATAAATGAATACTCGTCTACCAGTTGATGCAAATGAGGCTTGCACGAAAATTGCGGCAGAAGACGCAAAGATGTTTGTGTGCGGCGCCTTACTGTCTGCGGCAAAAGAATATGAAAATGAAGGCATGAGAGACCAGGCGGCGCTCATTTTGGAGGCGGTCAGGCAGCATTCCTGTGATCCGAAAATATATTTGATTACCCTGGATTACAAGGAGATAGAAGGTATTATCGCCGGCTTGTTAACAAGCCTGAAGGGAAAATATTACTGGAGCAAGAATGAATCAGGGATTCTGCATACCCATTTATTGAAGACAATGGTTGCGGCAAATGAGTCAAAATACCTTGGTTATACACCAGTCATATTGAGATGCCGGGGAGAAGGTTTTGCTTTTAACGACAAGTACGTCCAGGCATGTGATTCGAGCGCGGCCAGACCCTCTTATGACTGTGCGAAAAGCATATTTGACGCAAAGATAAGTTCCGTTAGAAAAATACTATCCGGTCTCAGTGCCAATATGGATCTGCTGATTGCTAATAAACAAGCAGTCCTGGAGAAGATTTATTCAGGCAGGAAAAGTGATATTGCCGGCTATGTCTCAAAACTAAGAACGCAGATAAGTATGCACCTGAATGCAATGGAAAGGGAATGTGTACTGTTTTGTCATAGCCTTTCCCAAAAAGATTTAAAAAACATGGAAGTGATGATTAATGACAGGATTGAATCCCAATTTGGGATGCTGGCCAGTCAGTTGAGGCAATCTGTGCAAAAAGACAAGCTTGAAGAGATAAAAAAACGATTGCTTTTGTTGATAGATGAAAGAATGAAGCAATTGGCGCTAAAATATAAAGACCATATTAAAATAATATCGGAACAAAATGAAAAAAGCACAAGCTCACTTCTGAATGCCTTGATGATTGACCTGGATCAGGAAATCGATTTTGACGCATATGATATTAAACTTCAGGAAATAATCGAGGCCGATTTTTCCAATTTGAAAGACAGGCTTGATTTGTTGTCCGAGCTTGATCGTATCGAACATGGACTAAAAATCAGAATCAAGAATATCAAGGCAGATCTTGAGCAAAAATACCCGAATTGTCACGATGAACGTTATATATTCATTGACAGGATTGCGGGCATGGTTTCGGATAATCTGGAACGTTACAAAAGAAATGTCATGCGGCGCACGGATGAAATAATTTATCTGGAACGTGTAGAAAATCAACTTCAAGGATTAATCGATGAAGAGGCTGCCGGATTTGAAGTAAGAGTGAAGTATCGGATGGAGTGCGACAGAATCAGGGCTGTCCTGGGGCATTATTGTGATTTTGAGGATTCGGTTTACCGGCAGGATAAACAAACCGTCGGGTTAGTTCATGCCGGATATTTTCACATTAAGCAGGATGAATTCGACAAATATTTTTGTGCAACAGATAAACCGTGTAATTTATCTGCTCTCACTGAATTTGTCCTGGCGCATCCTTTTCTTGGAAAGGATTTTAATGTGCCTGAGTATGAGAAAAAAATTTCAGGATTGCTGCATGCGCATGCGCGCTTGCTGAATGCTAAACAGTGTGTGCGTGATGAAAGCTTGCCTTTTATTTTGGATGAAGAATTGAATGGCCCCATGTTTGAAGCCGATGAGCTGGCTGAATTGGAGAATCAATTATCCTTGCTCTACTTGAATCCAGATGAAAATCAAATTAAACGTATACTCCTTCGCTTGAATACAAATGGTCAGTCTGGGCTTAATCGTGATCATGCAGAAAAAACAGAATCAGACCATCAATTATCCCCAATCCCGGCTAGAGTGACAACCAGAAAAATGGATGAGGAGAAACTGCAGCGCAGGTTTGATGAATTAAGCAATAATTACTCTGTTCTGGATAAGTCACATCGAGAGCAGCAAGCGCTTGGCGAAACACTGGCCAGGCAAGTGGCTCAAAAAGATGCTGAGATCATACACTTGAATCAAACGCTGCAGAATAAGGAAGTTCATATCCAGACCTTAAGAGATGAAATTCTGCGGCAGCAAGCTGAATCACAACGATTGAAAACTGAAAATAACGAACTGAGGCTGGCTAATCAAGCCAGAGATGTTGAAAATCAGAATTTGTTTAAAAAGAATACTGCGCAAGCTGAATTGATTGTTAGGCAAGATATGAGAATACGGGATTTGAGCGCAGATAAAGCGCGCAGTGAAAATCGGCTTGGCAACTTGTCCAGACAGCAATTTTTTCTGGACAGGTTTAACGAATTTTCTGAACATTATATAAATTATAATAAACAAAGCACAAGTTTAATATTCTTTCATGGCCGGCATGGACGCAGCGTGGCGCGTAAATTCAATTTATCACTTTCTGCTGCGGTGAAAGGTATTGATGTGGATCAGGAACCCGAGGCGTATGTGCATGCGTTAAAATCAGTATACCACTCGCTCATTAACAATTCTAATGGTTTACTGGATGGGGCTTATAACAATCATTCATTTAAAACATATTTGCTGGCATTTAACAAATTTATTACGCCATGGAATGGCGATACTGACCTGAACAATCCCGACGTGGAGGATTATCTCAACAGAGTCAATATCGATGTTGACGACAAGAAAACACAATATGAAAAAATATTTTTTCGTGAGAGACGGATTTTGATTTGATTGGACTGGCGCTTAAGTCAAATTGGATGTGACAATGAGCATTCTTGTAATTTAACCACGGTGTCTGGCGTAAAAGATGAGGGCCAGTCCGGCGGCCGCTAGGCAGCCGCCATAATATGCCCATTGAATCCGGCTAATCATGAAACTGCTAGACGGCCATTTGATATAACCCAAGCCTTGGCCTATCCAGAGCAATCCCATGGCGAAGGCCAGAAAACCTGCGATCGAAATCAAAAATTTCATGTTTTCCATTATCCTGATTATCCTGCGGTGCGTTATAATACAATATTGCTCGCTGCATTTCTGCATTCAACGCTGTCAATCCAAATATTATAATAATATCGTAATACGAGTAAATAACTATCTCGTCGTTACTACTGCAATATTTCCAGGCATCATACATTGAAATTTTAACTGGCCTATCATAGCCATTACGGGTATGATTCCTGGCATTATTACACTTCTTTACCAATAAATAATCAGATGGAAATGGGCATGATTAGCCAACTCAAAAAAATAGGCTGCTCGATCATGTTTTTGCTTTTAGTCGCGCCTGCTTTCGGCAAATCGATCAAAAGTAATTTCATTAATCTAAACAATCGCGTCAGAATTCATTATTATGATAATAATAATGGAAGCAATGTCATTTTATTTGTACATGGTCTGCCGCTTAACGCGGATTCCTGGCGGCCTCAGCTTGAGAATTTTCAAAAGAAATATCGTGTTATTGCCTTGGATTTGCCTGGATATGGATTATCGACTTCACTGCCAACTCCGATTCCTGCTGAATTATCTGCATGGTATGCGAATGTTATCAGTCATTTCCTGAAAAAACTGGGCGTAAAGAATGTTGTCTTCATTGGGTTCGCGTCAGCAGGACACATTGGGATGAAATTCAGCGCTACCTATCCTGACCAGGTTGATAAACTCATCGTAATTAATTCATCACCGCAATTCAATCAAGGTCCGGATTGGCCGTATGGATTTACCTCTGGAAAAAATAAGTCAATCGTTGAAAAAATCACCCATAATGATTTTAAAAATACGATTGAATCCATCATCAATGTGGCAACGCAAGAAAAATGTAATTGCGGTCTTGATGAACTCAGAGCCAGATTTTATAAAATGGGGATGATGTCAAGTAAAAAAACCTTACTAGGATTTTTCAATCATATTGCGCACGAGAATTTCAGGCCATTACTGAAAAAAATTCATGTGCCCACTTTGATTATTACCAGTAACCTGGGACTGGAAGTGCCGCAAGAAGTGGGTCTTTATCTGCGACGTAACATTCCTGATTCACAGCTGGTTGAAATAAATGGTGCTGATCATTTTGTTTTTGCCACATCTGCAAACTATGTTAATCAGGTCATAGAACGGTTTTTAACGCCTATATGCACTTTTGAGGCTGGGCAATCAATTCCCCGGAGCGAGTGCCTAGCTTGATCTGGTATGGTTATATATTATTTACCTGGCAGAATGTATAGTGATATGATTGCTTACATTTTAAACTATAAGGCTATTCCATGAGGATTTTATCTACATTATTCATAATTATGATTTTCTTGTTTTCATTATTCATGACTACTGCCACCCAGGCGCGTAATTGCGGAAAATACATGGGACATAAAATTGTTACCAGCGGCGGCCTTTCATGCGCAGACGCAAAGCGGGTTTATAAGGCTTTTCAAGAGGGTCATATTCCCGCAGGCTGGATGTGCGGTCAGTCAGTAGGGGGTTGCGGCAAGGGAGATAAAAGCTTTACTTTTAAACTTAACTAGATATACGGTGTCCGCATATTAAAAGGTCATCAAAATGACTGACATCGTTTCCAGGCCTGCCGGGTTACAGGCTATGTCGCTGCTTTGGAAGCACCGCCGGTCAAAAGTCGTCAAAAACGCTTTCAGGCAGACAGGTTCACTTGCGTTTAATCAGTTTGAAGATTGCTTATAATAAAACAAATCATGTAATGCTCGTTCCTTGTCAACAACCAGAGCTGCTGTATTGGCATTCTCCCTGATGCCGCCGGTGTCGCCGCTATTTGAATTGAACGTCCAGTAAAATAATTGGTGATTCATATTTTTCTTGATTAAATAGGGGCTGATTGAATCTTTAAAGAAAGAAACATCCAAAACCTGATCTGTCAGGTAACCCGTTTCTCCGATAACAACAGAATAGTTGGAATCCTGCAAAAATCCGAAATTCCAATTAAAACGGTATGGGCTTGCTTCGGGAGAAGATTGCCATGTGGCAACATGGGAACCGTAAATATGCGGTGAAAAAACAAGATGTGATCCATTATGACTGGAGTCGTCAGGCTGGCCTAATAACCAGTTAACCATTTCAACCGGCAATCGTTTGAGCAGCTGTGACCGCAATTCGCCGCCTAATTTAAATTCACTATTTTTTGCTGCATCAGCATCCAATAACGCTCTGAAATTTTCGCCCCAGTTGGATTTGAAATGAATCGCATCAAGCCCGTTACCGCACGCATTGCGGTCAATACTATATGCGCTGATATCTTCCGGAATTTGACCATGAGGAATACAGATTGCGGGACCGGCTTCTTCTGAACTTGGACCCTCCACAAACAAAAGAAGATCAGGATTGTTTTGATAAACAGCGCTTGCGGCAGCTGCAATAACATCTACCCAGGCAGGCTGATCACCATTTTCTGAAAACCAGAATAAATTATGAGGTTCATTAAATACATCTATTCCTAGCACATTATCCAGGTTTTTTACTTTTAAATTTTTTGCTAATTCAGCGACATCATTCTGATAATCATGCAGAGAATAATTATTGGTGACGACATTCCCGTTTCGTCCTGACGGTGTCTGATGAAAATCGACTAATACACGTATATTGTTTTTTTGAACTCATCCATGATTTGATAGAGAGATTCGGTAATGCTTAATGGTTGTGTGCAATCAGTATCATTCCAGATCTTGCAAAACGGCCCGTTTCCACTTGCCTTGTTTCTCGCATCAGTCAAATCCATGCGAAAATGATTATTGATTCCGGAGTCGTGTAAATTATTTGGATTAATCGGTAAGCGAATAGTTTTGAATGAAACACTGTTTGTTTCCTTGACATTGGTCAGATCGGAAAATTTCCCGGGATTTTTCAGCAGATCCATGAGTCCCGCGGGTATTTGCGGTTGATAAGGTTTGGCTAGTGAATAAAAAGGAATTGTTCCATAGAGTTCATCAACAAATCCGGCATCTTGAAATCCGGCCCAATTTACCCCATCGATAATAATTTGATGATTGTTTTCATCCATCATGCGTCCATTATCCGTGTGATAAGCCCACGCATTGGAAATTAAGCCCGGCAGAGAGAGGTTATTCATGATGATTATAGCGATGAGGGTATTGCGCATGTAAGTTTTCATGGGTTATATGAAATTTTTATTATAATTCAAATAAATAAGTAATATCACCGTTGTGGCTGGTTTAAATCCAGGCATTCTGGGTGGATATCAATACCACGATTAGACGCAATGTTAAAGAATATTGTTGTTCTTGGAGGGCAGCAAGCCGGTATTATATGATATAGAGACGGAGTTCATTTGGAATGGTTCGTATGCATTCATTAAGCTCCGGTGTATTTTATCTCCATGTAGTCGGGTAGTTTAGCGGACAATGTTGTATATGCAACTTATTGATCCTGGCTGTATACTGAATTAAATGAAAACGCATAATTTATAAAATTAACAATACGAGGCGGTCATGAAAATCCCTTGTCTTACATGTGCTGTAATTATTTCTGTAATGAGTGTATATCCTGTGATTTGTTCAGCCAGGCATCCGTCTCAGGCTATCGATGGCCGCATTGATCAGATGATTAACACATATTTAAATGAGAACAGTCTGAATAACCCCGATACCAGGAAATTCCCTGAACGCATCACCGCGGTCAGTGTTTCCATTTTTTTACCCTATGAAAGCGCGCCTCTAACGGGCGATTTGAGAAATTATTATGCCGGTGTCGCCGGGTATCCGCCTTTGAATAAGCCCGTAAACGAGAATAGCTTGTTTGAAATTGGAAGTATCACAAAATCTTTTGTGTCAGCGGTTATTTTACAATTACAAGCTGAGAATAAACTCGCTCTTGATGACACCCTGGAAAAATGGCTGCCACAGTATAAACAATGGAATTAAGTGACCATCAGGCAACTGCTTAATATGACCAGCGGCATCCCTTCCTATACTCGTGATCCCGTATTTTCCGAAAAGCTGGAAAACGACATCAGGGCGGAATGGACCGATGAGGAGCTTGTCAGCTATGCTCATCCCGATGAACCCATTGAATCTGGTCAAAATAAATTTGACTACTCAAACACGAATTACATACTGGCAGGCATGATAATAGAAAAAATTACCAATGATTCCCTGGCAAACCAGTTACATAAACGCATTTTGGATAACAGCAGCTATAGTTTAAAAAACACTTATTATGTTGCCGGAAAAAACTGGAAAGCGATACAAGATTCAATCATGCCGCGCATGGTCCATGGTTATTTTTACGACCATGAGACAAAAAAGCTTCTTGACACGACAGCGAATAATCTGTCATGGGGTGCTGCGGCGGGCGCGATGATTTCTAATACAACAGACATCATACATTGGGTACAGGCTCTATACCATGGCAAGATTTTTCCGGACAAATATAAAGACCGGGAATTGAAAAACCTTAAATCAGTTGTATCCATGAAAACAGGGCGGTCCATTGCAACAGTTACGCCGCAGGATCCAAATGGCTTTGGCCTTGGAGTCGGGTCGTTATATAAAGATCCTGGCGGTCAATTTTGGTATTATGAAGGCAGCGGCCTGGGTTATAGGACGGCATATATATGGAAATCATGTAACAATGTAACCGTCGCTGCCGCATTGAACTCAAAAGGGGGTGAAGGAAATCCCAATGCACCGGAAGGAGATCATATTCTTGAGCTGATGTTTAAGATTTATGATGAGATTATTACTGCCTACCCCCGATACAATTGTGATGATTGACAATAATAGCCACTCCCAAAACGTTCCAGTCTTGCCTTTTATCTGGAAAGCTGGAGCGCCTTGGGAGAACTATCTTAACAAGGCTATCTAAGCTTTGTGCTCGCAGTCTGTTAAGTGATTAATATCGCCAGCAAACATCGTGACCAGGGATCTTGGTTTTATGTTTCCAATAACCTTTTACCCAACCGCATAGAATCGTGCTGTTATAATATCCGCCTTTATAACAAACTTTTTGTGCCGGATAATAATATCCGTTATATTTATGCGCTGGCACCATGGTGCATTGATTTCCGCACGCGGAATTATAATAGGAACCGTAATAACTCATCCCGCTTCCCACATATACATTTACGCCGGTTACAGTATCATAATACTGTGATCCTCCATAACAACACATGCCTGCTTGTGCTGCGCCCGCAGCGCAAAGACTTGCCGCTGCGCCTAGGGATAACGCGATTTTTAGCAGATGGCCTTTCATACAAACCTCCTCATTTTGATATGTAAAGCTGGTGATAAATATATTTTATCTCTATTAAGTGCTGAAATATTAATTGCTGTGGTTTCATACACATTGCGAAATGAATTCTTAAGAATTGGTCTATTTATCTTCAGATCATGGGCTTGGGCCGGGGTCGGCCAAACAGGTATCGGGCCTAAGGCCCGCTTTCTCTGCAGCATTCGATTTGTTAATCAGCCCATAGATCAATATGGTAAAGCTGGCTTTGGTTCTGCCGTATGCGTGATGCAGGTTATGCGCATGACATTTATAATATTGTTGGGCGCAGCGTTGCCTGGCCCAACAATACTTTTTTTCACAAATTGAATTACTTTAATAATAACCAGCATTCAGTCAGTAATTCAGTTTCAGCCACCTCATGATCAAAATTGTAATAACAAAATATACACGGTAAATCGCCTAACTCCTCGCCGGAATTCGGGAGCCAGTCACGGTATAACGCATACACGGTATCACTGATGTTATCGCGAGACCCTTTGTGTATTGCTATGGCGTATCGTCCGGCAGGTAATCGTTTTTCAACTATGCCGCCTTCAAGCTTCAATTGTTCCGGCACTGTTATCCCTAAATCAAACCGAAATTCGGATGCAGGCGTGATGCTGGGATCATCATAAGCAAAGGCGAATGCTTCGCCCGCTTTAGGCTTAACGCTTACTGGCTGTGATTTGGCCCATTTTATAAGCTTGCTGACACTCTCGCCGATAAGTTTGGGATCGCCGCGATGTTCCAGCACGGCCAGGCGGCGGGCACTCATTTTTTTAATATTAACGTTCATTGCTATGTCACCTTGTTTGAGCAACCAATAAGGCGGTTGTTCCCACGCTTCCCAGCTTGATTGACGTCTAAATTCACTGGGACTCAAGCCGCATGTTTGTTTAAACGCTCTGGTAAAAGCTTCATGAGAATCAAACCCCGCATTGATTGCGATTTCAATAATCGTTCTGTCCTTATCAACAATAAGTTGATGCGCTGCGCGTTTTAATCGCAGCCAGCGTATGTACTGCTGTAAAGACAATCCGGTATAAGCTGTAAACAAGCGATGAAAATGAAATTTTGAAAAGCATGCTATAGCACTCAATTGTGTGAGTGATAGTTCTTCATCAAGGTGTTTGCCTATAAATTCTATCACTTTATTTAATTGACGCTGATAATTCATGCTTCACTCACCTTCAAACTGCCGCTTGGTTAACAAGTACAAGGTTATAGTGCCAATTAAGTCAATATTTGATCGTTATTGCTAACTTAGTAGAGAATATCATAAATGGCTGTAAAGACCGCATATCGCAATGGTGGGGCAGAATCTGCTGACTGCATTAAAATTTCTTTAATTTGCATATACTTATGTGGTAAAATCCGCGCCAGGCGTGTTCCGGGCTGCAGTTGGAACGAATATATCAAACTATCAGGGTTCGCTATATGCAATCGTATAAAGATACTAATGATCAATGCCAGGCAGGCAGTGCAGCATTCAGTCTGGAAAAGTATTTTCTCTATGTGGGATTGTCTGGATTTTTCCCTGCACAGTTAACACTACAGGCTTTAAAAACCATTATTGAGCATCATCTGTCAACTTTTAATTATCAAAATTCCATTTTATATAATGCAGGCAAAATGCCCGCCGATACGCGGGTAATCCCTACGCTTGATATAAACGATTTATTTGCGCTTATGATCAGAAAAAAGGGCGGTTATTGTTTTCAGCATTTGGAATTGTTGTTTGCGGTTTTATCCGCCGCCGGTTTCAATGTAGACAGGCGCTTGGCAAAAGTGATTATGCAGCCTTGCGCGCAGCTTGATTCGGCTGACATGCCTGATTTGCCTAAAACGCACGAATCATTGGTTGTTCACCTTGACGGGAAGCATTACCTGGTTGATGTTGGTATGGCAAATCAAAGCATTCGCGGGCCGTTGGAGCTAAAAGAAGGCGAGCAAACCATTGATGATGATCAGTATCGCTTGATTAAAACGGGTGAATTGTGGCGTCTGGATACCAAAACGGTCAGAGATAATGAATGGCTTTGTTTGTATCAATTTTTTAACACACCTGTGCAGCATAATGAAATTGAAAAAGCACACATCAATTTATACCTGACGGAGAAAAGCATACCCATACGTGACGACAAATTGCTGATCGGGCAAACCACACTGGAAAAAAGAAAATATCTGATGTGGCTGTGTACTGGTGCAGGATTTGGTATTTTTAGATCGATCAAGAAAGACAGTGACGATGCGCCTAAAACCAGGAAATTTTCCAGTTATGAAGAGGTTGAGGCATTTGCGAAAAAAAAATTTGGAACTCACTAATCATTCTGTCCGCGCGGCTCCCCAAGGCTGACAGTGCAAAATATAAACATTTTAAATTATAAGCATATAATAAAATTCATAAAATTAAGTATATTTTAAAATCGGTTTATATATAATGGCGATAACAACGAGGGAACAATAATATGTATGCCAGGGGAGCTCAACTCATCAAGCTCAAACATCATTTTTCTAACATGATCAGGCAATACCGCAAATCTCACCGGGAAAAAAGTGATGGGAATGAACTAAGCCTGGCTGAAAAGGCAAATAAGCTGCCAAAAAGATATCATGCATTTTCAACGCCAATAGTGGCGACACCGGATACGCTTAACTTGGAAGAGAGTACGACTGCCATTTTTCGGCTAATGAGTGTGGCTGAGCTTGCTCATGCTATTAATACAGATATAATCGGTAATGATCCAAGGTCGTCTTCGTACCATGCACTTAAAAAACACGCTCATCTCCATATGCCTGAGCATGTACAGGAAAATAATTCCAATTTGATCCTGTCTTTTGCGCGTGATGCGACCAGTGCTGCAAACTATGCAGGCATTAATGTGCTGCCAAATTTCTATGCTTTAGTAAGAACAAATCTGCCTCCCGTTTTCACGGTGCCAGCTGACCATGCCATGCTGGATCAATCTGTATTTGATTCATATCATCAATATTATCGTGCAAAAGAGATGCATACGTGCCATGAAAATGGGACTAAGTACACTCCTCCGGTCAATGCGAGTATTTTGTCCCGATCTCAGCAGGAGGTCGACATGGTCATCAATACCCCGAATGGTACATGTGATTTTCGACCCATGGCAAATGAAATGATTCTGAATATCAATTTTATATGTGGAGGATTCAGAAGTTATACTTTTGTCAGTGATCCGGCTCCAATCGCTCATCTTCCCATGCGGCGTGACTGGGCTATTGAAGTCCTTTGCCCGGTAGATGAAAGAAATTATTCCAAAATGCTCGCGTCATCTCGTGACAAAACTCTCATTCCGCCATATTCGCGGCCGCTCACGGTAGACGATGCGGTTGCCATATTTCCCGAGTTAATACGTATTTTTCCTGCAAGCTATAATAATCAGCACAGCCATGTGCACATACTTAAATATGTTCCAGAGGACTATCCCGTTGGCTCACCCAGGGTTGTGCAATTTCTCATCAAGGAGCATTCTTTATTTAGGGAGCAGCATAGCTGTGTAACAGAAATCCAGCATGATTACATGGATAGAAATCTCTCGCCGCGAGTTCATAAAGAGTAGAGGGCTGGCATATATCAGTACAAGATTTCAGATTGTTGCTGTATTGTAATTACAGTGACATTGATTAGTATTAGTATTCAGCATAAATATATGTGAGGGTAAATGCATGTATAGCCGTCTTGGTCATCGAATGGTTAATCGCCGACTGTATCAGGTCCGCAGAAATTATTCATTCTGGAACAAGTTCACAAACTCATTCTGGCATAGACTTTCAGGTGAAAACAAGACGCCTAAACCAGATGATCCGAATACGTTAATAAAAGCTTTGCATGAACATGAGCCATGGTTTGACCAGGAAAAAAGAACGCATCATAAAGTACAGGAAGAAACCACTGTATCGGTAGTAGATGCGGTTAAATTTCAGGCGTTATTGTCGCGGGCGACACAGAATCTTGCGCTGTGGAATCATGATAAACAGCCCAGTCCTCATCAGATTGAAGTGTTTAGAGGTGATTGGGGCGAAGTCGCACAGCGAGAAACAAGGAAATACGGTGAAATCTATGCTGTTTTAAATATGGCTAATGCATATTTTGTCGGCGGCGCTTTTTTGGACGGGGGCGGCGCCCAGGAAGAAAATATGTTCGCGCGCACATCTTGCTCCAATCATATCCTCGCGGAAGGGAGTCACATTTATCTCGATAAAAATAATGTCTATCGATATAAACCGGAAATGACTGATTTAATCAACGCAAAAACCCGCATGACGCCTGATGAGCTGGCCAGGTTGAGCGCGATATGTGGAAAAATCATTGATCATGCCTATAAAGTGCATATGGACACTCAAGAGCCTGAAGTATGTTTTCGTGGTCCCGAATTATTTGCAAATATTCAAGGATCCGGATTCTTTGATGAACCTAAATCATCAGGACGTATCGCATTAAGTGTGAAGGACGGGAGCTTTGCGTATTTAAGCGATAGTGAAATATTTCCTTTTCATGAATTACGGTCAGCGGCGATCGATTTGACTGATACAGACATAGAGGCTGATTGGAATGATAGGGAGTTTGTTGAGTGGTTCAAAAAGGAAACCAAGCGGCGTATTGATGCGCAACTGGATACAGTCTTGCTAAATGGTATCAGGCATGCTGTGTTATGTGCGTTTGGTTGTGGCGCTTTCAAGAATAGAGCAGAAGAGGTTGCCGGAATTTATCGGGAATCGATAGAAGAAAGGGCTGTGCACTTTGAACACATTGTTTTTGCGATTTACCATCCCGGTTATGGCCGCGATAATTTTCCTGCTTTCGAAAAAGAATTACATGGCTTGCCATTAGGTGCAAAAGCGAGACTCAATCTGGAAAAATCCATTCGTCTGGGATTCAAGGAATAGATTGATTAGACGCTGTTAAATTAACTCATTGCTTATATTTAATTTTTATATCCAGACTTCATGAGTTCAAGCGGTTTATCCTATAATAAATACATAAATGCCAAGAATAATTCCGGGAATACTCGCAATGCAATCACGCCCAGAAGTTGTTGATGCGGAACAAGTTTTAAAAACAATGGGGGAGGCTGATATTCCAGGCGTGGCGATTGCTTTTGTTGATGACCAGGGAACCATTGCAACACAAGAGCTAGGTGTTACCAAAAAGGATTCGGCCGACCTGGTAACTTCGGCAACAATTTTTGGGGCGGCGTCACTCAGCAAGCCCGTATTTTCTTATTTAATATTAAAGATGGCGCAAGAAGGTATATTGGATTTAAAGCAACCTCTTAATGAGATTTTATCTTTTGAACATTTTTGCGATCAATTTTGCCAGGAATATAATTGTCAGTGGGAAAAAACAGCTGACGATTTGAAACGAGCGCAATCATTAAGTGCAAAAATGATTCTATCACATACCACAGGATTTGATTTATTCAAGGGAAGAATTGATTCTCGCTTTGATCCCGGAATGGAGTATCGGTATTCAGGCTTGCCTCTTTTATACTTGCAAAAAGTCATCGAAAAACTGACTGGCGCAACACTTGAAGATCTTGCCAAAAAATATGTATTTGAACCTTTAGAAATGAAACATAGCAGTTTCTATCCCGGATTTGATTTATCCTCGATGTCTGAGGAAGGCAGGGAGCCTGGAAGGATCTACCTAAAGGCCGCGAAACATGGTTTGGTGTATGAAGTGCTAACCGAGGATAGTAATACGCCGTGGCATAACATGATTCCATGGCATCAATTACCAAGGGATTTTCCAAGGAATATATCTGAAATCATTCAGTCAAAAGATAAGTGGTTATCAACCATCCTGGTTCATGTGTCAAAAACACATGATATACCGCCGGCAAGCGCGCCCAATAGCTTATTCACCACGGCGGAAGATTATGCACGCTTTGTTATAGCATGGATGAATGATGAAGAGTTGCAATACGCATTTGAACCCATTATCCCGATGACAAAGGATGAATGGGCAAAAGGCGTGAACATACGATCTGAAAATCTGGAAAATCTTGCCTGCGGCATGGGTTTTGAATTAGAGGTAAATGGGGAGGGTAAAAAACCATTAGCCTATAAAACCGGCGACATGAATCAATGGAGAGCTCAGGTAGCGATTGATCTTGAGAACAAGACGGCAATAGTTTATTTTTCCAATGCGAAAAATGGGCATATACTTGCAAGCCAAATTATTACTCCGTACGTTAAACTGGAGTATGCGCTTGACTATTTTTCCAATAAATATGGTTTTGCCATAAAAATCGAACCAGACTGGCAGAAGAAGGAAAAGGCCAGATTTGAACAAATTGGCAAGTATTTGGATTCGCAGAGTGTTTCGTCTCACTTGCAGCGGATGATTACGAATAGAAACATTCCGGGCGTATCTGTCGCAATAAAACAAAATAATAGCATAGAATCTTACTCGGCAGGCACGATTGACGCAAGCAATATGCAGCCTGTTACAAATCAAACGATATTTGAAGCGGCATCCTTAAGCAAGACCGTTTTTGCTTACATTGTCTTGAAACAAATTGAAAAAGGGCTGTTAAGCAAACCTGGTAAGTCACCTGAAAGCGGCTTGGATCGTCCTTTACATGAAATATGTGATTTTGGCCCGCCTCATATGCGTGATGATCCAAGTTACAAACTGCTCACAGCGCGACTGCTTTTGTCACACCAGTCTGGGTTGCCTAATGAATTTGGTTCATATGGTGAAAAATATGCGGCGGCAGCCGGAACGCGATTTGATTATTCAGGCGAAGCCTATCGATTTTTAAATGAAGTCATTGAGCATGTTACAGGAATGACACTGCATGATTTATCACAGGTAATTTTTAATTCCGATGAGCTGGGAATGAGGAATAGCAGTTTTATTCCTTATCCTGAAAGCAGCCCGCAAAGACAAATGAGAGCAATCGGCCATGATTCGAATGGTAAAAAAGATGAAACAGACCATTTCCCGCGTCAGTTTCCACCGCATCCTGCGGCATCGTTAATTACAACTGCCGAGGATTATTTGAAATTCTTGCGCGTTTGTGCCGAAGATCCTTTTATAATAAAACATATGTTTGAAGAACAAATACACCTGGCGGGAAAAGACCAGAAAGCTATCGATGCTGATGTGCCATCCTCTGTATTGGATAGCCTGGGGTGGGGACTGGGTATTGGGCTGCAACAAACGGATCAAGGAACTATTGCATTTCACTGGGGTGATGTTAACACCAATCGATCATTCTGTGCTATTAATTTGAAAACAGGCAATGCAGTGGTCTGTCTGACGAATAGCGCCAATGGGCCGTCTATATTTAAACAAGTTGCGGAATCCGTCGTGGGTGATTTAAGTCCCGCATTAAATTGGCTAAAAGGAAGAGGAGAAAATAAACCGGTCATTTTAAATGAGGCCAGACAGGCAATTTCACATCCGTCTATTACATCGAAATCCATTTTCTCGCATTCACATGAATCCATCAGAGTTGACAAGCAGGAAGGCGAGAAAATTGCCGTGCTTAGAAAAAGAGGTGGCTAGATTATTTTATCATTCGGAAGTACATTAATATCTGATTTATTAATGCCTGATTTATTTCAACGTTAATGATGCGATGCGTTATATTGAGATGCGTTCTTACGGAGACTGCATTTTGGCAAATATGGACAACCAGGCTTTATGATGCCAAAATGATTCATGATCGATTCTGTAACCAATTGAATTGACAAAAACTATCTATGGAGTGCGTGATGGAGGCGCGATCGGAAAAAAATGCCGCACCCAAGCCTTTAAGATCTCAGGATCCAAACCCTTTTTACCTGAATACCAGTTATTCCGGTGGGACACACTATCTTGTCGCTGAAGCAAGCCAGTTGCCTTTTCTGTTTACAACGGAAATCACTGCTTGCGTGGGTATTGGTTTGTATTATTGGAGAGAGGGCAAGGTCAAGAAATTCGGGCTTTATCACTCTTATAGCGAACACTCTTATTGCGATGATAAATTGGTTGTGGAAACATTGGGTACCCCTTTTGTGCGCCGGTTTTGTGAGGTCGATTCTAAAAATCTTATCCGTGCCATTTATAATTTCTTGTTCGACATCGACGATGTGGAAAATGTCAGAGTCATTATTCATAACAAGGAATTTGAAATTGAAAATGTCAATTACCCGGATGAAAACCTTGCATTTGACCAGGTCATGACGATGGTTAACCAGGTTTCCCGCTTGATGGGAAAACGTGAGATTGAGAGGCGTAATTTTCTTTACAGCCAGGGCAGTACGACATTTTGTGTGATGAATGATGGATCATACTTTGCTTTGTTGGTGGATGGCAGTGAGGATGAAACGATCGCCAGAAAAGTCGCCATGTATATTCATGATGATATCGCTGAATTAAACCGTGAACCTGGAATGTTTAAAGGAAGAAAAGTCCGCTTTTTTGATGGTCATCAGGATAAGGTGACCATAAGAGACAAGTATATTTTAAATTGTCTCAATCAGGCCCGAGACGGCAGGATTCTGTGGGTTGATGCTTGCTTGCTGATCAGCCATGAGTTGAGAAAAATCCCGGAGAAGGACAAAAAATTACTGGAATCATATCAAAAAATCAGGTTTATGCTGGATTTCCTGGACAATGCGCTGATATTTGCGCGGCATGAAACGCTGCGATGCCAGTCTGTGCCTGAAATATCCAACAATTAAGAATTTAAATTTCGTTCAGTGACCTCAGCAAAATTGATATTCAGTGCCAGGGATAAATTTCGGATGGCTGTTTGCAGTAATGAGAAGATCAATTTTCGCTCTTGCGCATTGCCGAGATCAAGAGCTTGGTTGACGGAGAGATGGAGGCTTTCCCTGGCGCTTTCAAATGCCTGTCGTGCATCCTGTGCGGAAATAAATTCGTACGCCCCGTTTTTGTTGACGTATGCAAGTGTAGACAGGGAGCTTGCAAACACTTGTTTTAGCGGTTCCAGGGCAAACGGGATGGAATGATGGGTATTCAGCCCTGTTTCATTATTATAAAGTTGATCCAGATAAAAGCGTATCTGCCGCGGATATAGAATAAAAGTGCTGCCTGTGGACTCATGTGTTCCTACGCTTTGCTGATAGGCGCTGTCACCCAGCTGGTAATCATTGATGTGCCTGATTTTTTGAGCATAGGCCGGATTTTGGCTGTTCGCGCATATTTCAATATAGGTTTTGGTGATGTCTGCCCATGGTCCCGCGTTATAGGTTGCATTCAGAATCATATCAAGAAAATTGTTTTCGGAGCTTTCCAGAGCCTTTAGACAGGCTGAAAAATACTGAGCGGACGGGCCCCAGGGATCCTGGTTGATGGACTGGATACGCAGCATGTCATTAAATTGGAAATAGGCGGCAGCAAGCGGTCCAAAATACTTGTCGTCCAGTGAGGCAGGGCCGGTTTTTCGGGTCTGGACACCGCTGTCCTGGTCTTCTATGGCGTAGCCCAGGCTTTTTTGCAATACGGCAAAGTTGATCATGCCAATCTTGTGCTCCAATCGCTTGGAGTAATCATTAAGTTGATACGGTCCGCCCTGTCCGGGTGCAAGAAGCATTTTCCTGATGTCGGGATTCGGATTGATCCAGGGAGTTGAAGCCTGATAATCACTGGTCTGAAGATTTTCCTGAAGTAATTGCGCGAACAATGAGCCCGAGATGTAGGCTTCATCAAGCTGCAGTGAGGGATATTCTTGATGCAGCAAGTAAGAGTAGAGTGCCCCCGCGACAAAATTTGACATGATGAGGTCGGTGTAATTGGCATCCAGGCGTATGGATTCAGTTTTTTCATCAATGCGGACGGGAAAGGTCAAGTGATAATAAAGATTCCCGGGTTGGCTGACAGGCAGACTGTTTGCGAATGCGGCAGCTGTCAGAAAGCTGATTAATGCGGTAGCGATGAATTTATTCACGGGCTTCCTCGTTGGCGGTTTATCGTTATGTTATGCCACGATATTATTTTTTAATGCCGCCGGGTGTCAAGAACCCGTTGCTATCGCATGCAAAAACCGGCTTGCCTGCGAAATCAAGGTAATGTATATTAATTGGCCATAAAATTTGACATAACAATAACATATTCAAACGAGGGTGGAAGTATGCTAAGCGGCGTTGATTTGGCGTATACAGGAAAAAAAGCCTGCGAATTTGTCAATGAAAGAAATCATGAATCGCGTTCCATGATATTCAGGCATGCATTCAAGAATGTCGGTGCGCTTGTCATGCGTATACAGCTGGGACAGGCCCAAAGAGCGGCATTACTGCAAAGCATATGCAGGGAAGATTATTGCGATAATCCTGCTCACGAGAAAGGGGAAGGAGGGAACCAGGATGATCTCTTTTCAATTCCCCAGTCTGCCTCCTCCGTTTGCCAGACAACCAGGTCGCTGGAACAAATCGCTCATTATACCTTGGGGCGCGGGAAAATCCTGAATGAAAGAACGCAGCCGCAAATCAGGCATAACACAAAGCAATTACACGGCGAAGAATACTTATGGGATGCGCTTCATTCACCCGTCTGGGCCATAGGATTGAACCTGGCCGGCCAGCTTGCCAGGCAAGGGTTTGAATACGTTTGCTGTCCGGAGAGTCTGGATGAACCTAGTTATGCGTTAATCACCCGGGAGCTGAATGATGGCTCCTTTGAAAGAACCATGATTGATGACAAGGCTTGTATTCTGACTGAATCAAGGCATTGTCTTGAAATTGCGCGTGTGCCCGAGCTGGAGATTTCATTGGATCCCGAGCATAAAATGACTAGCCAAAAGAATGGATTTGTCATTTCACACCATGGAAAAGCAGCTCCGGTCGGATGGATGCTGCATTCCGGTGAGCAAGATCAATTAGTTGACCCGCAATATACAGAAGATTTGCTTCGTGTCATACGCATTGCCAAGGGTAAAACGCATCAATTATCCAAGGCAGAATACTCCCTGCTTTTGAATGAAATGCGCGCCAAAACAGACGGTGTGCGGTTCACACAGAACAGGACGTTAAATCTTCTGGACGATGTTGTGCAGGAACTCGAACGTGAATATGGGTTCGACCCTGTCAAATTGATCGGCTCGGCAATTTCCACTTCCTATAATCTCATTCAGTCGAGAATGAAAGAGACGGATGTGGTCGAAGACTTTTTGACCGGTATTCTGATTACAGAAATGGCCCAGGTTTTGAAATTGACGGAATCAAGAAGTTCTCGTCCCAGGCTGCCTCACGAATTTACCAATTCGTTCGATATTACTCTGAACAGTGCCAAGGCGTTTGCCTATGCATATGACCTGCAAAAACCGGATGGTTCGCCTGCTTTGTTGCTCGCAGATGACAAGCCGGTATATGAATCGGATGAACGTTTGACTGATGTGCGTCTTAACGGTGATTTGCAAGACCCTGATTTAAGCAACCCCAGGCATGCGGCTGCATTGCTTGCGTCCGGGATTCTGATAGCGGAACAAATGCTGCTGGAACAATTATTAAGAGACGCATGCGTGTTTGGTGATGAACATCCCAATGCGCTAGCCTTGCAGAAGATATTAAATAATCATGCATTGTATTTCAGGCTAAAGGCAATGGCAAAAGAGATACCGGGCGATAGCCGGGGACCGATTTTGGGACTGCAAGTCAAATCCTGTGAACCTTTAATCGATATGCTTAGAACCGCGCTGGGATTTGACCATTTGGCTGATGCCGCAAGACAAATTTATGCTGAAGGCAGCCATTCCATGAAGATCAAAAAGAGCGCCTTGTTCAATCTATTCCACGCAGGCAACGTTTTGCAAACTCTGGAGACGACTTCGGCTGCCCATCAGGGTTCAAGAGGCCTGAATGCTGGAATTGTCCCGGTCATTCGCGCGCTTGCGCCTGCGTTATATACTCATCTGGTTGAGGAAGGTGAAATCAAAGAAGCAATCAAGACCAGGACAGCCGTCAGGGAAAAGACGGTTACGAGACCGCGCGTTGAAGAGGCTGAAGAGGAAGCGGACAGCAGGGAAGAGCATCATCTGTCAGGCGTGGGTGTGTGTCCTTATCTTGGCAGGCGCGTGACAGATCAGCCGTCTGTGACTCAGGATGCATATCATCCTGACCTGTCTTCCGCACGCGTTCGGCACAAGGGGAATACCTGGTGTCAATTCTTTACAAAGACAGTGGTTCCAGTTGCCGCAGTCAGTTTGACAATAGGCGCTGCAGCGATAAGCTTGATGAATGGGGCGTAAGGCGCATAGTGAAATGCCGGGCGTTTTTATACGATGTCCGGTGTCACTATATTCAATCTGGCTTCTATGTAAGTCAAATAACGCGGGCCAATATTTCTATTGCGTGTCTTTAAAATGAGCGAGGAAGCATATCTGGATCCGCTAAAATGAAATACTGGCTGCCCGAAATGAATTTGTTCCTGATCCAAAATAAACAGAACCGCTTCATCACCATTGGCACTGGTAAAAGCAAGCATGCCTTGGATGTCGTTATTGGATAATTTTTCAACTGTGACTATGGTCGTTTCACCCGGATTGATTGTTTCGGGATAAACAGAAAAATGGCTGCCGGGTCTGCTGGATGTGACGCGGTCAAACCGCAGCTGATCATGGGTATGATTGGTGAGAGTGACGTGCAATGTCGAATTTTCATCTGCCTGGGTGTTAGCATAGGCAGACAGCGCAATGCAGGAAAAAAGAACGGGCAGGATGTGCCTGATAGCTTTCATGACATGAATCCTTGTCTTATCTTGTCTGTGACGTCTCAGGGTGCGGATCCGGCGTGGCAGGGGTAGTGCTTGCCATGCGCGGCTTGGCTGTCGCGCCTTTTAGTATGGCGGCATATGTTTTCATCGTTTGACTCTCAATAATCATAAAGCGCGGCTGCGCCATGGATTTGTATGTTTTATTGGCGGTTTTGGCGTCAATGCTGAATGCCATAGTATAATCCGCATTTTTGGCTTCTTGTTCCAGATAATCATCATAAATCCCAAAAGGCCATGCCAGAAAGGTAATTTTAGTGCCCAATTTTTCTTCCAGAATTTTTTTCGATGATACCAATTCATTTTTTACAAATTTCTCGTAAGCAGGACGTGACAGTTTTTTCTTTGTCCGCTTAAAATTGGGATGCGAATAAGTATGGCCTTGTATATCGAAGAGCCCTGTTTGTTGTAATTCCTTTAATTGATCCCATGTCATCGCGTTTTTTCCATTCGAGATGGTTTGAGGATATATAAAGAGTGTCACTGGAATTTTATATTTTCGTACTATCGGCAGCATATAAGTATAAACGGATTTCCATCCGTCATCCGCCGTGATGACAACAGATTTTTCCGGTAATGATGCGCGTGTGCCTTGCAGGTATTCAACAGCTTCCTTGAGTGGAATGACTGTAAAGCCATTTTGCTTGATCCACTTTATCTGTTCTTCAAATCTTTGTGGCGTCATGTTCATGCTGCCGGGAACGACAGGATTCAGATTGTGATAGCAAAGAATCGGGATATTGATGTTATTGCTCGCAAACAAGACGGTGGGAATTGCGAGAATGACAGCCATGCAAAGACAATAGATAGTTCTGATCAAGTGCAGCATATATCATCCTTAATGGTTAATATCTTTATTTTACCCCATTTTTCATCGTAATTTGACCGATATTGAGAACACTGACAGGTTAAGGTACTATGCGGCATTTTGGGCAATCTATTTGACATTTATGGGAGATTGGTATGAAAATCAGACACCTTTTTGGTTTGTTTCTTGTCATCCAGGCAGTTTCATCTATCGCACATTCCGCGCCATTATTCCAGGCGGGCGACATAGAAGAAGGGAAAGAATGGTCAATTGATGCAAAATCCGGTGTTGCGTCGTATTTTGCGAACGGGACTGCGGGCAAGGTTGAATTCAAATGTGATTTACGCGGAGCAGCCGCCGGGGAAGAAGGGGTGAAAGCCTTGTTAAGAACAGGCAAGAATTTTGATAATGAATACAATCTGCCTGTCACACCATTAAATGAAGGAATGAATGGACCCTTCATCTGGACATTGACAGATGAAAAAGCGGATGTTGGCAATATTAAAGTGTTTTATGTTGCGGGATCCAATGCCACTATCCAGTGTTATGGAAAAAAAATACAAGATTGAGGATTTCACGCGGAAAAACCTTGTGGGTGACACCCAGGGTTTTCCACATATTTAATTCACGATTTCCAGCCTGCAATGTGTCTAAAAAGAAATCCGGCGCCATATAACACTGCGCCAGTCAACAGCAGGCACAGGATGCGCACGACGGTGGGCGCCGATGCGGCATCATACAATAATGCTTTCGCTGCCGCGAAGCCCAGTACAAACAAGGCTGATTTCGCCATGATTTTATCCTTGCGTGCGAAAGCAATGCCGATAACGAGAAGGGCGTAGAACAGCCAGGATGTGGAAACAGCCAGAGAGCCATGGTCTGTGGTCAGCTGATATAATCCTGTAACAGCCAGTAAATGAGCACAGCCCAGAATCGCGTAACCAAACTCGTCTTTTTTCACTATCTGTTCATGTTGACGAAGGAGCAGCAACCAGATGCTTGCGAATGCGGCCATGGAAACCGTCAGCCAGGAAGTCTGGTAATCCGCGATAAGATGATAAATCATTCTATCGTATTCAACACCCAGTATGATGAATAAAGCGATTAAAGGGAAAACGCTGGTTTCTTTGGCTGACGTTAAAAAATAGGCTGGCAGATAGGCAAAAACGATTACGATGAATGCAAACAGCCAGGGTCTGAGATCTGAAGGTATGATCTCGATATAGACGGAATGAAAGAGTGCCAATGTGATAAATGCGATAATCATGCTTTGGCTGTTCATGACACGGCCAGGAAAGAGTTTTTTTGCCGATAAATACAGTCCTAATAAAACTGCTGTGAACGCGAGCGATATCCAGGGGGCGGCATCTGGATAAACGCGGTTGATGAAATAATACTCCAGCGCGTAAAACAACAGCAGTACCGGGAAAAAGCCCCAGGATTCGTTTTGAGTCAGCGGTGTCCTGGAATAATAGGTATAAAGAAATGTTCCAAATGAAAAAACAAGAAAATGCAAAAGCAGAATGACGGCAATCAATATATCCATGCCCAGATCAAACCCGACTACGCCGTTGACCAGAATGGCCAGATACGCTGCCAGAATGACAAATACCCGCGAGCGGACCCAGATTGAAATGGTGGCAAAAGTAAGAGAGCAAAAAACAAAATAATAGAGTGAAAAAATGGATACGGCGTCAAGTTCCAGTAAAACAGGCGCAATATAAGCTCCGATAGCTGAAATAATGGCGTAAACATCATGCCTGATGCGTAGATAGAAAACGATACAAAGTGCGGAAACCAGACTGGTCGAAGCTATCGCCGCAGGAAAATTGATCAGATGATAATACTGATAAGCACCGAACACTGAAAGATATAATACGATTACACCTGCTGCCGGCAGCAATCCGGCATATGCCTTGTCTGTTCTCAATAACGCAAGCCCGGTCATGATCAGGGTGAGGCCGAATATGACTGCGATGGCAATTTGACGCGGGGGCGTCAGCCATCCCGAGTCAACCGCTAATTTAATAATAAAACCGGCGGCCAGTATAAAACAAATGATGGCGGTCACACCCAGCCAGTTGCCGGATTTGGCCGTTTCGGTGGGAACTTCTGGTTTGGCTTCGGGTTTTGGCTTTGGTTCGCCATGGTGCTCGGGAATGGAGCTGGGGAGTTTGATATCAAGATGAGCTTCAATTCTGGCGAGGCGACGTTCCAGCTCGCTCAATCGTGCATCCATGTTGTCACTCATTAGGTGTGCCTCCAGGCGATAATCACGTAATGCTCTTATATAGAATAGTATAACCGGGGTTATATATATCGGAAAGATCAGAAAAATTTCTTAACGTCGTGATGGATACGGTAATTATACCGTATTGATAAGATTTGACAGTTTGATTAACGTGATGAAGTGATCCAGCTCTGTTGCCTTCGCAAATGAAGGTTAAGATGCTGAATGGACTGCTCACGCAGCCAGCCAGGCTGCTATTCAGATTAAGACCATAAAAACATTAAAATACAATGCCATACGAGGAGTGACCATGGAGACAAGAAATCCTGTCCATCAAGATTATTTTGTTATATTGACTGAGTTCAGAAAGAAGGCTGACAGACTAAAATTAATTTCTGAATTAACAGGTCTGGTTTTTCTTGACCCTGTCATCATACCAGGCTCAACCGATCCGGTAGAAAGGGAGTTTGTTGCTGAGGCTATCCGGGTCAATGGTAAAAATCCGCTTACCAATGAACCCATGACATTGGATGAATTAAACCGCATTGCAACAGACAGCAAAACAAGAGAAGCAGTAGAAACCCTGATTGGGGAGTTTCTTGTCGAAAATAAAAAGCATCCGGATTATAAAAAAATTGAAGAAGCCATCAAACAAGAAAGATACGTGTTAGTGTCTGATAATCGTGTGCCTCCGGCGTCTGCGCATCGTCAGCCGGCTGATCCGGACGCGGATGATTTGATTGCTATCACGTCAGCCCAGCATGATCTTCAGGCTGACCGCCAGCAGTCCGCGCCTGTACACGCGCAGCGGCATCATGCGCGAAACTCTCGTCTATTCCAGCCTGCTCCCCAGGCATTTAATATGGCGCGAAGGAGCAGCGCTGCGAACGGTATTCACTTGCCTAGGGGGTTCACCATTATTGCTGATCCGGTCATTGTCAGCGGATTAAATCAGCGTACGACTACCCATTTAAATGTCCATAATCTTGGGTTTGATAATTCCCCGCAATTATTCAACTTCTGCATCAGGAATGCGGATGGGACAGTGGGCGTAGATTTTTTTCGTATCAATACGGACCGAAACATTACATTAAACGTGTGGGATGTCGCAGGAATGGAGCGGTTTACCAGTATTCTGGCAGGCTCAGTGAGACGCTCAAATGTGGTTTTATATTTCGGAGACAATGAGAGTATAACCCGAGGCATTAATATGATCGGAAACAATCCCTTGTCGCGCCATTTCGTTATACGCTATGAGAATGACAGTCACATTGCCGTCGTGCCGTGCGCGGATGTCAATGCCATGCTCAATTCATCAGAGGTGGTTTGTCATGTTGACGAACAAAATCTTGTAAGAGGTTTTTCCGCTGCCTTATATAATCTCTGCTGTGATGCTTTCTCCAATCCCATGATTCCCAGAGAGGCAGAGGTACACAGAATAACAAGAAGTTATGGCTTTTGATGGTTGTTGGTATATGCCTCGCATATCTATAGAGGCAAATTCACCCGCGGTCAGGCCCGAATGTATTTCAACATTCGGGCTTGTTGCGTATTAATTCTCGTATCGTTTGAAAAACTCCAGTTGTTCTTTCAAAACAAACGGCGCGGCTTGCACGTGGTCTAGCACATCGCTGACATGTTTGATGTATACCATGTCGCTTTTACTCTTTAATTGTTGATAGGCAATTTCAGCGCCATGATAAGGCACATTATGATCGCCTTTGGTGCCAACCAGCAGCAGGGGAGACGTGGATTTAAAATCATAATGATTGAAGTTGCTGATGAGGTTTTTAATATTTGGATCAGATCCATTGATCATGGAATCTAAAAATGCTTCCTGAAGCATATGACGCGGATCAGAAGGCAGTGCCTGAAGTATTTCCGATCCTTCATGGAGTCCATCGAATAAAAGCGGAACCAGCGTGTTATACGGTGCCTTAAAGATGACATCAAGCCCATTCCAGTAATGGAAGTAAGTTTGCATGGAATAAAAGAAATACGCCAGATAAAGCGATGCGCGCGGGCCCGGCTGCTGTGTGATGAAGCGCAGTGTTTCATTCCAGTCATAAGGGGCTGAACCGGGTGCTGCCGCTGTCACAGGAAGCTCTTTGTGATTTTTCAACAGAGCCTCATAGGTCACCATGGTGGTAAAGCCGCCTTCGGAATATCCCGCCAAAAACAGTTTGTCGTTAATTGGATAATGCAAGACAGCCGCTAATTCTTTTGCTGCGATCAGCATGTCAATGCTGCTGCTGGCCAGGGTTTCCGAATGTACATAAGGGTGAAGAGGCAAATCGCTATCTCCCAGGCCAAGATAATCCGGCATGACCAGCATGTAGCCGCCGCTGCTGGCAAAAACAGCAGGATAAATATAATTGGTTGCCTTGTTGCTGGATGGGGCGTCGCTGCGCGCCACTCTGGTGCCGTGGTGAAAACTGACAATGGAAACCTTGTTCATGGGCAACGCTGGCATGGCAACCAAGCCGGAGGCTCTTGCCGTCATTCCATTCGGTGCAGGAGTTTTGTATTGAATTTTGTATAAATCAAGAGTGTATACAGGCTCCAGCGTATCAAGCGGCGGCATTTTTTGCAAAGCCAGCCTGGCAGTGTCCGTGGTAAATTCGCCTATATATGTATAGTTCACCAGCCTGCTATGTTGCGCGAATACTGCTGAAACGCTAAGAAAGGTGAGCAAGCAGAAACAGCTGATCATAATTTGCCTTACGGGAAGTGGCAGCTTCATGTGATTACATTCCTTGTATTCTAAGAACGTGTGATGATTGCATATTTAATGGGGATTATCAACGCAGCAAGATACCCAGCTTGATTATTCGTTTGAAACAGATAACCTTGGATCCTAGACAATACAAGAGGAAGCAGCACATGAAACCAGGCAACCGATACCTGTCAGACGGGACATTGAATCCACTGGATATTTTGCTGTCAGACCTGGGATTTAAGCCTTATTTCGATGGTATCCTGTCACTTTCAGGGTCTGATCCCATTCTTAAATCGCCGCATTACCTAGGCGAGGCCGTCAGTTATGTGCTGGCGCTGGATGCGGTTGGCGCGGCATCAATCTGGAAATACCGTACAGGAAAGAAAAACAATATCAGCCTGAGTATTTATGATGCGATCCATTACTTGCATCCAACACATTTTATCTGGCAATCAGGATATAAAATTGATCTGGGAGCGGAGTCAGTCCCCACAAATGGACTATTTCGATGTGCTGATGGGCGCATGATCATGATTGAATCCGGTCCGCCATATAGAAAACTGGAAACAGGGTATTTAAATTTTTTTAATTGCGGCAACAACAGAAACGCTCTTGGCAAAGTGATTGCTGAATGGGACGCGCTGAAACTTGAAAATGCATTGGCTGATTTGGGATTGCCGGGGTGTATCGCATATACAAGAAATGAGTGGCTTGATCATGAGCAGGGTAAAATACTGGCGCGAACACCTGTCGTGGAAATTGAAAAAATAGCGTCAGGCCATCCTGTTGATTTCTCGCATGAGTCCATGTCGCCGCTTTCGGGTATCAAGGTATTGGATTTTACTCATGTGTTGGCAGGGCCGAGAAGTACCAGAACGCTGGCGGAGTTTGGCGCACATGTTTTGCATATCAGTTCGCCTTATCATAGAGATACGCTTGCTCAAAACTTTGCTGTTGATCATGGAAAACGATCGGCTTATCTCGACTTGACCAATTCAAAAGACCTGGAAAAGATGCGCGAGTTATTATCGCAAGCGGATGTATTTGCTAACTCTTACCGCCCTTCCGTGGTTGAACGATTCGGGCTGACTGCCGCAGAAGCGGCAAAAATGACAAAAAACGGGATTATCTATCTATCGGTCAATGCCTACGGCCATGAAGGGCCGTGGCAAAAACGTCCCGGGTTTGATCAGAATGGCCAGGTGGCATCAGGTTTTGCTGTTAGAGAAGGAACGCTGAAAAATCCAAAATTTTCCCCGGTATTTTACTTGACCGATCTGATTACAGCTTATTTTGCGGCAGCGGGTATGATGTCCGCTCTGTTGAGACGAGCGGTAGAAGGCGGAAGCTATCATGTCAAGGTTTCTCTGGCCAGAAGTGCCATGTGGGTGCAGGAACTTGGCGTCATAGATCATGAAGCGCTAGGACATGCGCCTGAACAAGATAATTATCCCTATAAATTAATTGTGGAAGATACACCTTACGGAAAGCTGTCACATTTGTCTTCAGCGATCACATTTTCAGATATGCCGGATATTAAATTATTTCCTGTATCGCCATTCGGTGCGCACGAGCCCAGATGGTGATAACATTATTGTGATAGTTGAGCATGACATGTCTTGAAACAGGAACCATACTCATGACTATTCCCCAATGGACATTGCTTGGTTTTGCCGTTTGGACTTTACTGGTTCTTATATCCACCATAGGAATCACGCGCTGGTATTTGATTTTATGTGGTCAAAACCAGCCTAGAGAATTTCGCGCTGATGAGCCGCATGGCAGTCCCCGCTATCGCCGCGCCATGCGGGCGCATGTTAATTGCGTGGAAAACCTGCCTGTGTATGGCTCCATAATATTCATCATTACTTTGTTGAAACTGGATAATGCGTTACTTGATGTCCTGGCAGTCACTTTTATGACCGCGAGAATCTGTCAGACCATTACCCATGTGGCTTTTACCGATACAAACCGCATGGTCTTGATCAGATTTGCGTTCTTCTTTACTCAGTTGATTATCATGTTCTGGATGGCTGTATGGGCAGTTTGTGTTGCGAGCGCTTGAGGAAATCATTCAGGCTTTTCCAGATGCAGGGTATACGCAATACTGTTTCCAAAGCGGGATTTTTCCCGAAATCCTATGGTTTTTGCCAGGTCAAGAACGGTTTTTCGGCGCTGGAAATGCGGATCGAAAATAATTTCAGTGACCGAGAGTATCCCGCCCGGTTTGAGTGCATGGAATATTTCCTTTAGTGCTGCCAAGCGGTTGGGAATTTCTCCCAAAACAGTCACTAATACCGCCCGGTCAAATCTGTTTATATCGAGTTTTCCTTCGCCAAGTCCGGCATGCAGGTATTGAATATTGCTGATGCCGGCATTTTTTGCTTTTTGCTGCACTCGTTGCAGCATGCCGGTTTGAATATCCATGGCGACGACTTCTTTCACAAGCCTGGAGGCGGGAATGCTGATTCTGCCAGGTCCGCAGCCTGCATCCAGAAGTGTCATGTCCGGCTTCAAATTCAAGCATTCAATAATGACAGCGGCGCGATTCACTTTGGTGAAGGGATTGTCCATTTCAACCATCCAGCTTAACCATGTTGGGCAAGGAAGCGCGTGACGACGGGACAGCAAACGCCAGATGATGGAAGTAAATATTACCAGAGCGATGACAACCGCAAGAATTTTTAACATGGCCACATCTCAAATTAACGGATTTTCAAGCATTGTCGAGACATGAGGGAAGGCAATGACATGCACTTCCATCATGACAGCCTTTGGTTATTTGAATCCTTTGGCCAATTCCACAAATTGTTCCAAATCACACACCGTACCGCCGCAAGCCGGAATAGGGACGGGTGAGCCATTATATGTGATTTTTACCGTATAATGATTTGGGCCGCTTGCGTAAAGCGAGAAATTAAGATTGGATGCATAAGGCGGTGACGTGTTTAAAGGCGCGCCCATATAACTGAGAGCACTGGCAATCGTGGTGTCATGCGCAGATAATAAAACATATTTTAGTCTGGAAGTTTCCTGGCTGCCTTTTTGAAGATAATTCGCGATGTTCGTCATAAGTTGTGTGCTATACACGGCTGCTACCTGCGGCGGTCGTTCTGCTGCCGCAAAGACCCAGTCGCTGGCGTTGATAATGGTTTCAATATCCCTGGCGCTTAACCCTGGGGGCATCGGAGCCTTATGGACTTGATGAATATATAAAGTGTCACCGACCATTATCAGGTCATTCAGGGACTTGATGTTGACGCCGGTCAGCCGGCTCCATGTCGCGAATTTGGGCTGCAGTTCATTATTTTTTTGCTGCCATTCCCTGGTTGAGTATACATAACGCTGCATTAATTTGGTGCGTTCACTATTGTCTATGTTTTTTATAATGACATCGTCATATTGAGAAGGTGCGGAAAAAACGGGGATGGGCTGAAAGGCGTGGGGAAGGGCCGGTTTCGCCGGTTCCGAGGTATCAGGCCCGGTTCCGGGAGGATAAAGGCCCATCAAGAGCGATTCCGCGCTCATCAAGGTGCGGTCGTAATTTGTGGAGCGGACATACAAGGTGCCCGCCGCATAATGTTCAGGCAAAAGGTGTGTCTGTTCTACATATCTTTTGCGAAACCTAACACCCATTTCATATTCCTGCCGCATGCCTTCGGCGGTTAATTGACCCAGGCCTTCCTTCCATTGGAAGTTAACTGCGGGCAGCAATCCTATCGGTGTTCTGTCGCCGTGGCGGATGATATCAACCGCAAAAACAAGCCTGTCAGCCGCGAACAAGAGGGAAGGGGTACACAGCAAAAATACGAGAGCCAATCGTAACTTGTTGTTCATATGTTAGAATCCTTCATGAATAAATAAATTGTTGTCCGTCTTCATTTCAGAGGGTGAGCCGCCTGCTTTTATAATCCATCTTCAAGCGATAAGCAATTATTCGATTTTTATGTTGATTGACATTATATAGCTGCTGATTAACAATTAATTCTTCATGATAAGGATATCGGGTATGAATCATATTATCGTCGGCAAAGAAAATTCTGTTGATATCACAATTTATTACAAGGATTGGGGCGCGGGACAGCCTGTTGTTTTCAGTCATGGCTGGCCATTGACAGCAGATGCCTGGGAGGATCAAATGCTTTTTCTGGCTTCCCATGGATACCGTTGCATTGCGCATGACCGCCGTGGTCATGGACGTTCTAGTCAGCCCTGGACCGGGAATAACATGGATACTTATGCTGACGATCTGGCCATGCTTGTCAAGACACTGGAACTGAGGAATGTCGTTCACGTCGGCCATTCCACAGGCGGCGGCGAAGTGGCTAGATATATTGGCCGTCACGGCACGAAAAATATGGCTAAAGCGGTTTTGATTGGCGCCGTACCTCCTCTCATGCTGAAAACCAGCGCTAATCCTGGCGGCCTGCCTATCGAGATTTTTGATGGTATCCGCGCCAACACGCTTGCTGATCGTTCACAATTTTTCAAGGATCTGGCTGTGCCATTCTATGGCGCTAACAGACCCGATTCCAAAGTATCTCAAGGCTTGAAAGATTCATTCTGGCTGCAAGGCATGCAAGGCGGTTTCAAAGGCTTGTTTGACTGCATCAAGGCGTTTTCTGAAACCGATTTTACTGAAGACCTTAAAAAGTTCGATATTCCTACTCTCGTCATGCATGGTGATGATGATCAAATCGTGCCAATAAGCGCTTCGGCAATGCTGACATCAAAGATAATTAAGGATGCTGTTCTGAAAGTCTATCCGGGCGCCTCGCATGGCTTGTGTGCTACACACAAAAATCAGGTAAATAACGATTTGCTGGCATTTATCAAGGGATAGCCGGTGCGGTGTCAGTCTTCCTATGAAGGCAGCAGCCATTTTGCCTGGTTGATACCTGTGTGCGCCATGGGCATATATGAAAACATTCGTGTTGATTGCACTGTTGCTGATTATTCTGCCATGCCAATATTACTGGTATATGGCAAGAAAAACCCTGGATGTCTCCCTCAGAAAAATGGACAATGACCTGGCGGGCAGGCAAGATCTGGTTTGTTTGATTGCCATATTGCTTGGTTATCTGGGTATTTATCTGTTTCCATATAAAATGACTTTGGCGGCTTATCTGTTGGCGGGCACAGGCATAGGAATTTATATTGAAATCGACTACGTGAAATTTTTGCGGAAAAATAAATTCAACAGTCAGTATTCAAAAAAGGCTGTTCTGTTTTCCGCGCTCACCTGTTTCGCAACTCTTACACTGGGTATGGCGTTAATGTTATAAGCCGCTCACTTTATATACAGGATTACCGCTTGGCTGCAATGGTGATAAAGCGCTCGGTTTTGTTGTCAGAAAATCTTGATCCGTCAATCCCACATTGCCTGATAACCTTAAAACCATTTCTTGTCAATATTTCCCTGAGCTGCTTCGCGGTGTAAATCTGCAAAGTCTGGGAGTGGGTCGATTTCGCTGGTTTACCGTGATTTGTCCAGGTTATGGAAGTTGTATAAGAAGCAAGAATACCGTGCTGGTTTATCGTGCTATACTGGATTTCACGCATGCGGGTTTTGCCGGTATGCTTTAGCCAGTCTATCGTGAGAGTGGTAATGCGGTCGTTTTTGATCAGATAATTCAGATTGAAAATGTCGAACAGGTATATGCCGCCACGTTTCAGGTTCCTGTGAATATTACGCAGTGCTTTCTCAAAATCATGCTTGGTAAGATGTCCTATGGCGTTGAAAATCGTAATGACAGCATCAAATTCGCCGGCATAAGTAGTGCGCATGTCGCCTTTAATAAGCTGAATATCCATTTTTCTTTTCCTGGCCTTGTACCGGGCAATTTTTAACATGTTCGCGTTGATGTCGCATCCCGTAACATCAAAGCCGCGGTTAGCAAGCCAGAAAAGCTGCGATCCGGTGCCGCAGGCAAGGTCGAGGACGGTTTTGGATTGATAAGATTTAAGCGATTTTTCCAGAAATCGATTGATTGCCCGGGAATTCGATTCATTGAATTCATCATAATATTTCGCTTCCTGATCGTAGTGAGAGGGTTTGGCGCTGGTGTGGGATGTCATTGTTTTTAAATTACCTGTTAAATGTTGATAGGAATAGCTTAAGTTTTTGGGGTAACGTGCTCTGAATCATCTTCGTCATCATTCCTTTTCTTTATATCGGGTTTGACCGTGCCGGGCGGATCTGTCATGGAGCTGGTTGATGTATTGCCTGCGCGCGTCTCATCAGAAAGTTTTGTCTGCTCGTGCATGGCTTGAAAGGATACTCCGCCTGACGCATGCAAAAGGCTTAAAACAGCTTGTGTGGAATCATGCTCATGCGGATGTAGAGACAAGGTTGCTGCTGATGTGATGGCGCTGGCAAAATTTTCCATGGAATGGCTGGCAAAACTTGAATCACAATAATAGTTAAATATTGTAGATAAACTTTTCCACTTTTCCAAGATGCCTGATAAATATTGCGAATCAGCGTGATGTTTGCTGCTCATTAATAACTGTCGCCAGCTGATCGCTCGATTGTCATGGTCCTGATCAGCTTGAAGCATCTTTAAATCCATGGCGCGGACAGCGGAAAATATTTCACGAATTTGCGCAGGCAGAGTAAATAAAAATGACATCCAGGTTTCGCTGGGATCATCAGTTTTAGTGCCAGGGTGTGCGGATTTCATGAGGGACGAAATAGCCCTGGTGATTTGTCTGGGGACAATGTTCTCAATTTTTTCAAGGAGATCGTCAATTGACAGCCGGCGCGAATTTAATATTTCCAGCTCAAGCGTATTGGCAACATACTTGTCATCAACAGCCATTTTCTGAATTTCAGTGCTTTCGCTGGATTCCTTGGCGTTGATAAATTCAATGTATGTTTGTATGTGGTCGGCCTGATAACTTCTGCATAAACCCAGATAGTACAAATCACGAAATCCCTCCTCACCAGGTTCGGCTGTCATATGTCCAGTTCGCAGCGACAGTCCGTTTTCCAGCCTGATGGCATTTTCACAGAGTTTACCTCCTTCAATGGTCCAGTATTCTTCCGCTTCCTGGCCGTATGATCCAAAACTTTTTTCAACCGGATATAACATTTCCATCATGAAGTCATCGTTTTTTCTGATGCTTTCAAAGAATGGGCGCACATTGTCTCTTGAGCTGCCTTCCAGGTTATGAATCGCATGAATGAGTTCATGAGCTAACAATATGAAAGCCGGCCCTGTATCTGTCAGTCCCTTGCCTGTCGAGGCATAGGCTTCGACCGCAACCGCGGAATCCGATTTAAGATAGTCAGCCTTGACCATAACCAGGTTTCTTTTGGATCCTTCCGATCTGGAAATGGATTTTTTAATAATGGATTGATAATCTCGTCCGCTCGGCTCGACTTGAGAGGTATCTGACAGGTTGGCGACGCCTCCACTGGTTTTCCCGCAGGTAAAGCTTTCGCTGGCCACAAATGAAATTTCGGCGTTTTTGCTTTCAAGTAAGTAGTTAAGTTTGACTATCAAACGCTGTCCGGCAGGCCTTGCCGCAATTTGCATTAATAGCGAGTTGATATACGAAGTTTCATCATGATTGAGTTTGTTATTGCGATGAACTTTTTCCAATAATCGATAAAAATTTTCCTTTACAATCTCTGATTGAGGGTATTCTTTTAGGCTGGATATAACATATTTATCGGATACTTCCGCTTTGGAGGGATCAGCAATATAAATGCCGCGTATGGCAATTAACTTGTTTGTCAAATCCATTTGTTCATATTGCAAATCCCTTACGGTGCGTTTTATGGCAATAATATCCTTGAATAATGCAATTTGATCTTCCTTAGACATCTTCGGATGGTATGCAGTATACAGGTTTTCTATTGATTGATAGGCACGGTGTTGAATGTCGTCCAGCGACGCCATTAATATGATAACATCGGCGCCGCTCTGCTTTAATGAATTGAAAGTCTGTATGTCAGCCTGTAATCGAGTTGTAGTCATCATTGTGCGTTTCGTCTGTTAAGTCTATAACTAAGTATAATTGATGCACGAAATGACTTCCTCCGTTTCGATTTTGCAATATGCCGTATTATATCAGTAACTTGTGCCTCGCAGGCCGGTGTCTTTGTAACCGGCTGTCTCTGTGAAAAAAACATGCGCTTATTCTTAATAGAAGGTTAATTGAATGTAAATGTCAGGTTTTCATTTGCTGAATGCAGCTACAGCCGAGAGTGGCGAAATATCAATTTAATTTACTATATAATATGAACTTTTCATCAGAAGTTAAATGGAACAAATGTTTTTGACCATGATGCTTCCTGCGATCCGCCAAAAACGTTGTTAACATTGTCTTAAGTTGAAATCCCTACACTGCAGTCAATTAATAAATTATATCGCCTTGCAGGAGAGTTGCATGAGTAAAAAAAATATCAACCTGGGGATCATTGATCCTTCAAATTTGACAGATGATCTGCAGAACAAAGTATTATCTCGATTTCTTGAGAATGGTAAAACAGTTGGTTTGTTCAGTGCATATCAAACATTTCATATCAAGCATAATCATGGAATCTATCGGTTCCAATTGGCCTATTCCATTTTGCACCGCAAGCGTGCCACGAAACCCGGCGAAGACAGATATGAAATAATCGATGATGGTGGACAGATTGGTGCGGGAGCAATCGGAAAAGTCATGCGCATTGTCGGAACTCTTGCTCCTGATGATTCAGGGCGTTTGGTGTTTAACAATAAGATTAGGCGTGTGGTTAAGATCCAGGCCATAAACAAAAGCAATACACTGGAATTGATTCTGAATGAAGCTATGTATACACAGCGGACCAATCATATGCACATGAAAGACCCTGTGATTCTGGCCGACAGGGTATTAAACGTCATGCATTTTTTGCCCGGCGAATTACTTGTTGACGTGATGGCGGCTGATCTTGATGGCACTGCTCCCTTGACGTTGAAGCAGCGTCTGGATTGGAGTATTGAGTTGTTGCGAATGCTGCAAGAGCAAGTACATAATCATGGGATTATTCACCGTGATGTTAAGCCGGAAAATATTTTAATCTGCAAGGATTCAAATCTGATCCATATCTTTGACTTTGGGCTTAGCAAGTTCAAATATGAACGGAATATTCATGAGGCGGTCGGTTCGCCGTTATATGCTCCTCGTGAACAGGTCAGGAATAAGTTCACTGATGAAAAATCAGATGTGTATACCATGGGAAAAACCATTGCAATCTTGTGGCGCTTGCTTGCTGATTCGATAGGCGTTCAGGATATTCAGCAGATATTCAAGCTGGCAGACAAAGATACCAACTTTGATAAAACTGATTTCCATAATCTTCCTGGTCTCAATAGCCGTATGCGGAAATCCATTTTTAGAGTTATTACGCACATGACACTAGCAAGGCGAGAGCGGCGCATTTCCGTGGAGGCGGCATTGAAAGCATTTGAAGAAATACGTCTCCAGTTCAGGCTGAGCCAGATGCACGCCCAACATATACGCGGTTTTGACAAAAGTCTTTCCAGGTCGCATAAGGCAGGACTGGCCGCGAGAAAGCTGTATGCAAAAATGCTTCAAGATGACGCGCCTTTGCAGGATATTTATAACATGATATGCGGTCATTTGAGCAAGCTTTCAAATGATGAATGCGCTATCAGGGAATTTACTGACACACTGGCTGTAAGATCATTATATTGCATGCGGACAAAAGAAGAGATTGTAGACACTCTAGGTCGTATAATGTATGAGTTTGAATATAATAAACAAAGACTGTTTGAATTGTCAGGCCGCATCAGTGTATTAATCAAATCGGGCGTTCTGGTGCAAAAAAAACTGGATGAGTTGAACGGCCGTGTTTGCCATGTGCTGGGTAAGGCAAGCAAACTGTCTGGCGGTTTTGATGCCTTTTCACTCTTTTGTATCAAAATGAACGACGCTTACTATCAATATCTTGCCGCGTTTAATATTATTCAGTTTGAAACAGGTTATCCAGTCGGGAATTCATGCGGACCTGCTTCATCTTCATCCTCAGGCCCGGTGCCAATGATACCTCCATTAAGCTGTTCTTCGACATTCTTTTCAAACGCATTCTGCGAAAAGCTTGATTCTAATCCGCCGTCAACCGCTGGACAGGCAAATTCTGTCTCGCGGATATCCGGAATGACCGCCAATCCGGATTCACCACCCATATCAATCAACCCTGATGCAAGCCATGCTGCCCCATCCCACTCATCATCGGATATGCTGGTTGGGCGCATGTCTGCTCATTAAAGGTTATCCAAAATGAAGGCGCAGTAAACAACGTTACTATTGTGGGTTTATTTCATCATGGCTGCATACATATTATGAGCGGCGTATCTGGAGAAGCAACATGGAAACTGATAGAGGGGATGCCTGTTGCTCTGATATTGTTAATAATGTGATCACCCGGCTGCAGCATGAGAATGCTCTCGCTTATGCCGTGCTCAATCACGATCTGACTATATGCGCTTTACAGACGTACATTGGGATACTGGTCAAGGCAGGTGTGATATGGTTCCCAATATCATTTGACTGTCCATTTAATTAAATATATTTTACTTGCCTGATATCACCATCAACAATTCAGAGGAATTGATCATATGGCATTCAGGCATACTTACGCTTTGCAAATCAAGACGGCAGGTCAATTATCGATTGATTTCACAAGCAGGGGAGATTATTACCTTTCTGATTCCAGGGAAAAATCGCTGACTGGTCTTTCCGCTCTGCATGCATTACTGGTTTGCCATTGCGGTCTTAAGGAAAAGGAAGATTTTGAAGTGGTTTCCAAGGACAAGGCCAATCCCAGTATAACTATTCACCGAAATGCAAATATTGTCATTGCATTGAATTTTCTGCTGGGTAATGTCGCAGCCCCTCTTTTTGAGCTTTATTCCTATTCTTATTCACCGCAAAATAACCCCAAACAGCAATGGCTGATTTATCTGGGAAAGACGATTGTTTCCTGTGTTGAAGACAAGAGTTTGATGCGCAAGGAATATGAGACAATTTATCCCGTCATGCGCGCCTATCTGGATAGTCAGTATGAGCTATTGAAAAAAGAGCCTGCTGTGACCATGCTGAAGACCGCTGCTGACGAAAATTACGGTGGAGATCTCCTTAAGCATCCCTTCTATCAGACGTTAAGTATTTTGATGGATGATTATGACACCAGGAAAGGCGCATATAAGAAAAAGGGGTTTTTTGAAAAAATAGGCGAGACAAAGCCGGATAAATCGCCCTGTGAAGCCGTTTACAAAAAATTTATAGACTTTATTCCGTCGTGCTTTTGTGATGTAACACAGGTATCAGCTTATTCGGCTGAAAAAGTCTTGAGTGCCGACAAGCTCAGGCAGTCAAGGCAGTTGGCCGAGGCGCAGGAAACAAAAAGTGCTTCATCAAATCCGCTGCTAGCGGTCATAAAATAAGTCTTATCGGCCGACACCAGGCAGACTCAATTAAAAGGAGTGTAAGCGCATGAAAAACAAATTAAAACGATTGTTGACAGTATCCTCTTGGGCCATGCTTTTATGTTCGCATGCGGCTATTTCGGCGCCGTCCGTGCTGTTTAAAGATATAAGCAATACTGGTCATTCATATAAAGCAGGAAAACCGCCTCAGGCCGTGAATGATGTCATTAGAGATATCCAGAGCAACAAGCCGGATTCATATAAGATCATTGTTTATAAAAATGAAAACCATTACCTCTTGTATACATTGTCTGGAAAAACCTGGGATGCTGAAAAAATCAGAGTGGATCTCGATGCATCCGGCAAGATGATCAGTCTGATTCCTCATTATCAGGGAGGGCTGAAGGAATTAACATCCAAGACCAATTCCAATCCTGTCGATGCAGACAAGCCGGGCGTTTGTCCGGATTCGAATATTCAATTTTTGGCTATCTCCGCCTACCCTGGCGTTGCGGCAGTCAATGAATCTATTGAAATTGTCTCGGAAGCGGCAAAAAAGAAATACAAAACCATGACCATTGTTGATGAAAACGCGGATGGACAAACTTATAAAAACTGGCTCTCGTGCCCTAATCTGAAAGGTGTTTATAGTGTTGGGCATGGCGCGCCTGATGAAATGATTGTTGGCAAAGGCGATGTGCTCAGTTATGGTTTTTTCAATCAACCGGAAATGATGAATAATTTCAAGAATACAACGGTGGTCATTAACGCGTGTGAGGTTTATAATTATCCTATTGGTACTAATATAATGTATGGCAATGCAATGCTCGCGTCAGACTTTTTACGCAATCCTGGCCCAAATACTTATGAATATATGGGTGGTCATACGGATTTGCTCATGTATTCGAGTGAAAAATCCAGCGCCTGTTTCATGGCGAAAGCGATAGAAGGCGCGAAAATGGATTATGATACACTAAAACAATGTATCTCTGATCAGGACATTCACTTCCAGAACTTTGGATTATCGAATCCGGGCAGGTATTTTGATCGTCCTGCTTCATAAAATATAAGTGATTGTCAGTGGTTTATCATCTATGCGCAAGAGGCGGAGTGTTGATTTCGCCTCGCTGCGTTAATGTTGTTTCAGTTCTAACCGGAGTAAGTCATGATATCTTTGCGCACGTTTATAATGTTTGGTCTTGTTTATTCATTATCATTTTCCGCCATGGCTTCAGAGCCGGAAAAAGTAGTCCATTTTACTTTTGATACCGGCAGCCAGAACTGGACGGGTGATTTTACAGACTATCCCAAGAATGAAGAACAGTTTTATGAACTGGCGTGGGGTTGGGAAAATCTTCCGGCTGCGCAAAACAGTGCTATCAATCAATCCGTGTTTGCCAAGGGAATTTATCTTTCAGGCAACAACCACAGCGATGACTTGTTCATGTTCGTCAAAGCGCCGATTACCGGTTTAAAGCCGGAGACCACTTACGCCGTCACTTTGTCGGTCACTTTTGCCAGTAATGTGCCGCCGGGATTATCAGGCATAGGCGGTTCACCGGGTGATTCTGTCGCTTTTAAGGTGGGTGCGGCGTCACAAGAACCTAAAAAAATCCTGAAAAAAAATGCTTATTTTCTCAATGTAGACAAGGGTAATCAGTTTCAGGGCGGCAAGAACGCGGTGGTGGTTGGAAAGCTGGCTAATCCTTTAGTTAACCCGGATAATGTGCAGTATATGCCGCAAACAGTTTCGAATTCTGGCAGCCCGCTCTCGGTGAAAAGTGACAAGACTGGCCAGATTTGGGTATTTGCAGGCACGGATTCTGGTTTTGAAGGCGCATCAAAATATTATATCGGCGAAGTAAAAGTTTCACTCCAGCAACAACCTGATTGAGTCAGTTCGCTTGATGAAAATCAAGCGAGCCATGGCTTTTCGAAATAAATCCGTCTAACGCGGGCGTGTCATGCTATGACATGGGATTTAATCCGTGACATGACTGATCAATTAATATACAATCAAGCCCTTGTCAGATACAATCTAATGTCATTCATATAAACTAATAATGACCAAGACGAGGTGTGAAGATGGAAAGCCGTAAAAAAGCAAATAATATCAATATCAAAAGCTCCACAGTAACAATCATTTCTGCAATCGCGAACAGTGAAAATTCGATATCTGTAGAAGTGAGAAAAAAGGGCGGCAGCCTGCAATTTACAGGAAATGATCAGTCCTGTGTTGTCAATTATCAAAGCAATAAACCCGCTGTCAAAACTGCTTTCCGCCCGGATGAATATGATACCCGTGTGGTTAAAGAGAGCAAATCCAAACGGCCATCCTTAAGCTCGGCGCTGGAAACAATGAACGAGATGGATCCTTGGGCTGACTGGTCTTTCGCTGAATCAGAAAGCGAAGAGCCGGATCAGATAAACCCATCAAGCAACGTTGGCAAGTTGATTTGAATCAGTAACTCTTTTACGTGGCTGGTGAACCTGGTATTTCCTCCAGGTTCAGAAAATAATGCATAAATCAATAAAACAAATGCCTAAGACGCCGCTCTTAAACACTTTTACCAAAAGTATTATTTATGGCGATGATTCTGGCTGTGGTTGACGTCGAAGCGGAATGGAGGCAATCACGATTGCTTAAGTCTCTTCGGATCAGGCTGGCTGGATCGCTTAACAGCGGGGGAGCAAACAAACCCATGACCGCGCCTATGGAAAAATGAGGCGAGCGGGCAATGGTTTGCATTCTAATCCTGTTTACAACCTCCTGATAAGTTTCATTGTCCCATTGTCCGGGCATATCACGTTCGAACTTTTTATTCAAATAATTATTTAATGAGATGAAAAAGGCGTTTTTCAGCGACGGGCTGATCTCTTCCACAGTCAGCTCGATAACAGCTTCACCATCGGCAGGATAATCCAGTGCGGCCGTGGTTTTATCGCACTCGCGGCATTCATAATGATAGGTTGGGTCGCAGAGTTCCCCCAATTCTGTTCCGGCTTGCTCAGGCGTAATCTTGATTCTGATTTTCATTTATGTGATTTCCTCATTTGTGTGATTGTCAATACCATTCATTCAAATGCCGTGTGTCATCTGGCCTGAGATAACAAATCATTCCTGTATGGAGCAATGCCCCGTGACCGAGGTGAGTATAAGCCGGGATAAATGGTGTCAGATGTCGCATTCGGACGTGGTGTGATATCATGGTTCAGTGGCATCTGTCAATGCAGAGATGTGATATTTTAACCGCATGTCTTTTGGCATTTACAGGGTATGCAAGCGCATATCCGAAAACGTACGGACATCATAGGGAAATGGATGAATGAACCTGACAATCATGGTCATTAGCTTCGTCAGTATTCTTCTTGTCATGGCGGGAGTGACATTATGGATAAGTCATTATTTACGAATTCCCTTTACGATTCTATTGGTTATATCGGGTTATCTGCTCTCTCATCTCGCCAAAATCGGCCCTGCGTTTGTTCAGCCTTTTGCTAATTACAAGATTGATCCGGATATCATATTGTATGCCTGTTTGCCAACGCTGATATTTGAGTCTGCGTTTACAATGGATGCGAAATTACTGCGCCGGGATATCGTGCCGGTTTTGACGCTTGCGATTCCCGGGTTGTTTCTTTCTACTGCGGTCATAGGAGCCATTATATGGCTGGTCACGCCCATTGATTTTTTGGTGGCGCTTTTGTTGGGGGCAATATTAAGCGCAACTGATCCTGTTGCGGTCATCGCGCTTTTCAAGCAATTGGGTGTTCCCAAGCGCCTGACCATTCTGGTGGAGGGCGAAAGCCTTTTAAATGATTCCACCGCCATTGTTACGGCCAAAACCATTTTATTTATTATGCTGGCAGGATCCCTGACTTCTGGAACGGTTGCGCATGGTCTCCAGCAATTCTGCGAAGAGTTTTTCGGTGGTATAGCGGTGGGATTTGTGATGGCTCTGGCTGCCGGTTATATGGTGGCATTAGCGGAAGAAGAAACGGTGATAGGATTGTCCCTGACAGTGATACTGGCTTATCTTTCATTTATTGTCGCAGACAAGATGTTTCATGTGAGCGGTGTTATGGCGACGATAACAGCCGGCATCATGATGGCAGGCTGGGGGCGGACAAAATTGTCAACCAACGCGGAAAAACAGCTGCGCCAACTGCTGGAATTCCTTTCCTATATAGCAAACGCGCTGATATTTTTGATGGTCGGTTTTACGATCAGTCTAGTGACTTTGGCTGATTCGTTCGGTATCTTATGCGTCACGATTCTGGCGATGCTGATCTCGCGCGCGTTGGTCATATTCGGGCTGATTCCTGTGATCGGAAAGCTCCCCAATGCGGAGCCTATTGATCTCCGCTATCAAACGATCATGTGGTGGGGAGGGTTACGAGGAGCGATCGCTCTGGCGATAGTATTGGGTTTGAGTCATCTCCCTGATCAGAAACTCCTGGAAGCGCTGGTGACGGGTTCCGTGTTATTTACCATACTCGCCCAAGGTCTTACTATCCATAGGTTGATCAAATGGATGAAACTGGACAGATTATTGTTGTTTGATCGCTTTGCCAAACTGGAAGCGGAGCTTTCAGCGGAGCAGGCGGCATTATCCAGAATACCAGAATTACACAAAGGCGGATTGTTTTCACTCAAGATCCTGCAAGCACTTCAAAGCAGGCATGAGGGCAGACTTGCGCTTCGTCGCAGAGAGCTTGACCATTTAAAAGAAAAGAAATTAACCAGCGGCGACGAGCGGCGATTGTTGTATCTTCGCTGTTTTTCCGTTGAAAAGAATCTGTATTATGAAATGTATGGCAAGGGCCATTTAAGCGAACAAGCTTATAGAAACCTGAGCCAGGATGTTGAGCTTGAAATGGATATGATGCGATACCATTCTGCTCTTCCTGAAAAGACGCCGGTAAGCATCATTAAAAAAATAACGCTATTATTTATCAAGGCACTGGAATCATTTCCGTTTTTCGACAGGTTGGCGGAGAAATTTCGTATCTCCCAGACCATTAATGACTATGAAGAAACGTGGGGATTGCATCAGGGTTGCGTGACAGTTCTCAATTATCTGCATGCGATAGAAAAAATCGAGTCTATTGATAAGGATGTCTTGAATGAAGTCCGCGCCTGCTTTTGCAAATGGCACGCGGTAACCACACGCTATCTGGATGAGATTGCCGAGCAATTTCCAGAATTCGTTAATGACATGCAGCGCCGCCTCGGATCGCGGCTGCTCTTGCATGCAAAGCTGGACAAGATTTCGGATGAGCTTAGACAGGGAGTGCTTCCTCCGGGTGTGTCCGACTCCATGATACAGAAATATGAACATAGAATCCGTTTATTGCGCAGGCGCCATCCTGAAAAATTAAAACTGGATCCACATGAACTGGTGCAGCGAGTGCCATTTTTACAATTGGTTCCGGCTGACGAAATTGACCAATTGATACGATTGTTTGAAGAGCGTCATGTTCCCTCAGGCATGATGATTATTCATGAGGGTGCGGTTGAGGATACGTTTTATCTTATCATGCGCGGCGTAGTCAGAGTCATGAAGCAAAAAGATAATGGAAATATGGAAATCGCCACATTAATTGCAGGGGATTTTTTTGGCGAAATGTCGCTTTTATATAATGTTAAGCGCACTGCCAGTTGCAAGACAGTTACTCCCTGTCTGTTTTATTTGCTTCATCGCCGTGGCTTTGATCAGTTAATACAACGATATCCCCAGATCAAAGAAGCTATTGATACAGAAGCGAAAAAGCGCGGTGAACATGCGAATTGAGATAAAATCAATGAATGACGCACAAGGAACTTTTTATGCTAAGACTGTTGGTCATCCTTATTCCATTCTTCATTTCCAGTTTGTGCCTGGCCAATCCTTTGCCGTTAAATTCGCTGCATTTGCCTGAAGGATTTAAAATCGAAATCTATGCTTATCCGGTAAAAGATGCCCGTGAAATGACTTTGGCGAGCAAGGGGATTGTGTTCGTCGGAACCCGGCAGGAAGGAAAGGTTTATGCCATTTTACCAGATAAAAAACAGCTGTACGGTACGAAAGTCGTTACCGTGGCTGAAAATTTAACGATGCCTAACGGAGTGGCATTTCATGAAGGGGCGTTGTACGTCGCTGAGCGTGACAGGATTTTAAAGTTCGTCAACATTGAGAGCCAGCTTGATCATGTGCCGCATCCACAGATTGTAATAAATCGTCTCCCGGACAAAGCAAATCATGGCTGGCGTTATATAGCTTTTGGACCGGACAAGAAGCTCTATATGGCCATTGGCGCGCCATGCAATGTCTGTCTCGAACAAGACCCTCGTTTTGCCAGTATTGTGCGCATGAATTCAGACGGAAAGGATTTTGAAGTCTACGCGCGTGGGATACGCAATTCTGTGGGATTTGACTGGGATCCCGTGTCAAAGGATTTGTGGTTTACCGATAATGGCAGAGACTGGATGGGAGACAATTTACCCTCGGATGAATTGAATCATGTTACACAGAAAGGCATGCATTTCGGTTTTCCTTACTATCATGGAAAAATTCCTGATCCTGATTATGCCGGCGACTCATTGTCTCTCCATTTCACCGGCCCGGTTTTGGAGTTGCCTGCCCATGTGGCGGCTCTGGGAATGGCATTTTATACAGGCAAGATGTTCCCGGACAGTTATAAAAACCAGATTTTTATCGCGGAGCACGGATCATGGAACCGCACGGAAAAAGCCGGATACCAAGTCATCGTTGTCAGCCTGTTAAAGGATAAGGTCGTTTCCGTGCGGCCATTTATTACAGGCTGGGAAAGCGAGGGCAAAGTATGGGGGCGTCCGGTGGATTTGTTAGTCATGCCGGATGGCGCTTTGCTGGTTTCTGATGATCACGCAGGTGTGATTTATAGAGTCTCATATGTAAAATAATTTACCAGAGCAATTTATGAACTTTCCGCCGTTAATATCCATTGTCAGAGCTATGTTGTGTGTTCGTTGTTGAAAAATTAATGAGAAAGTTACTTAATAATTGCCTGTAAAGTATCGCTATTAGAGACATTGAGCGTATAGTTATTAAGGTGATTTATCATTTAAAACAAGCGCATTTTCTTCAAGGAGGAACTTATGTCATCTGAGCTGTCAATGCGTCGAGGCTTCATTAAAAAAGCTGCTATTATCGCTGGCGGCGCATTAATCATTAGCCCGCTTGCATTTGCAAAATCTCTTTTAAACTCAGAAGAGAAAGAGGAAGAGGTTTCTCCTAATGAAGATTTAATGCGGGAACACGGAGTATTACGCCGCATCATTCTTATTTATCGAGAGGCGGTTCATCGTGTTCGGGAGAAACAGGACTTGGACCCTGCTCTGATCACAAAATCTGCCAATCTTATTCGACATTTTATTGAAGACTATCACGAAAAACTGGAAGAAAATTTCTTATTTCCTCGTTTTGAAAAAGCAGGCCAATTAACGGATCTTGTTACTGCACTGAAAAACCAACATCGAACAGGAAGGAAATTGACAAACCATATTATGGAAATAGCCGCATCTAAAAACTTCAAATCTCATGGTAAGGATTTTGTTAATATTATCTCTCAATTTATTTGCATGTACGAACCTCATGCCGCACGAGAAGACACAGTGCTTTTCCCTGCCTTACAAAAAATAGTTCCGGAAAGCGAGTATAAGGAAATGGGCGAAAAATTTGAAAATGAAGAACATAAATTATTTGGGAAAAGTGGCTTTAATGGGATCGTTTCGCAAGTTGCAGATATAGAAAAGGCATTGAATATTTATGAGCTGTCGAAATTTACACCCGCTTAATTTATTTAAGACCATCGATTCGTTAATAACTTATGGTTTATTAATGCTCATTGGACTAATGACTCGATTAGCCACCATCTCCCTTGTCATTATTTTTGAGGCGGCGGTCAATGGTCTTTTGGTGCGTGGATTTGTCGCCGATCTGACATGACTACTACAAAATAATAAGGGAAACGATGAGTAACAAACCACAGCATAACAGATTAATACGCGAATTAGGCATATTTGGCGCTACAATGATGGGGTTGGGCTCTATTGTGGGCACCGGTATATTTGTCAGTATTGGTATCGCTGCGGGCAACGCAGGGCCATCCGTCATTCTCGCTATTATATTGGCTGCCATCATTGCTGCGTGCAATGCGCTTTCTAGTGCTCAATTAGCTGCTAGTCACGCATTGAGCGGCGGTACGTATGAATATGGGTACAAATATTTGCATCCGTCGCTTGGTTTTACAGCGGGCTGGATGTTCTTATGCGCAAAGACCGCGTCTGCTGCTACTGCTGCGCTTGGATTTGCCGGTTATCTTATTCATTTATTTAATATGGGTCCTATTCCAATTGTTCCCATAGCGACGGCCATCTCTATCCTATTCACTATTTTAGTGTTAAGTGGCCTCAAACAAGCCAATTGGACAAACATTGTGATTGTTTCTGTGACCATAACCGCGCTCATATTATTTGTCCTTTTGGGATTGGCAGACGTCTCTGTGGCTAATCTACAACCATTTTCCCCTTTTTCTGAAAATGGACCAGGCGGTTTCTTCTATGCAACTGCATTGATGTTTGTGGCTTACACAGGCTATGGCCGTGTCGCCACACTGGGCGAAGAAGTAAAGAATCCAAAGACGTTTATTCCGCGTGCCATTATTGCCACACTCATTGTTAGCACAATTCTTTATGTGGCTGTTGGCCTGGTTGCGGTGGGCACTGTTGGCGCAGGTAACCTTGCGCAAGAAGCGCATGCTCAAGCAACGCCGCTTGAAATCGCTGCTCGTGCAATAGGAACACCCGGGCTTGGAGCGATTGTTGCTATCGGAGCATGCACTTCGATGTTAGGTGTTTTGTTAAATCTGATTCTTGGTCTTTCACGTGTCGCATTGGCAATGGGTAGGAAAGGTGATTTACCGCCTATTTTTGCTCATGTATCTGATAGGAAACGTTCTCCATCTGCTGCGGTCATTGGCGTTGGTGCCGCGATTACTGGACTTGTTTTAACGGGCAGTGTTGAAACCACATGGGCGTTTAGTGCTTTTACAGTACTTATCTATTACTCTATCACCAACCTTGCCGCTTTGTATTTACCAAAGCAGGATCGTCTTTATCATCCTGTTTTTGCAATAAGCGGATTAATCGCGTGTCTATTTTTGGTCTTTTGGGTTCCTGCAAAGATTTGGACTATCGGACTGGGATTAATCATAATCGGTTTTTTTTGGCATTTGATTGCTAATCGTTTATGGCATCATGGATAAGTGAATTTCTATTTTTTCTTAACATATATAAAGTGTGCGATCAGAAAGGCTTACAGCAGCGCTCGGAATAAAAACTGGTATGGAACCGTCAGAAACATTTTGGTAATGATTTTATATAAATAATAATGTCTGTTTCCTGAATGTGTCATGAATTCTTTTTTCCTTGATCTTTATTAATGGATTCCATCAGGGTGATCTGAAGCTTTGCATGCAACTTAACGAACCAGGGCCAGACAATAGCGATTAATATTCCGGCAAGAATAAGAATAAGGAATAATAATTCCAGCGGCGGCAATATGCTGGCGCTCAAAAGGGAAATTAAAAGCATCATGGTGGAAATGAATATCATTGGGATGACGCCGGATATGATTTTTCTGATTTTATACGTCATGTGACTGCCGGCGCGATCCTTGGTGCCCAGTTCGGCCAATATCATGCTAAGCGCGATTATTTTTCGGTAGGCGGCAATTAAAAATGGCAGTGAAATGATTAAAGCGGATGCCCAGATCATCGATTGCTGCAAATGATGATTGGTTATCCTGATGATCGTGTTGCCCAGTTCCGTATTGGCTATATAAGTGCCGGAAAGAAAAATGGCAATGACAATGAATATATTGATAATCACTTGAACAAGGCTGCGGTTAATCGTTTTTTCTAACATTAGCTGGTCTTCCGAGGGACGGATATTTTGCAGCCAGTTTGTGTAAATTTTAAATGTTGCGGCGATTTTTTGGGGTATCAGGCCGGCCATCAGGCGCGTAAACGGATCGGAGTATTTGATCAGAAAAGGTGTAGTCAACGTTGTGATGATGGAGACGCATACCGCAATTGAATACAGGAAATTGCCTGTCACATTTAATGTAATTCCCAGGGAAGCGATAATAAATGAAAATTCGCCAATTTGCGCCAGCCCCATGCCTGCGCGCATGGCAGTCCTGCCGCTGTGCCCTGTGATGAGAACGCCCAGGCTGCAACTCATTACCTTGCCTATAATCACGACCATCGTAATGACGACAATCGGAATAAAATATTCTGCCAATACTCCGGGATCAAACAACAGTCCGACAGAGACAAAAAAAATGGCGCTGAACATGTCCCGGATGGGATTGATCAAATGTTCAATTCTGGTGATCTGGTTTGATTCGGCAATAATAGCGCCGATGATAAACGCGCCCAATGCCACGCTGTAATTGAATTCAACCACCAGCAGGCAAAAGCCGAAACATAATCCCAGCACCGTAATCAACAGCACTTCATCATTTTTAAATTTGGCAATGTAAGAAAGCAAGCGAGGAATAAACAAGATCCCTGCAATCAGCGAAACGGTTAAAAATGAGGACAGCTTGGCGGCGGTAATGGCGGCGTCCTTGAACTGCAGCGTGCCGGAGGTGGCTATGCTGGACAGCAGGGCCAGGATAAGAATGGCGAATATATCTTCTATAATGAGAATTCCGAAAATGATCTGTGAGAAACTTTCGTTCTTCATTTTCAGCTCGGTCAGGGCTTTCACAATGATAGTGGTGGAGGATATTGATAAAACGGCACCAAGGAATATGGCGTTTATCCGGGTCCAGCCAAGCAGCAAACCAATTTCATAACCCAGCCAAACCATGAAGATAATTTCCGAACCGGCGGCAATAATAGCGGTTTTTCCGACCTTACCCAGCTTGCGGAAGTTAAACTCCAGCCCTAATGAAAACATTAGAAAAATAACGCCTAACTCAGCCAGGGTCTTGATGGTGGCTTCGTCTGTAATCAGAGAAAATGGAGGGGTGTGCGAGCCAATAATCACGCCGGCGATGATATAGCCTAATACGATAGGCTGCCTGAGCTGATGACACAATAGAATGACAAACCCGGCTATCAACATGATGATAGCCAAATCCTGTATAAATATCATGGCGGGAGTATGCATTAAAATCCTTTCCAATTTTATCAAGCCTGGCAACAGAGACGAATCACTGGCAATGAAATCATGTGGTTTGTCCTTTGGGGCATTTCTGGATCTGCCATTTATATATTATTTCATAATTAGAAGTTCCGCGGAGAGCGAATGCGGCTGTTCGCAGTCTTAAAATGTCAATATATCAATATATTAGCTAATCATTGATTGTGCCGAACACGTATATTTCATGCCGCAGCGGCTATACTTAATAGCATGAATACACAGCGGAGGCAGTGACATGTCCCTGGACCGCGATTACGAACAATCTGTGAAAGAATTGCAGGAAATGGTCAATTCAGGCCGGTTGGATGGTCATCAGGCCTTGCGCAGTAATTTGATGGAATTTTTGGACAAGCTTGAGCGCCGCGAATTTACAACCGATACAAATATGTTTATGTTCGACCAGATCATGAGACCGTCCCTGTCTATTCGGGATGAGCAGCTGGGATCTGATTTGCAAACCCATCTGCTGGCGGTCATTGAATCGAAAACCTACCAAAACCCTGTGGATCAAGCCACAATCAATGACATGTATGCCAAGGGGCTTGATGAAATCATTGATAACCTTAAAACGAATTTCGAGTCTGTCACAAACAAAAGGGATACTCAGAAATTCACGGCCCTGCTGGATGTGCTGGAAGCGCTCAAAACTGCGGATCAAAGTCCGGTATTTGATTCAAGAGGGCGTAAGATAGGTGTCGTCCCCACACCTCCGGAATTAAAAATTCCTTATGCTGTCAGATTGATTGAAAACGCTATTGAAATGGAAAAGCGGCAGTTTACAAAATCATCCCTCTTTCTGTTAGGCGGCAAATCGGCTGACAAGTTTATCCAGGCGGCATCTGATGGCAAGTTGAAATATGCCAAAGCGCTAGTGGAATCTTTGCATTCCGCACTTAACGGCAATAGGAGCATAGACCGTTCTCCGCTGCTTTCATATACGGATCAAATAGCCGAGACAAGACTTCAATCCAGAACCCCTGCACAAAAAATAAAACTCTGACCACGCCGGAAAATGAAAGCTGTTCTAAGGTGTAAAGCTTCTCGTCGCCAGAGGATCCAGTGTGTGCAGTGTTTTGGTTCTTCTTGCGGATGCCGCTGCGAAATCCGCGCCTATGCCAAATTCGTCACGGGCAAGAATGGTTTTTTGCAGCGGATCGAACCGTGGTAATACCCAGAATGGTTCTGTAAATGCGCGCACTTTTGCTCCCATGACGGTTGCGAACATTTGCGCCAGTGCATCATTGGGCACGCCGCCACAGGCGTACAACCAGATCTCGGCTCCCGAACTCCAGGCGGTGCGCAGCGTTGACAGGATTGCGCTGTTTGCTGCGTTGGTTTGTACGTTTGTCAACACGTTTACATCAACCACGGATGAATTCAAATCCAGTGTCGGGCCAAATACCGACGTCCATAATCCTGTCGTCAACAATGTACCGTTGAACTCAAGATTTTGCGCGCCCGAGTAAAAGAACAGGTTCACTCTTTTGACACGCGACGGACGTGTGGTATTAAAACCCTTGGCCTGCGGCGCAAAATAAGTGACGGTTTGAATAATGTCCTGTAAGGTGCTCATGACCTGGCCGTAGGGTTTCGTTGCGCTAGTGGCGCTGGTCGCCGCTTTTGAGATGGCATCGAAATCCTCTGATGCAGGCAGCCAGTTGCCATTCTGAATCGCCTGGATTTCAGCCGCTTCATCTGCCCAGGGGCGGGGGAAATTTGCGTAACAGGCCAGCTCATAGATGATCACGGAAGTGCCGGTGCGTACTCCGGTCTTGGTGCGCCCCGCCGCGGCGAGCATGACGTCATTACCCGAGATTCCCAGGTTTCCCCAGGTCATTTTGGAAAGCACGTTATCAGCGCGGCTGTCAGCATTGCCATTCATGAAGCCCGGGACGCCTGGCATGAATGAATCATCAAACGATCCAGTGTCTTCATCCACTCCTCCGCCTGTGCTGCTTCCGCTGCCTGCGCCTACACCCGACATGCCGCCTGCACTTTCAGTCGCGGTCGCGGGCATGCGGGCCGGCTGTGACTGTTTATCCATTTTTGTGGCGGTATTTAATAAAGCTCCGCTTTCCGAAATGTTTTTAGGCGTGCCGGAGCTCGCGGCAGGCAGTCCCATCGCTGCCATGGCGAGTTGCGCTGCAATTCGCTTTTCCTCTATGTCTTTTTGAGCCGCGACCGCAAGGTTTGCCGCGGCCTGTTTTCCTGCTTCCGTGCCGGCTGTTGTCGCATTGGATGCCAGCGCCTGCGCCATGCCCGCGGTGGTCGCGAGTCCCGCCATATCGCGGAACATATTGCCATTTTGCATTGCGCCTATGATGGAATTGATGCCTGACGGATCCGGCAGAGAGGCGGGATTCATGATGTTGACGACCGGCGGGCTCAATTGCCCGGGTGTCACATCAACAGGCTGTGCGCGAGACTCCATTTGAATCGCGGCAATTTCGGGCGGCTGCAGCGGAATGGGAGAGTCCTGCCAGTTCCAGAAGCGTGTCGCATCCAGTGGTTCTGCTGAGTTCGACCGTCCTAAGACCGCTTCGGCAAACACGCCGCTAGTCGGCACAGGAATAAGCTGTTCATTCGCGGCATCTGCTCCCAGAATTAACCCGCGCTCGCTGAGCCATTTCTGCCAGTTTTTATAGGCGGCGGCTTCAGCCGTGTTTTCGTCTTCAGCTCTGGCGCGCGCAGGGTTTATTCCTGCAGCTTCCAGAAATCCAGGCATGCGAAAGACCAGATAGTTGCTTGCGGTCATCACGGGGTTGGGGTCAATCTGATCTGCAACCGGTCTGCCTTCAAAGGTGTATGAGGACAATAACAGCGCAATATTCGATGGGTCAAGCGCGCGCCAGATCGCCTGACTGTAATATAACCGATTCTGTTCCAGATGCACTCGCAACTCGGCTCTGGATTCGCTCGCTGCGATGCGGCAGAGCGGCTGCGCAGTGGCATGAGGGTTTATTTCTACGGGAATGGTAATGGGGAAACGGGTGCTGCCATAGATTAGTTGCAGTGTCATCCTGCCTGCCAGATAACTGGCATTTGCTGACGTCACTCTAATCTGATCGATTTCCTGCAGCGGGATACCGTCCGGCACTGACCAGTCAACCGGGCTCAGTGCCGTGAGCGCGAGCATCGCGCCGTTTTGCATGATCAATTCCACAGTGTTTAACACGGCGGCGCCGTCATTTTGTGCGCTGAGCGCAAACGTAATTCCCACCAGTTCAGTGGTGCCTGGCAAATAAGCGGCGTTTTTTCCCGGTTTGGTCACGCTGACCAGGGTAATACGCGCTGCGCGGGATATTTCATCTTTCATCCAGGCCAAGGGTGCGGGCGCGGTGAGAACGGCTGATGCCGCTGGCTGTGATACGGCTGGTGATGGCGACGCTCCTTCAATGCCCGGCGCGGCATCGCTGCCTGACGACGGCATCCTCGCAGTTCGCGCGATATTCATGGCCATACGATCCATGCCGGTGACGCGGTCAAATATATTGTCCGTGAGTTTCATTTTGACGGCGGGCTGGATGCTGACCGTGCCAAATTCCACGCTCAATAATTCCCTGGCGCGGCGAGTCATGGCTGCACTGGCGAGCACACCCTGGTAGCGCTCAATCAACGTATCCGTGAAATCTACCAGTTTCATTGGTACAAACAGGCAGCGTTCTACCTGATGAAGTTGTACATTGACGCGATAGATTTCTATGACTTCAAAATACTGGACAGTCAGCGCATGCATGTGATTGTAGTTTGCAATGATGCGTGTTGAAACGCTCTGATGTTCTTCTTCGGATACTTCTTTCACAATGGAGGCGCGTCTGTCCCTGACGGAAGAGGCGGCTTGCTGGGTTGAATCAGAAATGCGCTGGTTCATTGTGGCAGCCAGGTCGCGGGTCCCGGATGATGAAGAAAAACTTTCAGCATTGCTCGTCGAGGTAGCGGTTGAGCCGCTGCCGCCCAGTGTCAACGGTCCCAGGCTTAATCCGAAACCGCCTCCGCCCGCGTCCGTGGTGGAGGAACCGCTGGTTCGTGAAAACCCGCTTTGTACTTCATGTGCGACGGCTTCCTGGACTTCGCTGATTGCGCGGTTATGGGTCGCTGTGTTGCTGAGCTGTTCAGATTCGGAAATGGTTTCCGTGCCGCTCGCGGCGGTCCGCCGCGCCCAATCCAGAACCGCAATGCGCGTGCTCTCACCCGGCGCAAGCGCAATACTATGCAGCATGTTGCCCAGAGTCATCCCTTGCGCAAACCAGGATTGCGCAAACGTCAAAATCGCACCTACCGCCGGTGCGCTAAAGCCAAAATTGGATGCAACCGTAGGGGAAATGTCAATCGGGCCGGCCGTTGACAAGTCAGTTGTTTCGCCGGGGATCACATGGTCAATCACAACCGAGCGGTAATAATGACGTTCAGTAGGATACTCGCCCAGTTTGGGTACCAGTTCCTCAGCGATGCCGTCTGCCGTGACAGAAGGCATGGATGCGTCCAGGATCACTTTCGCGGCGCGAAATGGCGGCCAGCGGCCCAGATCGCCGACGGTGTCAATATGCATTTGGCTTTTGATTGCCGCGGCCAGTTGCTGGCCGATTTCCCTGAGCATGGCGATGTCTGCCTGCACCAGCGCATCCGGGGTCGCCGGGCTGTCTCTGTCGATAAAACTTCCGGGCACACGACCCAGCCGGGCAATGGCCGAACTGCCTTTACCATCAGCTGCGGCGGCGACTTCCGCGGCATTGTTAAAGAGGGAAGAAGAGGCGAGATCATAAACTGTGAATATGCCCAACTCGTTTAAGGTGAGCTCTGCTTCATTGGATACGCCAAGCAAAGCGGAAACAGGTGTTCTTAGCGCGGTCAGCGCGTCAAGCCTGACATAGGCTGACTTTAAACCATCGCGGTATCCCATAGCACACCTCCATGTAAACTTGTACACAGGCTGTACTTATGTTCTATTCATAGACATATTATCACTGTTTGCATCGCAATATATTTTTATGAATCTTCAAATACTAAGCACTTTTTTGTGCAATGTTCGTGCGTTAATCAAAAAAGCAAATGATTTAATACTATTCATATTTAATAATATGATTAAAATTTGATCTCACCAGAGTGATCGCGCATTCAATACGGCGAAACAGCGTGAAGCCGGGTAAACAAGGCTGTGATTAATCGAATTATTTATAAACTGCTTACCAGTTTAGTCGGCTGCCGATGGGAAGGAGTGTTTTAACAAGCGACGGCATTAAGCAGCAAACAGTCATATACGAACTTGTTTGCTGCGCCTGCCATGATTTGTGTCTTTCCGAACTTAGCAATTCTTTTTGGTACCATCCGGCAGGGTTGCCCAGCAATAACTGCGTGCGCGTGCCAGCTGGTCGGAAGAAATATTGGAACCGTAAAGGTTGGCACCGTCAAAGATGGCGTCGTTGGTGTTTGAGCCCTCAAAATTGGCAAAGCTTAAATTGGCCTCAGTGAAATCGGTTTTGATCAGTGGAATATAACTGAGTTGGGAATAACTTAAATTGGCGCCAGTCCATTTCGAAGATGATAAATTGCTGCCATTAAATGAGCTTTCAGAGAATGTTCCGCTTCCTATGGCGCCTGTCAAATTGCTGTAAGTCAGGTTGGCATTGGAATGATTACCTGAAAGCACGGCACCACTCAAATTGCAATTCGTGCAGGTATTCGTCGAATTAAACGCCGCAAGTTGGTCGGGATTGTAAAAACCCGCAGCCTGCACCGATCCGCAGAGACTGATAAAAGCCAGCATGCATAAAGCAGAACGCTTAACCATGATATTCTCCTTAACAAAATGATTAAATTGAAACGGCAATCCAGCTTATCACGGTATATCAGGATTTTACAGCCGCGGCGCATGAGGCAGTGAAAGCGGTCAGGCCGTGCGTGGTCATGGATATTGAAAAATGCCCTGACTGGTGCGGCCTATTTTTGCATCTACATCGTGATCACTACAACCCGACTGATTTTCGCAAAAATTCCCTGGCCATTTTGGCGTAGACAAGCGGCACGGCCTGTTCCGGATCCTGTTCCGCTTCCACTACCCACCAGCCTTGGTATTGCTGCTTGTCCAGCAGATCGAAGAGAGGAACATAATCAATACATCCGTCACCAGGGACGGTGAACACCCCGGCACGGACCGCGTCCAGGAAGCTGAGTTTTTCATCTCTGGTACGGATCAGGATGGTCTTGCGTACATCTTTCAGATGCACATGTCTGATGCGGCGGCCGTGTCTTTGCAAGGTTGTCGCCGGCGCGTGTCCTGAAAAAAATAAATGTCCCGTATCAAACAACAGTGACACGAGCGCGGGGTCTGTCGCCAGCATCAGACGGTCAATTTCTTCCTCTGTCTGCACGCCGGTACCCATGTGATGGTGATAAACGATAGTCATGCCGTTGTCCCGGGCGTATTTTCCTATATGGTGTAATCCGTCGATCAGGGATTGCCATTGCGCAGCGGAAAAAACCGGCTTGTTTTCTAATACAGGCAGCGGTTTCCCCTGTATGCTGTGTCCGCATTCGCACACCACAATCACTTCCGCGCCCATGGCCTTGAGAAAATTCATATGGGCAAGGAAACCCTGGATGGTTTCATCCCGACGCCCCTCTTCGGTAAAATACAGGCTGTACCATGCGCTGGCGACAGACAAGTGGTAAGGCGACAAGGCGGTGCGCAATAATTCCGGATCTCTGGGAAATTTATGACCCACTTCGCAGCCTTCATAACCGGCGGCTGCCATTTCCGATATGCATTGTTCAAATGAAATATGACTGCCCAGTTCCGGCATGTCATCATTGCTCCAGCCTATGGGTGCAATGGCTAACCTGATTGCATTCATGATTAATATACCTTTGATTTCCGAATCATTTCATTCATCTTGTGGTGGGCGGCAAGCACATCCTGCGAGGAAGAGACTGCCGCGACACCCACGCGCCACCAGGATTCATAACTCTTGCTCATCGTATCGGGATGCACATCAATGTTAATCACGGTTGAAACAGTGGAATCCCGCGTGCTTTCAAGCAGGGATTTCAGGGATTCCATATTTGCAGTGTGATAAGCGCGCGCCCCCAATGCTTCGGCGTAGCGGGTAAAGTCAATGGCAATCAAGGGACCGTTCAGTCGGTTTGTTTCGCTTGAGCGATAGCGGAATTCATTGCCAAATCCTTTGCTGCCATGCGCGCGCTGCAAGTGGTGTATGCATTGATATCCTGAATTATTGAATATGATGATATTGATTTTATATCCTTCCTGTATGCTGGTGAGTAATTCAGAATGCATCATGAGATAACTGCCGTCTCCAACCAGTACATAGACTTCCGCTGTGGGATCGGCCATTTTCACGCCCAATCCGCCGGCCACTTCGTAGCCCATGCAGGAAAACCCATATTCAAGATGATAGGATTTGGGTTTGCTGCAACGCCACAACCGGTGCAAATCACCCGGCAGACTGCCGGCTGCGCAAACGATGATGTCATTTTCACGCAGGGTTTCATTCAGCATGCCAAGAATCCGAATCTGGGAGTTCCCTTCAGCGGGGGAAAGCTGGTACAGGCGTTCGGATTCGGCATGCCATTCCGCGCGGTACGTTTTGACGGTATGCCGATAGATTTCATCGGTGCGGTAGCCTTCATCCAGCAGGGCTTCCCTTAATGCGCCCAATGCCGCCTTGGCATCCGCCTGCAGCAAAATCCCTCCCATTTTATATCCGTCAAACGCACTCACATTAATATGCAGCATAGGCGTATCGTGTGACTGAAATGCATCCTTTGATGTAGTGGTGAAATCAGACAGACGGCTGCCGATTACCAGAATCAGATCAGCTTCCTTTGCCAGCCGGTTTGCGGCCAGTGTGCCGGTGACGCCAATGCCGCCTACGCTCATGGCGTGCTTCCAGTGCATGGCACTTTTTCCAGCCTGGGTTTCAGCGACCGGAATGCCGAAGGTGCCGGCAAAATCGGCCAGTTCTTCGCAAGCCTGCGAATAATGAACGCCGCCGCCGGCAATGATAAGCGGGCGTTTCGCGTTTTTCATATGCAGGACCGCCTGGCGCAAGGCTCTCGCCGCCAGCGGCTGCCTGTCGATCACATGTACACGTTTGGCGAAGAAAGCAGTGGGATAATCATAGGCTTCAGACTGTACATCCTGCGGCAGGGAAAGCGTGACCGCGCCGGTGTCCACGGGATCTGTCAAGACACGGAATGCGTTCAGCAGTGCGGTCATCAATTGTTCCGGCCGCGTGATCCGGTCCCAGTATTTGCTGACGGGTTTGAAGCAGTCGTTGACGCTGATGGTGTAATCGCCAGAGACTTCCAGTTGCTGCAGCACGGGATCAGGCTGTCTGCAGGCAAAGATATCACCGGGCAATAATAATACCGGGATGCGATTAATCGTGGCGGTGGCGGCGGCGGTGATCATATTGAGTGCGCCTGGTCCGATGGACGAAGTGCAGGCAAAGATTTCCAGACGGTTTTTTTGTTTGGCATAGGCGATGGCTGCATGCACCATGCCTTGCTCATTATGGCCTTGCAGGTATGTCAGGGCGGTATCCTGGTTTTCCAGCGCTTCGCCTATGCCGGTGACATTACCGTGACCGAAAATGCCAAACATGCCTTTCACAAACTTGTGTTCTCTTCCGTCCAGTTCCACATATTGGTTATCCAGAAACCTGACAAGCGCCTGGGCCATGGTAAGACGTATGGTTTTCATGAATATCTCCAGTTAAAAAGTACCTTTCCATACCCGCGAGTCGGCTTCCGGGGAACGGGTCCAGCTGTGTTCCCGGGTGAATTCCGGCGCAGTGTACGGTTTCCCCTCCAGATGGCGGATGACCCAGATATAATACATGCCGTATCCCGGAGCGGCCGCCTGCGAGTGATCATTTGCATCCAGAATCTTGTACGTATCATATTCCCTGACCTTAAAGAGCTGCTCGCCGCACTCAGCATGCCCATATCCTTGCGGTTCGGTAAAGCGGTAGTGGTAGATTTCAGGCTGGTCGTGGTGGTGCGGAGGATAGCTGGACCAGCGGCCGGGAGCGGTAATGACCTCACCCAGCACCAGGTTGGCGTCGGGACTGTTGCGCAAATCAAAAATCGTGCGCACCAGGCGATAAGCGGTGTCATTCAACAAACCCTTGCCCCGGTGTTCCGATTCAAGCAGGTTGGCGGGGCTGAAAATCCGGGGCTGAAAGGATTTGGTGTTTTCAACCTGCGAAACCGCGAATTCGCATGCTGTCACGGCCGTGATGGCTGCGTCTTGTTCCGGTGCGACATGCAGGGCATAAGGATCTTCATTGAAACAGGAATGGCGTTCTGCGTGCTGGTCCACGCCCGCGCAGGAAAAAATACAATGTCCTTGTATCAGGAGGTAGGCGGATTCATAAATACTTTTGACCGTCGTGGTTTCTCCGCTTTTCAATTTCAAGATTCCGAAATTGATGCCGGTATCCTGAGTCTGTTCGCCTATGCGCGTAATCGCTGTGTAGCCGAAAGGAAATCCCTGCGGGTGCCGAATCAGATAATCCTGCATGACTTAACCTGCCTCCTGTTCCGTGTGATCATGAATAAAAGACTGCATTTCCCTGAAGGCGGGCATCGCGGGCGCGCAGCCGTGGCGTGTGACCACAATGGCGCCGCAGGCATTGCCATAAAGCGCACAGGTTTCCCATGAGGCTCCCCGCAGCAGACCGCGCATAAATCCGCTGATAAAACCATCGCCTGCGCCAAGCACGTTCAAAATGCTGACAGGGAAGGCGCGCGCGCGAACGGGATGGTCCAGGTTGTCCAGATAAACGGAGCAGCCTTGCGCGCCCTGTTTTAGAACAATGGGAGCATCAGACAATGACCGTACGGCCCGCAGAGCGGGAATGAGGGAAGTCACGCCGCCGGCAATGAAAATTTCTTCTTCCGTCCCGACGATCAAATCGCATTTGGGCAGTAATGCCTGATATTCGCGGCTCACGGATTGCGAAATTTTATAACGCGTTTCGCCATCGCCCTGGGGAGTCAGTCCCCAGAGTACAGGACGATAATCCAGGTCCAGAATAACGCGGGTTTGAACCGAGCGGGCGGTATCCACCGCATGATGGGTAGTCGCGCGCATGCTGTCCGTGGATAAGCCCGTGCCGGTAATGAGTAAAGCCCGCGCCTGTGCGATAAAGGCATTTTTCACGTCATTCTTTTTCAACTGCATGTCGGCGCAGTTTTCCCGATAAAAAATCAGAGGGAAGCGGTCAGGCGGGCTCACGCCCAATAGTACCAGTCCGGTCAAGTGTTCATGGGTTTCAGTCAGAAGTGTGATGTCCACGCCCTCGCGTTGTAATTCCTGTTTTAAAAACTGTCCCATCGCGTCTGTTCCAACACAGGAAAACATGGCTGTGCGCAGCCCCGCGCGCGCGGAGCCTACTGCGATGTTGCCGGCACAGCCGCCCAGGTATTTACGAAATGTTTGTGCGTCCTCGAGAGGACTTCCGATTTGTTCCGCGTACAAATCGACTGCCACGCGGCCCATGCAGATCACATCGAATTCCCGGCTGGAATCAACTTGCCATGCTGGTTTCATGCCGCAGACTCCCTAAGTCATAATCAATCCTGACCGGCCGGTTTTCACGGCGTGATTGTTCAGCTGCGAGACTGATAATGACAGATTTCAGACCGTCTTCACCGCTCACGGCGGGTTCATCCTGACTGACGATGCATTGATAAAAAGCACGCAGTTCGCCGACAAACGATTCTTCATATCGCTCCAGGAAATAATACAAGGGTTTGTCTGTCATGACGCCGGCATCGGTACTGAGTATGGTGTTGGTGGGCCTGTTGTTATCTGCTTGAGCGGCGCCGCGGCTGCCGAATACTTCTATGCGCTGGTCGTACCCGTAAACGGCTTGGCGGCTGTTATCAATTACACCCAGACATCCATTGGCGAATTTCAAAGTGATGACAGCGGTGTCTATATCGTCGCATTCCTTGAAGACAGGATCTATGAGCGCGCCGGCGCTGGCATAAATTTCTTCGATTTCACTGCCGATCAAAAAACGCGCCATGTCAAAATCATGAATAGTCATGTCAATGAACATGCCGCCCGAACTTTTGAGGAAATCCGCTGGCGGAATTTTAGGGTCGCGTGAAGTAATGCGTAATAATTGCGGGACGCCAATCTGGTCTTGCTTCACCAGTTGCCTGATTCTGGCGAAATTGGGATCAAAGCGGCGGTTAAATCCTACCTGCAGCTTGACCCCGGCTTTCTTGACTTCATGCAATGCGGCGGTAATTTGCCGGACATCGGTCGCGATCGGTTTTTCGCAGAAAATATGTTTGCCCGCGCGTGCGGCGGCAATGATGTGTTCGGCATGAAAGGGGGAAGGAGAGCAAACCAGGACTGCCAGGATTTCATCATCGTGAAAGATTTCATTGGCGTCAGCCGAAATATTGGGAATGTGACTGGAACGGGCCCATACTTCATCAATACGGGGGTCTGCGATGGTTTTGATGCGAAATTGCGGGAGATGCCGGATGACGTTGGCGGCATGCAGTTTACCGATGCGGCCGCAGCCAATAACACCAATGGTGATCTGATTCATTTGTCGGATCCTTATGTTAATGCACTGATAGGTTGACCGAGGTCGCGTGACCGCTTGCCCAGCCTGAGATTATGTTCAATTTGTTCCAGGGAAACGCCGCGCGTTTCCGGAACAAGGTAATAACAGAAAACAAGACTGATAATACACATGCAGGCGTACCCCCAGAACGTGTATGCCGGGCCGAAAGCGTTTAAAGTGGAGAGAAAGGTTGCCGCGACGATGAAGTTGGCGGCCCATTGCGCGGCTGTGGCAAAACTCATCGCGAGACCGCGAATATTAAGCGGATAAATTTCAGAAATGACCAGCCAGAACAGGGACCCTAGACTCATTGAATAACCCGCGATATAGATAATCATGAAGATGAATGATATCCAGATATCCAGGGATTGATGGGTGTGGCGTGAGAAAACATACCCAATCAGATAAAGGCTTGCGCCCGAGACAGTGAGACCGATCAGCAGCATGCGCCTGCGTCCGACCCTGTCAATCAGAATGACCGAGACTATGCTCATCAGTGTATTCACCATCCCCATGCAGAAAGTCGCGAGGATTTGTGAGCTTTGACTTTGAAAGCCGGCAGCCTTGAAAATGCTGGGGCCGTAATACATGACGGTATTGATGCCGATAAATTGCTGAAAAACCCCTAAGCCCAGGCCGATCATCAGAACGGGTCTCAGGGATTTTGAAAACAAATCGGACCAGTTGCTCCGCTGACGGTCTGCGAGACGCAGGATTTCATTCCATTCCTGCTCTACACAGGCGGAATGACGAATCCTGGCGAGAATTTTTTTGCTTTTTTCCATCTGGCCTTTCAACGCGGTCCATCTTGGCGTGGCCGGCAGCAATAACATGCCCGTGAATAACACGGCTGCGGGGATTAATCCTGTGGCGAACATCAAACGCCAGGATTGGGTCGGCACCAATAGATAATCAACTAAAAACGCAATAGCTTCACCGCTGGTAATCATGATTCCGTTTAATAATACCAGGCTGCCGCGGTGCCTGGCGGGAGCCATCTCTGAAATAAACAAAGGCGACACATAAGAAGTAATGCCGATGGCGACACCAATAATAAAGCGCCCAAGAATCAGCAGGGTAATAGTGGGCGCGCAGGCGGATATCAGAGTGCCAGCGATAAACGTGACAGACATGGCCAGCAGCATGCGCTGGCTCCCAAACGAATCCGCAAGGCGGCCGCTGGACAGTGCGCCAGCCAGGGCTCCCAGGATGACGGAACTGACAATGATTTCCTGGGTCATGACACTCACGGAAAAACTTGACTGAATAAAAAGAAGGGCGCCGGAAATGATGCCTGTATCATACCCGAAAAGAAACCCGCCTATGGCGGCGATGGTTGTGATCAGGATGAGAAAGAAATTGAGTTGAGGTGATGAATGGGAGTCTGATTTGTACATATTATTATTCCGTTAATGTGATAACCCCGTGTGGTTATTTATCCGTTACCGCCCAAAGGCCGGGTTAAATTATCGCGGTTTGCAGCGGCATGCAATTCTTTGTGATGAAATGAGTTCTAATCATCTACAGGTTTGTGAAACTCGTCAATGAATATATATCAGGTTTTACATCATGAGTCTGATTGACTGCGGGCCGGGGTGAACGGTTAACATGTAAAAAATTTTTATCAAGGGCGGCGGATAAAAAATGTAATGAGATCTTGACAGCGTTGAAGCCGGGAAAGTGTTGGGTTATTATCCATGCATGTTCAGACAGCAGCCCTTTTCTAAAGAGGCGTGAATTCATGCGGCCAGACCAACGCAAATTGATATTTCTCTCCAGCCTGGGCGGGGTCCTGGAATTTTACGATTTCATTATTTACGCCTTGTTCGCCGGTTATATTGCCAATGCTTTTTTTCCTGCCGCGAACGCGCTTATGGGTTTGATTGTCACTTTCGCCACTTTTGCCATTGGTTATCTGGTCAGGCCGCTGGGCGGCGTGATCTTTGGTCATTATGGCGACCGCATTGGACGCAAGACCACTTTTACCTTTTCAATTTTTATGATGGCGCTGGCGACCTTGGGCATAGGATTGATTCCTGATTATGCGGCGATAGGCATTGCCGCGCCCATTCTAGTTATCCTGTTGCGGCTTCTGCAGGGGTTTTCCATAGGGGGTGAAATACCGGGAGCGATTGCCTATGTTTCTGAATCTCTGCCAGAAAAAAAGGGTTATGCCTGCGGAGTAATATTCTGCGCGCTGACCATGGGTATTGTCCTGGGTTCGCTGGTACAGGCTTGCGTCATTAATGTATTCAATGACGTGCAAATGCAATCTTACGGATGGCGTATTCCTTTTGTAGCCGGCGGTGTTTTCGGGTTGATCAGCTATTTCATGCGCCGTGAGCTGCGTGAATCAAGCCAGTTTCTTCAGATAGAGAAGGAAGTGGAAGCCTTTCCGCTGGGCGCGGTATGCAGAGAGCAGCTTGCGGTTGTCGTTGCAGGGATTTTTATCATTGCCAGCTGTGCGGCGATTGTGACTTCACTGTTCTTGTTTATTCCTGCTTATTTTTCAAAAGTTTTGGATCTGCCCGCGACTGCCTATATCTGGCAGCGCACAGCGGCGATCGCATTCGGATCTGTGTTATGTATCCCTTTCGGTTGGCTGTCTGACAAAGTCAATTTGAAGAAATTGCTGTTAACGCTAAATCTTGCCACTTGTCTGATGGCGTTTCCGATTTATTATATCTATGCTCATTTTCCCGCCTGGTTTTCCGCAGCGTTCATCGCCAGTGCCGTCTTGACCGGCTTTTCCGCGGGAATTGTCCCGGTCGTGATCAGTGAATTATTTCCTACCAGGATTCGTTACAGCGGGATTGCCATGAGTTATAACCTGGGGTTTGCCATTTTCGGCGGTTTGACGCCTTTTTTCTCATTATCCCTGGTTTACTACACAGGTTCAGTGATTTCTCCAGCTCTTTATGTCTTCAGCGTTGCTTTTTTGGCGCTTATGGCTTCCATTTGGATAAGCCGGCGCACGTCATCCATCTCAAGGTTGCAGGCTGATCAATCGTCTTCCCAGGTGTTAGAGTGTTAATTTGTCATTGTGTTGTTATCTGGCGTAACGGTTTGCGGCTGAATTCCAAACCACCCGCCTGTATCACCGCCGGCCCAGCATTGGTTGCTGGTGCAAGTGCTGATTTTCGCGCACTGAACGTTAAAGCTGTCTTCCTTGCTGATATCCTTGTTTTCGTAGCCGGTTGGCACACACATGGTTCCCTTATAAGTCCCGGCAACGCGGACTTGTCCATTAACGTATATATTATTGCCAACCGAATAAATGCCGTCCGTCTTGTCATGTGAATAACACGCGATATAGCATCCGGGGTTTGTTTTGTAATCGTTATTGGTGGGCAATGTTTTTTGCTCAAAGCCTTGCATGGGATGATTAATCACGACGGAGCCATTCGTGTAAACTGAAAAATCGTCAGGAAGCAGGGTTTGATCCGGCTGAGATATCATGGAAGGGCCTGCGGGTTGTGATGCTGGCTGAGCATGCACGCACATGGGAATAAATAATATAGCCAAAAGTCCGCTTATCCTCGATTTGACTGTCATGACAGGATTCCTCATTATCGGTTATCTCTTCAATCATGAGCTCTGTCATCAATTATATCACTGTTTGCGGCGGAACCCTTTTACGATGATCATGTCCTTGTTAAATAACAAGGAAATCGTGTGCGGAGATAAAGAGCGCCGGTCATGATTGCCTGTGGCAGGGATATTTTATATCCTGATACAGGATGCTATTGGAAGCGCGGCCGGATTGTCGGCTGAATTGAATGATGGCATGTGTGATAAGGCGGCACGAGTGACAGCAGATCATCATGATCGGAAACCATTTAGACATGTCATACGGCATGAAATGCGCGCATTTATTTTTTACACCGTGTTCCTGTCTCTGCTTTTATTTGCGTTTACTCTTTACAGAAGAATCTTGCTGAATGATTTTGGCAGTCAGAATATCCGATACGGCTATAGTTTGATTGAAGCCTTGGTCTTGGCAAAAATCATTTTGATTGGCAGAAAAATGAAACTAGGGGAAAGATATGCTCATAAGCCGCTGCTCATCCCTGTGCTATATAAAACGGTGGTATTCTGTCTGCTGATGTTTTTGGTTCACTTTACTGGTTATGTCATTACCGCCTTGTTTTCAGGCATGTCTATGCCTGAGATCATGAACCGGCTTGCGGTCAGCAAGTTAAATGAAATGATTGCCCAGATCCTGGTCATGTTTTTTGTTTTCATATTTTTCTTTTCGTTTCTGGAGATCGGGCGTATCATGGGCGGGGAAAAACTTTTTAATCTTTTCTTTAAATCCAGAGATTAGTGTGTTTTATCAGGCCGTCTTATCCGCTGCGCGGCTTCGCCATCGCTGCGTACTTGTCATCCCCGCGCACTTGTCATTCCCGCGTATGCGGGAATCCAGGCTTTTTGAATATTTCTGGATGCCAGCTAAAAACATGCTGGCATGACAACATACCCGTTCGCTCCTTCGACAAGCTCAGGACAGGCCTGAGGAGGCACGTAGTGCCGTCTCGAGGGGCTGTCTATTCTGAAGAAGATGCGAAGCGTCCGTGTTGATGAAAGCGTACTGAAATACACTGCCGCCAAGCGCTGTCCGGATTGTCCGGGTATTTATTTTTTCACGGCAGCTATGCAGGTTACTTCTATCAGCAACCCCGGAATCGCAAGAGCTGCAACGCCTACGGAAGTGCTGGTGTAGGAAGAGTCGGGCATGCATTCCTTGCGGACTCTAAAGTATTCAGGGCCGTTTTGATGGATATCCACAATATATGAAGTCATTGCCAATATGTCGGTCAATTCTGAGCCGGCGGCGGCCAGGGCGTGTCTGATATTTGTAAGGGTTTGTTTGGTCTGTGATGCAATATCCGGTCCGACAATTTTTCCCGTCTTATCCTGTCCGGCCTGGCCGGTGATAAAAATAAAATCACCATGAGTCACGCAGTGTGTAAATCCATATTTATCATAAGAAAGTAATTCGGGTACATTTATTATTTTTTTCATGGTGTCACTGCCTGGAGCAGCTGGCTGCTTTTTTTAATCAGCGTGGAAGTGCTCTCATCAAGATTGTATTTCACGATATCTGGCTTGCCGTGTGTGTGAATATTATGCGAATGATAAATAATTATATTTATTTAATCAATGGATAGCCGCGTATGGGTAGAGCGGAAAGATGAGAAAGGTTTGCCATGAAGCATAAAGCGTCATTCCGGCATTGCCCGAGCAAGCCGTTTGGCAAGGATTTTTCTCTCGTTTGCCATGTTAACCAAAGCTATTCATGAGTCTCTCAGTCATTTCCTGGGTTTCACCTTTGACAGGGCGGCCAATACGGTGATGCGCAAGAAACGAGTGTCGCTGCAAGAGTGTCATGCTGCGCGTGTTTTGATGCAAGGTATCGATTTCCAATTTTTTCGCAGCCGCTCTTCCGGAAAAAGAAAGCCGCTCCTGCATTTGTATCAGTTGGTGTGTCGCTTTTGTCATATCAAAGTTTCTGACTTTTTCATCCAGATGGGCATAGCGCAACCCGGTGTAAGACCATCCATTTCTTTTTGCCAACGCCTTGACGACATGCAGGTTTTTTTCCTTGTCATCCACTAGGATCACATCCAGTTTCTGTCGTGATAATTGCCGCAAGGTCAGTATGGCATATTGCTTGATCTCTGGATCGAGATTGGATCGCTCATAATGCCGGGCGGCTTGCTTGGCGAACGCTTGCAGACAAGTGCCTTTATCATGCCCGTTGCAGAAAATGACACCGTGATGAAAATACGGCGGGTCGTTTTTTTCGCCGATATCCAGCTCGAAGCTGATATCGCCCCATTGTTTGCTAAAATGGATATCGATTTGATTTAGCTGATCCATGGTAAGATCAAGAATGTCTGTTCCGCGCGCGGTTATCGCTAAAGTCGGAAGGTTCACATCTTGCAGCAGATGTATCATTTTGACCGTTTTTGGTTCTACGGGTTTGACGGAAATGAGATAATGTACTTCCCTGAAAAGAGTGATACTGACTTGGCAGGCGTCATTCTTACTGTCAAGTAATTGCCGGGCGCATTCGAGCAGGGAGGCAAACCATTGATCGCTGCCCAGATCACTAAAAAGCGGATCGGGTTCATAAATCGTGTTGTCGATGTCCCATCCAATCAGGCTGTTAATGTGGCATTCGCGCAGCAGTTCATGTATTTGATGGATGTCGTGAATATCAGATTGGGCGTGTCTGGATACCATCGCTATTCCCTCCATTGTCGTTAATCATGACCGGGCTTCTTCATTACATAACATACTCATTCTGGCGCGGCAACTGCTGAATTTATACGATAGAAAGTTTTTATCCAGGCATGAGATGAAATGATCCACATCGGCATGCTCAAAAATCGTGCGTTTGCAATATGGCAGTGTTTTTAACCTCGTACCCTGAACCCGGAAATAGGGTAAAAAGTTTTCCGCATCTCTGGTGGAAAGTGTTTTACTCATTGAAGCTCAAATGACTTTAACGTATTCTTGTTTATCTAAATATCCGAACAATCATCAGGGCTAGGGATAGCGCATGATAGAAATGATTCCCAATTGGCATCCGGTCTTTGTTCATTTTACCATTGCCTTGTACACAATCAGCGTCTTCTTTTTTGTGTTGGCTTTTGTGTTTAATCCTGATGTCCTTGACAAAAAATCAATATCAAGTGAATTTGAAACCGCGGCCAGATGGTGTCTTTGGAGTGCAGCGTTTATTACAGTGTTTACTGTGCTTGCCGGTATTTATGCTTTTTACACGGTGAGACATGATGCTGTTTCGCATATGGCAATGGTTAATCACCGCAATTGGGCGCTGCCTACTGCCGCTGCACTTTTGACGACCGCTGTCTGGTCAGGATGGCGTTATTTAAATCATAAAAAGATATTGGCTCCTCTCTTTTTGGCATCATTGATTATTATTGAAGCCATGTTATTAGGCACGGCGTGGCGGGGCGGAGAGCTGGTGTATCGTTATGGAATTGGTGTCATGTCGCTGCCTCAGCACCGGGAAGAAAGTCATCAGCATGATGAGAGCGAGAGTGATCACGCGCATGACAACAAATCAGGAGAACAACAGTGAAGCGGATTTTATTCATTGTTTTCTTGATCTCGTTAACTTCCAGTCTTTTTGCTGCCAGCCGGGAAATTAATTTGGTCGTGGATTATAAGGCAGTTGATTTTACTGGAAAATACAGAACAGCGATTGCCGTCAATCATCAGATTCCCGCACCCATTTTGCATTTCAGGGAAGGCGATGAAGTGACAATCAACGTATATAACCGGTTAAACGAGGAAACCGCCATTCACTGGCATGGTATACTGGTGCCATGGCAAATGGATGGTGTTTTGGGAATATCTCAAAAAGGTATTCAGCCTGGCCAGTCATTTCGCTATCACTTCACGCTTAATCAATCCGGCACTTATTGGTACCATGCTCACGCGGGCTTGCAGGAACAACAGGGTTTATATGGGGCTTTTTTAATCGATCCACGCCGGCCTCCTGGCTATGCATATACTCGCGAGTATGTCATTGTTTTATCTGACTGGAGCAACACCAATCCGGAACAGATTCTTGCCAATCTCAAAAAGGAAGGCGACTATTATTCTCCTCGTTTTCCGTTGCAGCCATCATTGGCGAAATTCATTCATGATTACCGCAAGGCCAATCCCGGCGAGCGCCAATTGTTGATTAACGATTACAAGATGATGCAAGACATGCGCATGAGTATTTATGATATCAGTGATGTCGCATATGATGCTTTTCTCCTAAATGGACAATCCAATCACAATCCCTGGATGGCGTCTGTCAAACAGGGTGATATTGTGCGTCTTCGTTTTATCGGGGCCGGCGGGAGTACACTGTTTCGTGTCAAAATACCGGGCACGACCATGCAAATGGTACATGTGCAGGGAAATGACGTAGAACCTTATTCTGTCAGTGATTTTACAATAGCGCCGGGGGAGACATATGATGTATTGGTGCCGATTAAACAGAGCCGTGCTTATATTATTTATGCCGAGTCAGTGGATACTTTGGGCGCGGCTTATGGCGCCTTGATTACAGCTCCTGGCCAAAGCGCTGATTTTAATGCTGTGGCACCCTTTCCCGAACCTCCGCCGGTAACAAGAGAAATGATGGCAAATATGATGCCGTCAGACATAAACCATGGCATGGCGTCATCCACAAGTATGCAGATGAATCATTCCATGCCGAGCATGCCAAACAAGCCTATGGCGATGAATCATTCCATGCCGACCGAACCGTCAATTCCGGGAGATTCAATTATCTCGCCGGATATGCCGCAGAAATCAGGCACGGCAGCCAGCACAAAATACCAACCCTTGAGAGCATTGACAAAAACCAATGATATAAATAAGCCCGTCACGGGAGTTATTCGAATGGAATTATTTGGCTATATGGACCGTTTTATCTGGTTCATCAATGGCGTGCCTGAATATAAAGCCAAGCCGATTGTGCTTGATCCGGCCAGGCGCTATCGGATTGTTTTTACCAATTCTTCAATGATGCATCATCCCATGCATATTCATGGTCACTGGTTTATTTTGCGCAAAGGCGCGGGCAGTTATGATCCCTTGCTGCATACGATTGATGTCGCACCCGGTGCCACCATGGTCGCAGATATTGACACGGATGCCAGCGGTCAATGGTTTTTCCATTGCCACCTGCTTTATCACATGGTGGCTGGAATGTCGCGGGTATTTCAATACTCGACTTTGCTTGAGTTGACGAAGAAGGAAGCTAAGCCACAGGATCTTGTCAGACAGACCGCTTATCATAACCGGCCGATTGTCAGAGTGGATGAAACCAGGCCTATTGATGTTTCGTTGGTCAGACATCCGATGGCGCATCCTTCCGGCTGGTGGTTTGCGGACTTTTTTGATGTGGGCATGGATCCGTTTCACAATGTGCAGGAAGTAACTTTCAAAGGGTTGTATGGCGGTGATTATCATAAATTGCAATTATTGACCGAAGACGCGGAAATCAATAAAGGAAAAATAGAAAACGCGGATATCGATATATTTTATTGGCGTTTGCTTAGCCAGTTCTGGGCGCTGAAAGGCGGGGCGAATTATTTTTACCGGCCTGCGCGTGTTCCTTATTGGCAGCCTGGTATTGGAGTCGAAGGTTTGATGCCTTATTTCATTGATACAAATGCAAGAGGATATTACTACGCTGGCAGCGCCAAGATGGATATTGAGTTGTCTCGTGATACACAAATTACCAATAATTTTTTTATCCGTCTTGGTATTCGCAGTATTCTGGCAACAAAAACTGTTGTGCGGGCGCAAATCGGCAGCGGGTTGAACCAAATGCGGTATTTGTTACGGCCATATTATCGTCTCATGCCGGGATTAAACTTGTTCGCGGAGTATGAGCACGATCAGGAATACGGCGCGTTTAAGCGGTTCCGAACGCAAGATGGGGAGCCGGTTGGCGAAAATACACTTACACTTGGATTGTCCTTCCTGTTTTAAATTTTGAGCCTGGATTAGAGTGACCATTGCTCCGGGCCATGCCATGAATGATCACAGATAAAATTATTCATAAAAAATAGCAACTTGAGACACGCTGTCCGGTATTAACCAATTCCTCTGTTGATTCAAGTGAACAGGCCGTATGCTATAATTTTTTTATACGCGTAAAGATATGACAGACAACAAGACGGGGATATGCATATGAAAGGCCGCGAAGGTGATGAGTCTGAAGATGCCGAAACTTCCAAAAAACCAAAAAAGAAACGCGAATTTTCCACTGGCATGCGCTACAAACGGGAAGTTAAAACAGATTGGCAAAGCCACGGTGTCAGTATTTTTCAAAAAATTCCAGGTGAAGATGAGCAGAATACGGATAGGAAAAAATATCAGAAAGACTGGTTCGCAAAATTGATCAGCCTGGATCTTGCCATCAAGGAAACCATAGCGGGCGAGTTATTGCGTTATCTCACCCGTAACAATACTCCCAAAGTCAGGATGATATACGGCAAATCAGCTTATTCATCCGGAGCAAGAAGTGAAGGGGTGGAAGGATATTATAATTTTGCAAACCTGGACATTGTAGATCTGATGAGGGGGAATCATTTCCGGGGACTTGCTTCCACATTAATCTCGCTGATTCTGTTGGGCGAAAGTGATGCCAATCTTCATAATCTTTATATTAATGCGCATGGAGTGGTGGGAAATATTGATTCGGACAGAAAGTTCCTGAATCGGGAACCTGTTACCAGTGAAAATCTTGACGGCTTTCCGCATCCGTCAGACCGCGGAGCACGATGGCTAATCATGAATCATGAGGTTCCAGGCAATAGCCATTTGGCCGGACTTGAAGCGGAGGCAAGCCGGGACGAACATTTTAACGACGAACGTAACAAGACTCTTTTATTGATCCTGCTGACGCCGGATGAGTTTTTCAGGAAGTTTTTTGATGACATTATTCAATATGATAAAGTGAGTGAGTTATTGGGAGACGATGTCAGTCAATACCATGATGAGTTGAGCCGGTATTTTTTTACCCGGCTTTCCGAAGTTCGCGCGGCGGCGCTTGCGTTGCCTTCTTTTCAGCTGTTCATTCAGGACGAAGAGGAAATGAAGCGGGCTACGGAGGAGATTCGCGATTATATGCTGGACTTCAGATTTGAAGGCAAGTCCGCGTTTTCAAAAAAGAAGGAGGAATCGGAAGCAGTTCTTCTTCAGGAATTTTCCCGCCATACCGATGAGATTATCGGTATGGGACGCGCGGCTCATAAGGCAGCCGGATATCATACTATCTTACTGGGAAATTTGCAGGCATTCATTCATACGGAGGCAGCCCAGCAGAAAAACGGCCCCGTCAAGACCGGACTGATTGCCTTATTAAATGCGGTAAAAGACGTGGGTGGGCATTTCGTCAGTTTCTCTGCCGAGCAGCAGAAGGCGGTATTGAAACATGTTTTTGAACATCTGGATATTATAATGTCCAGTAAATCGCGCAGCCTGTGGCTGTATAAGTCCGAAAGCCCCGAAACACGGTGGCTGAAATTTAAAGCAGGCAATGCGGGCTATATTGCAGCAGCCGGTCTGGATGTCGACATTTCACACCCGCTCGTCAATGTTCGTAAAATGAAGGCGGAAGATTATTACCGCTATCTGGCGGCAACCCGGCTGGACTTGAGACAACCGCTGCCTGTTCCCGGATCAGACAAACCAGGTCCGTCACGAAAAAAGCCTTCCTGATATTCCCCTGTAATAAAAAAGTGATGCTTGCATCCTGACCACCGAAGTGGTCAGTTCATGCAGACCGGCATCAAAATCATGACGGCGAGTCTTGTTCTGTTTCATTTTTTATCCGCAGGGCGTGATAAGTCATTAATTGCGACTGATAGAAGTGTTGTATGCCAGTCATCATTTCCTTGCGGTTCCTATCCATGCCAGCGCAGATGTCATGCAGCTTGTCCGTTTCACAGGGGGTAAGAGGATCATTTAACCGTTCAAGAAGCTGTGCATAGCTGAAAACAACCATTTGATAGAGACTATTCTGGAAGTCTGCCTGGAATCCGGCGTCGTCCAGGACGTAGATATCATCCTGTTTGATGAACCGGCTGATTTCATACACTATGGTTTGTACTGCGGTTAATCGATGGTCTTTGATATACTGCGTGAACGCATTTGATTTGACACAGATATCGGTCAATATCCTGATTTGTGAGCTTACATATTTAATGGCGTCCTGCCGGTCTTGGGAGTTTCTGATGTGCAAGCCAAGGAGCCAGCGTTTTATGCAAGCGGTGATGATCGCTTTTAATGCTGAAAAATGCTTTTCATTGTTAAATCGCAAGTCACTGGCTAATGCCCGGGTGTAAGAACGTAACTCGGGTGTATGAAAAAACCAATGCGTAGGATAATGATGCTTTAATTCGGGAAGCGCGTGATAGTCTTCTTCGTGAAGCTGGCCGATAAACGCCCGTCGCTTGTCTTGAATGACATAAACAGGCCGGCCGGAGGAAGTCATGCTCATTCTGGCGGGGAAAGGCGTATTATTGTATACAATGACTTTAACATCACTGGGTTTGTTTTTCTTCCCGCGATGATATTTTTCCACAATTGGCCAAAAACAGGTTTCCGGATCCAGTCCGACAAAATACTGATTTTTATCTATTACCACGTTATAGATGTTAAAATCATTATCTTGATATAAATACTTGTTGAACACGACTCTTCCCATTCCTTCCCAGAACAGGTTGTTCTCGCTGATCATTTTGTTCCAGTCATGATAGAGTGTTCTGATCTGATATTCGCCTACGCTATCATCCTGCGGGACTCTTCTTGAATAGAGATGGGTTTCTGACATGCAGATTTCAGGCTGGGTATGGCCGATTTCAAAGCGGAATATTTCATTGACGGCAATAATAAAGGCCAATAAATTCGGATGTGTCTGATCATGTTTTATTTTGATTTTGATCCAATCTGACGTGTCAAAACGGCCGGCCTTGTTTTTGACTTGTCTGAATGGGTATGTCTTACAGCCAAAACCTTCCTGGAATTGCCGAAACAAATCTTGTTGCTCAGTCAATTTGCTTTCCATCTCATGTTTCCCTTGTCGTTCTGTCAACCTTTGGCGAGCCCTGTGCCGCCATTTCCAGCTCAAAGAATACATAGTGATAACCATTTTCCGGCAGGCAGGCAAGGAAAATCAGCTTGTAATCTGGTTATGCAGAAATAGTAATAATGAATAATATTTATTTTCCATAATAAACTTAAAGTTTATAGTATGCTGATCACAGAATTTTGGCCATTTTCCCATTGAGTTATTCCCTGATCTCGAATTTTGCTAATAGGTATAGCGCTTAATATTAATTTAAGTGACGTATGATATCTTTTTGATCAACTATAAATACACAAATCACACAAACACACTACACACAAAACGGGGAGCTGGTTATGTCTTTTAATAGATTTGATGAGAATAATTTTAATCAATTTTTCTTTTTTCATTCATTTCCTGCTTTTGAAAGAAGTAAAAAAAGAAGAGAAAAGTTAACTTCCCGCAAATCGAAATCAAAACAAAAATTAGTGTATGCAACAAAAAAGAATAAAAAAATAAAGGTAAAAGGTGAGTTTTCTCAAGCCGGTTTGCATGGTCAGACCGTAGTTGAGAAACCTGATACGATACCACCTGTTATCACTCTGGATACAAGTTCAGCCACGTCATCAGATGCGAGTGCGCATATTCCCGAATTGATAAGAGATAAAACCGCGATAGTTGACGGTCGTCTGGTGCCTCTCGCTCGCGTTAGCGAGGTGACTGCCATGATAGATCTGGTTGGTGAACTTAACCGGCAAATGGGAACCGCATTGTCTTATTTTGTGAGTTCATTAACGGGAACAGGATACGATATCTTAACGGCTGACGGTAAATATTATGCCGTATTTCCTCAAGTTATTTATGCCAAATCTATAGAATCATCTTCGCAAGAAAAATCATATCTTCACATTAAACTGGTGCAGGATATCCAGTCCGGTGAATGGCATATTCTGAAAAGCTATCAGGTAAATGACGGGAGCCTGATTGATAATATTCGTTCAGAGATAAACCTGCTAATTCAAGCAGGTCAGTTTGTTTCAAGCGTTGATAGTCTTGCTTATAACCAAACCTTGTATGTGATTAAACATTATGCGCCAGGGTATGATTTAACCAGGCTGCTTCGCGAAGAGATAAGTTTTGAAGAAAAATTGTTTGCTTCTATTAAAATGACAGAAGCTATGCTAAGGCTTCACCATCATTGTCAATTGCTTCACTGTGATATTAAACTCGATAACGTAGTGTATGATCGAAAGAGTGGCATAGCAACCCTGATTGACTTCGATGTGTCGTTAAGCATGGAAGGCAGCGCAATGGCGGTGAGCGATAAATTGCGCGGCACCTTTGGTTATCTTGCTCCCGAACTGTTAAGAAGTGAAAACAAGTACGTCTTTAATGAGAAAACAGAAGTGTATGCATTTGGAATGACATTGGCAAAATGGTTTGGAGTGGAAGCGTTTCTATCAAGTGCTTCCGGATTAAGTGAGCAAACGCTTTTCCGGCCTGAGCTGTCTTCGCAGCAATCACTGGTTCTGCCTTTAATTAAAGCAATGGTAAGCGATGACCCTGATGAGCGTCCGACATTTGAGGGCGTATTGCGTCAGCTTCAAGCATTGGCACCCGCCTTAGAGCCAAGAAAGTCTTTTATGAACTAATATTTTGATCAATTTGTCCTGAGGCTACCTGTTTTATCAACTGCGTGGTATGACAAAAATTCCGAAGCAACCTTCTCCGACGCTATTGCATTTATCAGGCGCAGTACCTGGGCAGGAAATTATTTTAATGACTCTACATTTATGGCTCTAACCCAGAAAAAGACAGTATTAGATTAGGGAAAAATGGCGTCCGGCACGCATCATAAGAGTGCGCGCCGAGCGTGTTTAATGCGCCTGACTCACGGCATCTTCAACTGCTGGACGGGATCATGCCGGGTGGTTGTGCTTCCCTGGCTGCGCCTGTTGAACATGCCGATGTGATGCAAGGGTTTAATTTTGTATTCCTGTGCGTATTCATCAATCTTGCGGTTGACATAATCTTCTCTGACACTGGTAAAAACAGCCAGTGCCTCATTGACGGAAGACCGGTGTTCTCTTGCGAGACGTATCATTTTTAAAAGAGCGAGCATCATGGCGGATATTTCGAGGCTGTTTAAATCATGCGTGCCATCCTTGAAAATATTGGGGAAATTGTAATCTTCCATATCTTCAAGATTAAGCCCTGGCTCATCGGCATACCAAAGTTGGCCAATGATAATGGCCATGGAAAAGACATCTGATTTTTCATCTGTTCCTTCCTGATGATATACCTCCACAGGGATAAAGCCGGGTGTGCCCTGAAATTCGTCTTTATCATCCGTGTCTATGCGTTTGCTCAAGCCGAAATCAAAAAGCTGCAATTCATTTGTGCTGATATCCATCATCACGTTTTCCGGTTTGAGGTCTCGATGAATCACGCCTCGTTGATGCAGTTCACTTAGCCTTTCCAGGAGCAGGGCAGTGATGGTCAGGCGTTTATAGGTTGATAATGTCAATTCGTTGCAAAACATTTTATCCAGTATGGTTTGCAAGTCATATCCGTTCAGTCGCTTCATCACGATATAACTCTTGTATCGTTGATTCAATAATTTCGTTAACACGGGAGATTTGGCGTGCAAATTCCCGGCCAGTCTGGTTAGCTGTGCTTCATCCAGGAGATATTTCAAGTCATCCGGGTCAAACTCCTGGATTTTGACCACGCGCTGCTTGTTGTTTTTAGTGATCAAGGCGTCATTGTACAGAGGTGCCAGTGTACAGGCGACAGCGTAAATGTGGCTGAATCCGCCGCTGCCTATCAGATGATTGTGGTCTATCACTTCATAGCGGTCTTCGGCAGGATTCCGATTGCTGGGACGACAGATGATATCGTGAGACAGGATAATTCCAAACGGCTGCATAATAGACGTATTGCCAAGGCGTTTGAGATAAATGTGACGTTTGTCGCGTTCAAACACCGCGCACTTGCCTTTGTTGCTGGCAAATAATTCTCGCAGCAGCGGCGAATCGTCTTCTGTCAACAGAGTTGGGTTGATTCTTCTGACGCGCATGATTCCTCCTTGATAAGCGCTAAAGACTATCTTTATCCAGGGATAGTCTGATGTGTTATTCCGTTCAACTATTGTGCCTCTTGTCAGTTAAAAACGCTATGGATGATAGTTTTGTATAAGAAAAAATCTGCCTGACATTGCGGCCGGTTTTATTGAAAAATACCCGGTCCAAATAACAAGATGCGGGTGTCTTGCGCGCTTTTCGCGTGATGCCCCTGCAAGGCTAATCACCTAGTCATTTTCAGCCGGTTCATAATGGATCATATTATGAAAGCTGACAGTTTTTGTAGTGAGATTTCGGTAGCCATGCGGCTGGCTGGCATCAAAGCGTAAACCTTCGTCTTGGGATACAGATTGCCAGCGGCCGTTTACCAGTATTTCCATCTTTCCCCTGACGACAATAACATGTTCAGTCACGCCATGCTTATGCGGCGGAGACAAGTGTTCGCAGGAAGGCAGCAACTCGATGAGAAAAATTTCGCAATTTAATCGGGCGTCGTACGGGAACAAGGTTTTGACGCGGATTTTATTATCAGCAGGATGCAGGATTTTCGGCCTGCCGGATCGCTGTACACGCTGGTCCGGATAACCCTCGATTTCTTCAAGAAAAGAAGAAAAGGAAGTCTGGAAGCCGCTAGCGATTTTCCAGAGCGTGGCAATGGTGGGACTTGATTCCTCCCGTTCTATCTGACCTAACATGGCTTTGCTTACCCCGGTTTCTGCGGCGGTCTTGTCCAGACTCCAGCCTCTTGCGCGGCGCAGCGACCGCAAGGTCAAGGAGATATGTTGATAGATGGCTTTCGTCATGCATCTGTCTCGCAATGGTTTATTTTGTATTGTACGTTATAACGCACAGTGATATTATCGTCAATCGGATGTTATAAGGCAGACTCTGAAATCCATTCGCTCATCTGTCATAGGCAGGGACTGGCACAGTTCAGTGAACGCTCTCGTTTTTTATTACGGGATTGCCTTGTTTAGTGAATGGGAGAAAGTCACGGCATTAACCAGGAAATTTTCACTTTGGCGTTAGGCAGGTCTTTAATGCGAAAAATATTTTGGGATGATCCCTATCAATGTGAATTGATTACCCACATTGTTTCAGTCAATGGCAATCGGATCTTGCTGGAAGAAACCATCGCGTTTTCATTCTCCGGCGGCCAGGAAAGTGACGCGGCTTCCATTAACGGGATTGAGGTTGCCCGCTCAGAAATGGATGGCCAGCTGATTTATTATATTCTTCCCGAAGGGCATGGGCTGGTTTCAGGCGAGCGCGTGAAAATGCTCATCGACTGGCCGCGCCGATACCGGCTGATGCGCTTGCATTTTGCCGCAGAATTGATACTTGAACTGGTAACGCGAAAACTGGGCATTCTGAAAATCGGTGCGCATATCGCCGAGACAAAAGCCAGAATTGATTTTGCCTGTCATGCCAATCTTTCGTCCGAGCTGGACGGCATTATCATGGAATATAATGATATCATTGCGGCAGACAGGGAAATTAAAACCGGGTTTTCCGATGTGGACAACCAGAGGCGATTTTGGGAAATTGATGGATTTTCCAGAGTGTCTTGCGGCGGTACGCACGTGAAATCGACGGCGGAAGTGGGATATGTCACCCTGAAAAGGGTCAATATAGGCAGCGGCAAGGAACGCATTGAAATCAAACTGCTCGATGACACGCCGGCTCCCGCGGATAGAAATCATCGCGCAACCTGAGTGGAATCCATTCAAGCGCCGCCATGTCTGGTATATGTTTTATCTATTGCTATGATAGACACCTGGTGGTTTATTCATATTTCAAGGTTGATTATAATCCGCAGTTTTGACAGAAACTTTAGGCGAGCCCGATAAAGGTGCAGCAATGATGAAACTAAAAAACCGCCATATCCAGATGATTGCAATTGGCGGTGCAATCGGTACGGGATTATTTTACGGCGCTGCGAAATCCATTCAGTTAACAGGTCCTTCCATTCTCCTGTCTTATCTCATTGGCGGAGTCATGATGTATGTCATCATGCGCGCACTGGGTGAAATGACAGTGCACTCGCCGAATTCCGGCGCGTTCAGCCATTATGCTTATCAGTATGTCGGTGATTACCTGGGTTTTCTGTCCGGGTGGTTTGCATGGTTTGAATATACGATTGTGTGCATGCTGGAAGTCACCGTGGTAGCGTCGTTTCTGGATTACTGGATCCCGGGTGTGCCGCATTGGGTTAGTATCGCATCCATACTGGGATTGTTTTTTCTTATTAATATGATGCAGGTCAGGCTTTTTGGCGAATTTGAATTCTGGTTTGCAGGCATCAAGGTTGCCACTATTGTCCTGATGATGGCTTTTTCCTCTTATCTTATTTTTTTTCATGCGGATACACACACGCAGGCACTGGAAAACATAAGAAGTACAGTCAGCCATAACTTGTTCGCAAACGGTATGGAAGGCTTTTTATTTTCGATGGTTTTAGTCGTCTTTTCTTTTGGCGGGGTTCAGTTTTTGGGAATTGCCGCGGCGGATGCTGAAGATCCTGATCGTACGGTTCCCAGGGCGGTCAACGGCGTGATAATCAGGATACTGGTCTTTTATGTTGGAACGCTGCTGGCCATTCTCTGTCTGTATCCCTGGCAAAAATTGCATACAGACGTCAGTCCGTTTGTCGATGTGTTTGACAAGGTCGGATTTCATTTTGCGGCACAAATCATGAGTATTGTGGTTATCACGGCGGCTCTGTCAGCTTTCAATAGCTGTCTCTATGCCGCTGCGCGCATGCTTGCTAATCTGGCAAGACATCAAAGCGCGCCGGCCAGCCTGGCCCGCACGGACAAACATAATGTGCCCAGGAATGCGGTGATTGCCACTTCCATTGTCATCGCGCTGACCGTATTGCTCAATTACCTGGTGCCGGAAAAGGCGATTGCTTATCTGATCGCCGTGACCACCACTTCCATCATTATCACCTGGACTACCATCTTGATATGCCATGCGGGTTTCCGGCGTGAAACAGCCGGGGACGCCATCAAATACAAACTGCCATTTTTCCCATATGCAAACTGGATGGCTTTTGGCTTATTGGCGGCGGTCGTGATTATCATGCTGTTTATGCAAGACATGAAAATGGCGGTTTATCTGATGCCGCTATGGATAGGTATGGTCACTGTTTTGTATTTCGCCATCCGTTCTGGCCGGGCATGAGAGGGGAGTAAATGCTCAGAGTGGCTTGTTTGCCCTTGGGGATGACTGGCAAAGCGAGCGGAAGCCGTCTCTTCAGGTATCAGGTTGGTAAACCGTTTGTTATTTCAGGTATAAAAAAGCCGTGCATTGGCACGGCTTTTTTTTAGCGACGAGGTTATGCCTCAATCATTCTATGCTGCGCAATGGTCAGACATAGAACAAACCGCTTGCGCTACATTTAACAGCCCGGAACCGTAAGTGTTGTTGGGGATGTGTGAACCAGGCAATCCACCACAATTTTCACGCGTTGTTTTGGGCTCGGCGCTTTTTTCAAGCAGAGAAATGGTTTGATCAATATTGCCGATCAGGTTTTTATTAAACGACCAGAGCAGCGCCGCTGCGCCAACCGCATGAGGGCCTGCCATGGAGGTGCCGCTCCACATGGCGGATTCATAACGGCTGCCAGGAACAGAAGAACGAATGGAAACGCCTGGTGCTGCTATGTTTGGACCGGTGCCGCCATCAAATGCGGAAGGGCCGCGGCTGGAAAAATAGGCGATATTGTCCGAGCGGTGATCAAATGCGCCTACAGCCAGTGTCAGCCCGGAATGCCAGGCGGGCGGAGCATCGATAGTGGCGCAGCCGGGACCTTCATTGCCCGCTGAGGCAACTACCAGAATGCCGGCTTTTTTCATGGACTTGAGCGAAGGCAAAATTTCATCGCCCTTGCAGCCTTCGTCCGCCGTGCAACCCCATGAATTATTGATAATATGAGGTGCTTTCGCCGGGTCTCCGTCTTTCAATGGATTGCCATTAAGCGGGTAAGGGGCCAGGAAAAATTCGAAACATTCGATGTAACTGGCAGGGGTGCCTACACCATTATCCATGTTTTTGCATGCCATCCATTGTGCTTTGGGTGCGACACCGATCTGGTTGCCTTTCCCATCGTCACCTACAATCGTGCCCATGGTATGCGTGCCGTGGCCGACATCGTCACAGGGAACTTTGGAATCATAGCCGCAAACACTGGCTTTTGCCGAAGTGTCAATCTGGCTGTGAATGGCGTCATGCCAATTATAATTATGATCAACCGTTCCGGTTGCAGACGTGCCGCGATACTGGCGTTTCAACGCAGGGTGATCCCATTGAACACCGGTATCTTGTCCGGCAACAACGATGCCTTCGCCGCGCACTTTATAATTTTCCCATACTTTGGTTGCGCCGATGCGGACCAGGTTTTGCTCAGGCCCTGTTGAAGACGGGGTGGAAGCCAGAGAGAAGGTGTTTTTTGTTTTTGGGAGTTTCAGTTTCACCAGCGGATTACCCATGATTCTTGCCACATCCGCGCGTGCGGCAAGTTCATTGATCAATTCGGCAGATGGATTTTCAACGGCAATCATATTTTCAATATAATATTGCCGGAAGCTCACTTTCCTGGACTGCAGAAAGTCGACTAGCGGACCTTGGGTCGCGAGCGCCTTGTTTCGCAGAGTATCGTAAACGTATCGGCCTTTTTCCTCGCGGGAGGCAAGAGAATCCGCCGCGCTCAAATCGGCTTGTTCCGTCAGTATCACAAAGACACTGTTTTTGACCTGCTGGCGGGATGTTAATTGTTTCTGTACATACTTATCAATCTTTGGATTGAGAGTAAGGGTGGATGCCTGAATCCCTTGGCTGCCCATGACAGAGATGATACCTAAAGACAACAAAATTTGTTTGATGTTCATTATTTTTCTTCCATTAAAATTAACAAGTGTATATGCGACGTATTACATTACCGATTTTCCAGCAAAAAACAATCTGTTTATTGATGGGGAACGGATGTTCTTGCGGCGCATTTTTTGCTCTGGTTCATGATGCGGAGTCCGCGCAGTCGCGGCGCGGCATGCAGCCTGGCGGCAGCTTCAGCGCGCAAGCTCAAGATTGGAAGTTAAAATTCCAGCCGAGTTTCTTTTCAAAATTATATAAGAAGCGGTTATTTCATCAGCCAGTTTAAAGCGAAATGAATGGCTTGAAACCGCCCCAGAACATGCGCATGCCGTCAAACGGCAGTGACTTGGGATCCATCATTTTCGCCAGTCGCGGGTCTTTCATGATTTTTTTATTCACCGAGTCGCGGTGCGCGCGTGATTTGTAAACAACCCACGAGAAAATAACGGTTTCTCCAGCCTTGAGTTTGACACTTCTGGGAAAAGAGGTAATTTTTCCCCGTTTGACATCGTCGGCGATGCACTCAGTATATTCCAGCGCTCCGTATTCGCGGCAGATTTTTCCAAACAATCTGGCCATTTTGCGGTATTGGTTCAAATTTTTCTTGGGTACGGGAACAACAAATCCGTCTACATATTTTGCCATGGCTGCTCTCCTTTATTGTGTTGTATATAGTGTATTTGACTGTCTCTTCTCATTATGCAAAATGCGCTGGGTAATCAGAACGTTTTCCGATTGCTGCTATTGTATTCGTCATCGTATGAAATCAGATCCAGCAAATTCGTTCTTTTATTTTCCAGCAGGGTTTTGGTTTCTGTAATGAAAATCGAGCTTTTGGTGACGCGCGGGTCCCATTTTCTTCGGGTTGACATGATATCTTCGCATGTCATGCCGTCATATTTCACATCCTTTTTTCCCTGCGCGTGATAGGATTGCGCAATCCAGTTGTCAAACACGTCAATCACTTGTTCATCGGAGTGAGCATCGAGAAGGCGCGACTTCAAGTCGGTAAACAACTCTCTTTTTATTCCGGCCAGGGTTGACGTTTCGGATGATAAGGCATCCAGACGTTCCTGCACTTTTGTCATCAGAGTGCTGTACAAGGATTCTGTTTTTACATTTTCTACCATCACCTGAAAACGGGCTTCCACAGCGTCAATGTCCACCCTCCTGTGAGAATGTTTGCCTTTGCGGAACTCCACATTGAACTGGCCGTATTCATGCTTGATTTCATCAATCACGCGCGGGTGTTCAATGAGATATAGTTTGAATTCCGGCATTGTCATCAAGGTGTCGCAGAGTTCATCTCTGCGCGAGATAAGATGGGTCGCGATTTCATTCTTAAGGCTGTTATCGTCTATAAATGCATCGCAAATACTGTGACACACTTCATCCGGCATCAATGCGATTTTAAGCAGCGTCTTGAATTTGGTTTCAATGAAAACAGGGTCGAGGGCTATCTCTTTCATTTCTTCTTCATCCAGCGGGCATATTTTTGCCGAGTGCCCTTTTCTGACAAAGGGTAGATTGCGTATATCTTCCGCTGTCAGGCTGAAATCAGTGACTGTTCCCTGGCCGCCTTTATGGTATTCCTTGGCGATAGACCAGAGGCTTTGGCCGTGGTCGATTTTAATCAGCTCGCCTTTGGAGTTAAAACCCAGGTTATCCTCGTGTAAATCGCCTTCTTCCAGAAATGCGGCAACAACGGAAATTTCAGCCAGTTGTCTCACATGTTTTTTATTACTCAAATTAATATTATTTTCTGAGACAGGCGTATATCCTTCGACTAAGCGTGACATTAAACCGACGGGTTTGGATTCGCTCATGATAGGTCTTCCCTTGGGCTCGCGCGGACCTATAAGCAGCCGATAGAAATCACCCGCGGTACCTTCAATTTGAAATAGTGTAGGTGATTCTGAAGTGGGCTTGAGATGCTTGACCACCCAGGCATGACTTGAACCTGAAGGTTTGCCTTCCTTTTTATACGTTGTAACACGATGCAGCGATCCTTCGGTAGGCCGAAAGTCGTCAACGCTGATGGGTGTAATCCTCGTGTTCTCTACGTGTTGCTTTTTTTTCGTGTCTTTTGTGTTATTGCGGCGCATATCTACCTCCTTGATAGGAAGAGATATCGCCTATATCAAATTATAACTCGAAAAGTATCCGCATGGGTGTTTTCTTGCGGAATCAACACGGCTGTGTGCAAAGAATAATTTATATGATCATCAGCTTGCATGATTCTTTAAAGTGCGTCCGTTAAACTGTATCAGCTCAATGGACGCGCTCGTGTGCCCGGCTTGGAGCAAAAGATGAGTTGAAAGAGCCGCTTGACTCGCGCACGCCGTACGGCAATGGTTATTCAATCATGCCCTTGGGCAGGGGCCTGGTTTTAAAAGGCGTCCATTTTTGTTGTTGCTCATTTTCCTCTTCTGGTTCCGTGCGTTTGGCCTGACCCGGAGAGGGACGAGTGTTCAACGGGCCTTCAGGCCTGAATAAATCCATGCCCGCGGGATATCGGATTTTCTTTCCGGGCTCTTGATGAATATTTTGTTTAGGCAGAAGATTTTTTTCAGCCAGTTTTTGAATAAACGCCTGGTGGAGGGCGGGAGATGGCAGCGCGATAGTCAGGGAAATGAAATGCCCGTCTCTGTCATTCCTGATTTCATGACACTCAGACTGGATGCCATTTTCATGCCTGAATTTCTGCAGTTCTTTCAGTATGGTGTTAATGTATTGTCTGAGTCCGTTCTTTTGACTTTCGGATAACAGATGAGAGAGCGACTGAATTCTCAAAATGCCTTTGTCCGCATCATGGTCAATGGATAATAATTGCCTGGAAAGCAGATCTGATATCATTTCAGAATCGAAGGAATACGGTGTTAATCGCTCGATAATGGATTGATCGCTGGCGTAAATGTCCGGCATACCCGAGCGTGTGACGGCTGTTTCGTCCGGCGACTGCGGTTTCATTGTTACCTCGCCAGACCGGGTCAGAGCAGAATCTGATTCCGAGCTTCCGCCGCTGCTGCCACCGCCACCGCCGCCATGCCCTTTACATGGGGGAGGGATACGGTTTGCCCTGCATATTGAGCACGGATTCTTTTCTATGGCCAGTGTCAGCAAGTCTTTTTTAGCACGATGGTCGTTGGGCATATTGGAGTACCTGTTTAGGGGTGTTTTTCTTCAGCATGGATGTTCCGTGAATGAATTTGAGTTATTCTACCATAGGCATTTGCATGAAGATTAAGGTTTTATGAAGCGGATTGGCTGTCAGAAAAATATTTAAAAACCAGAGGCTTATTTAGTATTTCCTGAATGGGGTGAATTTGATACGACGCACGGTCATTTTGGCTTTTTTCCTGTTGTCATTGCAGGCGTTTATTTTGTTCATGTTTGGCCATCCTCTTATCTGTACTTGCGGTTATGTGAAGCTATGGGAGGGGGTGGTCAGAAGCAGCGGCAATTCCCAGCACCTGACAGATTGGTACACATTTTCCCATATTATTCACGGGTTTCTTTTTTATTTTTTCGCCTGGATTGCGTTTCCCCGCTATCCGGCCGCATTCCGGTTTCTTATGGCGCTGGGGGTGGAAGTGTCCTGGGAAATCATTGAAAACACTCCAATGGTGATCCAGCATTACCGACAGCAAGCGCTTGCGCAAGGATATACAGGGGACAGCGTCATTAATTCCCTGAGTGATTCAATTGCCATGATGCTGGGATTTTGGTCTGCCTGGCAGTTTCCGGCAAAAGTCGTTATTGTTATCGCGCTGGTATTGGAAGTATGGGTGGGTTATGAAATTCGGGATGACCTGACATTGAATGTCATCAATCTGATCTATGCATTTCCCGCTATCCAATCCTGGCAGGCGGGAGCGGGTTTATAAGGATTTCATACTGAAGCCCAGCCGCTTATCTGTCGTGGCACAGGTACCCTGATTTGAACCATGTCTCAAAATCTATTACTTTTAGGCGGCGCGATTATATCTTCAGGCAAATTAGGCAGGATTTTTTTACCATCAACGCCTAATTTTTGGAAAAGAATATTAATGCGAGCTTCATCCACAATGACTTCGTTTTTATCAACAAGGATGCCGGGCTTATTTGTTGTGTAACATTCTATAGACTTGGCTAACAATCGCGCGCCATCGCCGTCAGTGCATGTAAATTTAACCATATAACTATCTGGTTTGTTTTTATCCTCTCCAATGACCGCTGACGTAATAAGATGTGCTCCTGCTAATTTTAAAGATTTTAGGACTTGCAATCCTGACTGTTGTTTTTTGAAAAACTTATCTTGGTAATCTGATGCTGACAAAGCTTGTTTATAATGGTGTTCCCAAAAATATGCCAGCAGTGGATCTGAAAAATTAAGCGTTATTTCCGAGGGAGATTGATGTAATATTTGCATGCCTGGAATATCGTGAGGGAAATATTTTCTTGTAATTTCCTTTTGCAGAGAGTGAAACATTTTAGGATTGACAACGAATTGACAAGTTTGTTGTTCAAGCAGGGTGTCCCACTTCTGTTTAAGAACAGGATCGCTAATAACAATGATATCCATAACAAAAGGATTCGCACTTGTTGACGACGATTGATCAACGCCATGCTCAATAGTCAAACCTTGTGGTTGGCCATCCATGTTCGCATATCGTTTGAATGTATCCATCCACCACTGCGAAATGGCAGAGCTTACTCGAATCTGTGTTGGCTGTAATATTTCTATTTTACTTTGCAGATGATGAAGATGGCCTTCTGTGTCATTTGCCTGTAAAAATCCGCTATGTATCGTGTTCAGGTCGCCGCCTATAATACCCGTAACAAACTGTTTTATTGAAAAGATAGGACAGCTGCCTTCTTCTTGCATATAGCCTAATTGTTCATTGACTAAAAAAATTTTTATGGAACCAGAAAATTCTTTTGCCAAATAGCCAACAAAAGGACATTGAGTTCCGCTTAATTGCTGCTTGATCAAATTAAGGCGTTCCCATTCTATTGCTTCCGGCGTGCCCGGTGTGGATGATCTTTCTCCATTCTGGCCCATTTTTGGCGGTCGATAAAATAATAAATAGCGTTCAGTGGAAATTAATCCCTGCAATGTTACTTCCATTTCCTGTTGATACAAATCGGGGTTGGCAAAGGGGTCCGTTTTGGTTGCGGTATATTGCCTGGTTTGGCTATCAAAATTGAATGGCTCCAATTTAGTGATATAAGTTCCCATGCAGACTGGATAATTGGGGTGATGACATCCTGCTCCTAAATTACTTTCAACCTTGTAATATTCATAGTGGTGGGGTTTTTGTAATGGATTAACAGTAAAGGGAATTTTCTCTCCGTTCGCTAAAACTCCGACCTTTATAATTCTAAACATAGAGGAATGACCCATCATTCCCCCGCCTTGAAACACGATTTCATCTGTATCGGATTGCATTTGAGAATCCGGAAGAAAACGTTTCATGCTGGTGGAATAAATCATCCCGCCGTATAAACTGGCGGCAGTATTTTGAGCAATCATGTTGGTTATTTCATTTTTAATATCTGCATTTGATAATTCCGATATAAGAGGGCAACCTTTAAATTTTTGCGAAGACATTTCATGAGCTGATTTCTGATATTGATATACGATATTAAAAGTAAAATTTGCATCCATTTGTAAGCTTTGTTGCAGCTGGCCTTTCTCGTCGAACGAAATCAACATCTTCGCCGCATGTTTTAAACGGTCGTATTGAAAGTCTGACAAAATATCGCGATTAATTTCGGCAAAAATTTCCAATGACAGTGCGTAAGCGCCGCTGGCTTCATACGTCTGCAGATTGATATCGATCTTGTTTTCATAATCTAAGGATAGTTTATGGGCTCTATCGATATCTTCAATTGCCTTAAGGCCGTTGACTATCTTGGATCTTAATTTTATCAAATTGGTTAATTGAGCTTGCGATTCTTGGCTTGTCTTTTTTTTGAGTTTTGTATTTTCATTGTAATACTCATGCATGAGTTGATCTAAAAACCCCGGGGGCATTTCGACAGATTCACACCTGTTTATTGGATCATAACTTTCCCTGGGATTATATTGTGTGAATTTTTGCATAAATGCTTGTTTCGATTGGGCATCAACAAACATGAAATGTGTAGTGGGGAGTTTTTTTTGACTAAATTCAGTGCCGGCATTAACTCCAAGTTCGGAAAAATATTTTTTTTTATATTCGGAAAAACTTTCATCGCTTGTATCTGTTATTGTTTGATCTTCTATAAATTCCTGGTTGAGGTAGTTAATAAGAGATCTATACCCTGTGGCAGTCAAAGCTATACCCTTGGCGGGTGTGTTTACTTCATAAGCGCCATAATAGTGAAGAATCGGATTTAGAGTTACTTGATCACCCGTCGCGGGTAAGATCATCATGGATTCTATTTTCCCTTCTGATATCAATGAGATGCCATGCACATTCTTGAAGTATTCTCTAAACATGATTCTCTCTCGTTCATTTGCTTAATATAAGATTAAGTATAAACAATGGCGCCATTAAAGCTATAGAAGGAGTGACCTGCCTCCAAAAATGTAAATCTAAGGGCTGTAAGACTGGAATTTAACTGTAGGAATTGTCGCGCAGGCTTGCCGAAAGGCCGTAAACATTCTCTCATTTTGCGGAAGAAGGATTTACCTGCGTCGGGTGTAATAACAGGCTTCTATCGAAATACACTTCATTACGGCTGATTTTCTGTTCCCTGAGTTCGACGATATCCAAACCTTCGACTGTAATGACATGCCCGTTTGCCGGAATCTCTGCTTGCCATTTTAAAACAAAGCCTGGTTCTGTGGGGAGGATTTCGAGAGGCTGCCATACCCAGTCCGGATTTTTGGCGAGCAGTTTTTTGAGATAGGCCAAAAGTGCTTCACAGCCGCGTATGCCTTTGGCAACAGCGGGATCTTTATAAAAAATATCCGGAGCATAAAAGCTGATTAATTTCTCAGGATTGTTTCCGGTCCAGGCGGCCAGCCAGTCTCGGCAAAATTCATTCAAAAAGTTGGAATTCAATGATGCGCTGTCCTGTTTTTATCATGCGTGACGAGTTTGTCCGCTGAATTCATACTTTAAGTCATGGAGGATATTTAAATCAACTGGTATGAACTGACGCGGCTGGATGGGTTATTTCTGACCGGCGATTTTAATATTTGCCAATCCGTCAGATTGATCATGATCATTGGATGGATCACGCGCCATGAGGTGATCGTTTGCTTTGGGTGCGGTTGGGTGTTTATTGTTGAAGTAAGTTGTGTAAATCTCGAAATGAGAAGACGCGCCATTATAAAACGAGCATTTGGTTTTGGCTTTTTCCATCCAGGTTTTTTTGGACAGGGCTGCTTCAAATTTTGAAACGTCGGCGGGTTTGGGCCAGGCGGCGTGCAGGATGCCGTGTAAATAGATTTTATAAGCCATGGTGTAAGACCAATGCTCTCCTTCTTCAATATATTTCGCGTAATCATCAGCGGTTTGAAACGCATTACTCTTCAGATCGGCAAACCTGGGATTATAGGCGTTGCAGCATTCAAAAATCAGGGTTTGCAAGGATTCTTCAACAGACAAACCGTTTCTGATTCTGATTTTACGAGTTTCTGGAAACCAGGTGCCTTTTGATGTCATGGATTTGTCAGTAAAGATGACAGTCAAGGCATGCATTTTGGCAAGCAGTGATACGAACAAGTGCACCGCCAGGGTGTTTTTTGAAATGAGCGCAATGATAGACTCTATCTTGGCGTCGTCCTGGTCTGGATAAGATATTTTCAATGCAGCGTTTGTGCCGAAGGAAACAATGATAGTCTTCATTTTATTTATATTTTATCTATGATAAAAATTGTATGTGTGTTCGCGCTGTATTGTACTGGTTCTTCATTAAGATTTCATTATGATGCTTATCTGGAGTCGTCACGAGTTGTGTGCTGCAAATGTTTGATTATAGAGGGATGTTATCGGCATGGCGGCAGCATCATACGGGCGGTAAGAGCTTGATCTGCAGTTTCCAGGGGAGCTTGTGTTTCTGGCCGCTGTTTGTGAAGCCATTGAAATAAAAGCGATTTAAATCAGCGAGAGGCGTATGAAGTCTGAAAATGGTATAATCAGTTATCATGATAAAGATAACGCAAGGTGAGGGGGGGAGGGCCGTGAATAAAAATCTCAAACAGCTTCTGGCAGCCGCGGCGATCTGTGCTTTGGGTGCGTTTCTGCTGACATCTTGTTATACCGTGAAGGGCGCATTCCAGGGTGCGGGAAAAGACGTGGCGGTATTAATGGGGCCGGATGAGGGAAGTCACAAAGCTTCCTCTAGTCACACGACGACGCGCCAGGGTGCCAAATCCAAAGCGACAGGCACACAGGGCGTGACAACGACTGCCAAGGTAAAGACTCAGTCTTCAACCACGCAGCCGGTGACCCAGCAGGCGACGCCAGCGGTTAAACCAGTATCACAACCTGCTGTGAGTTATTGATGACTGATTCCGAACGGCAAACGATGTGGTTATGCAATGCCATGTCAGAGAAGGAGGCGTTATGCTAGGCTGGGCCATCATGTTTCTGATCGTGGCGCTGATAGCGGGGCTGCTGGGATTTGGCGGGATAGCGGCTGTTTCCATAGAATTGGCAAAAATCATTTTCATCGTGTTTCTCATTTTTTTCTTCGTGTCCTTTATCTTGTTTATCACCGGCGCCAGCCTCGCCAGTTTATCCATGCTGTCCTGGGTTCTGACATTCCTGATACTCGCGATCATCGCGGGCGTATTAGGTTTTACAGGTGTCGCGGCAGCGGCGACCATGATTGCCAAAGTTCTTTTCTTCGTATTTGGCGCATTGTTCATATTTTCCCTGGTCATGCGCTTGTTCGGACAAAGACTGCCTTAGTCGGGGATGTTCAATATCATCAGACCAAGAGAATACTTGCGTTTTTAATCAAATTTTCGTAGTTTCCTAAACAAGCTCATATACCTGATTCAAGCAGGCTGTGGTGCTTGTACTATAAAAATGCCACCTTATTAATTGATAGAAGGAAGTCCAATGAATAAACACGCTGCCTCCGCGGCGATAGTGTTATTGTGCTGCACTGCTTCAGTTTATGCCGCTAACCCTGTCGATCTCAGAAACCAATCCCTATCTGTAATCCAGTCCATGGTCAAATCACCGGCTGCTCTTTGCGCTGACACTGACCCGTCTCAGCTTAAGCAGCTGTCCAGCGGCGCGGATTTTAACGGCACAAACCATATTCGCGTGCAACAGACATATCAGGGATACCCCGTCTGGAATGGCGATGCTGTTATTCATGTCCCTCATGGCGGAAGCGAAACCTTGATGACTTTGGCGCGCTCACGCAGAGCGGCTGAAACCAGCATGAATGGCGTGATTTATCAGGGATTGAAGGAAGATCTGGCCAATACTCCTGCTTATGTTTTCAATGACACGCAGGCGCAAAAGGTTTTGAGCCATATTATCGGGACTTATCTGGCGCAAGACCACGCCGAGAGAGTAATAAGCAATCAGAAAGCAGAATTGATGGTGTATCTGGATGAGAAAAACAAGGCGCATTGGGCGTATCAAGTGAGTTTTTTCGCGCAGCCCCGGTCCGGGACACCGGCCAAACCGACATTTGTCGTCGATGCGGCGTCTATGGAAATTTATCAGCAATGGAATGATCTGAAAACACAGACGGAAGCAAGACTGGACGATGTGAAGGGCGGCGGTGTGGGAGGCAACGGGCGTATAGGTAAAATCAGTTATGACGGACTGGCTGGTCATTATCCGACGCTGGATTTTCAGCGTGACAGCAATACAAAAATCTGCTATTTGCAAAATGCCGAGGTTAAGGTCGTTGATTCACGCAATGATAAAACTCCCCAATTCGCCTGTGACAAGCCCGATGCGCAGCATGGCAATCTATACTGGAATACCCTGAATGATGAAGCCAATGGGGGATATTCGCCAAATAATGATGCTGTATACAGCCGGAAAATTGTCGATGAGATGTATCAAAGCTGGTTTGGGGTGCCCATTCTTGTCAAAGATGGCAAGCCCATGCAAGTGCAAATGTTTGTGCACGACCCATATCAGGGACAGAATGCCTATTGGGAAGACGGCAAGATGGTGTTTGGCGAAGGCGATTCCGAATCCTATCCCGTCGTTGCTCCCAGCGTCGTGGCGCATGAGCTAAGCCACGGTTTCACCGAGCAGCATTCCAGGCTGGTATATTCGGGCCAGTCCGGCGGATTAAATGAATCTTTCTCCGATATGGCAGACAAGGCGGTTGAGTATTTTGTTTATGGCCAAAACAATTGGCAGATAGATCCAGAGCTGCTGAAAGACGGCGGCCGCCTGCTGCGCTGGATGGATGATCCAACGCAGGATTGTTACGGGAAAAAGCCTGGAAACAATTGTTCAATTGGCAATATGAGAGATTATAACCGTAACCTCAATGTACACTTCAGCAGCGGCATATTTAATCGGGCGTTCACACTTATCGCGTCGAAGTGGAACACAAAAAAGGCTTTTGAAGTAATGACACAGGCGAACATGCATTATTGGACCAGTAACACCAGTTTTGCCGATGCCGCTTGTGGTGTGATCAGCGCTGCAAAAGATTATGGCTATGACAAAGATACAATTTTGTACGCCATGAAGGAAGTGGGTGTTGATACCAGCCGTTGCGCTTGAAACAATGAAACATCCCGCCGCAGACACGGCGGGATGTGGTTCCGGCATTAAGAAACGGTTTCCGTTCGGAATAAGGAGAAAACCCATGAGACTATGTTTCGCGACAGTCTTGTTCATTGTTTCCATGAATGCTTTTGCCATATTTTGTCCATCCAATTTCAGCCAGGTTCGCCCAGGCGATACTATCGATCAAGTGTTGGAGTTGTGCGGCAAACCCGATTCACAAAACAGTTATAATAAAACAGCCAGTCTGTCTGAAGAATGGAGTTACTATGTCAAATCTGATGCGAATGACAAGACTACTTCCAAAATGACGGTGGTGTTTTCCAGCGATAAAGTCATCAATATCAATGTCGTTGTGCCGCGTGCGCTTGAACAAGGACTCATTGCCGCACCCAATGGAAAGCATGCACCAGTGGTGGGCGTCATTATTAATGATGGTCAGACACCCCAAAACGTCGCTTCCACCAGGGTCTGCGGATCATTGATCAGTATAGGCGACAGCGTGCAACAGGTTGAGAGCGCTTGCGGAAAACCCGCGGCTGTCAGGCAAAACCAACCGCCAGGCGCGCCAGCTGATGCCACCATTATTACCGAATTAAAATATGGCGGCACTACACCTGCCACCCTGCTTTTTGAAAACGGCATATTGATAGACAGAGTATAATCCTGTCAGGTCAGATGAGGTGGATGTCATTTCCACACTTATGCCTGCATTTCAGCCCGCCGCATCGCATGCCAGCAATAACCAAACCGGCCCCCGGCCAGCGTTCCTGCTAAGTCAGGCGATACCCGCGCCGCCCGCCAGGGCGGCCGGCGTTTTCACGCAAACAGATGATATCATTCGAACTATTTCTTCCGTTAGCCTTCCGTATCAGCGGCTATACTTTAATTAAGACCATTATAAAACGGGGAGCGGGAGGATTGTTTATGAGTAATGAAAAAGCGCTTGAGGAGTGGCAGGAAGCAGTGCAAGTCATTGCCGAAGCATTGAAAAGCGTCAAGGAGGATACCAAAAACAAAGGCTATGACTATGCGGTGATTGGCAGCGGTGCATATGTATTGCATGGTGTCAAATTTGAAGATCCTAATGACAACCCTGCGGATATTGACATTACCACAACGAGTCCCAGGGCCACACGCAATGCTATTATGGCTTTGCAAGAATCGGGCGAGATCAGTGTCAAGGAAGATCCTAAAAGTTCATTGGCTGTGAGTAAATTCCATATAACATTCAAGAATGGGAAATCCTATGAGTTTGAATTCACTCACGCAGAGGATTTTGGATTCAATTCAGCCTCGCTGGCGACCAAAAATAATGTGCAAGTGACTTCGCTGATGGAAACTCTCTTGTCAATTTATCTGCGGCCGGAACACAGAATCAAGGATCTCATCGCTTTTAGGGATTTAATCAAGAATAACGCAGATGTGCTGCAGGCTCAGTTAAGTTCGTCACAACAATTGAACCCGTCTTTCAAGGCGGCCGTCAATACCATGCTGGCGATTTTTGCAGATCCGGTCAAAGCAAGTGATCCGCAGTTGGTGGACGGGACTGTAGCCAAGATATTGCCGCGGCTGGGCGTGAAAAAGGCGCATAATATGGAACCCAAAGTCTCCGTGACTTCACAAACTCTTTTCGCGCATCAAGCGAGGACTATGCCTTCTGCGCCGCCGCGAATTTCAGACCGTCCGACTGCGACCCGAGCGCCGACATCATCCATGACGCCCGAGCAGCGGCAGCAACGGCGGCTGGAGAGACTGAAGGAGGCTGAAAAAAAGCTGAAGGAGCGTGAACAGGAACATGAACCGCCAAAGGGTTATCGCACCTGACCTCAGGCATGAATTGATTGCACACTACACAAGATTACACAAGCTTGGGGTTGCCGCTGGTGTCGTGATTTTTAGCCGCGCTTTTTTCCGCGCCATCCTCTGACGATGGTTTGAATAATTGTTGTTTATGCTGCGCTGCCAAAGGTGTTTTGCGGTAGAGATGGAGGGTCTTGTGCAGCAACTCGACCTGTTCCACGGGCATGAAAATCACTGGAAACGCCCTGCCGCTGTCGTTTGCTTCGGCAATCTGTCTATGCTGGAATCCTGGCGATTGCTGCAGGTGGTTGACTATGAATTTATAAAAACTCGAATTTTGCGGGAAGCGGATGCCGACCGCCTTGCGGTTGAAACTGTCCGATGCCATTCTGACCATGACATCCTCATTAAACATTTCATTTAAATAGTCCTGGTATTCAAAGATGCTTTTTCCGTCTATGAGCTTTTGGCTGCGGTAATGATCATCCAGGCACAAGACCATTCTGTATTCAGGCCAGGGCTGCAGTTCATCAGCGCTGCGTTTATCTTCCACAATTTCACTGTTTTCGTAATCGAGAATTCGCGTGGCAAGCTGATGAATCACACCATCCGGACCGCGGCAAAAGCCCCCGTCTGGAAAATCCGGTCTTTGCACGTCATCGGGTATCCTGTCGCTGCGATTAATCAGAATGGGTATGATATTCGTGGCGATATTTCTTGGTTCGCTATCGAGAGGCGCAATGCGTGAATTGGTATCGCCAATGATGACAGCATGTTCATCCTGTTCCAGCAATCTTCGAAAATCCGCTTCCATTTCATGCGGGAAAGGATCATAGATGCCCCACACATTGTGTACGGCAACATATTTATCGTCGTTAACATCCTTGAAACGCAGCGAACGGATTCTTCTTTTTTCATCCAGTTTCGCGTCATCCGGATTTTCCACTTTGAGTCTTTCGCCATTAAAGCAGGTAATCAGCCCCGATCTTTCGTCAGCGACAATTCTCCAGGCGGCGGGCAGTCTTGACTTTAAAAATGGAACAATGAGTTTGGCTGTGGCTTCCTGCAGGACAATCACATCGGCGTGATGCTTTGCCCGGGCTTCCGCCAGTCCTTTGACAATTCTTCCATATCGGGACATGGCGTCGCTTTCATTTTCCCATCCTCCCTGTTTATGGAATCCGCTCATGGGTGTGCCAGGGCCCAGAATATTCAGCGATAAGAGATTGAGCGGTAATTTGTCAGGGCCGAAATCAGCATAGGCAAGAATAAGCAGATGATCGGAATAAACCGCCATAGGGTTTTTGCCTGCTTCAGCAAGAGTGGGAAACAAAGGATGCCGTCTTGAGTCGGATCCGCGATTTGAACTTCGCATAAGGTCATCTTCACGGTATTATTGATCAATTATAAGATAAAATGACAAATAAACAATCAATCGCATTATATTCCATTATTTCAACGAATTGAATGCTTGAGATGTCAGCGGTTTGACTTGAAAATCGCCCGGCCAGAGAACGGCAGGGTCATAGCGAGTTGGGTCTTTTTGACGGCTTGTCCCGGTAGCGATACAGCTGATATTGAGACACGGTTGTGTCGTAGGTCTCGGGATGTTCGATCATCGTGCCTAGAAAGCGCAATGCTTCATAAGACAGTTGGGTGATATGGCTGCGTGACAGCCTGGAGTAAGTGGTTAATGCGTCGGGATATTGCTCTCGATTGCTGGCTTTAAGCTGCAACAGCTTGATTTCTTCCACTGATTTTTCCAGTGCCCTTCTGTCACCGCTCAATGCGCATTCTATGATGGCGTATAATTCCGTCAGATATGACTGCTTATCCGTGCCGGTTTTCATCCTGAATGTGTCCCGCTCGTTCAATGTTTCATCGTCTGAATTCATCAGATGTTCAATCGCCCGTTGATTATATATTTCGATTCTTTGCAGGATTTTGATCAAAATGCCAAGATTAAAGGGAGGCGGAATCTGGTTGAGTACTGCAAATGCATTCAGCTTTTCGCATAATTCAAGGTCGTGCAGATTACTGTTAACGAGCGCTTTGAGCAATGTATCCACGTCGATTACTTCGCTGTCGTTCAAGACATGATGGATTTTTTTCTGGTCGGCTTCATCCATTTTGCTGACTGTGAAGGTGATCAGGCCGGATATGCCTTTTCCGCGATGAAACTCATGCATGATGATATCCAGCATGCATAGCATCAAGTAAACGGGTTTGCTTGCCGGGCGCGGCCCGTCCGGGCCGCAGTCAGAACGCGCGGCGTGAAGTGTTTTCAAATCCGTATTCTCGGCTGACAGCAGCATTTCGGGGATATATTCCAGATTCACGGCGATTTCAAACCGGCTTTTGGCGGCGATATCCACTGACACAAGCGCCTGATAAAAAAGATTGTAAGCGGCGTCCGCCGGCTGTTTGAGAATGACTTCACACTCATGGAATTTATCCGCGAATGAAAGAATGGCTGACTCCGGAGGGAGAGCATGATCATCGATGGCTTGCATCAAGACATTCAGCGCGGCTGCCTTTTTGAGGTGAATCTCCAGCTGCGGAAACTGACGCGAGAAAGAGGCGAGTTTTGACGCTGTATCGCGCAAGCCTGATTGTATTCTTTCGTATATATCAAATAAACCTGATTCGCCAGACAGTGAGTCCGTGTCAGAGCCATAATATGTCTTAAAGAGCTGCGAATCATTCAGAAGACATTTTTTTATTTCATCGTGCAGTGAGATCAGGTAACGCACACAAGCGCGGTGTATTATTTCGCGAATGAGCAGGGACGGGTGGGCAGCCAGGAAATTCAATTCTCGCTCATCTTCACAGGGAACAGAATCGTACAGGCTGACAAAAGCCGCACAAATTTCCCTGGCGGATTGGCTGTCAGACAAGGCTTGGCCAATCGTTTCCGCTGTCTTAATCAAATCAGAGCCGGACAGGAACATGAGTTTGTCCGCAGTCAGGGTGGTGCTGGCTTCCTCTTCATTGTTATCCTGCTGTCTGCTCAATTGAGTGCAATAAGTGATGGCTGATCCCAGCATGATCAGTGCGTAATTTTCCGCGCAGCCATTGCTGCCATAAATAAAGTTATTCAAGTCGCAGAGTTTTCCAATTTTTTCAGTCAGCGCGGCGGGATCTATATTCGTGCCCGACTCCCGGATTTTCTCCGTGCATTTTAAAATGACAGTAATCAGAATGGGTAACGCATCATCCGCAGTGACAGGTTTGATTTTGACACTGCCTCGCGTCCTGCTCTGGATTTCGGTTTGAGCCGCATTCCAGGCGGAAGTAATGTGGTATTTCAGCAGATAATCCAGTTGACTCATCAATTTGACATATTTGATGATGTCAGGGATGTGATGAAACCTCAGGCCTCCCAGGCAGCCGCTATACAGCTGTGTCTTCATGCTTTTCAGGAACCCATTAAAGTCCCTGGGGCAAGCCTCTTTGATTAACTGGTTGACGAGGATGATTTCCCTGTGTGTAAAATCTATAAATACCGATTTCATGGCATAGAGAAGAGGCAGCACGGATCCTGTGCGAACGGGATCTTCATTTTTCCTGTCTGACAACATGTTATTTACCTTTATCGTCTGGCATGCCTGATGACCACAGATGTTGTATGACCAATATAAGGCTTTCAGTGCCCACACATCAGGATAACCGGCGCAGGGCTTTTCATGCAAGAGAGCAGGATTCGGGAAGGATTGAGCTATTTGATATTTTGGATGGCTTTTTCACCCCATTCGCGCAAGGCGATCAGGATGGGTTCCAGACTCAAGCCCAGTTCAGAAAGTGAATATTCGACTTTAGGCGGCACCTGGGGATAAACCTTTCGAATAATTACACAGTCGTTTTCCAGTTCGCGTAATTGCAGGGTCAGTACACGCTGCGAAACATCCGGGATCAGCCGTTTTAATTCATTGAAACGTTTCACGCCGCCAAGCAAATGAAACAGAATCACGCCTTTCCATTTGTTGCCAATCACATCCAGAGCCGCTTCCACCGGGCAGCGTTGCTGGCAATCATCAAAGCGGTCTTTTTGCGGGGTTTTCATGTGACAAATCTCTAGCTTACTTTTTTGTAACTATATAACAATTCTGTGCGTACTTATATTAATTGAATATATCGCTATAATCCACCATGCATATTAACTGTCATAAAAAACAATCATGTGGAGGTAAGGAATGCGAGCTCAAGTCATCCGTCATTTTGGAGATACTTCAGTTTTTACCATGGCCGAACTGGCCAGGCCTGAAATCAGGCCGGGTCATGTATTGGTCAGGGTGCACGCAACCAGCGTCAATCCCGTGGATTTCAAAATCCGGTCAGGATTGCTGCCGCAGATAGCCCCGGAATTTCCGGCGGTTTTGCACGGTGATTTTGCCGGCGTCATTGAAGAAGTAGGTGCGGGCGTGACTGAGTTTAAAGTCGGCGACGCGGTTTTTGGCTGTGCGGGAGGGGTCAAGGGTGAGGGAGGGGCGTTAGCTGAATTCATGCTGGTGGATGCGGATCTCATCGCTAAAAAACCAGTATCATTGAACATGGCTGAAGCTGCGGCTTTGCCTTTGGTTACTCTTACAGCGTGGGAAGCGTTATTCGAAAAAATCAGACTGAAACCGGGGCAGACCATATTGATTCACGCAGGAACAGGCGGAGTGGGACATGTGGCGATCCAGCTGGCAGCCTGGGCTGGCGCCAAGGTTTGTACCACTGTTTCTTCTGATGAAAAAGCAGCTGTTGCTAGATCGCTGGGTGCGTCCGAAGTGATTAATTACCGCAATGAGTCTGTGCAGGATTATGTGGAGCGGTTGACCGGCGGCAAGGGATTCGAGGTGGTGCTGGATACGGTTGGCGGTGAGAATATCGATAAATCGATGGCGGCGGTTGCGTTGTATGGCAGTATTGTTTCCATACAGACGCTCTCAACACATGATCTTGGCGGACTCTTGCTGAAATCAGCCAGTCTGCATGTGGTATTCATGCTGTTGCCCATGCTTCATCATCATGAGCGCAAACGTCATGGCGCCATTTTACGTCAAGCGGCGGATTTGGCTGATCTTGGCAGGCTTAAACCGCTTATTGATCCAAGAAGGTTTTCACTGGAGGAAGTGTCCAAATCACATGCCCTGCTGGAATCGGGTCATGCGTTGGGCAAAGTTGTCATTCAACTCTCATGAAAGATTAAATATTGAGAGCGTGTATTGAGTTGTGTCAGTTCAATACACGTTCTCAGGAATCAGCTTATTCCAGGTATCCGACTTGCAGTCCCAGCGCCACACCGGCAATGGATCTGGCTGTATTGAGATTGCCAAAACCGATAACGCCGATTCCCACATAAGGGGTTGGTATCAGGAATAGTTTCAATTCCAGTGGTATTCCTATCGTATTAGTGGTTTTAACGTGCCGGTCCGGGACAAAAAGTCCGCCTTTGTGATGATCGTATTGTGCGAAACCCAATCCCGCCGAGCCAGAGATGTAGGCGTATTTGCCTTTAGCAATCAAGCCATACATCAAGCCCGCATCAGTAAACCGGCTTCCATCAAATAGTAATTGATGGGTTTGCAAAAACCGCGCGCTCAATATTTGATGTTCAGACAGGCGGTAGTTGCCGCTGATTAACACTGTCGGTCCGGCCAGACTGGTGCCATCGCCGCCCGCGCCCAGACCGAGATTGAGCCACCCCTGGCTGGAGACTGCAGAAGGCTTGTTTATGGATTCTCTGCTAGCTGGTTTTTCATCAGCCATGGCTGGTGAAGACAAGAGAAGCAATAGAGAGATAATTGATTTAACAGGAAAACCGGATGATATTTTCATTTTCTAATCACTCATCTTATAAGTATTATTATATTCAGGGATATTCAGGGCGGTATCATCTCGTAATGCCGGGCGGCAGTCAAAGAAAAATTACCGCATGGGAAACGTGGCAAGAAAGAATAATGAGACAAGACAAAATAAAATGATGCGCGGCTGATTGTGTGATTGTTACGTTTTATTTTTCCTGTCGTTCAATTGACTGATTTCCTTGCGTGCTTCCTCGATATCAGGCAATAAATCCTGCCTGTGTTGTTCCGCGGCTTCCGCGAGAAGCAAAGAATATTTATGTTTGGCTGCCTTGATCACGTTGCCGGCCAGTTCAAGATCACTGAGCGCGGCTTTCTTCTGTTCAATGGCATCCAGCTTTTTGTGATATTCCAGCAGCTCACTATTCATGGCGATATGTTTCTCGCCCTGATTTATCAGATTTTGAATCGATGTGTTCAGCAATAAATATTTCATGGCGTTTTTATAGGCAGGATCGGCGCTGGTTTTTTGGCTGCTCATTAACAATGCAAGCAAAAGATTGGCGGTTTTATTAATGCTGACGTTGATATTCTCTCTGATGATCACGGCGATATCGTGGCATAATATCTTGATGCCGTTGGCGGTATCGATATTTTCGCGTTTGTCAAAATCAGCCCAACGCAAAAAACCGTTCAATTTCTTGTTGAGAGTATTGGTTACCGCATGAATCCATTTTAATTCATACGCATCAATTTCAGTTTGCTTTCCCTGTTCATCAATGACAAGTAATACCTTGCTGTGAGGGCGTTGATGCTGGCGGTTGCCGGAGTCTTTGACCGAGGTAATGCGGTGTGTGATGTTAACGGAATGATCTTTTGTGTTATGTTCATACTGTTCATGAACAACGAATTTGTTTGCGATGACATCAATGAATATATGATATTTGCTAAAAAGCCTTTTCTGCAGTTTTTTTGCGAATCCCACCCCTTCGCACACGCTCATGACCAGGGTTAATCGCGGTGACAAATGCGGATCTTTAAACTTTGCATCGATTAATATTTTTGCCAGATAGGCTGCGACATCTTTTACATCATATATTTTTGCGTCACCTGTTCTTCTATCCGTCACGCACCAGTCAATTTCTTCGCTGCCATGTGCTGAAAAATAGACTTTGCTTGTATTCGATACGCGGCGAGGGAGTAACTTGGGATCGGAAGTCTTGCCAATATCAGCCCCCTCCGGAATTTTGATCAATTCAACAGGTTTTTTGTGAATAACCAGTGCGCTGGCTTGTGACAGCACCTGATCCTGGGTCAAATTGATATAAATAATGTTGTCAAATCTTGATCTGGACATGGCCGTCTACCTTTTTGCCTGAATATCATGGCCTTATTGAGGAAGCCGGCATATTGCCTGGCCGGTCAGTTTTTCTAAGTATAGTTCAAAAATTTCGCGAGAATGACTGCTCCTGATATCATTACTGTCTGAATATGCGGGAATCCATTATCTATGCTACACGGATAAAGCCGGATATAATTGACATATATCATCTTGAGCTTCACAAACAGGCAGTAATGGAAAACGGATTTTTTCAAAAATGAATACTGGTACCGGCCGGAAAGCAGCTTTCCCGCACTCAGTCCCTGGTTTTGTCAGGCATTTTTTCCATCCTTATCGCTATTATTTCACGGTGATGCTGCTGATCAATTTTTTTGTCTCGCTTTACATTTCGGTTCAGCCTTATGTATTGAAAACGTTACTGGATGCCGCCACTCCGCTGCTGGGAAGCGACAAATTAATCAGGGGCGCGCTGTGGCCTGCCGTGTTGCTGGTCTCTTTGACCATACTCAATAACCTGGCATGGCGCCTGAACAATTATGTCACGCTAAAATCACTGCCGGCGTTGAAAGCCGATATTATTGATGAAACCTCTGATTATACGCACGGCCATTCATTCAGGTTTTTTCAAGATCATCTGAGCGGCTCCGTCAGCAACAGGATAGTGGATCTCGCTAATAATACGGATTTATTGATTTTGAATTGCCGCAGCCTGTTTCAGGATTTCCTGACCATTCTGACGGCTATTGTCATCTCATCCGTAGTCAGCCCGTATTTTTCATTGGTTTTTCTGATCTGGACGCTTTTTTTTATCCGTGCCGCATTTTACTTCAGCAAATCCATCACGCCGTTTTCCAGAGCTTTTGCCGAGAGCCGCAGCCAGGCGGTCGGCAATGTGGTGGACAGCTTCGCAAACGCGGTCAATGTCATTCTGTTTTCGCGCCGAATCCATGAAAAAAACTATTTGCGCGTGTCTCTGGATGAAATGGCAAGCAAAGATGTCTTGCTGCAAAGCAGGCTCATGCGTTACGCATTTATCATGAGTACCCTGACGGTTTCAGTACAAGCGGTCATTATTGCATTGTTACTCTATTTGGGAAAAGAGGGCTTTTTAACGATCGGGGATTTCGCGCTCATTTTCATGCTGACTCTCAGCGTTCTTGATCATGTGTGGCATTTTACGGAATCCTTATTCAAGGTTGCCGAGCAATTCGGAGTTTTTAATCAGGCGCTGCAATTTCTTTCTATCAGGCATGAAATTATCGATCAGGATAACGCAGCGCCGCTTAATATATCACAGGGAAAAATTGAATTTTCTCACGTCAAATTTTTTTATAATGAAAATCAGCGCTTATTTGAAGACAAGACATTGGTTATCAATGGGCGTGAAAAGGTCGGGCTGGTAGGGTATTCCGGAAGCGGGAAGAGCAGTTTTGTCAATTTGATCACTCGGATTTTTGATGTTGAACAAGGTGATATTTTTATTGATGGTCAATCCATTTATTCCGTCACCTTGAACAGTCTGCGCGAAAATATCGCATTCATACCCCAGGATCCGGCGCTGTTTCATCGCAGTCTGATGGATAATATCCGCTACGGTAACCTCGGCGCGACCGATGATGAAGTGATAGAAGCGGCCAAAAAGGCTCATGTTCATGAGTTTGCGGCCGAATTTCCCCTGCGATATCAAACGTTAGTGGGTGAAAGAGGCGTAAAACTCTCGGGCGGGCAGCGCCAGCGCATCGCGATCGCGTGCGCCATATTGAAAAATGCTCCCATCCTTATTATGGATGAGGCGACCAGTTCGCTGGATTCTGTCACGGAGTCTCTGATACAAGAATCCTTGAAATACGCGATGACAAGCAAGACCGTCATTATCATCGCCCACCGCTTGTCTACCATCAAGGCCATGGACCGCATTCTGGTTTTTGATAAAGGCAAAGTCATGGAGGAGGGCACTCATGAAGCATTATTAAAGCGCGGAGTCATTTACAATCAATTATGGAAAAGACAACACGGATTTCTATCCAGCTCACTCTAATGCGCAATGGCTTTGCGCCCGTTTGTGATTCTCCGGTGATCATCATTCTCAGTTATTGCCAACCCGCATGAGCGGGAAAAGGCAATTTCAATTAATTCATTAAATACAGTCGCTTGAATTAATTCTCAGGCAGGAAGGCCTGCCCATAATTTGAACTATACTTAATAAAGACCCGAGAGTTAAAAGCGAGGATTTTTTGCATGCAACGAAAGCGCGCTGAATCCAAATCCAGCAAAAAATCTGCCAAAGATCAATTTAATGATGTGTTATCAAAGAATCCTGCCGCAGTGGAAGAAATCATTTATCAGTATATTGATATGATGCAAATTCACTATGATGAAGGCGATCCCGAAAGACGCAAGGCCAAGGTCATGGATGCGATCCAGCCAATATTCCATCAAATGTTTGGAAACGACATTTCAATCAAGAACCTGGGCGGTGAGAATAATCTGAACCTGCTTGTGGCGTATAAAGGCGAAGAATTTGTCATTCAAATCGGTACGCAGCGTGAACCCAGTCTGACCGCAGTAGATCAACTGGGCAAGGTAAGAGAGAACAAGTGGGTGGCTCAGCGTTATGCTGTTCATGTATTTGCGAATGACGCTGGAAACAGAAAAAGTGAAACGTTAAAAGAAATGACCCTGGATGCGAGTACCAAACCTATAGGGTTTATGACACTTGTTGAAAAGCTGGGCTCGTCCCTGTCAAAAGAGTTAAAGAAAAGTCAGGATGAAAAGCCCAAGGTCATGTTCGATTCCACCAAGGAAATTGAATTCGCCAAGACTGTGGGCTTGCAACTGCGAGAAATATTTCTGTCCCTGCAAGATAAAAACATGATATGGACAGACTGCAAGCCTGGAAATCTGCTGGCGCGTGAAAACAGTGATGGCAGCTTTCAAATAGTCGTCGCGGATACAAAAGCTATTCTTCCAGCGGATCAATTGCCGATAGGAATACGTTCAAAGACCATGAATTGCACCGGCTTAATGACAGAGTCCTATATGTCAACGCAAGGGTTCGATAAGCTGGCATCAGCAGTGAATCCTACCGCTGCAGATGTCCTGAAAATAATGGAGAAAGAATACAGTTATCAAATGGCGGTCATCTTGTATTACTCGGCGACCGGCAAGGAAATTTTCAGCAAGGGAGAGGCTAAGGACACGACATTTGATTTTTCGCATCCCATGTTTAAAACGGAACAAGGCCAGCGACTGGAGCTCATCATCAAGGAATTAAGCAAGCCAAATCCCGATGAGCGCATGGATTATAATACCGCCGCGCGTCTGATGGCGGTTATGGATAACAAGCAGGCCTTTGAAGCGGTGATGAGGAAGTTTCATGCTCCCGGTTTTTCTGATCCCGCGCTGCACGCGCCAGCTCAGACTTCCACGACAGGAACGGCGAATATTATGGTGGCTCTGGCGGCTGCCAGGGAACCCGATTTAAGTGCGACAACCGGGCCCAGGTCTGAAGCCAGAAATGAAGCGGCCAAGATGCTAAGAAGGGCAACCAGCCGATCGGCCATTGTCAGAAAACCCGCTGTCTCTGATGCGGCGACTGTTTCCACTGAAAAAAAGACTTCCGTGGAGACGTCTGCCAAATTAACCCAGGCTCAAGGCCAAACTCAAGGTGTAACCAGCGACGATGCCAAGCCTTCTTCGCCGTCGCCCGGGAGAAGCCAATAGAAAGCCCCTGTTCTGATGCAAACTCATTCGATCATGAGGCGCGCGGCTTGTAATTCTTAAGCCGCGTTGCGCATGTGTCTGGAAGATCATTACAGCCATGACTGTTTTCGGCGCAAGGGGTTTATTGCGTCTGTATTGGTGGTCGATTCGGCTGGCTAACCGCGTCTGGAAAAGGAAGGAGTATAGTTGTCCTGTTCTTCATCCTGCGGCCTGTTTTTGCCAAACTTGGGCCCGGCGAGTATTTGCTGTGTTGGCAGCACGGCGAACATGGCGGGAGGTTTGGTCAGCGAAGGCAGCACATCCATGACAAGAGGATTCGCATTCAGGTTTTTACTGAATAGCCGGAGAGACAAGTCATTATTATAAAACAGCTGCTCTGCCAGGGGCTTGTTATTGTTCTGTAAAAGCTTCACGGTGGAATCAATGAGGCGCATCAATTCTCTTTTATCCATGGATCCCAGGTCAGAAATGTGATTGGCATCCAGGATTTCCCTATATTTCTTGAATACGGCGAACGGACCTGTTTCCGCTTGGGTGTGGAAAGTCGCAAACGCGGCTTGCATGCCAGGATTGCTAGTGACTTGATTGGCCAGTCCCGGGTTGGGCTGTAAAACTTGCGCTGCGGACGGCGCCGGTGGTGAAGCCAATTGCGGCACAGTCAATTGTCTGCCGCTGGCGAGTGTCACGGCAGGCCCTAATTGTGCGGAAACCTGATTGCTGAAGTTAGCCGTAAGATTCTGGTGGTGGCGAGCAAGCTGGGTTGCTGTCATGGATGATTGAGATATGGCCAGCAAATCATTCAGCTCAATCTGCAGCGATGTCTTGATTTCAGATGCTTGCGCAGGATGGGTATCAAAGATGGCAGGCGTTACTGACGGTTGGGCTGTCAGATGGTCTGTCCGGTCTCTTCTTTCCTGGTCAGCTGACGCTTCCCGGGCAAGAGCGAGATATTCTTCCTGCATGGTATTTTCAACGAAACGAATGAACGCATATTCATTCATGGCAGAATTGATCTGGCATTCCGCGTACAGCTTGGAAACCCAGCTGTTTGGATCTTTCAGCAGTTCCTGAATGTCGGCGGCTGAAAGAGGGAGTCCGCGTTCGCTTTTTTCTTGAGCTCTCATAAGTTATTCATCTCATTGAAGTCATATCAGATTTCTACAGATTGTATAGTATTTACATTAAAATAGAATTAAAAAATAGAGGCTTTTTTTCGCCATCCGCGGGCCGACAGGGAAAAATCAGTTTAAGTAATTGAATTAATATAAAATTCATATGCTTCTAATAAATCCATGAGCGTAATCTTCTTCTAACCTGCCGTTACCGCCACTCTCGGCATAGTGCGGCAGTGCCGTCTCGAAGGATTGTTCACCCCTCTCGTCATTCCCGCTTTACCGGACACTTCTGCAGCATGGTGCGGCTCTGAGGGTGCGTAAGAGAGTATCATACCGTTTTATCATGGGTTCTGACGGCAGTGAGCATGCAATGTTTTTGTCCTAAGGTCTCGGCATACCCGGCGGCGCAATCAAATGCCTTGTCCTGAACAGAATCCGCAATCGTTTTGATATTGATCCGGACATCGTGGCTTTTGAAAAGCGCGGAAACGACAGGATCAGAAAAGATAGCCATCATTTCATTAAAACTGTGATACCCATGATACCAGGAGCAGGCAAACCAACCGGACAGGATTTGATTTACATCGGATTCCAAGGCCGGGTCGCCATGATTTTGTTCCATATATTTACCCAGCATAAAAATAAGCGTGTATCCGCTTCCGGAAATGGAATTGACAAAGGGAACATCCGGCGTGCTGGAGGAAAATCCGCGCGGTTTGGCTGATAGGGTGAACAAATCCGGAATACGGTCAGTTTCAGCGGCACGCCTGTCATCCTGCGGCAGCTGCGACACGGATCGCATAATACCGGGGCATAGGCTGGGCAGGGAAGATTGGCCGGCAATTTTTCCGCCGCGATCTTTTGATCCATATAATTCCGAGGTAGCCCTGAAGGCATCATGTTGACGCAGCAGTTCCCTGTTTTCATCGGCAATGATACGCATGCAAGAGAAGACTTCATTCACTGACGATATGGAGCCAACGAGCTGGGGTACTGTGATCTTTAATCCCGAAGGGATGAATTGCAGGATAAATACTCCGAACCTGCCAACACTGGAGAAGATTTGCGTGCTCATGTTTTCTGCCAGAAGGCGAGCTGCTTTCGCTTCAAAATATCTTCGGCTCTCATTTTTTAACGGATTGTCATGCAGACAGGATGATTTGTTCATGATTTCGGCAAACAAGAGAGAATTTGTTTTCTTGACATGCTGCCGGCAAAGAGAGGTTATCAACAATTTTGCACTATGATATTGGTGCGTCAAATATAAATGCTTGATCGCGCGTATGTGTTCGCACTGATTTCCCAGACGTTCAGCGAGAATGCTTGTGACAAGCAATATATAGTCGGAAGAGTCCAGCGCGGGAGATTGCAGCGCGGCGACACAGCTTTTGACTCGTGAATTGGTGAACATAATCTTATCCAGGGATTTTTTACTTTTCTGTGCCCGGGCCAGAAACGCTGCCGCGTTTTCATAATGCGTGTCGTAATCTGCTTCATGCAGGCTGGGCGGCCGTCGTTTGGGCTCATGCGGGATCCAGGTTTTGACAGTCAGCAATGACAAGTCAACGCCTTGTTTGGCTAATACTTCCAGAAACAGAATCAGCTGATAGGCGCGCGTGCTGTAATGCCCGGTGGTATTTTCAATGATCCAGCCGTATTTTTCATCATGGATGAAGGATCCGGCGAATGGCACATCCGAACCCTGGCATAAAGACGAATGGCTGACGCCAATGATTCCCTTCTGTTCGCTTTCAGCGCTGTCAGCGGCATCAAGACAGCCTGGCACCGACCTGACTTTGGGATGAATATAGATTTTCCCCTGGTAAAGCGCAACGCAGTTTTGATGGCCTGCCTTTTTCAGCAGATTTCCGCCGTTGCTGACGATGTTTCCGTCCGCCGTGAAAGAACTTTGCCTGATGTCAAGTTCATGATGTTGAAGGTTCGCGGCCGAAAAATAACGGATGATCCTGATGTTCGCGCGTGCCAGATGAGCGAGCTTGTCTTTTGCGGACAGATGTTCGAAATCAAGGATCTTGCTGTTAGACAGGTATTTCTGGAACTTGGTGTAATCGGATTCAAAAATTGCCAGGGCATTTCCTTCGCTGTCAGTTAGATTTAGAAAGCGGATGCTGAATAATTCCGGCCAATAACGTTTATTCAAGGAAATGGAGTGAAGTTTTTGCTGCGGTCTGATGCGCATATGCGAGCGGTCCTTTATGTCCTCGTGAGTGTTTTAATATTAACCATTTGAAATCATGACATTTTTTTGATAAAAACGCGCATACTATAGCAAAGCAACCTTATGAAAGTATTAGGAGAGGCTGCTGCGTGACGGCGATAGCAGTCTATGATTTTTGATACAAAGCAAACCTGAGTGAGGATGAGTATGAATACCCAGCGGTCGGATCTGGAAGTTGTTAGAATGCCAGTGGATGAGTTTCACAAAGTCACCCGTGAGTTTCATGAAAACATGAACCGGTTCGTGGATGCAGTGGAAGAACTAATGGATGAGCTTCCCCAAAGCGAGACAGATCAACTGGATGCATTTTTAAGACCGTATCGTGTGCTGAGAGGCAATCCTTTCGAGGAGCTGGACACGTCTGGCGATGTGCAAGAGTCAATACAAGGAATCTCCGATATCATCAATTCCGGCGAGGAAGACAGTGCGTTCATGGTGACATGGCGCGCAATTCTCGCGGCGGAGACCCGGCAAGTCGCCTTCAAGGCTTTTTTCGCAGACTTGAAAAAAAATCATCCTGACTTGTATGCCAGGCTGGAAAATGCATTTCAGAAACCGGATCCGAGAGGGGGTGAAGGCAAATTTATCACGGAGGCGCCGGAATCATTTATTGCCAGGCCTTACCAGCAATCGATGCGGTATTCGATGATATTAGGCGAAATCAAAAGGATTCTGGATAAAAACACCCTGCAGGATGAGCAGGTGGAATCAGCGATATCCCTGCTTAAAGATCTGGAGATAGAATTCAATATTCCCACATTGAAAGATTTCAGACAGCTTATTGCAACACTGGTGGGCAAGCTGGAAAAGTTCGCGCGCGAACACAAGCTCAGCGAACAGCAAGCCGGTGTTATTAAAAAAACGGTCAGGGAATTACAGGCGCTGCCCGGCCCAGCGGATGAATACAGGCGGGCTGGCGACGAAATCAAGAAAATAAATGCCAAGATACAAAAAATACAATCAGATATCGATCTTATGGACGTCGATTCTGAGGCTGAAGGAAACGAATCCGGTGATGAGGCAAGTGAGAAGAAGAAATTTGCTTCCACCATATCCAGACTGGAAAAAGAACAAGCCAGGCTGAACCGGAGAAAAGCGGATCTGGAGCAGCATAAAACCGCTTTGAAAGCTTCATCAACGTCATTAAAAAATATTCAGCACACAATCAAAAACAATCTGAATGTGGAAAAGAGAGGGCGATTTGCTTCTCTCTTCTCCTCCAGTCCGTTGACCAAGGCTTCCAGGATAATGGATGACACGGTTAAAAAAAGTGCCCTGAACCGGGAAGTCAATCGCATGGGTGAAGAACGATGGAGCAAAAAGATAGAAGCTGCGCGTAAGGAGGAAGAAAAGAGAATGCACAGACCAGGAAGGGTTTGATGAACCAAGATATCATAATGTGTCTAGCCCAGAGGCTTGCTTTTGCAGAATTCCTTATTAAATTAAACAGTTAAGTGCGTGAACATGATTGCGGATGATGGGTCGTCAAACTGCATTCATGATAAAAGCAAACCATGGCTCAGCCATTGCGTGGCCGTGATATAATTAAATATATGAATTCAAAACGGATGAAAGTCATCATCATAGATGCAGCACGCTAAAAGGGAAACAGGCATGTTTCATAATCCGCTTGATAACCGCTCACTCTATAATGTCTATGATTTTGCCATGCGATCGCTGCAGCCTTATTCTGATTATTGCATGAATATGGCGAAGCGATTTAAAAGAATGGCCGATTCGCTTGATCTGCCAGTGAATATTCCCTATCTTTCAGACAGGGAAAAGGAAATGTATTCGGAATGTCAACGGCTTGCAGCCAGTCAATACAGGAAAATGGCGGGCTATTTGTATGTCTACCGTATGTTCACCAATATATACGACAAGCCGGGTTTCGATATCAACGAAGTGAAAGTCGGTGATGCATATGTTGATGTGACAGAGGAAATTGTAGACAGAAAGAGTTTTTGCAATCTTTTGCATTTTAAAAAACTTAATGACGATCAAAACATTATGCCTAAAATGCTTTTGGTTGCGCCCATGTCGGGGCATCATGCGACTTTGCTGCGCGATACGGTTGCGAGCATGCTGCCATATTATGACGTCTATATTACTGACTGGAAAAATGCACGGGACGTTCCCTTGATTGAGGGATCATTTGATCTGGATGAATATATTCAATATGTGATTTCATTCTTACGCTTATTGGGGCCCGATCTTAACGTCATGGCTGTCTGTCAGCCAACTGTTCCCGTGCTGGCGGCGCTCGCCCTGATGTCTACTGCAAACGATCCCAAAGTGCCGCGCACCGTGTCATTGCTTGGCGGACCTATAGATACGAGTCAGTCACCGACGTCTGTCAATGAGCTTGCCACCTCTAGAGGCGACGATTGGTTTCAACAGAATGTCATCTCTATCGTGCCCGGACGATTCCCTGGCGCCATGAGGCTGGTCTATCCCGGTTTTATGCAGCTTGCAGGTTTTATGAGTATGAATTTGCAGCGACATTTTGAATCTCTGCAGAAGGCGATAGATGACTTTTCTGAAAATAATCGAGAGAGCGCATTCAAGACGGTCAAATTCTACCTCGAATATTTTTCAACTATGGACTTGACCGCTGAATTTTATATGCAGACTATCAATACCGTGTTTCAGGAGCGATTATTATCGACGGGCCGCTATAAATCACGCGGTCATAATGTCAGACTGCAAGATATCAGGAATACGGCGATTCTGGCGATTGAGGGCGGGCGTGACGATATTACAGGCATGGGTCAGACCAAGTCCGTGCTTGAACTTTGCAAGAGCCTGCCGGATTCAATGAAAAAATATTTCCTGGCTGAAACGGTGGGACACTATGGTTTGTTCAGTGGGAGCAAGTTTCGCAAGATGATTATCCCTGAAATTCAAGCTTTCACTGAGAAGCACGGTCACCGTCTTTCTGGTAAAAATCATTCTGGACAGACAAGAAAAACTACCAAAGAAAAAGTATAATCATGGAATGAGAGAAACCAGGCATAAGCGGGGATTCACACGCGGATTACCCTGGATATTAAGTATCCGTCGGCGTTATACTGCGTTTTCATCATGCATTGCAATTGAATGGATATATTGAGCCGGTTCAGGATCAAGGCGAATGAATACTTCAGGGATAGTTTTAATTATCACGGCGTTTGGATTGGGTTTCAGGCATGGTTTTGACCTGGATCACATCGCCACTATCGATGCAATCACTCGGACTACGCGCTCGCGCCAGCAATTGAGTAAAATGAGCGGCATATTATTTTCATCGGGGCATGGTTTGATAGTCACGGCTGCCAGTCTGATAATTGGCAGCGGTATCATGCAGTCACAGCTTCCCGCCTGGCTTGATCCATTTGGCGTGGCCATATCGATATTTTTTTTGTTTGCATTTGGGTTTGCCACCCTCTGGAATGTATTGCGAGGCTCGCAATGCGCTGTTTCTGCCGTGAGTCTGAAGGCACGGTTTTATACCCTGCTGCTGGGGCCAAGATGCCATCCGGTTTTTATCATGTTAATCGGTGCGCTCTATGCGATCTCTTTTGACACCCTCAGCCAGGCGGCATTGTTTTCCATTTCCGCATCCCTGTTGACGGGGTGGCTGTTTTCGGGAATATTGGGCGTGGTCTTTACACTGGGAATGATGTTGTCGGATGGTATAAATGGTTATTTCGTTTCCGCGTTGATTGGAAGAACGGACAAAATCTCTTTGCTGTTTTCCAGCATGCTGGGATTGATGATTTCCGTTTTCAGCCTGTCTGTAGGCGCGTTTAATCTGAGCAAATTGATCTGATTGATTATGCATGAATTATGGCTGAGCAAAAACATTATCGAAATCGTTCTTCAGTCTGCCGCGGGCAGGCGGCAGAAGCGTGTTAAAAAGATAAGTCTGGAAATCGGTGCGCTGGCTGCAGTCGAGCCATCAGCCCTGGCATTCAGCTTTACTGTGGCCGCCAGGAACACCATCGCCAATGGCGCCATCTTGGAAATTATTAGCGTTCCTGGAAAGGCACGTTGTGAATCCTGCGGTAAAACGGTTAATATCAGTCAGTACTCCGATGCCTGTGATGATTGCGGAGGATATGCGCTGACTGTTATTCAAGGAGAAGAGTTACGCGTTAAATCCATGGAGGCGGAATAATGTGCGGGATTTGCGGTTGTTCGGAAAACAATCATGACATGGCGGTTCATTCGCACGGAGACAGTGCCATGGCTGTCCATGCTCATGACGATCACGAATGGATAAATATCGAAAAGGATATTTTTTCCCGTAACAATCACTTCGCACGACAAAATCAGGATTTTTTTTCGAGAAACAGAATCCTGGCAATTAACATGATGTCCAGTCCCGGCTCCGGAAAAACAACTTTGTTGGCTAAAACCATTTCGGCATTGAAAGAAAACATACTGTCTGCGGTGATCGTCGGCGACCAGCAGACCGAATACGATGCTGCAGTGATTGAAGCGAGCGGCGCGCCGGCGGTGCAGATTAATACAGGCAAGGTCTGTCATCTGGACGCGCATATGATCGGACACGCGGTGGAAAAGCTCCCGTTACGCGAACGCATGGTTTTATTCATTGAAAATATCGGAAATCTCGTGTGTCCCGCCCACTTTCATTTGGGAGAGCATTATAAAATCGTGGTGCTTTCGGTCGCGGAGGGTGACAACAAGCCGCTTAAATATCCCGACATGTTCCGGTTCGCGGATTTGATGATTTTGACCAAAACTGATTTGCTGCCTTATGTCGAATTCGATGTGGACAAATGCATGGATTACGCGCGGCGAATCAGGCCCGGTCTGGAAGTCATCGCTTTGTCCGCCAACAACGGCCAGGGTTTGACACATTGGTATCAATGGCTGATGCAGAAACAGAAATGAAACCGGAACGATTGCGTATCCACATCAAAGGCCAGGTCCAGGGTGTTGGATTCCGGCCCCATGCTTGTCAAACCGCACGCCGTCTGGATCTGACCGGATGGGTACAGAATAATGCCGAGGGTGTGCTGATAGAAATACAGGGAGCCTCTGTTTCCAGCTTTTTACCGTGTCTGATGGCGGAACTTCCCCCTCTGGCAAGAGTCTATCAGGTTCAATCGAAACGAATTCCTCGCGAGCAGGACGAAAAGACCTTTCAAATTATTCAGAGCAGATCCGGCCCGGTGAATACGCTGATCTCGCCGGACGCAGGGATTTGTGACGCCTGCCTGTTTGAATTGTTTGATCCGGCAAGCCGTTATTACCTCTATCCATTCCTGAACTGCACTCATTGCGGCCCGCGTCTGACAATTACGCGGCGGCTGCCTTACGACCGCCACCATACCTCCATGGATGTTTTTCCGCTTTGCCCGGATTGCCGCCGCGACTATACCGATGTGGAAAACCGCCGCTATCACGCCCAACCCGTAGCATGCGCGGCTTGCGGTCCGCGTCTGACACACTCCATCGCCCAGGCCGCACAATATCTTCGTGACGGAGAAATCATTGCTTTAAAAGGCCAGGGAGGTTATCAACTCATTTGTGATGCGAAAAACAGCGGGACAGTAAGAAGGCTGCGCGAAGGCAAAAACCGTGAAGCGAAACCCTTGGCACTGATGACGCTCAATGCCGCCAGCGCAAGCTGTCTCGCGCATGTGTGTGAACATTCCAAACGGTTATTGGAAAGCAAGGAGCGTCCCATCGTGCTGCTGCCCGGCCGCGGCTTTGATAGTCATGTTTGCGCGAGTCATTTGCACTCTGGCGTGAGTCGGAACTTCCTGGATGTCATCGCGCCTGGATTGTCGACAATCGGTGTCATGCTTCCTTATACTCCGCTGTATTACCTGATGTTTCACGCCCTGGCAGGATTTCCCGCGGGGCACGCCTGGCTGGAGGAAGACCATCCCTATGTGCTGGTCGTGACCAGCGCAAATCGAAGCGGCGATCCGCTGGTGGCGGATGATCAAACGGCACTGCGTGAGTTGTGCGGCATTGCTGATCGTATCATTTTCTATAACCGTGAAATTGTATGCCGCGCGGATGATTCGGTGGTGCGCGTGATTGACCATGCGCCGGTTTTTATCCGCCGCTCCAGGGGCTATGTGCCGTCACCTGTCAGACTAGCGCACGCTCTTCCTTCAACCCTGGCGTTAGGCGGACATCTTAAAAATACTTTTTGCCTTACGCGCGCGGATGAAGCATTCGTTTCTCCGTATATCGGCACGCTGAATAACAAGGCTGCCATTGATTTTTTTCATGAGTCACTCAATCATTTCATGGAATTTCTTGATATCCGTCCTGAGCGGATCGCGCATGATTTCCATCCGGATTTTTACACGACACAATTTGCGCAGCATTACGGCCTTCCCGTTTATGCTGTCCAGCACCATCACGCGCACCTGGCCGCTGTTGCCGCTGAACAGCATATACTGACACCTGCGTTGGGATTGGCGCTGGACGGGTACGGATACGGCGCAAAAGGGGAAGCCTGGGGCGGTGAATTGTTTTTGCTGGAAAATACTGCCTGCAAGCGGCTGGGTTATCTCACTCCCTTGCCGCTGCCAGGCGGCGACATCGCCGCGCGCGAACCCTGGCGCATGGCGGCGAGTGTTTTGCATTTGTTGGGGCGCGGCCAGGAAATACCGCATCGATTCGGGCAATATCCTCATGCCGGCCTCTTGTCTTCCCTGTTGGAAAAAGGTCTTAATACTTCATTGACCAGCAGCGGCGGCCGTTTGTTCGATGCGGCAAGCGGCATATTGGGTGTCACGGGAGTTTCAAGATATGAAGGACAGGCGGCGATGCAGTTGGAAAGTCTGGTGACGAAACCGGTGATTTTGCCAGAGGGATGGAGAGTGGAAAACGGATGCCTGAACATGCTGCCGGTGCTGGCGCGTTTATTCGATATGGATCCTGTGCGGGGAGCCAATCTCTTCCATGGAACTCTGACAGCGGGTATGGTTGAATGGATCATAAAGGCAGCGGAATGTCATTCCGTTGATGTGGTACTATTAGCCGGAGGCTGTTTTTTGAATAAAGTGCTTGCCGAGGGATTGATTAACCGGCTGGCTGAAAAAGGATTAAAAGCCATACTGCCTCGCAGCATTCCGCCTAATGATGGCGGTTTGTCGCTGGGGCAGGCGTGGATTGCGGGGAGAATGTGATGCGGGTCAATCCCGGCTGCTAGACCGATGTCTGGCCGGGCATGAGTGCCGAGTGAAAATGAAAAGGATGTTTATGTGTCTGGCTTTACCTGCACAAGTTATCGAATTACTTGAAGATCAGCGCGCCATTGTCAGTCTGGGCGGCGTCAGAAAGGAAATTTCCACTTCCTTGCTGGAGACGGTCTCAGCGGGAGAGTATGTCATCATTCATGTCGGCTACGCGCTGACGCGGCTGGATGAACAGGAGGCACAAAAAACACTGCAATTATTCGCGGATCTGTTTCAGGAAGGAAATGATCATTGAAGTATATCGAGGATTTCCGCAAGGGTGAATTCGCCGCCGGCCTGGCGCGGGAAATCGCGCGGCATGCTCAGCCCGGCCGCCGCTATCAACTCATGGAGTTTTGCGGCGGCCACACTCATGCCATTCATCGATACGGGCTGCCGGGTTTGCTGCCTGATCATGTAGAAATGATTCATGGCCCGGGCTGTCCTGTCTGTGTCTTGCCTATCGCGCGTATTGATAAGGCAATAGCGCTCGCTTCTCATCCCTCAGTGATATTGTGCAGTTATGGCGATATGTTGAGAGTGCCGGGATCGGGCCAAAAAAATCTTTTAAAAATCAAGGCAGAGGGTGCGGATGTTCGCATGGTTTATGCAGTCGATGACGCACTGGCCATCGCGCGGCAAAACCCGCATAAACAAGTGGTATTTTTCGCGATTGGATTTGAAACCACCACGCCTCCCACGGCTCACGCTATCCTTCAGGCAAAAGCATTGAAACTGACAAATTTCAGCGTGTTCTGTAATCATGTGCTGACACCCGCGGCGATGGAAAGTCTGCTGCAGTCACAAAGTGAAACAGAGGGATCAGTGAAACTGGATGGATTTGTAGGGCCGGCGCATGTGAGTATTGTCATTGGCAGCCAGGCCTATGAGAGTGTGAGCCAACGATTTCAGAAGCCGATTGTCATATCCGGGTTTGAACCCCTGGATGTGTTGCATTCCATTCTCATGCTTATACGTCAGATCAATGAAAACCGTTGTGAAGTCGAGATTCAGTACACGCGCGCGGTTAACCGGACTGGAAACCGGGTTTCACAAAAAATCATGGATGAAGTCCTGGAACTGCGTGATCGTTTTGAATGGCGGGGTTTGGGCTTTATTCCCCTCAGTGCATTGAGAATCCGGGATGCCTATGCAGAGTTTGACGCGGAAAAGCGCTTTGTGCTCCCTGAAACAAACGGCCTGGAACACAAGCAATGTGAATGCGGCGCGGTACTGCGCGGCATTAAAAAACCCACTGACTGCAAATTATTCGCAAAAGTCTGCACGCCGGAAAATCCGCTTGGATCGTGCATGGTGTCATCAGAAGGGGCATGCGCGGCAGTATATGCCTACGGACGGGTAAACAGCATATGACGGAAGCATTGGCTGGAAAGACAGGCGCTAGAGTGACGGGGCTCTCCGGTAAAATAACCGGGCCCAAGCTGAACTTCAAAAATGGTCATGTCGAATTGAGCCATGGCAGCGGCGGCCGCGCGATGGCGCAGTTGATTGACCAATTATTTTTTGATGCTTTTGACAATGAATGGCTGGCACAAAGAAATGACCAGGCACTCTTTTCCGTATCCGCAGGCCGCATGGTCATGACAACTGACGCGCATGTTGTTTCTCCCCTGTTTTTTCCGGGTGGAGACATTGGCTGTCTGGCTGTTTACGGAACAATCAATGATATCGCCATGTCTGGCGCCAAACCCTTGTACCTGTCAGCCGGCTTTATTCTGGAGGAAGGCTTTCCTCTGGCGGACTTGCAAAAAATCGTGGCATCCATGGCGCGCGCCGCGCAAGCGGCGAATGTCGCCATCATCGCGGGTGATACGAAAGTCGTTGAGCGCGGGAAAGGCGACGGCGTGTTTATCACGACTACAGGTATCGGCGTCGTGCCGGATCATGTCAATATTTCAGGAAATAATGCCAGGCCGGGGGATAGTATTCTGGTGAATGGTTACATAGGCGATCATGGCGTCGCCATCATGGCGCATCGGAATCATCTGCAATTTCAGACTGACATACAGTCTGATACCGCTGCCCTGCATGAACTGGTCGCAGACATGGTGAAGGCGGTTCCCGGCATTCATTGTCTGCGCGATCCCACGCGCGGAGGATTGGCCACCACATTGAATGAATTGGCTGTGCAGTCAAAAACCGGCTTTGTGATCGATGAAAGCTGTGTTCCAGTGCGCAGGGAAGTGGCGGGCGCCTGTGAATTACTGGGTCTTGATCCTCTCTACGTCGCCAATGAAGGCAAGCTGGTGGCCGTCTGCCCATCCGGTCAGGCGGATACATTATTGGCTGTCATGCGCTCCCATCCCCTGGGAACCTTTGCGGCTGTGATAGGGACGGTAATTGAGGATTCACGGCACTTTGTTCAACTAAAAACACGGCTGGGCGGTATGCGGATTGTAGACTGGCTTGCTGGAGAGCAGTTACCCAGGATTTGTTAAGAGGACAGGGAATGAATGGAGAAACCAGTTATTTTCTTCCGCATGACGGGCTGCAAGATCTGATAGATGCCTTAGGCCATGCCGGGTTTGTCTGCATAGGACCGAAAGCGCGTGATGGCGCCATTGTGTATGAACAGCTGGATCGCGCCAGTGAACTACCGTGGGGAATGCGCGATTACCAGTCTCCTGGACAATACCGGCTGGAAGTGACAGATGAAAAAAAAGCGTTTGCCTTTTCAAATGGGGCGCAAGCCATTAAACCGGTTTTGTTCAGGCCGCGGGAAACGGTGTGGAAGGTGGTTCGTAATGAAGAGGGCAAACTGGAATTCAAACCGCATCAGCCCAAAGAAGCGCCTCTTGCCATTCTGGGCGCGCGTGCCTGCGATTTGGCGGCGATGGCGGTTCAGGACAAGGTTTTTCTGCATGGAAAAAATATTGATCCGCGTTACCAGGCACGCCGTGAGAATTTATTTGTTGTTGCTGTTAATTGCAGTTATTCATCACAAAACTGTTTTTGTGTTTCAGCCGGTACGGGTCCAAATGTGAAAAGCGCCGGTGTGTGCGGAGCCGCCGGAGCCAGGCAGTATGATATTTTAATGACTGAAATCGATGGCGGTTTTGCCGTCGAATGCGGCAGCGCGCGCGGCCGGGAAATCATGGTTGAAATGAGCCTGGAAGAGGCAAGGTCGGCTCAATGCAGCCAGGCCGTTCAAAATGTCGAGCATGCCGCCGCGATGCAGGTCAAACGCATTCCGCTGGATAATGGCTATGGCTTGCGTGATTTATTATTCTCCAATCTGGATCATCCGCGCTGGGATGAGGTGGCTGACCGCTGTCTTTCCTGCGGCAACTGCACCCAGGTTTGTCCCACGTGTTTTTGCCATAGCGAGTCGGACAGGCAAAACCTGGATGGCTCCTGCAGTGAGCACACGCGCGAATGGGACTCCTGTTTTACCGCCGGCCATAGTTATCTGAATGGAAAAATCATCCGCGATGATACGCGAAAACGCTATCGTCAATGGTTGACGCATAAGGTTGGCAGCTGGTTTGATCAATTTGACGTGAGTGGATGCGTGGGCTGCGGCCGCTGTATTTCATGGTGTCCCGTTGGTATTGACCTGACCCAGGAACTGGCTGCGATTTCCGGCGAATCGAATGAAAGGGAAAAAACGTGATGAACGGAATTCTTATGGATCCGTATTTGCCTGTCGAAGCCGAAGTCGTGAAATGCACGCATGAATCATCCAGCATTTTTACGCTGCATGTCAGTTTCGCCGAGCGTCATCACCATCATCTTTACTCGTTTTACCCGGGACAATTCAATATGGTCTATCTTTATGGTGTCGGCGAAGTGGCGATATCCATCGTGTCCGACCCGGAAGAAACGCATATTATCAGTCATACCATACGCGCCCTGGGGCGCGTCACCAGGGCGCTGCAAAGATTGCAGCCAGGTGACCGCATTGGTATCCGCGGTCCGTTCGGCCGGGGCTGGCCGCTGCATAAGGTTCAAGGCAAAGATATTGTCGTTGTCACGGGAGGGTTGGGCTGTGCTCCAACGGTGTCCATTATCAATTATATTCTCGCAAGAAGAAACCAGTATGGAAATTTGAAAATCCTGCAAGGTGTCAAACACAGTGATGATTTCATTTTTCGCAAACAATATGAAAAATGGCAGCAGTCGCCGCATACTGAAATCCACATCGCTGCTGACCAGGCGGGACCAAAGTGGCCGTGGAATGTGGGCTATGTCACGGACATGATACAAACACTTGAGCTGAATCCGGATAAAACCATTTGCATGATGTGCGGGCCGGAAATGATGATGCATACCGCCATCAGCGCCTTGGACAGACAGGGGATTCCAGAGCAGGCTATTTATCTGAGCATGGAGCGAAACATGGAGTGCGGCATAGGGCATTGCGGTCATTGCCAGTATGGCGGTCTTTTTGTATGCAAGGATGGCCCTGTTTTCGCCTATCCGGAAATCAAGGGATTATTCAGAACAGCGGGATTTTAGCATGGATTTCACCAAACCACGGCTGGCGGTGCATAAATTCACTTCTTGTGACGGCTGTCAACTGGCATTTCTGAATTCAGGTGAAGCGTTAATCACGCTTTCAGGTCTGATGGACATTGTGCATTTTTCCGAATTTGGAATGGTGGATCCGGGTGCAAAAGTCGATATCGCCTTTGTGGAGGGCAGCATCTCAACGCCTGATGAAGAAAAGCGTATCCGGCAGGTACGCGAGAACAGTACTTATGTTATCACCATAGGTGCGTGCGCGACTGCGGGAGGGATACAGGCGCTGCGAAATTTTGCCAGCCACAAAGAATGGATGGCCGCGGTTTATGCGGCGCCGGGTACGATTCAGGCCCTGGAAAATTCTACGGCCATATCGCACCACATACGCGTGGATTGGGAGTTATGGGGGTGTCCGGTAAATACAGGGCAAGTCATGGAAGCCATCCGCTCGCTGTTGTCTCGCGCTTCGCCGCGCATCAAACACGACTCCGTTTGTATTGAATGCAAGCGCAATGGCAATGTGTGTGTTCTGGTTGCGAAAAATCAGCCTTGCATGGGGCCGGTGACACAAACAGGCTGCGGTGCCTTGTGTCCCTCTGTGGGCCGGGCCTGCTACGGTTGCTATGGCCCCCACGAAAACCCAAATACAAAATCGCTGGGACGCTGGTTTGAACAGTATGAAGGATTGTCAAAGGACGCCATCGCCGCCCGGTTTTTGCATATCAACAATCAAGCGCCCGCATTCAATCAGGCGGGTCAATACTTCAAGGGAATTAAAATCATCAATGAGTCATAGTATCACTCTGAATGTTCCGATTCTGGCGCGTGTTGAAGGAGAAGGCGCGCTGGAACTGACAATTCGAAATCAGGCCATAGAATCCTTGCGCCTCAGGATTTATGAGCCGCCGCGCCTGTTTGAGAAATTCCTGGAAAATCGTCCTTATACGGATGTCATGGACATGGTTGCCCGCATTTGCGGGATTTGCCCGGTTGCCTATCAAATGAGTGCCGCCCATGCGATTGAAAACTGTTTCGATATAAATCCCGGTCCCTGGGTGCGTGAAATGCGCCGGTTATTCTATTGCGGCGAATGGATTGAAAGTCATAGTTTGCATATTCACCTTCTCGCGGCGCCTGATTTATTCGGATGCAAGTCTGCGGCCGAGCTGGCGCGGCAGTGCCCTCAGGAAGTGCGGCGCGGTTTGAGGCTGCAGGCTTTCGGGAATGAATTGATCAAGTTATTCGGCGCGCGCTCAGTTCATCCTGTTGGCGCGTGTGTAGGAGGATTTTATCGCGCACCCGGTCCGGATCAGGCAAGCAAGCTGTTAAAGCTGGCGAAGGAGAGAATCCGCGATTGCGAGGATTTGATTGTTTGGCTCGCCGCATTGCCGCTTCCTGATAATTCACATGAGTTTGTATGTGTTTCACTTTATCATCCTGCTGAATATCCGATGAATGAAGGGAATATTGTCTCGGATCATGGGTTGAACATTGCTGGCAATCAATTTGATTCCTGTTTCAAGGAATATCAGGTGTCGTACTCTAACGCCTTGCATTGTAAACTGCAGGGGCGGGATTATCTGGTGGGCCCGCTGGCCAGAGTAAACAATTGCTACGGGCATCTGCCTGCTGAAATTCATTTATTGTTGAAACGTCTGGGCATTCGTTTCCCTTCCAAGAATATGCACCAAAGCATTCTTGCCCGCGCGGTTGAAATATACTATTGTGTGTTGGAAGCCATTCGTATTCTGAGTGATTACACCCTTCCCGAGTCTGCTTTCAGTACGCCCGTGCCGCGCGCCGGTCATGGATTCGGCTGCACCGAGGCGCCCAGAGGGATGTTGTGGCATCATTATGAATTCGACGCGGCCGGAACAGTCAGGTCTGCGCGCATTATCCCCCCGACCAGTCAGAATCAGGCGCGTATTGAGGAAGACTTGCGATATTCGCTGCTGAAGCTGGGTCTGGACAAGTCACCTGACGAATTGCGCGCATACAGTGAGAGAATTATCCGAAACTATGACCCTTGCATATCCTGTTCCACACATTTTCTCAGTCTGAAAGTCAACCGTTTATGAGCAGGATAAAAGTACTAGGCATCGGTTCACCCTACGGTGATGACCAGGCTGGCTGGAAAGCGGCGGAATTGCTGGCCCAGCGCGCAGCAATCCAATCGTATGCGCCGGATATGCTGTGTATTGAAATCTATGACAGGCCCGGCATGCGGTTGCTTGACTACTGGCAAGGGGAAAATATCGTTTATATCATCGATGCGGTCGTGTCGGGCGGTGCGATCGGCGCGATTCATCGGTTCCAGAATATGGAAATTGAAGAAGCGCAATGCATTGTTTCATCGCATGAGATGGGGGTGGCGCAGGCGCTGCAAATAGGCCGGGCGCTGAACCAATTGCCCGAAAACATCATATTTTATGGCGTTGAAATCCTTCAGGCGGCTCATGGCAGGGATATTTCTTCTTCAGTGGCGCGGGCCGTCTGTCACCTCGTTGCACGTGTAGAGGCTGAGATAACCCGCACATTGGCGGGCCTGATTTAATTTCGGGCAAGGATGGATTTTGACGGAGAATCAGGCAGAAAAAGCGGGTCAATCGAAGTGGAATCTTCTTCTGCTGGGGCGCGGTTGGGCAATTTCCTGTAATTCGCTTTTTATCTGTTCCACGCGTAAATTTTTAAGATCATGGAAGTTCATTTTTTCCAGCAGGCTGGCAGCATAGACGGACAACGCATTCTGGTAAAGAGGATCAGAATGAATTTTCTCGAGCATTTCCTCTGACTGGGTGTTTTTCGCTGAAGATGATTGCTGCAGGATGCCGACCAGCTGGGTGGCAATCCGTTTTTCATCCAGCACAAAATCAATATCATGGTGTGATTCGTCAGCCGAAGCGTTAAATCGGGTGTCAAGATAATTGGCCATGATATCGAACGTCCTCGCAGTCATGGCGCCCATGCTGATCAGCATGTCCATCTCATCATTTAGGTAGCTGCTAAACTGCGAGCCATGATTTTTATCAAGCAGGGATGAATATTTCCTAAGGATGTAAAGTGTTTCATCTCTTTCAACCTTGCCGTATCCTAACAATTTGAACCCCGCGGCCAGCATTTGCACTGGGTGATCGTCGGAAATTTGAATAATTATATGCGGTAGATCCTGTTCCATTTCACTCAACCCCGTCCAGCTTGAAGCCAGGGTGTGAGCGTGATAAGGATGATCAGCTACAAGACGTGACGTTAGATCATTCAGCATTGCGCTGGCTTGAAGACGCGCCAGGCATTGCGCGACATTATCGGCAGAGGAAAAATAATAACCATGCTGTTCGGACTCCCATTTTGACAATATTTCCTGATAGAGACGCGCGAGTGAAGCATCATGATGCAGCAATATTGCTCCTTCAGCGATAAAAACAGCAGAGTCAGGGTGGCTGCGCAAATAGTCTTCGTAAGGTGAGAAAGGTATGCCGCTTTCATGCAGTTTTCTGAATGCAGTAACCATGTTGTTTCGGTCATGAAATAATTGTTTCCAGAAGCCGGATTTTTCGGCGGCATCCGGGCTTACGTTGTCAAATAACCCATGTCTTTTCTGGCCGGTCTTGGGCGCCCAGGTCAAGCCTTCTTCCTTATGGTGTTCGATTTCAAAATAGGAGACGGCAGATTCTATCTCTACGGGGCGCACCTGTATGGCCGCGCCCCAATTGTATAAATATACTTTTGGCGGTGCGTGGCAGACATACACATTAAAAGTATGCGGTATGCCGAATTCAATCGCTTCGGCAAGCGCGATATCATCAGAATTTTCCTTGATATGCTGTGATTTCCGGTAAGCCCTGATGAAACCATGCCCTGTCCGCTTTTTGATTTCAGCATTCATATATTCCAGATTGTTCAGATGACAATCTAAAAATTCATCGAATTCAATCTCATGCCCTGTGCGATAAGCAAGAATCACGTCATTATTGATCATGGGCATAATTTCATAAACCAGATCGGTATTGAATTGGTATTTAAGCGGATTGAGCGCAAGCCCTGTCTGGCTGCCCGCCAGCCGGCGTCTAAGCGTTTCCGGGTCGGGAATATTTTTCAGGCGTATGTCGTTGCAATCGATATATATTCCTGTCATTTCAGGGTGGATATCAGGATATACTTTTAACAGTAAAAAAAGGCGTAATGTGTCTGCGGCCATGGCGTAGGGCAATTTGTCTTTTTCATTGCCCAGTTTGACCAGACGATCTATCCATCTCATGAGCTTGATGGATTTTTCATCGGTGCAGTTGATGTCGCGATAATCCTTGATGACGATGCCGTTTTGTTCGAGTACATGCCTGGCTTGCGGATCGAGGATGGACGCGTCGGTCCATAAGCATACCTGATATTCATTTTCATATCCTGCGGCGTCAATATCAGCTTTGATCTTCACCAGATTATCAATTACACTGGCTCTGACGCTGCCGTCAGGTGAAAACCAAATACCATTAATGACGGCTTTGATGTCATTGCTGCGTGCTTTCATGCTGTCCTCGCGTCAGCGTGCTTATTATTAAAGTATAATCGATGTGGAATTTATTTGATTATTAATTAACAACAGCTTGCATATGCGGATACATTGATCGCCGTCGTTTGTCGCGAGGCAGGGTTGGCGCGGGAAAGATTCCATTAACGCGTGAGCCGGTAAATCAACAAGGCGGCGCGCTCTGTCTGCACTGTCAGAAAGTCAAGATTGATGGTTTCCGCGTGCGAATGCGCGCCTGTTCCCAGCGCGCCCAGTCCGGCCAGATTTGCCGGTACGATAGAGGCGATATGTGAAATATCGCCCGCGCCTCTCAGGCCGGGGTCCAGCGGTTTGATGTGGCCATGTCCCGCATCAAAACTGGCGTTGCTGTATTTTTTTAATAATTCAATATTGCCGGAAGCAGGCGGCATGGCGGGAATGCCGTCTTCAAACTTGATGGAAGCGATTGTTCCGGGCAAATGATTGTTTACAATTGCTTCAAACTGTTTTTCAGCGGATTGCTTTTGCTCCAGTGTTAAAAAGCGCAAGTCTCCGGTTGCCATTGTGTTCTTCGCGATGACATTATCCTTCCCGAATGCCACGCCTTGCGATGCGTTTTTATTATAACGAGCTGTGGTGCCGCCGAAAATCAGGCCTGGGCTGAAAGTCAGATAGCGTTCGCCGGAAAGTGCCGTCCGCATGGTGTCGAGAATGCGCGATATTTCATAGATGGCGCCAAATCCGGCGGTTTTCTGGAAAATTTCAGACGAATGCGCTTCGGTTCCTCGTGCTTCAATCACCCATTTCGCTATGCCGCGGCGGGCAATCGCTGCGGTATCGGCCGTGATGGCCCATTCAAAATCCAGCGCAACATCGCTGTGACGGGCGGCGTCGATCAGGGATTTTCTTGAGATTGAGACGGGCTTTCCGGAATTTTCTTCATCTCCTGTGAGGACGACGGTAATGGATGTATTATTCAGAGCATGGGCCGCCTCCAGGGCTTTCAAGGCGTAAAGCAGTATGACATCGCCTCCCTTGTCGTCAATGACGCCGGGACCTGTCGCATGATTGCCGCGGCGTACGAATTTATTGAACGTGGCGTCATTGGGAAAGACAGTATCCAGATGTCCTATCAGTAGCAGTCTCTTGCCCTTTGTTCCCGTGCGCTCGGCGATCAGTGTGCCGGCCCGCTGCATGCCGGCTGGCAGATCTGCCCACCTGGTTTTAAATCCGAGTTGCTCAAGCTCATTCCGCAGCAGATTTCCAACACGGCGGATGCCCGGTATATTCATTGTGCCACTGTTTACATTGACCAGTTCTTCCAGCATCCGTATCTGTCTGGTGCGGTTCTGTTTTATATGGTCAATGATTTGATTTTCTGTCTGATCCAGAGGAATGGCTTGCGCCGTCCTGGAAGCAAGCACAATAATCAGAATACTTAATCGGAGAAGCTGTCGTGTAACACGCATGCAAATGACCATTTTTCAGGGTGAATTAAATAGGCTGACCTCTCTTTTCCTGGATATGAGTGGATGTCCAGAGTGCGAAGCACGATGCCAGAATCATATATATCGCGGGAGAGGAATTGTTTTTTGTCATTTCTATCAGCCAGGTCGCAATCAGCGGACAAGTTCCGCCAAAAACAGCCAGGCCGATGTTGAAGCCGAATGACAGGCCTGTGTATCGGTTTAGCGTGTCAAACGATTCAACCATGCTGACAAACGCGGTCGGCAGGAACAGGCTGAAGATGAAGGTGAAAGTTCCCATGGCGATATAAACTTGCGAGATAGAGCCGGATGAAAACATGACAAACAAGGGGTAAGCCAGAATAGCCATGGCGATACAGGAGGCGTACAGGATTGCCTTGCGGTTGATATAATCTGAAACATATCCAAACATCAATACCAGACAGGCCAGGCATAAAATATAAAAGCTGTTTACTTGCAGTGCAAATTCATGGCTGTAGTGCTGCACGTTAGTAAGATAAGTCGGCATCCAGATAAACAATATCTGATAGAAAATACCCCAGCAGCTTGCCAGACCAATTACAATGAGCAGATTTTTGAATACACGGTGATCCTTCAATAATGCGGAGACTGGGTAGCGTTTTCGTTCCATTTTTTCATTCTGCCGGTTTCTGAAATATGGCGTTTCGGGCATGGTGATACGTAAAAGGATACTGACAAGACAAAGAGCGGCCCCGGCCCAATAACCTACACGCCATCCCCATGCCAAAAGCTGCTGTTGGGAAAAGCTGTTAATGATCAGCAAAGATGCGGTTGAGCTGATTAAAATGCCCAGCGCGGCGCTGGTTGGCACGGTGCTGACCCATAGTGACCGGCGCGACGCAGGCGCGTATTCGGCGATATAGACGGCCGATCCAGTATGTTCTCCACCGGCGGATAATCCCTGGCTGATCCGTAACAGGCAAAGAAGTATCGGGCTGGCCAGGCCAATACTGTCATAAGTAGGCAGACAGCCAATCAATAACGTGGGCACACCCATCATGACCAGTGATAAGATCAGAGCGCGCTGCCGGCCGTAAGTGTCTCCAATCCAGCCAAACAGGACTCCGCCTAATGGGCGCACAAAGAAGCTGAGGGCGAAAACGGTAAAAGTCAAAGTGAGGGACAGGAGTGAGTTTTTTGATGGGAAAAAAAGCTGCGAAATGGTGGAAGCAAGATACCCATACAATAAAAAATTGTACCATTCGTTTAAATTGCCAATAGTCCCGCCCAGGATAATATGCCACATATTTCGTTTAGCTAACGCTTGCATTCTGCAAACCTCATGGGGTGTGGGATGTGATTGATTGGAAAGTGGACAGAAGAATAAAAGAATGACTTGGTGAAGTCAATATGTACGGTCTTGGAATCATGGTACAGCATCAATCTAAGAGAGGCGGCTTTGATATTGGGAGGATGTTCATTGAACTGCGCCAGTCTTTAAGCATGACTAATTCGCTCCATACGCCACATCCATGTGGCAAGGGATTTCATCCTGAAATCCAGTCGCTCATCTGTCATGCTTAAAGACTGGCGCAGTTCAATGAGCACCTTCGATATTCGCGAAAAAATGTTAGTCTGTTTGCATGATTCGTGATATCAGATTCAAATAGCCGCGATCCAGGCTGGCTTTCTGGCTGCCAAGGCGCGTCAGGCAAAAATACCGTAAGCAATCCATTTTTGAATCTGACTTTTCACGGGTTTGCTGATCAACTGCCTCATGATAGAGCATGACGGCACAATATAGGATAACCATGCGATCGACAAGTTGCCGGATTTGCAGTTGCTGCAAATCCGTTTCCTGTTCACGAAATGTTTTTATCAGGGTTTCCAGACGGGCAAGTTCGTCCTGTACCGGCTGAAGAATCTCCGATAGTGTTTTGAGTTTATTCATCTCGGCGCGCATATAGGAAATATACAGGGAATCCAGGTCAAATTTTAAAATATCCTTGAGTATTTGCGCGCGCAAAACATTATGCGTGCCTTCCCAGTTTTCACACACGATACTATCGCGCAGCAAGCGCGGGATGGCGGAAAAGGTTTCGATCGTCCCGTTGCCGGCAAGCGTATCCAGCGCATGATGAATATGCTGGACGGACCACTGCGCTGACAGGTATTTTTGCATGTTGACCAGCAGACGCAGTAAAAGTTTTACATTCTCGCCGCTGGCGGCGCCGGTATCATATTCATCCTGCAGGCGTGCTGTCGCAAATACGGCAGCCAGCATGGCTGAATTTTCTGATTTTATGCGTGCGAGGTTTTCCGCGGCCAGGGGATGTGCAATGACGGATTTTGAAAAGACGATGCGGCGGCGGGCATAATGGCAGGCCTGAAAAAACGCGCGCCTTGCCATGCCCAGTACGCATATGGTATTGAACAGCCTGGATAGATGTAACACATTATCCATGACCAGATGAAATCCATCTTCGACATTTCCCAGTGTCAAGGCATAGGCGTCCTGAAAATCGACTTCACCCGTCGCCATGGAGCGTGTGCCAATCTTGTCTTTCAGTCTTCTGATGAAGTAATGGTTGGGTTCTCCGTTCCATAAAGCCGGTACGAGAAATAATCCCAATCCCTTTGTACCGGGAATGCCGGGATCATGCCGTGCGGTAAGGAATATGAGATCCGCGCCCGCGTTTGAGCAAAACCATTTTTCACCCCGGATGCGCCAAACGTTTTCATTTTCGCGGCGGGCTTCCACCGCATTCAGGCCAACATCGGAACCGCCCTGTATTTCAGTCAGGAATTGTGCCCCTGTATAATTCGTATCGTAAGAAGACGCCGTCAATCTTTCAATGTAAGCCTGTTTTCCAGGAAAATCCGGTGTTTTTTGCAGCACACGAATGATGCCGGCGGAACACGCGGCGGGGCAGTTGTGGCCTGCTTCGCCTGCCTGCGAGGATAAAAACAGAAACGCCAGGCATTCCGTCATTCCGCCAGGGCGGGACATGCGCTTTAACATTTGCGTGCCGTAGATAATGTTTCCGGCTTCACGATATGACGGATGGTGGATGACGCGCTGGTGCGGGTTGCCCGCCGCGTCGTAATGCTCGATGCGGGGAAGATTGTACGAAAGATTGTTTTCCGTCACCAGCGGTTCCAGCTCAGCCGCCACCTTCAGCCCAAAGGATTCCAGTTCCGGATGGAGTCTTGTAAAATCGGCTGGCAGCGCATGCTTAATCGTGTGCGCGTAATCCCTATCTGCAGCATAGACGTTTTTCCGGCAGTCCATCAGCCAATCAGATATGGCCTGGCGACCTTTTCCTGTATTATCCGCTTTTATATTCATCAGCCATTCATCCCTAGCAAATGCACCGTGTTTCTGCCGTTACTTCATCCTGGAGGGTAGTCTGATGGTGTCGCCCGCAACCATGAATACGCCTTTACCTTGATGATGAAGAGTGCGTGGTTTTTTTCTGGTGGACGCAATCCAGGCATTGACAACTTCCAGAATAAAAAAGTTGTAGCGGACAGTCAATGTCGTATCTATGACCCTGCACTCAAGGTTAGCATAACAGTCAGCAATCAACGGCGCGTGTACACAGGCTGCGGGAGCGGATGTGAGTTTGAACGTCTTGAATTTGTCGGTTTTCCGTCCGGTCGTGTTTCCGCATCCGGTTACCTGTTTCGCCAAATCGACAGAAGGAATGTTGATCACGCACTCCTTGGCTGCTTTTAGTATATTGAAGCTGAAATTTCGGTTGCTGATTACGCACCCGATGACAGGAGGTTCGAAATCCATCATGGTATGCCACGACATTGTCATGATGTTCGCTTTGCCTTTATGGGCAGTCGTGACCAGCACGACCGGGCCTGGTTCCAGAAGACGGTACACTTGAGACAAAGGCAGGTTTTTTTTCTTCATAAGGACATCCAGTAATTTATGTTGGCTGGCACAGCGTATGGCATTGCCTGATGATGGATTCTCTTCTCGGTCCGGGAATTCGCAAGGAATCCAGCAGGGCAGGGTGATTGTGAATGGACTGGCATAAAATGATGTTATTTGACATCAATCGTGAGACTTCCGCGCGTGTAAAATTGGTGATACAGGTGATGGGGTACAACCCTGATATTTCAATCAGGTCTTTCAGGCTGCCTTTTTGCGGATAATTCCAGGAAATCAGGTGTAATCCCGCGCATGTTCCATATTTCAAGGCGTCGTCAGTGAAACGTGTATTAGTGATCAGCCATCCTTCGACGTTTAAAGAAGCTTCATGCCTGTGCGCTTTTTCTATGTCCAGGACACGTGCCTTGAAATACAGGGAGACTTTGACGTCACATGAAATGCCGGGACGGTTATGATACTTGCATTCCACGTAAAGCATTTTGCCGTTTTTTCTTGCTGTCACGTCTACTTCATGGTTTACGCAGTAACCCCGCACCATCTGATTGTTTTTCACCTGGAAACCCTGGTGCCGCAGAAGTTCGGCAACATACTTCTCAAACGGATATCCTGATATCCCCAATTGCATGATTGCCCGTTTCAAATGATACTTCGCCGCCAGTGCCTGTGATTTCTTGCGCAACAACCTGAATGCAATGCGGTAGATTTCGCGGGTTGACATGCCTTCTGTCAATTCATTCGATACTTCATCTACCACCTGCTCGATCAGATTGCGGTCTGTGCCTACGCGGTTCAATGATTTGCGGATCTTGCCGGGGTCAAACGGCACGCTTTCTCCTGAAGCTTTGATGACATTGACCATGTCAGATATCCCGCCTTAATGCGATCAAAAGTCAAAACACGCCGCCTCGGTCAGTCTGGCAAGATCAAGATAAGGATTTGGTCGCGTGTTTGACTGTCGGGTCGTCACTGTCTTTGACTGCAAAGCCCAGATGTTCGACCAGACGCATGATTTCGATATTGCTGGCGAGAAACATGCCAGTCATGGTTTTCAGCTTTTGCTGTTTGGCGGCATTGATTAAGGCATTCATTATATGCGAGTCTATGCCTGAATTTTGCCATTCATCACTCACAACCACGCTAAACTCACATTCATCAGGAAACGCGGTCGTAACGTAACGCGAAAGCGCGATGAGTGATTCCTTGCCGTTTTTTAACTGCATTGCTAGCAACACCATGTCATGATTGTAATCAACCGCAGCTAGCCGGGTCAGCATGTCTTGAGGCAGCTCCCGAAAATTTTCCATGAAAAGAGCATGTTTTCTCTGAGGGGAAAGCTGGCGAAAAAAATTCTTTATCAAGTCAACATCTTCTGGCCGGGCGGGTCGTATGGTTACTGCCGTGCCGTCCGGCAGTTGCAAGCTTGCGATTAAGTGCTCAGGATAATTCATCATCTCTGTTCGCCGTTTTATGACATGAACATCAGATCATGATGGCTATGATTGAATTGACAAAATTAATCATCTGCCCGCCAATATCAGATAATATATAAATATGATAATCCATTTGGCCGTGAACCGCCAGAGGACTGCGCGAATGAAACTGATTCAAGCAAAACTGGTTGAAGTCATTGCCAATGCTGTTCAATCGCTGTCAGAGCAGCCGGAGCGTTATGCATCATTATTGGATAAAATCGGTGATGCGCGGATTGTACTGATAGGCGAGGCTACTCATGGCACGCGCGAGTTTTATCAGGCCAGGATTGAAATATCACAGTTATTAATCGAGAAAAAAGATTTCATGGCGGTTGCGATCGAAGGTGATTGGCCGGATGCCTACCGCATTCATCGTTATCTGCAAGGAATGGAAGATAAAGAAAACTGGAACAAGGCGTTGGAAGGTTTTACCAGGTTTCCAGCGTGGATGTGGCGCAATACACAAATGCCGCCGTTTTTAATCTGGTTGCGTGCATACAACGATGGATTGGCAGCCCGTGGGCAAAAAATCGGATTTTACGGCCTGGATCTATATAGCCTGTATTCTTCCATGCAAGCGGTGATTCAATATCTTGAGACGGTAGATCCCGATGCTGCGAAGCGCGCCCGCGTTCGTTATGCCTGTTTTGATCATATCAAGCCTGATCCTCAGACATACGGCTATTTAACCAGTATGGGTAAAAAGAAGACGTGCCTGAAAGAAGCAGTTGAACAATTTCTTGAAATGCAAAATCACGCGTTGGGTTATCTGCGCCGTGATGGCATCACGGCAGAAGAGGAATATTTTTATGCCGCGCAAAATGCGCGTCTGATCAAAAATGCTGAACATTATTATCGATCCATGTTTGAAGGGCATGTTCAATCGTGGAATGTGCGTGATCAACATATGGCGGAAACACTGAATGTTCTGGCTGGGTATCTGGAAAATCGATTTGAGAGGCCGGCAAAAATCATAGTGTGGGCGCACAATTCCCATGTTGGCGATGCCAGAGCCACCGAGATGGGTGATCAGGGCGAGATCAATCTGGGTCAATTGGTGCGTGAACAATATGATATCCATGCTTATAGCATAGGATTTTCCACTTACCAGGGGTTTGTTACCGCCGCAGCGGACTGGGATGCCGCAGCGGAATGCAAGCGAATCAGTCCCGGCCTGCCTGGAAGTTATGAAGAATTATTTCATCACGTCGGATATGGAAGTTTTCTGTTGGACTTGCGTGAAAATGACCAGCTCAAACATTATTTACATCTTCCCCGCTTGCAGCGCGCAATCGGCGTTATTTATCGGCCCGAATCCGAGCGCGCCAGTCATTATTATTTCACACGCCTTCCTTTTCAGTTCGATAGTCTGATTCACATAGATGACACAACCGCTGTGCAGCCGCTGAATGAAGATAACAAGTGGAAGCTGGGTAAGTTTTGATTTTTAATAAGAAAGCTGCTCGATTCGGGATGCTGTGAAGCAGACAGATTATTCTTTGGTTCTGTCTATAAGCCCCGTTCGTATTGTCATGATATCCAGCAAATCCTTGAGGGTAATAATGCCGTAAAGTTTGCCGTGTTCGGTCACAATCAGGCGTCCCTGGTTTTGCGCGGTGATGATTTGCAAGGCTTTGGAAACCTCGGTATCAGCGTCAATCACCCTGTCCGGACCGCATTTGCGCATGACCTGGCGTACCTTTAGCCGGGTCCATTCGCTCTTTTCTATTTCCCGTATTTCATTAAAGGATATATATCCTTCAAGCTCGTCATTTTCCACAACAGGATACAATTTGTGATAATAGCGGTAAAAATAATGGTCCACCAGTTCTTGTATTGTGATATCAGGCGGTACAATGACAAGGCGGGTTTTGGCGTATTTCCTGACAGGGTCGCCGCTGAAAACTTCCCTGATGAGTAAGTCCTGATAAGACATTTTTGAGATATGTTGCAAAAAAAATCCGAGCAAGAACATCCAGAGGCCTGAAATGTAAATTCCCTGGATCAGAAGCAGGATGCCAAAAAGAATCATGCCAAAACCCAGGGCGGCTCCGCTTTGGCACGCAATCGCCGTTGCCCGTTTTAAATCATTTTTCCACCACCATAACAGTGACCTGAGAATCCGTCCGCCATCGAGCGGGAAACCGGGCAGCAGATTAAAGATACCCACGGCAATATTGATGAGACTTAAGTAGCGGAGTATGCCTGTCATGGTGATCGGCCAATTGCTGGCTGCGCCGAACTGAAACAGATAATATAACAAGATGCCGGTCACCAGGCTAAACAAGGGACCAGCGGCGGCCATTAAAAATTCGGCTTTGGGATTGGGCGGCATCTCGCGCATTTCAGCCACGCCTCCAAAAATAAAGAGAGTGATTCCTTCAATGGGGATTCCGTAGTGCCGCCCCACCAGAGAGTGGCAGAGTTCATGCAGAATAATCGACAAGAAAAGCCCAAGAGCGCCAATTATCCCCATGATCCAATAAGTATGAGGAGCAAGGCCGGGGAAACTTGATGGAAAATAGCCGGCAGAGAGCGACCAGGTGATCAAAATTGCCAGAAACAGCCATGACCAATCCAGTTTCACTTCAAAACCGGCCAGTTTGAACAAGTGCAAACCTGTTCTGTGTGTGCTGTTTGTGGGCATTTTTTACGTACTCACGTACTTCCTTTATCACAGTATAACATCTGTGTGAATTTGACGGAGCGTGATATTCGGCAAAAAATAAATATTAATTCTTTCTGCCTTTGGGTTTGCCGGGAGTTAAATCCGCTTTCTCGTTCTGCGAGGGAGGGGATTTTTTAGAAATAAACAGGGAATGGAGATAATGCATGAAATTGAGCATCGCGGGCCCTGAGCCTGAATGCGCCGGATCGATTGTAACAGGACGAGGGATCGCAGACGCCTTTGCTTCATCCGGTTTGGATTTGCTTTCTGCTTGCGTGTTTGCTATTCCAGTTTCCTCGTTTTTATCCTTGTCCTTCAGGTGTAAAAGCACGCGATTAACCAATTGAAAAGGAGCTGTCTGCTCCATAATCAATTTGCATAATCCTGAAGCGCCTCCGGCGCACGAATCAGGCGGCAAGAAAAAAATATCATTGAATGTGGTGATATTATAAGAGTGAAATAATTTTCTTACCTCGGGGATGGAATCCAGCGCATTTTTTTCTTCTTCGCTCAATTCGTCGTAATAGTGATGAAAGCGAATAAACGCATCTTTTCGCACCAGGTCGCCAAGGGTGACGCCGGCGCCGCCAAGTTGTTTTAATTCTTCTTCAGAATAATGCCGTTTCAAATTTTCTATGACGGTTTCATCATCGATATTGTAATATTTAGCGCCTGAAATGAATTTTTGCATTTCCTCCAATGTGTGCCTGCTGATGGATTCCAGTGTCTGTCTGTTACTCTCTATATAGTGATCCATGTGGGCTTTGATTTTTTTGCTTCGCAGCGCCAATTCAGTCAGGTCGCTTTCGGAAAACAATTTATTTGTATATACATTTGTAAATTTGAATTGATCAAGATCAATAGCCTGCTCTAGTTCGTTGATGCTAAAGGCATAACGCTTGTTTTGACTGGTCGGTTCACAAATAAAAACATCAGCCTCATCCAGTTCGCCAATGTTTTGAGAAAACAGAAAAGTCTGCTGGTTCTCGATCATGATTTCTTCATTTCTCTGAGAAAAATTCCGCTGCATGCTCAGGATCCTGTTTAGTCTGTCAGATCGTATAATAACATTATAGTTGTTGTGCCCTAATAACGAATACCTCATCCAAAAGGTTTTCCAGATTATGGAAATATCTTCTTATTCATATAGATGCTGCACTGGCTGGCCTGGCGTTCGCATGGCTGCGCCGCACTGCCTGTAAAAATGCGGGCTAAAATTAAGATAGGAGTTTTGTTTGCTCGCGAGGATGCTGTTAGAGGAGAAATTCACGATGAATATTTCCAGATTTTTAAGCAAGGTACTGGGTATCTATTTGGTCATTGTCAGCGTCGCATTATTGGTGAACTTGCGTGAATTTGCAGGTTATGTTGATGCCTTGATCAGGGACGCACCGTTGATGTTTATCACGGGATTTTTCACCTTGATTATCGGCATCATGATGGTGGTGAGTCACAATATATGGAAATGGGACTGGCGTGTCATTATCACTATTTTGTCCTGGGTCATACTGATAAAAGGGGCGAGCATCATCTTGTATCCGCATTTTGTAGATCAATTATCAATCCTGTTTGTGCAAAACACCTTGTTCGCCTATGCGGCCGGAATAGTTGATTTCTTTCTGGGTTTGATGTTGTGTTATTTCGGATTCAGACGGTCCTGATTCCTGGGAAACGGGAAACGCCGGAGTCAATCGGAATGAAAAAGATCGATAAAATGTCTATTTTGTGACAGATGGCTGACCCAGGGAAACTGTATGAGGATTCTGGCCCGCGTGTTACAATCGCTCAACACGTTTGTGGGGATTGCAGCATGAAAGCCGGGTTAAGCCGTTTATGTTATTCAGTATTATGCATTTCGTCTTTGCTGGTCACATTTGAATCTTGTGCGCAAGGCGGCCCTGAGGCTTACAAAACGCCCCAGGCTTTTCATGACCTGTTCTATGATTTCACGGGCAAGGGAGATAAGAACTTTCCGAAAGGAAAAATCAATATTTCTCAACTGTTATATGAAGCAGAGCTTGCCCGCAATCCTGATTTGATACAGGAAAACGCACCTCTGGTCATGTTCATCAATTCCACCTTATATGTGTATGACAACAAAGGTAAACGGCAGATGGCGTTTCTGATGCGCACAGCGCCGGACTCGGGTTTTACGGAAATGACGGCCATCTCGCATATCGGGCCGGCGCTGGCTTATCTCGTAAAAGCCAAGGAATATGGAAGCGATGCCTGGAAAAGCGGGCTTGAAAGCCTGTTAAAAGACATCAAGGCAGTGAAAACCATCAATGCGCAGCAAGCGGATAATTGGCTGAACAAAATTAATGCTCCCGTATGGAAGCCATATCTGCCGGCTATTCGCAATATGGTGGATTATGCCTGTTCCATGTCTGGCAATTACATTAGTGATGTCCTGAGCGGGAAAAAGGCGTTTACGATGGCGTCATTGCAAGGCGACTTTCTGGAGGGCAATAAGGAATACCCCATTCCTTATAACACCATTATGGTGGCGACATTTATGCTGACCGCGTATCAGAGTACAACGGAAATTCATGAGCAAATCGAAAAACTGAACATTGACTGGCCTAAAGCTAAAGTGATTATCCGCTTTGTGGCGGGCAGCAATGTCACGGCGGGAGTCAGCGCCGGGAGCAACTGGCTGGTTCCATTTGTCAAGGCATTGTCAAACAATACCTTGCCTGATGACAGAATATTTATCGCGCCTTATGCGGAAGTCAGGCCCACATTAGGCCAAAACGAGCTGAGCCGGGAAGATTATACTTATTACAACCGTGTCTGGACTTCGGTATTCAACCGTACGCATGTGGCAAAAGATGTGTTTACTACCATACCCAGCATTAATCTTCCGGGCAGACCGCCAATGCCAGGGGATTATCCATTTTCCAAGGCAAACGCTATCAATGATTTTTTGATACGGCTGAAGTACTCCCTGTCCGAGCCTACGGAAATGCTATCCAATACGGTGGCATTCTGGGTTTCGGGCGAGCTTGCTGCCAAGCACTGGGATATCAGCAAGGTCGCCATACCTGGTTTGACGACAGGGCTCCCCAAAGGCATCAATACTTATCCTGAAAATAATCCTGGCATAAAATGACCATGAAGCGATTACTGTTTTTTCTTTTCCTATTATGGATGGCATCCGCTTCGGCACAGTCCGCGCAAGTTCTCGTGCCTTGTCAATATTTGAAAACTTCCGGGGCGCGAGATATCACGCCGTTTGAATTGAACGGCGCGCACTTTATTGCGGTTTCCCAGCTTGCGGCAGATGTGGAAGGCTTGCCGGCGAACATGAATGGCGGCAATGCCGATGTGCCGGTTATAATCTACCAGTGGCGTGAAGGCAAGTTTGTCGAATATCAGCGTATTCCCGGCCATGGCAATGAGGGAGCTGAGTTTTTTACTATCGGCAAACGTGCTTTTCTGGCTGTCGCTTCTATCGAATCCGGGCCCGCCCCACCGTTCAACCTTCATTCCTATTCCATGATATATGAATGGGATGGCAAACGTTTCTTTCCCTTCCAGCAGTTTTACGCCTATGCGTCAAAAAGCTGGAAATTCTTTTCCATAGGCAAGCGCCATTTTCTTGCGTTGGCCAATGGTGTTGTGCCGCCCGCCTCCAAGGCGCAGGCAGACACATCCTCGACCTTGTTTGAATGGAATGGCAGCCGCTTTGAGAAATTCCAATCTTTTCCGACCAAGTGGGCGTATGGCTGGAGTTATTTCACAATCGACGGCGTTCATTACCTGGGATTGACCGATCATTTGCAATCCTCCAGTCTCTATCGCTGGGAAAAAGGTAAATTTGTCTTGTTCCAGGCTTTCACACAGCCGGGCGGCCGCAGTTTCAGGTATTTTGCAATCGATGGCAGGCATTATCTGGCTTTTGCAAACATCAGCCATGCTTCCGAAATATTCCTGTGGAATGGAAAACGATTTGAGTCGTATCAAACGCTGAACGGAGCCGGCGGCAGGAATTTTACTTTCTTTGAATCAGGAGAAAACAAATATCTTTTTCAAACCCGTTTCATCACCGGTCAGCGCGCCAACCCGGAAACGGTATTGTTGTCACCCCTGTATCTATGGAAAAATCATCGATTTAAAACCATACAGACCATTACTACTTATGGCGGTGTGAATTCAGCTATTATCAAGACTGATGACGGAATGTTTTTGGCGGTTGCCAACAGTCTTGCGGCTGATCAGAAATTCAGAGTTGACAGTGTCATTTATAAAATCAATTCCTAGTTCAGGGAATATCCGCTAAACACAATCCTGATTAATGGCGGCAAGAGCTTTCTTGCCGGTGCTGGCAGCAGGCCTGGCCCGGCCGGAAATGCCTTGGCTGTCATTTTGCAAGTTATTGAATCCATGAGAAATAAATATTTAGGTATTGATTATACTTTAAGTATTACTATCTCATGGAGTCTGACTAATCCATGCAGAGAATGCCAGCCGTAAACATTCATGTTGCAGCGGCAGCAGGGGACGTCAAGCGCGTCGCTGAAATCCTAAGCGATGATGCGAGTTTGATTAATCTCGCTGATGAAGATGGCAAGACACCGATACAAGTTGTTCTCGCCAGGTTGGCGGATCTTGATAGTCAGAATCCCAATGACAGGGCTAACATCGAAAAATACCTGATATTGCTTCACATGCTGTTTGATTCACCGAAAGCCATATTTTCAGCTGTGAACAAAGGAGGCAAATCAGCCGCAGAGATGCTGCCTGTTGTCATGTATGGGCATGATTTCCGCAGTTATCAAAGACTGATCGATATCATGATTGAAAGAAATCCCAAACTGATGGTGGATTTGTTTCATAAGGCGATTTATGCGGACAATATTGACCTTGTGCAGTATCTGCTGGAGAAGAACCGCGATCTGATTCATATGCGGGATGCCAGGGGATTTAGTCCTTACACACTCAGCGTGGCTGCGTCCGCGGGCAAGGTAGAGCTGTTATTTCAAAAAGTTTTTCCTGACGAAGTGACGAGAGAAGCGAGTCTCAGGCTGGATTTCAGTTCGGCGCAGACAGCTCCCGCGATCATCAAGGCGGCGATCACTTATGAAGACGAATCATTCCGGATGAAATTCGAAAATATCATTGATGATCTTTACAATCATCCGGAATTCAGGCCGACCATGGATCTGGTGGCTAGTTCGCTTGTTGAAAAAAGAGAGCCCGGTAATAAGGTCATACGGATATTTATAGCGGCGGCGGATAATATTTCGGGGTTAACACCTAAATCATCCGGGTTTGGAGATTACGACACGCAGGAAAATGTATTGCGACTGGGCGGGTCGCGGGATGAGAAAATACTGGCTGGCACCTTGATTCATGAATTTACGCACCTCGCTGCGCAATTGACTTATGGCAATGATACTATTCCTTATCCGAGGCGTCAGCCTACTGCTCCGCCTTCAAATCAGGAAATCCTGTATAAGCGTGCGATTGATGATACGGTTAATCTTTCGACCAGCAGGCTATTTGTAAGCGAAGCCATGGAAATGAAATTAAACGCGCTGCTGGTATCGCGCATGGAGTCATACCGCTCAAAAGAGCAATCAAGAAGCCTTCCTCCAGGTACATTGAGCGATCCTGAATATCTGGTGAGTGTCCCGCAGGCTATGGTGTTATACGGAAACATACGGGAGAGCGCTACATTGTCGGCGCTGGAAAGCCGCGGCGGGCCGCTGGTGAGTTTCTGGCGTGATGTATTTAATGTTGAGGTGCAAGCCGCATTCATGCATAGTCCCTTGAGAAAATTCATTGACACGAATGTTCCCTTTCGACCTGTGGATTTCCAGCCGCCGGAGATATTGACCGTTAATACGGATATGATCACGCGCTTTGTCTGTGAGAGACGTTTCGACCTGGCCTATGGCGGCGAGTTAATGGAGGGTTATCATGAGGGATTTCCGCTTCAGAACAGGATGACGCAGCAAATCATTATCGGCAATTTGCTGGACGAGGCGATTGCCAGGTGTCTGATGCCGGATACCATGTCGCTCGCGCAGGCAAACGCCTTGATCAATCTTCCCATTCTGCAGTCACAGGAATATAGCGTGGCGTACAAAACGGTCTGGAATGCACTTTCTGATTTGCGAAACAGTAAATATCGTGATGCAAATCCATTCACCCTTGATCACGTCAGTAAAGGCGACATGAAAAAATTGCAAAGCCTGATTCCCGGAGAATTGCGGGAGCAGTTGTCAAAGGAAATCAGGCTTTGGAGTGAGAGTTCACAAGATAGAATTCGTGTATTGGAAAAAACAGTGGATGCTGTGCTGAAAACCTATGCGAAAGGATATGCTTTCGAATCCAAGCCATTTCAAAAATTGAAATTTGCATTAATTGAGAGTCTCAACGTGAACCTGCCGTTGAGTGTGCCGGTGGATCGGCAGTTTCTGAAAGAAGTGCTGCCTCAAATGCTGAAGGATCACTCTCTATTGGTTCCATCAGGAGGGAAAAGCCGCGGCTTGTTTGGCAGGGAAACGCTGTCGATCAATTCAGACAAGACGCGGGTGGACACGGCTGTCAAGAGCCTGATGGCCGCAAAGCCGGTGCTGGGAGAGAAAGAAGCTCGTGCATTTACAATCAATCACGCATAATCTTCTTACAGGCTTTGAGGCTGATCTTTGCATGTCAGAGGAAAGCGATATTTATTCTCCTCTGACATGGATGGCTTTACATTTTGTAAGACGGCGCATTTTCACGAGTAAGATGGTTTTCGCAGTGAGCGTCTATGGTCTGGCTTAAAATGAATAATTTCACGATATCCGCGGTGCTGATTTGAATGCCGTTCTCTGTCAAGGCATGGATTAATCGTTCCTGTGAGGGATGCTCATCAGGCTGCAAGCCGGCTGCCCTGGTCAAGGTGGCTAACGGATCGGCAAAGTCTTTACTGGCGGTGAAAAGCTTTTGCACCGCGGGGGGCAATTCATCAAAAAGCCTGGGTTTAACAAGACTGCTGTAGTGAATTCTGGCGTTATCCGACTGGATGCGCAACGCGCTTTTAATGGCGTCAATCAGGCTGGCGGTGTCAGTATAGATTTGCCGGACAGTTTGACTGTTTTGATCAAGCAGATAATAGCCTCCATCTGTTTTGCCCGTGGTCACTTCATGGGATGATGTTTTGATAACATACGCTTTTTCAGTGGTGAGTCGTTTAAGCTTGTCAGCCATCTCGGTCAATAACGCCGGTTGATTTCGTTTGCTGAACATTTTTCCAATCCTTAATGAGGGTTATTAATGGGTTTATGCCATTTAGCCAGACTGATTGGCCCGTATACAGCCGGACATGAAGCGAATTTCAAGCAGTCAGATTGGTATTGTATGCGTACAGTATGTCATATCAAGAATAATCTGACGCGTTTTCTTTGACATTTTTCTTGAGGCTGACCTGGGGTGCTGACAGGCTGGGGTCGCCGATGTGGAGTTGCATCAATTCACGATATCCGGACACTATCTTGTCTGCGTGCGCGAGCTGGCTGGCGGGATAGGTTGTGGAAAGCCCGGTGACGTACATGCCTGCCGATTTGGCGGCTCTTACGCCATGGGGTGAATCTTCGATGACCAGGCAATCAGCTGGTTTAACACCCAGTCTGTTTGCGGTTAACTGGTATCCTTCGGGCGAAGGTTTGCCGTGGGTGACATCGTCCGATGTAATAATGCAGTCAAACAGAGACTGTAATCTGCCTTGAAGCAGTCTTTCGAGAACAATCCGGATTTCATTTTTTGTTGAACCGCTGCAGATGGCAATTTTTGTGGTATCTCTGTTTATGCTTGAAAGGTAGTTATCGAGGTCGGGTATCATGGGAAGGCTGTCATGGTGCCGGATGATGTGAATATATGCCTCGACTTTCATGTTGATTAATGACTGGACTTCATGAGAGGTGAAATCAAGGCCTATGGTTTTCAGCAGCAGGGGAAACATGTCCTTGTCGGATGTCCCTATATATTTCTCGGTATATTCATCGTAAGAAAGCGCGTATCCCAACTGTTTGAACACGGTACAGCATGCCTGGTAATGCAGGGGTTCGCTGTCCAGGATAACGCCATCAAAATCAAATATGACAGCTTTAAACATGATTTCCTCACTTTTCAGGCGGGTGTTTGGCACGGCAATGGTGTTCATTTTCCTTTAAACTCGTAAAAAGTCAAATGGCGGCGGGGTATTTCTGCAAATAACTGACTCAAAGGCTTCAGTGCGGATGATGGTTTTTCTGAAGCCTGATTGGTGCGCAAATGGTACATCTGATAACTTGCACAGACAATGCCTGGCACATCAGATTGTGTATCGCAAGAGTATACTTTATTATGATGATCGTGGACCAGGATGGCTATTTTCAATGCAATGGCGAGGTTTGGTATGCAAAAAGTCAATGTCAAAAACAAATTTGATTTATTCCAGGATTACTGGTCGCCCAAGGTGGTTGGGGACTTGAATGATTCGCATATCAAGCTTGCCAAGCTCAAAGGCGAGTTTGCCTGGCATAAACATGACAACGAAGATGAATTGTTTTATGTCATCAAGGGCAGGCTGTTAATACGATTGAGAGGGGAAGACATTTATCTGAATGAGGGTGAGTTTGTTGTCATTCCCAAAGGCGTGGAGCACTTGCCGGTCGCGGAAAACGAAGTCCATGTCATGTTAATTGAGCCTAAGTCAACATTAAATACCGGCGATGTTTTGAATGAATTTACACGACGCGACCTTGACCGTATTTGACAGAACCATTTACCATTTTGCTTGGTACGTGTAATAAACGGAAATATAAAAGTTGACGGCTAGTCATAAATTCATATCGCTATGACAAGGAATTTCATGAAAAAATCGAATCTCGCAGGTGCGGCTGTTTTCATAAGTATGGCTGTGAATAATGTGAATGCCGCTAACATGGCATACGTGGAAGTGAATGCAAATAATATGGAAAATACGGCCTGTTATGTAAGATCAGATACAAAGAAACCTTATTTTGATATCGTTTCCATATTTGCGGCTAATATAAACGGCAAATCACCCGATTCACCCGAAATCTATTTTAATAGCAATGTATCCGCCGTACTTAACTCAGATCAAGTGGCAAACTTGCAAAAGCGAGGCATGAAGGTGCTGGTCACTTTGCTGGGTAATCATGAAAACGCCGGATGGGCTTGCATGACTGATCCCGTTGCCGCAAAAAAATTCGCAAATGCTATCGTCAGCACGGTCAATAACTTTCATCTTGATGGCATTGATATCGATGATGAATATTCGACCTGCAAGCCGAATAATTACTCAATCACCATGATTGCTCAGGCGATCAAATCCAATCCGGCATTTAAAGGCAAGCTGCTGACCAAGGCCTTGTTTAACGATTATTATTATTTCAAGGAATCTTATAACGGTCATAAACTTTCAGAATACCTCGATTATGGATGGGAGATGTCGTATTCAAATGGAAATTTTGACGGCAGGCTTACGCAATATCTGCAAAATGGCATGACTGCCGATCGGCTGATGCTGGGTGGATGGGCTTCGCGATTCTATCCGGACCCGTTCGCGATTGGACAGTATTCTGTCAATAATCACCTGGCAGGCATGATGGTCTATGATATTACGAAAACTTCGCAGGATTATCTCTCCAGGCTGCTAAGGAGTGAAAATGACCAATTGCGGTTAGATGTGTTGCCTGGCTGCCTGCAAGATAAAATCAGGTAATTTCCACGCACACGGGAATCAAACGGTTTATGAAATTTAATGTTGTCTTAATAACTGCATAATAATAGACTGTGCCGGAAATTTCAGCCCCTGCGGGCCAAGGCCGGCTGCCGTGACGCAAAATCCTTTTGCCGTGTATTCAAGCGGGCGGCCGTCACTGAATACAACGACTTTTACCGCGACGACAGAAGAAAATCCGGGCGAATGTCTTGCCATGTGAGACAGAGAGAGGCGTCAGATTGCGCCGGTTTCTGATGCCTGAATTTATCTGGAGAAAATGAATGCAAAAAACCATCTTGTGCTATGGCGATTCAAATACGTGGGGGTATGTTCCTGCCGCGGATCATTCGCAGCTGAAATCGCGATACTCACGCCATGAACGCTGGACAGGGCTTTTGCAAACCCTGTTAGGTGACAATTATTATGTCATTGAAGAAGGGCTGAATAGCCGAACAACGAATCTTGATTACTCCGTGCCGCCGGATAGAAATGGAAAAACTTATCTGGCGTCTTGCCTTTATTCGCATGCGCCTGTGGACCTGGTCGTGCTTGGGCTGGGAGGCAACGATATGAAAACTTACTTCAACCGCACACCGGAAGACATTAAAAACGGTCTCGCGGACCTGATAGAGCTGATACAATCATCACAATATGGGGCGGGACTGACCCAGGCACCGGAAATTCTCATTACCACCTCGGCCATCCCCTATCCGTTCGTGGAAAATTTCACGGATGAAAATGGCGTCCATTTTCTCCGGGGGATTGTCAGGAAAGCCATGGAAACGATCCCGCTGTTCGCGCGTCTTGCGGCTGAAAAGCAATGTCATTTCATGGACTTATCAATAAATGTGTCACCGTCAACGATTGACGGTGTGCATTATGACCTGGCGGCACACCGAAAAGTGGCGGAATTGCTGGACGAAAAAATCAAGTCTTTGTTCCCCTGACGTCTCACACCTATTTGCCGGTTTATCCGGAAAGGACTTCGGAACCGGACGGGCAGCTTGTTGCATAATATTTCGTTAATACGCTATCGGTATAATCGCGCCACATAAAAAATGATAAAGGCGAGAGTGGTGCTTGATGCAAGTGCGAAATAGCGAAAGCCATGTGGTTTTTGTTTATACCTGGAATCCCGATTGGCAGACATTCAAGAACAAGAGCCTGGAAGATAAAATCGAAGCGTTTGAATCGATAGTTAGAGAAGCCGCAACTGATTTTGAAAACAAGAGCGCAATAGATCAGAATTCAATTAGTCTTGTCATCGCACCGGAAAATATTTTTTCTCCGTCCTCATGTCAAGGTGGCCAGGAGGCATATAGCGCTAAAGAACATCAATTATTTCAGGATAAATTGCAGGCACTCAGCCATAATGTGAGTGAGCGCGTGTTGATTATATCCGGAGCGATATGTTATTTCTCCGCTGATCTTGATTCGTATAAAATCACTTCTTATCTCATCTCGAAAAATCGCATGGATTCCTATGATAAAAAGAAATCCACAGGCCCGATCAGGTCGGGTGACCGCGTTGTCCCGATGACGGAGGGGAAAAAGCCGGGAATTTTCGAATTTGATGGGTTACGCATTGGACTTGAAATCTGCCTGGATCATGAAGAGTGTGTCTTGCGAGAGGAAGCCGGCAACAACCCCGTTCATATACATGTGCTGATTTGTAACGGCCAAAATATTCGCCAGAGCAATATCGCGACCAGCAGCAAAAACGACGGGCTTTTTGTGGTGTGCGAACTGGAGGGAAATAAAAATTGCGGAATACTGAAAACGCTTGAAAGCACCCAATGTTACATGACCCAGCCCGTTATTATGCGGGAGCAGACCAAAACAGACAGCACCGGTAATAACTGGCGGTATCAACGTATGGGAATTAATGCCGAAGTGCTTGGAAATAAAGTGTTGACCACCATGCAGGCTGTTCCCATGAATGCGATCGGCACGGATATTTGCTGTGCGGTCACAGCTATACCTCTTAATATAAAATCCCCGGTTTCCAGGCATCAAGGTGCTTCCGGTCCGCGTCTGCTGGGTACCAAGCCGACAGGTCCAAGTCGTGAAGTTGTCCGCCGCTTCAGTTTAAGATCTGCGTTAACACCCTCTTTCAAAGACTGGGATTTGAGTGACAAATGGTTCATGTCGGCTATTCCCGGTGCGGTCAAAAGTGTCGGCTTGCTGGTATTAACTGGCGGTGGAAAGGATGTTGAGAGTGAAAATCTATGGATTGACGAATTAAGAAAAATTGCGCTGCAAATATCCGCTCCCGTTATGGGCTGGCTTGGCGACAAGCAATTGATAACATTCAGTCAGGATTTACAACAGATCATCAGGATTTATGAAGAGCATCGTGGTGTGATTCAGGGTGAGGCGAAAATGTGGTTTGATCAGGCGATAAGCAGGATTGACGTGTATGTCAGACAGCGATGCCAGCCCATTCCGAAAAATGAAAATACCAGGAGTGGCGGCATGGATCCGGCCATGAACGAGCGTCCCGGAAGAAGGAAGTAATTTCTTGAGAGTGTTCATTGAACATTCTCAGTTTCTCCGGCGCTGTCATCATCCTGACAGATTTGCCGGAAAGAAGCGGTATAAACAGCTAGCTGATTGTTTTGTATTGAAATCCTTTAACAGGAACGCCCTGGGATATAATAAAGAAAGGATACCATCAAGTATAAGCCTATACCATTTCATGAGGGCTGAGTATGCAGCGTGATGAAAAAGAAAACTGGAGATATGGCGCACTGTGCCAGGAGTTTGGCAGGATGACGGATGATGTTCCGGTTGCCGGACATGCGGATTATAAAATGTATGTCAGCTGGCCAAGGCCATTTGTTATTTTCAGTCATGCCTCGCTGGACAGGGAGACTGAAAGTGAAATACAAAAGAATAACTGGAAGGTTCATATCAGCATCGACCCTGCTGATTTGGGCCGGGCGTGGGACCTTGTGTTTCCGATACTCGCTGCGAACGGTTGTGATTTGTTCAAGGTGACGATTCTTCCTGAAACATACAGAGACATGGAAGATTATCCCAGACAAACCGGCAACCGCTATGCCGGCGGGAGCGAGAGCATGTTTGCTGTCAAAATGTCTGCGACAGGCGATATTCAGCAAGATGTCCGGGAGCGATTTCCGCGTGAAGAAATTGAAGCAGCCACACGCATAGGTCAGGGGATGCAGATTACGGTCTATCCTGTTCCGGGACAGGAATCAAAAATTCGCACAGCGTTATATGAAATTGAAAATATACTCAATGCCGAGGGCATACGGCCGGGAGAGATGGATAAAAGCGATTACCCTGTCGGTCAGTTTTGCTCGATCAGGCATACCGGATTCTCTCACGGGGGTTATACACCTGCCCACCTGGCCGCACACTATAACCCTGACAACGCGGATGAGAGTTTTTATCCGGTCGCCGACGGCCGCTTTATTACAGCCTTGATCATGACGATGAAAGGCGAAGATGTCGAGGCGAAAAAACAGATTTTCAAGACGTTGCCTCATACCATACAACGGATTGATAATATTCTGATGTTGCAGGACTTGATGAGGATAATCAAACTCCATATGCTTGAGCCAGAGGTCAACAGGCGCGCGGCGAGAAGCTCTCTCTTTTCTATGCGTGGTGATAGCCTGAAAAAAATCATCAAGTCTGTCAAGGTTAGGGCTCTGGAGCTTGCCGGGCATGAAGCTGCCATATCGACGGTCCAAAACGAAGCCATGATGGAAATTCTGAGTGTCAAGCAAAATCCCCTGGATCCCAAAATGCCGGCTTCCCTCAGGCAATATCTGCGGATGCAAAAAGACGGAGTCATTACCGTCAGAGAGCCTGACCATCCGCGCAGGCCGCACACGCAAAAAAAATGAGACCGACAGGCCAAAGTGTCACGAGAGGGAATGGCTGCGATCATTATTCACATTAATCTTAGTCGGATTTTCTATAATCCAGGCTGTTGCCTTGAAAGAATTCCACGGGCTTGAGCAAAGAGGCATTGGCGCCGGCAAAGTAACGTCGATTGGATTTTGCAAATTCCGCGATTTCCTCCCGAATCCTGTTCATTACCCTTTCGCCATTATTCGACATAAATTCAATGAATCCAGGGTGATCTTTCATATAAGTATTCAGTTTTTCCATTTTGGCGGTTAATACCGCCTCCAGGGTTGCTTTCAATGGAGCTGAGTCAATGGTTTTACTCATGATTTGCAGGATGACATTTGATGCCGACAGTATTTTTGCCCACAAGTAATACATGTCTTCCTGATTTTCCTTGCTAATCACCGCGCTGTCAGTAAAAAGAGTTTTAGGCCAGAGTGGCGGAGAATAATGTTCTGGCGCATGGGGTGAATCTATATCTTCTTTTGAAAATCCGAATTGTTCCACTAAATTTTGGCGCAAAGCGGAATACGTAGGCACGTTTGCTCCTGACATGCTGAAGGTGATGCTGGTGAATGTGCCGTCATTATCAATTTTGGTAATGTTACCCTTTGCATCGATACCGATGTTGTCAGGTTTCAAATCGGCTTCTTCCACGAACATGCAGGCAAAAAGCAAAGGCAGCAACCCTTTGTAGTTATTTTCTTTCAGCGTTTCGAGTGCTTCAACGGAATTCAGATTAGTGAAGCCTTCAATCCTTTTGGAGAGCACAAACAGATTGTCATCTCGGGTGAGATACCGAGTCTTTGGCAGGGTTTCGCCCAGTAAAAATCTCAACAACTCACCAGTGAATACTTCGATCTGGACAAAGTTGATTTTTTCAGCGGGCTTTTCCTTGGCGTACCATGAAGAAGTCTTGTCCGAACGGGTCTTGTCAACCACGCTGACCTTTCCGCCAAAGCGGTTTCCTGTGGACGGGAATAGGGTTTGAGATGTTTCAAATGAGAAATTTTGCCAATGCTGCTGCACCGGACGGTCAGGGTCTTTGGCCATTCTGATTTTGTATTCAGGCAGCTTGGAGCCGACAGGGATATCAGCCTGGGTTATTTTTTGCCTTGCAAACAAATTGTTTGATATAAACAAGTAATCATTATAGTCCGCATCCTGAGGCATATAATCATCCATCAAATCAAGTTTGTTGTGGCCTATGTTTTTTTTTGATTCGCTCTGGGCCATGAATGTCTCGGGCTGAAGGATAACAATATCCTGAATGGTGTTTGCATGCCCAGGGCAAAGATCATTTAACCGGTTTTTGATGATATCACTGGAAACACAAGAAGAAGCGATAACGACATTCACATCAGGAAAAATCGTTTTCTCAATTAATTTCTTTAAATCGTCATTGCTAATCGCACAGTGATCCCAATCAATAATGATGGTTTTCACTTTAAGACTCTGCAAATGATAATTATATGTTAATTATAGCACGGCACGCCGCGCGTGACGTTCCTGGACGGACCATGAGACGGCATGATCCGGGCCGCCTTGAATATTCGCCGCCTTAATCTATAATTTTTATATCAATATCTGCCGCAAGATATCCGGATTCCGGTTAGGAGTCATGTATATGAGAAGAACGGCAAATCCGCTTTTTCGCAGAAATATTCAGTCTGTGTTAAGCAGTCAGGCGCAAATCCTGCTTGGAGAGCATGCGCTAGTGCTTAAGGAAATACAAAAAAAATCGGGTTCGCTTTCACCGGATTATTTCAGTTTTCTCTTCGCCAAGGATTATCTCGCAAATACGCATAAATTTAAGGCCTTGCTTGATTATCTGAACGAGGCCGCCCGTGAAGACAGAGAAGTCGCAAGTTATTTGCAACAGGCGCTGGCTGCCTCGCTTGCCAAGGTGTTAAATAATCTTAGTCATACCAATCCGGAAACCTGCACTGATCTTCTTCTTCATGTTGCCCCGTATTGGGATCCCAGACAAATGGCTAACCTGCTTTCTTCCAATCTGGAGTTTCGCGATGCAGCCAATCTTGTATTGAAGCGCATGGATGAGGTCCGGCGCGAGCAAATCCTGAATGTCTTGATTCCGCTTTGCATAAAAAAATGTCATCCAGCCCTGCTGAATGATTTGCAGTCGGCGCATCCTGAGCTGTTTCATCAAATCTTTGAAGGATTGGATAATGAAAAAAAGGTTATGGGCCGCGTCCTGCTGGATATGAAAAATGAGCGCACGCGCGTTTTTATCTCTGGCATGATGCAGCAATTTGTTAACGGATTTGGTCGAATCAATTATGAGGGTGGTTTGCTGGCATGCGCGCAAATTGCCTCGCGACGAGGAGAGTCTTTTCATCCAACAGTTTTACGCAAGGATAATTTTGAGGAACATGAGAGTGAATTCAGGGGGTTTCTTCAAATTCTCAAAGACGGTCCCAGGCCTGCGCGGGAAAAGTTCATTCTGACGGGAACTCACTGGGTGGCGGGAGAGGTCAAAATTGACGAACAGGGTCGTGCTTCTCTCTTTATTATTGATTCACTGGGCGCGCTGAACAATAATTCATTCGCCACTGAGACGGTCAAACATTTTGCCGCCTTGTTTCCGGATTCGCCGATTTATTATTCCCTGGAAAAGCGGCAAAATTCAGGCGCGGGATGTTCTGTCTTTTCTATTGATGACGTTGCGCACTTGTACACCCTGGAACAATATCTGGACCCCAAATACGATGGCACCGGCTTGTTTGGCTACCTTGAAAGTCATCAAACCGGTGACAGGGTTTCTTATGCGGATCTTGATGATGTCAAAGTCCGTGCATGTTACGTGCCCTTGTCGTTGAACCGGACCATGCAGTCGTCCCGGTTTTTGGAGGATGCAGATACCAGGACGATACCGGGCGAGGAAACCCGGCCTGTTCGCGACATGACGGAGCGCTCGCTCAAGGTGAACAAAAAAGGCCAAACCGCTTATGAGAGTGTGCAGAAGAATTTTCGTTCCGATCGTAACATGCGTGCCAGCGACAAGTTGGAGAAAGCGGCTGTCCGCACAGCGAAATTTCTCATTGAGCACCAGGATCATCTCGACAAGGTTGAAGAAAAAATGAAAGATTTTACTCTCGATTCATTCCGAAAACGCATACTTGAGCAAACCGCGGATTCCCGTCTGGCAAGCAGGGATTCGGAAATGAAGACGGCTCCCGATCCTTCATCGTCTGTCGATAGTCGCTCGATTGACAATGGTCCTCAGCATCACTGAGCACATATGCCGGTCGGCGTATCCAGTCAATCTGCCTGACTGTATGAAGCCGCCAGGGACTCCAAATGTCAGTGCTTTCCTTTCTGGAGTCCTTGAGTATAATCATTTTCTTGTCATGCGCCGCACGCAATATGAACCATTTTACTAAGGAAGGGCAAGATTATGCACCCAGGTGTTTTCATTCGTTTTATTCCACGGATTGTCCCGTTTTTTTTCCTTTTGCTCATCCTGCCCGCATCGGGTGCGCAGACGGTTCCTCTTTCCCTGTTGACTGGCTGGAATTCCATACAGCAGGCTGATATACGTTCTGATCTGGCTTATCTGACATCTCGCCAGATGGAGGGACGCCTTGCCTTGACTCGCGGCGATGAACGCGCAATTCAGTGGCTGGCCAATGCTTTCAGACAGTCGGGATTACAGCCGGCCAATGGGAACAGTTATCTGCAGACATTCAATGTGATTGAATATATACCCGACCGCAAACAGAGTTTTGTCGCCATGGAGCGCGCCGGCAGGAAGGTAATGTGGAAAAAGCCCGATGTTTATACCGATTTCAACCGTGATATCAACCTGGAATCGGGTGTGGTGTTCGCAGGGTATGGCATTACGGCTCCGGAATTGAAATATGATGATTACGCAGGCCTGGATGTCAAAGGCAAGCTGGTCATGGTGTTTGAGCACGAACCCCAGGAAACCAATCCCGCGTCCATTTTCAACGGTCTGGGCAACACGCCTTATGCGACAACGCGCGTGAAGGCCTTGAACGCACAAAAACACGGCGCGATTGGCATTTTGATCGTTCCGGAGCCCAATCGCAAACATCCTTCTAACCAGGAGCGCTATTTGCGTATTGGCGGTTCCGCGTCGCGCAAGCTTCCGCTGCCATCCATGACGCTTGAAAACGATGAATTGCAAATACCGGTAGCAGTGCTGTCAGACAAGGCGGCCCGGATCATTGCCGGGCCTTTGTCATTATCCGGCCTTCAGAGCGATATAGACCGTGATCTGGTGCCGCGGTCCCGTGTCATAGCCAATACCAGAATCAGTATGCAAGAACGTGTGAGTTCAAGAAGAATTGCCGCAACCAGTAATGTGGCGGCTTTGCTGGAAGGAACAGATCCCGTATTGAAATCTGAAACAATCATCGTATCGGCGCACCATGATCATGACGGGCGTTCAGCGGGTAAAATATGGCATGGGGCGGATGATAATGCCTCGGGAACAGCCGGTGTGCTCGCGCTGGCGCGCGCATTCGCTGTCAATGATGCCGCAAGGACGGGCATGAAACCAAAGCGCTCCATCCTGTTTGTGATTTTTGCCGCAGAAGAGCGTGGATTGCTGGGCTCGTATTATATGGCTTCGCATCCATTACGCCCACTTGAAACAACGCGAGCCATGATCAATTTTGACATGATAGGCCGGGATGAACAGCCCAGCTCCCAGACCAAGGGCTTGATCGCCATCCCCAAGGATACGCGCAACCGCCTTAATCTGATAGGTGCGCATTTCAGTCCGGATTATGACAGGATCGTCAGGCAGGAAAACCAGGTTGTCGGACTGGTGATCGACGACCGCTTTGACAGTGAAAATGCTTTGAATACCTTTTTCCGCAGTGATCAGTTTCCATTCGTGCTGAACGATGTGCCGGCATTCTGGTGGTTTACCGGTTTCCATCCTGATTATCATCATACTTCCGATACGGCAGATAAGATTGACTATCCCAAGATGCAAAAAATTCTGCGCCTGGCGTATCTGTCGGCGTATCAGTTTGCGAACATGTCTAAACCTCCGAAATTTATCAGGCATCCCCATGCCTGATTTATTCTGTTTCAAGCATAGCGGTGCGTCATGCGTGCCGCTTCCTGCCTGATGTTGAAGAGAGTGATCATTCCTGTGAAGGCTGAACCTCTAGGGTGAAGCGTTTTCCGCTGACGGTATAAATTCTGAGTTGATACGGCGAAGAATGCAGTGCGGTGTTATGTGTCATGGCAGGCAGCACGATTTCAGCTTTTGCGCTGAGTGGGGCGACCAGACCGTAGGGTCCGGTGGTGATGCGGTTGTATGCGTAATAATTCCTGATATTTTGCGCTGGCAAGGCGCTTAACTCCTTGCCCGTCCAGGTTTCCATATCCGAGCCGTTCAAATCAGCCAGCTCAATCCTGATGATATAAGCCGGCATTCCTGGTGTGCCGGCATCCACATATGCATTAAACGAGAGGCTTCCATTTTTTTGTAATCGGACATGATCAATCGCAAGGTGATGCTCGCCTGTGCTGACCGGGCCGCTATGGTAAGGCGTGAAAACCGAACCACGTAAATAATTGTATGTCAGCAGAGTAAAGATCATGCTAAAGGTTAAAAATACCAGACTGGCCTGTTTTAACCGGACCGCGGACAGGGGGCCGCTTGCCAGTGCTATAAACCAGCATTTTCTGGCAAGTGCGGGATGGCGCATGGCAAGAAAGTGGTCTACTGAAAGCCAGGATCCCCCTGAAAGCGCCAGCGTCAACCCTATGGAAAGATTGGCTGCGGCCATGGTCCATTCGTCCATGCAAGTGGACCCTTGCCAGCCAAATAACAGCATGAGGGCGATACTGATCAGCGCGGTCATGAAAGCTGATACACGGGTAAAAAACCCAAAGACCAGGTTTAACCCGCAAATCAGTTCAACCAGGCTGAACAAGATGATGCTGGTGTATAAGAGTATGAAGTGCTGCAGCATGAAACTGACAAGCTGTTCCAGTCCCAGCATGGCGCCGGGCATGGCGCTTTGAAGTTTATTGGCCATCCATTGTGAAGAATACGGATCGAGTTTCTCGGGATCGTAGATGAAACGGCGAGATCCACCGCCCCAGAATATCCATCCTTGTACAAAGCGTATGGATAATATCACGAGACCGATGTGTTTCCAGGTGTGTTCCGCGTTCATTTCGTTAACGGAGTCGTTCACTCGCGCTTCCCCTGCCGGAACAAGGCGGCATTATCCTTTGGGAGAGATATTCTGGTTTATCCTGAACAGATTGTTGGAATCGTATTTGTTTTTGATGGTGACCAGCCTGCCGTAATTGTCCCTGTAGGCCGCTTTGACCATGTCCTGTCCTTCATCCATTATCATATTGATATAGGCGCCCCCAGACGAGTAAGGGTGCAAGTCCTGCCAGTATTCTCTGGCCCAGGCGATGATTTTATCATTGTTGGCGGGATCGGGATCGATGCCCGCGATGACCTGGGCGAAATTCGCATCCCTGAAGCTGAAGGCTGTGCCATTTTTATCGATGCGATGCGCCGCGCCGTTAATGGGATAGATATGCATGGTTGAAAGCGGAGTGGGCAGGCGAGTGCCGTGTTTGACGTGCAGTTGAACGGCTTCGCGATTGATGTCGTTAAAAAAGTCGGCTTTCCAATACCATTGCAATCCTGACGGCAGCAAGGCGTCGAACAATGTCTGCAAGGCGGGCCAGGGCAGGAGCCCGGTGAAATCGATCGCGGGTTCTCCAAATTGTTTGCGGATGGACGCAAATCGTTTTTCAGCTTCATCAGCACGTCCGGTATCGCACCACACAATGGCGCACATCTTTTTGAGATGAAATTGATCCGGGAACGGCGCAACAGGCGGAACTGTCAGAAACGCGAACCAGCCATTAATATCTTCGGGCGCGGACAGAATGTAATCGCGCCAGATTTCCAGCAGTTCGGCGCCTCTCTCCGCAGGCCAAAGCATGGGCCCGCCATAAACCATGCTGAGCGGATGAAGCTGGAATTCAAATGATGTGACGACACCGAAATTGCCGCCCCCGCCGCGCACGGCCCAGAAGAGTTCAGGATGGGTAACAGCGCTTGCCGTGACGAATGAACCGTCAGCGAGGACCATGTCCACACTGACTAGATTGTCTATGGTCAGGCCATGTTTGCGGGTAAGGTATCCAATGCCGCCGCCCAATGTCAAACCGCCTACTCCGGTGGTAGAAATGAATCCGCTGGGTGTAACAAGACCAAATGCGTGAGTGGCGTGATCGACATCGCCCCAGGTGCAGCCGCCTTGAACGTGTGCCGTGCGATTGACCGGATTCACTTGTATGCCTTTCATGCGCCGCAAATCAATCACCAGTCCATCCTCGACCGTGCCCAGTCCGGGGCCGTTATGGCCGCCGCCTCTGATTGCCGTTCTCATGCCGCTGTCTCTTGCGAAATTGACTGCCGCGATGACATCTGCAGCATCTACACATTGAGCAATGAGCGCGGGCTTTTTATCAATCATGCCATTATAAACCGCGCGTGCTTTGTCATAATCCTCATCTGCAGGGGTGATCAGACGGCCTCGCAGCAGGGATTGAAATTTTTGAAGTTGTGGCTGATTGCGCATGATAATCATCCTGATAATTAACGTTGGCCGGACTGCTGGTTGAGATCTGGTTTAAACCGGTTGTGTATAAGAATCACGTTACCTTAAAATTTCCGGTGTAACAAGCGAGGTCATTATTAATCATTTACTTGGGTAGAAGGTAAAGAGGTAAAGATGGAGCGGGATTCAGGCGATGCGGCGCATGACAGACTTGCTTATGCAAACTGTCTGCGAGTACTCTAAATTAAGAAGGAACGATATTAGTCTTCAGGAAGGAGCAGGCAATGGGAAAAACAGTCGCGGAAGTGCTGGTCGGCACGCTGGAGAAAATCGGAGTCAAACAGATTTTTGGACTCATAGGCGACTCTCTCAATCCGCTGGGTCATGCTGTTCAGAACAGTTCAATTGAATGGATAGGCGTGCGTCATGAAGAAGGCGCGGCGCTTGCCGCCGCCGGCCAGGCCAAGCTGACCGGACGTCTTGCCGTGTGCGCGGGAACAACCGGGCCTGGCAGTACTCATCTGGTAGCGGGGTTGTATGAAGCAGCGCGTGATCACGCCCCGGTGCTGGCACTGTCTGGAGACATGGCGCGTAAAATGCAGGGCCTGGATTATATACAAACAACCAAACCGGATCTTTTATTTCGTGATGTATCACTTTACACGGAAACAGTTTTGACAGGCGAGCAGGCGCCTTTTGTCATTCATCAGGCGGTATCCGCGGCATATGCCGGACGGGGTGTGGCTCATCTGACTCTTCCTCAGGATGTGATCAGCGCGCCAGCGCCGGCTGGCGTCGCAAGCGTGGAAACATTGAAACCGCGCTCGGAATTCTCGGCCAGTGCGGAGGATTTGGATAAGGCGGCCCAGGCCATTGATCAGGCAGACAAGGTGGTCATACTGTGCGGTGCGGGCTGCCATGGCCTGAAGGCTGAATTGCTTGCTCTCTCCGAACATCTGAAAGCACCGCTGGTTCATACTGTAAAAGGCAAGGATATCATGCCGTATGATGATCCGCACTGGATGGGAGGTCTTGGCATGATAGGCACGCGGCCAGTGTATCATGCAGTCATGAAGTGTGATTTGCTGCTCATGCTGGGCACGGATTATCCTTATTCGGATTTCCTGCCCGGTCAATGCCGGGTCATTCAAATTGATGAGCGCGCAGAAGTATTGGGCAGACGGACTCCTACTGAACTGGGCGTGTCGGGTTCCGTGGGCCCTGCCGTCAGGTTTTTGCTAGAACGGGTGAGACAAAAAAAAGATAAGCATTTTTTCGATGAGATTTTTCATGAGCGATTGCAATGGGATCAGATGATTGATGGGCAGGCGGATCTGGCGCGCAGTAAAGATCTTATCCATCCCCAGGCGGCGGCGCGGGCAGTGAGTGACAGGGCGAGCGATAATGCTGTTTTCGTGTTTGATACCGGACTGAATACGCTGTGGTCAGGCAACTGGATTCGCCAAAGAGGCGCACAGCGTATTATTGGCTCATTCAATAACGCGGCGGTGGGAACGGCGCTGGCTCAGGCAAATGGAATCCAGGCCCTGGACCGTTCGCGCCAGGTCATCGCCATGTGCGGGGACGGCGGATTTAACATGTTAATGTGTGAATTCATGACGGCGGTTCAACATCAACTTCCAGTCAAGGTGATCATCTATAATAATTCAGCGTTTGGATTGATCAGCCTGGAAGCTGAAACCATCGGTTTGCCGCCATTCCGTTCGGCCATAGAATTTCCCAATCCGGATTTTGCCGCGTTTGCGCGTGCCTGCGGCGGACATGGATTTTCTGCCAAAAGACCTGAAGACTTGATTAAAGCTCTGGAGTCGGGTTTGGCTGCTGACGGACCCGCCATTGTTGATATCACCGTCGCGGCGCATGAACTGCCAAATGTGCCGCATTTGAATCTGAAATTGGTAGAGAAAGTTGCGCTGGCGAAAATCAGGGAAGCCGTGGATGCGGTGACGAGTTTTTAACAAGAGCCGGGGGTTGTTTATGCTGGCGTGCGCCAGGTAGAATCAAGGGGTTTATTCAATCAGTTTATTTAGATTTATTTACGAGATGATGCAATGATGAATATCCATGAATTGTGCGCCAGACTGGAGAAATTGAAAAATTTAATTGATGAATTGGCTGGCGCACAGTCGTTTCGACTGAGGTTTATATCCGCGATGTCCAGCAGCTTGCTGGTAAATGTAGTGAGGCCCTGCCAGATTCTCATCGATAACACAATGAAAAATATGCAGGAAAATGCCGATCATGCCGCCCCGTTGAGTGCCGCGGAAATTTCCGATGTGACTGGCATGCTGAATAGAATTGATGCATATCTTGTTAACACTCATGCTCCGCAAGTGATTAATGAAATTATCAGTCTGCGTTCTGATCTGACGGCATACCGGGACTGCGAGCTGCCGATTATCGATATGCTGACGCACACGCACGCTCGCGCGATAATTTGATTTCCCAAAAAAATCATTCTGCTTTAAAACCCTTTAAACCATAGGGTTGCATGATATTTCTCTATGTTTTGCGTTTCAGTTTTCTATAATAATCCCTTGTTATAATCAAAACAGCATGAACTATACTTAAGTATAAGAATTATCGATTCAATTATTCAAAAATAAATAAACGGGGCGTGGATTAAATGCAGCGGTCAGAAAGCGAAAATAATCCTGAAGGCACTCAAAAAATTGCAGACATAAGGCTGGGAAAGGCGGTCATGGAAACCGCCAAGATATTGGGTCTGACGGATCAGCAAATTAATGACGCTGTCAATTTTCTGATTTCAAATTACAAAGTATTTTTCCTGAAGCCTTTGTCGTATTATTCTGATTTTCAGAAGCGTATTACCAAGGTTCCGCCTGAAGTGTCGCCAGCCGAGTTTATCGGGCATGCGATGAGAACGAAAGCGACGGCATTAAAGACTTTTTCTGCTGCTTATGAAACCAAGGATATTCCTCACAGGGAGAAAATCATCCAGGTTATCAAGGCAATGGTGTATCATGACGATTATTATTTATTTCTGGATACAGCTAGTGGTGAAAGTATCAAAAAGCAGGTCAAACAGGAAGTAGGCAAATACACCGAAGCGGTGAGAAAAGCGGAAGCGGCAAACAAATCCCGAATTGCAGACGAAGTGGAAGCTCATAAGGCTTTTCTTAAAGACAGCAGGCGCATTCCGGTCATTTATGAACGCCTTGTCAAGGGAGTGTCGGGCGATATCGTCAATCCAACATCCATGTTAAGTGTGTCGCAATACGCAAAGGATTCAGTGGATGTTTACGGGATAAGCTGGGATCAGTTGGCCGGCTATATTAGAAAACATATTAGTGATTCAGGGTGCAAGAATATCATCATTGATCCCTCTCAATGGGATTCATCTGCCCAAGCCCGGTTTAGACATCATGTGAGTATTGATATACCAGCCAGGAAAATGCATATCGTGGGTGATTCGGTATACATGGACACAGGTCTGGAGTTCGAGTCGGATATGCTGAAAATATTTATCAGCGCAGAGGTGCTGGAAAAAAGATTGCTGGACATTTCACGCCAATCTACCGCGGCATCGCTGTCTGCGGCTGCGGCAGCAGCCTCGGCTTCATCGTTGGCATCCGGGACGCCTGCGCCGGTTAGTTCTGCCGCTCGTTCCGGTCTCTTTTCTGGTGGAGAAGGAACAAGTAAACAAAAGGATGATGAAATGGTGCAAGTTCCTAAGGTTTCAAAAGACAGGTCGCCGCCGCCCTGAGGAATCATGGTTATTTGAAAAACGACCCATTAGAGCGGGGAATGGCCGAACGATCATAAGCTGAAAAATCATGTACTTGATCCGATTGTTGAACAAAATGAATTTTGTAATGAACTATACTGGAATCAGGAGGCCGTGAAGATGAACAATCGTCTTTTTCAAGCAGACTCAGCCGGGATGGCATCATCGCCTGACAGAAAGAAGGAATTTGGAGATTTGTCCAAACAAAGCCGCTGGCTTGAGTTTTCCAGTGACGTGATCAAAAGATTCTCCAGTAACGTCTCGGCTTATCCCGATCGCAAACCTGTTTTGCGTGATGATATTCGCTGCCCGCCGGGTGTCCTGAATTCCATGGCAGGGTGCGCCTATGCGTTTCTTGCCAATGAGAGGCGCATCATCGCAAAAGAATTGAAGCACAAGCCGCTGACTCACCAGTTCGGATGGTTCAACAAACCGGGATTCCGTGCTTCAGATGATTTCCTATTGATACGGGATTTGCCGGGCCAGAAAGATGCGATCTTCGAATTGATAGGCAAGCTTGCTGCCGGCATGCAGGGAAAGGATGCTGTCGATTATGGTTGTTATGAAATTTCGCGCAGCCAGCGCGCGGATCAATCCATGGTATATACGATTAAAATGACCAACCCCTTGGTTAGTCCGGAAGTCAAAACCGGTAAAAAGATTTCTGAACAGGGAGAATATGCGGAACCGGAATTGACCATAACATTCGAAGACTATGGCGATCAAGACCCCCGTACGCGGATTCAGGTCGAACATCCCATGACGCCGTTTGATTTCATGTATGAAGGTAAAACTGAGTATATGGAGGATAAATTCAGGGAGATGGATGATCACTTCAAGGCATGTCTTGGATGGACGTCGGATAAAAGCGTGGAAGATTTCCTGGTAAATGCAGGTGCATTGGCTCATATTCTCGCGCGAATGCAGCCAGTTGGCAGGGGCAATTCGGCTATTGTGGAATGGATGATACGTGGATTGGCGGCAGCAGTAGGGATTGAGCTGGGTGCTTTTAATTATGAAACGAAAATCGGATGGGATTTCAAGGCGTTTCTGACGCCAGTGAGGGCGGATTATGCAAACTGGTTTGCTAAAAATGCATTTGTCAGTGCCCGTTATCAAGCGGAATTTAAGGTGGAAAATGAATCCGGAATTGAAACAAAATTGAATAAATCCAAGTAATGTTTTTCTGTCCGTCTCTTAATATTTTTTGCCATTCACACATAATATATCCAAGTTAATGTATCTTCTGCTAATTCATGCGAAACGCAATTTCCGTAATCCTGTCTATACTTAAAATAAACTGAATAAAACACAATCAGGCAAAACGCTATCAAGCATGACAGCGAGGAGAGTGCGATGGCCAAGATCAAAACCATTTTGAGGGAATTTGAGAATGCGCTGAGAACCAATGATTTTAGCCGTTTTCTTGCGCTGGTGAGAGAAGACACCAAGTGCTTGCGCGCAAGGTTCGGTCAGGAACAAAAGACGCTCTTGCATTATATGTGTTCAGTCAATATTGCAGATTATAAATTCAAGCAGGAACTTGCTGAAAGTATGAAGTCCGCAGAGGGTGAAACGAGAGCAGCCAGTCACGAGGATGAATTCCAGGTAAACGAAGATACGTATATCAGGATGCTGGATGATTTTATCAGCGAATTTGATGCGTTGGATCTGAACGTCAGAGACAAGAATGGAAATACGCCTTTGCATTATGCTGTTTCCAGCGGAAGCCAGGCGCTGGTGGATGTTCTTTTGAGTTATGAGGATACGGACCCCGATGTGGAAAACAAAAGCGGAGTGACGCCGTTAAATCTTGCCAGCATTAAAAAATTTACCTTGATTGAAAAAAAGCTGCTGGAAGAAACCGGGCAGGCAGTGAATGAAGTCGTGATTCCAGCCGGGATGAGTGTCAAGGAATATCAAAAAATGAAAAAGCAATCGATTATTAGCCTGGGTTCCTTGAAACCGATTGTAAAAAACGGCAGCAAACTTGACTCGGAACATGCGGTTGAATCGGTTCTCTATATTGAGAATGAAGATCTCAAAAGCCAGTTTCCCGGTATTTTGAAGAATTGTCAGGCAAATCCCATACTGAATACGATGATCAAAATGATGGGCTTATGCGCGGTAAGAGGCGTGGCGCCCGAAATACGGCGTCTGACTTTGTTCGGACAGCAGAGTGAATTGCTTGAAATGATACCCAAGGCGGATACGATTGAAGCCGAAATATATAACACCGCACTTGCAAAAATTGAAAAAGAGCTGGGGAAAAGGTTCAAGATCATCTGTGTCGATGCCGAGGATACCAGCTCACTCAAATTATTCGTTCCTGAGCCGCGCGGATTATACACTAACAAGAACTCGGTCTTTGTCGCGACAAAAGGACTGGAGGCGGTGGAAGTGCTGGCTGTTATCATGCACGAATCGGCGCATTTTATTATTAATCAGTTATTCCAGAATGCCAGTCAGCCATTTCCAAATGATGCCTATTCCAATCCTTTGAGGGAAAAATTTGCGGCGATAGTCGCGCTGACGAAATCAAGATTGGGTGAAATGGCGGCGGCAATATCTACTGATAAGGAACACGAGGCTTATAAGATCATTGAAACGGTTTATAATGCTTACCCGTCTTCCGAGTGGGCAGCGGAATTGATTGTCCGTGTTCCGCAAATACTGGTGACCATGGGTCCAAAAGAAGGACAAGTTTGGCTGGAAAAAAATGTTCCGGAACTCCTGACTTATTTCGAAAAAGAAATTAATCCAAGAATCATGGAATTCATGGCCAAGCTGAAAGCGCAGGATTATCTTTCTGATGTGCAGGCGCCATCGCCAGGGTCCGAATTTAGAATGATATAATCCATTTGGCATATCGATTTACTCTTTACCGGGTTGTGGCCTATCATGTGATGGTGATCAATGCTTGTTTGAAATCCTGAAAGAATCAATGAGGATGATTTGTGCTAATCAGAGACTTGCTGTTTGCGTATTACGATACTCAATGCCTTTATGTTGCTGCCTGCCTGAATATCGCCGACCATTTACAGTCGGGGCCCAAATCCATAGCTGAATTGGCCGGACTGGCTCGTTCGAACGAAGATAAATTGTATCGCATTATGCGTTATCTCTCGGCAAAAGGGCTTTTTGATGAACTCTCAGGCCGCGTCTTTCAGATCAATCCGGAATCGGCATGCCTGGTCTCATCCCGTTCAGGAGGGTTGAAACATTTTATCCGGCTTCATTCGCAATACTTTTATCCTGCCGCAAGTGAGTTGTTAAACAGTCTGCGGTCAGATCTGTCGCCGTTTGAATTGCAATTTGGCAAACCGTCAGGCCAGTATTTTCAGGATAATGTCGAGGCCGGTGAGGTATACCATCATGCCATGATGGAAAATTCGGAATGGTTCGCCAGGCAGGCTGTTGAAGCCTATGATTTTTCTCCCTATCAAACTCTGGTTGATATTGGCGGTGGAATCGGCACACTCCTGGCTGCCATCTTGTTGAAATATAAAAATGCAAAAGGCATCAATTTTGATTTGCCGGAATTGCAGGAGCCGGCGGAAAGATATTTCAAGACAAAAGGTCTCGCTTCAAGATGTCGTTTTATAGGAGGTGATTTTCTGGAAGGTATTCCAGCCGGCGGTGATCTGTATATCATGAAGTCAGTCATTCATGGCAAGGATGACAGTATGGCGCTGAGACTGCTGGGTCAATTCAAGCCTTTCCTAGCGCCGCCAGTCAAGCTGCTTGTCATGGAGCGTGTTTTGCAAGGCTCGGGGGCGGTTTATTTGCAAGCGTGCCTGAATGATATCAACATGCTTAATGTCACGCGTGGCCGTGTGAGGACATATGCGGAATATGAAGAATTGTTTACACGGTCAGGGCTCACCATCAACAAGCTTTATGAGTTGCAGAATGCGTTTTGTATCATGGAGGTCCAGTTGTCACGCTGACTGTGCATCGCGTAATCACGGCAGGCTTGTTAAAGCCAGTATACAAATACATATAATAACAGCCAGATCACATCTACAAAATGCCAATACCATGACACGGCGACAAATGCGAAATGATTATCCGGTGAGAAATCCTGTTTCATCATGCGATAAAAGATAACGATCAACCCTATGGTGCCTATGGTCACATGCAGACCATGGAACCCGGTCAACATGAAAAATGTGGATCCGTAAATTCCCGAAGACAAGGTCAGGTTTTTGATAAAATAGGCTTCTCCGTATTCATGCAGCTGGAGAGCGAGGAAGGTGATGCCTAGCAAGATGGTTGCGAGCTGTGATACCAGCATCACTGTGTGCCGGTTTTTTAACAGGCCAAAATGCGCTATTGTGACAGTCACGCCGCTGGTCAGCAGAACCAGCGTATTAATCGCGGCGATTCCCCATGCTCCCATGCCTTGTAATGGTCCGATATAATTGGCGGGATCCGGATTGTTCATCAGCGGCCATGCGGGCTGGAAATCCGGCCATAACAAAATGTGACTGACGCTGGTCTGACCGCCAAGATCTGGCAGCACAAAAAAACGTGTATAAAATAATGCGGCGAAAAAAGAACTGAAGAACATGATTTCACTGAAAATGAACCATAACATACTCAGTTTAAAGGATTGTTCAACCTGATGCGGATGAAGTTTGCCGTCACGATTTTCCTGGATGACGGTTCCAAACCAGCCCTGCACAACATAAATCATCATGACGAATCCGAAAGCTGTTAAATAGGGACCGTACCACTGACTGTGCAGCCAGTTTGCTACACCAGCCAGAAGGCAAAGCAGAGCAATCGATCCCTTGATAGGCCAGCCGCTGGGGGAGGGGAGATAATATTTTCCGGATTTCGTATCCATATTTTCATCCTGGCTAGTCGTTCCATCTCTATATTATACTACTGATTTGATTGGCGGGGGCCGCGCGCGGTAACTGCCGCGCTGAAGCGGATCAAGAACAAGGATAGGAACAGCGATCAGAGAGGGATAAGTATTTGCCTAAAGATTCAACCGGATATGATAAGACAAAATTCAGGGATCATAGGCGGCTGGTCTGGCTGCTGGCGGGCGGCGTGATCTTCATGTTCGCATTCAGCTATCTGATGGTGCCCATCTTTACCTTTGTCTGCAAGCAGGCAGGAATTAACGGTAAAAATGTCCTGTCTCAAGCCGGCGCGGCGTCCGATATGCGGCGGGATGATTCGCGCACCATCAAGGTGGAATTCACGGCTTCGGTTCACGGCAATATGCGCTTTGTGTTTACACCGGAGCAGCGTTTTGTAAGACTTCATCCGGGTGAGCGCAAGACGGTTTATTTTTATGCGGAAAATAACACGGGTAACAACGTGACCATACAAGCGGTTCCCAGTATCACGCCCGCTGACGGAGCGCGTTTTTTCAAGAAAATCGAATGCTTTTGTTTTACCCAGCAAGCATTCGCCAAGAACGAAAAAGCAAAAATGTTTGTTAATTTTTATCTGGATCCGCAGCTTCCCCGTGATGTGAAGGAAGTGACGCTGGCGTATACCTTGTTTGATACAGGCGGGTATCAGATCAAAAAACCGGCGGTCACCAAGGGCCGCATGCCGATAAAGTGAAACCGGCCAGGCATAACCCGAACAAATTCAGCATGACGTTATATGATCACCATAAATCATAGTTTTTATTTGTGCTGCCTTTTTGCATCATGTATTTCAACGCGGCTATGATTTCTTTATCGGTGCATTTCGTGCAGCCCCCATGATCGGGGTGCCCTTTTTTCCCGGTGACAATATTTTGATAGGTTTGCAAGAAACCGTTGGCTTCTATAGGCTGCCAGGCTTTCCGATCACCTAGCTGCGGGGCGGTAGTCTGGGTATTATCATGGCAGCGGCTGCAATGAGCCTGATAGATTTGCGCGCCGGAGAGAGGAACAGGTTCCTGCGCGGTGTAATCCTCCTGTTTCTGGCCTGAAGCTGAAACGATATAATCCACCGCCAGTTCAATCTCGAAATTATTGCAGGTAATGCAAGTCCCTTTGGCCGGCATGTTGCCGCCGCCATTAATGGCAATCGCATATAACTTTTGCATTCCGCTTTTTGCCAGCGTGTTCCAGGTAGTCGTGTCGCCAAACCGCGGCGCGCCCCCGATGCCGGCTTCGTGACAGGCAGAACAATAATTATTATAAATACTTTTACCCAAGTCCGTCGCCCGAATACCGGAAGGGGGAGGCAGTTCGCTTTCCACGGTCTTCAGATATTGCAGCATGGATAATAATGATTGTGTGGGCAATTGTATCAGGCTGTCGTGAATCGCTTCGTACATGGGTCCCTGAATCGGGCTGCCTCCCAGCAGACGGTATTGGGTGAATATGTCAAGCAGCTGATTGTCCGGTATCCCGCCCAGATTGGACTTGGTGATATTAGGCGCGAGATAACCTTCTATGTTCGCACCGGTCAAATCATATTTTTTGATAGGCGCGCCGAGTGAAACCGCCGGGCTTAGCAGGTAATAAGAAGGGGTATGGCACATGGCGCAATGGCCGGGTCCTTGTACCAGGTAGGCGCCTTCATTCCAGGCGGCAGACCGGGCAGGATCTGTTTGATAAGGGCCGCTGCGCTGGGGATAAAAAAACAGAATGCGCCATCCTAATTGCAAAAAGCGCCAGTTAAACGGCCAAATCATGTCATTTTTCCTGTTTTCCTGCCTGACGGCCGGGATCGCGTCGAGATAAGCCTTGATGGCGAGCAAATCCGGGGTGGTGATTTTATTGAAATACAAATATGGAAATGCCGGATAATAATAAAATCCCTGGGGGGAAACGCCTTCCCGCATCGCTGTGATAAATTGATCATCTGTCCAGTTTCCTATGCCTGTTTCCTTGTCGGGCGTGATGTTTGGGCTGTAAATCACCCCGAAAGGCGTTTGCATGGGAAGGCCGCCGGTAAAGGCGGCGCGGGCGCCACTGCCGGTGGTGAGAGTATGGCAGGCAATACAATCGCCGGCTTTTACCAGAAATTCACCGCGCTTGATACGGGCAATTTGTTCTTTGGTCTTGTTTTTCAAGTCTGCCTGAGGATAAGCAGGAAAATGACCGGTGCTGACATAAGAGTTGGCGGCGAGTCTGGCATTAATGACGATGTTGTTAATGGTCTGAATCAGAATGACGAGCAGGAAAAAAAAGACGACAAAATAAATAAATTTCCGATTGCGGCGTATCCATTCCATCATCTTGCGCATGAGTGCATCCCTGGTTATTTGAGAGACGGCGAAACTTCGAATGTATGATAAGGTGCGGGACTGGGGACAGTCCATTCCAAACCTTCCGCGCCGTCCCATACCTTGTCACTTAGCTGGACGCTAGTTTTTCGCATGCAAGTCTTCAGGATATTATACAGGAAAAAAAGCTGCGCGAATCCGAAGATAAACGCGCCGACGGTGCTCAGCTGGTTAAATGAAGTGTATTGAATGGCGTAATCAGGTACGCGGCGCGGCATTCCAGCCAGGCCTAAAAAATGCATGGGGAAAAAGGTAAGATTCAATCCGATGACAGTCATCCAGAAATGCATTTGTCCCAGTGTTTCGTTATACATGCGCCCGGTCCATTTTGGCAGCCAGTAATACACTCCCGCGATAATGGAAAAAAGGGATCCTGATACGAGCACATAATGAAAATGTCCCACGACGAAGTAACTGTCGCGATACTGATAATCGGATGGAACCAGCGAGAGCATCACGCCCGAGAGGCCTCCTACGGTGAACATGACCAGAAATCCCAGGGCGAACAGCATGGGTGTCTCAAAGGTGATCGAACCCTTGTAAAGCGTGGCAATCCAGTTGAATATCTTGATTCCGGTGGGAACCGCAATCAGCATGGTCAGATACATGGTGATGATTTGCGCGAGGTAAGGCGCGCCGGTGGTGAACATATGATGCATCCAGACAAGAAAGGCGAGCAGCGCAATCACCGTGATTGCCAGCACCATCAGCCGATAACCAAACAAAGGCTTGCGCGCGAATGTTGGAATAATGGCGGATATAATGCCAAAACCGGGCAGTATCAGGATATAGACTTCCGGGTGGCCGAAAAACCAGAACAAATGTTGAAAGAGTATTGGATCGCCGCCGCCAGCCGCATTGAAAAAGCTTGTGTGAAAATGTCTGTCCATCAAAACCATGGTCACACAGCCGGCGAGTATGGGCATGACGGCGAGTAGTAAAAACGCGGTCACCAGCCACGACCAGACGAACATCGGCAGCTTCATCCAGTGCATGCCCGGTGCGCGCATATTGAATATCGTGACGACGATATTCAGCGCGGACAGTATGGAAGAGATGCCTAACATATGAATGGTGAATATCAGGAAATCAGTGCTTCTGGGCCCGTATGTGGAAGAAAGAGGCGCATAGAACGTCCAGCCAAAATCGGGCGCGGGGCCGTTCATGAACAGTGTGCTGATGAGCAAGGAGAAGGCGCAGGGCAGCAGCCAGAAACTCCAGTTGTTCAGGCGCGGGAGGGCCATGTCAGGGGCGCCGATCATAAGCGGAACCATCCAGTTGGCGATGCCGGTCATTGCCGGCATGATCACCCCGAATATCATGATCAATCCGTGCAGGGTGGTCATTTGATTGAAGATTTCCGGGTTGAACAATACCAGTTCCGGCTTGAACAGTTCGACACGTATCAACAGCGCCAGGATGCCGCCGACAAACAGCATCACCAGGCTGAAAACGAGATACAATGTGCCTATGTCTTTATGATTCGTGGTATAAAGCCAGCGCTTGAATCCGGTTTCCGGATGATGCGGGACATGAGCTGTTTCATTCATTGCGTTTGACTCCGTTATGACGAACTGAAACCGCGCCGTGCGGCAGCTATATCCTGCGGTGACGCGGTTAATGAAAAGTTTTGATGCTGATTGAGGTTGTCATTTCCCCAGGCATTCCGGATATAAGTGATGATGGCGGCGAGTGTTGTGTCGTCAAGTATGTCGCCAAATGGCTGCATGGCGGCGCCGGGTACGCCGCGCATGACATAAGCAATGGTTTCATTCAACGGCGCGGCCACCACGCGGCTGCCTCTCAAAGCCGGATAGGAGTAAGACAATCCTTCACCATTCATTTGATGGCACATGGCGCAGTTGCGCGCATATTCATTCTTGCCCAGTGCCAGCAGTTCTTCCTGAGTCAGTTTTGCGGGGGGGCTGCTGCGTCTGCATGGCGGTGCGCTGCTGATTCAGCCATTGGTTATATTCGTCCTGTGATACGGCTTTGACAACAATTGGCATGAATCCATGATTGACACCGCACAATTCCGCGCACTGGCCTCGGTATTCTCCGGGAGCGGTGACGTTGATCCAGTTTTCATTGATGAAACCGGGTATGGCATCCTGTTTGATGCCAAGCTCCGGAACCCACCAGGAGTGAATAACGTCGTCAGAAGTGATCAGCAGTTTGACTTTTGTGTTGACCGGCACCAGCATGGGTTTGTCAACTTCCAGCAAAAACCACGGACTTTTGGCGGCATGCCCATAAATCTGGTCTAGCGGTGTGGAAAGATAACTGAAAAAGCGTACGCCGTTATCCAGGTATTCGTATTCCCATTTCCACTGATGCCCGGTAATTTTGATCGTGATTGCGGATTCATCGGTATTATGAATATCAGCCAAAATGCGTGTCGCGGGTATTGCGAGCGCGATCAGAATAAGAAAGGGAATCGTGGTCCAGATGATTTCAATCAGTCTGTTTTCAGAAAATTGTGCGGGGACCGCGTGACGGGATTTGCGGAACATGATGATGGAATACGCGATCAGGCCAAAAACAATCAAGGCGATCAGGCAGCAGATAATGAGGGCGGTCATATGCAGCCGGTAAATGTCATGACTGACGGGCGTGACGCCATAAGGCATGTTTAATGCCAGATCGGCCCATGCTGCGGGTGTGAAGAAGCAGAAAAAAAGGCAGATCAATCCCATTCGAATGATTTTCATCAGCACATCCTGGTTGTGTTGCTGCCATGTTATATCGCGCTCGCGATACAATCATAAACGGGAGTCTTTCCCTGGCTGGCTGATGACGGATTTAGCCATCGTCAGTACAATGTCAGGACCGTCCTTGCCTGGACGAAACTCCAACTGTTAAATTAAAGAATTGCAGCGCGAGATGCAATCATTATCTGGTATATAAACAATAAGATATAGTGAGCTTGTTCAAATCTTTTTAAAATGCGGTTTGTCTGTAAGCGGATTCGACAGGAAGTATCGCCCGGAAGCCGAGTGGCGGATGCTAACCCGGTTTGAAAGAATGTGAGGGTTTTGAAACGTCTGTCTGGACAACCGCACTCAAGGGAACAGGCTGTGGCGCCGACTCAGATGAGGAATGGGTATCGGAAAAATGCGGTTTGAACAATTCATGGAAATATTTTAATTTTTTTCGGTCTGAGGACAGGAATTGAGGCAATAATGGCTCTTTTTTATATTTTCTTATCAGGCATTCGAGGTCAGGGCTGGGAGAAGAGGGTCTGGCATTGATTGACTTAATCCATTCATCAATTTCCTTCTGGTAATTCAGGGCCTGTTTTCCGGATACATGTTCAGCCTTAATCGTTTCAATCTGGGCCAGGAAACGATGGAAGTGAACAGGGTTGGACGAAAACTTGGTATGACGATTCCATTCCATAATGAAATCATCATCCATTTCAGCCAGGCTGGACAGGGTATCCGGTTTTAAAATATCAGAGACGGCAATATAAGCCAGACAAGCCGATTTCGGCGCGGAAAGTGTTTTTAACTGACCGACCAAACCGGCAAACTGTCCGCTGATGATGAAGTCGAAAGGAAATTGCGGGAGAATTCTTTTGAGTGCTTCTCTTTGTGTCACATTGAGGGAATCCAGATCCAGTTTGCCGGCAATTTCATAAAGTTCAGCTTTTTGCAGATGTTGCGGGGGCAGGAGGCTCAGCATGGCGAGCGTGACAGGTGAGAGGTCGCGTATCAGACGATAATCCGGCACGGCATGATATGCCATCATCTGAAGATGACAGGTAGTCGCTTCTTCCAAATCGTTGTATTGCATGCCGCGTTCCAAAGCCAGGTATTCGAGGCGGCCGAACCAATGAGGTTTGACTTGTTCAGCGGACAAGCCAAAACGGCGCATGGCGAGTATCTGTGCGGCACTCATTTCTTCCGTTTCCGGGTCCACTCCCCAGACTGCGCGCAGGATATCTTCGATAGAAATGACAAGGTTGCACTGGCAGCCAAAAAAAATAGCGGCATGATTTCTATCTTTGGCGAACGGGATATTTCGCGACTGCAAAAATTTTACATAGAAAACCAGGGGATTATCTTGCGGGTCTCTGGCAGGGTCGACAGCGATATCAAGGCATGCGCATCGTTCCAGGCAGATTTGTATCACCCGATCCATTAATAACGTTCCATAACCCTTGTGTTGAAATTCGGGATAGATGTCAAGGCGGGCCAAAGACAATTCTTCCCGGCGGGGATTATTGATCTTGACTTTTCCGACAGGCGTTTCATCGACATAAAGCGTAATATCTTCGGTTAATCCATGGGACGTGACAAATCGGTAATTTTTTGGCGCAGGATGATCCTGCCCGCCGCGACCGGGATTTTCAGGCTGAGAGATCAAGGCGATCTCTTCCTGAACCTGTTGATTCTTCAGGCAGGCCGCAATGTTGACAAAAAACTCATAATGACCAGGTACGTTGTCTACTTCTAGTCCCAGAATCTTGACGAACAATTCATCCCTGAGATGGTATTTTTTCTGCTGGCTGTGTTGAGTGTAAATATGCAGTCTGCCGTCATGCGTACGACGCACTTTTAACAAATCATCTATAAAATGACGGCCGTGTGAATCTGCCGCCTCGCCGGCTATTTTCAAAATGGCGTTAATCAGCGCTGAAGATTCAGTGCGTTGCTGGTCAGGTGATTGAGGTGTGGTCGAGGCGCGCTGCATAAATGTGTTCAGGCTGAATGGTTATCGAATCCATAAGACATTCCAATATAATATGCAAGATACCTGATTTTTCTTAATGCAATATTAACGGCGTGTGGAAAATCATCGTGTTATGGTTAAGATGGTAAAATTGTCAATAGGCCCTAGTATGTCTGACGACTGTTGAGGGTGTGTGATCGTGATTCATCCGCGATCATTTCCTGAGCTTTTCGTTTGCTTGCCGTCAAATGCGGATTGGCTTTTTCAATTTCACGTATATCCTTTTCCAGGCAGGTTTTTTTCTTCTCCAGGGATTCCATTTGTTTATCCTTGTCACCATTATCCGGTCCCCACTTCACAGTGGAAATTTCCTGTTTGAGGGCCTGCAATTCCTTCTGCATGGACTGATGGATTTCCGGTGAAACGTGATGCCCCGGGGGTTTGGAAGCGATAAATATCAAAACCTGCGCCACTTTTTTTAAGTCGTCAGGATTATCTTTTAACCGGGCGCAGGCTGTCCGCAGGTTTTCGAGGAGAACCGCGTGATTTTGCCATCCCGACAAATCCAGCGTGTCTGTATTGACAAGGTCGCTAATGCCTTGTGTTTCAGCCAGGGCGAGTAATTCCTTCTGATCAATCTCACCCAGTGCTTTTGCGAAGGCAGCTTCGCCAAACGGCCCGCCTATGCTGTCCAGGAACGGCTGTAAATGATTTTGCGTGTCAACGTCTACGTTGAAACCCTCGCTGGGCGCCACACGGCCTTGTTCCAGAATGGAGAGCCGGTCTGATGCGCCGGGTTTCTTGAATACGCCAGCCAATTCTGTTGTCATTCTGATATTCTGTCCGACGCGTAATAAAAACCCTTCTATATCGCGGAGTTTTTGTGTGTCATTCCGGTCGCGCAAGTCATTGATGTGCTCGCCTTCATTCAGCAGGCCGGTCATGCGCAAGACTTTTTCCAGCGGTTCAATGAGGTGATCAGGCACGGAATTCAGTAATTCCTGCCTGTTCAATACATGAGTCATTTCGCTGCGGCGGGTATCGGATAAGGCGACTGTCATGATGGCGGCAGCCAGTTTGGTATCACCCAGTTCGCTGCCGTTATTAAATTCTTTTTTGCCAGGCGTGACAATTTCATGAACCTGATGCAGTATGTTGGCAAAATCCCGCTTTCCGGAGTTAAATAGAAGATACGTGCCGTTAATCAGGCATTCATTCGCCAGAAAGGGAATAGCCTGGTCGCGAAATTGTTCCAAAGCGGTTATTTGTCCGGGCGTCAGATTTTCCTTGTTTTCAATCATGAAGGCGTCCAGCATTTTTTTCATTTCATGGATGTACACGGCCGCGCTTTCACGTTCGTTAATCGGCGGAGCTTTTCCCTGAATGATATCGTGTGCTGCGCCGATCGCATCAACCATCGCACGCCATAATTCCGCTTCAAACCGGGTCCCGCAATTCTGGTTGAAATACGATTTGGCAAATTCGCCCGGGTCGGCTGACATTTCAACGCCATGGGGATAGGTATGATATGAGCCGGGATCGATTTTGTTCGCGGAAAACAACGCAATAAATTTGCCTTTCATGGATTCAATGGAACTGACCAGGGCTTGTGCGTGGCTGTTGTGTTCGTCATCTGAAAATGCCCGGGTTATTTCCTCCATGGCTTCTCTGAACCCGGGGTAATTTTCCTTTCTGAATACCATGGCAGCCTTGACATAATCCCAGGGAAACGGAGGCGTGTTGCTCTGGTTTTTATTCAGATTCAGGCTGGAGATGTATGAACTCAAGGTATTTTTTTGCGTATCATCGAGTTTAAACAATTGATTAAACGTTTCATCGGTAACAACTGGTTCAGGCAGATCAATGCGTGACTTGGTCATTCGAGGTAATCCTCGCGTGAATGTTGCTTTGTTTTATTAGTATAGTTGATGCGGTGCGTGCCGGATTTTAATATCCAAGTCATTGTTAGATAATCAATAATATTCAGAAATTTGTGTCAATGTTATAATTGATATGGCGCGATCAGGAAAAGTGGATTGAGTTCGATACAATCCGAGGTAATTATTATGTCACTGCCAAGAGTAATTCAATACGATGCACAATCGTCCCCCAGGCGTAAAATCCATTTTCCTGTCGGCGGGGAGCGGGCAGCTGAATTTGCCGGCGTCAATCCATTGACGTTTGCTCCTATCACGCACATGACTCGTTTCTCGGGCAGGGACATGTACTTTTCTGATGTTTATTATTACAAAGGTTATCCGGTTGTATTTGGTTATGTGGAGGAGGGTGACCAGCTGCAGCCCAGACTGTTTTATTTCAGCAAATCACACGCTGTCTGGCGTGTCGCTCCCGCCGTCGAAGGTAAATTTGGCAAGGCATATGAGGAATTCAGTTGTGACTTGCCGCCACTGTTAAATCTGGCCATGATGCAGACATTTCAGGACGATGTGAATGCGTCACGCTTTGCGGAAATGAAAAACATCGAAGCGTTTGTCGACGCGTTTACCTGCCCGTTTCCAGGCCGGCATACAGAGCGTCCCAGGGAGTTTGATAGTGAAACAGCCATGCCCAACCAGGGGATATTTGAAATTGATGTCCGGGATCGCACCATCGGATATTTGAAAAATAACAGACAGCATGTTCCGACGCGAGTGGAAGCGGATGATTTGCCTGATCTTGACTCTGGCGTGGATTTCAGTCTGAAAACGCGCAATCCGTTTTATGAGCGGTATCTGATTTCGGGAAATCTGACAGTGTGCTCATGTCTTTCGTTTAATGGCAATTACCGTTATCTGTTTGCCGAGGGCAGAGACCAGGATGGGCAGCTCATGCGCTTTTTACTGACTGCGGCGCCTGAGCCGCCCGGGATGAATTCATTTGGTGTCGCAGCCAAACAGGCTTACCTTGGTTATGCTCATGTTACACCACTGATGCGCCTGGGAGAGTGGCGGCGGTATGCCGGTGTTGAGGGAGAGATTATTGAGCATGCGCGCGGGCGCGGATTGAGCACGGAATTTTACCTGAATGTAGCCGGTTACGCGGCGGCGCTGCCAATCAATGATTTATTGCAGCATCCTGAAAAGATACGCACGCTGAGATCTGACGGGACACTGGATGTCCTGCAGCCTGAAAAAAAGCTTGCGCGTGAAAATGTCCGTTCCGCGCCCGCCTCAAGCAGTGAAGGCTGGTCTGATGAAGAACCTGAACTGCCGGATGCCAGGCTGGAGGATCTCATTGATTCCATGTCTGGAGCGGCGGCATCACTCAAGGAAAGAAAAGCCCGTGCGGTTGTCGCTGTCGCAGAATACCTTAAAATGACGAATCGTCTGGATGACTTGCTGGCTTTGTTGAACAGACTTAAAAGTGATGAACGCTGCCAGTTTCTACGCAAAGAGCGGCATTTTTTCCGTGCGGAAACGTTCGCCAATACTGCAACCTGGAATAAAATTGTCGGCATGATCAAGGAAAAAGCGTTTGCTATGGTAAAAGCCAAGTCTGCTCTGTCAGCAGATGAGATCGCACAGGCATTTTCCCTGTTCGATGAGCAGCGCGGCAGGACGACGACGTCTGTCACTCGCTATCATGAAGATTTTGAACAACTGCTGCGTGACCGCTCTCATGCTATTCTCTCTCGAGCGCCAAAGACATGAGTTTTGCGCCAAGATGCAGGATGCCGGTTTGACTCTTAAGTTTTTCTTAATAAAATCTGCGTATAATGCGCAAAAAATCATTATATATAAAGCACATAACGAGGCGGGATTCATGCAGAGAAACAATATATTTACGTATAATATGTCAATTTATCTCGCGGATTTTTTCGAGAGAGAGCGCAGGCATCTGGGGCTCAGTCTGTTTACCTCTGCCCAGCGCCTCAATCTATGTGTGATGATGCTGAAAGCGCTTGGACGCCATCACGCAAAAGGGTGTGTTCTTGGCAGTATATCCCTCAATGATTTTATTGTGGAAGTGAATGGGCAACGGGATATTCAAAACGTGTATATTCGCTTGCCTGCCCATGCTAATAAAGCGGCCGGTGATCGGGCTGTCAATCCTGAAGGATGGAGCGCATTCGAGCATGTGTTGCCTGAATGGATATTCGGCGAGAATATCGATGAAAAGAGCGACGTCTGCATGTTTGGGCAAATCTTTATGGAGATATGGCGTGTCATGTGGCCATTGGATGAAAATGAAAAACTGACTGCGAAGATGAAAATTCTCGTATCAGGCGAAATACCGCCAGTCAGTGATTTTCTGGCATTGCAGGGCATGCCGGCTGCAGCGGCTATATCGATTCACGATGTATTGGTTGCCATGACTGCAAAAGAAAAAGACCGCAGACACGACGTGGAAAGTTTGATAGGAAAGCTGGAAGCAATTCATGCACGCTTATCTGACTCGCAGCAACACGCAATATCCCGTAGCCCTATTTGATCAACGCTGAAACGGCAGGATCAATACTGGCAACACGGCTTACCAGTCTTACTGCCTGGGTGCTGCCTTGGCGGTCTGTCCAGGTCACGGTGACATCTATGGTTTTATAAGTCGGACTGGTGTTTGAGCTAATCGTCCATGCAAGAGAATAGGTGGCGCTCCCTATGGTGGTACTGGATGAGCCGGAAGCGATATCCTGATAGGCGGCATACCCGCCAGTCGTATTGATCACTTGATAATCCCGTAATTGTTCGATTTTATTCGCGGCGAGAAGGTTCGCGACGGTTTGCTGCTGGGTATAACTGGTGCTGTATGACAGATAATGCTGGAAGCGGATGAGCGCCAGGATACTGACAGAAATGAATAACACAATCATGAGGGTTTCGATTAATCCCTGTCCCAGCTGCTGTGCTTCAGAAGAAGGGTTCATGGCTAGAAATCCTTCCAGCTGCCGGGAATTTTTGCATAAATGGCGGTGGACTGAATGGTGGCATTCAGCACGGAATTGTCATAAGTGATGCTGGGATTGCCCTGCAGTGAGAGATTTCCCGCGGATGCGAAACCGCCAATAATTTCAGGCGTTCCATTCGATGAGCTGATGTTGCCTGTTGCAAACACGAAGCCATAAATGGTTACCGTCCCGCCGATATTGAAGTTGCCATTGACGATCAGCAATACGGGCGCGCTGCCGGATCCTATGGTGGCATTGCCTGTTTCACTGTAATCCTGATCCACCCAGATGGAAGTGCCGGTGACGCCGTCCAGACTGGGGCTGGATCCGCTGGGATAAAAGGTGGCAACCATATTTTTTATCGTTGCCATACTGGTGCCAAAATAGGTTTGAAAAAATTGATCGGCAGACATTCCGTTTAAAGAAGGCGAATTGGGTTGAATGTCCGCTCCTGTGGTGTTTTTATCTGAACCGCCTGTTGTGGTAGTCGTGGATGCCGATCCCTTAAAGGAAATGGTAGAGCCGGCGACAATGGTGGTATTGCCCTGCAGGTTGGTGACATTCGCCGAACCCTGCAAATCCGCCCTGCCCAGGATGGATGACGGGTTGACTGGCAGAGTGATCAATAGCGGCTTTTTCTGCACCAGTTGTCTGACGGTGCGGCTTGATGAACCGTCCGTGCTGGTTCCCGTTGCCGCAATCCATATCTGGTCATAGTTATTGGCGGTAGGATTGGTGTAAACAATGGAGAACCGGCTGTTATTCCCCTGGGTCACATTGGTGATACTGGCGTTGGCAGGGCCGTAATTGATGAACCCGCCTGCAGGGCTGGCTAAAATGCTGACGGCGTTCTTGCTCAGGTATTGAATGCCAAATTCCAGTCCGGCTTCAGCGGCTTCGTACGCCTGATTATTGGCATACAGGTTTGATGAGGTTTTTTGCTGCGTCAGGCTGTGGTTGGCGGCATAAATAATGATGAGCACCGCGGCAACCAGTAAAATCACGGTCAGAATGAGTGTGGCGGCGCCCTGTTGTCTCGTCCGCCAAGAGTCAGGTCCAGATGTTATGCGATAACTGGCGCGATCAGGGTATATATTTGTCATTTCTGATCCTTACCTGTTGAGTCAGTGTCTTGGTGACAGTGGCGTCACTGGTTAATTGACCGGTGATAGAAATATTGACGCTTCGTATCTGCATGACTTTGGACGCTTGTCCCGCCGGCACAGTGGCGGTGGAAAGAGAAAAGCTGAGGGCGGTGATTCTGAGAATGGACGGATTGGTCACATTCTCCCAAGCGCTGGCAGCCGCCGTGCAGTCAAAAGGCGCTCCGGGCGGCCGTGCCTGCAGGGTTTGATTGACGACGCGAAAGCCGTATCGCTCATCATCTGATGCGCTGGTGACTGCCTGGACGGATCCGTTGTTGTCATAATCATAAGTGAACAAGATACAGTTGTTCCCGCCATTGATGCTGACATCGGTATCCGCTGCCATGAAAGGATTATTGTTAAGGCCGGTATTGACATCATTCATCGCATTGCCCCAGTACCCGGCTCGGCGAATATCATTCGCCATCAGCAGCAACGCTGATTCCAGCTGCTGATTTAACGTGTCAGCATTATTGACATTATTGTAATGACTGATTGTCGAAGAGAAAGCGGCGATGAGTGCTGACAGCAGGATGATATTGACAACCAGCGCAACCAGTAATTCCACCAGCGAGAGTCCTTGCTGCTGTTTCAATATCAGGTCTTGCTTCGTCATTAACTGCATGCGGCGTAACCTGTTATTTGTGAAGAGCACAGAAATGGATTGCCCAGCAACCCGACTTTCACGCTGGCACTGATGGCCGGCCCGCTGGCTGTAAATGTCAGGGTACTGCTCGCGTTCGCCGCGCCGTGATTGGGCTCAAAATGTAATGCGTTATTTGTCAGTCCGCTTGCCGCGAGAGAAATGGAACCTGATGCGGGTGCCTGGGTGCTGCCCAGGCCGCAGCTGTTGGCAACGTTGCAGCTGCATGTTGTGTTCGCATTGATTCCATAACACCAGTTGCTGCCAGTCTGAAATGAAACATAAACAGTCGTATTGCGTTTGACGGCTTCGCTGCGGGCATATTGCAGCGCATAATATAATTGTTCGCTAGCGCCGACCAGGCGGCGTGTTTGCAGATAATTGATAAATGCAGGAACAGCTGTGACAGTGAGGATCCCGATCACGGCGATCAGGATCAAGAGTTCCAGCAGATTGAATCCCTGTATTCTTGACGGCATTTCAGAGAACAACTCCATGTAATAAGCTCATTATAATAGAATCATTTTTGATCTTCAGCCAATTCTCATGTTCCCGGCGCTGGCTGCCGTAAGGCATGTTATTTCTTAACTTGCCCGGTTAGCCCCTATTCAATTTAATGCATATCCGCTTGATATGGGTTCGTTTGTATTACTAATCATGGTCTCACCACGTCAGGGCCAGGAAACGAAAGGGCGAGTCATGTAAAAATATTGAATGCTATTAATTGCTTATCGGGGTAATCCTGTTCTTAATCTTTAACTTTAATTTGCAAGTAAAATAATAAATATAAAGATAAGGATAATAAGGAGTGGACCATGAAAGCACCCGTCATGTTCTTTTTGTTATCTTTGACTTGTTTCTCTGCCTTGTCTTCCGCCGCCTTGTCCCTGCCGCGGCAAATTAACCCCCCTGGCGAAAAAATGGTGCTCGTGGATCCGCGTGAACATGCCTGGGGAGCTTATGATGCCGGCGGAAGGCTGATACGTTCAGGGGTGGCTTCGGCGGGGGCAGATTGGTGCAAGGATGTAGGACGCCCTTGTCATACCATTGTGGGGTCGCATAGAGTCATTTCACTGGGCAGCAGCCGCTGTACCTCACCTTCATTCCCCTTGCCTACCGGGGGCGCGCCCATGCCGTATTGCATGTATTTCAATAAATACCAAGCCTTGCACGGATCTTATGAAGTGGCTAGAGCCAATATTAGTCATGGCTGCATACGTATGCATGTGGCGGATGCCAAATGGCTGCGATTCAATTTTGTGACAATCGGCACGCTGGTGGTGATATTGCCTTACTGAAAGGTGATGGAAGTCAGTTCCAGGCTGAGAAAGCAATAATGTCAGGGGATGTCCGCCAGGCGCGCCTGACGGACCCGGCAATATTATCGGCTTTTAACCAGATTGCAGAGCGGATCAAATTTCCCTTCACTGTCATTCAGCATGGCGAGCGTGTCCAGTTTGCTGAAATCCGTGATGGGATTGCCGTTTGAATCGTAAAGATAAAACGCTGAGTAATAAACCTGGTTTGGCAGGGGACTGAGTGCAATGTGTCCGCTGGTGCTGTTTTTGACAAGGTAATAAGTGTCTCCTGAGGAATATCCGTTGTTCATGAAGTATCGTTCAATATTCCGCAGCCGGGTCGCGTCTTTTTCGTGATAAGGAATGACCATGCGTACCAAGTCACCGTTGCGGCAATGCAGGGAAGGTCCTGACGGCACGCGCTGCCAGGCTGCGCTCAACGGATTTGCTTCAGGTACATGGTCTTTGTCATAGTAAGTATAAGAACTGATAAACCGGCCGGATAGCGTGGCTGAATGCGCATCAGCTTGATAGGTGACCCGGTCGCCTGAATAACAGCTGATGGAATCAGATGAGGACAGCCGGCAGGCATCCGAACTGCCGTGCATGCCATCCGGCGTTACATAAGCAACGGTGTGATCAAATATCTGTCCGTTAAAAGGAAAGGGTTCGTGTTTGTTCACTCTCAAGCTATGATTGCCAATATACCAGGTATGGTCATCAAAAATGGCATTGTCTCCGGCTGCGTACGCCAGGGAGGGGATGAGAAGAATGGTGAAGCAATATTTTTTCATGACAGTCATTTTCCATATGTTGGTGCATCAGTCTAAGGGACAAAAATCATTTATGCAATTCTCAGCTGCCGCGGGCACGCTGATCTTGCACGTCATATTTTCTCATGATATGAAAATAGAGCAAGTCAAGAGTTGATCTGATTTCCAAAAGAGAATGATTCGTGGTTTTGGACAGGAGTGTTTCGATATGTCAAAAACGGCTTCTCCGGCTTATTTCCATCTCAAGAAACTGGGTTATCTTGCATTTCTTCTCCTGGCATTGATGCCGTATTTGTCCGCCTTGCTGGGACAATACAGTCACGCGCCCAATCTTTCGGCTTATCTGACACTGTCGTTCTCATTTATTCTGGTGCCGCTGCTGGACCATGTTTTGGGACACGATTCTGGCAATCCGGATAAAACGACAGAAAAAAAATTATCGACGGAATTCTATTATGAGTTTATCACCTCGCTTTGTGTTCCGCTGCAATATCTGATGCTCGTTTTTGGCGCGTATTATATGATTGCCGCGAATCTGAACATATGGGGCATGCTGGGCTGGTCGGCAAGTATTGGTCTGGTGAATAGCAGCGTGGGAATTACGGCGGCGCATGAGCTGATTCACAAGAATTCATTTCATGAGCGCCTCGCAGGCGGCCTGCTGCTGGCATCGGTATGTTATTCGACATTCAAGGTGGAACATATTCGAGGCCATCATGTCTGGGTGGGAACCTGCCGTGACCGTACCACGGCGAAATACAATCAGTCAGTTTACAAGTTTCTGCTTGGTGTGCTTCCATTTAATTTCCTGAGCGGATGGAAGCTGGAGTGGGAGAGGCTGGTTCGCCGCGGTTTTAACCCCCTGGGATGGCGTAATGAACTGATCTGGTGGCATACGCTGAGTCTGGTGCTTGCTGTCGCGCTCGCTTTATTGTTCGGCTGGCTGGGGCTGGCTTTTTTTATTGTGCAAAGTGCGGTAGCCATCATCGTGCTGGAAATCATTAACTATGTAGAGCATTACGGCTTGGCGCGAAAACAACTCGCCAACGGATTGTATGAGCCGGTGAGCCAGGAGCATTCGTGGAATTCCGATTTTTTATTATCCAATCTGATGCTGTTTCACTTGCAGCGGCATTCTGATCATCATCAGCAGTCTAAAAAACGTTTTCAGCTATTACTGCATCATGACACCAGTCCTCAGCTTCCATCCGGATACCCCGCGATGATTTTGCTGGCATTATGTCCTCCGTTATGGTTCAGGATCATTAATCCGAAAATAAAGAACGCGGCAGCGGGCGGCTGACACGCGCGGACCGTTTCGGGATAAAGCAAGTAAAGCCGGGGAGATGACAGCCTGACGTTTCATCCAGTTAAAAGTTAAAATCATCTCCTGCGGCCATGCCGTCGGGAAACTACCCTCTCAGGTTGAGTTGCTCATCCTTCATCCCTTGAGATCAACCTGAGCAAGAGGATGGCCGGCTATTTTTTGGTGCAGGATTCCGTGCCGACAAGGTTGTCACCTTGTAACGTCCAGGTTGCGTTCAGCGATCCATTGGCGCCGACAGTAAAGACTTCCGTGCCAAAATAATCTGCTTTTTGCGGATCCCAGAATACAACAGAAACGATATTGCTCACATCAGGACTGAATACACCTGTTCCCAGAATAAAGGGATATCCCTTGGAGGTCAGCCATTGAAAACTGTAAGTATCGCCATTTTTGGTGACAGTGACAGGGTTTGCGTACTCGGTTTTGCCGAATGGATCATACCCATGGCACTGATAATTGCCGACGATGTCAGGATTTTTCGCTGCGGCGGCCGTGGAAGAGGAGGATGTGTCCGCGGCGTGCACGCCCAATGTGAATAACGACAAACTGGTCATCAATGCTATCTTCTGTGCGGCATTCATAACGGTCTCCTTCGTTTGTGATGGTTTGTCTTGCCATGTATATATTTTACTCCATACCTGGGTAAAAACCCACTTTACAAAATAAAGCATAGACGCTATTTTACTCCATACCTGGGTAAAAACCCACTTTACAAAATAAAGCATAGACGCGCCCATGATTGCGGCAATGTTTTCAATGAGTTGAAAAATATAGATAAATTTATGATTTACACGGAGGCTGGCGGTATTGCGGCGTTCAGGTTGAGAAGCCGTTGCGACGTTAATACTGCTTTAACTTCGGCGGCCTATAATGGCCTATAATTTAAATAAAGCAAATATAACTAAACTAAGCAGATGAATAAACGAGAGTGGCTATGCGTGAACTAGAAGTGTATTTGTTAAAAGCTATTCGCGAATGTAATCGAAGAATCCTTGAAATTGAACAAGGCAAGGAGCTAGGCAAGACACACGGCAAATTACGCGACGGGGGCGAGTATGGCACTGTCAATTATTTGCTGATTCACAAGATTGACCCCGATCCGACAAGAAAATATGACTATCTGAGTCGTGAACAAGACCGCGCTGAAGTTGCCAGGCTGATTTTGGAGGCAGTGCGCGGAGGCCGCTCGGATAAAAACGACAATCGACTCGGGATCTCGTTTGACGGCGGCCAGCTGAATCTGGCCGAGATTCTCGCCTTGAAAAAGCGGCTTGAAACCGTTTATACCTCTATCACCGGCATACCTAGCCCGGAAAAAATTGACACGGATGATGAATTACGAAATATAAACAGCTATGAATATCTCAGGCTGCTTGCAGACAAAATTCCATCTGATCTGCGCCGTTTGCGCGGATTTAGAAATGTAGATGACTATTGTTCAAGCAACAGTAAATATGATGTCAGCAAACCATATGGAAATTATTACACGGCGTTTCTATTGGCACTCGAAGCATATGTCAGAAATTTGCGGCGCCAGCGCGCGGATGAAATCAAACGAATCAATGAAATCAAGAAAGAAATCGAGAAAAGCGCGCCGCCAAAACCGGTTTATAACCAGGATGAAGAAGAGCGTGTGCTGAACTATCTCAATCTCAAACTGCGTGAGCTGGATCCATTAATTGAACTTGTCTATTCCAATCCCAATTTTGCCATAGACCGTGCCTATTCCATGATTCGCGAGGATGTGCAGTCAGTCAGGCAGACGGATGAGTCCGAGCTAAAGAAAGCAGTCGAGAAAAGGCTCACCCGGGGCGGGTCATCCGCAGTGAAGCGAAAAAGCGGTGCGAATGTCGATACTCCCCGCTCCGCTGAATCTCCTCTGGCGAGATTGTGGGCGAATATCAGTTCAAGATTCAAACCCATGATGACAACAAGCCAGCCTTCGGAAGTTCATCTGCATTATAAAACCGCGGATGATCCTTTGCAGATCCGGTTTGGAACGCAAGGTCAGATTGACAAATCTCGATTTCATGCCAACCCATTGTTCGAACAATTCCTGGAAATGAAACAGAGAAAGTTTGAAGCGAAAAAGAATCAGTATGAATCGGATTATCTTCTCAAGTTGCAAACATGCGATTTGATGGTCATGAGCGAAGCGCCCACCATCGCCGCGCTTCCCCGGCTGGCTATCCGGTCAAACGCTGCGTTTGTGCGAGTAAATAACGATATTTATTATGTGAATCGCGCGGCTAATGTCTGCAAGAAACTGGATCTTGAGCCGCAAAGAAAGCAGATGTTTCTCCATGGTTATAATCGCGCGGCGCTAAGAAACAATGAGTCGCGCGCCCTGCGTGAATCTGAATTAAAAAAAATCAATGAAAATATCACTGATATTCATGCGCAAACCCAGAACAGTTATCAAGCCAATAAGGTTCCCCCGCGCATCCTGCATATTTATTTCAATAATCTGAGCAGAGTGGGCGGGGCCGGCAAGAAATTTGATCTGAAGAACAAGGATAGAGAGGCGTATCTCACCAGAGAACTAGAGCGTCTGGAAGATAAGCCCGGGAATGAAAATGTGGCCGTGATCACACTGCCGTCAGATGAGGGCATGATGGATCATCATCTTGCCGATGATCGTGTCCGTCCAAATGCGGGGAATTATAGTGACGTCAAGTCCCGGATACTTGCTATCGCGAATGGAAGCAGTACGGAAACCCACAAGAATGATTTTCACATTAGCGACAGAATAAAAGCCTGCCTGTATGGCGATGGATTTACGTATAGCAAGAGCAATGAAAATGCAATACTGTCTGAACTGCTGGAAAAAAGCTTTTCCGCGCTGGGCTTTCAGCCGGGAGCCAAGCTGAGTCAGGCCGACCAGCAGGCAGTCTATTTTCATTTTATCAAGTTTGAGCTAACCGATTACATCATTGCCAAGCTGGGACCTGAAAGCTTTAACTTTTCCTGCAAAGACGCGATTGACCGCGGCGGAGTGTCTTCAGCCTATTACAACCTCGTCAAATCCATTTCAAAAGGCAACCCCATCAGTCAGGAAGAATTCGAGCGTTTGCTGCATGGCGCGCCCACGCTGGTGAAAGGGCGCGGCCTGAACAAGCATACTCATTTGATTTGGAATGCGGTTGATGCTTATCTGGAAGCAAACAAAAACAAGGCGGGTATTCCTTCCTGGCTGACCACGTGGCGCGATAAACATGCTTTGCCGGGAACACCGCAGTATTACATTACAAAACTGGATAAATATATCTCGCAGCGAGAAAAGGAAAGCAACTATTTCACATTTTTAGGTCGCCACAGGAAAATGTCAAAAGATGTCAAGCTCACTGTTGCGAAAGGAGTGTTGACAGAGTTAAAAAAAATGAAAGACACGAGAGATTCAAACGTCCAGGCAAAATATGTATTGAAAGATGAAGTGGAAAAAGCGGCCGCCCATGACAAGCGGTTAGGGGGTATCATATCCGATCTGACCAAGCACAACCTGCTTGTTCTGGAATCACCCGCTCCGCAGCAGCGCCATGACTCGCGCATGATAATATAAGAATGGATGTCAATCTGTGCTGATAATGAGAAAGAGTTCCGCGATGAGAATGAGTCTCGCAAACATCCCTGTTTGAGCAGTCAGGAAGCGCTAGCCGCCGCGCGGCTCTCTGGTTCAAAGTAGCCGGCAAACACCGCCAGCAGGATAGGCACTTCAAGCCATGCATGAAATCCTGCCAGTATGGAATACACGGAGCGGCTGGTTTTGAAACTGAAGATGAATGCACAACACACGAGCGCAAACACGACATAAACCAGCCGGTGCGGCCTGATTCCTTGGGACATTAATTTTGGCATGACTCTTATCGTTGTATCGTAATGCGTTAGTTGTAAATAAACTGCCGCTGCAAACACCGGCTTGACAAAATCGATATCTTGCCACTTGACCGGGATGTAATGCGCCAGAAAAGTTTCCGCATCAGCGGGGCTGTAAAGCGCATGATCCAGCGCGGTCGGCATAGAAAGAAAAAACACAACAACAGGCAGCAAAATAAAAATAATCCAGGCGCGCCCGCTTGCGCCGCGTTCTTTTAGGAACCCCCAGGGGGTCAGATTATGCAAAAACGCCATGATGAAAAAAACAAGCACGGGGTTAAATAATATGCCGGCTGTGAAAAGAAAAATGCCTGCCAGCGTCATCAGGCTGGGAGCGAAGAAATAAGCCAGCAAGAACAACAATGCGGCAATCAGCAATACTATTTCCATGACATGTTGAAAAGGCATGATCAAGGCGGCGGTATTACAGAGACAAATCATTGTCAGCACAAGCAGGATCCCGGACTTGAACGGCAGAGACAGGCGCGAAGAAAACCGTTCTCTGATGTAATGCAATTCATAATAAACGTGAGGAATGCCGAATGCGGACAACGACAAGACATAGCATGTTAATGGCATCAGACTGCTGATTGCGGCCAGGGCCGTCGCGAGAGGCAGTGATAAAACAGGATTGTGTTTTTCCATGGTTTTGGCGCGTCGCTGAAGTTTGTGGTGAGCCCGTATCGTGTCCGGTTCAGGATAATGTGCTTTACATCTACGATAACATAAGACATTCTTGCCAGCCAATATTCTTCATCAGGATGGAATCAGGCGTCATTATGAAAATTCTTGTCCTTCTTTTTCTGACGATTGCTATCGAGTTAATGATTGCCGGGATCATCAAACGTTATCTGTTTGACACATCAATCACTATACGTGATTACGTGATAGCCATCATTGCGGTTAATCTGGTCAGTTTTCCCCTTGCCTGGACCTTATTCAAATTTTTATCCTTCGATTTTGAATTGACGCCATGGGAGGCATTTTTTCCGGTCGAATTATTGGTTATTCTTATTGAGGCCGGTCTTTTGAAGTTGCAATTAAAGGCCAGTCTGTCAAACTGTGTTATCGTATCCGTTTGCATGAACGTTGTCAGCGCGGCGATTGGAGTATTGATATGAAAATAAATCGTGGTATTGTCATCTTGTCCGGCCTGTTAATCTGGGTATTGTCTTCATCCAGGGCGCTTGCCGATATCGTTTCAGTTAACACCCCAACGGAAGAAGCGCTGGACTTCTTTCAAAAGTATGGTCTTTATCTGGGTGCCGCTTTAATTGCAGGACTCGCTGTGGTCGCATATATGGCAGTCAAAAAGCGCAAAAGCAAGTAACCGGCTTTGACGCCTTGTTTCTGACCCGTGACTTGAATTTTTTAATTTAATCCTTACCATTATCTAACATTGACAAACTATTGGTATGTTATATATGGAGGAAGGTTATGAAATTCAACTTCAAACTGGCTTATTTTATATCATTAGCAGGCTCTGTCGTTTTTTTGAGCAACGCTGCGCCCGTCATGGCCAAGGAATTGCAGTTATATGAACAGCCAAAAGCGGATGCCAAAGTCGTGGCCAAAGTGGACCCGGCGTCAGGAATTATTCCGATTTATTCGCCCGGAGAAGGGCAATGGGTAAAAATAGCGGATCCCAAAAATGGCAATGTCGGTTGGGTGAAATCCAGCGACCTCAATAACGCACACTCTATCCGGACGAGCTTGCGGTTTTCACAAGGAACAGTGAATGAGGGCAAGCAGCCAGTCACTTATCAGCTGATTCAATTTGGCGAACCCGGGCAGCTGACATCCGCGCAAGCTGAGGCAATCGTCAGGAAAATGCGCTTGCAGCAACAAGCCATGCATCAATCCATGCAGCGCATGATGCATGAAATGAATCATTTCTTTGATGATCAATGGAGTATGATGGACAAGGAAATTTTCCCGGTAATCATGCCGGTCATGGTTTATCCGGATCATAAACCAATGAAATCATCACAGACGAATCCGGGCAAGCCGCAGCAAAAAGTGACCAGCACGGTTCCGGCAAACCAGGCGAAGCCTGCCGCCAATCCAACCGAAAACATTAAAAAACAATCTTGAACGGGTGACATTTATTGAAGACGGGTGCGCGGATGCCGGTCTGCGCACTGCGTGATTTTCACGGGATTGATTGCGGGATCGCGCATTCACCGTTGAGGCGGAATCGGCTCTGACAAAATCGGCTGAATCATGTAATATTGTAGGGACTCTCTGAAATAAGTCCGCGCCGATGATCAAGCTATCTCATATTTCAAAAACTTATGACCAGGGCGGCACGTATATCGTCAATGACATCTCCCTGGATATCCTGGATGGCGAATTGTTAGTCATACTGGGTTCATCCGGCTGCGGCAAAACCACTACTTTGAAAATGATCAACCGCCTGGTTGACCCCACATCGGGCACCATTGAAATCGATGGCCGGGATATCATGCAGATGGATCCCATCAAACTGCGCCGTTCCATGGGGTATGCGTTTCAGGGGGTGGGTCTTTTTCCTCACATGACGGTGGAAGAAAATATTGTCATTGCATTGAGGCTGCTAGGCATTCCGGCCGCGCAACGGCGAATGGATGCAGGCAGGCTGATGGAGTTGGTCAATCTGGATCCCGTGCTTTTTTCACAACGCATGCCGTCGGAACTTTCGGGCGGCCAGCAACAGCGGGTGGGTGTCGCGCGCGCACTGGCTAACAATCCGCATTATCTGCTGATGGATGAACCTTTCGCCTCTCTGGATGCGATAACCCGTATGTCACTGCAGGATGAATTATTACGGCTGCATTCGGAGTTGCGCAAAACCATCGTGTTTGTGACGCATGATATTTTTGAAGCTTTCCGCCTGGCGGACCGCATGATCATCATGCATCACGGCACAATCCATCAGACAGGACGCAAGCAGGAAATTCTTGATAAGCCGGCGACTGAATTCGTATATGAACTGATTCAAAAACCCCTGCTTCAATTTTCAAAATTGACAGATTCGATAAACAGATAACCAGGGAATCATGATGACGGATTCTTTCATGCAGTTTGTGGCAAGCGAATGGCCGGTGCTCTTGACCAAGCTATGGGAGCAGCTTTATCTGGTCTGTATCGCCACGTCACTGGCCGTGATGATAGGTCTCCCGCTGGGTATTATAGTCAGGCGGCTGCATAAAATGAAAATTCTGGTACTGGGTCTGGCCAGCGCGGTCTGGACAGTGCCCAGTCTGGCCTTGCTTGCGTTGTTCATACCGGTGTTAGGCATAGGCGTGAAACCGGCCATCCTGGTGTTATCCATTTATGGCGTGCTGCCCGTATTGCGAAATACGGTGGCGGGATTGGAGAATGTCTCGCCAGACAGTATTGAAGCCGCACGCGGGCTGGGGTTTACCCGGTGGCAGCGGTTAACCATGGTGGAACTGCCGCTGGCGTGTCCTGTTATTATTGCCGGGATACGCACTTCAGTCTCCATCAGCATCGGTGTTGCGACACTCGCTTCTTTTGTGGGTGCCGGAGGGTTGGGTGATTTCATCAATCAGGGGCTGGCTTTGAATAATGCCAACCTGATTCTGTTGGGCGCTGTGCCCGCCGCCGCGATGGCGCTGGGGTTTGATTATCTGATTGCCCTGATTGAATCCAGAATGGCAGTTTCTCAAATCCGCAGGAAAAAACTGGTGTGGTTCGCTGTTTTCATGATGTCAGCTGCCGCGCTGATTGCGTTGGGTGTCATGTACGCGGCACATGATTTGTTTTCAGAAAATCGTCAATCGATCAGAATAGCGTCCAAGAACTTTACCGAACAGATAGTGCTGGGTGAGTTAATGTCGCAGATGATAGAAGCGCGGACACGTCTGCGTGTAGAACGACGGTTCAATCTTGGGACCACGGCGATTTGTCACGCGGCGATACTCAGCAATGAAATTGATTTGTATCCCGAATACACCGGAACAGCTTATTTGACCGTGTTGAAGCTCCACCATCCTCCTGATGCCCGGAACTTGTATGCGCAGGTGAGACGCGAGTATAAAAAGCAGTTTGATCTGGACTGGCTGGCTCCCTTCGGATTTAACAATACACAAGCCCTGGCGGTCAAATCGGCATTTGCCAGGCAATATCATCTTAGAGACATCAGCGACCTGCTGCTGATAGAAGACAGGTTAATCATAGGCGTGCCGGCTGAATTCATGCAGCGGGAAGACGCCTTGATCGGCCTGGAGAAGACATATCACTTAAATTTCGGGCAAATACGTCAAATGGATGCCGGTTTGATGTACGACGCCATCAAAAACGGACAGGTTAACCTTATCAATGCATTTTCCACCGACGGACGGATCCCGGCTTATGATCTGGTTTTATTAAACGATGATAAAAAATTTTATCCCGACTATAGTGCGGCGCCCGTCATTCGCTCTCAAGTGCTGAAGCTGCACCCGGAAGTGGAATGGGCATTGAAACCGCTCTTGGGCAGCCTGAGCGGCCAGGCGATGCGCGAGCTCAATTATCAGGTGGATGTGATGCATCGTGCGCCGTATACGGCGGCTCATGATTATCTGCGGGCGCACAAATTCATTCCGTAAGAAGAGTCCGTGTCAAGTTTACGGTTTTTTGCGCCCCAGCAATGAATATACCTCCATTTCCAGCCGCAAACCTTTGAGCAGTGTGCGGCCTTCCGATTTAAAGATGTATTGATTTTGGATGATTGAATAGACGGTTTCACTGACAAGAATGTGCGTATGATATTTTTTATTGAGGGATTCCAGCCGCTTGGCAATATTGATGGTATCGCCGATGGCGGTATAGTTTATGCGCTCGCTTGAGCCGAAGTTCCCCACAATGGCTTCACCATAATGGATTCCAATGCGCGTTTTCAACGGGATTTTCCCTTCCGATTCCCATTTTTTTTCAAGAACCGCCAATGACTCAAGGCATTTCAGCGCCGCTTCCGCTGCATGATGACAGGGGTTTTGAATCGGGTTGGGCGCGCCCCAAAAAGCCATGATTGAATCGCCTATATATTTGTCTATCGTGCCGCCTTCATGCGTAATAACGGATGACAGGACATCGAAATATTCGTTCATTTGGGAGGCCAGTTGATCAGGGTCGGAGGTATGCATGATGTTGGTGAAATTCTTGATGTCGCTGAACAGCGCGACAATTTGTTTTTTGCTGCCGCCCAGTTTCGCGCTCTCGCCTCGTTTGACCAACTGCCGGACTAATTCGGAAGGCACATAGCGCTTGAAAGCCCTGAGACCTGATTTCATGGAATAAATCGCATCTGACAACAATAGCACTTCCTTGATGCGTGAAGCGACCCTGCCATCGCCGTCAAGGTCGAATTCCTTGATTCGGGCGGTTTCCCTGATGAGACGTTTGACGGGGTTGACAATATTGTTGACGAGGATGGAAACCAGGTAAATACCAATCAGCAGCGCGAGCAGACTCATCAGTATGTTGGTGATCCGCGTTTCATTCAATTGACTGATGAAATCATTTTCAGGCACCACAATGCCGGTGAGCCAACCCTGTTTTTTCAGCATGGGTATCGGGCGATAATTCGCTAGATATCTTTTGCCGTCGTACTGAAAGGAAAAGCTCGTCTGGCCGCTGTTTTTATAAATCGTAAAAGACTCAGGAATCCATTTGTCCGGTAATTCACTAATGTGCATCAGATAATTGTGTCTGGGAAGTTCATCAAAATGCGGATAGGCGATCAGATCGCCGTTTTCCTGCACGATGAACAAGACGCCGTGTGGATTGACATATTGTTTGTTAATGTAGGCGGAAATCCAGTCAAGGCGGATATCCACACCCAGTACGCCTTTGAGCTGTCTGTTGTCATCGTATACCGGTGCGGCCAGCGTAATACCCAGATAGTCCGAGGGCTTGTAAAGATAGACACGGGTCCAGACCGGCTTTGCCGCTTCTTCAGCTTCTTTGAACCAGGGTCTGGCTCTGGGGTCGTAATCGACAGCGCCGGATTTTTTATATTCGACAACCTTGCCATGGCGGTCGCGTTTGATGGCCAGCTCGTACGGGGGGCGCGCGTTGCGATCGATGTAATGGCTGGTGATGGTATGATCGTTTTCATATTCCGCTGAAACATAATTGCCCTTTACGTCGCCCCAGTAAATCGCTTGCGCGATATTGAACTGCTCGGCCTGTGTGAAAAAGTAACTGATCATTTCGCTGGCGTCATTCGTATTTAGGGCGTTTCTTTGCATTAAAAGCGACGTGAAAATAGCGTCCTGTTCCGCCACCCTGATTTCAGAGAGAAACAGCTGATTCAGGGATTGAGTAATGTCGTGCATGGATTTGTTCGCGACGTAGATAATATCTCGCGATGAGTTCATGTAATACGTTGCCGTCACGATGATGCTGGAAATGACAAACAGCGATATGAAGATGGAAAGAATACTGAATCGAAGCGTGACGATAATTTGACCGCACAATTTTCGGATTTTCTTGATGCATTCCATCGCGGTGAGGGTGCCCCTGCCAGTCAGTCCCGGTTTTGCTTCCGTCTGTCCTATCTATAAGAGTAACCGCTGCGGTGTGTTTGCACAAGAATCGATGGTGCACAGCCCGGTCCGGCTTGTCAGGGCAAACCAGGGTTGGGGAAGGATGACCCGCCACTGTTGTCAGTCTGAATCAAAATAAGTCTGGTTCAAGGCCAGATAGAAAACCACAGCAAAATTAACAGCTATCAATGGAGTGATGACCCAGCCAAAGACATAGTCTTGCTTGTAAACCATGCTGTATGAAATGACGGCGCAAACGATTCCGAACATGATGACGCTGTAAGCCAGTCCCAGCCCCAGCCGTGTTTTATGCAGAAGCTCAATGCTCGCGAGTATGGTAAAAACAATATAAAAATACCCGAACAAGGGGAGAATCGCCAGCCATGCATGGGCGCTGGTGAAAATATGCGATTGAACCCACGCCACATATAACCAGTTCATGAATACCTGGCAGAGGAATAATGTCACTATCATTTTGCTTTTGCCTTGAATGATTTTATTCATGTTGGCTGTGCCGCATCCATGGTTCTCTTACTTTAAGTATACCGTAAATCATACGCGGCATGATTTCCCTGGCTGCCCAACCCGCTGATATCACACACTTTCCATACCTGAAAGGTTTTTTCCTGGTGTGACAGCGTATGCGGGATGTTCGGGTGAATACGGCAGCCTTTTTGCCTTGCCAGCCGGTTGTTGTACTGTAAGAAATTTTGCGCGCACACCGCTGTTTTGAATTTATAGTATTTAAATTCATATACTTATGTTTTGAAAATGCGATTTCAGGCTGGGCCGGGCGGTGCCCGCGGGGCACAGTGTAATTTAATATTTCCTTAATATTTCCCTGTTATGGTCAATAATGTGTTAGGGAAGCCGAGAATAATTATATGCAAAGCGCACGGCACGAAGAGGCATATACAAGCGAACAGGACAAACTGCGTCACCCGGGCGGTACGGACATGCCGGCTTATCCCGGGTCCACGGCTGCCATCTTGTCCACCCTTGACCAGTCCGTTTCTCCCGAGGCCCATCTTTTGCTGCAAAGCTTCATACTGGTGGAGCCTGTTTCTACAGAATCCTGGCCTTCGGCCACCGTGTGCGAAACCCTTCTGATTCATTCAAAAAAAGTCAGCGACAGCATGAAGGCGACCATGGGCGTCAAGAGTTCATCGCATACGGTTGATGTTGTCAGCTTTAACGAGGGAGGATGCGATGTCGTTGTTTCTCCTCCCTGTCCCCATGATTTTGACCTTAATCAATTGCCCGGAAAAAGCACGGCTTGCTATATTTTCACGACGGACAAGAAGCTTTATTATGCGGATAAAAAACTGAGGCTTTGCAGTCTGGTTCCGGTGGAACCAAAAAACCTGGCGGACTTGTGTGAATTTCTGAAAATCGATGTTTCCAGCCATGCCGAACAAGGTTACAAACAGCTTATTGAGCTGCTGGATCATGAAAAACTGATAGGCATCACTTCATTCACGGGGCATATCCATGGCATGGGATTTTATAAAAAAAATGAGCCTGGTTCCGTCATGTCGTCTCTTGAGTCGGCGAACAGCATAGCGTATCAACTCCTTGGGCCGCGTCATTTTCCTACCTGTTATACAGTCAGGGATGAAATGTCGCAATATATCGGTGTCTTTTCCAAGCTGTTGCCGGGATTCAAGCCGAATCGGGACAAGCCGTTGCAGCAGCAGGACCTGGAACTTTCGTCATTAAAATGCATGATCAAAAAACGTGACGCGGAAGACCTCCGGCAACTGGATGAGTTGTTCGCCGTCATCAGGGAAATGCTTCCCTTGCTGAAAAGAGAAGTATCCGGCGATAGCAATTATTTCTATCAGGTCTGGGAATTCGCACGGAATACGGGCAACTATTATCTGGGTGACGAGAGCAGCGCGGTGCATGTCAAGCCAAAGCTGGAGGCCTTCCTCAAGCTTAACATCCCCACGATCACATTTGGCAAGCTGGAAGAATTGCGGGGCGTGCTGATGAAGCGCAAATCAGCTATCTTGCTGTCCAAATCGAGTTATGTCGCCACTCAGCACCAGCATGACAAGGAAATGATATTAATAGACAAGGCGATTGAAAAACTCAATCAGGTGCTGCTTGATGAGACGGCCTTGTATCTCAAACACTTGCATGGAATAAGCTGCACGCTTCAGGAAAACTGGGTGGATGTGGCGGCCGAACAGACAAATCCGAGCAGTAAATACGCGAACATACAGATTGACGACGGCATGGTGGCGAGTCTGCACGTTTCACTTGAAGATGTCTTGCATTTTCGTATCCTGTGCGGGCAGGCGATAGGACTGACTTCGCGGTATTTTATGCAAGACCCTGACGGCCATGCGAAAAACCTTTCCAGCGACGGCTGCAACGTGGATGGTGACCTGGCTGTTTATCCATTGACGTACCGGTTCAAGAGTCCGGGAAGAAAGCCTTTGCCAAAGGATTTTATCCTGGACGTCAATGATTATATCAATTTTCCGAATTTGACCGCTGCAAATTTCAGATACTGGCCGACACGGGCGACTATTCTTGACACGTCTGCCGATACCGCATTGTCCCCGGTCTCGGATATCACTAAAAATTATTTTACCACTCAGGACAACCAAAATTACCAAAGTTTGTGTGACCGCCCCGTTTTCAATTTCCAGAAATATGTTCAACTGATTATACTGGCATTGACCGACAAGGCGATGTACACATCCTGCGCAATGCTGCACATGCCGGATGATTTGCATATGCTGAATGATGAGGGCAATACCTCGGCACCCCTGCCGTTACTCAATTCAAGCGGCGAACGAGAGGATGTCCGGCAGAAATGGATTGAGTTTCGCACGGCGCGCGCGCTGGAAGCAAGGAATCTGGCGCTTCAGCTGGCTCCCTTGAGAAAAATCATGGAACGTCATGGAGACTTTATACTGGATCTTGTCTTGAGTCATTTTCGCCTGTTTTTACGAGACCGCGCGTACGAACTGAATCCCAAGGCGATGAGAATCCTGGAGGAGGGAATACAGATGCCAGCCATTGCGCGCGCGTTTAACGCTTTAAAAACAGATATTCTGGAATCAACAGCCAATCTTGACATGGGCGCGGCTGTTGTGGGCATGCGGCATACACACTGATTTTATCGTCACAATACAATCATGACGAGGAAAGGGTAGTCACGCGCTTTAATTTCTCAACGATTTGAGAATGCATTTGATGCAAAATTGCAGATATTTTTCCTGCTGCTTCTTGTCCCGGATGAATATATTGGGGTCAAGCGCGGCGGAACTGATTATAGACAAAATCAGGGTCATGATAAATTCGGGCGCGGCCTTTTTGTCAATATCCCCGTTTTTCTGGTAATGTCTGAATGCATCCAGCCAGGCTCGTGTTTCCTTATTTAGGGTGATACCGATGGCTCGGCTGTGCCGGCGTTCCACGCGCTGCCAGTTTATCATTTTTACAACATCGGGATTGCTGCGGTAAAACTTCATGTTTTGCGCAAAGAGTTCTTCGAGGAATTTTTCAAAGGGGAGTCCGGTATCCGGGAGTGTCCCGGTTTTTCCAGAGGCTTGTTCAACGATATCGTGTTTGACCGCGACCCAGAGGTTTTCCTTGCTTTTAAAGTGATGAAAAACAAGACTGTGATTAACTTGCGCGAGCGCGGCAATTTTGCCTATCGACGTTCCAGCGAATCCATTTTCAGCAAACAGGCTTTTGGCTGCGGCGAGGATTTTTTCTTTTGTCGTCAGATGATTCATGGGCCGTCTCCGATATTAATTGACTAGTCAGTCAATCACGGGTTATGATACTTGACTGACTGGTCAATCAAGTATATCAGTCTCCCGGTGCCAGAACAAGCGCTGCTGCGCGCAGGCTATTGAAAAAAATCAATTTATGCCGTGGCAGGCCTTTTGCGGACAAAGAGCCGTGAGAAACATCAGTGTGAGTTTGTCCGGCAGCGGGCCACAAAATTAAAAGCAGTCCATGAGGGGGTGGTCAATGAGTATAAAAACGGTTACCTATGAATATCATCACATGGGCATTCCCACCACGCAGGAGCGCCCTGGCGAGCGATATAGTTCAACATTTAAAATGTTCACATCAGGCGGCGAGAACAGTGAATTCCGTATTCAGTATCATCGGTTTGAAGAAGACAGTCCCCTGCATCCGCTGATCAAGACAGTGCCGCATGTGGCATTCAGGGTCAGCAGTATTGACGAAGCGATTGCGGGAAAGACGGTCATATTGGGTCCATATTATCCATTCGCCGGCTTCAGGGTCGCCATGATAGACGATCATGGAACACCCATTGAATTCATTGAAACCACACTGAGTGAAGAAGAAATATGGTCAGGCCCCAAGGCAAATTCTGTTATCTATCCTGACGATGCGACATAAGCCGCTGCCCGCCCCGCAAATTTCCCGAAGCGGGGCGGCGCAGACATGAAAATATTTCCGCAATAGGACATTGATGATATTCATTTGATAAATTGAATGTTTCAATTCATGTCAATGTCTTGTTATGAAAGTGCTCCAGGCAGTCTTAAGTCTGTTTTAATCTTCGATTCATAAAATGAAATGAAGATGCAAAAGGACACATAACTGGCGAAGGAGAATACGCATGATCACAAGACCTGACATTTCACGCATTATCATTATGGGCGATAGTCTCTCGGACAGGGGCACTATCTATAAGAAAAAATTGTTTGGTTTTATTCCCATGAGTCTGCTGGCTGGCCTGACCGGCACGGCTCCCGGCGACAGTTTTACAAACGGCATGCCGTGGAGTGATCATTTCATCGCCGCGCTCGCCAATGAATTCACGATTAAAAAATTCCAGAATGATAAAAAGTGGCGCAGTGACGATATGGCGGATGCCATTATTAATAACGATATCCATGTCAGACGGGCAATCGAGTATTATTTCAATTTGCGTGATGATAAAAAAGTTGATTACCGCGATAATGAATTCGTTCGCTGTTATACAGAGGGAGGGCTGACCTCGCATAGTTACAAATGGGTTCCCAGCATAAGCATCAAGCGCTTTTTTACCCGGTTGATATTGTCCACACTGCGTGAAAAGCGCGCGGATCTTCTCGCGCATGATGAAGAACATGCCAATGTGTTGCCGCCAAAAGAAAAAGCCAAAACGCTGATCATTGAATGGTCTGGCGCGAATGACTTGATCACGGTGAATGAGCGGCCGTCAATGACCGAAGTCAACAAGGCGGTGGCGGAGAGGATAAGAAACATTGAAACGCTTGTCGCTCATGGTTATCGTCATTTTTTTTGATGAACCTGCCTGATTTGTCGCTGACACCCCGGTTTCAGGCTAAAGACAAGTATGAGCGCGAAAACGCGAGAGCCTGCTCGGCGTATTTTAACAGGCGGTTAATGGCTGCTTGTGCCGGATTGCAAAAGCAATACCCTGACTGCACGATTGAAGCGGTGGATGTAAACCGTGAATTTGCCGAAATGTTCAATCATCCGGAAAAATATCAGATGGACAAGTCCAAGCTAAGTCAGCCGTACACGAAATCCGGAGATTTCCGCATATTGAAAAACGGGACGTCGCCTGCGACAGGGTATATGTTTTGGGATGACGTGCATCCGACGGCAGATGTGCATGCCATGCTTGCCTATATTTTTTGTGAGCGGTATCGAAACCGCTTTCATTTCATGGATCCGGCCGTCGCTCAACAAAAGCGCAAATCACAAATGGGCAGGCAAGTTCGTGTCCTGGAAAGAACGCATTCGTGTGACAGGCTGCGTCTCAATCAGTTCGGCGTCTTATGCCATACGCACCGCAATGACAGACAACACGCGCCCTCGAGTCATGAGCTGCGCCGTCAGTCTGCGCAATCCAGAATCCAGCCATCCGATTGCCATGATGAAACAGTTGATAATCCGGCGAATAAAAGCAGATGTTGACAAAATGTGATGGTGCGGGATTCCCGTTCATGGTTCGAGACGCCGCTGACGCGGCTCCTCACCACGAACGGGATTTTCACCACCGTTCGCTCCTTCGACAAGCTCAGGACAGGCCTGAGGAGGCACGCAGTGCCGTCTCGAAGGGCCTGTCCTGAATCTGGCGAAGAAAGGAGGCCGTGCAGTTTAAGCGCGGCATACGTTAAATAACCACTTGACGAGTTCAACCATGACCCGTGTATCCTGCTCGCAATAGTCCAGCATGGCTTTTTTCAGCAGTTTTTTCCGCTCGGGTGAGGTTCGCGCTGAAACGAGTTCTTCATATGCCCGCTGGGCGTCACCGCCGTTTGCGACCAGCATATCCTCATAGCTGTAAGCTTGTCCCAGCAGCGCCGGAGCAACACGTTTCAGGCTGAAACTGCCGGCGAAGGCATTGTCATATACGGAGGCGCGGATGATTTCAAGAGGATCGGCCAGGCGCTCCAGAAGATTGACCAGGGCTTCGCTGTGTTCGGAAGAAAAGTCAGCCAGCTCACGGATACGGTCAGATTCAAATTTGCTGTAATAGGCGAGAATGGAACCCTGCGTCTGACAGGCGTCCAATAGCGCGGAAATAAGGCTTGGCCGCGGATCGTCGTCCGCTTCATGAAGAAAATCAAGATGAGTGACGGCGGAATCAGGTGACTGCCAGACATGCACGCTGAACTGAAAGGGAATATGCTGAAAGGGGTGGCATCCCGCGAACCGCGGAATGGCTGGATTAATGGTTTCGAAATCCAGAAAAACCAGCGGAAATTTCCACGCTGCCAGGGCGGATCTGACGGCGTCACGGTCAAGATATCGTTCCCCGGTCTTGAAACAGGTGACTATTCGCTCTTGTAAATCATTCAGGCCGCGCAGCCGGGGATCGTCAAGCTGGATAATGCCTTCGTAATAGAGCTGCCATTTTTTTTCGCGCAATCCGGGCAAATTGAATATGCTGGTTTCAGGCACTTTTTTTTCCGGCCAGCAATGACTTGTGAAACCGCATTCAGTCGGTGACAGGCAATAAGGACCGATGTCGATATCAGGAACGGTTTCCTGCCGGATGACGGTCAAGATTTCTTTTACTTTTGGCTTGATTTCCAGATAATTCTCACGGATGCGCTCGGTCACGTCCACTTCGACGAAGAGGTGTGTCAAGTCGGGATGGCGGCAATCAGGATTCAGATGAACGATATGAATTTTTTCTAAAGGCAGGCCGCTCTTTGCCATGATCCAGGCTTGAAGGCCGACATCGTCAAGGTGTTCCGGCTTGACTTTGGTGGTTGACTTGACTTCATAGATGCGCCAGCGTTTTGTTTCGGGGGAATACTGAATGATGTCGGCTCTTGCGTAACATCCCATGTACTCGAAAGCGGCTTCATAAATTATAGGTGATCCCGCAGTAATCAATTCCCTGGTTCTGGCGAGGGCGCCGGTAAAATCCCAGGGTTTGTTATCGACAAGTTCTCCTCCGGCATATTGTTTTCTGGCCGCGTCACCCACCAGATTGCCCTGGTCAAACAAGGCCTGGAGATCCGGCGTGACGGGTGCTTCAAGCGCAGGCTCATGTATGGTCAAATAAATACACTTGAGGCAGCGATAGCCTCGCATGAGTTTGGTTTTGCTGATCAGTCTGGGTATGGGGTTCATGTGAGGGATAATAACAGGAACCGGTGGAAATGATCGAGCAGACTGTGACTTCCGGTTCATTTCTTTCTGTGGGCTTTGGGCTTTAACCCGCGGCTGCTAAACCATTCGTCACCATAAGATACGAAGATTTCCTCACCCTTGTGTATGGTTCGGACGGCCTTGAATGTGACAACCCGGCTTTTCATGTTAATCTTGTAATCCGCATTGGGATCGTCCGAGTGATTGTAAATGATGCCAAAGCCGGTAAATATGGCATATTTGCCGTTTGCATCGAAGTAATAATCCTCAAGCTTTTTGTCGCCGCCCCTGGAAACAATCATGTAGCATTCTTCAATTTTTTCGCCTTTGCGTATGGTTTTTTCCGCGAAGACACCATAACCATGCATGGGTGATTTTTTGACGGCTAATTTATTTTGGAATAATTTGGATTTCATAATCTTCGTGTGTTTTCTTGTCAATTATAAGTTACGAGTGGTTTTTATTAAGTATAATACATTCAACCACTTTTATCAGCCAGAATTCTTATCCGATTTCTGTCCTGCTGAATGGCATTTTTATCCCGTGTTTGATAACGATTCTAGAATAAATAAAAAATAACATCAGACGGAATGAATCACGTGTAATACCACGCCCCATATGTGTACATGGCTTTCTGCGCTGATTGTCAGGGGTTTATGCCTGGGATTTTCAGGTATCAAGGTGAATTGTCCATCCGGATTTCGATGCAGCCGCTTGACTGTCAGATGACCGTCTACAGATGCGATGACAATTTTTCCATCCACAGGCTGGATGCTGCGGTCCACAATGAGCAAGTCATTTTCATGGATTCCCGCGTTAATCATGGAGTCGCCAGATGCCCGAACCAGAAATGTTTGTGCCGGATGCGGAACCAGTGACTCATGCAAATTGAAGGATGTTTCAGCGCAAGTGTCAGCGGGCGAGGGCGGCCCGGCTTGTACTTTCGTGTCATATAGCGGAAGTTGATATCCCTTATGCAGGATGAGTTTTTGCACGGATGCGATTAATGCATCGGGTATGCGCATCGGTTTGGTCTTGCAGCCGAATTGCGGCCGTCTTCCGGCGCCCTTGCGCGCTCCGCCGTGTTTCATGCTGGTGCCTTTATATTCATCATAGGAAGGCAAGATACACTTGAAATCGTACGTAATCAAGTTTATTTTATGGCTTTAAGATGTAATTAGCCATGTAATCCTTTCGGGGCAGTTGACTTGAAACCATGGATATCTTCCTTCCGCGCCATGAGATGACACGCAAGATCATACACATTGATATGGATTGCTTTTATGCGGCCATTGAAATCCGTGACAATCCATCACTTGCCGACAAGCCGGTCGCGGTGGGCGGCCCGCAGAACGCGAGAGGCGTGATTTGCACGAGTAATTATGCCGCAAGGCAATACGGTGTACGCTCAGCCATGCCCGTTTCCAGGGCTGTCAGATTATGCAAACATCTGATTATCTTGCCGGTTAATATGCAGAAATACAAACAGGTGGCACAACGTCTGCATCAGATTTTCAGGGAATATACTCACAAGGTTGAACCGCTGGCACTGGATGAAGCCTACCTGGATGTGACCGGATCACCGTATTGCAAGGGCAGCGCAACATTGATCGCACAAGCCATACGGCAAAAAATTTTGGATACCGAGCAGCTAACGGCGTCCGCAGGTGTTGCTCCCAACAAGCTTCTGGCTAAAATCGCCAGCGGCTGGAAGAAACCGAATGGCATGTTCGTCATTAAGCCGGAACAGGTTGAGAGCTTTATCCGGACCCTGCCTGTTGCTGAATTATTCGGGGTGGGGAAAGTGACTGCGGAAAAACTGCATCGCATGGGGATTCAAACCTGTTTGGATTTGCAGTCATTGCCTGTGGCCGTTCTAACGGAAAAGTTTGGAAAACTGGGCCAGCATTTGCATGATCAGTGCCGCGGAATAGACCATCGTCCCGTCATGGCGGATAGGGAAAGAAAATCGTTGAGTGTTGAGCACACTTTTCCCAGCGATGTCAAAGACAAGTCTGTCTGCCTGGGGGCATTAAAAGTTCTTTACGAGAAACTGTGTATTCGTGTGCGTGACAACGCGCCTGATGGCCACATTAAAAACCAGTTTGTGAAAATCAAATTCAGTAATTTCAGGCAGGCTTCTGTTGAATGCGGCGCATCGGAATTGAATTTCGCGCAGTTCGAAGCCTTGTTTGACTCTGCGTTCGTCAAAAGTGATCTGCCTGTCAGATTGTTGGGTCTGGGTGTGCACCTTTGTGATAAAGACCAAATGCAGTTCGTTCAAACAACTTTCCCGGCTTTGAGCATGCCGGGATAAACTCTGTGGGAGTTCAGGGAAAAGTATCGCGGATTGTTTCTCTGGCTGTACGGATCCGCATGACGGGGAGAGAGCAGGTTCAATATCCTTTTTGCAGGTCTACGCGATTGAATAACGGCAGTCCTGCCATGAGGCGCCGGTAGTTTTCATATAATTGCGGCGCAGCAGTAACCGGATTGGTAACAGAAGCGATATGCGGCGTGACACGAATATCCGGATGTGACCAGAACGGGTGGTTTTGCGGCAGAGGTTCTTGTCTGAATACATCAAGACACGCGCCGCTCAATTGTCCTGAGGACAAGGCGCTTAGCAAATCCTCTTCCACCAGATGTTGTCCGCGTCCTACGTTTATCAGATACGCGCCATTGCGCAAATATGAAAATGTATTCCGATTCAGGATATTTTCAGTTTTCGCCGTCAGCGGCAGCATGCAGATCAGGATATCCGTATGGGACAGAAACTCATGAAACTGGGCGTCGCCCGCAAACTGGTTGACACCGGGCAATTGCTTGGGAGACTGGCTCCATCCATTGACAGTCAAGCCCATTTGCTGAAGGATGGATGCAGCTTTGCCGCCCAAATGGCCCAGCCCCATGATGCCTATGGCTTTATCAGCAAAAGTAAACGGAGGCTGCTTGTACCAGACACTGTTTTTCTGCTTGTCTGCCCAGTGTTGCACGCGTTTGATGTATTGCAAGACATAGGCGGCGACATATTGCACAATGTCATTTGCCATATAAGAGTCGACGATACGGACGATAGGGAGGCGAGAATCTATATCGGGATCGACGAAAATATGATCGACGCCCGCCGCCAGGGAGTAAATTGCCTTGGCATGGTGAAACTGCTTGAGCAGACCCGGCGGATGGTTCCAGACCAGTATCAACTCAATTTCTGAATGGTTTCCCGCATCGGGCCAGATACGGATATCAAGAGCAGGATCCAGATCCAGCAACGCCTGTTTCCATGCCTGACTAAACCATTGCATGGAGTGCCTTTCACTGTCATGTCTGCCGACCAGGATGAGAATAGCCATTTGCGGAGCTGCTACCATCAAATTAATGAAAACGGGCATCGTAACAAACTTGCGCAATAATTGAAACTGTAATAACCTAATGGTTGAAACGGCGCCGATTTGAGTTTCAGATTGCGGGCGCATGAACAAATACGGCTAAAGCGTTAGGGGTCATCGTCAGGTTACATGGTTGTCATCCCGTTGATTTAATTCCGTTTTAGCCCCTTTATCAGCAAGGGGGATTTTTGTGAGTCTTTTTACTGCATTAACATTAACTTGTTATCTCATTAAGGGTTTGAGCGGTTCATACCAACGCTCCACATCTTTTTTTCCCTGTTACGGGCTCTGTCGAATGTGCGGATAGTCTTTGGGCCGGTTCCCTGCTGTTATCCGTGCGGCGGTTTTGCGCAAGGTGACAGCATGGCTGGCTGGTTTATGCATGTTCAGCAGGCTGATGCCCACGAGAGGTGATTTGAGATGATTGAGTTGAAACAGGTTTGCAAGACCTTTTATTTACAGCAAAAACAGTTTCAGGCATTGAAAGAGATTGATCTTGCCATTCATCGCGGCGAGATATTCGGTATTTTTGGCGCGAGCGGCGCGGGTAAAAGCACCTTATTGCGCACGCTGAACTTGCTGGAAAAACCCACCAGCGGCCGTGTCTATATAGACAAGGTGGATTTGACTCAGCTGGATACCGCACAGCTGAATCAGCAGCGAAAAAAAAATCGGTATGATATTCCAGCACTTCAATCTGCTGAAATCGCGCACTGCCTATGAAAACATTGCATTGCCGCTGGAACTTCTGGGATTGACCAGGGAAACAATACGCAAAGAAGTCACGTCCCTGCTAACGTTAACGCGCCTGGAGGAGCATCAACATCATTATCCTGCGCAGTTGAGCGGCGGCCAGCAGCAGCGCGTTGCGATTGCCAGAGCGCTTGCGACCCGGCCTGATATTCTCCTTTGCGATGAGCTGACATCAGCGCTGGATTCGCAATCCACCCTGGCAGTCCTGAATTTATTAAAAGAAATCAATCAAGATCTGGGTGTGACGATTGTGTTGATTACCCATGAAATGGAAGTGATCAAGCATGTTTGCCACCGGGCTGGCGTGCTGGAACAGGGCGCATTGATTGAGTGCGGGCCTGTTGTGGAGCTTTTCGCCAGACCTAAATCGGATGTGACCAGAAAGCTGGTCCAAAAAGCCTTGCATATGGAGCTGCCGAAACAGATCACGGATCATCTTGATCTGGAACCCGATACCGCAAAATCCTGCCTGGTGCGGTTCACATTCGAAGGTGATAACAGCAGTCAGCCTCTGATTTCCAATCTGGTCAAGCAGTTTGACATCACGATCAATATCATCCAGGCCAATATTGAAAATATCCAGAATGCTTCCATTGGCTTCACTGTCTGTCTGTTAAGCGGGGAGCATGCGGCAGTTCATGAGGCGCTGGACTTTGCCAGACAATCATCCGTTTCTGTGGAGGTATTAGGGTATGCATGATCTGGCATTGTTATCTCTCGTGAAAGCCTTCTGGGAAACACTTTACATGGTGTTCATTTCCGGTTTTATCAGTATTGTTACAGGCCTGGTTCTGGGCTGTTTGTTATTCATGACGGGCAGCAGACAGGCGCTGGAAAACCGCTGGGCGCACCGTTCAATGGGTATGATCGTCAATGTCACGCGCTCCATTCCCTTTATCATTCTTATGATATCGCTGATTCCGCTGACCCGCATTCTGGCGGGCACCAGCATAGGAACCAATGCGGCGCTGGTGCCGCTGACTGTCGCCGCCATCCCGTTTTACGCGCGCATTTGTGAAAATGCCTTGTCTGAAGTGCCTTTCGGCTTGATAGAATCAGGCAATGCAATGGGTGCGTCAAACTGGCAGATCATTACTCGCATTCTCATACCTGAAAGTCTGCCCGCGCTGCTTCGCGGCGCAACCTTGCTGATAATCGGGTTGATCGGCTATTCAGCCATGGCTGGCGTGGTTGGAGGCGGCGGACTGGGTGAGCTCGCAATCAATTATGGTTATCAGCGCTTTAATGTTACTGTCATGCTCGAAACCGTCATTCTGCTGGTTGTAATGGTGCAGCTGGTGCAAATGGCGGGTGATTATCTGGCTGAGCGCCGGTCACTCAGACCGGTTTTATTGTTGAGCGCGTTGCTCTGGGCCGCATGCTTCACTTATCAGTTCTGGCCTAAAGCAGCCCTGGCTGAAGATACCATACGAGTGGGCGTGATGAGCGGACAATCCGAAGAAGTCATGAAGGCCGCGGCGTCAGTGGCAAGAAATCAATATGGTTTGCATTTGCAGATTGTCACGTTCAATGATTACGTACAACCTAACACCGCATTGAATAACGACAGTATTGACGCGAATATTTTTCAGCATCAGCCATATCTGGAAGGACAGATGCAGTCGCGTCATTACGCGCTGGTTCCCATTGCCAAGACATTTGTTTATCCCATGGGTTTTTATTCAAACAAGATCAGATCACTGTCAGAACTGCGCCGCGGCGCGGTGATCGCGATTCCCAATGATCCGAGTAACGGCGGCCGCTCATTGCTGCTGCTGGAAAAAGCCGGCCTGATTGCCTTGAAACCAGGCGCGGGCACCTATGCGAAGCCGGCTGACATCATAAAAAATCCGCTAGCTCTTCAATTCAGGCTGCTGGATGCGGCGCAGCTGCCGCGAGTGTTAAAAGATGCGGATATGGCCGCAATCACCAATGATTTCATTGGCCCTACCGGATTGACTATCAGTCAGGCTGTCCTGAAGGAAGATCGTGATTCGCCTTATGCCAATCTGATTGTTGTGCGTCAAGGTGATGAAAATAATCCTGTATATAAAAAACTGGTTGCAGTCATGCACTCGCCTTCGGTCGTCAAAGCGGCTGAAACAATCTATCCCGGCGGCGCGGCCATTCCCGCCTGGAAGGAATAGCTCACACTTCTCTCTTGTCTCTCTTATTTGACTGACCCCGGCCGCCGCTATCTGGCGGCCGGGAAATCTTTTATTTTCATCAACAGGTTACAAGACATTTGCGCGCCCCTCTCATTATTCTGATCTCGCCTATACTTAATTTAGGCATTGATTGCATTCATTTATGCCGTCCAAAAGCGGAAGTCATCACGATACAAGAAACGAGGGGGGTGACATATGCACAGACGAGAAGGTCAGAGAGGAAAAGAGAAATCGCGAGAACGCCGGGTAAAGAGAGTGCCAGCAAGCCATTTGGAACGTCTCAAAGGTGTCGAGGTGGAAAAGGCGGAGGATTCGGCGCATCACGTCGATCTGGTTCACAAGGTACATAAAGAACATTTGAGAGGCAGAGGCTGGTTTCTGAAAACAATTAAACCAACCAAAGAAGAGCCTGAACATTTTCAAATTGAAGCGGCATTGGGTGATTATTACAGACTGATGGTGGGCGTGCGTGAACCGAAAAATCGCCCGGTTGCGCAGCGTTATGACGACTCAAAAACACTGGAGCTCATTTCAAAAGGCGTGGAAGGATTCAAGCCGCTGGCGAAACGCCCTTTGAATTTCAAAAATCCGCAGCAGTTGAAAGACCTGGCCGAGATTCTGGTGGCTTGTTATTTTCTCGAAGAAATCGATTTGCATGAAGATAATATCGGGTTTGACAAGCATAATAGAGTGGTGAAAATTGATCATGGCATGAGCCTGTGGCCCATCATGCAAAGATATGCAGTCAGGGGCGGCAAGGATGTTGAACATGATATTGTGCCGGATGAGCTTAGGCGCTTTCCCAGCACAGATGAAGAAAGCCAGGCTGCATGGGGAATTACCGCAGACAAAGCGGATGTACTGATGTGTCATCCGGTTTTTGTCGCGGCAAAATTCAAAGCCATGCTCAAAATCGCATTGCTTCCGGATGAAGCCATAGCGGATATCGCTGATGCGTATGTCTCTGATTCCCATCTTGTGGATGAAATTGCAGGACATCTGATTGAGCGCAGAAACCAGTTGATCAAGAGCTTGTATCAGGTACCCGAATTCATCGATTACCTCATAAAAAATCCCCGGGCGGTGGAGGATATTCTTGCTGACATTGATGTCTATAATGGCACGTTTAAAGAAAAGGATGCGCACCGCCGCGTCTCTATCGATGCGATGAGACGTCAATATAATTCATTGTTTCCTGAGCAAGGCCTGAAATTCCTGCAGGTCAAACATAAAATGCTGACTGCGATTGAAGAGCGATTAACAGGCCTGAAAGGCGATGCCAAGCTTCTGGCAGGGATAAAAAAAGATTTTTATACTGAATTGAAGACCGATATCGGCAATGTAACCAGCATGCAAGGATTAAGAAAAAAATTCAATGACTGGCTGGAAAGCCGCTATGAGGCACAAGGACCCGGTGATGCGCACCTGGGTGGAAAAACATACAGGGAAATATTGTCACACAGGCGCGTGTTTTTGAATCCAATACCGCCTAAAAGTACCGGGTTCATTAGTGACATGCAGGCCTTGCTGGTACCCGAAAAGAAAGACAAGAAACAAGAGAAGGAACCGATATCCTACTATTATGATGAAAGCGATGAAGACAGGGGTTATTCAGATGTGAACGAGAAAGGCAGTCATCGTAAGAGGGAGTATTGAAAAACTAAAAACCGCTGTGGAATAATGATCGTGGCGGCGCCCGATATACGCGGCAGCCGCCTCTCTCGATGGTTCACTTGCTCATCAGGTATTTTGCGTGAAACTTCAGATGATCATCCATAAAGCTTGCGATGAAATAATAACTGTGATCATAACCATCCTGCATGCGCAGTTCGAGCTCCACCCCGGCACGCGCGCAGACTTCCTGCAGGAATTGCGGTTGAAGCTGTGTGTGAAGATAGGTATCCTCGGTGCCCTGATCAATCAGTATAGGTGAATTTTTCCATCCTCTTGATTCAATCAATGTTGCCGCGTCATATTCTTTCCACGCTTCTTGATGCTGTCCCAGATAACCTCCCAGGGCTTTGATGCCCCAGGGACAACGCATGGCGGAACAAATGGGAGCAAACGCGGAGACGGAGTGATATTGTCCCGGATTTTTGACGGCGATGGTCAAGGCGCCGTGTCCGCCCATGGAGTGTCCGAATATCCCTGCCCGCGATGAATCGATGGGAAAATGTGCTGCGGCCAGTGAAAACAACTCGTCGGTGATGTAGGTATACATGTTGTAATGCCCAGACCACGGTGCCTGGGTGGCATCCAGATAAAATCCCGCGCCGGCGCCAAAATCATAACTTTCATTCTCGCCCGGGAGATTCAAGCCGCGGGGGCTGGTATCCGGTGTGATAATCGCGATGCCCCATTCGGCCGCCTTCCGCTGAGCCCCGCTCTTGATGATAAAATTTTCTTCCGTGCAAGTGAGTCCTGACAGCCAGTAAAGCACGGGAACGCGTGACTGCCGGGCCTGAGGCGGAAGATAAACAGCAAAACGCATGCCGCAGCGTGTCGCGGCGGAATCGTGGCGGTAGACGCCTTGTGTGCCGCCGAAGCACCTGGTTTGCATGACGGTGTCAATTTTCACTGTCATGAATAAGTCACCACTGATCGTATGGATTCACCCTGATGCATTAAATCAAAAGCATGATTGATCTGGTCCAGCGGCATGACATGTGTGATCAAATCATCGATGTTGATTTTACCTTCCATGTACCAGTCCACGATTTTGGGAACATCCGTGCGTCCTCTCGCGCCGCCGAAAGCCGATCCTTTCCAGGTGCGTCCTGTCACCAGCTGAAAAGGACGAGTGGAAATTTCCTGTCCGGCGCCTGCGACGCCGATGATGGTGCAGGTTCCCCAGCCTTTATGGCAGCATTCCAGGGCTTGGCGCATCAGGCTCACATTGCCCACGCACTCAAAACTGAAGTCCGCTCCGCCGCGTGTCAGGTTGACCAGATAAGGAACCAGATCGCCTTGAACTTCGTCCGGATTGACGAAATGCGTCATGCCGAATTTTTCCGCCAGTGGTTTTCGCCGGGGATTGATGTCAATGCCGACAATCATGTTGGCGCCGGCCAGGCGGGCGCCCTGGATGACATTAAGGCCGATGCCGCCCAGCCCGAAAACGATTACGTTTGCGCCGGGATGCACTTTCGCGGTGTAAATGACAGCGCCTATGCCGGTGGTAACGCCGCATCCGATATAGCAAACCTTGTCAAACGGAGCGTCTTCACGAATTTTTGCCACGGCGATTTCAGGCAGCACTGTATATTGCGCGAAAGTGGAAGTGCCCATGTAATGGTATAGAGGGCCGCCGTCCAGGCTGAAGCGGCTGGTTCCATCCGGCATGAGGCCTTTCCCTTGAGTGCTGCGTATGGCCTGGCACAGATTGGTTTTTTGTGACAGACAATATTCACATTCACGGCACTCGGGCGTATAGAGTGGAATGACATGATCGCCGGGTTTGACACTGGCGACGCCCGGGCCTGCTTCAATCACAATGCCGGCGCCTTCATGGCCGAGTATGGCGGGGAACAGTCCTTCCGGGTCATTGCCTGACAGCGTATAAGCGTCAGTGTGACAAATGCCTGTAGCCTTGATTTCCACCAGTACTTCACCTTTGCCGGGACCGTCCAAATCAACGGTTTCGAGGGTCAAGGGTGCGCCGGCCTGGTGCGCGACGGCTGCTTTAACTTTCATGGCTGCTCCTTTCGTGAAAAATGTGCGTATGTTTCCAGGAATGATTTCAACTCTCCGGCATGCCTCGCCGGGGATGAGTGCATCAAGTGAGTTATAAGGCAAACGAGCGAAATGTCAACAGGCTCAATAAACGCTGTTTGAAAACATTGCGGAAATCATGTTGTCAATTTTTCACTAAAATAGAATTTATTGCCGCCGTGTTCTTTTGCGTAGTACATGCATGTATCCGCGCATTTCAGCAGGGATTCTTCATCCGCGCCGTCGTCGGGATACACGCTGATGCCCACGCTTGCGCTGATTTGCAGCGTGGCGTTCTGAAGTTTGACTGGAATCGCAATCAGGTAGCAGATCTTGCGCGCTATGGTCTCAATGTCTTCATGACCGTTGACATTTTCAATGATAACAGCCAGTTCATCGCCTCCCAGGCGGGCAAGAATATCGTCTTTTCGGAAGTAGTTGCGCAGGCGGTTAATCATGATTTGCAAGATGCGGTCGCCAGTTTGATGGCCATACAAATCATTTACGGTTTTGAAATTGTCCAGATCAATGTATAAGAGAGCGAGGATGCGGCTGTTTTTTCGCGCCCGTGCCAATGCGTTGGCCAGATTGGTTTGAAACAGCCTGCGATTGGGAATTTTGGTCAGGGGATCGTGAGTCGCCGCCTGCGCAAGCTTTTTGTTGCTGATTTCAAGATTGATTAACAGAATGTCATTATCGTATTTCAGGACGATGGAATTTTTTATCAGCTTATGCGTCTTGAGTGTGATCAGAATCAGGTAAACTAAGGTATACAGACAGGGCAAAGTCAAACAGATGATAGACGTGATTGTCAATCAGGGCAATCGTTAGAATAAGCGGTACAATGGCAGCGATTAAAAATCCCGCTGCCGCGCCCGGGATTGCCGCTGATAAAGGCACGGCGCCCGCTGTCACCCCGGCCACCATCAGGATCATAAAAGTCTGTTCGACGGGATTGGCGGATGGAAACAGGTAAATACCCATTAAGCCCCAGCATGCGCCTCCTAGCAGCGCCCCCAGGATGTAGAGATTAACCCAGAGCTTGAGACGGTTTTCGGCGTAATCATAGCTTTTGAAAAACAGGACCAGCGCGATACGCGCGAAAGTGACGCTGAACGTGAACGCCGCCCAGACTAATAATATGACATTTGAATTTCGGGAGTCGTACAAAACGAATAAAATCAGGCTGGTGCAAAACAGGGAAGCCAGCATGGCGGTAATTGTTTGTTCATATACATGTTTTACCAGTGAAAACGTGATCTTTTCCGTTTTCATTCGGGAAATGTTTTTGTCAGGCGGATGAATATAGGGAGCGGAAGGTGAAAAATATTGCATGGCGGCTCTCCAAAATAACTTATCCATCGCATAATTCATTTTATCATTAAGTGAAATACCCGAACAGCCGAATTCTAACTGTGTTGAATCTATTGATAGTGGCGAAGGGCAAAACCGGCAGAATGCGGATAGGCAAAAAAGACATCACTCAATCGGCGGTGCGTTTAAACGCGGTGGGCAGATACAGGAGGAATACCAGAGCGGTGATCCAGAAACTGATGGGCCAGTCAGTAAAAAACGTCAGAACAATGCCCATCCAGACAACCAGAATGGCCAGAGCGACACTCAGCATTATCCCGGCCCAGGTATGATGGGTGCATTGCACGGCTATGGCGGCAGGTCCGATCAAAAGCGTGAATACCAGAATGACACCGACAACCTGGCTTGCCAGCGTCACAGCCATGGACAGGATGACGACAAAGAACACTGACATCCAGTACAGGGAAATTCCTTTTGCTTCGGCCATTTCAGGTTCGATGCTGCTAAAAATCAGGCGCCGCGCAAGAATGCCGATTCCGATGAGGCTGGCTGTCATCAGCCAGGTCATTAAGCTGATGTCTTGATCTGATACGCCCAGCAGATTTCCGAATAAAATAATGCTGGCCTGTCCCGCATATCCATTGTAGAAATGCAGAAACAGTGTCCCCAGCCCCAGGCAAAATGATAATATAATTCCGATGATCATATCGCTTTTATGCGCGCGTTCACCTAAGGATCCTATTCCTATTGCGGCAAGAACAGTCAATAGCAATTGGCCTGTCATGGGGCTTAAACCTGCGAGTAACGCACCGCTCGCGCCGGCAAATCCGATATGACCCAGAGCGTGAGCGGCGAAAGCGAGTTTGCGGAGAATAACAAAATATCCAACGATCCCGGCCAGTATGGCTGCCATGGTGCCGGCAAGAAACGCATGACGCATGAATTCGTAAGCAAATATTTCCGTCATTGTATCAATCATGATGATGTGCTACCTGTCCTAGTACATTTTGACCATCGCCGAACACAAACAAGCGGTTGTTGAATTCTATCACCTCTATCGATGTTCCATACAAGGCGCTTAATGACGGCGAAGTAATGACTTCATGCGTCTGACCAATGGCCGCCTTGCCTTTCGCGAAAAACATCACGCGGTCCATCACCTTGAGCAAAGGATTGGGGTCGTGCGCGGTGAAAAGTATGGTGATATCGAGCCTGTCTTGAATATCTTTTAACAGGTTGATGAATGTTTCCTGATAGTGCGGATCCAGATTCGACAATGGTTCGTCCAGCAGCAGAATTTTCGGATTGCCTAGCAGACTTTGCGCCAGGTAGATACGCTGTCTTTCTCCGCCTGATAATTGTTGTACGGGTCTGTCCGCATAATCATCCGCTTTTACCAGGCGCAGTAAACGGCCGATTTCGCCGGATTTTTTCCTGGACGGAAGAGGTAATCCAAATGATGTACCCTGATATGACGCTTCCAGCATGGAGCGGCAGCTAAGATTGGCTGCGCTCGCGTATTGGCGCATTTGCGGCATGTAACCCAGGTCGCTGCTCCCGTGCGCCGGCGCTTCTCCCAGTACTCGTATGTCTCCGGACAGGGGTTTTATCAGTCCTAACACTGCCTTGAGAAAAGTGCTCTTTCCCGATCCGTTTGGACCGAGTATGCCGATGAATTCGCCTTTGCTGATCTGAATGGAAATATTCGCAACGATGGGCTTGCCGGCATATCCCAGCGTCAGGCCGCGGGTGGTGATGACATCACGGGATGTATGGTTAATCATTTATTTTCCTGTTTCTGATTCAGGGCATTGTCCAGTTTCGCCAATTGCTCCATGATCCATGCCGTGAAAGTGGTGTCAGATGGCATGATCTCGCTGACCCCGACGACGGGGATATGCTGCTCTTTTGCAAGAGCGAGCATTTTTTCTGTCATGGGATTGATAACTTGATTATTATAAATGAATACCTTGGCTTTGTGTTCATTAAGAGCATTTTCAAACTCCCGGATTTGTGACACGGTGGGCGGAATATCATTCATGATGCTATTTTGAAAACCTGATCCCAGCATTTTTAAACCAATCGCGTCTGTCATATAGTTGAATAATGGTTCCGTGGCGATCACAGGTGTTCCGTGAAATTGTTTTTGCAGATTGTCAACCTTCTTCAGGACAGCTCCATAAGAATCGTTAAAGTGCTTGAGCTGCCGTGCATAATCGTCGCCGTGCGCCGGATCCAGTTGTGTCAGCGCATCAGTCACATGACGGGCGAGCACGGGCATGGTTTGAGGCATGAACCAGATATGGGGATTGCTTCCATTTTTAATATTCATCAGTCGGGCTGCCTCAAGGACAAGAGGGTGTTTCCGGGCTGTGTTTGAAAGAATGGATTTTATCCAGGGATCATAATCGGCCCCGTTGAATATAATGAGGTCTGCTGAGGCGGCTTTAATGAGGACGCCGGGCTGAATGCTGAATAAGTGCGGATCGCCGGAAACATGGGTGATGACGCTGGTGACGCTGACATGCGGGCCGCCAAGTTCCTTTACCACTTGGCCATAAAAATTTTCTGCGCACAAGACCTGAATTGGCGCTGCGGTGACGAATGGGCTGATGAAAGCAAGAAATACGATGATTAATGAGAGAATTTTCTTTGCTATCATTCTGTTGACCCCAGTCATGCATGCTCAGGATTTTGCTATAATAGCATCATACAGGATGAATCTTTAGAAAAATTACACGAGTTGGCAATGATGAATGATGAGTCCATCAAGGTGTTCGATCAATTGGCAGACCGTTATGATCAGTGGTTTGACCGGCACGTCGCTGTGTTTGAGTCGGAAGTTCTCGCATTGAAAAAAATTATACCAGCGCAGGGAAGAGGCCTGGAGGTCGGGACAGGTTCCGGACGGTTCGCTGCCGCTCTGGGTATTCGTGAAGGAGTGGAACCCTCAGCAAAGCTTGCCAGTCTTGCCGGGAACAGGGGGGTGCAAGTACATCCGGGCGTGGCGGAATCATTGCCCTTTCCGGACGATCAGTTTGACTACCTATTGTTTGGCACGGTGTTATGTTATCTGGATGATCCTCTGAAGGCCTTGTCTGAAGCCGTGCGTGTTTTGAAGCCGACAGGACTATTACTGATCGCGATGCTGGACAAGGGTTCATTTCTGGTAAAAGAATATGAAAATAAAAAGCCGGTGAATCCGTTTTACCGGCATGCGCATTTTTACACGGTGAATGAAATGCTGATACTGATTCATGCGCTTCATTTCAGGGAGGAATCCATCTATCAGACGATTTTTTCTCCGCTGGAAAATATCACGACACCGCAAGCCGTGCGTTCTGGTTATGGCGAGGGCGGTTTTGTGGTGATCTCCGCCCGTCTTCATCTTGCGGATTATCGCGAACCCTGATGCCGGTTTTACGAGAATGCTCATCTGCCATAGGTAAGGGTTGACGCAGTTCAATGAGCGTCTCCGGTTTTACTATGACGATTTTTGCAGGCTGGCTTGGACACGTTCAAGCCGTTCACGCGCGGAGCGGGCAATCTGGCGTATTTCTGGTTTGTCGGTAAGCGACATCAGGGCATCCGGGTCCAGAATGCTGACTGTAATGCTCTTGTCATTTTCCTCGCGTATCACGACATTGCAGGGCAGCAGCAAACCGATATCAGGATCAATTTCCAGGGCTTGATGAGCGAGAACAGGATTGCATGCTCCCAGTATGAGATAAGGCGGTTTATCAATGTTCAATTTTTGCTTTAATGTGGCTTTGACATCAATCTCGGTCAGCACGCCAAACCCTTCGGCCTTGAGTGCGTTGATCGTGCTTGCTACCGCGTTGTCAAACGAGTCATACAAGGTGACATGTAATCCGTACATGGTAATCATCTCCTGTGGCTGGTTATATGATAGGATAATCTGCATAAAAATGGAAACCGCTGCCGGTTTGCTTTAAACAGATACACTATTCTGAAATATGACTCAGGGAGGTGCGCTTAATGTATGCAAAAATCCTTGTTCCCGTGGATGGCAGTGAAACATCAGAGACTGCCATGAGCGAGGCGGTAAAATTGGCAAAAGACCAGGGCGCGAAAATCAGCGTTATTTATATTGCCGATGAGTACCTGGCGCCCGCCGAAGGCATCACGATTGATTTTAATCGATATGAAACCTCCATGCGTGAATACGGCTTGTCGCTTCTGCATAAAATGGAAGAAATGGCGCGCGCCGCACAAGTTCCCGTTGAAGGGAAGCTGATCGAAATTTCAGATTACAGTGATCATGTACCTGAAAAAATCATAGATGAAGCCAGAAATGGCAAGGCGGATCTGATAGTGATAGGAACGCACGGGCGCCGCGGCTTCAGGCGCTTGCTGCTAGGGAGCGTTGCTGAAGGTGTCGTGCGCCTTGCGCATATACCGGTTCTGTTGATACGTGCCAGAGAATAAACGCCCGGCGCCGGCTGAAGGCGCACCCGGTTTTTGAAACAGGAGTGAAATAATGGAGGCTGTCATGCTGATAATAAATGCACTGATTATACTGATCGCGTTTGAGCATATCTGGTTTATGGTGCTGGAAATGTTTCTCTGGGAAAAACCTGTGGGATTAAAGACGTTCAGAATTTCGCGGGAGTTTGCCGCCTCCTCCGCGCATCTGGCTGCGAATCAGGGGTTATATAACGGTATGCTTGCCGCGGGGCTGATCTGGAGCGTGGTTTCAAGCGATGCGGCCGAATCCTGGCATTTGAAACTGTTTTTTCTTCTCTGTGTAACGGTTGCTGGAGTTTACGGCGCGGTCAGCGTCAACAGGAGAATTTTATTCATTCAGGCACTGCCGGCATTGATCGCGCTTTGTCTGCTGTTTTACTCCGCCTTGTGAAAATTGAAATCGCCTGTTGAACAATGCCAGTAAATGTTCTTTGAAAAATCATCCTGAATTCGATTTTATGTATTTCGCGATGTATTCAGGCAGGTCCGCCGGAGCAAGATGGTTATAATAAGGGGGAAGTGTGCTTGCGGTATCCAGTGTCGCGTAGAGTGTTGCTTCCGGGGAGTATTCAAACAATAATTGCACTTGTCCGGCGGTTTCCCTGCCAGCGATATCCGCGATGACTTCCAGCGCCAGATCGATTCCGCTGGAAATGCCGCCGGAAGCAAAGATTTTTCCCGATTTGACGACACGCTGTTCCTTGATGTGAATGGGATACGCGGCGCGCAATTCGGGCAGCGCGCGCCAATAGGTTGTCATGAACTCATTCTCCGCGACGCCGGCCTGGCATAATAGAAATGCGCCTGTGCAGACCGAGAGGATATGTCTGGCGCAGCCAGACTGCTTTTTTATGAAAGCGAGCAGTCTGGCGTTATTGCCTTGCTGCAGTCGCCCCTTGCCGCCGGGTATCACCAGATAATCGAGATCCGGGCAGTGATCAAAATCAGTGTGGGCGTTGAGAATCACCGCGTTATCACAGGCAACAGGTGTGCCGTTTTCGGATACCAGAATCATCTCAAGCGGAGCGTGCAAGACATTTTTCCAGATGGAAAACACTTCCCATGGTCCTATGATATCCATAGGCTGCGCCTGTTCGTATAAAAGTACTCCCAGTCTGCGATTCATTCGATCAGTCTCCCGTTATCCAGTGTGTCAGCAGCGCGGCTGCGGGTACAGTCAAGAGTGTATGCCAAGATTGCAGATTTCTTCTCCATCCAGGCATTTTTTACTTTCGTGTTGTAGTGTAGTGTGAGATATCCCGAATTGTGAAGCGAACAGTTCGCGAATCTTTTGCAATACCTGTTCGCAATCGCGGCTTTTATCGATGACAACATGCGCGGTCAGGCTGACGCGGCCGCTTGTGATCGTCCAGACGTGCAATTCATGAATGTCTTTTACCCCGTCCACGCCGCGAGCCGCAGCTTCAAGTGTTTCGAGATTGATGTGAGCGGGCACGCCTTCCAGCAAGACATTGATACTTTCTTTTAGCAATACCCAAGTTCTGGGCAATACCCAAATACCAATCAGAACAGCGACCAGCGAGTCGACCCAGCTCCAGCCCGTGAATCGTATAATGATCGCGCCTGCAATCACTCCTATCGAACCCAGAGCATCACTCCAGACTTCGAGATAGGCGCTTTTCATGTTGAGGCTTTTGTCTTTTGATGCCGTTAATATCCACATGGCCGCGAGATTCACCAGCAGACCGATAAGGGCGATCACCAGCATGCCCAGGGATTGGATTTCCGGCGGGTTGCTCAGTCTGGAATAGGCTTCATACACGATATAGAGCGCGACCAGAAATAATAATATGGTATTAAAGGCCGCGGCCAGAATTTCAAAGCGATAATAGCCAAATGTTCTGACCCTGTCCGCGGGGCGCTTACCCAGCCTGATGGCAACCAGCGCGATAGCGAGGGCGGTGACGTCTGTAAGCATATGGGCCGCATCCGAGATAAGCGCGAGACTGTGCGTCAGTATGCCGCCGGCAATTTCCGCGACAAGAAAAACGGATGATAATATCAGGGCGTACACCAGTCGGTATTCGCTTGAGGCATGGGCGGTGTGATGATGTGAGTCGTTCATACTTGTCCTGCTGATACTGATATACGTCAAGTATAACAGTTATCGCCATGAGTACCCAGGCTTGCAAGAATGGCAGCCCTGTCGTTATGGTATTTGCATTTTACATGAATATCATTTATTTATCATTTTGATTATCGAAATGTATTTTGGGATAACGGAGCCAGGGAGTTGATCATGAGGTTAGTGCTGACAGGGGTCATGGGTATTTTATGGATAATGAGCCAGGCAGCGTTAGCCAATCCATATTGGGACCCGCAAAAAGTGCCGCCGGATACGGCATATTCCAGCTCGCGTCTGAAGTTGCCCGATGTGGAACGTTTAAAAACCGTGAATAATGATCAAGCCATCGATGTTTTGCGCATACAGATTGACTGGCGGGAAACGGATGAAACCTATCATGTCAGTAAAATGATTATTGAACCTTCTGGTACGCCGGCACTCATCAGGCGCAGCGGACGAAAACCGCGTTTTGGCAGCTATCTGGGCGTGTTAAGGGATAGCCAGGGTGGTGCTACTGTATATTATGACAGTATAGGCACTGGAAAAGAATACCGCCGGCTTGCCCGGGCGGTTAACTTGCGCTTCCCGGTTCCGGTCAAGGAAATGACATTCGAATTATATGCTGAAAATCCTGATACGGGTGTGATGGAACGGGTTGTTTCGCAAGCCGTATCGCCCGGGCTGCTGGAGAAGCAGCCGCCGGTTGAAAAGAATGTGGTCATCAAGGAACTTTCGGCTTCCAGGAAATCTCCGTCGCTTAGGGTGACTATTTATGCCGAAGGTTATTTGAAAAATGAAGAGAAGGCATTTTGGCAGCATGCCATGAAGACCGTGCAAGTGTTGCAGAATGAAAAATTTCCGGGCATTGATTACATGAGTTTTTATGGAGTGTTTCAGGCGTCGGACCGTAAACTGGGAAAACCGGAGAACCTGGGATTTCCGGTTCCCGAATATGGCACTTCATTGGGATTATATTATCCTTACTGGGATAACTTCGGACGCTGGTATAACATTGTTTACCCTACGCGTGAAGATAAATTCCGCTCGGGATTGGCGGTTGCTGCATACGATTACCCTCTTGTGCTTGTCAATGACAGCGGATATTGGGGAGTAGGCAATTACATGTCGCACACGGCTGTTCCTGCCGCAAATAATTACTATTTTACCTATCTGCTGCTCCATGAATTCGGACATTTTTTTGGCTTGAATGAAGAGTATGAAGGCGGGGGACGCACCGAGCTGGAGTTCGCCTATGGTATTAATGAACCATGGTCTCAGAATATTACCTTTTTGACAGACACCCGGTATGAAAACCTGAAATGGAAATCATTTGTTGATGCAAGTACCCAGCTTCCGACACCTGACTCTGCCTGGCACTCCTCGCCGCCGGTCTATGGCGCCTATCGTGGCGGTTATGCAGATTCAACCGGCTCGTATGGCCGCAGTCATAAACCGGGTCTGAATTGCGTCATGGAAGATAAAAAGCACTTTTGCGACATTTGCACGCGGGCCTTGCAGGATGTGATTCTGGATAGTCTGGGTTATCAGGAGTGATGCGGTAACGAAGCGTGCCTGGCCGGTCTTGTGGTTTACACCACAAGAGCCAGCATTTCCGCCATTCTGATTGCCCAACCGGGATCACAGTCATCTTCAAGTGACCAGGCGGCGGATAATACCAAACGAACAAATGTCCATTGCCTGAGACGATGAGGGTTCAGGTTTGCCTTTTGCGCAAGAAGACTGGTGCGCGTCATGAACAGGTTGCGAACGTGATTTTCATTTTGCATTTCGCTCGCGTGGATGAAGTCGAACGCGGCAGCCTCGAATTCAGCATCACCGATGATGCCTTTTGGGTCTATTGCTATCCATTCTTCTGTATTATCGAGGATATTGTCGTGATGCAAATCACCATGCAGTACATATTGCTGACCCATTGAGCGTAATAATTCATTTTTCAAGATGATGGCTTTTTGCAGTAAATGCTCCTGAACCGATCCGGATTTCATCGTGTCTATGACTTTTAACCAGACATCAATAGCGTCAAATTGCGGATGTTGCGGCAAAGGATTGGCCAACAGCTTGTTCATGGTGGCCGCGTATTGATCCATGACCAATTCAATTTGAGCGGGATAGAGAGATTTGAGTGTGATTCCCGGAATGGCTTGTTGTAATAGCATGGCGTGCGATGAAATGTCTTCATCAACCAGCCGGACGCACCCGCGGCCATGAAAATATCGCAACGCTGCTATTTCGCTGCTGAGGGATTTCTCATCGCAGGATATTTTTAATATGACAGGGATGTTTCCATGACGAACTGCTTTAAGCACGTAATTGAACGTCATGTTATCTACAGGCGCCAGTTGGCCAAGGTCCCAATGAATGGACAGTTGTCTGACCAGATCAGGCAGGCTGGCAAGCCATGCTTTCCCCTGATCGCGGAATATCCGTGAAATGTTTTCTGTCAGTTTAGCCATGGAGCCTGGTTTTTTGTTCATGCCCGCGGGGTGTTTATTCCGTTTCATTGTTCCGGCTGCTCCAGAGTTCTGTCTGGCTTCTGACCGTGTCTGTCAGGGATTTGTATTTAGCAAAACGCTTTCTGATCCATGCCGCATCATTTTTCCGCGAGTCAACACAGGTTTTAATGCGGTGCAACGCTGCCTCGCAGTCCAGTTTCTCGGCATAAGGTTTCAGTTGTATGCAGGTTTGTAAAATATCATCTGTCAGCGGTGTGTGATGATGCCGGACAGGATCGATAAACTCGCCTTCTAATCCGTATCGTGCTGCGTTGAATCGATTAAAGAGATAGGTCAGGTAAATTTCCCTGTGGATTTCCGGCCGGGCGTCGATCAGCCAACAGGCAAGCATTTGCGCGTAGGCAGCGATGTCTGCCGCCTTGTCAACCGTCAGCGGCGTATCGCAGATGCGTATTTCAATGGTTCCAAATTCAGGTTTGGGCCGGATGTCCCAATAAAAATCCTTCATGCTTTTGACAATGCCCAGATTAAACATGCTTTCAAAAAATGTCGAGAAATCTGCCCAGGACAACAGCCATGGAGGCGTACCGCTTAATGGAAATGCGCTGATGACGGCTAATCGCGAGCAATCGAAAGAAGTGTCCACGCTTTGATTGAACGGCGATGCGGCGGAGAGCGCGATAAACTGAGGCATGTAGCGCGCCATGGCATGGCATAGATACAGTGCGTCGTCGCCGTTATCACAGCCTATGTGAATATGTTGTCCAAACACGGTGAATTGCTTGGCAAGATAGCCGTATTGCTCGGATACATTGGTAAATCTGGCGGTAGGGAAGATGCGTTGTTTGGCCCATTTCTGGAAGGGATGCGCGCCGCCGCCGCAAACGCCTATATGGGTTTGCGCCGCCTGTTCTGCGACAATATCTCGCAGCACATGTAATTCGCTGATCAATGATTGATAAGTCTTGTGTACAGAAGAATTCAGTTCAATCATCGCCAGCGTGATTTCGGGCTTGATTTCACCGGGATGTCGGGTTTCAGACAGACGGCGCAAAAAATCTTTTGATTCCATTGCCAGGTTGTAATTTTGCAAATCCACCAGCTGTAGCTCTAGTTCTACACCCAGGGAAAAGGGCTCGCTCTGTGTGAATGGTGGTAAGGTGCTCATTTAGGCTTCCTCGGCAGGCTTTTCTGAAATGACTTCGCCGGATTTCACGAATGCGAATTGTGTGGCGATCGGGCCCAGAATATTGAGGATCGCGATGACGGTCGCAGAGATTGTCAGCAAGTGAAATCCAAGATTGGGATTGAAATCCAGCATAATGTTAGACATGCCTATGGCTTCGCCGGCCATGGGGGTGAGAGTGAGGCATAATGCCCATGTCTGTTGTCTTGTCAAGCGGCTGGAACGGGCAAACAGCCAGATGCCCAGGGATTTCGCAGCGGTTCTTGCGATGATAAACGCCAGAACGACGGTAGTTGCCAGCCATAATCCTTTCAATTGCAGATTTACGCCCGTGATGACAAAAAGCAAAATGAAGAACAGCCTGGCCAGCCAGCCAAAATCGACTTCTGTCAATACATGGTTGCGATCAAAATTTCTCGCGCAGATGCCTAGCGTAAAAACTGACAGCATGGATGAAAGGTTGAGAAAGCTGGACAGGCCGATGGCGAAAATGACACTGCCGACGAATAATACAAATTGGTTTTCCTTGCGCTTGCCAATTAATCTGGCAATGCCAATGGTGATCATGAACGTTATAACGCCGAATACAATGGATCCCAGGAGGCGGTAAAACGTGTGCATGATGATAACCGGAATGGAAGCATCCTGCTGACTCAGGGGCAGCAGAAGCGTAAACGTGACCAGTCCGAATAAATTATTCAGACTGGTCAGGATCAGGGTGCGGCGGGTGACGGGGCCTTTGGAGTCGAGATCGTAGGCAATCATCATGACGACCGCAGGGGCTGTCGCAATGGCAATGGCGGCAGTCAGCGAGGCGTAAATCCAGGGCAGATCGAACAGATACAGAACAATAAAGACAAAGACAAACGTGAGCAGTGATTCCAGTAACGACATGCGGACGATTCCGCGGTCGTGTTTTAACCATGTGAAATCCAGGTGTCTTCCCAGATCGAAAAGTATCAGACCCAGGGATATATCCACGAAAATTCTGGCGTTGGCCAGCAAAGAAGGCGTGACAATTTTGAATGCTTCGGGACCGACCAGAAAACCCACGGCAATGTAACCTGAAATGGTAGGGAGGAAAGGAATGCGTTTGGCGACTTCGCCGCCTATCAGGCCAAGCAAAAGTGTCAGGCCAAACAGTGTCACGGGGTTAACATGTAATGGAAATGTCGGTAAAAAATGCATCGGTCAATCCTCAAGAATTGCGCGCAGCTTTAAAAACAGACAGCGAGTATTCATTCATTTCCCTCGCATACGGTATGCAATCCTGGCAGCAAGGGCCAGGGAAACCGTTCAGATATGTTTTCAGGTCATCTGCGCTGTATTATACCGCGATAACAAATGAATTTTCATTGATTAACGATATTGAGTAAAAATAATGCGTATTCAGTAATAAGATCATGTAAAGCTACCTGATTATAAAAGTGAAAGCAAATAAAAATATTTCGGTCTGCAGATTCAAACGCGAGAAACTCAGTATGAATCTTTGGTTTCTATTCTTCCAGTGTGAAATCATGATGCATTTTGCGCTGAAAGATCTTGTGTTATCATCCGGGCTCAGGGTCGTTGCATTCTGTTTGAATCGTCATTGAATTGCGCTGACAATTTCCGTCTTGCGAGATGGATGATATTTTAATTGGCAGGCGCGCGTGCGCGCGCCGGGATGATTATCATTATATGAAATTTTCTATTTACAGTTCTCGTATACGACAGATGATCATATTTGTTTTGAGCGCGATCGTGTTGCCGTGCGGCATGGCATACGGGTCGGCTGCCTCCGGCTCCGGCATGACTCTATCCAAAACCACATTTGCTCGCCTGCCCGGATGGGAGCGGGACAATCAGGCGGAGGCATTGCTTGCGTTCAGACAATCTTGCGCGGAGATAGTCAATCGTAATCCCGAATCGTACAAAGCCGCTCTTCAGGAACATGTTTCCACGCAGACGTGGCAGGCTGTCTGCAAAGCAGCGGCAGCGCTTCATCAGGCTGATAACCGGACTGCGCGCGAGTTTTTTGAATCCTGGTTCGTACCGTTTCACGTCCGTGATCGGGAGGATTCGACAGGATTGTTCACCGGCTACTACATGCCGGTTATTCATGCGCGGTTGCAGGCGGATAAACGCTATACGGTTCCGGTGCACGCACTTCCTGATGATTGGGTGAAAATCGATCTGGGGGCGTTTTATCCTGACATGGCAGGGAAAACGCTGGTTGGCCAGGTGAAGGATCATTTGCTTTATCCATATCCTGAGCGGCGTGCCATTATCAAGGGCGCGCTTGCAGGAAAAGCGCGAGTGCTCGCCTGGGCCGATAATCCGGTGGATGTTTATTTTGCCCAGGTCCAGGGTTCATCGCTGGTGGAATTACCTGACAGGCAGCGCTTCATTATAGGTTACGCGGGTGATAACGGTCATCGATATACTTCCATTGGCAAAATACTGATAGCGAAACGTGAAATAAGCAGAGAAGCCGTGTCAATGCAGTCGATTCGCGCATGGATTATGCGGCATCCAGACCAGGCTGAAAATCTGATGAACCAGAATGCTTCTTACGTATTTTTTAAAAAACTGGACTATTCCCAACCCCTGGGAACGGAAAAAATACCGCTGACACCTCGGCGTTCGCTGGCTGTGGACCAGCGCTATCTTCCCCTGGGTGCGCCAGTCTGGCTGAGTACATCCGTGCCAGCATATGATGGGAAACATGCCAGCAAGCCGTTTCAACGCCTGCTCGTGACCCAGGATACCGGCGGCGCCATCAAGGGCATAGTGCGCGGCGATGTTTATTGGGGTTCGGGTGACCAGGCGGCGTATATCGCCGGCCATATGAACAGCCCGGGACAATACTGGATTCTGCTGCCGCGCACCCAGGCTTGATTTTTACCGTCTGTATGCGTGGAATATCGGTATAATAAACATTCCCGGCATCTGAAACAGAGGCACATCAATGGAAAAAATTTTTTCATCGCAGGATATTACGCTGGTCAGCTTTTATCAGGCAATGCTTGAAGATAACGGCATTGCGTCGATTATCAAAAATTATTATCTTTCCGGAGGTGTTGGCGACCTTCCCGCGAATGCTTGTGTTCCGGAATTGTGGGTGCTGGATGATAATCAGGCGCAGGCTGCGCGAGAACTGCTGCGAGGGAAAACAGGCGCACCCTGGCAGTGCGATTGCGGTGAGCAAATGGCTGCGCAGTTTTCACAGTGCTGGAAATGCGGTCGTGTCAGGGAGAAATGAATCTGTCAGGCGCGCTTCGTTTGCCGGAACCGGATCCTGGACTAGAGTGCTTTGATATTGTAAAAGACACCTGCGGAAACAAAATCCATATTGTTAGAACTGCCGCCAGCATTTCCTGTGATTCGTGTGAGTCCCAGCTCCAGCGCCATGTCAGGGATAAAATAATAATCGATTCCCACTGTTACAGTCGGGTAAACCTTGCCGCTGCGCTTTTTTGTGGTGATGGTATAAGCGGCCGGAGGATTGATCTGACTGGCGGTGCCGTTGATAGTGATGCTGGAAATGCCGCTAATAGTAATATCTGTCTGGGTGCGGGTGTATAACCATACCCCTCCGACCTTGGCAAACAAGTCAATTCCATAATTCATGGGCAATATGCCCTTGAAAACCAGGTCAATCGCATCTTGCTGCATGGAGTCGTGCCGGCTGTCCGATTCCACCGCCAGGGTAGCGGGCATGGGAGCGGAATTATCCAGAGACAGGGTGGTCGCGGCATTCAGCGAGGCGTCATAACTGAGGGAGGTGCTGCGGAAATTGGTGTATCCCAGCTCAATTGCGAGATTGGAATAGAATTGATAACCGAAAAATAATCTCCCGGTGAAGACATTGTCTTTGGTCTTGTTTACAAACGAAGTCACGTCAATGGAATTGACGCCCAGAGAGCTGATGGTCACGCTGGAGTTATTCACCATCACAGAGGAACCCGGTATGGTGGCGGCGACCTGGGTAAAATCCGGCAGGACATCCGATTCGGGCAAGTCAGAAGCGTTGGTTGCCGTGTACCCTCCCTGAATGCCGATATAGTAACCCATACTACCCGCATAAAGAGAGGATGAGACTGTTCCCAGTGCGGCTGCCGATAAGGCGGCGAATAATGCTATCCTTGAGTGGCGCATGTGCGATCCCGGCTTGATTATCTTAAGTCTGCATTCTAAATGAATTTATGCGAAACGAAAAAGCAATTTTTATCAGAATAGTGTGGGTGGTCATCTGCGACGGACCAATGGCATATGTCATACGAACCAGGCAAACTATATATTAGGAACAGGAGGATACCATGAAATTCAAACACGGTTTGATTCCGGGCTTGGCAGGATTATTCTGGCTGATTTCGGGTTGGTGCGGCTATGCCCAGGCAGTGTCAGTCATCACGCTGCCCGCCTATTATCAGGCGGCATGCGGAGATTACACCGGCACCTGGCAGGGATTTATGACGGATCCCGCGGATTTGTTTGGAAATGGAGGTCCCTGGCCGGTCACCATCAGTTTATATCACCAGGATGGGCGTATCGCGGGAAGCAGTTCTGCAGTCAGTTATGCCGCGGATTCGGGAACGATAGAGGGCAAAAGAATCTGGGCGCAATGCCAAAACGGCGTGCTGAAAAATATATTCTGGGGCAAGAAAAATGCTTGCGGCAGTTTCTCCCAGGACGGTGCGCTGGTCAGCAAAAATGCTTTGGTCTTGCGGCTCAACTATGAAAATGCCATGACTGGCACGAATTTTCTGCTCTTTTTGCAGCGCAAAAATAATCATTATGACGGCCCGGTTCCAGCGCAGAAATCCGACTGGATCCTGGATCACGTTAACAGCTGCCACTGAACCAGTCAAAAAGGCCGGGAGATTGCAGGTATATTTCAGACAAGGAGGGTGTGAACATGATGGTGTTGTTATTTCTCATATTGCTTGCCGCTGTTATAACGGCATGGACAGGCTACAGGCAGGCGGCACTCAATCTGTTTACCGTCAATATGGTATTGGCGGTCGTCTGGTTTTTGCATCACGTCAGTTCACAATTGACAATACAACTTTAACAAGTCAGGGAGACAGGATATGACAGGAAAACTGACTACTCGTTCTTTCGCGGGACTGTTCAATCTGCTGGAACTCGCGGGAATTCTGACGACATTATTCATGGCATTCGCATTCCAGATCATATTGAATGAATTGCCTTGCCCCTTGTGTTTGTTGCAGCGTATCGGCTTTCTTGGCATAGCATTCGGGTTTTTATTAAACCTTCGCTTTGGAATGCGTCCCAGCCATTATGCTATTGCATTGTTCAGCGCTATTTACACCAGCTTTGTCGCATTGCGGCAAATTGCCTTGCATGTCGTGCCCGGAACAGGGTCTTATGGCGATGCTCTTTTAGGCTTTCACCTCTATACGTGGTCATTCATCATCAGCATGACGGTAGTGACAGTGACTATTTTGCTGATGGGTCTGGACCGGCAATATGAGCAGGCCACGTTTCCTCACCGTGTTTCCGTGCTGGTTCATGTTCTTTTCTCCATTATGGTAGTGTTGACTGCGGCAAACCTGGTTGCCGTCTACATGGAATGCGGATTGTCGCAATGCCCTGATAACCCCGTGCACTACCGTATAGTCAGCCGCTGATAACAGGAAAGCGAGTCTTGCGGGTATGTGCATTTATTGTGCATGCAGCACAAATACGTGCTGCCAGATCACCTGTCTGCCACGGCCATGATTTCACTTCATCTGATCTGCCGAGTAGTTGCTCTCGAGATAGAAAATGTTATCCTGATGGCTGTTTGTATCAAACCATCTATCAAAAGGTGAATCATATGAAACATTTCGTGATCCGTCTGCTAGTTTTACCCGCGCTTCTGATTTTATTTCCGCTTCACGCACTGGCGTCTGAAACATACGAATTTGATCCCATGCATACTTACGTGCTTTGGCATATCAATCATTTCGGATTTTCCATTCAGACCGGAAAATTTACCATGGTGGAAGGCAAACTGGTTGTCGATGATGCCAAGCCGCAAAACAGTCAGGTGAACGTCACCATTCCCATGCAAAATATCGCAACCGGAATTCCCAAGCTGGATGAGCATCTTGCAAGCAGTGATTTTTTTGATGTCAAAAAATTTCCAACAGCGAGTTTTAAAAGTACCAAGGTGGAAGTGACTGGTAAAAATACAGGAAAAGTCTACGGAAAATTGACCATGATGGGTGTTACCAAGCCTGTCACGCTGGATGTAAAGCTTCTCAAGGAAGGTATGCATCCCATGAAAAACAAAAAATCACTTGGTTTCAAGGCGACTGCTTCTTTCAAACGGTCCGAGTTTGGCCTGGACAAGTATGCGCCCGCACTGGGTGATGAAGTACAGATAGAAATTGGTGCGGAAGCGAATCTGGAAAAATAGGCAGCCTGTGTTATGCCAAATGTCAGAAATTCACAATATGAGTATGGATCAGTGGCCATCTTCCTGCACTGGGTAATGGCGCTGCTAATCATTATTTTATTGATTCTGGGTCTTTACATGACCGGTTTGCCGGTGAGCCTGCGCAAACTCAGGTTTTATGGCTGGCATAAAGAGCTGGGTGTACTGGTTCTGGGACTGGTCATTGTTCGCGTTGCATGGCGGCTGGGAAATGTGACGCCGCTTTTACAGCCATACCTGCCTGTGTGGGAAGCTGTAGCGGCGCGCTGCACTCATTGGGCATTTTACCTGCTTATGGGGGCATTGCCGGTCACGGGCTGGATCATGTCGTCTGCCGCGGGTCTGCCGGTGTCATTTTTCGGCTGGTTTGTGCTGCCTGATTGGGTGGCGCCTAATGAAGAATTGCGGGTTTATTTCCGGGAGATACATGAATATCTGGCTTACACTTTGATTGCCCTGATCTGTCTCCATGTCGCGGCAGCGTTAAAACACCATTTCATCAACAAGGATGATATCTTGCGGAGGATGCTGCCATGAGGCATTCGGGATTCTGTCTGAAGCGTGATCTGGCAATCGTCATCATGACAGTATTGCAATACCTGATACTGTTTTATCCTGGAGCCGCGTCTGCTGATGTGGCTGTCTGGCAGATTGTGTCTGACAAGAGCAGTCTGGTTTTTACGGCCACACAAAACGGCGCGCCTGTGAGCGGTTCATTCAAGACATTCAAGGGCGACATAGAATTCAGCCTCTCCGATCTGGAGCACAGTCGGGTAAATATCGTGGTGGATACAGGTTCGGTGTCTGCTTCTTACAGTGATCTGGTAGATGCGCTGAAAACGCCTGACTGGTTTAATGTCAAGGTTTTTCCTCAGGCCGTGTTCAAGGCGGACCGGTTCAAAAAGACAGGAGAGAAGACATATCAGGCAGATGGAACGCTTACCATCCGCAATATCACTAAACCGGTTGTCATTACGTTCTCGGTTGAAGAAGCAGGAGACACGAAAGCGCGGATCAGAGGTGGAACAACGATACAACGGAATGATTTTGGTGTCGGACAGGGTGACTGGGCAGGCACAGATGAAATCAAAAATGATGTCAGAATCGATTTCGTCTTATCGGTCGTACGGAAGTGAGCACAAGGCTTGCATTGAATGCATGTATAAGCGCTACCAGGGAATGGGTTTGCCATGACGGTAAAACCCGCCATGAGGTCCATTGTCCGGCAAAGTGGCAGCCCATACTATGCTGGCTGCGCCTGCGCTGACCGGGCCTCCTCCTGCACCTCCCATATCCGTAGCGACCCACCCAGGGCAGACAGCGTTGACCAGAATGCCGCTTCCTTCCAGTTCTCCCGCCAATGTCCGCGTCAGCGCATTGAGCGCAGCCTTGGATACCTGATACGCCGGGGGACCTGCGCCCATGGCGGTGATTGATCCGGATCCGCTGGAAACATTGACTATGCGTCCATGAGCAGATTGGCGGATGAGCGGCATGAATGCGCGAATCATTCTCCATGCGCCCAACAGATTGGTATCCAAGGCTTCCTGCACCGTGCCTTCAATGTCTGCGTCAGATGCGGTTTCCCAGGTATCATAATGAATCCCGGCGTTATTGATCAGTATATCCAGGCAGCCGTATTCATTATTTACATACTGGTATAGTGCCTGGATGGAAACCTCATCTGTGACATCCAGAACACAAGGCGTGATTTTGCCGCCCAGCCCAGGGGTTGCATACAAGGTATCTGCCGCCGCTCGGCCTTTTGCGGGATCGCGTGATCCCATCAGTACCAGATAATTTTTCGCGGCCAGTTGCCGGCAGGTCTCCAGACCTAATCCGCGATTGCCTCCTGTGACCAGTGCAATACCCTGAAAATGATGTGACGTATGCATGATGATGATCTTTTTAATATGGAAAATGGCAGCCCGGTTCCGGTTCTACTTGGGTGTGGATTTGTCCTCGGTTTTCACCCATTCACACACTTCCAGGCCGTCCACAATGCGCTGGGTCGGCTGAAAATTTTCACGTGAGGTGACCGGCTCAATCATTTGTTTGGCAATTAATATGGAATTGGGCGGAGCGTGCTTTTGCATGTGGCCGGCGATGTCGATGACGCGGTCACTGAATTGTTCCAGCGGTATGGAGTCATCATAAAATACCCGGCCGCCATTCACACCGCAGCGAATGGAGAAATCCCGTTTCATGGATTTGACTTCACGATTGAAATAATTCAGGCTGTTCAGAATATCTTCCGCGGCCTTTACGGCTTCTTCCACGGTATTAAAGCACGCCATGACGCCGTCAGGCGTCCAGGATGCCTTGATAAGTCCATGGTCTTTGAATTTGGCTTCGACAAAATTATGGTATTCCAAAAAATCCAGTTCCACTGTCGCAGGATCTTCGCCTTGTTTCATTCCGGTGGAATCTACCACGTCGATGGCGAGAAAAGCGAGGTCACGGCCGATTTTTTCCAATTCCTTTTTGATGTTCGCAAATTCCTTGAGTAATTCCTGTCGGTTTTTGCCTGAAGAAAGGCTGGCTTGTTCCATCTTGCTTTCCAGCAAGGCGATTTTGTCTTGTTGAGTGGGAGACTTATAAGTCTGCTGTATTTTGCGTAATTCATCCATCATGCGCTGCTTCTGCCCAATAAAACGCAGCTTTTCGGAAAAACTCCTGGTTAAATCCATGCAAATGAGCAGTGCAATCAGGGTGATGACGCGCGAAAGATCATATCCAGCAATTCGCGTGGGAATATTGTCCCTGACAGTTTGATTAAGTGTGGTTTCCCATTGAATGACAGGTTGTAAATAGTGATAAGAGGTGACATTGGAAATATACGGAAGTACCACGCCAAAGAGAGTGACAAGCAAAGCGGCTAACAAAACCCATCTGATCAGAGTAAGAGCAAAGATGGTAATCTTGGCTATAAAATTAAACATATCCTTATCTCTTTCGCTATGGTCTTAATTATGATTATAGCCTTGATGGCAAGTGATTAGCTATTGTTTGCAGTCAGGTTTTCCATCTGTCAGCAGTGGCTTTGTGGATTGCGTCCATGTTCACTTGGTTAAACGGCTCTGTTACCCTGCAATGAATCATCTATTGCAGGGAGGGGAGAGCCGCGCTCATACCTGGCTAGAATGCCTGCAGGGATAGACCTGAGGATTATAGCGCCTGCCCCTGACATGAATGCATGCTTATCACGGATCCACCACCATGCAATCATACGGGCCAGGGCATGGATTGGAAAATTCGATGATATAAGTATTGTCCGTGCAGCTGGGCAGACCGCATTGTGATGGATAATCATAATAACCGCAGCCGCCACCGCCCTGCGAACACCCCATGTTTGTGCAGCCTGCCAGCAGCGCAGCGCTGCTAAGAATGGTGATCAATAAAATTGTTTTCATGGCATCCCCCTCGTTTTACATTTTTTGTTCCTGTCATTTTTTAATATGAAAACAGAATCGTCACACCGTTTACATGGCTTCATCCATTGAGCAGCAATCCGATTTTAAAGAACAAATCGCGATAGAATATCGTGATAAGAATATTATACTACGTTCAGCGGCGGATTCGGTGATGGCGCAGCTGTTTGTCTGGTATGACAGTGATAAGATTCGAAAAAAATCGTGGCATCCTTCTTGATAATCCGATCAGTCCGGTCTATTTCCCGGTTCCCTTGATGACAATCCGGGATGTCACTGTCTTGACGCCGGGAATGGATTTCGCAAGATTGATGGCGTTGCTGATTTGTGCCATAGAGGATGCTGTTCCCGTTAATGTCACTTCTCCCTCATGACAGGCCGCCTGAATATTGGAAGATGCCAGTGTTTGCTCCTGGGAGAGACGGGAAAGTATGGCGGTCACAATTTCCGTGTCGGCGGGAGTGGCCGCGGTGGTTTGCTGCGAAGCCTGATTTACTGCGGGCAGTTTCGCGTTAGGATTCATGATGACGTTATTCGGCATAATGGCGCCGCTTGTGGTGGTGGAAACGGCGTTGATATCTTGTTGTGTGATTTTATTCATATCCACATTTTGCGAGATAACCGGTCCTGCGTAAAACCATGCGCACGCAAGCATGCCTGCAGGCAGACGGCGGCAGAGTATTATGATCAGATCACGGACTGGAAGCATCATGACACAATCATGGTTTCCAGCATTTTGCTGATTTCGTTGCGCAGTTCGCGGTTATTGGCATGTCCGTGACATTTGACGGCGTGGTCCACCACCGCATCCAGTAAATCTTCCCGCTGATTATCCGGCGCCATCAGGACAACCTTGCAATTGGATTCGCTGGGATAATTTCCGCAATTGGCAATCAGCCACTTTCCATTTTTCAAGCCCAGTTCATTTTGTTTCATGTGAATATTCCTCGCGCGGTTAAACTATATGGATTACCTGTCAATATTCATGCCGGGATAGATGGTCGGATCATCATCCCCGGTGCTCATGTCAGGATCATAATTATCATATGTGTTATCGATATACCTTCCGCTTCCATAAGCGTTGGGTGAAGTATTGAATTCCACAAATTCATGAGTTTGTATGCGATAACAGCCTGCCGCTGTGACGCAGGGCGCCATTACCACGGGCATTGGGCAGGCGTAATAATATGCGTTGCAGGGAATGTAGCGATAATATTTGTAATGCTTGTAATGCTTGATTTTTTTATAATGTTTTTTGTGCTTATGCTTGTGAGGCTTGACGGGATAGCTGCCGCAGCAATTGACGCACTCAACAAACGGGCCGGGAGCTGGCGGTATGAGGTATCCTGCATGTGCTGACGGGATTGAAAGCGTGACACAGCAGAACGATATGATAGTGATGGATGCGGCAAGTTTACTGACTATTCTTGTAGTTCTCATCAGCGCGACTCCCTGACTATGTCTTAAGTATTATTTTAGCACCAGTTGCGGATTGAATGGTAAAATGGCAGGTTTGATTGGCGCGGGAAGCAAGTTTTAAGCAGAAGTATGCAAGGTTAACCTGCTGTTATCACACATTTTTTAAAAAAACATGTTATCGGGCTCTTTGCGACAACACTGCGTGTGGCTGTGCCGACAGATTAAGCGGCAGATCCCATGTCTCGTTCACAGGGTAATGTTCAGTTTTCCGAATAAAATCAATGCGACGGTTACGGCAAGTGCAATCCAAAGCAGCCATAACAAGGTGACGGCGCCGGGAAGAGTGTTTTTGCTTATCAGCCAGTAAATCGATGCTGGAATGCCGACAATGAGGCTGCAAATAATCGTCGTGACTAATCCAAATCCTATGCCGTACCCAATAATAAAGCTGAAATTTTCCGACAAGGTGAATCCGCCAATATAAAGCTGCCATGCCTGGAGAATAATGCCGGTGACGGAAGCGATAAAAAACAGGTTGCGTATCTGAAGCCACATGACAGTCTGTTCCTTTTCCATTATTTTTAAGTATAGTAGGCGAGAGTGACGGATATGTTAAGGTATACAGAAGATGTTATTTTTATAGAAAAACATTTTATGGGAACAAGGCGTACGGCGCATGAATATGAATATGAATGACTATCTGAATGTGGCGGCTTATCAAGGGCCGGTCAGTGAAGATAGCGTACAAACCAACCTGGACAAGGTTCTGGAAATCACTGAGCTCGCGGAAAAACTCCAGGTTGACATACTCTGCTTTCCTGAGACGTTTTTGCATGGATACTTTTCTTCAAGAGAGGAAGCCATGCGGCATGCGCTTGATTTAAACAGCGTGGAATTCAGGGCAATTTGCAATCGTTTTTCCTCGTTTGAAAAAACAACGGTACTGCTTGGCGTCAATGAAATGGTGGAAGACAAAATTTATAACACGGTGGTGGCCATTGAGAAGGGTAAATGCCTGGGCAGATACAGAAAAGCCTATACTTATGCTCCATATGATTATTATGCTCTTGGAAGAGACTTTCCTGTTTTTGAAAAAAAAGGGGTGAAATACGGAATTATCGTGTGTCTGGATAGTGTATACCGGGAGCCGGCTTATCTTGCCGCTTTGCAAGGCGCGAGGGTTATTTTCTGTCCGTCTTTTAATCGCGTCCAGAAAGAGACACACATGTTTCATTACCTGCATCGTAAAAGCCATTTCATCAGCCGGGCATTTGACAATCACTGCTGGTTCATTGTCAGCGATATTATTTGGGACAAGGGGGAAGAGGCGTGTCCGGGTTGTGCATGCATTCTGAATGACGAAGGTGAAATGATTGCAAAAGCAGACGCATTCCAAGAAGTATTACTGTCTTATCCCATTCCGCTTGCCAGATTGAAGGAGCAAAAGAAAATCCGGCTGCTGGGAAATCCGGAATTATTCGAAATGATGAGCGTTGCCTATAAAAAGGCACTGGCGGAAGCCTGACTATCAAATCCGGAGCGGTTCTCAGACCTGAACTTTGCCTTCTTGTATGGCAGCCAGTCCTTTCTGATAAAGCGTTTGCTCTTCTGGAAGCAGGTTTGCGCATTCCTCCACTGTCAATGCGAGAGGCAGGAGTGAGGCAAGCGACCGGGTATTGATATAAAACCTGCATAATTCGGCAATATTCTTGCGGTATGCCACGCCGCCGTAACCAATAAACCGCGTGACCAGGTCGAGTGTGACGACATCATTCAAGCCGTCACCCACATGCAATACGTTCTTATGACGGGTTTTAATCTGTCTGACAATTTCCCGTTTGCCGTCATTATTGACCAAGGGAGAGCTGCGCTCGAAATCCAGGAAATTGCCCTGCTGGTCAAAGCGCAAGTCCACGGCATAGACATTTTCAGGCGGAATTTGCAGTAGTTCGCCAAACATTTTCACGGCGGGATTGACGCCGGCAGAGACAAGATACATGGATTTGTTCAGACGCTTGAACAAGCTGATGACATCGCTGACATCAGGAATGCGGTGGGCAAAATACTGATGGCCCAGCGCGTAGACTTGCTCGCGCCGGGGAAAGACCAGATCCAGGCGCTGTTGGTAGAGGGCGGGATTCAATCCTGTTTTGCTCATGGCATCCTGGGTCAGCGACTGGACTGCTTCTCCCACGCCATTGTTTTTTGCCAGAAAATCAATGCCTTCGATTGCGCTTAACGTGCCATCACAATCAAATACGATGGCAGATAAAGGGGAGCTTAATTGCCAACTTGGTGAGGTCATGTTATATACCCGTGAAGTGAATTGACTATACCTCTACTTTAAATCATATTTTTTCCGGGAGCAAAGATGTTTAAAATCCTGACAATGAATACTATCGCTGCGGCGGGCCTTGAGCAGTTCCCTCGTGAACGTTATGAAGTATCTCCCGAGATCCAGCAGCCGGATGCGATACTGGTCCGCTCCCAGTCGCTGCACGATATGATTATTCCCGCTTCAGTCAAGGCGGTCGGACGGGCAGGGGCTGGCGTAAATAATATTCCCGTCGCTGCTCTCACCCGGCGTGGAATACCTGTGTTTAACACGCCTGGCGCAAATGCCAACGCTGTGCGCGAACTGGTGATTGCCGGCATGCTGCTGGCAAGCCGCAATATTTGCCAGGCCTGGAATTATGTGGAATCGCTGCAAGGCAATATGAATCTTCATGACGAGATTGAGAAAAATAAAAAACGATTCGTCGGTTTTGAATTAATGGGAAAAACCCTGGGCGTCATCGGATTGGGCAGTGTGGGGGTGAAAGTCGCTAACGCGGCCGTGAACCTGGGGATGCAGGTGATTGGCTATGATCCCACCATCACGATAAACCGTGCCTGGGAATTGTCCGCGAATGTTCGCCAGGCAGAGAGCATGGAAGAGATGCTCGGCCTCTGCGATTTTGTGAGTTTTCATGTTCCTTTAACGGAAGCGACCCGCAATATGATACATCAGGATCGTTTGGCATTGACGAAGCCGGGAGTGGTGTTGCTCAATTTTGCCCGCGAAGGAATAATTGATACGGCAGCCTTGTCCCAGGCTTTGCAAGTGGAAAGAGTGTTTGCCTATGTCACGGATTTCCCTTGCGCCGACCTTAAAGGTCATCCTCGTGTCATCAGCCTGCCTCATCTGGGCGCTTCAACTCGTGAAGCAGAGGAAAACTGTGCAGTCATGATCGCCAGACAGGTACGCAATTTTCTGGAGCATGGTTCAATCACTAATGCAGCCAATTTCCCCGCTGTTGACGCCTCCCCGGCTCAATCCGGCGTGAGGCTGGCGATTGTCAATGCGAATATACCCAATATGGTCGCCCAAATCTCATCTAGGCTCGCGGCGGCAGGATTGAACATTTTGAGCCTGATGAACAAGTCTCTGGATGAAATCGCCTATACCCTGATAGATGTAAACAGTGACGTGCATGACGGAGTCTTGGCGCAAATCGCCGGGATAGGCGGTGTCATCCAGGTGCGCGCGCTCAAGCCGTCTTCGCAATATGTCCGCGGTGCGGCAGCCTGCTCACAATGATAACTGCGGGCACATGTCCGATACTTCTTTGGATAGTTCGGAAATTAATATTTCATGATTCCCGGCGCGGCCAAGGAAATTCTGATAACTGTTGTAAAACTGCAAAACAAACGCACGGTCGATGTGCGCATGCTGGTGGCGGATGAATATTCTGCTCAAGGCATATAAGTCCTGCGCGCAGGTGACGGGCGAAGTGATGACCCCGTGCAGGCTTGCTAATTGAGGAAACTGATAGGATTCGGAAATGTGATAGGCGCTCAAGGTCTTGCCGAATGACTGCTCGTCCAGTTCCGCCAGGAGGCAGCATAATAACAGCCGCTGTAAACAGGCGGTGGCGTGATGATGCGGAATATTCATCAGAGCAGGTTGGGAGAAATATCTGTCCAGGTCCTGTGTAAAGCCGCCGGACCGTGTCAGGCTGGTAACGTAAGTGCGAACGACGGGAATACTCACAAAGCCGGTGCAAAAAATAAATGGTGATTCCTGAAAATAGTCGAATAATTGCCTGTTGGTTTTCGTGAGTTGTTCGCGCGAGGTTTTCCTATCAGAAACAGGGGAAGTGATAATACGGATGAAATTTCTGTCAGCTGATGATAATTGCGTCTTATGCTTGAGCATAAAGCCGATAATCGGGTGATCAGGATTGCAGACAATGGAAGCCAGTGTCCGGTTAATCGCGAAAAACTGGAATTTGTCATTGGGATAACAGTGAGAATCGTGAACGGTACCTTGTTCGGCAAGATGTTTATTCCAGACGATCTTATCATTGGTGAGATAATAAAACAGACGCGAAACACCCGATAGCCGAATCAGATCCCGGGGAGAAAGCATGGCAAAAATCAGCAGCCACATTTCAGTTATCAGTCCGGTGTCATTGATGGCGTGGATGTCTTTCAAGGCAGGGTAACGCAATGTGCTGGCGCGGTTCATCATGTTTGCTGCTCCTCTTTATTAGTTCCCTATCGGATTTGTTTTATGCTAATCATCTTACTATTACGCGGGAACGTGTCAAAGGCAACCATTTTATGTGACGTCTGGACGCCGGTGAATGAAGCACAACCCATTTTCATTTGACGCAATTCCGGGTAACCTTCGTTCAAACAATCCTTTCAGGGAGTAACACATGGTTGTACTCGGCACACCAAACACGGCGACCGCCACGCGTATGCTATTGTTGGGCGCGGGAGAGTTGGGAAAAGAAGTCGCGATCGAGGCGCAGCGGCTGGGAGTGGAAGTCACCGCGGTTGATCGCTACGCGGGAGCGCCCGCCATGCAGGTCGCGCATCGCAGTCATGTTATTTCCATGCTCGATGGCGATGCCCTGCGAACGGTGATAGAAGCGGAAAAACCTGATTTTATCGTTCCGGAAATTGAAGCGGTGGCTACCGATACCTTGATTGACCTGGAAGGGAAAGGCTATTGTGTTGTGCCTACCGCGAAAGCGGCCAGACTGACCATGAACCGCGAGGGCATTCGCCGGCTTGCCGCCGAGCAGCTGCATCTCATGACTTCTCCCTATGCTTTCGCGTCAAGCCTGAATGAGTATCATGAGGCAGTGAAAACCGTCGGAATCCCCTGCGTCGTCAAACCGATCATGAGTTCTTCCGGCAAAGGGCAGAGCATTATTCGCAGCGAAAATGAAGTCGATAAGGCATGGGAGATAGCGCGAACCGCGGGCAGGACACAATCCGGCCAGGTGATTGTCGAAGCGTTCATTCCTTTCGATTATGAAATTACTTTATTGACCGTGAGGCATGTCGGAGGCACAACATTTTGCGCGCCTATCGGCCATGCACAGATTAATGGCGATTATCGTGAGTCCTGGCAGCCGCATCCCATGCCGGAAGCCTTGCTGCGTACCGCTCAGCAGATGGCCAGGGCTGTGACAGATTCCTTGGGAGGTTATGGATTATTTGGAGTCGAATTTTTCATCAAGGGAGACCAGGTATATTTCAGTGAAGTCTCGCCTCGCCCGCATGATACGGGTCTGGTGACGCTGGTTTCGCAGGATCAATCTGAATTCGCGTTGCATGTGCGCGCCATATTGGGGCTGCCAGTCCCTTCACTGCGCCAGCTGGGATGCGCTGCCTCGCACGCCTTGCTGGCGCGCGGACACGGGTCGCAGATCCGCTATCACCATCTTGATCTCGCGCTCGATCTCCCGGAGACGCAGCTAAGGCTGTTTGGCAAGCCGGAAGTACAAGGTGAGCGGCGCGTGGGTGTGGTGTTGGCCATTGGTGACAGTGTGGAAACCGCGAGAGCAAGAGCAAGACAGGCACATGACTTGATCAGGGTGGAAGTGCGGGCATGATCGCGGAAGCATTATATCCAGCGTTTTTTTCTGAAAAAAACAATCATGAACATGATCATGAAGATCATGAGAGACAGGATCACCATGAAAGCCCAGGGAGAATGCATCAGCGGAACACCGGGCACGTTCATGCCGTAAATGCTTGCCAGCGCAGTAATGGGAATGAAGATGGTAGTGATGATGGTCAGCGTTTTCATGATTTCATTCATGCGTATCGTGAGTGCTGACAAGTACATGTCCAATATGCTGGATAACATGTCCCTAAAGGTTTCCAGTGTGTCTATGGCCTGCATGGCGTGGTCATAGACATCGCGCAGGTATACCCGGGTAAAGGATGTGATGAGTTCGTCTTCAACGTAAAGCAAGTGGCTGACTGCTTCCCGCATGGGCCAGATTACTTTTCTTAAAAGCAGCATCTGCCTTTTCAATCGATAGAGTGTTCGCGCTGTCTGCGGTTTCGGCGAGGTGATCACGCGTTGTTCGATTTTCTCGATCTGGTCTCCTTGTGCTTCGAGCACAACAAAATATTCGTCTACCACAGCATCGATCATGCGGTATGCAAGATAATCGCTGCCGTGCTGGCGCAGCCGCTGGTTTGCACTCCCTTGCAGACGTTTGCGAATATCATGGAAGCGTGAAGAATCATGTTCATGAAAAGACAATATATAATCCTTTCCTATCACCAGGCTCAATTGGGCGATATTGAATTTGGCCATTTTGGCCTGCCAGGTCAATACTTTCAGGGTGATGAAAATATAACCGTCAAATTCTTCGACCTTGGGACGCTGTTCAACATTCAGGATATCTTCGACAGTCAGGGGATGAAGGTGAAACTGTTTTGCGATTTGATCGATAAGCCCGCTGTCATGCAGGCCTTCAACATTCACCCAGGTAACATAGCCGGGTTTTTGTGCGCCCATGCAGGACTCCAGGCTGTCCCCCTTGCTTTCTTCCGATTCACTGGCATTATAAGTGGTGACAGTAATAATCGGCTTTTCCCGGCTTTTTTCACCTGTGTAAACAGGTGTTCCCGGGGGTTGTCCGGCTTTTTTCGCCCGCTTATGGACTTCTGAGAACATGGATGGTTTCCTTTTCCTGCATCCATTATACAATGAGTTGAGAATCGGGCAATGGGCCATGCCGTCTTCCAATCGGGTACGGCTGGCTAAACTAGGATTTTTCTTAACATCAAGGAAGCTCATCACATGAAAAAAATTCTTCTTTTTCTTTTGCTGCTGACGGGTGTATTCAATGCTTACGCCGCCAATATCAACAAGATTGTTTTTTTCGGCGACAGCCTGACGGATAATGGTAACTTGTATTCCCTGCTGCTTCATATTCTTCCCAAGTCGCCGCCGTATTTCAAAGGACGTTTTACCAACGGCGAGACATGGGCCGAGAATGTCGGTCACCATTATTACAATAAAAATTATGCGGATTACAAGATATACGCGCTGGGCGGCGCCACAGCGGTATTCCACATGCCCACACCGAAATTCATTTCTCCCACCATTCTTGAGGCGGAAGTGGATACTTACCTCCTTGACTCTCTCTTCAGGGACAGAAGCAAGGTGTTGTTCGCGATCTGGATAGGCGGAAATGATTATCTTTTTGATTCGGATGCCAATGCGGATTCGGCAACTGATAAAGTGGTGAATAAAATTGCCTGGGCTGTCAAGACATTGTCCTACTATGGCGGTAAAAACTTCCTGATACTGAATCTACCGGATTTGTCGCGAGTACCGGAAGCTAGAAACAAGTCCATGGCGAACTTGCACGTTTTGACTGTCCTGCATAATCAAAAGCTCGATGAAGCCATGCAGAAAATCCGGCAGTCAAATCCCGGAGTGAATATCACCCAAGTCAATATATATGACATGTTTAATGATGTGATGGCTGATCCTGAGAAGTACAATCAGAAATATAACGTGCACTTGACTAATACTGCTGAATCCTGCTGGAAAGGCGGATATCTGTTTTCAAGAATACTGACAGACGAGCGATTGACGCAGGAAATTCAACAAGCTGTCGCCGCCGGCAACGAAAAAGTCCCTGCGGATTTTGATGCACGGGCCATGAGTAATTATATTCTCAACACACCGGCGCTTGCATACACCTATCAAATGAGCATGTCTTATGCGTCAGGCAATATGCCATGCGCGAATCCTGATGAATATATATTCTGGGATTCTATTCATCCCACGGCAGTGGTTCATCGTATCCTGGCCGATATTGTGATTGAAAAACTGGGCAATCAGATCGGCTGAGCAATACATGATCCGAAAAATGATGTCTTGTTGATAACCTGATCATGAACTTGTGGCGCAATCCGGCCGCCTGCTGCTGCGGCCGGAAAAGCAGGCTCAGGAGGTTTCTCAACAGGTGAACAATCCCGATTTTTCATGACAAAAACATTCTCATTTACAGTTGCTTAACCGGGAGAGAGGGAAGTACCTAATGGACAGCGGCGGCTGGCTGAGTCACGATATATCTTGTTGCGAGAAAAAATGACGGAAGGTCAAACACATTAACCGGAGGATGTGCTATGTCCAAGAAAATCGTGATAGCCGCATTGGGTGCGGTCGTTGCCATGGGAATTGGCTCGGGAACGCTGGCGGATCAAATGAGTGACAGCATGAAAATGCAAAAGGAAACGAGTGATACGCTTAATAAAGCCATGCCGGGCGGGTTCGAGAAATGTTACGGTATTGCAAAAGCGGGCAAGAATGATTGTGCCTCCAAAACAGAGGCATGTGCGGGACAAGCCAAGGCAGATGGCGCAAAAGACGCCTGGCTGGGTGTGCCAAAAGGAACTTGCAACAAAATAGTCGGCGGCAGCACCACAGAAGGATAGTTTGCTTGAATGACAAGCTGCGTACGGATCTTTTTGGCAGTGTAGGCGTGGGCCTGAGAGCGTGTCATTATGCGCATGTTGAATTGAATTATCCGGCCATTCCCTGGTTTGAAGTATTGTCGGATAATTATCTCTTCGACGGCGGCCCTGGATTGCGCCACCTGGAAAAGATCCGCGCGGCATATCCTGTCACCCTCCATGGGGTAGGGATGTCGCTGGGATCCACGGATGTTCTGAATTGGGAATATTTCAGAAAATTAAAATCGCTTATTCAGCGTGTCGAACCGGTAATGGTGTCAGATCATTTATGCTGGACATCGTTCGGCGGCCAGTATTTTCATGAACTATTACCGCTCCCTTATACTGAGGAAGCGGTCAGGCATACAGCGGGGCGCATCAGGGCAGTCCAGGATTTTCTCGGACAGCGTATCATGATTGAGAATGTTTCAAGTTATTTTTCGTGCCGTTATGCCGAACTCAATGAATGGGAATTTCTGCAGGCGGTTGCTGATGAAGCGGATTGCTTCATTTTGCTGGATATTAACAATATCTATGTGAGCGCGCGCAGCCATCATTTTAACCCGGAAGATTATATCGCGGGCTTGAACAGCAGGCGTATCAGGCAGTTTCACCTTGCGGGTTTTGAAGACCGCGGCACGCATTTGCTGGACACGCACAGCGCGCCCGTGCATGCGCCGGTGTGGGAATTGTTCAGGCAAGCATTGAGTAAATGGGGTGCAATTCCCGCCATCATTGAATGGGATAATCAAATACCGGCGTTCGAACGATTACAGTATGAAGCCGCGCAAGCACAGGAAATCATGACACATCATGTTAACTTTGCACGAGTATCAACGCCAGTTTGCGATGGGATTGAATTCGGAAAGTGATGAGTTTTTACAAGTCATCATTGCCGGCTCAGGCCTGACGCAAAATGAATTGTTCGCGATATACCGCGGCAGTAGTTTTGGCGCGCTGCAAACCGCGCTAAAGGAAATTTATCCTGTAGTCCACAGGCTGGTAGGCGAAGATTTTTTTATTGCCATGATTAACTTTTACATTTCCTCCCATGCGTCATATTTTCCTGATCTCGCGCGGTATGGCGCTGATTTCGCGGAATTCATCCGGCACTATGCGCCGGCGCAGTCGCTTCCTTATCTTCCTGATGTGGCCAGACTGGAATGGGCATGGCATAAAGTGTCGATAGCGCCATCCTCGCCCGCAATCAATTTTCAGAAACTGGGAGAATGTTATGCCGAGCATGGCGAACGTCTCGTGTTTGACATTCCGGCGGATTTTTCCCTGTTGGCCTCGCAATATCCCATTCATGAAATCTGGGAGAAAAACCAGCCTGAATGCCAGGGAGACGCAGACATCGTGCTGCCTGATAGTGCAATATTTTATTATTTTGTGTGTTGTGTGCATGATGTCATGCGTATTGATTATTTGACAAAAGAGGAATGGCAGGTGCTTTCCTGGATACGAAAGGGAATGAATCTGGCGAAGGTTGTCGAAAACATCCATGTGTCACTTCCTGAAGTGAATATTGTCGAATTGCTCCCGCGCATGATTGAGCGAGGCTGGCTTGCTGATTTTAAAATCAGATGAAAGCCTGTCAGAATCGCAGAGGAGAACAGATATGCTTTTCAAACAATGGGTGGTCGGCGCCTGGAGTATTTTCGATCGCATTTGTATTTTCCTGCAGCCGTTAGGCGACTTGTTTATCCGTTGCTGGGTGGCAAAAGCCTTTATTGCGTCAGGCCTGACCAAAACCAGCAGCTGGAGCAGCACACTTTTATTATTTCAATACGAGTATCAAGTGCCGTTGTTGCCGCCGGAAATGGCGGCAGTACTGGCTGTTATTATTGAGCTGGGTATATCGGCATTCCTGGTGCTGGGCCTGGGCGGACGCATACCCGCTTTGATTCTGTTTGTATTTAACATCATGGCGGTGGTGTCCTACCCTGTGTTATGGACACCGGCAGGTTACACCGGTCTGAAAGATCATATCTGCTGGGGAATCGTTTTATTGGTGATTCTGCTGCATGGCACGGGAAAAATCAGTCTGGACCAGGCTGTCATCTGGTGGTGGAAGCGCAGGCATCCTGTTTGAAACGGATGGATTTGTCTTTGGCGTGAAGGTTGTCATCCTGAGAGGTAATGGGTATAAAGTATATAACCATGTCTCATCAGGGAGAATGAATGTATGTCCGCAAAACTTTTTAATGCCAATCTGCGTAATGGAATGTTTGCCGGCATGGGTGCGCTGGTCATTGCCGGCTGCGCAACCAGCCAGGCTCCGGAACAAATGCCGGCGCAGCCTGCTGCAGGAACTTCATTGCTGACGGAACAGCCGCCGCAGCCTCCTATAGTAAATTACAAACATGTGACACTCACCAACCTGAATATGAATAATCAGGGTAATCAAATCATGATCAAGCCGGGCAAAACCATTCAGGCAGTCATTCAGTATAATTACAATTGTCCTAACTGTTACCAGAGCCTTAATAACCAAATCATTATCGGCCTGGCCCGCCGCAGCGCGCAAGCTTGTATTTATAATGGCGGCCCGCAGGGAGCAGGTTCGGCGGAATTCACATTGAAAGCACCCGCCAAGCCAGGAAAATACGAAGTGCGATTCCGCGGGTTGCAAGCCATGGATTGCGGCGAAGCCCTCAGGGCAGGGTGGAACGCAGATAATTCTCCATCAAAACAGACTACTATTGGAACTATCATTGTTTCGCGCAAAGCCGAGTCTTGACGACGGTGCCTCGTGGGGGGCTGGATTCCCGCTTTTGCGCGGGAATGACGAGACAAGCGGGAATGACGAGATGCGTAAACCATGGCATGATTTTCCGGTTCATTCCCGCATGCTTATAGACGGGCAGGTTCGCCGCGACGGCGGCGGCGAGCAAGACATACATGATGATTTGCCAGTAATTTCATTTACTTGAAATGAACCAAGGGTTACACCGAATAGACACCCGTCATTTTATCCATGAAAATGAAATCATTCCGCACAGACATTCTCTAAGATGGATTTTAGCCTGATTCACGGAGTGATTATGTCTAAGCCTCTTATCATTGCTGTATTCGGCGCATTACTCATGCTATGCATAGGCGCGCAATTGTTTTCAGTCAATCGTTCCGACCGTTCTGATCGTTTGACTCAAAATTATTATTACGTGCACTGAGTCATGCGTGATGATTCTGGACAGATCCGGCATAGCCGGCGAGTGACACGGTTCATGGAGTGTTCGCATGATTCACGGCGGTGTGCGTGCTGCGCTTTTGCTGGTAATGATCGACAATCGCCGCACACGCCAGATCTCCCCAGACATTTGTCATGGTGCGGAAACGATCGAGTATACGGTCAAACGGAAGCAATAATCCAATCGCGGATGCGGGCACGTTGACGTTACGCAAGACCATCACCATGGTGATCAAGCCGCCTTCAGGTATTCCGGTCGCGCCCATGCCGGCGAGAATTGCCGTCAGAAAGACGCCGATTTGCGCGGGAATGGATAAGTCAAATCCCAGTATCTGACAAAAAAATAATGCTGACACTGCTTCATACATGGCTGTTCCGGCCAGGTTGATGGTAGTGGCGAGTGGAAGAACGAAGCGCGCGACATCATCATTTATTTTTTCATTCTTCGCGACCATCAGGGTGACGGGCAGTGTGGCCATGGAGCTTGATGTGGCGAACGCGGTGAGTAACGCATTGGATGCCGCTGAGAGCAGATGTCTGGGATTTCGTCCGGTGATCAAGGTCACCAGTATCATCTGCCACAGAATTTGTAATAATAATCCGGACAGAAAGATGAAGATGAATAACAACATGCCTTTCAGGCTTTGCAGTAACAGATGCTGCAGAGAGGCTTCTGCTACAGCGGTGCCCAGCAATGAAAACAACCCTATGGGTGTGAGATACATCAGCCAGATAATCATCCGTATCAGGACATCGCGTAATCCCACAAAAAAATCAATAACAGGATGGGCGGTCTTGCCTACAGAAATGCAAGCGATGGAAAATACGATGCTGAAGAAAACGATGGGCATGATTTCATATTTTGCCGCGGCCTCCACTATGTTGGGAGGAAATAGTGACAGCAGGTATGAAGAAAGCGGAACAGGCTTGAGGTCAAGAGGGGTGGCGTTTGCCAGAATCAGACTGGGCGGAATGCCAATTCCCGGCTTGAACAGGTTTAACAAGACTAATCCTATGGTCACGGCGATAGACACGCTTACCATGACATAAGCCATTGTGTATAAGCCTATCGAGCCCAGTCGCTTGCCCCCCAGGCTGGTGATAGCGCTGACCAGCGCGCAAAAAATCAATGGTAAAACAATCAGCTTCAATAAATTGATAAACAACTGACCAATCCAGCTGATTGAAATCATCATGGTAGGGTATAATACGCCGAAAATGATACCCAGCGCGATGCTTAATAGAATCAAGATGAACATAGTGTTCTTCATAAAGCTGGCGCGCTCCTTTGGCTGAAATATCCACCAGAACAATAATATACACTTTTTCACCGTGACCAGTGTATCCCTGTGGCTGCGGCCAGTCTGGGCGGGACCGTTGTTTGGGCCGTACAAATTGAGTACAATCGCTGGCTTGATTGTAAGCATTCGATATTTTTTCAATCCATTAATCGGGGAGTCATGACATGAAGTTCAAGTTATTATCTGCAGTGGCAGCCAGCGCTGTCCTTTTTTCACATTTGTCAGCGGCAGAGCCGTTAAGCGCGGCGGGGCCGATCTCACAATCCATACAGATTACCAACCTGCTGGCCAATACCGATCTGCAGGATTCGACCATGACTCAGACATCTGTCATGGTAAGCGCCTATAATGGCGGTAAATCACCTTGCTGGAGTGCAAAAGTCGATTACCAGAATGATTACACTTTTCATGTGGGGCCGCGGTTGGGTTGCACGGACAAGATATATCAGCTGGTGATTGATCCCATTCCCGTTGGCGGCAAGTTAAAGACTTATACTGGCCCGTATGGAATCAATATCGATGTTTCCAAATTTGCGACCCAGATCATTCTGGTGCAAGACCAGAAACCGGAATTTGATCCTTTAAACGGAATGATCAAGACTCCCGGAACCATGAAGGCTAAAGTGCAGATGCAGTTACAATAAGATAAGCTGTTTCAAGAATTATTTGTCCCGGCTGTTAGCAGCCAAACAGCTCAACGCGTGGCGGCCGGGACAAATTGTACGCAACCCGCCCCTCATCTTTGCCATTGTCCGCTTGACCACTGTTTCCCCATAGCGCGCGCCGCGTGCGAGTGTACCACATTTCATCACGTAAAAATCGGCTATGATAATATATAGTGTGTCACTGCATTCCATAACAGTTTGGTCATGATAATAAACGAGGAGTGGCCATGTGGTTATTTAATAAGAAAATCATTGGGACGGTGGTATTCATAGCCGTGTTTGTGCTGGTAACGGGCGCGGCTACCAGTGCCATTAATGGAAAGGAAGATAATTCACCAAAAACAAGCAAGGATGACAATAAATCAACAAATCAAATAGCTCTGGATAAATTTTATGAAAATCGAGGAAGTAAATTTAGTATCAAGTATCCGTCTGACTGGATATATGACAACACAGAAGAAGGATCGGTATTATTCAGTGGCAAAAAAGGAACCGCTGCTTATTATTCCACGGTAAATATTCAGACCGTCTTGAGTAAGAAATCAGGCGGTGAATATAAGTCCATTGATGACATCATTGCCGATGTCAGAGAGCAGGTATTGAAAGAATCCCCAAAAGCAAACTTTCTTGCACACGGCCCTTTCTCCCTGATTCAGCCGGATGGCTCCAGTCTCAAGGGGGAATATCTGACTTTTATTTATACGTACGAAGGCAGTATTATTGAGCAATGGCAGATTGTGGTGCCGCGACAAGATGGCCTGGTTTTTTATACCTGGGCATATACCGCTCCCATAGAGATGTATGGTGATTATCTTGATATAGCCAAAGCCATGCTCGCTACCTGGGCAATCAACTGACAAATTTTTCGTCGTATGGAATTTGTTCACTTTCCCCGCGCGCGTCTTCTTCTTGTCTTCTCACGCATGTTTTTATCAGGTCGTGATGTGTTGATAATGGTGTTTGATATGTTCATTTTAATCGCGTAAATACCTGTACAGGAATGTTTAGAATCTATTACTGTATACATTGTGATTTTATTTTTTAGACGTGTGATTTTTTTCGTCAAATAAAAGAATAAGTTTTTTCAAAAGTACTTGTTCTTACTAAAACATTCTATTAAAGTATCCGCTCGAATATTTTTGTAATTGGCTTCACAAGCCAGGATGATTTGAAAACAAAATATAAATGTCCTACCCATAAGGAGATGTACATGAAACACCCACGTTTATCCGCGATTTTCGTCGCAGTGTCCGCAGCTTCATTACTCATGGTTTCCACCACGGGTTTTGCAGCTCACAAATCTTCTCACAAAGCAACTAAGATGGTTGCCGAGCAAGAAAATTTCAAAGGCGAAGCGAATTTCAAAGCGGAAGTTCCACCACCATGCCCGCCAGTCATGATGTTGCATGACGGCTTCTACGTCGGTGTTGGAGTTGGTTATGATTCTTACAGAATTCATCAGTCCAGCAATGTTGACTTCGTTGATGTTGCATCAAACTCAGTGCTTGATTCATCTTCCTTGGCGCTGAACCACTCTGCCACAGGCTGGATGGGCGGATTGTTCGCTGGTTACGGCCGTTACTTTGACTGGTTCTACCTGGGTGCTGAACTCAATGCCAACACCAGCAATGCTGACACCACCTGGACATCCAGCACCACCGTTGGCGATCCAGACTCCAGCTATTATGCCAAGATGAAAGCCAGAACTTCTTATGGCGTTGCGCTGTTGCCAGGTATCAAGGTTAACGACTCGTCCTTGTTTTATGCTCGCTTAGGTTACCTGAGAAGCAACTTCAAGGTTACCGAAACCTACACCAATGTGTTTGATGCCAACACTGCCACCACACGGTCTTCCAGTGACTGGAGAAACGGCTTCAACTACGGCGTAGGCATTGAAACCTATGTTGCTGAAAACGTCAGCGTCAGAGGCGAATTCACGCATACCTCTTTCAATTCAACCTCTGTTAGCCAGTCGATCACTTCAGCTGATAACACCACCCGGTTGGCCAGCAACAGCAAATTCAAGCCATCCAACAATGAATATATGCTGAGCTTGTTGTACCACTTTGCATAAAGTCTACGGAGCGGATTGCAGGTTTCGCAGTCCGCTCCAGTAGTTTCCCTTCTGTTTAAATTCTATATATTTTTGCACACAGTCTATTAATCCGATTGTCTAATCTGCTCATTTTTAACACTCTTTCACATGCTTCTGGTTGGAAATTTTTGATTCTGTTATTGTTTCACTTTTTTTCGGCAAGGATGTTTGTGAAATTATGCTATTATGACTATATTAATAAATGTAAAGATTTAAATTTCTGATCTGATAGCAAAGATGGTGACGGTATGAGCGGATCTCAATTTAAACCTGCATGGTGGCTTCCCAATTCTCATATGCAAACAATATGGCCTGCGATTTGCCGCGCCGATATTAAAAACCTGAGTCTGGAGCGTGAGCGTCTTGAATTGCCTGACGGTGATTTTATTGATCTGGATTGGTGCGGACGAAATCAATCCGGGCCGATTGTACTGGTTTTGCATGGTTTTGAAGGCTCTATCGAATCCCACTATGCAAAAGGCATGCTGCTTGCTGTCAAACAGCAAGGGTGGCGCGGCTTGTTCATGCATTTTCGTGGCTGCAGCGGCGAACCCAACCGGCTGGCGAGAGGATATCATTCCGGTGAAACAGGCGACGTTGATTTTGTGGTGCGTTCCATACTGGATAGAGAACGTCATGCTCAAATCGCAGCGATAGGATATTCACTGGGCGGCAACGTCTTGTTAAAGTGGTTGGGTGAAACAGGTAATGAAAATCCATTGAAAGCAGCATCTGCTATTTCTGTGCCTTTTGAGTTGCACAAGGCGGCCGACCGGATCACGCAGGGGTTTTCCCGGTTTTACGAATGGTATCTGGTTAAATGTGCGAAAAACCGATTATTGCAAAAATTTAAAAAAATCTCATCGCCTATTGATCTTGCCGCGCTTTCGGAAATCGACGGTATTCGTGATCTGGATGGAAAATATACGGTTCCTGTGCATGGGTTTGCCAGTGTCGATCAGTATTACTCATCTTCCAGCAGCAGGCAGTATCTGCAATCGATAAAGATTCCTACACTTTTAGTGCATTCCAAGGATGATCCATTCATGACAGAAGATGTTATTCCGAATGAGAGTGAATTATCACCGCACATTATGCTGGAAGTGACTGATGCGGGCGGTCATGTGGGATTTGTCTCTGGCAGCGTGCCATGGCGTCCCCAGTACTGGCTGGAAGAAAGAGTGCCCGAATTTTTGAAATTGCACTTATAACCATTAGATGATATGAATAAGGTCATTACACACTTTTACAATTAGCCCGATTGGCTAACAAACAAATTGCAAACGCCGTGACTATCACATGGCACGGCGTCATGCAAGATCAGGGTTGGGTAGATAGGCTTGCTGTCTTGTTTGTGTCTAGTGTCTTGCCTGTGAGTGAATTTAAAAACGCGATAATATCCTGACGGTCTTTCTCAGATATTTCAATTCCCAGCTGGTATTTGCCCATCTTGAATACGGCATCATCCAATGTTTGCGCTGCCCCATCGTGATAATAAGGGGCGGTGAGGGCGATATTGCGTAAGCTCGGTACCTTGAAGACATGTTTGTCTTTTTCCAGTTTGCTGACTTGATAAACGCCTAAATCAGCAGGTTTGACTGGCAATCCTCTGTCCTTGAAATAATCCTTTGCCACACCCATCTTCTGATACATGCCGCCGCCAATATTGACACCGTTGTGGCATGCGACACAGCCATAAGACTTGAATAAATCATATCCATGCTTTTCCTGTGGTGTGATGGCGGTTGTTTTGCCGCGCAAATAATCATCAAAGCGCGAGGGTGTTGAAAGCGAGCGCTCAAATTCTGCAATAGCATCGACAATATTGTTCATGTCGATATTCTGATGATAAATCTTTTTAAAGGCGTTAACGTAGCCAGGATCCATTTTCAGCTTTTTGATGACATCCGGCCAGTTAGCTCCCATTTCAACAGGATTGGTGACCGGGCCTTGAGCTTGTTCCTGCAGAGTGGCGGCCCGGCCATTCCAGAATTGTCTGAAATTATAAGCGCTGTTATAGACTGTGGGAGCGCGGATTTCACCCTGCTTACCGTTTATGCCGCTGGATACTGCAGTATGGTCGGTTCCTCCTGTAGAGAGATTATGGCATGAGCTGCAGGCAATAGTATTATTGCCAGACAAGCGCTGATCGTGAAAAAGACGTGCGCCCAATGACACTTTATCAGCATTAAGAGGAACTTTCTCCGGAAGAGGCTGCAAGGGTTCTTGTGCATGGGCGAGATGGATCAGACTAATCAATATACATGATCCAGTGATGAATTTATTGCGCATAGTATGTCCTTAAAAATTATTTTTCAAAACCTGGCGTGAATAAGAAGTTTGTATTTTTTTCCGGGAAATATCATACTTAAATTCAAGCCAGTTGCAATCAGGCCCTTCTCTGCTTCTTCAATCTGCCACATCCAGCCAACCAGGCTGAAATATCAGTCAAATCATTTAGAATAAAATGGAATTTTATGCATAAAAAACGCAGGCGGAATGATGCCGCAATCGCTGGCAATGCCAATAAAACCGAGGTGGAAAAAACTGAGCCGCGAACAAGAGAAAAAGATGGCTCTTCTGTTTTTTTAATGACTAATCTGGTCTCGCCCCGCCCCCGACAGATATGCAAGCCTTTGCTGATATGGGCGGAAGCCTTACGCAAAGAATTGCGTGATCTCTATGATAACAAGCTGACGCGGCTGTGGATTGAAAAGGCAGTGGATGTCTTGAATCAGGCTGTCCGGATTTTCATCCTGTCAGGTCAAAACAAAAGGGCGCGAGACCTTTGCTATACTCAAATTCATTTGTTTCTGGCCTGGAGCGGCAAAACCAGGCAGACTGATTTATTGAAACACTTGTTCCAGCCCTGGATCCATCTCATTACCATCGACAGACATGAAGGGCGTTTTTATGATGCGATTGAAAAATCAAACGTGTTTATCCGCCATGAAGATCATCATGGATGCATGCGTGAAAACAGTCTGTTGAAGAATTTGATGGATGCCGCGCTGCGCCAGGATAAGGTCTTGTTTGATACGGTCATCCTCCAGGCGATGCTCGAGAGGATCAAACTCTATTTTCATTTGAAGCAATACCGTGAATTGATAAACTACCTGGATCATTTTCCGGTTCCGGTAACAGGAATGCACCAATGTTTTATTCCTGAAGCCAGATTTATCGCCTATGTTAATTTGTGCGATACTCGCAGGGCCGTCAATCTGTTGGGATGCGAGGCCATGAAATACCCATCATCCGTGGATCCGATATTAAAATTGCGTGAATGTGAGTTGCGGTTAACGGCGGGCGTGGATAGAAAAGTTTTGTCGGACATTCAGCATCTTTATCATTTGGCATGGCGGCGCGTTACGATGGAAAATACCCGTTTCTGTCATATGGATTTTGCTTTGCATACCGCCAGTATCATGGGAATGGCGGGGCGGTTGGAAGATGCGGTCAGGTTGGCGGAATACTGCCATGTTTTAGCCGTGCAGGCGGAGGATGAGCCATTACAGGCAGAATCCCTGATTCAGTTGTATCAACTGATTCAGGATCGTGAGCGAAAGCAGAAGATTGAGGATTTAATGATCATACATTATTTTAATACCCGGTATGCCATTTCACGCGAAAAAATGCTGTCCTGCTATCAGGACTTGAAATTTGTCGAACATCAATATCATCATGATGAGCTGACTTCACTGTTTGAAGACTGTCTGTCTGCTGAATATTGGCATGGGCATGTCTAACCCTATTTGAGGAAGATTATGGCTATAAAAAAATACCAGCAATTAAAGAAGTATTATGCGCGTATTTCACACTTGCAATATGCTCAGCGTATCCTGATGTGGGATGAAGCAGTCATGATGCCGGAAGGTGCCCAGGAAGCGCGCGCCAGTGCTGTTGCGACACTTAATCTCACCATTCATCGCATGCTGACCGCCAAGCGCATGAAATCCTTGATAGACCAAGCCCGGCATGATGATACCCTGGAAACCTGGGATGCGATGAATCTGAAATTGATAGAGAAAAAATACATCCGCAGTGTCAGCCTGCCTTCATGGCTGGCAGAAGAGTCTGCCAAGGCCGCAATCCTGTGCGAGCAGGCATGGCGCAAATTACGCCCGGAAAATAACTGGAAGGATTTTCTGCCTTTCTTCGAGAAAGTATTCAATTTGGTCAGGGAGGCAGCTGAAAGAGAAGGTCAGGCATTGGGTATGACGGCTTATGATGCCTTGCTGGATTTGTATGCGCCCGGGTTCAGCCAGAAAAATATTGACATCATATTTTCCCAGCTTAAGCAGGCGCTGCATCCTCTGGTTACGCAGATCATCGGCAGGCAGAGTGATGATGCGGCGGTTGCGCCTGTCGGGCCTTTTCCGGTTGAGAGTCAGAGAAACCTTGGCCTTGCGGTGATGAATGCCTTGTGTTTTGATTTTACCCGTGGACGCCTGGATATCAGTCATCATCCATTCTGCTCGGGCGGGCCTTCGGATGTGCGTATGACGACTCGTTATACCGAGCACGAGTTTCTCTCGTCGCTCTTCGGAATCTGCCATGAAACAGGCCATGCATTATATGAGCAGGGCTTGCCTGGTGTCTGGGTTGACCAGCCTGTGGGGCAAATTGATAGCATGGTCATGCATGAAAGCCAGTCACTGCTGATTGAAATGGAAGTCTGCCGTTCCATGCCATTCATAAAATATCTGCAGCCCTTGCTGGTGCAGCGGTTTGGAGACCAGCCTGCTTTCACATTCGAAAATCTGTTCCGGCTGGTGACGCGGGTCACGCCAGGATATATCCGCGTTGACGCGGATGAAGTCACTTATCCCATGCATGTGATGCTTCGGTATGAACTTGAAAAAGCGCTATTCAGCGGGGAATTATCCATACAGGATTTGCCGGCAGCCTGGAATGATTTGATGGTACGGTATCTGGGATTGTCCACGGCAGGTAATGTTAAAAATGGTGTTATGCAGGATGTGCATTGGCCAGGAGGAGCGTTTGGCTATTTTCCGGCTTATACACTGGGAAGGATGATGGCTGCCCAGTTATTTACAGTGTTTAGTGAGCGTCATCCGCATTCCAGCGGCGAAGTGCAGTCCGGAAAGTTTAACCATCTCCATAACTGGCTGAGTGAGAATATCTACCAAGCTGCCTCTTCTCTGCCTGTGCAGGAACTACTTACTCGTATTACGGGCAAGCCTCTGGAAGCTGGATATTTTCTCGATCATATCCGTGCAAGATATCTGGGCGGTTAGCCTTGTCTGTTTTTCTTAATGCGAATTCGCGTAGCGGGCGAAACTCTGCCCATGATATATTTCCATGAGACGCATATCACATTTTCCTGGTTTACAGAATTCACGTTATGACTTTATTTTTATTATTCATTACCGGCATGTTCGCCGGTACAGTTGACGCGATTGCCGGAGGCGGCGGTCTCATTAGTCTCCCTATGCTTTTGAGCATAGGCATGCCTCCGCATATTGCTTTTGGCACAAACAAGTTACAGGGAACGATTGGAACATTCATGGCGGTACTTAAGTACTATCGTCATGGCTATATTTCCCTGAAAAAAGTATATAAAGGTGTGTTGTGGGGGGTGGCCGGCAGTATTTTGGGCGCTGTCGCGTCACAACTGATGAGTAGTGAATTTCTGCATAAAATCATTCCCCTATTGTTATGCGCTATTTTCGTTTATACAGTCTGTTCGCCCAAGCTGGGGCACCAGGACAGGGAGGCCAGGCTGGGCGAATCCATTTTTTATTTATTATTCGGCTTTGCTCTCGCATTTTATGACGGGTTCTTCGGCCCGGGCACAGGTTCATTCTGGGTGTTTGCCCTGACATTTTTCCTGGGATATAACTTAATTAAAGCAACGGCTTATACCAAGGTGTTCAATTTGAACAGCAGTTTTATTGCAACACTCTGCTTCGCGGCGGGAGGCAATATTGATTACCGTTTCGCGATCGCCATGGCTTTGGGTCAAATCATTGGGGGACGCCTTGGCGCGCATCTCGCTATCACTAAAGGCGCGCGCCTGATTCGCCCGGTATTTCTCGGGGTTGTCTCGCTGACTATTGCTTCACTGGTCTATAAAAATTATGCGAACGCACAGATGATTACGGCACTGAGCAGGCATGCTAACCTGGCGCTGCCAGTCCTGGCTGTCGCGGTCTTGCTTGCCAGTATGCTGATTGGGTATTTCCGCCTGATAAAAAGGGAAAAGAGTCAGACACCAGGCTGAGCTCGCCGCAGTTCAATCTGCCATGCAGGCGGCCTGGTTCATGTTTCAGCGCCATAGACTAAGAGTGAGGAGTTTAACCATGCAAGTAGTGGATTTTCCATTGATTTCAGACCCGAAGGTGTGGGCCATGCGTGTTCAGGAGTGTCATGAATGCCTGGTCGATTTGAAAGATCTGGGGTTTAACATCAGTCTGGCGAGAGCGAGCTATTATGATGGGTATACAAAAGTACGCCAGACTGTGGCAGATAAACTGGTGCAGGCACAAGCCCTTTTGCCGCAAGGCATGGTGTTTCTGTTTTCCGAAGGACATCGGCCTGTCAGTTTACAACGGGAAATGTATCAGGAATATTATTCTGTTCTGGCCGCGGCCAATCCGGAATGGGATGAAGAGATTCTCAAACAGGAGACGGTCAAATTTGTGGCTCCACCCCAGGATGTTCCTCCTCACTCAACCGGCGGAGCGATCGATATCACCTTACTGGATGCCGAAGGCAGGGAAGTGGATATGGGCGGGATACTGGATGAGACACCTGATAAAAACGAATACCGTAATTTCACGGCGGCAACCAATATTTCCAGTCAGGCAAAAGCCAACAGACAGATACTGATAAATGTTTTGTCTCAAGCCGGCTTCGTGAATTATCCCGCAGAATGGTGGCACTGGTCTTATGGGGATAAATATTGGGCTTATCATGCCCGCAGGCCTTATGCCATTTATGGATCAGTGTGAATCCAGTGATTCTTCGCCCTTAGAGACAACGCAAAAAACGCGTTTTTTCAGGGTGGGCGGAGACTGGCCGTGCGCCGCTAAGGATAAATGATATACAGGTTTTCCTGCGGCCTGTTAACGCCATTGCCTTTTGCAGGCAAAACTCCTATAGTATCGTTGCCTTGGCAGGCTTAATAATTATGAATTACTTAATCAATTTCAACATCTTTCGCCGTAATCGCAATTTTACCTTGTTGTATATCGGTCAGTTCGTTTCCTTTGCCGGGACTATGATCACAGGGGTTGCGCTTCCGTATCAGGTTTATACCCAGACTCATTCTACGTTAATGGTGGGACTGCTCAGTCTGGTGCAATTGCTGCCGCTGCTAATCACCGCGCTGATAGGCGGTGTATTTGCCGACAAATATCATAGACGCATGCTTTTATTGTCGGCTGAAGCTGTGCTCGCCGCGGGAAGTTTGTTGCTGGCTGTCAACGCCTGGCTGCCTGTTCCGCAGATTTGGGTTATGTTCGTTGTTTCTTCCTTTATGTCCGCATTTAACGGCTTGCACCGGCCGGCACTGGAAAGTATTGTGCAGCAAATTGTCCCAAAATCGGATTTGCCGACTGTCAGCTCACTGGCGTCCCTGAAAGGCAGTGTGGCGATGATAGGCGGTCCGGCAGTAGGAGGATTGCTGATCGCCAGCGTTGGTCTTGTTGCAACGTATATGGTGGATGTGGCAAGTTTCATGGTTTCGCTGACCGCATTAATTCTGATGCGTAATATTCCCAAGCCGCAAAATGTTCGCGATGATTCCACGCTGACTTCTCTCAAGCAGGGTTTTCGCTATGCATTTTCCCGGCAGGAACTGGTTGGCACTTACGTGGTGGATTTTATTGCCATGATCTTCGGCATGCCTACAGCCATTTTTCCAGCTATTGCCATGTCATTTGGAGGGGCGAAAGTTCTGGGCATGCTTTATGCCGCGCCAGCGGTGGGCGCGCTGGTGATTTCATTCTTTAGCGGCTGGGTCAAACATGTGAAACGGCATGGCGTGGCGATTGCCGTGTCCGCGACACTTTGGGGCGCGGCCATTGTATTGTTTGGATTATCCGCGAATTTCTGGGTAGCCTGGTTTTTTCTCGCGCTGGCAGGTGCGTTCGACGGCATCAGCGGCATATTTCGCATGACTATGTGGAATGAAACCATTCCACATGAATTCCGGGGCAGGCTTGCCGGCATAGAAATGATCAGTTATCTGAGCGGCCCCAGACTGGGTGATACGGAAACCGGATTGGTTGCCGCCGCGTTCGGGATCACCGCTTCCATTGTGTCCGGCGGTGTCTTGTGTATCGTTGGCGTAGGAGTTTGTTGTCTGTTTCTGCCAAAATTCCGACAATACCATTCCGAACAGGAATGCCAGCCCGGGGACGGACACTCTCTGTCTTCGGCATGAAAAATGAATTAACGAGATGAGAATGCCAGCATATGAATAATCTTGTTATTGGAGCCGGTTATCTTTTTGACGGGTTCAAGCTGATCACGCGCCGCGGGCTCCGGCGTTTTGTCATCATTCCCTTGCTGATCAACGTGATGCTGTTTGTCGGAATGTTTTTTTTGCTGCGTCATTTTGTTATTCAGTTTGACCAATGGTTCGCTCAGCTTCTTCCTTCATGGCTTCAATGGCTGAGTTCGGTATTATGGCTGATATTTTTTCTCAGTTTTTTTATTATCATTCTTTATACTTTCTTCACGCTTGCCAATATTGTGTCAGCGCCATTTAACAGTTTTCTGGCCGAACAAGTCGAGTTATATCTCACCGGGAAAGTGCCGGAAGAGCGCGGGTTGGCGGATAACCTCAGGGATATACCCCGCATCATCGCCAGGCAGTTATCCATCATAGGATACTATATACCGCGCGCGTTACTCATATTGATTTTGTTTTTTATTCCGGTTGTTCAGGCGGCAGCCGCGGTCGTATCGTTTCTGTTTCATGCCTGGCTCATGACGCTTACATACATGGATTACCCTACTGATAATCACCGCGTTTCCATGCCGGATGTGCGCGCGTGGCTTAATGTTCGGCGGTTTAGTTCGCTGGGTTTTGGCGTCAGTGTTCTGGTTTGTTCCATGATTCCAGTATTGAATTGTTTTACGATTCCAGCCGCGGTTGCGGGCGCGACCAAATTCTGGATTGAGGAAGGCAATGAAAACCGTCAGCATTCATCAAGGTAGTTAATCGATATGAAAATGAATTTAATGATTTCAGTGGTCGCTGTCCTGTGGATAGGCATGATACTGGCGATAGGCATGGAAAGTGTCGTAAAATTCTCCACGCCCACGCTGACCAAACCGGTGGCGTTTGATGTGGGACGGACCGTATTTGGCGCGTTCAATAAAGCGCAGCTAGTGTTGCTTGCCGCCATGATGGTAGGTGCGTGTTGGGCCTCGTTGCCTAAATGGGACTGGGCGTTTTTGACAGTTCTAGCCTTGGCGATGGCCGCGCAGATAATCTGGCTTTTTCCTATATTAAGCGCGCGCGTTGACCTGATTCTGGCTGGGGTATCCCCACCGCCAACCAGTGCACATGCGTGGTATGGAATGCTCGAGGCGGCCAAATTCATACTGCTTGTCATCTTGGCAATCCGGCTATTCAGCTAGCAGAAAAACCTTGCGCATCCAGGCGCTTATTCCTGAGTCCGGGCCTTTCTGAAAGGTTCATAAGATATTCTTTAAGTACATTAATCTATTGGCAAATATTGTCTTGAGCCTGCCGCCTTCATTTTTGTCTTCCCAATCTGGGCTATAGTTAAATAAATCATAGGCAAACGAAGTCCAAAACAAAATATTCAACTCTTGGCGAGGGGGGTGGAATATGAAAAACATTGTAATTGCAGGCGCGGGCCCTATCGGATTGTATATGGCTATCCGTCTTACTCAGATAATCAAGAGCCTGGGGCTTAGCACCACTGTCACACTGGTGGATCCCAGGGCGGGGCAATATGACCGCCCGGGTGTGGTCGCGAACAAGGCCCTGGACTTGATCAGCCAAGGATTGAAGATATATATCCCCGTTGTTCAGCAAGGTGATGATACGGGTACATCCATGTTTATCAAGGATATGGAAATGTCGCTGCACAAGATCGCGGTCAGCATGGGGGTGAAAATCATACAGGGCAAAGTGGAAGATTGCGACGCCGAGAAAGTGCGTGTCAGTCGTCCAAAGAAAGAGGATCTTATGCTGCCCTGTGATCTGGCTCTGGACTGCACCGGGCCCAGAAGAACATTGGTGAAGCTGGTCAATGCAAAACACGCCGGCATGGAACCATTTACCATACAAGACGTGGGTGACAATCCGATTAAAAATCATTTTATCGCATATGTCACCATGGATGAAATGAATGCGGCGCTTGTCTCTGAAAAAAAACACCATGATCCTCTCAAGCATACTTTGGCGCTGGAACGATTGCGTACCGAATTCGGGTGGCCGCATTTTATTGAGCCTGAATTTTCTTCCAGACGATATACCATTAAAGGGACTTCCGGCCAGCCTGACAGGTATCGTTATTATTTTTATTTTGAAATTCCGCCGAGTATAGCAGAGGCGGATCCAGGCCGGCAGCTGGAATGGCTGCGTGCGCTGATTCACTTGAAGACTGAAAATGAAAATGTTCAATTTACCGTGGATGAGGGAAAAATGAAATTTATTCCTTTCGACGTCTACCCGCGTAAAGTGAATGAGGCTTATTCGCTAAAAGATGCATTGACGCCAATGACTGCTCCCATGGGTGACGCTCAAATCGAGCCGGATTATCGCCTGGGCGTGGGTATCTGGAGCGGAGTGTCCAGGGCCAATGCCTTGATTGAGTCGGTGAGTCAGGTTCGCGATGAATTGGAGTTTGATTGGAAACGGTATGAGCATTTCGTCAGTATTCCCATGGGCACTCATGCAGGCGAACTCGAGAGTGATTATCGTATCAAACATGAAGCCCTGGTATCCGCCATGGAAAGAGAAAGCAAACGTTATCAGGAGGCTTTGGCGGCCACATCGGTCGCCTCAGAACAGGAAATCATCCTTCAAGGATTGAATGAAATCAACCGCCGTCTGGCCATGCACTTACTCGGAAAAGCGCTCGCCGCATTTGAAAAATCGGTTGATATGGAAAAGAGCAATCGAATCCTGCTGAATAAACATAATGACATCATACACGCCCATGATTTGGCAGTCTGCCTCGAATCATTGACCAGGGCGCTGGCGATAGTTCCTGCATCCTGCACGGTTGAAAAAGACCGTGTCACGAATGCGTTATTCAATCTGGCGATGAGTTATAAGCAGCTGGGTAATCAATATTTTGTTAGTCGATATATTGATAAGGCGACAACTTGTTACCAGCTGTCGCTGGATATATTGGAAAGACAGTTAAAAGGCATGCACCTGGATGAGCAAGCCAGGATTTATTCCAATTTGACGCAGGCGGCAATAAAGAAAAATGATTTTGATCTGGCTGTCAAATATGCCAATCAGGCACTGGAATTGATGCCGGTAGTGGAGATGACTAAGAAGGATTTCTTTTTTAACAAGGTAAAATACCACAAATGCGTGGCGATGCTGAATAAAATGGAAGCAGAATTGTCTCGGCCAGGATGCGATATCCAGAGCAAGCAAATGGAATTACGAGCTGTTACCGATCTTTATGATGAATTCAAGTCCAGCATAGAAAGCAAAGATGCCGAGGTGATTGATAAAACACTCATCAGTATTAATAAAAAACTGAAACCAGGAAAAGAAGTACCGGGTCAGGGCGTGGGATATGTCTGACAAAGATTGTTCCGTCAGTCACAAGTATAAGCTCTGGCTGCAGCGGCAATGTCATCTTCATTGTTGTGGTTTATCATGTCAATGCGGGTAATAATGGAAGGTAATTCCAGGCGTGCGAGGCAGTCAGTGAGAGGGACATCGTGATTGTCGAATGCTTGTGCGAGTTCGTCGGCTTTATGTGGTGAGACTGAAAATGTCATGGTCGCGGCGGGTTGGCTGGCGTTAACATCTCTCACAATCAATTGCGAATAAAATGGCGGATCATTATAAATGAATGTTATGACAGCCCTGCCAATCTGACATCCCCGATTCATGAATTTGAAATGGGTCAGCCCGGTGGTGGGATGATTGACGATGCGGTTCATGTCGCTGCTGGTTTGCGCAAGACGAGCCTGATCGTCTACAGGCAGACTGTTCACCAGATCGAGAATGAGTTCTTCCGGAAGTTGTTTAAAAAAGCTGAACATAAAAATGGCGCCTCTCTCAATGTGTCAATGCAGGGGTTGCGGGCTGCGGTATTCCGGCGGGCAGTTCTGCCTGTTGTTCCGGGGTTTGAGATGCGCGCGCAGCTTCGGGCAATGACAGGTAGACACGCTTGCCGTCGACCAACTGCAATATACCTATGTTTGCCAGTTTCTGGCAAACGTTAGCGCTGGCTTCGCAAAGATAAATCCTGATGCCGCGGTGATGATATTGTGTCAGCAACTCGCTGAAAGTTTCCAGGCCTGTCATATCCATAAAGGGTACGTGTCTGAGCCGGAAAATAATGGCTTGCGGGTCATTGTGCGTCACAGCCAGGGCGTGTTCAATTTTTTCAGCTACGCCGAAAAAGAGCGGTCCTTGAATAGAATAGATAACGGTATCGGCCGGCAGATCGGCAATGCCTGCGTTTTTCAGTTCCTGATGTACATTATCGGGTGTTTCCTGGGCAATTCCTGCAGTCTCGCTGCTGCGGCGAATAAAAAACAGCATGGCGAGCAAGACGCCGGCGTTTACGGCGATAATCAGATCCGTAAAAACGGTGAGTATGAAGGTCGTCAATAAAACCACGACATCGTAACGGGGCGCGCATTTGATGATATGAACAAAGTGCGGAAGGTCGCTCATGTTGTAGGCAACCACAAATAATATCGCGGCCAGTGTGCAAAGCGGAATATAAACGGCTAGCGGCGCAAGCAGCAGGATCACGAGCACCAGAAATATGGAATGCGTAAGCGCTGAAAGCGGACTGCTGCCTCCATTGCGAATATTGGTTGCCGTGCGGGCGATGGCGCCAGTGGCGGCAAAACCGCCGAAGAGGGGGGCGAGCATGTTTGCCAGCCCCTGGCCAATTAATTCCTGGTTGGAGTGGTGACGCGTGCCTGCCATGCCGTCCGCGGCCGAGGCGGACAACAGGGATTCGATTGCGCCAAGCAGGGCGATGGAAAATGCCGGCCCGATTAATTCAATCAGTTTGTTCCAGGTGACGGTGGGAAATTGCAGAGTAGGCAGATGCTGGGGAATGCCGCCGAATGCGCTGCCTATGGTGGCTACGTCCTGGAATTTAAATATCATTTGCAACGATGTCGCGGCGAGCATGGCGATTAATGGTCCCGGCAAGCGCCTGAAAATACGGGGGGAAATGATCATCACCAACAAGCTCATGACCGCAAGAGCGGTGGTGGCGGGATTAAGGTCCGGCAGGGCGGCGCCAGCAGACAATAATTTTTCGTAAAAATGCGCGCTAAGGGGAACGTTGACAGTGAGACCAAAAAAATCTTTCCACTCCCCGGCGAAAATGATAAATCCTATGCCGGTAGTGAAACCCACAATAACCGGGTCGGGAATGAATTTAATAACATTACCCAGTTTCATGACGCCCATCAGGATGAGGATAATTCCTGCCAGCATGGTGGCTGTTTGCAAGCCTTCGACACCATATTGCGCCGTCACATGGGCGAGTATAACGATGAACGCCCCGGTGGGTCCGGCAATCTGCACCCGGCTGCCGCCAAAAATACCTACCAGAACCGCCGCAACAATGGCGGTGTATATGCCTTGTTCAGGCTTGACCCCTGACGCGATGGCGAAAGCCATGGCCAGCGGCAGGGCAACGACGCCTACAATCAAGCCGGCAGTGATATTGGGAAGCCAATGTTTTTTATCCAGTAATCCCGCGCGGTAAGCCTCGATGATAGCCAGCATGATGACCTTTAATCCGGGTTGTAATTCAGAAGTGATTGCCATTTTATACCTTTCGCATATTAAAATGCGAGCCATAAACCATTCTGGCATGCCGACGATAAGGCAGACGGGTTATTTTTGCTTGGCGTCAGACTGAAAGAGGGGAAGGTATTGACCATAACCACGTTTTTGCAATTGATCCACAGGTATGAATTCAAGTGCTGCTGAATTGATGCAATAACGATGATAAGCGGGAGGAGGCCCGTCATTAAACAAGTGGCCCAGGTGAGAATGACCATGCTTGGACAAAACTTCGGTTCTTTCCATGAAGTAACTATGATCCGGTTTTGTCATGATATTGCCTGCCTCCAGAGGTTTGGTAAAGCTGGGCCATCCGGTATGCGAATCATATTTGTCCGTCGAGCTGAATAAGGGTTCGCCTGTTACAACATCAACATAAATACCGGGTTTTTTATTGTTCCAGTATTCGTTTTGATAGGCGGGTTCAGTTCCCTGTTCCTGCGTGACTTCGTATTGAAGGGGCGTCAGATGCTGCTTGAGATACTGATCACCGGGGCGCTGGTAAAGCGTGTTAGCCGCGGTGGATGAAGCAGCAGCGAACGCAACTGCCGCCGCTATGATTTTGATCATTCCTCCTGACATTCAGTCGTCTCCCGTAAAATATTTCGCTGCTCTTATGCCTTAGAGTGGTTTTGTCGGGATCATTGTAAAAATTTTCAATGTGTTAGCATCAAGCTTAACAATCAATTTCTGAGGATATGCTATATTTATTATAGCCTACTCACGCGCATATGACTTAAGGAATAGATCCTGGCATCTGAAAAGCTTTCATAAATGAAACGAAAAGCAGATCAAGCGAGGAGGTGCGTATGCAAGCGAAAGATGTTATGTCACGTAAACCTGAATTTCTTCCACCCAGTGCCACACTTAAACAGGCTGCGGATCAAATGCGGACCCATGATTATGGTTTTATTCCGGTAGGTGAGAACGACCGCCTGATCGGTGCCTTAACCGACAGGGATATCGCGATCAAGGCAGTTGCCGAAGGATGGGATCCCAACAAGAAGACAGTCAGGGAAGTCATGCACAAGGGTGTATATTTCTGTCTGGAAGATGACCCCCTGGAGAAGGTAATCCAGCAAATGGAAAAACTGCAGGTACGCAGGCTGATTGTGCTTAACAAGAGCAAGCGTATGACAGGAATTATATCCTTGGGTGATATTGCGACAAAATCCAGGAATGCAAAACTTTGTTATGAACTCGCAGAAGCGGTATCTCATCATTGACAGGGAGTGCATGCGCCAGGCATCTGGTCTTGGCGCATGATGATGAGCAGGGAAAAAAACAGTGGAAAATTTTCTGACAGATGAACAGGTGACCCGGAAAAAGGAGGTTTTGCCATGAGTCAAATTATCAAGCGTCCACCTTTGGTTTCAAGCCTGGCTGAGTTGCAGCAAACCATTAACCGTTTGTTTGATCCGACATTGATTGAACAAGAAGATGGTTTTTCCAATCTGCTGAATTCAGACTGGATTCCCACGATAGATGTCAAGGACGCGGGGTCGCATTTTTTGATCACGGCAGATATTCCCGGCGTTGACCCCAAAAAAATCGATGTAAGCATGGATAATAATATCCTGACCATCAAGGGACAGAAGGAAACCAAGACCAAGGAAGAGCGTAAAAATTATGTCCGCTATGAGCGGTCTAAAGGGACATTCTGCCGGAGCATCAGCTTGCCGGATGTGGTGGATGCGGGAAAAATCTCCGCCAAGACTAAAAACGGGGTCTTGGAAATTATTGCACCCAAAAATAAACAAGGCACTAAGCGCAGCATTAAAGTGAAATAATCCGTCATCGTGCAGGCGCGGGCTAGTCTGTCAATCTGTCAAACTTGAATTCATGGAGGACATTCAACAAGTGTCCGTGGTGTATTCGCTTTTTTCTTTAGTTTATTAATAAAAGGTTCCCGGTTGCAGCTTTCATGGCTGCAGTGTTCGTGCATGGCATAACTTGTATGAATGCAGGTCAGATGATACTATCCCCTGATTAATAAGTGATCAGACATGGGATTTTTGTTTATCATGCAATTAAAATCATTTTTTTCAGCGGGTTATCTGTGGCTGTTTCTGGCTGTGCTGCCAGGCGTGATATCAGCAGGAAATGGCGATGGCAAGACCAGACAGTTTCCGCGCGGTACGCACGAAGTCTATATCGACCAGGCGGAAGATGTGCGTACCGATCTGCTGAAAAATATCGCGCCGGTGATTGAGAAATCGATAGCCCAGGGTCAGTATCCCGGCGCGGTGATATTGATCGGCCATCAGGGGCGTATTCTCTATAGGGGGGTATTCGGCAGCCGGCGAATATTGCCGGATCCGGCTCCCATGCGTTTTGATACCATTTTTGACCTTGCTTCTTTGACTAAAGTGGTTGCCACAGCGCCAGCGGTGATGCAACTGGTCGAGCAAGGCAAGCTGGATATTGATGCGCCGGTCGCAAAATACTGGCCTGAATTCGCGAAAAAAGGAAAGGGATCTGTCACTATACGGGAATTGTTGACACACACATCAGGTCTGCCGCCTGAAATTTCTCATCTTTCCGGTCATGCCAGTGAGCGCGAAACGCTTGCACAAGTGACCACTCTGTCTTTACAACATGCTCCGGGGAAGTCTTTTGTCTATAGTGACGTGAATTTTATTGTTCTGGCCTATCTCGTTGAAGTGATTTCCGGTCAGCGTTTTGATGTTTACGTGCAGGAGAACATCTTCAAACCGCTTGGCATGCAGCATACCCGTTATTTACCGCCTGAGAACCTGCGTGACCAGATCGCGCCGACTGAAGTCGTTGATAAAAAACTCCGTTGGGGCCAGGTTCATGATCCGGCTGCTTATGCGCTAGGCGGTGTTGCGGGTAACGCTGGTGTTTTTTCTGACGCGCATGATCTGGGAATTTATGCCCAGGCATTGTTAAACGGAGGAAAGCTGCCGCGTGAATATCATTTTGGATCGAAGAGGATAAAGTATTTCCTTGGTCCGCTTGCTGTCTTTAAAATGACAACGCGGCAGACACCCGAAACTCTGCTCGACAGCCGCGGGCTGGGATGGGATATTGATTCGCGCTATTCTAACCGCGGCGTGTTATTCCCTGTCAATTCTTATGGACACACGGGCTGGACGGGGACATCAATATGGATAGATCCGGTGACGCAAACCTGGATGGTGATGCTGACCAGCAGGGCGCATCCAGTGCCGGCCAAAACAAACCAATTGGTCTCGGATCGTCGAACCATAGCCAATATCCTCTCGGCGAGTTTTGTGAACATCACTCAAATCGGCCTGAATAATACCGGAAAAGGTGAATTGAGCCGCGCTTATAAAAACGTTTGAGTCTGATGCTGGAGTATAGAATGAAAAAGACAATCTTTCTTCTGGTGTTTCTGCTGGGGTGTCTGGGTTTGACGGTGTGGTCGCCCATACAGCCTGGCGCGGAACAGACCGCATTGTATTTGCCGCTGCTGCAGGGGAAGAAAGTTGGTGTATTTGCGAATCACAGTTCCAGAGTGGGCAATGCTCATCTTGTGGATATGCTGCGCAGTCATGGCATACAGGTGACAAAAATATTCGTTCCCGAACACGGATTTCGCGGCGATGCCGATGATGGTGATAAAATCGAAAATTCCAAGGATGCGAAAACAGGTATTCCCATCATTTCGCTGTACGGCAGGAAAGTGAAACCCGCACCGTCCGATCTGGAGGATGTTGACGTTCTCATTTTCGACATACAAGATGTGGGCGTGCGCTTTTATACCTTTATTTCATCCTTGCAGAGATTAATGGAAGCCGCGGTTGAAAACGACAAGCCTCTCATTATCCTGGATCGTCCCAATCCCAACGGGTTTTATGTGGACGGCCCGGTCATGAATCCGAAATATAAATCCTTTACCGGCATGCAGCCTATCCCTATCGTGCATGGAATGACGGTTGGCGAATATGCCAAGATGCTGGTGGGCGAGGAATGGCTGGAGGTAAAGCCCAGGTCAAAAGCAAAATTCCTGAAGTTGACGGTGATTCCTAATGCTCATTATTCTCATAAAAGTCTTTATGAGCCGCCTGTCGCGCCCTCGCCCAATTTGCCGGATATCCAGTCCATTTACTGGTATCCTTCCATAGGCATGATGGAAGGAACGGCAATCAGCGTGGGCAGGGGGACGGATACGCCATTCCAGGTGTTCGGCCACCCGGCTATCAAAACTGCATTTTCATTCAAGCCGACATCGAGAACAGGCGCGCGGCACCCGTCTTATGAAAACAAGATATGCCATGGCTGGAATCTGGGAGGCACGCGCAGAGAGACATTAAAGAAGATCGGTGGGAAGCTGCAAATCAGGTATATTATGGAAGCTTATCGTGCGTTTCCTGACAAAAAGCGTTTTTTTGCGATCGGAGAGAGTGATTCGGACATGAATACGTTGATGAGACAGATCCGCGACGGCGTGAGCGAGAGCGACATCAGGAAAAGCTGGGAGCCTCGTTTGAGCGCGTTTAAACTCATACGCAAACAATATCTGCTTTATCCGGATTTTGAATAAGCTTTGCAAGAGGGCGGTTCAGGCGCATGGATTGAAATTCAGGGAATCAATATGAAAATATTCCGGTTTTTGCTTTTTTTGTTTTGCGGCATCCAGCTTGTTTACGCTTTGCCGCCAGGATTTGTATATTTGAGTGCTGTCGATTCGGAGATCATGCAGGAAATGCGCTACGCCGGCTATCATAATTTTATCGGCAGACCCGTAAGCGGTTACAAGTCAAAAGTCTGCATTTTGACGCGGCAGGCTGCCAATGCCTTGCGCAGTGCGCAGAGAGAATTATCCCGCTACTCATTATCACTAAAAGTGTATGATTGTTACCGCCCCGTCAAGGCGGTGGAAGATTTTGTTGTCTGGAGCCGGGATAAGTCCGATCAGAAAATGAAACTGGAATTTTATCCTCATGTGAACAAGGCTGATGTGTTCAAGCTGGGTTATGTCGCGTTACGTTCAGGGCATAGCCGCGGCAGCACGGTGGATTTGACCATCGTTTCAATCCCCGCCGCCCATCAGCCGGCGTATCATCCCGGCGTGCCGCTTGTGTCCTGTGATGCGCCGCCTGGCAAACGCTTTCCGGATAACACCATGGACATGGGCACGGGTTTTGATTGTCTGGATCCCGCGGCGCACGCCATGAACCGGGAAATTTCTGCCGTTGCGTTCAGGAACCGCATGCTGCTCAGAAAAGTCATGATCGCTAATGGTTTTGAGCCGTACGAAAATGAATGGTGGCATTTTACTTTCAGGCCGGAACCTTATCCGGATACCTATTTCAATTTTGATGTCGACTAACACTCTTTTTATCCGCCAGGTGCCGGTATAAAATGGGGATGGTCTTTTATCCGTTCATGACTATGGAATTGCTTATGAACCTGCTGAGACGCTGGCTTTGTCCGGTGCGCTGTCTGATGTTGCTCCTTGTTCTGTGCTGCGCCGCCGCTGCGGCAAAGCCGCCGTCCCCGCTCCCCGCGGAGACCCGGCAAACCCGCTTTCTAGCTTTGTCGGATATTCATTTCGATCCGTTTGTCTCTTGCGGCTATACGAAACCTTGTCCGCTGATCGAAAAGCTGCGGCGTGCGCCTTCGGTGCAATGGGCAGGGATATTCGCCGAATTCGATACTCATCCGGCAAAATACGGTGAAGACACAAATTACCCTTTATTGACATCGGCGCTCGCTGCGTCCCGGCACGCCGCGGAAAAGTCAGGGGCTAAATTTGTAATGGTTCTGGGTGATTCACTGGGGCACAACTTTCGTTCCGATTATAAAAAATATTCTGGTGACACCAGTTACAGCGGGTTTCAGGCTTTCACGCTCAAGACATTTGAGTTTTTAACAGCCCAGCTGGTTGCTGCATTTCCAAATCTGAATATTTATATTGCGGTGGGAAACAATGATTCTTATCGGGGTGATTATGTTACCCAGCCTGGCGGGAGCTTTTTTAGGGATGTTTCTTTGCTCTGGTCCAGGCTGCTTTCTGAACCAGCTGACCGCAAGACCATGCGGGCGCAGTTTCCACGCGCGGGCTATTATGCCGTGACCTTGTCTGGCCAGCGGGATTTGCGGTTGATCATCCTCAATACCAATCTGTTTTCATCCAAGGCCAAAGGTCAGGGGATAAGTCAGGCCGCGCGGGCAGAGCTCGACTGGCTGCATGAACAATTGCTGCAGGCAAAAAACAGGGGCCAGCATGTGCTTGTCGCCATGCATATTCCCGAGGGTGTGGATGTGTACGCAACCTTGCGCACGCGGTTGATTCGCCTGATTTCCTTATGGAAGAATGAGTATATCCAGCGCTTTCAGGCGGAGCTGAGCCAGTTTGCGCCGCAGATTTCCGGCATATTTGCCGGTCATTTGCATTCAGACTGGTTCCAGGTTCTGACCTTTCCGAATGGTCATGAGGTGCCTGTTACGGGCGTTCCCTCGATCAGTCCTGTTTACGGTAATAATCCCGGCTTTAAAATCTATTCTTATTCAAATGCCACATTACAGATAGCTGATTACACGACTTATTATTTTCCCTTGAATGGCGGGCAATCGTGGCTCAGGGAGTATGATTTCAAGCGCACCTATGCGCAGAATTGTCATCAATGCCCGGTTGTTGACGGCATGAACCGTTTGCGGCCGCGCGGTATATTAGCCGATTATTATAAATCCTATTATGCGCTTCAAACCAAAAGCCAGCCTATCACCACGCAGTGGAATCCGTATTACTGGTGCGCCATCCATCATGTGAAGCCGGAGGATTACATGCAATGCCTGAATTAATTCTCGGTAAAATAAACGGCTAGCAGTCAATTTTTAATGGATTGCTTTAGCGGTCGCCGTTCCGGGCTCATCTGTGCACTCCGGCTCCTTGCCTTCTTGTCCGCCTCAAATGACAAACTTGTAATTATTCAGTCATCTTCGTGTTGATAACCGCTTTGTAGAATGATCATAAAATTCATCCATCAAATTACGATGGTGCGGACGGTTAATATCAGCGGGGATGATAATATGAGAAGTCATGCTTATGTGAAAGTTGAAGAACGTATAAACATTCTGATTTATAAAAATAATGCTTACGTCGGCGATGAATTGAGAGCTTTCATTAATGAAAGGCTAGATGAAATCAACCGTGCGTGCGACGTCATCAGCCTGGATGAAGAGAAAATTCAAAAAGTTCAGGAATACTTCATGTCGCAGCTGGAAAATATTGCTTTTATGCGCGCTTATCTGGCAAAAACATTCAGAGTCCAAAGCCGGCATGGGAGTGAGGTTGACAGGGAAGCGTTCCGGCAGTTTATTTACAAAGCCGTGCCTGCTCTCAAAAAGCCAGAAACATTCGTTTACGAAGCGCTGGGACTTCAAGACAGAAAAAATGAAATTGTTCGTCAGATAGCGGAAGTAAAAAAGGAAATGAATCAATACAGCGGCAGTAACAAGAAGCCGATCCTGATGCAGTTTAATCAGGCTATGGACGATTTGCTGCGGTCAATTCCACAAAAAACATATTTTGAAGTGGTGGCAGAAGCCAGGGATAAAGTGAAGGATGCGCTTGAGAGGGCGCAATCCGCGGAAAACCAGCATTATGCGGGTATGAGGTTTTTTGCCTCCTGCAGAAAGTCAAACAGCAGTATGCAGCCTTGCATCAATAATGCGAAAGAAATACTCGAAGCCATGATCTCGGTTGATAGCGCGCTGAGCCATGAAGTACAAAAACCAAAGAGAAATAATCTGACAATGCGTTATTAATAATGACTCAAGGCGGATAAAACAATCCCTCGCTGGAATTTTAGGCGGGGGCGGATGCCGGGTTATCCGCCTTGTTTCTAAGATATAAGCGCATGCCGTCATGCTGGATTCAATGCGGATGTGTGTCTGGCCGTTTGAGTTCTTCCCTGGCCTGATGATTGACATAGGAAGTGGTATCAGTCATGTTTAATTGCTTGTCGATAAGGGTTTTTATTAGGCCGGGATCCACGTCAAATAACATGCTTTTTTTCGATGATTCTCTGTAAATTCTGGAGTAGTCGAGAGTGTGCAAGTCGGTGACAAAATGATTAAGTATTTTTAACGATGTTAGTGTGGTCATGTTTTCCTTCTCACATATCTTCAGTATTTCATCTTTCTTGTCCCGGATGTAAGACCGCAAAGCGCTTGCAGTGTATGCATTCACTTTACTCAGCAAGGCCGCAGTTTCACGATCAAATTTATCGAATTCACCTTGGATGCTGTCGCTGTGTTTGACATGTTCCATGTATCGGTTATACACATCCGCATCTAGTTGTAAAAACACCGTGAGCATATGATAAAATGGCGCATCTCTATTAGTATTGCCCGCTTCCACGAGCGCGTATTTTTTCAAGGTGTCTGCCAGGGCATGATAATCAAGCTCATTCAGGCGCGCCGCCGGCGGCATGACAAATTTCATGATATTGTCATGCAAGTCCTTGTTGCGGGCGATGTAATCCAGAATTTCATTTTTTCGTCTGTGTAACATGTTTTTCTGGTTGTCATAGATAGTGTCTTTGGCAATGCTCTTGATCATGCCGGAGGGGGTGCTGACAACTACCGGGTGCGGCGCAAAAAGGGATGGGGTGGTGTGAGCTGCGAGAACGCCTGCGCTTTGCGCCAGATGCAGGGCATCTTCCCTGGAAAAACAGACGATTGCCTGGGACGTGTCCAGTTTGTTCAGTTTGATATCGTCAGGCGATTGGAACGAGACCAGCCAGATGTTTGCATGCTCAGCATCGGGACGATCCGAGTGATTGAATAAGATATCGTCTTTTGCCCCGAAAGCATGTCCGTGCCGGGGTTTCATGATATCGGATTTGTAGTATTCCTCTTCCTGCATTTGCATATGGATTTTTTGTTGCATCAGGACATGGCTGTAATTGACGGGTCTGTTATGATGATGATGTTGCGCGGCCAGAAATGTCAGAGTGAAATTGGTGGCAATGTCAAACAAGGTCAAGCCCAATGACGCTAACTTGCCTGTTATATCCAGACTGGTTTCGCTGGCCAAAGGCAATCCCTTCGTCACGGGATAATGTTTTGCGGGCACCTGCGCCTTGTAAATAAAAACGCCATTATTCTGAATGACATCATCGCTGGAGAAGGTGACTGAGCCTGATGAGGTTGATCTTATATCCATAAGTTTTCCCTCGTTTTTCTTCTTATTAATATTATAATTCTTCTGGTGTTGAATTGCTTGTCGCCGCACGTGGCGTGCATGTCCGGATTGTTCGATATGGCTATGAAATATTATCTATAAGTAATTGAAATGATAAATTTCTTTCAGGCATGAGTTCGTGATGAACATGCCGGATTCGCAATGATTTGTTCTTTTTAAGCCGGGATTGACACGGCTGTTAGCGGGATTGCATCCATCAATCTCGGCTGCCCTTGTTCATGCCGCCATGATTGCTTCACAAATTCATGGCATGGCCAGATTTCACACATAAGATCCGGAATCTTTCCTCGAACACTGCCATTTAAGCAAACCTTAAGTTCAAAAGAGGAGGATTTAAGAGTGGGAAGGATAAATGGAATGTGCATGACAACTAAAAGGAGTTTAGTGCTATGACCTTTCGAAATCCGCTTGGAAGTATCTCGGCTCTCAGTCTGGCTGCCAACCCGGCCGCATTGCCTGTCATCGCCACCGCTGCGGGTGTGGCTGTCACCGTGGCCGCCGCGACCTATACATATAAGGCATATAAACAGTATGAGGAAAAAAAGCATAGGGAAGCTATTGAAGCGATCAATCATTTGCATGAAAAACATTTGGCCCGCATTTTTATCCCTGACAATCATGAAATCAAGGGGTTTCCGCCCATATTCAAATTGGATCCTGACAAGCCGTCAAGCACGGTAGACTCCATGCATTTTACAGATGATCAAGTTGAAGATATCGGTAAATCCATGCCCAGGTGTACGGATATCATCTTGTCTAACTATCGTGAGTCCGTACTCAATGCCATGCTGAAGCTGAAGGAATATTATTTTAGCCGCGACGATCACAAAGACATTACAGCAGGTGTGATTTCCTATCTGCTTTATATTCTCGAATCAAAATGCCTGAACTTTGAAGGTTATGATTATGATATCGCTTACCTCGATGCGATCACCAATTTCATCAATGCGTACGCCTCTATGCAGGATCGCGAAAACACCCAGCATTTCAGCCGCCTAAACCCGGTTTATGCCTATCTGCTTACGGCGCAGCAGGAATTGGAGAGGCATCGTGACGCATTGTCACTGGAAGGAATGGTGACTGAGCTGCGGGAAGCCTGCATTTCACATACCAGCCAGCTGGTTCGCAGTTTTGCCAAACTGGTCGTGAAAGAGAAGGATTGGAATCTTGTCAAAATGGTTACCATGGATGAGCTTACGCAGGGGCTTTTGAGACGCAAATACATACACTCGGAAATCAAGGGCCTGGTATTGAGATCGGATTCCGAAAAGCATGTTCCGGATTCCCCGTTCAAGAACTGGGTGATTTCTCTTGCGAATTACTACCTGCATACACTGGATCCGGACACGCGCCTGGGCTGCGGTGAGGTCATACCGCCTGATCGGCTGTTTGTTCTGCCGGAATTGCAGCGTCTTGAGTATCTCAGGGGGGCGTCGCTCAAATTCAATTCAGACGAATCAAAAGAGCTGCGGCTGCTTGAAGAGCAAATGGAAAGTATTCGAACCCAATTCAGGAAATGTAAAAATTTTATCACGACACGTTTGGATGCCAGGACAATTAACACAACACCAAAGTTTATTCCGGTTGACACTGACGCGGATCTATATAACCGGTCAAAAATACTGGCACAATTCGCGGCATTGATACACCAGACAATTTCCATTCAGTATTTGAGCACGCATTTGCTGAAAAGCATCAAACAACTGGGTGAAATTTATGTCAAGAACCCTTTGCATTTCAGCCGGATTTTCAATGTCCTTGGATTGTTATGCAAACAGGTAAAAAATAGCGTTGACGCCGTGAAGGAATCATTCACGCGCATACAAAAGATGAATAGAAATGCAATGCAGCTGGAAGACCAGGAATTGTTTCCGGAGCAGATCAAGGCTATTCTTGATTCCACTTACGCTATCATTTCCCGTCTAGACAAACGTATCAAGGAGTACCGAGACCGTGTTCCAAAAAACAAACAGGAACCAACGGTTGAATCGGTGAAACACGAGATGTTTGAAGTTGCGGGCCTGCTGGCGCAGATTTATCACATGCAGCCCGAAGCGGTGCGAAATAGCGAACAAAATATTTTGCCATTCATGAAGACGGCGGCAATTGTTCAGGGCAAAAAAGCAGCTTTTCCAGCGCGCCATGCTGCGGATGCGCAATGCAAGCCGACGGAAACGCCAGGGATTGACGGACAGGCCATCGCGGCAGATGCAGCGCCCGTGCTTTCCTCTTCAGCCAGAAAACCTTCTCAGAGTGCGCAAGCGCCGCTGGTGACAGATGCTGATATTGACAGGGAGTTAATGAGGATAGAGCGTCATTTACAGGCCGATTTCTCATCCGGGCAGCGGGCGGATTCCGGTCAGGCAATGGAAAAAAGCGCGCCTATCACCAGACTGGCGAAGGTTAATCTTATACTCCGCGAAATCAGCAATCGTATTCTGGAAATCCAGCGGATGGAGGCGCCGCAGGAAAGTCAATCAACCGCGCGGCAAGAGTTTAATGCTGAAATATCCGCGTATACGCAACTGTGTGATTCCTTGAAATCAATGCGAGAATATTTTTCATTCAAACTGAATGAAGATCATGCGGCTGAAGATGAGCGCATCCAAATTGACAGGAAACTTGATGCCATGCTGGATATGGGAGAGCGCGTGCTTGCTTTTCTCAAACTTCAAAAATCACAACGCGTGGCGCAAGCGAGGATGATGCCGGCTGTCATGGAGATGCCGCTGCGGGAGCTTGGCGGTCTGTCCTGGCATGTTCAGGATGCGTCTAGTACACGCCCTTCACAGTCCGTAGCGGATGTGAGCATATTTGCGAGGGATTCACATCGGCCTCTTTTATCGCCTAAAGCGGCTTGTGAGCTCATCGCAGCGGTTCTGGGAGGAGACCAGTCCAATCCCGCGCCCAGCGCATTATGAAACAGCTTCCGGAGACCGGGTGTGAAACCTGGCTGGGCCGGAATATCAGGTTTCACACATCTCTTGCGGGCTTTTTTACTTGACGCGTGACGGGGGGATTTGTGCTAGATTATCTGATGGCTGCTGCTCGAGTCGAGCCGGAACTTCAACGGCTTTTTCATCAGCGGCCGGTGATGAATGTCAAACTCAGATAAATGAGGTGCACATGGAAAGACGACACATGAAAAATGCAGTTGCCATTGCGGCTGCCTTATGTATGCTCCCGGCGGCTGTGTATGCGAAAACATCCGGTGGTCTTTATATGAATGGACAGTGGGATCCGGCTTGCAGTCAATGCTGGCCTACGCCCAGAACGGACAAAAACAATCATTGCAAGCCTTCTGATTGCGCGGTCCAGGGATATTATCATTGCCAGCAGCAAAATCCCCCGCTTTCCGTGGATGATGATCCCAGGTTGATATCACTGATCAAGTCTGGACAATGTACTTATGTTTCCCGGGAAAACCTGAGCGCAGGTGAAATCAGTTATCTCAACAGTATGAAGCTGTGTACGCAGGTGCTGGATAAAATGGCGGGGCGCTTCACGCTGCCTGCGAATCCCGCGGACGCTTCAAAACTCAAGGTTGATTTTTATCTGACGCATTTTAAAGCTTCGATTCTGGGCAGTGCTTATGCGCAGCTGAAGCTCGCCATGGATTACGATATTGGCATGGGCACACAGCAAAACAGAGCCAAGGCGACTGAATTATATCGCGAAGCGGCCAAAAAAGGCCTGCCATTTGCTCAATATGCAATTGCTGCACGTTACGCATATGGCATCACGGTTCCCAAGGATAAAGAACAAGCCATTATGTGGCTGAATAAGGCGTTAACCACAAAACCTGCAACACAGGCGGATAAAAAGGCGCGAGACATGGTTGAGCCCTGCGCGATTAAGCTCATAGAAAGGCTGACCCCCACCTGATTCCATCTCATTTCATGCCGCGCCTGGCTGATCCGTGGAAGCGCGCCGGGCGCGGCATGATGCCTGGCTGCGCGTCTGTTTGGGCCAGTCATACCTGATTATTAGATTTTGCCATTATATTTCAATTAGATAGATTGAAAAAAACTGGCTGGCCTTTTTCTGGGGTAAAATGAAAGCATGAATGACAGGGAGGATAGACTTTGCCCCGCATCCATTGTTCATTATTATTACCCGCCACTGTCAGTATATTTTTCTCGTCAACTGCTTACGCCCAGGTCATTGAAATCAGCGGTTCGCCATTTGATACGGAAGGCGCCCCGGTTCCCGCATGGGTTCAGAGTCATGCGGAAAAAGCGGTGGTTGTTTATCCAAGACAACATATGTGGGGTGCATACAATGCTTCCGGAAAACTGGTGCGTTGGGGCATCGCCACGGCGGGCGCGGATGATTGTCCCGACACAGACAGTTCTTGCCGGACAAAAACCGGGGAATTTCGCGTTTATTCGCTTGGTAACAGCAACTGTGTGTCAAACAAATACGACGATGCGCCTATGCCTTATTGCATGTATTTTAATGGCGGGCAGGCATTGCACGGATCATCGGACATCCAGTTCCGTAATGCCAGTCATGGCTGTGTCAGGCTGCACATCGATGACGCGAAATGGCTGCGCTATCATTTTGTTGAGGGTCCCTCACTGGCCAATCAGTATCGCGGCACCAGAGTTATCGTCATGCCTTACGAGTGACAGAGTCCTGGCCGCATTGCGCGATTGACGCTGGTTCAAGCAGACGTTTTCATTAAGATTTCCTTAATGTTTCTATGTTAACTCATAAATATTCAGTGAATGGATTTAAGATCCTTTTAATAATAATACGTCAAAATGGTTTGTACATATTTTGATCATAGGGGTGGTGTATGGCATTGAACAGCCTGCGTAACAATGAAGCTAAACCACTGGCATCAGGTTCTCTTGATATTGAGGCAAACGACGACGCAGACGAAGGCTTTGTCCTTGTCGATAGCGGCGAAGATTTGCATGAAGAGGATTTTGAAATCATTGAGTCTCATCCTCCTTATTCTTTGCCGTTAGCGCAGATTTCCTATGATGAATCTGATCAGGGACTGGGAAATTCATCTCATCGGGTTGTTTGTGGAAATAACCCAAAAGATCAAAGCGTGCATTTTTTGAAATTCAATGATAATGAAGCGATGTTATATTGCGAATCCTTCATGGGCCATCTTTACAGTATGTCGCTGTTGTACGGGGTGACTCGCTGTTATGTCCGTTATGATGAAAACGATAAACCTGTTGCCCTGAGTTCACTCGAAATTCCAAATTTCAACACTTTCAAGCACAAGGATTCGCAGTTGACACAAGAGTCATTAAAGGATCCGGCATATCGAACCCGGTTTATCCGTCTGCTTGCTGTCTTGTTCCGCATGCATGAAGACGATGCGCACTGCGGGAATATCACCACTGATTTGCAAATATTCGATGCTGATTGCGCGTTTTGGGATGTGACATGCAAAGTCAAAGGCGGCCGCCCCAATGTGGATAATGTCTTGCCAGGGCACCTGATCAGCCGCGATCCGGAAACGGCGTTTCAACTTCATGAGCAGGATATTATACACTTTCCCAATATTACACACGCGAAGCCATGGTATTTTCCCAGTCTTGACGCGGTCGCAACAGCTTATTTCAGCAATAATCCTTTTACACCCCAGGAAACAGCTTTGGTAAAAAAACTGGAGACCTGTCCGGAAACCCTGGACATCTGCTTTTACGAATTTCTGGACTGGATGCTGGATATTTCGCAGCGGTTCAGGCCTCTGGCGCAATTGACCATTCCCGGCAAGCTGACTGTGAAGGGTGAGAATGTCATTAAGATGTATTGCGCGAAAAATGACATGATCAATTGTGAATACTGGGCGGTCTTGCCCAAGATGCCGTTGTTTCATGATTTTCTCAAAAGAAATTCAGACCGGGTGATTCATGAGATTCTGGTTCGATGCCATATACGCAATATGCGGCTGATAGCGGATAAAAAAAACGCGGCGGTCCGCCATGAGGCGTTTGACAACGCGGTCATTGATCCTGGAAGAGTCATTTTCATGTACAATGAATTGGTTCACGCCGTCAAGCGATCCCAGCTTATGACTTTTTCATTTGCCAGTTTTTCCATTTTCGGATCCGTATTTGCCCGCTCAGAAGAAGATATTGCTGTGATTGATGAAGGCAAGGCAAAAGAGCTGACTGAGAAATCATACGTCGTCGCACTGAAAATGATGGAGCAGGAAGCGGAATTCGGGACAGCCTGCTGGAGCAGATTCACGCAGGTTTCCCAGGCTGAAACATCCAAAGTTGCCGCCGCCAAGTCCACCGTCACAAAAGTGTGACCCTTTTTGCCGGCATGATATATTGCTGATGAAACATATCCATTCACGATGTTGAAAAGGGAGTGCTGAAAATATGCGGTCAGGAATGCTTGCACAAATCAAGATGGTTTCGAGCATTCTAGGAAAGTTCCGTTTCGATGAGGCCGTTCCCGTCAAGGAAGACGCGATAAGATGTCTTGACATGCGGGATCGCAAATGTCCGTCCGCAAGCGAATTGATAAGAGAAATCTATGATCAGATTATAACGCTCAGGTCCATCATCGATAACAAGCATGGTATTTCATCATTTGTCACAGAGATAGACGGTGACAAGCCGGTATGGGTGCGGTATGTGGATATGGTCATCGTCGACCAGGCTCCTTATCTTGAAAAAAACATTGAAGCCCTGAATTATCTTCGCCTGTTTTATGCATACCTGCTCGCAGCTCTCGCGCTTTGCCGCATTTATCAGATTGATCAAAACGCTTGTTTGCAGGCGGTCATGCATGTCAAGCAAATCATTACGGATTCATTTTTTGAAATGATGGCGGTTGCGGATGACGCAAGGTTATTGCGTATTCTGTCGGAAGGAAAGAGTCTGCTTATCAATGTCGTTCACGCCTTTGCGGATCAGCTGGACATCAATTTCATCAATTCAGCGCTTGACCAGGCAAAAGACTGGGCAGCGCTGGAGAGACCTTCCATGCGGGTGTGCACCATCATCAAGACAGAAAGCGATCTCAAATGTGTGCGAATGATCATTCTTGATGAGCCGTGCAGCGAGCTGACCGCCGACCAGACAATGTTATTCGATAAGTTGGATGACCAGAAGTGGTTTAATGAATTATCCGATTTTAACAGGAAGCTTGTACGATATCACAAAGGTGCGATCCTGTCTGGTAAGTGCGTCATTCCCAGCCAGCTAAGAGCAGTGATCCCGCTATGCAAAAACTCTTATCAGCAGACGGTCTTCGCTCAGTCCGGAACAGCCAAGCCAGAAATTATCAATTCCTATTTTCATTCGGCTACAGCGGCATACCTGAGTCACAAGGATGAAGAGACCGCGCAGACAATGACATATCTGAATATGCTGCAGCAACAACGACTATGTCAGGCAGATGCCATGGTCATGATTTGCCTGAATAGTGACTTGGGCGACAGATGGCTAAAAACTTATGAATGGATAAACAGACGAAATTACACGGCCGACGACAGCCGCAGCATCAAACTGACTGAATCAGCTTCCTCGCGCCTGACTGACAGGCGGGTATTTTTTGCCAAGATATGTTTAAATTATTTCAGGATGATTGAATATAATAATTATTCGGGAATTCGCAGTCTGACGGAGATTATCAAGGCCAACACGGGCAAACTGGATGCGTCTCACCCTGACGTGGCTCGTGTTCTGAGCATGGTTGAGCAGGTTGAAAAACTGCAAGGTCAATTCACCCCGCTTGATTTATATGTCAAGGGCCTGGATATTATTCACTTTCTTACGCAGGCCGCCACCTTGAATAACCAGCTTGCATCGCAATTCGCGGATAAATCCCTGCAGACCGTCGCTGTCTGGTTTGGTTGCGCGAGCGGGGAAAACCGAACCGGCATTACTTATTATCATGATTTGTGCCGGACAATGCTGGAATATTTCGCCAGGTCTCAAGAGGTGTCATTGTCTGATGAATTTCAATTGCGTATTTTCCAGCTTGTGGCCAAGTCGCAACATGTGCTCTTGATGACCGGCAACCAGGGTAACACGTTTGGCACGGAAGGCATTCGCAGCAAGTCTAGCGGTTCGTTCAAGTCATTACATGATGTCTGCCACCTGGCGACAAAGTCCTCGGATATCAAGGTGCTCACGGCGGAAGACTACAATTATAATCAGGTGCTGGCAAGGCTGTCAGATATCTTGTCTGAAGCAGAAATGAATGGCAGGTGCAAATCGCTGATTCCGCTCGTCAGGCTCTTTCTGGTTCATGCTGAAGAGAAGCGCGCAGCTTATGTGTTCATGCCGGAGCACGAACGCTCTCTGTATAATGAAATTTTGGTCTGCATGGAGCGGCTTCTCTCTCAATCATGCAGTTCCCGCGCTCTGGCGCTCATGGAGAAAGCTCAACAAAGCCTGGCGGAAGTGTCTGCGCCAGGCGCGCTTGCCGGACAGAATACACTGCTGTCTAAAATTATTGTCGAAGCGCGTATCATCAGTCAGGCAAGCCAATCCGCTCAATTGTCTAAACTGGGTGTGTTCAAGGAAGGCAGCGACACAGCAGAGCAAAAGCCTGCAAATCCGAACTTAAAACTGGCTACGCATTAGCGATGATGGATTGTCAAGTCTTACAGGATGTCCCTGATATAATTATTTGACAGCGCATAACTTCACGTATTTGTCATTCGCCTGTATAATTCCTGCATTCAGGTTATGAATCAGGGATGATGCAATGCTGGAACCGGAGTGTTCAAAAGCCCGCGCCGTCAGCTTTCTATGTTCGCTGGGATTGTTTATTGCGGGATATGTTTTTTACAGCTCTTCATTGATTCAGGCGTTTTATGCGGCCGAATTCACTTTGTCAAACTGGCAAATCGGTATCGCGCAATCGGCGGTTCCGCTAGGCGCGGTGACGGGGGCGGTGCTGGCTGGCCGACTGGCGGATTTATTCGGCCGGCATCGCTTGCTGGTCTGGAATTTTCTGATGCTGGTCTTGGTCAGTCTGTCAGGCAGTTTGATTTTTGACTATTCCTCCCTGTTGATCGTGCGCCTGTTAGATGGTTGTCTCGCGGGAACACTGTATCCCTTGTGCGCAGCGTATCTGACTGAAATGACGCCGGCTGCTGCGCTGGCACGTCAATCGGCTGTCTTGATGTTTATTAACTGCCTCGCGGCGCCGGCCGCTTGTATCGTGGCAATCCTGTTGTCCTGTGTCTGTCGGGATCCGGTATTGTGGCGGGTAATGATAGCCAGTCTTGCTGTGCCGTCACTGGCCGCCTATATCTGGTCAACTTTGCTGCCCGAGAGTCAGCAGTGGCTTTATGCTGAAAATTCGCGAATAACATCAAGTCACCAAACTGGCGAGGCAGGGAGGTCGTTGTTCGACGGCGCCAGGATTTTATTCAGTCCTGATTATCGCAGCGTTACCCTGTGCCTGTTGGGGGCGTGGTTTCTTATGGATGTGGCATATTACGGCATCAATTTTTTTGTTCCCTATTTACTCCAGGCGATGCAGATCAATACACTCCAGAACCATTTCGCCCTATCCTATCATCCCTTATTAAGCAGCGGCACGGTCTGGGGGACGCTGATTATCAATCTGTTTTTTGCATTAGGCGCCCTGGCGGCCATATTTGTTATCGAAAAAGTGGATCTGATAAGATTGCAAAAATTTGGGTTTTTCTGGGCCGGCATCAGCCTGTTTTTGCTGGCGGGATATTTTTATACTGATTTGCGCCTGGACTCCATCATCATTATTTTGTTTGTCGTATTCAATTTCGCGATTAATCTGGGCCCTGATGTGACAACTTACCTGCTTTCCGCGACTTCGTATCCCGTTGAAATCCGCGGCTCCGGTCACGGTCTGATTGCAGGATTTGCGAAATTCGGGTCTTTCCTCGGTGTTCTGCTGCTGCCATGGCTGCAGGATCTGTGGGGGTATCAGGCAGTCATCCTGCTTTTATCGGTTTTTCTGTTTATGGCTTATATGATGACTGTCAGTTTCGCCAGAGTGATTTCGGCAGAATACAAAAAAATGGAGGCAGAAATTATCTATGAAACAAATTGAAGCGGTGATTTTTGATTGGGCCGGCACAACGGTCGATTATGGCTGCATGGCGCCCATTCATGCGATGAAAAATGCTTTTTCCGCCCGCAACCTGGATGTCGGGCTTGATGAGATACGCAAACCCATGGGCATGCTCAAGATCGATCATATAACAGCCATCATGGATTTGAAGCAGGTTCGCGATGATTTTAATTTGTTATATGGCAGGCTCCCTGAACGGCATGACATTGAAACAATCTATCAGCAATTTGAAAAAAATATTTTTTCAACGCTGCATCAACATACCGGTCTTATCAATGGTGTTTTGGCGGTCCAGGATTATCTGCGTGCTCACCATATCAAGATAGGTTCAACGACGGGTTATACCCGGGAGATGATTACTATTGTCGCCAATAGCGCGAGAGAGCAAGGCTATAGTCCGGATGCCGTTGTCAGCGCTGATCAAGTCCGCCATGGGCGTCCTTATCCTTACATGTTGCAGCAAAATCTCGCAGTGCTGGAAGTGAAAGATGTCCGCAATGTCATTAAAGTAGGTGATACGCTGGTTGACATCCAGGAAGGCGCAAACGCCGGGTGCCGATCCGTGGGTGTGATTATGGGTGGAAGCATGCTGGGATTGGCAGAAAAAGAGGTGAAGGACATGCCGGCACAAGAGCTGCGTAACAGGGTCAGGCATATCAAATATGAAATGCTTGCGGCCGGAGCTGATCATGTGATTGAAACCATTGACGAACTTCCCAGTCTGATTGAATCAATCCATTTGAAAATAAACGATGCGCTTGCCATGAGGAAAGTTTATGCAGCATGAAGAGATACAAAACCCCTATATCTTGTTGACTCCCGGGCCTCTTTCAACCAGTCCGACCGTGAGAGCTGCAATGAGGTTTGACTCTTGCACATGGGATGAGGATTACAAGGGAGTGGTCATGGAAATTCGCGCACGGTTGCTCGCGGCTGCCGGATGTGATCCATCCAGCCACACGACGGTATTGATGCAAGGAAGCGGCACATTCGGCGTGGAATCTGTGCTGGGTTCTTCGGTGAACAAATCGCGGCATCACATCTTGATTCTGCAAAACGGTGTATATGGCAGGCGCATGACGGATATAGCAAAGGTCTTGTCCTTGCCTCATACGGTGTACGAGGCTCCTGAAAACACTTCTTTCGACAGCACAGTGGTTCATCAAATACTCGAAAACAATCCTTCCATTACGCATGTTGCCATGGTTCATTGCGAAACCACGACCGGTATTCTCAATGACCTGGACACAGTGTCAGATCTCGCGCGCCAGCATGGAAAATATTTTATTGTCGATGCCATGAGCAGTTTCGCCGGCATGGAAATCGACGTCACGCGTCTCAATATGGATTTTCTCATCAGTTCGGCCAATAAATGCATTCAAGGGGTGCCCGGGTTTTCATTTGTCATTTGCAAGCGTGAAACTCTGAATCATTTATGCCGGGACAATTCCAAATCCTTATCGCTGGATTTATTTGCGCAATGGAAGGAGATGGAAGCTGACCCTGGCAAGTGGCGCTACACTTCGCCCACGCACGCTGTGCTGGCCTTCAGGCAGGCGCTGGCGGAGCTTGAGCAGGAAGGCGGAGTGAGGGCAAGAGCGGTGCGATACAGGGAAAACCAGGCATTATTATCGGCCGGCATGACTGAACTGGGTTTTGAAACCTATATCGATCAGGCCTTGCAATCGCCAATCATCACTACATTTCTTGAGCCGGATCGCATTCCGCAAACTACCCGGAAGTTTGAGTTTGCCGGCTTTTATCAGTATTTGAAGGAGAGAGGTTTTGTTATTTATCCTGGCAAGGTGGCAAACCGGAGCTCATTTCGAATTGGCTCTATTGGACACTTGTTTCCAAGTGATGTCCTGCGCTTTGTGGAACAAGTGCGAAGATATATCGCGCAGCACAGATAGCGTTGCACGTACGCGTTACGCAGGACTTTCCTGGTGAAGATTTTTTTTATAGCAGCCAGCCAGGGACAAGGCGGCGACTGCAATCATGCGTTTTCTTATTGTGCACGCCTTGCGTGTTGAATGCCGGAATCTGTAAGCTTATTCCATGCTCAATATCACTTTACCGGAAGTTTGGCGGCTTTCAAGCAAATGCTGTGCTTCCGATGCCTGCGCAAGCGGAAAGACATGGTCAATTTTAAACTTGAGCCAGCCTGCGCGTATAGCGTCTATTACGTCCCTCGAGCGTCGGAGCAAATCTTCCCGGGACTGAATATGATTGAAGAGACTTCCGCCTGACACAGTAATGGATTTGGCTTGTAATGAATTAGGCAGCAAGGGTTCTGCAGGGCCGCTTGCAGAACCAAAAAGAGTTATCCATCCCATGCGGCGGACAGCGTCCAGATCTTTGGTAAAAGTGGTTTTGCCGACGCCGTCAATGATGTAATCTGCGCCTTTTCCATGAGTCAGTTTTAGTGTTTCCGCGACGAAATCCTGTTGCGTGTACAATATGATGTCATGTGCTCCCGCGGCTCTGGCAGTTTCCGCTTTTTCTTCTGTAGAAACGGTTCCTATTACCCGCGCGCCCATATGATTAAGCCATTGCACCAGTAATAATCCCACACCGCCTGCCGCGGCGTGCACCAGCACCGTATCTCCCGCTTTGACGGGATAATAATCGTGCGTGAGATAATGGGCAGTCATCCCTTGCAGCGGAAAAGCCGCTCCCAGTTCAAAACTGATATCATCAGGAAGAGGGATTAATTCTGCTGCCTTAACCAGAATGTATTCAGCGTAAGAACCCACTTGTCCGGTAAACGCAACGCGCGCGCCGGGTTTGATGTCGGTAACGTTGTCGCCTATTGCTTCCACTATGCCCGCGCCTTCGCGTCCGGGAGTGAAAGGAACAGGCAGGGCGACGCGCGGCACGCCCTTGCGCATGTAGATGTCAATGAAGTTCAACCCGGCAGTTTTCAATCGTACCAGCGCTTCACCAGCCCGAGGCTGGGGGACGGGCATTTCCAGCAGCTGCAAGGCATCGGTTTCACCGTATTCCATAATGCGAATGGCTTTCATGTGATATCCTTAATGTTATCTGTTTTTTCAAAGCCTCTCTCGTGCTTCAGTTCGCGGATTGACAGATTGTACGCGTTCAAGGCACTGGAATTATACTCCAGTGTGATGCTCATGCCCAAGGAAATTGCATGCCAAACATCCTGCTAGCGGCGTCTGCTTTCATGTGCGCTGTTCCCGGTTCAAACAAGCGCGAAGTGATTGGGTTTGACAGGTGTCAATGCATTCACGTCGTGAAACTCAAAACTATCTTTTAATCTCCCTGAATTATATTCAACCTGTATCATTTCTTTCAGCTGGGTTGGTTCACGGGCAATGTAAACATGGGTGCCCACCACGTTGATGCCCATCTTCTGTAATTCCCAGCGGATTTTCATGTATTCATAATCCGTATGCTCAGCGGTATCGACGAGCTGCACTTCCTGTATGGCGGCCAGGGATGCGCATAATTTCATTTTTTCTTCATGCTTTAATTCCAGATAGTGGTTTGCGTCGAGAATGCCGACCTTGATTCTGGATTCAAATGTCAGACAAGCTATGCGCATCGAAGTAAAGAATCCGGTCATAGCGTCCAGGGTGGGTGTGGATTCCGGTGGATGTGATGTGGACTCATGCAGGAAATCCAGAATTTTTTCACGCATGCCTTGATCGCCGATCCGGGTATTCGATTGATACAAAGGATGGTCTTTTTTGACAACATAGGTTGTATCCGGATTGAACGTATTTAGAAATTTAAGAAAATCATTGGATGATTTCGGGTTTGGGGGCGGTTCGAACAGGCCGAACAGTTCAGCCAGGGTGATCAGCAGAGCGTGTATGTCGGCGGATTCGCTAAACAGCATTTCATCGTTTGCGACGGAGCCGCCGGTCTTGATATTTCTCCATTGTATGCGCTGGGCAGGCGTCCAGTGCGTAAAGCTTCCTCTGACGCTGCCTGAGCAAATCCCCTTGCTGTCCTTGGGTAGTGAACGCGCAACATCTATCAGCTTTGCACGTTTGCGCGCCATGTCATAAATGATGTTGTCAGGCTTGATATCGCAATGCAACAGAGGATAAGCGGGATGGTGATGCAGGTCTTTTAATGCCTGAATCATATCCAGGGCGATTTGCAGCCAGTAATGGGTTGGCAATACATACTGTGCGCATGTGTTTTTATCCGTAAAATAGTTGACAGGCACGCCTTCTGCGAGGTCCATCAGCATATTCCACTGAATTTCATTTTTATCGGGACGCAGCGAGGTGAGCCGAAATGGATTTTTGACGGCGGAATCTCTTTTTCCTATCGGTTCCTGACTGGTGGATTCTCCTAACAGCAGCAGGTTCTTGTGTTCAGTGGCTGCGGATTGTGTTTTTACCAGGGCAGTTAACATCTCTTGTTCGCTGGTGATTATTTGCGGCGCAACCGGGAGGATTTTCATGGCTCGCCATTTTCCTGTGCGAATATTCTGTACCGCTTTGACTCTTCCGCTGGCACCTTTTCCCAGCAGCCGATAAATGGCATAGAATTCTTTGTCTTTTTGTACGATATTGAAGCGGGCACCTATCATGTTCTTGGCGTACCTGTCATCTTCGCGCTCTATCCGGGATTTGCGGATATTTTCTATGTTTGTCAAGATGGTCGCGACTTCTGTATGTGGTATCAGGGCGCAGTGCTCGGCGTCCGTGATATCGGCAATATCACCCTGCGATGGAAAATACGGAATGGGTTTGACTCTCACAGCAGGCAATCCTGCGGATGATTTTTTATTTTCACTGCCAAATAGAGTGGGGTCGAAGTTGTCACTTCTGTGCATGACGGCCTCCTTTGCGTTATTTTTAATCAGATTATTTAAGTGTTTGAATTATTTAATATTATTATTATACGAATGTCAAAAAAAATTCCATGTCTTGCCTTCTCGTGATGCCTTCTTGTCTTGCGTTCATGGTGTCTTAATGAGCAAAAATAAGGTTAACGTGTTTTTTAACTGGCATTCTTGGTCTTATGGAATTAATATTAAATATATACATTTAGGATGTGATATATGGATGAATCAGCTGATTTAACCCTCAGGATACAATTGGTCAAAAAACAGCCTGTGTTTTCCCAGTTAACGGACAAGGAAACAGAAGAGCTTGCTTCCTTGTTCTCCGAGAAAAAAGTCGCATCGGAACAAACCATTGTCAAGGAAGGGGATCCGGTTGACAGTATTTACCTGATTGCAAGTGGAACCGCTGATGTCAGACATGTCACTATCAAAGATAATGCACCGGTTGTAAATTCGGTTGCGATTTTAAGCTCAGGTGATGCTATTGGCTTGAATGAAACCGGGTTTTACTCTATCAGCGGTAAACGTACGGCGACAGTGGTCGCCATGACGGACATGGTTTTATACCGGCTGAGCGTTGCCGCGTTTCATGGATTTGCCCTGGCTCATTCTCATGTAAGCGATATCATGCATAAACACGCCGAAAATATTCTTAACGAAAAGTTTTGATTCTTGCAGGCCTTGGCCTGGCGCAGCGCCAAGGCTTTCGGTTCGCGCGCCTGTTGCTCCCCATCCTTGATTATTTTTCGATGCATTTGTCGTTCCCGTTGTCTTGAAGAGCTGTTCACCCCTCTCGTCATTCCCGCGTAAGCGGGAATCCATAACCAGAGTTCATGGTTCGAGACGCCGCGCAAGCGCGGCTCCTCAACACGAACGAAAGGTACGCCGCTAGCGCGGCTCCTCGCCACGAACGGAAATCGAATACGCCGCTACTCGCAACTCCTCACCACGAACGGGATTTTCACCACCGTTCGCCCTGAGGAGGCTGCACAGCAGCCGTCTCGAAGGGCGGTTGTTTATTCCTCTTATTCCCGCGCACTTCCTCGTCATCATGCTTTACCGGACGCTGCTGCGCTTACGCGGGAATGACGAAGAGGCAGCGGGAATCATCAACCCGGTTTTATTCTTCTTGATCTTTCACCATTTATTCACTAATCTAATAATAAGTGAATAAATGGTGAAAGTTAATGACAACGCCTCTGCAAGGCAGAATTTATGATTATATTCGGCAGTATATTTCCCTGCATGGGTATTCCCCGTCATTGCAAGAAATTGCCCGCGGCATTGGTATCAGCCCCAAGTCCATCAGTCTTGTCAGTCGCAGCATACATGCTCTGGTTGCAGCCGGCCGACTTGAGTTTCACAAGCAGGGTTACCGTAATATTCAGGTGGCTGGCAGCAGCGAATTTTTGCTGCCATTAATGGGTCGGATTGCGGCAGGTGTACCCATTGAAGCAATTGAAGAGAGGCAAACCCTGGACCTGGGTCCGCTAGTGAAAGGTGAGGGTCACTTTGTGCTTGAAGTCAAAGGAGATTCCATGGTGGAAGAAGGTATCCTGGAAGGTGACTTTGTGATTTGCAGGCATGCGGCACAGGCTGGGGAAGGCGATATTGTAGTTGCTCTGGTTGATGAGCATGATGCGACTTTAAAGCGTATTTCTTACAGGATACGGGACAGGGTTACGCTGGTTCCAGCCAATCCTGCCCTGAAGCCCAAGGCTTATTTGCCGCATCGCGTACGAATTCAAGGTGTGTTTATTGGGTTATTGAGATTAAAGATGTGACAGGTGTTTTAGTGCAAGTGTGGCGTTTAATACTTTCTCTCTCGCATGAAGCTGCGTTACGCCATGACGAGGATCATTGCGAGGGAGAAGTATTAAACTGATTTTGAGGTTCATGTCTCGTGGTCAGTGCAAATTGATTTCCAGGTATGACTATGCTTTGGCAGACAGCTCAACAAGCAGGAAAGTATTGGCCGAGAGCAATCATTCTTGTCGATATGAATGCATTTTTTGCTTCGGTTGAGCAGCTCGATCATCCTGAGTGGCGCGGGCGCGCGCTGGCGGTCACAAATGGCAAACAGGGGACTTGTGTGATCACCAGTTCGTATGAAGCCCGTGCATTTGGGATTAAAACAGGCATGCGCTTAGATGAAGCGAAGCGATTGTGTCCTGACCTGATTCAGGTGCCGGCGCATCCTGAACGCTACGTACAAGTATCGCGTGCCATCATGGAGGCACTGGCCTCCCTGACACCAGATATGGAAATTTTTTCCATTGATGAAGCATTCCTGGATGTGACGCGCTGTCAGTCTTTGTTTGGTACGCCAGAGGCAATGGGGTTAATGGCCAGGGAACTGGTCTTCAAAGCTTCAGGACTGTTGTGTTCTGTTGGTGTAAGCGGCGACAAAACCACTGCAAAGTTTGCGGCGAAACAGCGAAAACCCAACGGGTTTACAGTGATTCCGCCATGGCAGTCGAAAGAGCGGTTGAAACATGTGCTTGTAACAGAGCTTTGCGGTATCAAATCGGGTATAGGCGGTTTTCTTGCCAGACACGGTGTGCTGACATGCGGTGACATGGAGAAGGTGCCAATCAGCGTGCTGGCGAAGCGCTTCGGCAATCTTGGCCGGCGTATCTGGTATATGTGCCAGGGCGCGGACCCTGATCCCGTGCATACACAGGTTGCCAGCCCGAAATCAATGGGGCATGGCAAGGTGATGCCGCCTGGCACACGGGATATGCATGTGGTGGAAACCTATCTCATGCATATGTGTGAAAAACTGGCGTCACGCCTGCGCCATCACCACTTTCACGCGCAGCATTTTTTTGCCGGTCTGCGCAGCCGGGAATTTGGCTGGCTTGGCGGAGTAGGTCAAACCCTGCAACCGACTAACGACGGTAGGGAGATTTTCCAGCTGGGTTCATTTTTACTGGCGCAGCGATGGGAGGGTGAGTCGGTGTGCCAGATTCAGGTGACGGCTCTGGATCCTGGTTCTGGCGGGTTGCAGCTGGATTTTTTTACCGCTCCGGATATAAGGCGCTGCCAGATTAATGATGTAGTGGATGATATCAATGATCGGTTTGGTGAATTTACCATTGGGCCGGCGCCGCTTTTGTTTCGCTCTGCAACACCCAATGTAATTGCGCCGGCATGGAAACCGGACGGTCATAGGCAAACCATTTAAAAAAAACTAGTGCATGTAGGATTGTCCGTGATATCGGAGATAATATGGAGGCAGAGTAACTCGCGTGTTTTTTAATAGAGTGTATTTAACATCGCGGCGTCATAGGGTTTGAGCGGGAGCTGAGTGCGTAGACGCTGAACAAGATCAGGATTTGCGATAAACGGCCTGCCCATGGCGACCAGATCGAAATCATTGTTGGAGATGCCAAGTTCTGCGCTGGCAAATGTATACCCGCCGCAAGCAATTAATGTGCCCTGATAGTGGGTACGGATAAATGAAGTCATGGTCATGTTATCCAATTCGGGGAATTTCCTGGCGTCATCAAAATTTCCAGTATGCACATATGCCATGGGAATACGGTTTAATTGTTTCAGCAAGTGTCGGAAAACCAGCCCGTCACGCAAGTTGCCTGAAATCTCGTTCAGATATGCGCCGGGGGACAGGCGCATGCCAACCCGTTCATAGCCTATGGCATTGCCGCAGGCATGCAAAACCTCCAGAGCAAGACGCGACATGTTTTCGGGTGTGCCGCCGTACTCATCCGTGCGTTTGTTAGTATCATGATGTAAGAACTGATCAATGAGGTAACCATTTGCTCCATGAATCTCAATTCCATCGAAGCCTGCGGAGAACGCATTACTGGCTGCGCGGGCGTAAGACTGAACGATATCCTGGATTTCCTGTCTGGTGGCGGCGCGTGATTTGCCATACTGCAAACCTTGTGCGCGCGTGACGCGCCCTGACATGATAGTTTCGGAAGAAGATAAAGGCAGAGAGCCATCAAGAAAGGAGGGATGCGAGACGCGGCCGGTATGCCAGAGTTGCATGAAAATCAAACCCTGGTTTGCATGCACAGCGCTGGTGACTTGTCTCCATGCTTGCAATTGGTCGTGATTGAATATGCCTGGAACATGATCGTGTCCACGCGCGTTGCGTTGTATCACTGTGCCCTCGGTGATGATCAGGCCGGCATCGGCGCGGCGGGCATAGTAGCGCGCCATCTCGGATGTGGGAACAAGCAGGGCGTCGGCATGCACGCGGGTCATGGGCGCCATAGCAATTCTATTTTTTAAACTCAATAAAGAATTTAAGGTATAGGTAGAAAATATGTGGGGGATCGCCATAGGGTCCTCTTTTCAATATATTGATATATCGCGAATTTTCGATATATAAAAATAAATTATTTTATAAGTCAGATAGTTGTTTGATTACGGCTTTTAAGTTTTTTTCGTTACGTTTGCAGTATGTCCATTGTCCGCGCCGCTCGGTAGTAATCAACCCGGCTTGCTGCATCAGCATAAGGTATTGAGAAACAGTGGATTGTGATAATCCTATTTTTTCTTCAATCAGGCCTACACAAACACCATCTTTTTCAACATCGCAATGCTGTGATGTGAAATGCTTTTTTGGCTCTTTGAGCCAATGAAGAATTTTAAGGCGTTTCTCGTTGGACAGCGCTTTCAGAATAATTTGCAGATTCATGCCGCTATTATATCGAGTTTTTCCGATATGTCAATTAATGCGTTTGCAACGCTAAGAGATATTGGGCGGGGCCAGACGCCTGGATATCAGGCGCAGAGAGTGAGAGGTTCGAGAATGATACGCCGGGTGACGTTAATTTTATCTCCAAACCGGTTGATGGCTTCAGCGCGCATTTCAGAGGCATGGTGGTCAAAATAATGCTGCAGGTTGTCATAAGAGTCTACGGTATAACTTACGCGAAGATGATTTTGATTGTCATCTTCATTGTTTTCAACCATGCCGATTTCCGATTTTATGAATCCGTTAAATAACAGCATTTGTTGAATGTGAGGCAGCAGCCATTCATAATATTCCTGAAAAATATCATTGTTGATACTCAAATTAACTTCATAGATAACCATAAATATCCTCAATCCGATATCTGACTCCCCCCATTGTGACTCCCATTGTATAGTAAAACAGGGGCTGGCATTAAGCCATGATTTTATTTTAGAGATGGGGATAGACACAGGCATGGGTTTTTCTTGAAAACAGCCCCGCAACTTGGTATAGCATTAGTTAAATACGGGAGATCAAAACGGACAGCCTGGTTGATATTTCAAAATCTAATATATCGAGAAATAAACCATGAGCGTAATAAGATCCCATCTGTCAGAACCTGACTCTGCTGCCGCATCACAAGCGCGGCGGCCGCCATCCAGCACTTGCCTGACGCCGTTTACTTATGAAGTCATCATGGATTTGGCAAGAGACAGCCATATCATTCTTTCCTGTGTCCAGGCAGACGCATTAAAAACATTTATCTCAACCGACCCTAGCTGCAAGGAACTGTTTTCACTAATAGAACGCATCAGAAACCTGGACGCAAGCCAGCTGAGCGGCGCAGGACTGACCGATAGGGAGAAACACCGTTACAATGTATTGAATGATGAATTGGAAGCATGCAAGCCGGACTGCTCTGCCGCACTGCCATCGATCAGGCAACAATTGCATAAGAATCTTGACCGTATTCGCGAAATCAGGCGGGAGATTACCAATTATCGACATATCATGCTCTTGTATAAAACCTATCTTGGGATATTAAACGATGAGATTGTCTGGAATGAAAGCCTCGCAGATATCCACAATGAGTGGAGTGTGCAAAAACATTTCGCCTGCTGCTGCAGTGAGGAATTATTAAGGTTATATGAAATCTATAATAATATGGATTTCAACATCATCAGATTTGGTCAAATGATGGACTTTTCCAGGGCTAATTTATCCATTCCCGCCAGACTTGCAATCCAAAGCTATTGTGTTATGACTGCAAGACAGATCAAGACCGTCAAAATGCATGCTATTGCTTCCATGGCGGCTCGCTTGAAAAGTGCGGATAGATTGCATGACCTTCGCTATGATGATGTCATCCATGATATGGTTGAAAAAATAGAATACAGAATCGGTCATCGTATCATCAGGGAAGATCAGAGTAAAAAGGAAATATTCGATCAGCTTAAAGTGAGGCGCCGGCAAGGCTTGACTTATGAGTGTTGCAGGCAGTTTGTATTACAGATCAGTAAATATTGTGCTGAAGTAGAAGATCATGATTCGGATCGACAATTCTTCAGGCGGATGATACAACGTGACGTGAGCGGTTTGAGCGTGTTTACGCCTCCCATAGGGTGGTGTGAGGCTGAATGCGCCGCGGTCAATAAAGATCCTGTTGTTTATTTTCTTGTTAACCAGTTTGAAACGATTAAACATCGTGTGCTGGAAAAGATCATGCTGGAAGCCGATGCCGCGCTCGCGTTGGCTGACCAGCTGGATGCATTGATCAGGGAAGCGCGTCAATGTTATCAGATGCGGATCCAGACAAATAAAAAACTCAAAAATCCGCAAATTGAAAACAAGCTTGATGAGTGCGCGCGCGATTTTGGAGAGATGCTGACCCGGGTTCAGCAATGCCTGATGCATCAGTTTGAAGTTGAGGCCGCCGCGTTAATGGAGAATGTTATCAGCGGAGACTTTCGTGGATTGCCCTTGCTGCATGCGCTCAATATTCGTATCAATGTGTTTCAGCGGAATTACGCAAGCTATTTTGCGTTGAATCAGGCTGCGCTCAAATGCGATTTGAACTTTTTTATTCTGAGATATATTGATAATCATAGCGGTATTCTCTCCGATACCTCGATCAGGGAGCGCATCGCGAAATTGATGGCTCATTATCAATTTTGGCCGGTGACAAATAGTAATATGGCGGAAGTTGAGACGGCAAGGAAAGCGGTGGCAAGCCGTCTCGGGCTGCTGGCAGTGTTTTACCGTCAGAGTTTTTATCACGACCGTTATTCGCATTTTAACTGGATTGCTTATTTTATAAATGAAGCGGCACAGCCTGGAAAATTCGACCTGGAAAGAAGCAGGCAGCTTGCAGACATGTACCATTTCAACTGGACAGAATTTCTGCCTGTGAGTATTCGTGTCTTGACAGGCGGCGATGTCATTTATGTACCCGTTCTGATTGAGGAAATGGTTGATGCCGGTGCGCTCAATAATCCCAAATCAACCCGCAGGGCGTTCCTCATGGCTAATCGCGAGCTTATTCATGATATCAGCGAAGCGGGTGCGTATTTAATCAATGTTGTTACTCCCTATGCGGGGGTGTGTCCATTCCTCAAGCTGCAATCCCTGCATTTCAACGCAAGCTTTGTCAAGGCGATGGATCGCCTGACAGAGTTGGCGGCTCTCTTCAAATCCAACATCCAGGCAGCGCTTGGCAAGTCATTTCTGAATTATAAAATGGACAGAATGCTGACGCTGTTAATGACGCATTGCGACGAAACGCTTGCCCGTGTTCACCGGAACTGGCAGCGTAATTTATATGAGAATATTCAAGCCAATATGGCGCAATCGGATCTGAATGGCTATCTTCGTCATGAATCAGAAATGATTAATGTCCGGAATATTAATGACCTCATCACAAAAATTGAAGCGGTCTTTTTGCATCTGCCGTATCAAGCCGCGCTTATTGATACTGTCTTTTCAGCAAGCGCGCAAATACTGATAGATCTTGGTATGCGCATGTTGCCTAATCCGTCTGCTCACGGCGGTTTCCAGCAATACGTTTCCATCCTGGAAAGAATTTCTGCAATTGAAAAATTTGGCGTCAAAATTGTTCGCAAACTTACCGATAGCGGGGACATTGCCAGACTCCTGAATGCTCATCTGGATGACTTTGATGGCTCTCAGCCTGTTATCGGCAGCCTGATCGCTACGTTGTTTCCGCCAGATCGTTTGCGGGACACAAATGCGCTGGCACAATATATACTGCCATATGCGCGCAAGCGGCTTGAATATATTCGGGCGGGCGGCGGCAAGGGCATACAATCTGGTGATCTGGCATTTTTTAATGCCTATGCTTCTGTGTCGGAATGCCGGGCCCTGTTTTTGCAGGAACGAGACTATTATGAACGGACTGTTATTGATAATGTCATGAGCGACCGCCAGCCGGCCTGGGATCCTGTTACAGCGAGAGTTATCGAGATGTTTGGATCACCGGCGGATGTCAGTGTGTATCGGGCCCGCTGTGTCGTATCACTCATGCTGAATGATAAACCGGAAGAGAATGACCAGCAAAGGCTGGAAGAGTTCAAATGTTCACTTTTTCGCACGGATTTCCCTCTTATTGATCCTTATTTATTTATACATGAAAGCGGACAGTCATTTCGATTGTTCCTCGATCACTATATAGACAATCGACCCTGGACTGAAATGCGCGAGGAGATCATTTCTCTTTTTGATCCCGCATTGGCGCGTCAATACCATGTACGCTGTATTTATCAATTTCTCAATAACCAGGCGCCGCTGTTTGGCGCCTGGCTGCAGGCTAATCTTGAATATTTCCATCCATTTCATCTGTTTGGCGAAGACGAGGCAAAAAAGATATGTGAATATGTGGTGTCATTGATTCTGCAAGCTGAAAAATCTTGTCATGATTTCAATGTCGATGAAGATGAGTATCAATCCCTGGTTGATATGATTCAAAACCTGAAATGCCTCAGGATTTTTTTTCATAAAATGGATAACAATGCGGGTCAGGCGTTTTTGGAAGATGTATCCAGCATAGAGTTTGGTGTCACGCTTGCCATGCTGACCAAAAAACTGCTGAGGTTTTTGGGTCAGTCTAGCCAGGATGCGGTATATGACAATAAAAGCATTCATGAGTTAATGTCGCAGCTTATTCTTGTCATGCATGAAGTTGAAAAGAAGGAAATGGTATCGTTCCTTAACATTGAGGCGTACCTGAACTTTCTTGAAAAAGTATTATCCAATATTCCGGCCGGTCAGATGGATGGCTTGCGTGATATTTATATTGATGGTTTGTTGAATTTTCATCTTGCCATGGCATCGCATCTCAAAAAAATTCTGATTATCCTGGCCCGGTGTGAAAATATGTATCTGACCATGCCTGAAATGCTGCTTTCTTTGGCGAACGCCATTGATGATACGGATAAAATAGCCGGGCGGCGCGCGTTTATTTTGGAAAGTCTTGACGATGTGGCTGAAATCAGGCTTGTGGTGGAAAAAATTATGGCATTGGGCTGTAATATCAATGCGAGGCGCGATGCGATTCATGCTGAATATAACAAGCGTTTGCTCAGGGATGCGTCAATAAGAGATCCTGCCGATGATCCGGTTGCGTTGTCAATTGCATGTGTGAATAAATTTCTTCAAATCGGTCAAAATCCGCAACTTGTCCCTCATTATGCCAAGCATGTAGCGAAAACACTGCATGGCGTGATGTCGTGCATACCGATAGGGCGGTTTAATGAATTTGCCGCAAGGTTTCTTGCCGCCTACCCGCAAATGACCAGTATAGCTTCCAGTGCCGCCTTGGCCGGAGTGTCGCCGCTCGGCGTTTTCAATCTCTGGTCTGAGTCCCGGGAGGAAAATCCAGCCCTGCTGCAGCCAGTATTAAAAGCATTCCATTTGCAGTTTGTGGCTCATGCTATTACTGCCAGCGTTGAAAAGTATATTTTTTCCAAAATGAAAGTTAAATCAGGCGATCCGGGCGAGACGTTCATGCGCGTATGCGCCAAGATCGATGATGTGGTATCCGAAGGGCAATTACCTTTTGTCAGGCAAGAGCTGAGAATTGATCGTGATGCCAATGCAAGAAAAGTGATATTACTGATCAGGCTGCACAAGGTACTTTCTCTGGTGTATACCGGTGCGGCGAAAATGGACGCGGTCCCATCCTGCATTGAGCAGATTCTGGATGAACTGTCTCAAAAAGAGCTTGAAAAAAAGCCGGAATATTACAAGGCCAAGGAATTCAAAAAGATGCTGGAAGACGCCTTGAGAATTGCAAAATTGCGCCATATTGACGAACTGGTCCAGAAACCGGCGAACACCTGCATTACCAGAACCAAGTAAGATTGACTTTTTCTTGTTTCAAGGCGCCTCTGTTTTTATGCCAACCAGCAATCGCAGTGACATCAAGGAAAATAAACCAAGAAGCGTGAGCACCAGTGCCAGCGGTATTTGATTGTGTTCTGGCAGGATGGAAATGCCCGCGCTCATCAAGGCGGCGCCCAGCACCTGAATACAGCCGTACAGCGCGCCGGCTGTGCCGGCCATTTTGGGAAAAGGATGAAACGCGCCGGCGAAAGCGTTTGAAAAAGTAAATCCTGCGCCCATGGAAAAAATAACAATGGGTGTGACAATAACAAATGGATTAAGCCAGCCAAGCAGTCCGCAGGATAACATTGACAATCCGCTGATCAGCATTAAGAGATTGCCTATAGAGACCATCCTGGCAATTCCCTTGGACATGATCAGGCGGGCGTTGATAAAGGTGCTGATGAAAAACGATGAGGCATTGAAGAGTGAAAGCCATCCGTATTCCACCGGTGTTAGGCCTATCAGTGACTGCAGCAGAAATGGCGCGATGGTAAGATAGGAAATGAGTCCTGCATAAGCAAAACAGGAGCAGAAGGTATAACCGAGAAATGTTCTGTTCGTGATGACTTTCCAGTAATTTTTGCACATTTCTCTGAACCGGGTCGCGTCGGGATCCAGATGTTTATTGGTCTCAGGCAGAACTTTGAAAAACAGTATCCAGGTAACCGCAGAATAGATGAAGAGAGCTGCGAAGTTTGCGCGCCATCCAGACCAGTGTTGTATGTATCCGCCTGCGATAGGCGCGGCTGCCACCACAAAAACGTTGATCATGCCCAGATGTGAACCAAGACGCGCCAGCTGGCCCCCGGACAATAGGTCACGCAAAACGGGACGTCCGACTGAGCTGCAGGCTCCCACCCCGAATCCCTGGATTAGACGGCCGGCAAGAACTACTTTTACCGAGGGCGCGAAAGCGCAGACCAGGCTTCCCAGCATGCACAGGAAAATTCCATGCAAAATCGGATAGCGGCGCCCGACGCGGTCTGACAGCGGGCCATAATACAGATGGGACAAACTGAACCCCAGCATATAGACAGCCATGGTAAATTGTATCGCCGTGTTGGGTACGTTGAATGATTTGGCGATGTAAGGCAGCGATGGTGTATACATGTCTGCTGTGATTTGCGCGAGTGATGTGAATAAAATGATAATGAAAAACACTGAACGCGTCAGGGGATTGTCATGTGTGGGTGAAGGGTGCATAGATTAACCTCGTAATATTGATATTATGCAGAAATTTTTCATCGTGTGATATCGCGATGATTGCTCCTTGAAAATCTTTTAACGCCGACTCCACACTCGCCAGGCTTTCCAGATCCAGATGATTCGTTGGTTCATCCAGGATCAATAACCGGGGCGGTTGCCTGGATAGCAGGGTACAGGCGAGTTCCGCTCTCAGTTTTTCACCTCCGCTCAGGTGCTTTACCAGGCGCTGAGCGGCTGTGTTTCTGAATAAAAATGTTGCCAGGGCAGCGTATGCATCCAGTGTGGTGGCGTCCGGGTTGACTGCAAGAAAGTTATCCAGGATGGAAAGCTCCGGATCAAGAGAGGCGGCATTCTGGTCCAGATAACTGATGTGATCAGTTCCCAGGTATATCTTGCCCGCTTCTGCTTCCAATTCCCCCAGTATGAGTTTGACCAGGGTCGTTTTACCGCTGCCATTGCGCCCGATTAGTGCAATCCGTTCCGGCCCTGCAAGATGCAGGTTAAACTGATGGATGACCGGCTGCTCTTTATCGTAGGAAAATGACAGTTCTTTGATTTCAAGCAGAATTTTGCCGTTGGGTATACAGCTCTCTTGTAGATTGAGCTGAATCTCACGTGTTATTTCTATATTGGCCCGCGCTTGTTCCAGCCTCTGCTCCGCAATATGGGTGAGGCTTTCCTTTTGCCTGGCCATTCTGCCTTGTGTGCGCTCGCTGCGTCCTTTTTTGGAATTGGCGAACAGCCTGTCAATTTTGCCGGTCGTAAACAGACGCCGCCCCCGCGCGCGTTTCTGTTCTGCGCGCTCCCGCGCAAGCTGAAGCGCGGCACTGGTTTTTGCCAGCGTTTTTCGTGCGTCAGCCGCTTCATGTTCCCGCGCGGATTGAAGTAGTGCTTTTTGTTCCTGGTAATGGTCAAAATTGCCGCCGTACTGGGTCATGCCTAACGTGTTCAATTCAATGATGTGCTGCATGAGATTTAGCAGAACGCGGTCATGGCTCACAATGAGCATTCCCTTTTCCCATTGGGAAATTCTCTGATAGAGATGGCGTCTGGCGTCCATATCCAGATTATTGGTGGGTTCATCGAGAATCAGGTAATCCGCATCAGTATTGAGTGCCCGGCAGAGCAGCAGACGTGTTTTTTCCCCTCCGCTCAGGCAATGCACCGGCTGGTCCAGGGCCAGGTGAGCAAGCCCGAAAGCTGATAATTGCTGCATGACGCGCCCGTGCAGGGTCCAGTCATCTCCAACAGCCAGGAAATCGGCGTCATTCGTGCTTCCGTTTTCAATGCGTGTCAGGGCTTCTATTTTTTGTCTGACGTTTAACAGTTCTGACACTGTGACGGTTTCCGCAGGTTGAAATATTTGTGGACAATAACCTAATGTCCCCTGCACCTGTATGGATCCGGAGACGGGGGAAAGTTCACCGGCAATTAATTTCAGCAAGCTGGATTTCCCTATGCCGTTGCGGCCGACGATGCCGGTTCGTTCATTACCCAGAAACAGTGACAATCCCTGGAATAGGGGTTTGCCGCTGGCAGTGGCATAGTTTAAATGGTTTATCAAAATTTGGGGTGTTTTATGCGTCATGATAAAGCTCTCGGAACAGGTTGAACCCTGACTGTCAGCGTATTGCTTGGCAGTCACCGAATGAAAGCTTTAGTTGCGCATGCTTGAAAGAACCTCTTGAATGTGAATGCACATATTAACAAAATCCGGCCGTTATAATCAAGAACATTGAAAATGCACGGGCCTGGCGCCATTGTTGCATAGTCATATCCCTGCTATAATTTGCGCTTAAAAGTGTCCGGAACGAGTTTTAATCATTAAGAATCAAACTAACGACTATGCTGCCCAATCAACGTGAATTCATGCTGAAAAACAAGACAATTTTCATCTCGTGCGTCGTGCCTGTTTATAACGAGGAGGCAGTCATTGTTTCTTTTATCGAATCTCTGCAGGCTGTATTGAGCAGCCTCACGGAGCGGTTCGAAATTATTATTGTGGATGATGGCAGTCGTGATCATACCATGGAGAAGGTCCGGTCTCTTCCCAAGGATTTCCATGTCAAATTACTCGGGTTGTCGAGAAATTTTGGCAAGGAAGTGGCCCTGACCGCCGGCATAGAGCATAGCGGCGGCGACGTGGTGATTTTAATGGATGCGGATTTTCAGCATCCTCTTAACCTGCTTCCGGTGTTTTTGCATCATTGGGCTGAAGGGTACGACATGGTTTATGGCGTGCGTACTCACAGGGCTTCCGAATCCTATATCAAACGCCACCTTGCTCACCTGTTTTATTGGGTCATGCAAAAAATAACAAAAATTGATATACCCAATAATGCGGGTGATTTCCGTTTAATGGACAGAAAAATCATCCAGGCGCTAAACGCGTTTCCTGAACGCACCCGCTTCATGAAGGGCTTATACGCATGGGTGGGCTATCAAGCCATAGGTGTTCCCTTTGAAGTCATGGATCGCGCGGGCGGCAAAAGTTCCTGGCGCTTTTCCAAGCTGACGGAGCTTGCGATCACAGGCATCACTTCATTTTCCGATGTCCCATTGCGAATATGGGGTTTTGTTGGTTTTATCATTTCACTGCTGGCATTGGTATACGCCATTTATATCATCACCGTTACCATGATATATGGCGCGGACTTGCCCGGCTTTCCCACGCTGGTGGTTGCCATTATGTTTCTGGGGGGAATACAGCTGCTTTCAATCGGAATACTGGGTGAATATATCGCCCGCATTTTCACCGAGGTCAAACAGCGTCCCAAATATTTACTTCAAATTAAAGATGGTTTTGATGAATAAAATCTATCTGACGGTAAATGCCTACCTTCCATTGCTCATGCAGCTGTTCCGATTTGGTATTGTGGGTCTTTCTGCGGCCGCTATTCATTTTGGCACGGTGGTTCTCATGGTGCAGGGTTATACGGTTCCACCGCTGGTCGCTAATATATTCGGCTTCGCGGTTTCTTTTCAGATGAGTTACTGGGGGCACCGTTTGTGGACGTTTCAAGAGTCCTCCGCGCTGCATCGAATCGCATTTCCGCGTCTGCTGTTTGTGCAGATAGTGAATTTTGCAGCCAATGAAGCCTTGTTTTTCCTGTTTCTCGCCATGAAACTGCCGTATATGGTGGCGTTAGTCATTGTATTGACTGTTTTGCCGGTTTTTACCTTCATTTCCAGCAAACTCTGGGTATTCAGGTAATCCCGCCAGCCCGGGCGGCGCGCGCGAACGACGCTGATCCATGCGCAGGCCTTACGGGTAAGGAAACATCGCAGCCATGGACAATAAGGTGGGCTTGTTGCTCAGTAACATGATGTCATGGTACTGGCCCAGAAAATAATAACTGGGAGCGCGCAGTTTAAACTGGTCAAAGTAGTTTTCATTCACGAAAACAAACACTCGTTTTTCGCCGTTCCACCGCGTCCAAAATTGATTTTCATCGATCAGCCAGTCATCCGTATTCTGAAATGGCATGCCATACCAGAGCTCCCGCATCCAATTATCGTTTTCAGCGATACGAGGGGATTTCCAGTCAGCGACAATCGTGATCCGGCGTCGCAGATACAAGGGGACATCCTGGTAAAACTTGAAATAAGTGATGACTTCATCTTGCGGTTTGATGATTTTTTGCAGATCAGTGATGAGAGGCTTGGCTGTGTTTTGATTGAGATGTTTCGCGCCTACGGTCAGCGTCAGCAGTACTAGCAGGCTGTTGACAGCAAGAAGTGCAAACAGCGGAAATAATTTTTCCCTGCCCATCAGAAGAGGCGAAATCAGAGAGCCGACAAGATATAAGCCTGCCATGGTTTTGAGGTAAGGCATAAACCCGGGGCGCAGATCCATCCAGTGGTAATAGCTAAGCGAGATCAGGGCGCCAGCAATGAATACTCCGAGAAGCAATACCGCGGCGATACTCCAATAGATGACCGGCTGTCTCGCTTTGTCCCAGTATTGTGACAGGTAGCGTCCTGTAAGCATTGCCAGCGCGGGAAATATCGGCAGAATATAAGTAATGGTTTTTGACCGTGGGATGGAGAAAAAAATGAAAATGACAGCCACCCACAAGAGTAAATACAATTCTGACAGGTGTTCATGCCGGTCTGCCCGTATTTTCTGAAAAGCATCACCCAGCGACTGAAACAGAAAACCCGTCCAGGGATAAAAACCGGCGAGCACGATAGGCATGTAAAACCAGAATGGCGTAGGATTGTTGAACTCCCCGGCGGAAAGAAAACGGCTGACTTGCTGCGTCACGAAAAAGAAATGCAGAAATTCGGGATTGGCTTGTTGAGCAAGTACATACCATGGCAAGACAATCAACGCGAACAGGAAGAGCCCTTTGATCAAATGCATGTTCAGCAGGATCCGCCATCGGGACAGCAGGATGATCCAGGCACAGGTAATCATGGCTGGAAATGCAATGCCAATCAAACCCTTGGTCAAAAATGCGAGCGCAGCCGCAGTATAAGCACCCAATAGCAGCCGGCGGCGCGCGTTGCCTTCACTCTGTACGCCGGTGATAAAAAGGAGAAGCGAGGCGCTGATTAATACCGCGACTTCCAGGTCCAGGTTCGCATAATGCGCTCCGCCGAAATACAGGGGAGCGCTGGCGAGAATAATGGCAGAAAGCAAACCGGTGCGGCGGTCAAACAGGCGGCGTCCGCAAGCATAAGTGAGAATGCATCCGAATGTGCCAAACACGGCAGGAAAGAAACGCAATGCCCACTCCCTGATTCCGAACAGATGAATAGCTGCCGCTTGCAGCCAGTAATACAGAACCGGTTTGTCAAGAAAGGCAACGCCGTTTACGCGTGGCGTCACATAATCACCGCTGGCGACCATTTCCCGGGCCACTTCGGAATAACGCCCTTCATCCGGCGTGAACAGGGGGTAACTGCCTAGCCATAGCAGGTAGCACAAGAGGACAATGACGGTCAGGAAGAAAATGTCTGTTGTCCAATTGGAACGTGACCGTGAGACGTTTTTAGGTAATGCGTTTATAGATGACACTTGTTGATTCTCATTGATTATTTTAAGCTGGCTTACCATGAAGAAACGCATTGTACTTTGTGCGGATGACTATGGGCAAGCGCCTGAAGTCTCGCAGGGCATAATAAATTTGCTGCGCGCCGGCAGGCTGTCTGCCGTCAGCTGTATGGTGAATACGCCGTACTGGGTTGAACACGCGCAATGGCTGCGCCCGTTTGCCGGCGTGGCAGACCTGGGGCTGCATGTGAATCTGACGGAGGGACGGGCGCTTTCCAGTGAATATGTTAAAAAACATGGGGAAGAGTTTCAACCTTTGTCCAGGGTGCTTTGCAGCGCCTTGCTGCGCCAGCTTGACAGGCGTGCCATCGAGGCGGAATGCCATGCGCAGATAGACAGGTTCCAGGAGGCGGCAGGTATGCTTCCGCAGTTTCTCGATGGGCATCAGCATGTCCACCAGTTTCCGATCGTGCGTGATGTTGTTGTTCAGGTTTATCATCAGCGCTTGCGCCTGCAAAAGACTTATATCCGACTGGTGAATGAACCGCTCAAATTCAGGGATGTTTTTCTCGCGTTTAAAAAGGTGATTATCCGTCTGTCCGGGACGCGGGCATTCAATAAATTGCTTGAATCAAATTATATTCCATATAATCAATCATTTGCTGGAATTTATGATTTTCGCCGCGTTGGCGCTTATCCCCGGCTGTTTGTGGAGTTTCTCCAGTCTGTTCAGGATGGGGGATTAATCATGTGTCACCCCGGATTATATGCCCCAGAAAGCCAGGATTTAATTGCCAGCGCGCGATACGCTGAGTACCAATATCTATCAGGCGATCGGTTTCCGGAAGACTGCAGGCGCCAGGATGTGGCCCTTGTGCGCGGCGGCGTTGTTCAGGGGGGGATTTGAGGACTCTTTTATTGTCTGTACAATCTGTTATACTTGAATATCATCAGTGTGTCCTGCCTCAAGGTTTACTCCCTCGGTAAGATATCTCAGATGTAGGTTTTTTGTTTAATTAGTAAAGGTAATAAGTATGTCAGCACGTGAAAACGGAACCGTGAAATGGTTCAACAACAGCAAAGGCTACGGCTTTATTCAACGAGATCAAGGTGGAGATGTGTTCGTTCACTACAGAGCTATTCGTGGTGACGGCTATCGCACGCTCGAAGAAGGCATGCGCGTAGAATTCACCGTTACGCAGGGCCAAAAAGGTCTTCAGGCAGAAGACGTTTCTGTTGTTAAGTAACAGCGAATAATTCTTCAGGATCAATGCCGTTCGAGCGATAAACGCATGGACGGCATTTTCTTTATCAGGATGAGGCAGAGGTTTTGCAATAAATTCTGCTTACAAGTTTCTTTTTGTCTGATTTTTTCCTTAAAGTCCGATCAAGCCTCAATCCGGAATAATTTCAACAGCGTATAATTTGACATGGTTCAATGAACGTTCTCCGCCAGCATGACATTCTCGTGGATAAGTATATAATCCCACCTCCAGTATATTTTTCAGAGAGACGATTATTTTGGCCAGGTTAGCTGAACTTGAAAAAAAGTTGTTGCATTACACGGGTAAGGCGATTGCTGATTTTAACATGATCCAGGGCGGTGACAGGATCATGGTTTGCCTGTCAGGCGGCAAGGATTCTTTCACCATGATGCGCGTGCTGCATTTGTTGCAGCAGCGTGCCAAAGTGGAATTTGAACTATTTGCTTTCACACTGGATCAGGCTCAGCCCGGATGGAATGATGAGGGATTAAAATTCTGGCTCACCCAGAATAAAATACCTCATGAAGTGTTGACGCGGGATACCTATTCCATTGTGAAAGAGAAAATCCCGGAAGGGCAAACGTATTGTTCACTGTGTTCGCGTTTGCGAAGAGGCATAATATACCGCTACGCGGAAGAAAAGGGATTTAATAAAATTGCACTGGGACATCATCGCGACGATCTCATTCGTACCTTGATGATGTCTATTTTGTACAACGGTGAAATCCGTTCCATGCCGCCGAAATTACTTAGCGACAATAAAAAAAATATTATCATCAGGCCGCTCGCATATTGTCAGGAAAATGATATCGCCGAGTTTGCTCGGGCGATGGCATTTCCGATTATTCCTTGCAATCTTTGCGGATCACAGGAAAACTTGATGCGCAAACGAGTGAAAAATCTGATTGACCAGCTGGCGCAGGAAAACCCGAAAGTACCCAGTAATATCTTGCACGCATTGAGCGCTATCAAGCCGAGCCAGTTAATGGATAAAAAATTCTGGGATTTTAAAGGCCTAGAGCGGCAGCGCGGGACAGAAGCATCCGGAATTCCACTGGATGAAATGGAAGCAGTGTTTGGTTGACCGGAGTCTAGGCATGCGTGTGTTGTTTCTTTATCCTCGTACTCTTGATTCCGCCAGTTCCATGGGCGGAGTTGCGGAATTCTTATGTTCGCTTGCCCCGGCGTTAAAATCACACGAAGTCGATTCGGTGATATATGCCGGAGACAAGACTATTACGCAATTGAAGGCACCGGTTCAACTCATTACTCAATCTGTCGTCTACAATGGTCCTTTCATCAAGCCGGGATTTTTTTACTCCCGGCGGAAACTGGCGCCGGTCCTGGATTTGTGCGCGCAGATTCAATTTGATGTCATTCATGCGCAGGGAACATATACGGCAGGTTTCATGGCTATGCAAATCAGTAAAAGGACTGGCATTCCTTTTGTGGTGACCAGCCACAGCGATATCTTGAGCACAAATTCAAAACGCATGCGTCGCCGCAATGTCCAGCGGCGATGCCGCCAGGTTTTGAAACACGCTGCAGCTGTTACTCATCTGACTCCCATGATGGAAGAAATTTCTCACCAACTCTGGGATACTCGAGCGAAAAGTACGGTCATAGGAAACGGCATTGACTGTGAACTCTGGCATCCGTACGCGGCTTTGCCCGAGCGTAACTACATGCTGGGAATAGGCCGGCTTGAAAAAGGAAAGGGATTCCATGTATTAATTGATATGTATGCGCGCCTGCTCAAGATGGGGGTGACAACTTCATTAGTCATCGCTGGCAGAGGCAGTGAGGAAAATAATCTGTATGCACAAGCCAGACAATACGGTATTAATCTCGTTACGGATTGTGAGAACGTTGCGCAAATCCCTGAAAAAAGCATTGTTTTTACAGGTTATGTGCGAGACGATGTCAAAAGGCGTTTGATCGGGCAAAGCCGGTTCGTGTTATTTGCCACTCAGCCGGATTTGTGGGAAGAAGCATTCGGCATAGTTCAGCTGGAAGCGATGGCAGCAGGCAAGCCAGTCATTGCGAGCGACACAAATGTGACACGGTTCCTGCGGCAATCCGGTTTGCGAGCAGTCATTGTGGAGGCTGCGAATATAAAAGCTTGGGCAGAGGAGGCGTATCATTTGTTGCATGATGCAAATACGCGCAGAGAATACGGCAGTGAAAATTTGCTGGCTGCTGCCCGCTTTGGTTGGCTGCCAATTGCTAGTCAGTATAGAGATGTATACAGCGCAGCCTGCAAACTATAACCGGGAAACAAAAGTGTATGTTATCTGTTTCCCGGATTTTGAGCGTAATGGGACATCATGCTCCCAATGTATCATTAGCCAGCTCTTCCTTTATATCTGACCGCGGTTCTTCTGTGACTTCTTTCATGTTGGCGGCTTTTCTTTCCTGAGTGAGGCGGGCAACAACAGGAATAAGTATGAATAACAGTGCGCCTGCTGCAATCGCGCTCCAGCCTAACATGCCGAAGGTGTGACTGTAACTGGCGTTTGTAAACAAGGGATTTGTGGATTCGGTTGACCCTAGTGCGATTTTTGAGAATTGATCTGAGAGGATTGCCGCGATGCCAGTGACCATCATCCACATGCCCATCATCAGGCCGCGCAAGCGCAGAGGCGCCAATTGTCCCACCATGGCGTAGCCTATTGGTGAAATGAATAACTCGCCGACACTTTGCAGGATATAACTGACTAGCACCCAATTAAAATTTGTATAGCCTTGCGCGCTGGCAAAGCTGATTCCCACTGGCAGGATGGCAAAAGCAATGCCGATTAACAGCAGTGCGAGTGAAAACTGAAAAGGGATGCTGATATTGATGCCGCGCTCGCGCAGATGTGTGAATGCGATACTCAATAACGGCCCGCCCAGGATGATGACAACTGTATTGATGTTTTGTATCCATTGCGGCGCAATCAGAATGCCCATGAAATGACGGTCGACATTTCGCTCGATGAACAGGTTAAGTCCCATGGGAGCCAGCTGGTATAGCGCCCAAAAAATAACGGAAGACAAAGCGAGGATGATATATGCCCACATTTTGTGGCGCTCAGGTTTGCCGGGCTGCTTGATCGCAAGCGTGATAATGAGGGCGAGCATGGCTGCGCCTATAATGAGAATCAGCTGATTGCAGAATGCGGTATGCTGCAGCAAACCTCTGAGCGCGAATACCAGTGCGATAACAATCCCCAGCCCGATCAGGCGGAAATTTTTTTGCTCCTGGCGCGATGCGTCAACAAAGGGTGTGTCACGGTCTTTCAATAGTTTCCAGTTATAAAAGGTCAGCGCAAGCGCAATGAGGTTGCCAAACGCGCTTAACAGGAACAACTCGCGATAGGCTTGATGAAGATGGAAGTATCCGCCTATGGTGAAGCCGATAAAAAAACCTATGTTCATGCCGCTATAATTCCAGAGGAAGGCGGATTCGCGGCGTTTGTCATCCGGCTCGAACAATTGTGTCACCATGCAGTTGATGCAGGTGACATTGAGACCGCTGCCGCCTAGAAATGCTGCCAGTCCCCAGAGCAGATAGTTTGAGTCAGGCACGGAAATCAGAAGACAGCCAAGTACTTGGGAAACCATGCCCAGTCCGAAGAGGCTGCGGTAACTGAGATAACGTCCCCCTACATAGCCGCCCAGCAAGTGGAGAAAATAATTCAAGGCTATAAATGACCCTGTGATGCTGGTCGCCAGGGTGTCGTTCATGTTCAATCCTTTGGTGGCATAAAGGATAAGAGTGGAGTAAAGCACGCTGAAACTAAGAGTTGAAAAAATCTGGATGAGAAAAAGGGCGCCTGCGCCGGTTGGCATCACATCCTTGTATTTCTGAATAAACGTTTTTCTGGCTAGCGGTTGATTCATGAAATCGGTCTCCACATGAGAGATTGTATTTAATATCAAGCCCTTATTATTACCGGGACATCAAGGCCGTTGCGGCTCTCATGTTTTTGGGAGGGAGTTGCGCCCTAGTAATAATGCGACCTCTGAATCAAGTTGCTTGATCAGAGACGGTAAGCTATCCATTATATTGTTTTTGAGTTGTGTTTCAAGGCATCCGGCAATAGTTTTTAGCCTGGGTAGTCCGCAGTAACAGAGGGCGCCATGCAACTTATGCACCAGACGCAACAATTCAGAATAATTTTGAGCATGAAAAGCATTGTTTATCGCTGTAATGTCCTGAGGCAGGCCTTTCATGAGAAGGGCAAGCATTTCTTCCGCGAGATCGCGCTTGTTTCCGGCGAGCCTGATGCCTTGTTCCCAGTCAATGACTGGGAGATTCCCTAAATCCATAAATACTCTCCATTAAACTTTAAACTTTTTCAAAAACTGCCATGGCTTCAATATGTGAAGTATGGGGAAACATATTCATGATTCCTGCTAGTTTCAAGTGATATCCATATTGATGCACCAGTTCACCCGCGTCACGGGCTAATGTCGCCGGATTGCATGAGACATAAACGATTCGTTTGACCGCGAGCCGGGAAAGGCAGGACAGGATTTCCCGGGCTCCGGCGCGCGGCGGATCCAGTAATACCTTGTCATAGCGGGATTGCAGCCAGGGAGCTTGAGGCATTGGCTGCGTGAGGTTCGCCGCGTGAAAATCGGCGCGGGCAATATTATTTCGTCTCGCATTGTCCGCTGCTCTTGCAACCATGTCTTCGCTGCCTTCAACGCCGGTCACATGTCCGGCATGCAAGGCGATAGGCAGGGTAAAATTGCCTATTCCACAAAACAGATCGAGCACTTGATCATCCTTACGAAGTTCTAGCAGATGAACAGCCTGCCTGACCATCAGCCGGTTCATTTCCAGATTGATTTGAGTAAAATCCAGAGGTTGAAAGCTGAATTCCAGGCCGTAATCAGGCAAAGTGTAAGTCAGGCGGTGGTGTTCGTCGTCCGGATACAGTTTCTGAATGCCGGCGGGAGGATTGGGTTGCAAATAAACCTGAAATGCTTCAGCCGCGGCGAAACCAGCCAGTTTGTCCAGATCGGACTGCGGCAGCGGAGCCAAATGCCGGAACACCAGGGCGGCATCGTGATCGCCGACTGCCACTTCAATTTGCGGGATAGATTGGTATTGCTCCAGTGAGGCAATTAGTTGTGCGAGGGCGGACAGTTTTTCACCCACCCGCGGATGCAGAACCGCGCATTGTTCAAGGTCAGCAAGGTAGCGGCTGGATTTTTCACGAAATCCCACCAGCAGTTTGTTTTTCTTGATGACATATTTGACTCCCAGGCGTGCTTTGCGGCGGTAGCCGATCGTGTTGGCGGCAAGCGGCGGCAAGAGCGCGGAAGGGGACACTTTTCCAAAATGTTTGAGCTGGTCCAGCAGCGTCGTTTGTTTAAGCTGGATCTGGGCATCCGTGTTCATATGCTGCAAACTGCAACCTCCGCAGACACCGTAATGACGGCAAGGGGGGCTGGCGCGGTCAGGGGAGGATGAAAGGATTTCCACTGCCTCCGCTTCCTGATAACTTCTGCGCTTCAGGGTGATACGGCAGGTGCAGGTTTCATTAGCCAGGGCGCCGCTGATGAAGGTGGTTTTCTGATGGATGACGGCAATCCCGCGCCCATCATGGCTAAGCGCGTGCGTCCTGGCAGTAGCACAATCTTTTTCGTTGTCAAGTTTTACAAACTGATTCATAAGGATGAAAATAATAGCATAGATATTACTTTAATAAATGCGCGATTGTAATAATAGTTAAGACTATATAATGATTGATAAAAAAATACAAACTTGTATAAAAATTGAAAAGTGTAAAAAAGTACCTATACTAAAAATAAGGGATTAATAAATGAGTGTTTTCGCAAGAAATAGATCCAAAACCTTTCAGTGATGATTGAGGGAAACATGATTGTAGCGTGGTGTGCATGTCCTCGAGTATGTACTCTTTGCAGGCATGCTTAAGAGGAAAGCCTAAAGCGCTCTGAGGTTTCCAAAATTGGTAAAGCGGGTTTTTGAGACGTTCCTTCGAAAACACTCTTTTATTAGTCTGATTGCTTCTCATCTCACGCCTTTTCGAAGGCGTTTTTTATTTCCGTCTTGTATATTGAAGTGGATTTACGTAAGTTACCAGACAAGTGCGAGACTTGAGGCAGGTTCCGCTATCAGGCCGCACTATTCCCAATTATCCAATGATCAAGTGATTTGCTTGGCCGGCTGTGTGATATTGCTGAGTAAACATTTAATTAATGCGAGACAGCTTATGACAAATCCATGTATTGACCGAGAATTATCGTATGGTGCTTGTAACTATGATCCTCTGCCGGTTGTGCTCGTGCGCGGCGAGGGCGTTTATGTATGGGATGACGCAGGCAATCGATATATTGATATGATGAGTGCTTATTCTGCCGTCAGTCATGGCCATTGCCACCCCAAACTGGTCAAAGTCTTGTGTGAGCAGGCGGCCGCACTAAATATCGTATCGCGCGCATTTTATACCGATAAGCTGGGACTGTTTCTCCAGCGTGTCTGTGAACTGACTGGATATGAAAAAGCGCTGCCTATGAATACCGGTGCGGAAGCAGTTGAGACTGCCCTCAAGGCGGCAAGGAAATGGGCTTATACCGTTAAAGGGGTTCCCAAGGACCAGGCGGAAATTATTGCCTGCGCTGGCAATTTTCATGGGCGCACCATCACCATTGTCGGCATGTCTACTGTTCCGCAATATAAAGCCGGATTTGGACCTTTCCCGCCCGGATTGAAAGTTATTCCCTATGGTGACGCTTCGGAACTGGACAAGGCAATCACTCCCAATACGGCCGCCTTTCTGGTGGAACCTATCAAGGGAGAGGGTGGAATAGTCGTGCCGCCCGCGGGCTATCTCAAGGCTTGCGCGGAAATTTGCCAAAAACATCGTGTGCTTATGATTTGTGATGAAATCCAGACCGGCCTCGGACGGACCGGAAAATTACTGGCGTGCCAGCATGATGGAATACAGCCGGATGGAATAGTGCTTGGTAAAGCCCTGGGAGGGGGTATTTTGCCGGTCTCATTATTTCTGAGCCGCAGGGAAGTCATGGATGTATTCACCCCGGGTGATCACGGCAGCACGTTTGGCGGCAACCCGCTCGCGGCAGCGGTGGGCAGCGCTGCACTAGATATACTGGTAAGTGAAAAGTTTTCCGAACGCGCGGCAAAACTGGGAGATTATTTTCAGTCTCAGCTGAAAGCGATCCATTCTCCGCTCATCAAGGAAGTGCGCGGCAAGGGACTTTTGATCGGTCTTGAAATCGATGAACGTTATTCCGCGCACGACCTCTGCCTTAAGCTGCTGAAACGCGGTATCTTGACCAAAGAAACGCATCAGACGGTTATCCGCTTCGCTCCGCCGCTTATCATCACGGAAGAGCAAATTCAATCCGTTGCGGCGACACTGGCGGATGTTATTGCTGAAGCTGAACAAGCATGAGCCGCTGATACATTTATGTGGCGCCGCGCATGGCGCGGCTGTCTGCGTGCAAGGGAATTTTTTGCGGAAAGGGAGAAACATATGATAGCAAAGATCAAGAATCACACATTCATGTTTTGGATTGCCGGTCTGGTCAGTCTGGGCGGCATCCTTTATGGTTATGACGTGGGTGTGATTTCCGGCGCATTGTTATTCATGAAAAATTCGATTCCCATGAGTGACACCCAGACGGGTCTGATAGTCGGCGCGGTATTGGGTGGAGGATTGATAGGCACGCTGGCGGCGGGTCCAATTGGCGACCGGTATGGACGGCGATTATTGATCATGACGTCGAGCGTGGTTTTTATCCTGGGTGTGGGAATGGTCTTGTTCGCGCATTCATTCGCTATGATACTGGGAGCGCGTCTGTTTCTGGGAGCCGGAGTCGGTATTGTTTCTGTCGCAGTGCCTCTTTATGTAACGGAAATGGTTCCGGCGAATGACCGCGGAAAATATATGACTTTTTTTCAACTTTTGCTCACGTTCGGCATTGTGCTCGCTTATGTTGTGGATTTATTGTTTACACCTTCCGGAAATTGGCGCGCCATGTTTGCTGTTGTGCTGGTGCCCGCGACGGTATTACTGGCCGGGATGTTTTTTCTTCCTGAATCGCCGCGATGGCTGGTCGCAAACAATCAGGAACAGCGTGCACGGGCGGTTTTATTGCGTCTTTCCCCCTCCGTTGCGCAGGCTGATGAAGATATCCGTCTGATACGTGCAAGCCTGCGTCAAACGCATGGCACGCTGCGGGAATTATTGTCCCGTGAATTTTGGGTGCCTGCGGCGGCGGCTGTGACTATTGCCATCTTTAATCAACTTACCGGCATCAATTCCTTTCTGCAGTACGCACCGCTGATCTTAAAAAATGCCGGCATCGGTTCGGACATGATATCCATGCTGGGGTCTGCCGGCATCGGCGTCCTGAACTTTCTCTGTACTTTTTTGGCGGTTATGCTGATTGACACCGTGGGACGGCGCCCTTTATTGCTGGCAGGTGTGACGGGCGTCATGATATCTGAAATCTATCTGGGTGCGATTCAATCGTTAGGCTGGAGTCCGTTCGCGCAGGGAATATTGTCACTGGCGGGATTGTTTGCGTTTATTGTATCGTTTGCCATTGGTCCTGGTGTCGTGGTGTGGCTTGCGATATCTGAACTTTTTCCAACGCGCGTGCGTGGAAAAGGAATCGCATTATGCCTCTTTTTCAACTCGCTGGCTTCGACCTTGCTGGCGACATTTTTTCTGCCTGTTTCGCACGCGTTAGGCATGGGCTGTACCTATTGGCTGTTTGCCGCCTTTTCATTTGTTTATTTGCTTGCGGCATATTTTCTGTTGCCTGAAACCAAAACCAGATCCTTGGAAGAAATTCAGTCTCAGTTTCAGTCTCAGTTTCAGCAAAAAAATGGGAACCCGGAATTACTGGCCGCCAAGGTTGTTGAGTGACAGACGCTGGTACATCAGGCCGTACAGAATGAATGAAAAAGGGATGGTCCAGATCAATCCTATTCCGAGGGGGGATGACGCTGATCAGGATAATGCAGCCTTGAAGGCCAATGAGAGCAACTATTCTCAGGAAATTGCCGCGGGTAATGGAGAATGATTGTACGACTGCCTGCCAGGGGCCGGTGAGTTTATCCAGCACAAACGCCATGGAAAAAGTCATGCGTACGCCGATATAAAAAAGGGCGGCGAATCCGACGGCGCACAAGACCACCCCCAGAACAATGAACCCCGCGCTTTGTTGTGAGGTGAAAATGATGCCGCCTGATATCAATATGGCGATGGGAAAAATCAACAGGAGGACTTGCAGTAAATAAAGTGCGATGACCCGGATCGCGACCCTGCCGTTAAACGGATACAAGACTTGTCGATAAGAGATGGGCAGGTCTTGTGCGCGTTTGATGCCTATGTACATCATTCCCATTTGCAGCAGAAAAGCGAAGACCTGGACCAGGAAATCAAAACCAACAGCGATGGAGGGCGCGGTTTCTTGCAGTATGCTGTCGATCATTCCGAGCAAGAACATGCTGATGAAAACAAGAATCAATGATCCCCAGATAGTCGCTTTGCTGCCTTTGACCTTGTTCCAGGCTGCTTCAATGGTTTCAAAAACAGGCAGTAAGTAATTATGGTTTGTCATTGACTCATCCTTAATTTATTTTTCTCCAGAAAGCCATTTAGGATCAACTTCGAACTCATTCGCAATTTTTTGCAGAATCTCGGAATCAGGAAATTGCTGGCCTTCAACCAGGCTCCAGGCGAGCTGTTTGGGAATGTCTATCATCTTACTCAGGATCGCGGCGCGCTCGCGTGCTGATGGTGGTGCGTCTGTGTCATCCAGACAGTGGTTTAATCGCTCTGAAAAGAGTCTTGTACTCTGCGGCACGACTTTCCTCCTTGGCATCGGCTAAGAATGAGTATACTTAGGGACTACACAGTGAGCAATAATGAATAACCCTTTCCCTTATTCATAGTTGTCCCATCACGTTTTTTTCCGGGCTGGAAGGCGTGAGTGAAAACGGCCGGTCTGAATGCCGGGCAGTTTCACGTCCTGGCATCAGTGATGATGGTCATAATATCCGGCCGCGACCAGTGTGTTTCTCATCAGGACGGCGACTGTCATGGGTCCGACACCGCCCGGCACAGGAGTAATCCACGCTGCCCGCTCTTTTGCGCCCGCGAATTCAATATCCCCGGTGATGGTGCCGTCTGCAAGACGGGTAATTCCCACGTCAATGACAGTGGCACCCGGTTTGATCCACTCACTGTGGATCAAACCGGGTTTTCCGACAGCGGAAACCAGGATATCGGCCTGTCTGACAAAATAGGGCAGGTCATGAGTGAAACGGTGACAGACCGTCACCGTGGAGCCTGCTATGAGTAACTCCAGCGACATGGGTCTGCCCACAATATTTGATGCGCCCACAACAACGGCATGGCAACCCTTGAATCGCTGCCCTATATGGTTCAATAGCAACATGATGCCATATGGTGTGCACGGTCTAAGCAGGGGGCGTCTTTGTGCCAGCCGGCCGATATTGTAGGGATGGAAGCCGTCCACATCCTTGCGCGGATCAATATGTTCAAGGATTTTGCTGGCGTGTATGTGATGCGGCAGAGGTAACTGTATCAGAATGCCGTCAACCTGTGTGTCCTGGTTCAGATCAGTGATCAGCTTGAGCAGTTCGCTTTCCTCAATGTTGTCTGGCAGTGCGTAAAAGAATGACTGTATCCCGATTTGCTCGCAGGATTCCCGCTTGTTCTTGACATAAATGCCGGAGGCCGGATCTGCGCCAACCAGGATCACGGCCAAGCCTGGCCGACGGTGGCCCGCGGTCATTTTTTCGCTTATTTTCTCGCTCAGCTCTGCTTTAAGTTGTGCTGCGATCGCTTTTCCATCTATTAACTGTGCTGTCATCTGTAACGCCGCTCGTTTATTTAGATTATACAGGAGTCTTCAAAATATCGCCGTAGCATAACATACTATATAAAATCCGCATTTTCTTATTGCGGCCGGGGTATGGAAGGGAAAGAAGGCGCTGCCGGGATTGGACAGGCAACAGGATCGGAGGCGGCGCGCAATCGTCAGAAAGGAGTTTTAACATGGAAAAAATAGCGTTGATTACCGGGGCAACCCGGGGGATTGGCAAGGCGCTGGCGGAAATATTCGCGCGTCATGGATATTCCCTGATTCTCATTGCGCGCAATGCCGAGGAGCTCCGGCAAATACAGGCTGACTTGCAAACCCGGTTTCAATGCCAATCCCGGATTCTGTCCGCGGATCTGGCCAAAGCGGACAGCATCACGCTGATCATGGAAACGTTTCGGGATGAGATGAACCAGGTTGACGTACTCATCAATAACGCCGGTTTCGGTTTTGCCAAATCCTTCACTGATATTTCTCTTGAGGACACCACGGCCATGCTGGATGTGAATGTGAGCGCCCTGACCAGGTTGTCACACGCTGTTCTCCCTTATATGCAAGCCAGAAGAAGAGGGCATGTTCTCAATGTTGCCTCGACCGCAGCCTATGCTCCGGGACCGTATATGGCTGTCTATTACGCTTCCAAGGCGTATGTCTTGTCCTTCTCGGAAGCGCTATATGAAGAATACAAAAATGCAGGCGTGAGTATTTCGGTCTTGTGCCCGGGCGTAACCAGAACTTCATTCCAGGAACGCGCAGGCATGCAGGATACCTTGATGGTCAGCGGGATGCTGCCTGTTATGACGGCTGAAAAAGTAGCGCAGCTTGCTTACAAGGGGATGATAAAAAAACAGCGCCTCATTATACCCGGTGTCATGAACAAACTGCTGGTTTTATCAATGCGGCTGTCTCCGGGCTGGCTGTCAGCGAAAATCACCGGCTGGCTGGATAAGCCCAAAGATATAAGCAAGTAATTGATTTAAGATAATTTATTGTTGTGCATAATTTAATCGTGTCTTAAGATGTCTGGTGTAAAATGTCAATCCGATTTTAACCGGATGAAGAGAATGACAAACAAGACGGCCAGACAAGTCCACCACGATTTCCTGATCCAGCGCTGGAAGCAGGGCATCCGTCTTGTTAATCCTGTCAAGGAACGGATTCGGACGGGTGATTATATAACGGTGTCACACGTCATGCGGCAGCCTATCAATTTTTACTTCATGGACCAGGATAGTATGATGCAAGACCTCAACGAACACACTGCGCAAACTTGCGGATATGTTTCGGTTAGAGATGCAATAGGTAAATCAGTACGGGATGTTTCAAAAAGAGATACAGCTCAGCGTATTATTAAAAATGACCGCGAAATTATTGATACGCAGACACTCAGGGTAGTCACCGAGGCTTATACGCGCAAAGATGATGTGGATTTATCCGCAGTATCCGTGAAGTTTCCCTGGTTTCATGAAGATGAGGTGGCGGGAATATTCGGCTGCTCCATTCTGACACAAGGCGACGCTGTTATGCCGCTGGCTGAAGTGCTGGCTTTTCTGATACAAACCGGCCTGCTTGCGCCTTCTGTAATGAAGAAGGTAGATGTCATGTCAGGACAGGATTCATCGTCGGGCATGCATTTTGACCAACGGGAAAGAGAGATATTATATTGGCTTGTACGCGGACAGACGGCCAAGCATATCGCCAGAAAGCTGGGGGTGTCGCATCGAACGGTTGAACATCGTCTGGAAAAAATCAAGTTCAAGCTCAATGTCACTTCCCGGGCCGAGTTGATAGATAAGGTGATAGACTGGCTGCTTGAATCTCCCGACAGCGGGGTATTTGATACCCTTTGATACTGACGTCAGCCAGTGTATTCTTGCTGCCATTTAATGAAATTGAACTTATGAAAGCTTATTCCTTGCAAACAATAGAGATACGCCTTGCGGCGCTGGATGATATCCAGGAAATGGTTGATATCAAAATTGACAAACTGCATGTAGGTGAACCTGTGCATCCTCTGGACGGCATGATGCAGGAATTATTTCTAAGAGAATTTAAAAAACGCTGGGAAATCCGCTTGAAGCAGGGGGTTGATACATTGCTAATCACCGCGGATCGGCAGATTGTAGGGTTTGTCAGTTATTCAGCCTATGAAGATCCTGCGCGCAGCCTGCTGCGGGCAGCTGAAATCAGCCATTTGTATATCCTGCCCGATATACGGCGCAAGCGCCTGGGCTCACGGCTTTGCCGCGCGGCGCTCGTAAAAATCAGGGAGGGCGGTTTTGATAATGTGGTCGTTTGGGTACCGTCATGCAGCCGGCCGTCCATTCGGTTTTACGAGCAGCTGGACTTTAAACCTATGGCCTGCGAGAGAATAGAGAGAATACGGGACCAGATTGAACTTAGGGAAATCTGCTATCAGCTGGAATTAAAAAGTACATAATTTTCCTGATCCTACAACAAGACCATTGACGATCTCCCTGGCACTGAGTATCATCCGAACTCAATTTTTTCGCGTATATTAGAGTGATGAACGGGGTATAGCGCAGTCTGGTAGCGCGCCTGCTTTGGGAGCAGGATGTCGGGGGTTCAAATCCCTCTACCCCGAAAACTGTAAGGCAGTGCCGCTTAGCCATTGCGCCCGTAGCTCAGTAGGATAGAGCATCGGCCTTCTAAGCCGAGGGTGGCAGGTTCGAGTCCTGCCGGGCGCGATAGGGTTTGAATATGGTGGACGTAGCTCAGCTGGTAGAGCCCCGGATTGTGATTCCGGTTGTCGCGGGTTCGATCCCCGTCGTTCACCCAGGTAATTTTAGTATACGGTGGGGCAAGCATCAGCTATGCTTGCTTCTCCGGCTTGCAAATGTTGGGCCGCTAGCTCAGTTGGTAGAGCAGATGACTCTTAATCATCGGGTCGTAGGTTCGATCCCTACGCGGCCCATTAAAAATCAATAAATTACGTTACTCTCCTCGAAAATCTATTAGCCATGTAGAAGCGTGGTCTTTCGGGTCTTGGGTCTTTCCCATTTCAGGGGGAGGCACTCAGCTATGAGCACTGTGCTCTAAGAACCTTATTCTTTAAGTAACTTTGGATCTAGTAATTCGCGAATATCAACATTAAGCGCGTTTGCCAATTTCTCCATGGAGTCGATAGAAATATTTCGTTCGCCCCGTTCTACAGATGAAACATATGTTCTATGAAGACCGGCAAGATTTGCTAGATTTTCTTGAGAGATATTTTTTGATTCTCGTAAGCGACGTAAATTATGACTGAATAATTGTTTGTAATTGGATTGGTTTTTAGGCACGCAAAACACCTTATTTTGTATAAATATTGAATCATAAATCATTTGACTATTTCTTGTCAACAGTCTATAGTCATACAGACTTTAAGTTTCATATGTATTATATTTAATCATCTCTTGCCAATTAATATAAAAATATTGCCATTCTTGTAATCAAGCAATGTGCTAAGGAGAAACAGCCTGGATGGGAAAGTTAGATAATAAGTTATCTCTGTTGTTACAATTTATTGATCTTATCCATGTGGGAATAGTGATTTGTGATCAATCTTTAAATGATGAACCAATAGTTTTCGCAAATGCGGCCATTGAACATATTACAGGATATAAGGTCGGTGAAGTGTTAGGGAGAAATTGTCGTTTCCTGCAGAATGGTCATACGCATCAACAAGGCTTGCTCAATATTCGTCAAGCAATTAAGAGCGGTATCCAGTGTCGTGAAATTATCTTAAATTTTAAAAAAAATAATTCCCCCTTTCTCAATGATATTACAATCATGCCGATCAAGGAAAATGGCCGCAATTCCCAATATATAGCCGGCATTTTGACCGAGGTAAAAATTAATAGCAGTCAAGAAATAGCCCAGATACCAGAGCGTGATCATGAAACCGGGCTATATAATTATCGAACATTTTATCTTAAGTCCCGCGAATTAATTGCAGAAGCGCAGTCAAAGCAGAAATATTTTGCCATTGGCATTGTGGCTGTCGAATTCCACCATCTCATTGATGAGGTTTCTTCCTATTTGTTTATCAATAACATATTGACAAGCCTGAGTAAAACATTCCTGAATGAATTTAAAAGTGAGGATGTTATAACCCGGCTCGGCGATAAGAATTTTTTATTCGGCCTTATTGTTGACAGCGATAATCCGCTCTGGTTTACCAAAAAAATATCCAAAATCATTGCTGACAGTAATAAAATAACTCCGGTATATCTTGCTTATTCATCCAAGATTAATTACATGGCCACGCTGCCTAATATTCACACACATCTTGATCAGCTTATCACGCAGACATATAAAAATTCATTTGAAGACTGTGCGCCGCGTCATGATGCGCTATCTAACCAGCTGCATTAACGCAATGCTGACATGCATGTCTGCCGCATCTGTTGCAGCAAAGCAGTTAGTGACGCGGGAAAAAGCATGGATTAAACAGGAATATTTTTTCGCAATCCCCAAAGAACCAAAAGACACGCCATAACCATTGAGATTGACAATGAAATCAAGCCGAAATTTATCAGGCCTTCTTGCCATGGAAGAGCTTTAAAATTCCCTGCTGCGAGGGGCATAAGAGTTCGGCCGGCCCCCCAAATTGCCGCCAGCAGAGTGGTGGCCCAGTTGGCATAGGCGGCGTATAGAGAAAGAAAAAATACTAAGCGCGATGAATGGCATGATAAGGTTAAGTATTTAAAAATAAGCCCTAAAATTACTAGAAACATTCCATTAAGAATGCCCTCAAGATGGCTAGAAAGCCCCAGGCGGGGATTTTGCATGTATGGAATAACAAAGCCGGTCAACAAACCTAACAAAAACAGAAAAACACCAGACCTTATTAAATTAAGATTCATGGCCCGCATCTCCGCGCGATATTTTTTGATTACAAATCAATTATCATGTAGCAGTGAAGGTAATACTTTGATCTGCCGTATCAATATTCAGCAACATTACTTCGTTTCTAACTCCATGGTAATCAGGTCATCTATGGTTTTTTCCAGTGTCCACTTATAATTATAATTTGTGAGAGATTTGAATTTGGTTAAATCGGGATGACGTTTTTTAATGTCGACAAAATCGCTGGTATAGGCTTTTTCATATGGAATATAGACCATGTTTGAATTGCTGTTTGCACGTTCTCGCACAATCGTGGCTAATTCGTTGATAGTGATTTCATGATCTTTCCCGACGTTCACGATTTCTCCGATTGCCTTCGGGTTTTCAGCTAGCTTAGCCAGTGAAGCCACTATGTCTCGGACATCGCTAAAGCAGCGAGTCTGAGTGCCGTCGCCAAAAATTGTCATAGGTTCGCCGCTGACAGCTTGTTTGATAAATCGAGGCAGCACCATCCCATATCGTCCGCTTTGTCTTGGTCCGACGGTATTAAACAGGCGTATGATTGTCAGTTTCATCCCTGCCGCCCTGCTATACGCTATGCCTAATGCTTCGTCAGCCAATTTACTGATTGCATAACTCCACCGCGGCTGCGCGGCTGATTCGACTATTAAATGATCTGTTTCGCTTAATAAATCTTTCTGACTATGACCGTATACCTCGGATGATGAGGCAATAATAATACGTTGATGATTGCCTCGTGCCGCAACAGCTCTGAGAACCCGCTCAGTACCCGCTATGTTGGTGGAAATAACTTTTATTGGTTCAGCAAGAACGCGGTATATACCGACGACGGCAGCCATATGATATACAAGATCCGCTTTTGCGACGGAGTTATTGAGCTCGGGCCAGGTGACAATGTCAGCCTGGTCAAATCGAAGATTCGGATGAGATTTAAATGGTTCAATATTTTTTAAGGAGCCGGTAGTGAGATCATCAACAACGTGGACAGAATCACCGGAAGCAATGTGGTGCTCTACGATATGCGAGCCTATAAATCCACATCCGCCGGTTACTAAAATATGCATTAATATGTCCTTATAATCTCATAATGGTGATATCAGTATCCTGATATTCATTTTGATTTAAAATTCCCTTTACATCCATGATAATGCCGTTGGATTTCAGCATTTTGGTCAATTCAGGCTTATGCAATTGCATGTATTCCTTGTCTGCGACCGCGATAATGACAACATCCAAATCAGTTAAGCTATCCCATGTGCTAAGATCAATGCCAAATTCCTTTCTTACTTCATCTTTATTGGCGATGGGATCGTGAACTTTGACCTTGATATTATAAGTTTCAAATTCCCGGATTAAATTTATCACTTTTGTATCATGGATATCAGGCAGATTTTCCTTATAAGTGATCCCCAATACAGCCACTTTGGCGGCACTGACCTTTTTGTCCAACTGAATTAGCTTTTTAACTATTCGTTCAGTGATGAATTTGGGAATATATTCGTTTACCCGCCTGCCGGCATGTATGACTTCAGGATAATAGCCAGATTCTTGGGATTTATAAGTCAAATAATAGGAGTTTACACCTATGCAATGGCCGCCCACGAGACCGGGATAAAAGGGGAGATAGTTCCATTTTGTCCTAGAGGCAGCGATGACTTCTGCGCTATCCATGCCCAGGTTGCTGAGTATAATGGCAATCTCGTTGATTAAAGAGATATTTAAATCTCTTTGTGTGTTTTCAACGACCTTGGTTGCCTCCGCTACTCTAATCGATGACACAGGATAAACACCCGCCTTGACAACACTTTTGTATACATCACTCATAACCCGGACGGTTTCATCATTGGTTGCAGAAATGATTTTGATAATATTATAAAAAGTATGTTCTTTGTCGCCAGGATTAACACGTTCGGGAGAATATCCAACCTGAAAATCAACGCCGCATTTTAAACCTGAATGTTTTTCAAGGGTGGGAATGCATTTTTCTTCAGTCGCTCCCGGGTAAACCGTGGCTTCATAAACGACAATATCTCCTTTTTTAAGTCGTTTTGCCAATGTCTCGGTTGCGCTCAAAAGTTGGGAAAGATCCGGTAACTTGTTTTTATCTATAGGAGTCAGTACGGTGATAATATGGAAGTCAGCTTGTTTTAAATCATCCGGATTAGTGGTGTAGAGGATGTTGGTTTTTTTTAGCTCTTCAGAAGAGATTTCTCCACTCGTGTCAATGGAATTTTTGAGGTTGTTAATTCGTTGCTGGTTAATATCGTAGCCTACAACTTCACCCGCCTTGCCAAACGCGGCTGCAATTGTTAAGCCAACATAACCTAATCCTACTACAGATATTTTTCTACGATGCGCCATAACATCATTACCTTCATTATCTATATGCAGTTAAAACCGTCTCATTAACATGGCATCGAACGCATACGCTCTATAATCACTGAGGCTTGGGTTATTTCCGATTGCCCGGCCGCGTGTTGATTCGGCGGCGGATAATACCAAATACCAGTCCTGATAAATTCCGATGTATGCCTTACCTGCGAAATCATTGGCTTTTCTGTAGGCGACGAATGTTTCGTCCTTTTGCGTTCCCAGTCCGATCGTGAATTCATATCCAATGTTTTCGCTTTGTTTGATATAAAGATCTGTGACGAAGCTATAATATCGGTAATTTTCTGGATTATAATACCCGTTGTTTAATTGTTTGGAAAATCCATACCACATGCCATCCACGCCCAATCGCAGATTAAACCATTGTGTGGAGAGAACTTGTACAGCCGGCATGATGTTCAGATATTTCATGGTGTTTGAATCAGAGAACGTTGAATAAGAAGTATTCAGATTGACATAACATTGAATGCAAGGCTGCCAATATACCTGGAGTTGGTTAAGATTGCGTTTCACCCCTAAAGATACGGCACGTGCTGACACGTCATAAAATGACCGTTTTAAATCAATATCAAACTCCAGTGTATCATTCACTTTCACAAAGGCATCGCCCTTATAGGTGAACGCACCTTCACCATCACTGGCATGTTGGCCACCAATCAAACCTTGCAAGAGAAGGTGAGGGTTGAATCGATAATTTCCTCCAACGTTTAACCCGTACAATTCCAATGAATTTCCGCCTTCAACCGGATTTAAACCGCTTCGTATGCTGGCACTCAAGCTTTCCGCTGAGATATCACCTAACAGCGAAGCAACCGGAGACAGGAAATATTGTCCTCCAAGCGTGCCGCGTGTAATTTTGACAGTATCTGTGTCATAGGAATGGTAGCCATCGAGGTAGATATTAGAGCGATACGGTGTGCGAACGTAATCAATTAAACCTTGAGTTTCTTGGGTGCCGGGCGCCAATTGGTTTACCTTGGCCAGGCTTTGGAACATTTCTATGGGCTGATTATTATAATAAAGCGCCACTGTATTGGCGTAATTAAGGTCGTAGTTATCAGGAATAATGGGCATTAACTGATTGATGATAGCGAGTGATTCCGTGGGACGGTCCGCTGTTGCGACTATGCGTGCGCGCGCAACCAGATATTCTTGCGATTCCGCGAAATGGCATCGGTACTGATCTAGCACATAAACGGCGGCTCGGTAATTACCACGCCAGCTTTGAATGTAAGCGTATTCTATCCAGGGTTGGGATTCATTTGGATATTTACCTATATAGGATTCATATAGATAAGCTGATTCATCGAGGTTGCCCAGTCTTCCCGCGGCGCGCGCCAATCCCAAATGGACTTCGGGATCATTCGGATAGGCATAATAAAGCCTAAGATAAGTACAATACGCGACAGTTTTATAATCCAACTGGCTTGCAATGGCGGCCTTGAATTTAAGATATTTGACATTCGCAGGCGAAAGTTGCAATGCGTCATTGATCATGGCATAAGCATTATGTTTGTCGCCAGCGAAAGAATATGCCTGTGCCGCGTTGAAGAATAATTCCGGATCCGTCTTTTTAGCCTGGGCTTTCCTGGCAAGATTAGTTGCATTTTCAATAGGGGAGACAACTCTAGCTTTGCCTGGGCCCGCTACTTTAGCTGTTTCCGCATAATTCTTTATATCGAGTAAGGTTTTGTTAGACGGATCTTTTTCTATGAGTGGATTAACAATTTTGAGCGCGCGGGAACGCTGGCCTGTCAGAGCATAATATCGCGCTTTTTCAGTCAAATACTGATCGTCAGAACCAAATTGTTTTTTGTAATGATTCAAGCCTTTCTTGGCGGCTTTGTATTTACCTTTGAATAACTGCGCTCTCACTAGTCCAATGGCGGCGCTTTTATCTGCAGGATCTTTTTTGAGCGCATCCTTATAAAGTTTAATGGCTTTGTTGTAATCACCTTCACCCATGGCTTCCGCAGCCGCGGCATTTTCAGGGCTGAGTTGAATATGTTGTATATTGAAACCTTCCGCAGGTCTTTGGTGAGTTGCGGCATAATTTTTAATATCGAGATAGGTCTTGTTCGCGGGATCCTTTTGCAAGAGCGGTTCAATCAGTGTTAATGCCTGTTGGGAATCTCCTTGCAAGGCGTAATAACGCGCTCTTTCTGTTGTATATGCGTCGTCTTCGCCGAATTTGTTTTTATATGCTTCAAGTGAAGCACTAGCGTCCGAATAGTTTCCCATTAAAAGTTGAGTACGGACAAGCCCGATTGCTGCGGCTTTGTCATTGGGATCTTTTTGAACGGCTTGTTGATAAAATTGAACACTTTTCGAATAACTTGCGGATTGTGAGCCGGCGGACACTGCTGGCGTAGTAAGCTCAGCAGAGCTTGCGGGATGCGTTAATGCATAATTTTTAATGTCCACTAATGTTTTGTTATCCGGATATTTTTGCAAAAGCGGCTTGATCAAATCCAAGGCGCGGGCAGATTGATGTGTTAACGCAAAATATCTTGCTTGTTCAGTAAGATACTGGTCATCTTCACCGTACTTATTTTTATATTCGCTCAGCTGATGCTCTGCGTTCTTATAATCTCCAGCCAGCGAATATTTTTGTATGAGAGCAATCGCCGTTTTCTTTTCTTCTGATTTATCACCTGTATCTTGTGATAAATAGGGAATTTTAGAAAGTATGCTGCTAAAAAATCCCTTATTGTTGTTCGAATCCGTATTGGTGTCAGCGAACGCGCAATAAGGCAGTGCAAGATAACATAATAGAATTGACCGTAGCTTATTCATTTTCTCCACCTTCTGTTACCTGTGATCCACAGATCTTTAGCAAAATTTAATATGACCAAGTAATCGTAAAACAAGACGGCATAACGAATCGGGGTATAAAGAATGCTCTTTATAAAGTTACGAATACGCCTGTTTTTGTGCATAAATGCGATAAAAACAGTATAAATTGCCGTTTCAGCAAGTATGGTGATTAACAAAGGCTCCCATAGACCCATAATTGCGAATATGATCAACACCGTCGGATAGGCTATCTTTTCAAACAAGGAGGTGAAAATAAACCAGCCTATCGGCCGTCCATACTTTTTGGTTATCTCTGGACTGAATGATTGGCGGTATGCTTCCTTGATTTTTCTTTTTTCAACGATGGCTTTTGCTGCCGCACTATACTTGTTTCTTATGCCTCTTATCAGAGCGCGAAGGGATTTTAATGGTGTTTTGACAAGGTCATCAAAATAATAACAGCTTTGTAGAAAGGCCGAAGACCACATATAAATCTGCCTGGGCAGGCGTGATAGTTTTGGTTCAACGGTCAGCGCATAAACATCATTGACCTGGATATTTCGATACCCTATATCAGCAAAGGCAAAGCCAATAAAAATATCCTCAGATGTCGTCAAATCATAACCGAATAGTTTTTTATAATGTGTCAAGACATCCAATAAATATTGACGTCTGTATGCGACAGCGCAGCCTACCGGATTGATCAATGTCCCGAAGAAAACCATTTCTCCGCGATAAACGAATTTTTGAAGGAATAAATATAATTCTTCCCGGTAATTATTGGTTAAACTGCGTTGTATTTTTCGTAATAAGGACGGACTTAAGCTTTTGCTAATTTCAGGGTATGTATTGGAGAATTGTGCGATCTGTGGTGACTGGAGAATAAGTCTTCGATCACGTTCATATTCGGGCAGGATGACTCCACAGGCACAAGCGATACCTACGCCTTCGTAGAGTTCCTTGATCAGTTTTTCGATATAGTTTTCAGAGCGCAGCGTGGTATCGGCATCCAGTACGAATAAGGCATCCGCAGTGCTTTCTTGTGCGACCTTATCCAGGGCGGGCGTTTTGCCTATTGGTTTCTCGTTTCGTACAATTTTAAGATTTAATCCTATCGATTCTGCATACTCTTTTGCGAATTGGCTTGTTCTGTCTTCACTTGCATCATCAACTAAAATGACATTGTTCGGTTTTCTTGTTTGTTTGGAAATGGATTCCAAACATAAAACAATATTTTTCTCTTCATTGCGGGCGGGAATAACAAGATCTATGGTCGCACTTCGATAATCTTCCGCAGGCGTTGGTTTGGTTTTATCGGGGCCATGAAGGAGACCGATGATGCTTAAGATTGCACTCGGGCCGAGAATAAAATAGGAAATGGCAGCCATATCGTCATTCTTCCTTAAATTATACGAACTAGCTATTTTTCAAATTCTTACTGCATATTGTTTTACTGTATATAAAGTAAATAATTTAATCCAGTACTCCTTAACAAAAGTTAGTATTCATTTGTGCGCATAATCAAACCGTGTATCGCAATATTGATCTGAAAAGCTGCAATTCGAAAAAATCCGGAACGCGAAAATGTCATCAATGCAATTTCTTTGAGAGCATTTTCTTGCTCCAGAACAGTTTGGTATTAATAAGCTAATAATTTCTGCTGAATAACTTCTACACTCATTCTTTCATATTTTTAGGCGTGTTAAGGTGGTCGATATAATATTCTAGGAGAATACAGGAATTATTAACTATAACTAATTGAAATATTTAATTATTTCAACGATAAAAAAGCGATATTGATTTTGAAATGCAATGTGTATAAAATGTGACCAAACCTATCCGTCATCTGACAAGCCGAATACTCCATGCAGTTAAGCGAAAATCACATCTTTCTTACTTCAAGCCCAGATATGATAATAATGAGTAAACCATTACAAAAATATGATATCGACTGGTTTACTTACAGGAAATCCTATACAAACGGTTCACGGGTACTCTTGACGACCACACCGGATCATTTGAGTGCGTTTCTGGAAAACAAATTTTATTTATCTGGAAATCTGGATGCTCAACCTGATTTGTATCAAAACCAGATTGTTTTGTTTGCTGCTTTTCCTAATCAGCAGGTCGTTCAATGGGCAAGGGAAAATTTCAGGATTTATCATGGAATTTCACTCATCCGCAAATACGATCATTATACCGAATTTTTCAGTTTTGCCACTTCTGCAGACAATCCTCAGGCGCTTAATTTTTGCATTAATAATTTGGATTTCCTGCAGGGATTTTGTGATCATTTTTTATCTCAGGGAGAGTCATTGTTGGCACAGGCTGAATCACAGCAAATTTTTGTTCCCTATCATACGCAAACACTTAAGTGTCATGATAATGCCAATATTTCAGAGCTGCCCGGAAGAAATCTGATATCCATTTCAGCCAGGCAGTCAGAATGCATCAGGCTGTTGTTACAAGGCAAGTCGGCCAAGGAAATGTCTGCTGCATTGAATTTATCGCAGCGAACAGTTGAAGCTTATATCAATATCCTCAAATCCAAATTCAAGGTGCGCACAAAAGCTCAATTGATCATCAAACTGCTCAATTTTCATCATCTCTGTCTATCCTGATTTCCATCAATATTTGTGTGATATTTCAGCGTATCTTCATGCGTATGTTTCACGTTGTCATGTTTGGTGTGTACGAGACCTGTTTGGGAAGACGATTTTTCTTTTTTAGAGGATTATGATGTAATACTTGATGAGTTAAGCGCAAATCAAGGAAGCAGGCCATCATGAATGTCATCAGAATATTATTGTTCTTATTATTCATTCCATGTGCTTTTGGAATGACGCCAGGCATACAAGGACACAAACAAGGTGATGTCATTGCCACCAAGACAGATGATCAGATTGCAGCATGGTGTGATTTTAATAAACAGATTGTAACTACCGATTTTTATGTCTTATGTATATACAATGGTAAAAGCTGACATCCATTGTAACAGGCAATATCAGGTCACTCCATTTACAACCACATCTCATATGACTTGTACCTCTCGTGTCCGAATAAATCGGTTTTTTCGCAACCATGCGATGCAGCGTATTGATCAACCAGTTCAACTTGAACCCGTCGCACGAGACTCCTTAAAAGCATTTTAAAGCTGATTCAGTGCTGGTCTGACAAATAAATAGATTGCTTGCGGGCGCGATGGCCTGTATAATATATGACCATAATTAATCTTTGTGCACAATAAACAGGGTAATCATGCATATGAGTCAAGCTATCAAAAGAGTGAATATCATGGATATGCTTTCAGAATCCTGGCGTCTTGTTTCGGGGTTGAAATGGCTGATATTCAAGCGTTATATGTTAACCATGCTGCTGGTTCTTGTCACCGTCGCGATATCGTTGCTTTTGTTTGGTGCGCAGGTAATGACCGGTTTCACGGGAGCAAAAGCCATATTTTCCTTGCTGCTCTTTTTTGAAGGCATCATTGGAGCTTACATTTGGGTTTCGGCTATTATTTTGGGCGTGCGAAAAGCAATAAATATGTCGTTGGATATCAATCAGGTTAAAGCCGAGTGCAAAAGCGTACAATCAGGCCTGCTCAATATCATCGTGATGTATTCAGCAATGGCGACTATTATTGACCTGCTTGTATCACTGACGCCGGGACACGATATGATTGTCCTGCTTTTTCATGTTTCCCTGTATTGTGTCTTATTTTTATTTTCACTTCCTTTGTTTATCTTTGCCTTGCCGTTAATCATTATTCGCAAGACGAATGTTTCCGCCGGCCTGGAGAGTGCCTACAGAAATATGATTTTGTACTGGAAGGAAATCATTGGTTCGTATTTTATCTTGCTGGCGATTCCGTATTTTGTAAACATGATAGGAATGATTTTTTTACGTCAGGTTCACGTAGGCTTGTTTGCTCTGATTGCCTTAATGCTGATAGTCGGAATGATATGGCTGCTGCCAATGACATTCACCCTGGGCGGTGTATTGTTTAGAGAAGTGTATGGATTAAAAAGTGCGAAAGCCGCATAGTGGATCCATTCGCGCATATCGCAGTGGAAAAAAAGAGATTATCTGAAAACAAACATTATATCATTTTGTGAAAATTTTTTCTGTGAAATATTTTTGACATTACCTGATTTAATGCGCGCATCATTTCGTAATCTTAATTTCGTATGAATATCTCACGAATAGTATTATTCAATTTATCCTCGTGTTACACGCGCAAATTCGGTATGCCGGTGAAATGTGGTAATCTAAAGATATAAATGACAACCGAAAGGGAGTCGCTATGTGGAAAATCTGCCTCAGATTGATCTTTCCCGCATTGTTTATTTTCATCGGTATTTCTTCGGCATACGCATGGGACAAAGGTATTTATCTGACACAATATACCTTGGAAAACCCACAGAAACTGGATTATCTGATTCGTGAAGCCAAGGCAACAGGCATTAATACCTTTGTAATTGATCACGAATATTTCAGTTCACGCTATGCGCCAGCGATTGCGAAAGTCAAAGCTGCCGGCATCAAGAATGTCACGCGTGTTGTTGTTTTTGCTGATGGCGGCAATGCTCAACAGGTGCGTTCGAAAGCGCATTGGGAAGATAAGTTCAAACTAGTCTATGATGCAATCAAGGCGGGTGCGGACGTCATTCAACTGGATTATATACGTTATAGTTCCAAACAGCCTGCGAATCCTCAGCATGCCAAGGATGTTTATCAGGTAATCAGATGGTTCAAGACAAAAATCAACGCAGAGCGCGTGCCAATGGAAATAGACATATTTGGCGAGGTTAGCTATTACCCCTCCATGCATATCGGCCAGGATATAAAAATGTTTTCCGACAGCGTGGATGGTGTGAATCCTATGGTTTATCCGTCGCATTTCTGGCCCTATCAAAAATATTCAGCTGAACCTTACAAAACCATCAATAACTCGTTGAATGCGCTGGTGAGACAATTTGATGACAATCCGCCATTCAAAGTGCATGCGTTTATAGAGGCAGCGAATTATCATTATCTCAAAAAGACTTCAAACGCCGAAAAACAGCGATACTTGCTGCAGGAAATCCGCGCGGTTGAAGACGCGAAAGGCGTTTCAGGATGGTATGTATGGAGCGCCAATAATGTGTATGACAATTTGTTCCACGTCCTGAAAACCAATAAAATTCGGGGAGCCGACCTTCCCAAAACTGAAACCGCGCAAAAATAATGGGCTGGGTGTTGATGTATGATAAAGGCAAGAATTACGGTAGTACGGCGGACCGTCAAATGCAAGGTCCGCCGTGATGATTGTCAGGATAATTCACGGTTAGCAAATATCTTCATAGCTTCCACAATAAATTCGGTCAGCCCTGGATGCAGCTTTTCATAGAATTGCCTGAATTCGGGTGTCAGATATTTTTCACTCAATCCGATATAACCCTCCCGCGTCGGTGTCCAGCCCACCCATCCATGATGTTTTTTGATGATGGTCTGTACTTCGCTTGAATCAGGACGGAGATGGTTTTCAATGGCGTGGATTAAATCCTGGTTGATTAGCCTGCCTTCTTCGATAAAACGGTCTTTTTCCTCCTGGCTCCACTTATCGATTTTTTTCCTGTACTCATCCATAAAACGTTGTGTGACAACGCCTTCTTTCACAAGATCTTTTTCATACTGTTTTTGTCGTTCAGAGTCAAAGCCGTAATATAATTCTTCATTTTTCATTGTGGTCTTACCTCTCAAATGGTCTATGGTTTTATCGATAGTTTTGATCAATTGTTTTGTTCGATCAAGATTCCGTTCAAGGACTTGTCTGTGTGAATTCAAGGCATCAATTTGGTTGAAATCATCACTGTCAATTATCCTTTGTATATCGTCAAGAGCAAAACCAAGTTCACGGTAAAACAGGATTTGTTGCAACATCAAGAGTTGTTCTTCTTGATAATAACGATATCGGTTATCGCCATAATATGCCGGTTTCAGCAGCCCGATTTCATCATAAAAATGCAAGGTGCGAATGCTGACACCGGAAAGTTTTGCAAGTTTTTTTACAGTATATGCCATGGTTTCCTCTGACTGTCGATAACACCATAAGGGATGACGTTACGTGAGAGTCAAGATTTCTTTTAATGCGAAAAAATCCAATTGCCGCATGTCTTTCATTTTTTTTGCATGTGCCATGATTCCATCGTTCAAACATTGAATGTCTTTGCTGCGCGGATTAGCTTCATAAGTGATTTGATATGTCATTCCGGGATTCCTGCAGTAGTCAATTGAGTGTCAGGCCAGATCATAGCTGACAAGCAATTATTTGTCATGGGCTGCGGCTTTGATTTCAAATAAAGAGTATAAAATATTTATAAATCAATCACTAATATAGGAATTGGCGTTTGTGTCATAGCTGTGATTGCCTTGAGCGATTTTGAACCGCGGCGTATAATTCGCACGGTTATTTTCCATAACATGAAATAAAACAGACATTCTGGGCATGCTGATATCTGAAACGACAATCATCATCCTTGATTAAACAGGCAGATTGATTTTTTTGTTTACAGGAAGAAACAAGTATGGCTGATACACTGACAATCAGATTTGCAACCAGCGAAGATTCCCGCAGACTTGAGCGCCGCATGAATGATGACTGGGGCGGCTTGCCTTTGGTCATACGCGGGAAAAAATATTTTCCTGCCTCCCTGGATGGAATCATAGCTGAAAGCAGGGAGGGAATGGCGGGGTTTCTCTTTTATGAAATTCAGGATGGCGATTGTGAAATCATCGTATTTGAGGTTTTTGACAAATTCAAAGGAACGGGCACCAGGATGCTGGACTGGTTGAAAGATGTCGCCAGAAACAGAGGTTGTCAACGCATTTATCTAATGACTACCAATGATAATCTGGATGCGTTGCGCTTTTATCAAAAAAGAGGCTTTCATATCTGCGGCATACATATCAACTCGGTTGCAGTGTCCAGAAAAATCAAACCTTCCATAGGGATGACAGGTGATCATGGAATACCCGTGCGTGATGAAATAGACCTTGAATTGTATTTGTAACCGGTTTTTATCCATGCGGATATCGCCGAGAAAGCCGCCTGAGGATGTTTTTATTACCAATAAAAGATATAATCAGTTCCTCACACGTTATTCCATCTTAAAAGGACTTAAGACATGAAAAAACAGATACTGGCATTCGCATCCTTGTTTTTTGCATTACCTGCTTTCGCAGCGGCTATTGACCAGCCCATAAAAATCACTGCCATGGCCAGACCTCTTTCGCCCAATACCATTATAAGAGAACATTCCAGTCTGAAGGAGGGGGCGGCACGTGCCACATTGCCGAAGCGGACAACAGATTATCCTACACAAATTGTGCGCATGGAGGCGGAATTGAAGGGGCCGCCGCAGAATTGCGACGAAGTGTTTCAAAAAATTGATGAGTTTTTCAATGATCATATTACTTATGACAGGTTTTTTTATAACACGATTAATTATTGTGTTTACGATCCCAACACCAATTTTGCAAAAAAATTCATTATCAACAGTTATTTTGATCCTCTTGATGATGAGGCGATTACCTATCTGGAAACCTATCTTGCGCAACATAACGGACGGGATTTATTGGGGTCGACATTTCATGTTGAAAATGCTCAGGGATTGATTGTTTCCTTGAATATTGATTCCGGTTTGGAAGATAGCCGCAACGCGTCCACGCTTCTGCGGTTGCAGCACGACAATTCCAGTCATTATTTCACCAGCAATTACGCCATGCAATCGGATTTGATCAGTGATGTCAGACAGCGTTTTTATTCTAATGACCCTGGCTTGATACTGCCGTTTATAGATAAATGGTTTTTCACCTCGGGATGGATTTATGAGCGTGTCCTGAAAAATTCGGATTACGTTGAATTGCAGCCGGAGCTGATATTTCTCATGGATAAGAATCCAAAAATTTTTACGCCTTTCCTTAGATTGTACTATGCGCATCACTGCTCAAAATATGCAAGCAGACACTGCTTGTAATGGATTGACAGCCGTAGATGCCGCGGTGGCGGCATCCAAGGCTGATTGTTCAAAAGCTGGCGGTTTTAACTGAAGGCAGCTGTCGGTTGCCTCAATGCAGGCGCAGCTTGATCTTGTGAGTCAAGATATTTGGACGGCAGAGGGTGGGGTTTCGCGGTTGAATATAAAAATACACCATATTTTTCCCGCATCTTGCGGTCATGAAGCGCGGTAAAAATTTCGAAATCTTCACTTTTGGCTTCAATCCGTATGGATTTCTCTGTTGCTTTAAAATCGAATTTTGCATTTGGATGTGTGCGTTTTAACTCGTCCAGGGTTTCTTCGTACAAGGCTAACATCTGCTGATGCGTCAACCCTTTAATTATGCTGACTGAGCCATTCTGGTATTCTTTTTTGTCGATGAAGACGGGCGGTTTGCCGTCATGGTTGAGGGGCTCGGGATCAGGTCTGGCGGATGATGACGCACGCGGATTAAGTGGTCTGGAGTCGGATTGTGTATGATTGTTCACTGTTTCGACTGTGTCTTTGGGAAGACGGGTGCCGGTCTTGGCTTCATATGACTCTGCGGCGGCGAGATATTTTGTATGTTCAATATGTTTTTTCAGGCGACTATAGGGGCTTTCAGAAAGTGCCTGCAGGAAATGTTCGCAATCTTTACTGTTGATCGCGTCGCCTAATAATTTAAGTGCATGAAGCTTGCTTTTCAGATGTTGTACGGTTTCTTCACGTTCCGAGTGGTTTTCGATGGATCGATAATATTTATCCAGCAGCATGCGGGCAATAGCGGTTTCATCCTGAAGCTTCATCACGATCTGCTGGATCTTTTTCAAGGATTCCTGTCTGGTCTTTTCATTAACTGCGTTGCCGACCTGCAGGAGATGATGAAGAAGTTCGTCTTGCCGGGTATCTTGTAATGGTTTCATGCTGTGATAATCTGCCTGATTATTATTTGCATGGCATCATATCATGCGCGGCTTAAGACTGCATTAAGAAGTCGTGCACGGGCCGGATCATCTTTATTCCCGAAACAGGCATTACATTTTTGATTTTTCAAATGGAAGAGAGCGGAAGTGGGGTCAACTCAATAACCTGGCGCTAATCTTTTCTTGGGAAACATGGCGGAGTCGGATAAACTTTATAGTAGCCTGGTGCATTTTTCACGTTGAGACTAAATCTTTGTTAGCGTGCTCAGGGATGATAATGGAATTGATCACAAGGATGCATGTCATGAAAAACTGGTTATTAATTTTGTTTATGCTCATAGGGTCAATCAGTTATGCGGGTTCGGTTCCTACGTTTTATGGCCCCATGAAAAAAGCAAATATGGGTAATGCCAGCATATCCTATTTTCGCTTTGGTCACGGCAAGCCGCTATTATTAATGACGGGGCATGGCGATACGATGATGATGTGGCATCCCGCATTTCTGAAGCAATTAAGCAAAAATCACGAAATCATCATGTTTGATTATCCCGGCATAGGCAAGTCTTCTATACAAGGCGCTTATCCTAACCGCATGGAGCAGCTTTCCAGCCTGATTCGATCGTTCATGAAGGCTCAAAAACTGCACAAGCCCGACATGCTGGGATTTTCAATGGGCGGTAGTCTGCTTCTTTATATGACGGCGAATAACGGCGTTGATTTTGATCACGTCATTGTTGTGGGCGCAAAGGCTGGAGGTAAAAAAACGGTCACCCCTGATCCGAAATATTTCAATATGCTGAGTGATCCGAGTATTTCTCCCGATGTGGCGGTAAAAACGCTGCTCTTTCCCGCAGATGCAGCCAAGCAGGCCGATGCTTATCTCAAGATCGTGAGCGGTTTGCCGCAGGAAAAAATGGATGGCGCGGCTTTGAAAGCCCAGGCTGAAGCAGTCACAGATGAAAATACCGGACCCGGCATCTGGGATCAGTTGCCGGGCATCAAAAACAAAGTGATGGTTTTAAGCGGTACGGATGACGTCCTGGCTCCGGTTCAAAATGCTGTGTTGATTACCGAGGCCATTCCCGGAGCTTGGCTGGTGCGCATCCAGGGTGCTGGGCACGGGATATTATTTCAAGACCCTGAATATATGAGTGAAATTATTGAGCTGTTTTTGAAAAGCTAAATTGCCATAAGACACCAGGCGGGGCCGCGTCTGGCCCCGTCTGACTCCTAATGCTCACAGCATTGCTTGGCTTATACAATCTGAATGGAAAGTGTCTGATCTGCTTCTTCGGTTAGCAAAGGCTTTCTTTCATCTGACCGCTTCCAGAATGTTAATGACGGCAGATAGGCCGCGCTTTTACTGATGGCTATGTGTAACAATGTTTCTGCCAGCATGGTTGCAGTCATTCCTGCGATCATCAGCGAAGTGCTGACTGTAACGCTTAAGGGGTCTGTTTCCATACCGGCCGGTGATAACATCATCATGATTGTTCCGCCCGTGAGCATGGCAATATATTCGATATTTTGTACGGTGCCTTGTGTCAGTGATTCCTTCCAGGTCTGCTTGCCCAGGTAAGGGCCGATAAGAGGCAGCAATTGCCCGAGCTCCAGGGCCAGTCTGTTCCATTTCTCCTTGGAAAAGCTGTCACTGTCCATGGATTTTATGAGCATTTTAACCGGCTTGGATGCAATGCTGTATGCTCCTCTGCCCAGGACATCGCCTATCCACATGCGTAATGCCATTTCAGTTCCCATTTGAACCTGCATTTGTGTTTGCATGTCATTGCTTACATGAGGAAATTTTTTTGTCAGTTGAGCCGGAAAAGTATACATGGCTAAGGTTTGGCCGCTCAGACTGGCGGTATCACTTAATGCCTGGTCAAGTGCTTCCGCCTTGGTGTGATGCGCAGGATTAACAAATGCTCCCACGACAGGCACGGCTGACAATATACTCTTCCAGAGCGTTACTTCAGGCTGATCAGTTGTTTGTTGATGATGATGGCTATGCATAAATGTCTCCTGTTTGGATAATTTTGACAACCGTGCTAGAATAAACCTTTACCTTTAGGTTAAGGTCAAGCTTGTATGCGCTTTCTAACAATTGGTCGTTTGGCAAAACAGGCCAAAATGAGTACGGTGACGCTAAGATATTATGAAAAAGTCGGGTTGATACCCTCGGCTCGGCGCACAGAATCCGGCTACCGCTATTATTCTCCTGAAACAATGGAGCTTCTTCATTTCATTCAGAATGCCAAAACTGCCGGCTTTGCCCTGGCGGAAATCATGGAGCTTATCAAGTTGAAATCAACGTCCAATTCCAGTTCCAAAAATGTCAAAATCATCATGGACAAGAAAATCAAAATGGTTGATGAAAAGATCCGGTCACTTTTGAGCGTGAAATCCGTGCTCGAAAAACTCAATGTTTCTTGTGATGGTACGCAGACGGTTTCTGACTGCCCAATTTTGAAATCCCTTTCCCGCCGCTAATGCGTGAGAAATACGATTTCCGGACACATGATGAGCGCGCCGTGGATACGCTCAAAACAACTGTTTATGTTATTTATATTCATGGCAGGATCAAGCAATTTTAGACCTCACCTGGGGCGGCTAGACGCTCTTTATGAAAGTGAAAAATATGATGTATGGCAAGCTGTGTGCGGAGTTTTATGATTTGGACAAGCAATATGCTTCCACCGAAGAGACGGCGTTTTATCGTCAAATTTTTACAAACCGTGATTTGATCCTGGAACCCATGTGCGGGTCTGGCCGTCTGCTGATCCCGCTCATGCGTGGTGGTTATCAGATTCATGGCATGGATAACTCCAGGTCCATGCTGGATAACTGTGAAAAACGCGCGCTGGAATACGGCCTGCGTCCTGTCCTGATTGAATCATCAATAGAAGACATGGCTGTGGAGCGGCGATACAGCGGCATTGTAATACCTGTCGGCTCATTTCAGCTGATTTATCCGCGCGCGTCAGCTGAATCGGCGCTGGATAAATTCAGGGACATGCTGCTGCCCGGCGGCAAATTGGTGCTCGATTTGTTTGTTCCCTGGGAAGCCTTGTGTGAACATGCGCAAGTGGAATCGTATGAGCGTAGTGTTGCCGCTCATGACGGAACGACTATTACGGTCAGGTCTGTCAACACGGCTCATAAATATGAACAGTATTATATTAATGAAAATACCTATACTAAGCATGTCAATGATAAGCTCATCGCCCAGGAAAATGAAATCATGCGCGTCAACTGGTATTATCAATATGAAGCCGCGTATATGCTGGAAAAACATGGTTTCAAAAATCTGATCTATCGCGAGCGTGTGATCAACGGATCGAATCATATGACGTTTGTGGCCGGAAAATAAAATAATGGATGCGTTTCAACCTGCCGGTTTGGGGAGGTGATTCAGACGTTTATCGTTTTGTTTTAACAGAACGGCCAGGACTTCGTTGGCAGCCCGGATGCCTGACTGGTAGGCGCCGTGCACGCTGGAAGGCGCGTTAACAGCAGTAGCTTCGCCAGCAAAAAACAAGCGTGACGCTACGGGTGCCGCCAATTGCTGATATTGATTGACATCAACTCCTTTGGGTATATAGGAATATGAGCCCTTGCTGTACGGATCACTGTGCCAGCGCGTGATAACATAAGATGAAGGCTGCGGGATGTGGCTGCCATAAAGCTTTTTCAATACTGTTGTGATCATGGCAATCGTTTGCATATCATTTTTTTGCTCCATCTGTTTGCTAAAGCTGCCTCCGGTGAAAACCAGCAGAATGGGCACGCCTGTGAATTTATAGAGATTCATGATATCCAGCATGTTCGCTGTTTCATCGCCGTTTGGCAAAAAACCTATCCATTCACTCTGCTTGTCCCAGAATGGAGAATCATAAAACAAATAGATTTTGTTGTAGACACCCATGCGGAGCTGGTTAATGGCCACCTGTTTATTAGGGGGAAGCGGCGGGTTAAACGTAATGGCCCCGGATTTTAACACACCCAACGGCACAGTGATGATGACATTATCTGCCAGGTATTTTCTGTTTTGTGTTTCCACGATGACACCATGATGTCCGTAGACGATTTTTTTCACTGTCTGGTTGAGCTTTATCGGAATGTTCCGTACCAGTTTGGGCAATATCTGGCCGTACCCATAGGGAAAGATAACATTATCGCCGTATATAGTGGAGTTTTTATACGGTGCATCAGCCCGGGCTGACAGAGTCTGCAGATCGCTGGCGAATTCAAATACATAAACATTCGTGATGATATAATGCAGCAAGCGGCGGGACTGCCTGTTCATGGGATGGGCCTTTGTAAATGAGACGAAGGCATCTTCAATAGACAAATTTCTGAACTTGTCCTGATTGCCTGAAATGAAGTTTTCAAACTGTTTTATCTGCGCAGCCAGCTGACGGATTTGCGACGCTGACAATTTATTTTTGTTTTCATCATATATCGTGAATGAAGCGAGTTTATTCTCCATTTGGCTATCACTGTAGTGGGTGGGAACGGTTGCAATGTTTTGATCGCGGGTTATTTGGGCAATGGGATTATTGTTTATTCCATGAATCCACGATGCGCCCAAATCCAGTCCGATGCCCCAGGGGTACACAGTGTGGATTCTACCTCCAATACGGTTTCTTGCCTCCAGGACCAGTAAGGGAACGTGATTGTCAGTCAATGTTTTTGCGGCAGACAAACCGGCAATGCCCGCGCCAATGATAATGACCTTTTGATGTTCTTCAGCCATTTTTTGCCGCGCCGCCTGTGCATAGGCAAGCGATATACTATAAACGGCCATCAGAATAATGCTGGCGATGATTTTAAGGGGAAATCTGAATGCCATATGTACTTTACCTTTCAATAGCCTGGTGTGATTCAAGTGATGTTCCAATGTCTGAGATGCTGTCGCTGCAAATGTTCTCAAGCGCCGTTCGATGATGATTGCAGCTCCATCTTGTACTTTCTGAGAATTTTACTGAATGTCAGCCCCTGAACAGCAATAGAGAAGATGACAACAAAATAAATACAGGGGAGAAATATCGCCTTGATACTTTGTTCCTGCAGGGATAGCACCATTGCTATTGAAAGTGCACCTCGCAATCCGCCCCATGTTAAAATGATGATAGCTCCGCGTCTGGCTTTATAAAATGGTTTGAGAAACAGCATGGGTATGGCTATGCTGACGAAGCGGGCAGACAAGGCGATCAGGATGCACGCCGCGCCAAGCAAAGCCAATGCGGCAGTCGCATTGATCACCATCATTTCCAGCCCGATCAGGAAAAACAGGACAGTATTCAGGATTTCATCTATGGCTTCCCAGAAAGCATCGAGATAGATGCGTGAATGGTCGGACATGGCGTGAGAACGGCCGTGATTGCCAATGATGATTCCTGCGACCACCATGGCCAAAGGAGCGGATAATCGCAATTTTTCCGCCAGGGTATAACCGCCGGTGACCACGGCGAGCATAATGAATAATTCCACGTGCATGTCATCAATTTTTAACAGCATCCTGTAGGCAATCCAGCCTATGATTCCTCCGAACACGATGCCGCCCCCGGCTTCCAGCAGGAGAAATTCAGCTGCTTGTGCAAAACCGGCTTCGCCGTTTGAATGCAGGATTTCGATTATTGTAAGAAAGATCACGATGGCTACTCCATCGTTAAACAACGATTCGCCTGTAATAATGGTTTCAATTTTTTTTGACGCGCGCATTTTTTTGATGATGGACAGGGCTGCGATCGGATCAGTGGGTGAAAGAATGGCGCCAAACAGCATCGCGTATAATAATGTGATGTTTTCAAAGCCCAGCCGATTTGCCAGCATAAAAAATGCCAGGCCTATCATGAGAGTGGATAACAAGGTGCTGATGGTTGCCGTCATGGCGATAGGCAGTTTGGCGGATTTCAAATCTTCAATATTGATTTGCAGAGAACCCGCGAATAACAGAAACGAAAGCATACCGTGAAAAACAGTTTCGTTAAAATTGATGCTGGAGAGGAACAGTTCAATGTGTTCATTCGAGATTACACCGATTTTTTGCAAAAAGATGCCGGCGAAGCCAAGACCCATGGCCAGCAATAATAATCCAATGGAAGAGGGAAGCCTGATCCATTTATGATTGACAAAACTGCCTATCGCCGAGGCAGTCAAGACGATGGCGGAAATATCGAAAAGATTCATTTTCCAGAACTCCTGGATGATACACATTGATAATTATCAAAACGAGAGTTATATGACTGATGCTTCCAAGAATCAACCCGCTCTTGCAAGTGTGTGTTTTTAATATGCAGCTCCGGTTTGGAATAAACAAGTATTACACATGGCTGATATCGCATGGGAAGACATTATTGGCCCGCCTGCTGAACAGGGTTGGACAGCGTCCGCAACAGGAATAACAATGACATGATTTTAAACAAAAAAATGCTGACAGATTCATGAAGGGAAGATTACAATTTTGTCATACTGACGGCGTTTTTGCAGTTTGGGGCGGGTACCCTGGTAATTGACAAGGAGGTTTGGATGTTGCGATTCCTGGAGTCTGTTTTGTTTTTCCTTTTTGGTGCGGGTTTGCTGCTGGTTGCCTGGAGAGCATGGAAAAACGGAGAAATTCCTGCCGGATCAAATTTTTTTAAAGGCCGATATGCGCCCTCATATAAAGACAACCCCTTGATGTTTACATTATTTTTATTTATTTATGCTGTTGGCGGGATCCTGTTGCTGGTTTGCGCGCTGGCGCTCCTGACCGGCAGAATGCCGCCGCTTAAGTTAATGTGATCATGTGCGAAAAGCGATGCGCAACGGCGTATTTCCGGGACTGAACTCGGTATACTTATAAGGGGAAGGAATCCATGGCTGATTTATTTGATGCAATTGTAATAGGCGCAGGCCAGGCGGGGCCCAGTCTCGCCAGCCGCCTGGCGAATGCTGGAATGAAAGTGGCCATTGTTGAGCGCGCGTTATTTGGGGGAACCTGCCTGAATACGGGATGTATACCAACGAAGACATTGGTCGCCAGCGCGCAGGCGGCTTATAACGCAAGACATGCCAGTGATTTTGGCGTTGATGTTCAAGGGACCGTTCTGGTGGATATGAAAAAAGTCAAGGCGCGTGTTGACGCGATCAGAAACCGGTATCAGCCTCGCATCGAACCCTGGCTGCGCGACCATCAAAACATGACTGTGTATAAAGGCGCGGCTGTTTTTGAAAGTGCGAATTCGATACGCGTAAACGAATCTCTTTTGCAAGCGAAATATATTTTCATCAATGTGGGCGGCCGCGCCTTCATTCCGCCTCTCCCCGGAGTAGATGAGATCAATTACCTGACGAATTCCAGCATCATGAATCTGGAAACTCTTCCCGGGCATCTTGTCATTATCGGCGGCAGTTATATAGGATTGGAATTCGCGCAAATCTACCAGAGATTTGGCAGCAAAGTAACTGTTATCGAAAAAGCAGGACGATTGATAGCGCGGGAAGATGAAGATGTGTCCAACGCCGTCAAATCCATACTGGAAACTGAAGGTATCAATATTCGTCTGAACGAAGAATGCATTGCCTTCAAAAAGCAAGGGAACCATATTGTCGTACAACTGAACTGCGCAAATAATGAAAAAGAGGTAACGGGCTCGCATGTCTTGATGGCTATAGGCCGCAGGCCCAATACAGATGATCTGGGTCTGGAGCAGGCAGGAATACAGGTTGACGCGCAAGGCTATATTATTGTGGATGATCAATTGCAGACAAACATACCCGGTGTCTATGCCTTGGGGGATGTAAATCGCAAGGGCGCGTTCACGCACACTTCCTACAATGATTATGAGATTGTCGCAGATAACCTGTTAAACGGCGGCCGCCGGCTTGTCAGTGACAGGATACAGACTTATGCGTTGTTCATAGATCCGTCATTAGGCCGGGCAGGCTTGACTGAAGCTGAGGTGCGGCAATCAGGCCGCAAGGCATTGATCGCAAAACTGCCCATGAGCCGGATCAAGCGCGCGGTCATCAAGAATGCGCTGCAAGGATTCATGAAGGTGATGATTGACGCTGAGACGAAAGAGTTATTGGGCGCAGCTGTGCTGGGCCCGGAAGGAGATGAAATCATCCATTCGCTTCTTGATGTGATGTATGCGCGCATGCCAGGCACTCAGCTTGAGCGCGCCATGCATATTCATCCCACGATTTCAGAACTTGTGCCCACCCTGATGCAGGGGCCCTGGCAGCCATTATCATGATATAGTTGCTGGCGGGGGAATTTTTGCAACAAGATGAGGCGTATGGAAGCGGTTACAAGCTTGTAGTACTATTTTGAAGTGTTATTCAGGTTTCATGTCAGTTAATTTTCTAAGAGGTCAAGATGGAATATCGTCAATTGGGTCATTCAGGATTAAGGATTCCAGTGTTGAGTTTCGGGACAGCAACTTTCGGCGGCACAACTGAATTTTTCAAAACATGGGGCGAGACCGATGTAAAAGAAGCTGCCCGATTGGTCGATATCTGTCTGGAAGCGGGCGTTAACCTGTTTGACACAGCCAATGTCTATTCACAAGGCGCTTCTGAAGAGATTTTGGGAAAAGCACTGGCGGGAAAACGCAGCAAGGCTCTCATCTCGACCAAGGCTACCTTCCCCATGGGAGCGGGAGCCAATGATGCAGGTTCTTCGCGTTATCACATCATTGAAGCATGTGAAGCCAGTTTGAAGCGCTTGGGCAGCGAGCATATTGATATTTATTTCATGCATGGGTTTGATGCCCTGACGCCCGTGGAAGAAACACTGGCCGCGCTGGATCATCTGGTGCAAAGCGGTAAGGTGCGCTATATCGGCTGTTCAAATTTTTCAGGCTGGCATGTGATGAAATCGCTGGCTGTGTCGGAAAAATATGGGCTGGCGCGTTATGTGGTTTACCAGGGATATTATTCGCTGATCGGGCGCGAGTACGAGTGGGAATTAATGCCGCTGGGACTTGACCAAGGTGTAGGGCTGATGGTCTGGAGTCCGCTGGGGTGGGGCCGATTGACGGGCAAGATACGCCGCGGCCAGGCATTGCCAGAAGGGCGTATTAAATCTGGCGGCGCGGCGGGTGGACCGGAGGTGGCGGATGACTATCTGTATAAGGTCGTGGATGTACTGGATGAAATCGCAAACGAAACCGGAAAAAGCATTCCCCAGGTGGCGCTCAACTGGCTTTTGCAGCGGCCTACAGTTTGCAACCTGGTTATAGGCGCGCGAAATGAAGCGCAATTGCGTCAAAATCTGGAAGCAGTGGGCTGGAATCTGACGAGTGATCAAATTGCGAGACTCGACAAGGTCAGTGATCAGCATCCGATTTATCCATACTGGCATCAGGCCCAGTTTGAGATGCTGCAGCCCAGGCGCCACCGATCCTGAAGCGGCTCAATGAACACTCTCCCTGTTTGCTAGTGTTTCATGCAAGCGCGACGGCGAGAATTTAAGTTTCAGTCCTCATGCAATCATTGTAGACTATTGCTTGCAGCATCATCAGCAAGCTTGCCGCGCGAATGGATTACGTAGTGACCAGGATCAGTTATTTATAAGGAGATTTTATGAATTTTGTTGATTCGATTCAAACATGTCTCGTCAAAAAGTATATGGATTTTAGCGGAAGAGCGTCACGGTCCGAATTTTGGTGGTTTTATCTGTTTTGCATCATTCTCTTGGTTTTGTCATGTTTCATCGGCAAAATTGTATATTACATTTTAGCGCTGGCGCTGTTTCTCCCTTCTCTGGGCGTTTCTGTGCGCCGCCTGCATGATACAAACATGTCAGGCTGGTGGATACTGCTCAGCTTGATCCCGGTAGTGGGCGCGTTGGTTTTACTTTATTTTTACGTTATTGAAGGCACTAAAGGCCCGAATAACTACGGAAATCCTGTTGTTTAAACCTGAAAACAGCCCGGGGAATTCTTTCACCGGGCTTTTTGCATGTAAGCGACTAGCGGATTCGGCGTCTCATCGGATGGTCGCATTATCTTCCGGTTTCTTCAGCCATTGCCAGTGCGGCGCTTTCATTCTGCCTGTTGATTATTTTAGGCTGCTGTTCTTCAGATTTTTTGCCCAGATAACAGGCAATCCAGGAAAGCATAGCCATTAGCATGACATAATAAGCGGGTGCCAAAACCGAATTGAAAGTATGAATGGCAAAAGTGCAGATGACAGGGCTTAAGCCGCCAAACACAGCGAAAGCCAGATTATAGCTCATGGCAATGCCGGAATAGCGCACGGAAGTAGGGAATAACCCGCTTAATATCGCGGAATAAGATCCGGGTATGAAACCGAATAATAGGGAAAACAGCATATAACTCATGATGACCCATGTCAGGTTATGCTGATTGAATAGCATGAACAATGGAAAGGTAAGCAGCACCAATAATGTTGTTCCCATAAGGTAAAGGTTCCTGTAGCCCCATTTGTCGGCGAGCACACCGCCTAGCAAGATAGTCAGGTTCAAGACCAGGGTGCCGGCGGTATTGATACGCATCAAGCCGGCAAAGTCATAATTCATATATTGATGCAGATATTGGGGCCAGTACAAATAGAGAAATACTGTTACGGAACCTGTGCCTACCAACAGCATCCCCTGCAGGACCTGAGGATAGGAATGCCGCATGAGCGTGAGCAGCGGCACGCGTTGCAAGTCCATTTGGCGCAGTGAGGTAAATGCGGTTGTTTCGTGTAAATGACGCCGCAAAAAGAGAGAGAACATGCCAAAAAAGCCGCCCAATAAAAAGGGAATGCGATAACCGTAGGCAAAGATCTCGGCTTCGGTCAGCAGCGAAGTCAACAACGTGGTTACCAGTGAACCGAGGAGCAATCCCATGTTAATGCCGAAAAACAAGACCGATAAGGCAAATGCGCGCCGCCGGCCAGGCACATGTTCTGATACAAAAGTAATGGCAGCGGGAATTTCCCCGCCCAAAGCTAATCCTTGCATCATACGGAGTAATAACAGCAAGAGCGGCGCTGCGATGCCGATTTCACGCGGCGTGGGCAGAAGCCCGATCGCAAAAGACGGGATGGCCATGAAAATCACGGTCATCAGGAATACGACTTTGCGTCCATAACGGTCGCCAAAATGAGAAAAAATGATGCCGCCCAATGGCCTTAACAAGTAACCGATAGAAAAAATGGCCAGGGTTTTCAGCGTAGCCATATAATTCGAACTCTCGGCAAAAAACAGTTTTTCAATGACGGGTGCAAGAAAGATGTAAATGATAAAATCATAAAACTCAAGTACACCGCCTAGAGAGGAGAGAATCAGCATTCGTCTTTGCCGGGGGGTAATTGTCCGGGTATCTGGCATGGCTTGCTCCTGTGTCTCTAGAATCGATCGTGACCGGGTGTTTTTTTCAATGACCGCATGGCAGCGTAATATAACTGAAGTCCGGGGTGTTGAATAGTGCGCCGCTGGCGTAGTAACCGTACCAGCAAAGATCTGTTATTGGCCAGGCAAGCCTGTCATAATGCGGCAAAACATCAGTTAATGAGGATAGGGGAAGATGTCTGAGCAAAATGCTTTCCATCAGATATTAGGTGACAGCGTGGCAGACTGGCGGATTCGCCGTACTCCTGAGTTTACTGAAATCAGGGGGAGATATTGCAGTTTACAGCGACTGGATGCGGACAAGCATGCCGCAGCCTTGTATGATAACTTGCAGGCCGATAATCCGGGGGACTCGTGGACATATCTCCCTTATGGTCCGTTTGAAAACTCAGATGCTTTCAGAGCGTGGATACAGGAAACCTCCCGCGATGGCCAGGTCAGGTTGTACGCTATCGTTGATAATCAATTATGTCAGCCTGTAGGTGTCAGCGGTTATTTGCGGATTTCACCGGAACATGGGTCTATAGAAGTGGGACATCTGCATTTTTCCAGATACTTAAAAAAGACACCAGCGGCAACGGAAGCCATGTATTTGATGATGCGATATGTGTTTGATGAGCTGGGCTACAGGCGCTATGAATGGAAGTGTAATGCGCTGAACCAGCCGTCCATTAATGCCGCCAAGCGCCTGGGATTTCAGTTTGAAGGGATATTCAGGCAAAGCCATGTCTATAAAAACCGCAACCGTGATACCGCCTGGTTTTCCATTATTGACAGCGAGTGGCCTGCCTTGAAGGCTGGTTTCCAGAAATGGCTGCATCCTGATAATTTTGACGCCAATGGCATGCAGATCAGACGGCTTCACGAGCTATTGCTCCGTTATTGCGAATCCGCCTAGCGGCTGAAGCAGCCAGTCTTCCTGCCCGACGGCAAAAGGTTGTCATTATAAAAGTTGCTAATGTTAATGATAATCATTATCATTAACATTCTTACATTACAATAATGATAACAATACCTTCCAGGCATGATCAAATCTCGCACAGCCAGGCGTATCTTTATCCTGATGATGATAGAAACGAGTCTGTTTTCTTCATTTATGGAAGCTGCAGCTATGCAGCCTCGAAAATTATTCGAATCGGATTATTTCAATTATGACGGACACGTTTTTTTTAATGTCTCCCAATCTGGCGCGCAAGGAGAAAAATACCTGCTGAATGAACAATTGTCCAACATCAAACTCGCGACGGATTGGCGGCCGGCGTCCTGGGTGAAATGGCATGGGCTCCTGATTTACAATACCTCTCCTACTCCTATTACCCCCGCATTATATTTTGAGCAGGCATTTTTTGATTTTCAATCAGGCCGAATGCCAGACAAATACATATCCATTGGCAAGAAATGGCTGCCTTTTGGCAGTTACAAGAATGATTTGATTTATAAACCGCTGACGAAAGCATTAGGACAGACAAATGAATTAGCGCTTGAGCTGGGATATGATAATGTCAATTATGCGAGTCTCAGTTTTTACAAGCCTCATAGCACGATTCGTTCCGCTGCTCTTCCGGTTTATTACAATCTGAATGCAGGGCGGCGGAATCAGTTTCTTGATATAGGCGCCAGTTATCTTTATTCGATAACGGACAGCCAATTGTTTCAGTATAACAAGGGCTGGGGCGGTTTTCTTGGACATACTGTTGAAAATCAAGTGCCTGGCGCTGCGGTGTATGCGAACCTGAAATATCAAGATTTTAATACGAATCTCACCTATGTGACGGCCGTCAGGGCATTTCACGCGAATGAAATGAGTTATCAGGCCCGGGGAGCAAAACCGGCCGCGTTGAGCGTGCAAAGCGGTTATGAGTTTGATGTCAGACAGATTCCGGTTAAATTCATAGGATTTTATGATCATTCACTGCAGGCGTTGGCGTTGAAACTGCCAAGAAAACGGGCTGGGATAGGTTTGAACATTTATCCCAGCCGCTTTCTGGATGTGCAGTTTCAGGTATTCAAAGATTATAATTACGCAAACGGTGTTAATGCCGCAGGCCTGAATCAGTCTGTATCGGGGAATTCCAAAATTACCAATACCGTTGCCATGCAGCTGGTTTTGAATTTTTAAACTAAAATATGACACCGTTCAATGAACATTGGAAACGGCCATATTCTGGCTGCTGATGCGGTTGGGCACGATAAGCAGATACCATGACAACAAGGCAGCGGTACCGCAGGCGGCAATAAGCAGGCTGACAGGGATGGCGGATGTGGTGGACAGGTGGCTCATGATGACACTGCTGAGCGCTGACAGGGAGAAATTGAGTGACAATGAGGCGGCGGAAGAAATCCCCACGAAATTGGGAAATGGAATCGCCGTTCCGACGGCGGTAATCGTCATGATAAACCCGGTGCCAACATAAAATATGATCATGGGAATAATGATGACGGCAACATTTGCATAACCCATGCCTATCAGCAAGGCCATGATAGATGTCGATACCGCGAGTATGACTACACCTGTTCCCATCATGTTAACCAGATTATATTTCTTGACCAGGCGCCCGCAAATCAGCGTGCCAATCAGATGCCCGACAGCAAGACAGGTGATCAGCATTCCAAAAGTATTTTTTGAAACGCCATATGACTTGATCAAGAGAAAGGAAGAAGCTGTATTAAACGCGGATTCGCCGGCTATCATGAATATCGAGCATAATACATAACCGAGAAATACTGGATGGCTCGCAATCATTTTGTAATAGGAAACAATCTTCATCATGCTGAGCGAAACTGCTGCCTTGGGTGTGTGGGTTTCCCGGAGAAAAAACAGGCAGAAAATGAAGATCAGCGCGCTGTAAACTGCCATGATCATGAATGCAGTCTGCCATGGATAATGCGTGGCAATCAGGCTGCCCAGCATGGGCAGAAACGCGATGATGACCGAGGCGGCCAGAAAAACGTGGCTGAAAACAATGGCCGCCTTGTTATGCTTGTAGGTGTCATTGACCATGGCGCGGCCGACCATGACGGTCGCGCTGACCCCCAGGCCCTGAATTAGTCGCGCGAAGAGCAGGACTTCGATTGAAGCAGTGAAATATGCGAACAGATTCCCGAATGAAAATAATGCCAATCCCAGCAACATGAATATCTTGCGGCCGTATTTTTCTGACAAGGGCCCGAAAGCCAGCATGCCGGTTGCTTTGCCGAACAGAAAAATGCTGATGGTATATTTGGCCATGGTGGAGCTGGTGTGCATCTGCTCGGCCAGGGCGGGCAGGGATGGCAGAATGAATTTAACCGCCATGACGCCTAAAAACCACGTGGAAATTAATAATAATTCGAAAGTCATATTGTCGTTTTTCATGATGATTGGTCCGCAATCAGTTTTTCTTCAGGTGCCGTTTTTAATGATTTGGCGCTAAGTAGAATGACGATGCCCGCCATAACATACAAGAGAGCGGTCATCAGAAAACTGGTGGTATAGCCAAAATGTGCTTCTATCAATGCCCCGGCTATAATGCCCAGCAGATTACCCAACTTCGTTGCGCTGTTGCCAAAACCCAGGAACAAACCATGATCGCGGGTATGAGTATTGTCCACCAGCACTCTCAGCAAGACCGGAAGCAGGGCGCCCAGACAAATGCCCCATAACAGTCTTAACATGAAAATAGCAATGGCAGAATCGGCGTAAGCTTGTACGGACTGGAGTGCGGCGCATAAAAATAATAGTCCCGCAATTGTGGTATGCACTGAATGACCTTTGCTGACAAGCCGGTCAAAATACCGGCCCCAGGATGGCGCGGTAAGAAAGATCATCAAACCGGTTGCGGCGTACAAGACACCGACGGTGATATCGTTTCCGCCCAGTTTTTCCGTGACGAATAATGAAAATACCGGCGTAATCATCGCGCGCGCCAACTGGATAGCAATAATGACCAGTAAAATATTCAGAATATGCCGCTTGATGCAGGAAAGCATTGTGCCGAATTGATTTTCATTACGGGCATCGACGGTATTTGTATTTTGATAAGTGTTTTGCAACAGTGTTAAAAATGCGATGGTCACGAGCGCGCAGATAACGGAAGAGCTACTGAATATGGATTGATATCCTCCATAGGTGGCGATTACGCCGCCCAGCAGCGGGCCGAGCAGATTACCCACGGCGGTTGCTGATTGCAGTTTCCCCATGGTCGCGCCGCGTTCGTTTTCCGGGCTGATGGCAAGTGCCCAGGACTGGGCTGCGACGATAAAACCGGCCAGCACGCCTTGCAACAGACGGAATGTGAAAATCAGATATACATTCGAAAAACATAGAATGAGTGTCTGGGTAATGAATAAACCCAGGCAGGCGCGTATCACCATGGGTTTATAACCGTATTTGTCTCCCAGTCGTCCCCATAGCGGAGAACTGAAGGTGGAAGAGAAGAACGGCGCGATATAGATCGCCGCGCTGTAGAAGCGAACCTCGCCGGGACTAAAATCTCCCAGTTGCGAGATATAAAGCGGCCAGTAAGGGAGGCTCATCGCCAGCATGGCAATTAACAGGGTCTGCCCGGTCCACAGGATGTTTAACTGGGTTTTCCAGCCTGTTTTGATAATCGCTTCCATGTGTCATGAGTCTCTTAACGGATTTTTCAGGTGAATATAAATGTATTTGTTGTAAAGGTTGTTCAGGCGCATGCGCATGAGGCCCTTGATTTGCCAGTCATCCTCCATCACCGCCTGATATTCTTCCTGCCATCGCTGCGGATTCACTTTTTCTCTTATTTCATGAAAACGAGCATGCAGGATGGATTTGACCAATTTCCAAAATACGGATTCCGGAGCGCGGTATTCCTGAGCCAGCAACAGAATAATTTCACCAAGATGATATTGAATAACTGTGTGAAGAAATTTGTTCGTGACTTCCTGCCGGTCTTGCGTGATGGTCGCGGATTGGGGATGCGCTTCGAGTATGTAGCCCTGCTCATACAAGGTGGGAGCGTGAATACGCAGCCCGCCCAAATCCCGTGCAATCATACGGACGGGGTGATGATGGCGGAACACCGCGATGGTATTTTGCTGATGGCCTTCCAGTGCAATGCCATAGACCAGAAACAGATCCAGATAGGCCTGAATGACGATGCGACAATATTCCGAAAAATAGGCGATCGCATCGTTTAACGAATTTCCAGCGCCCATGTGTATCATTTCAATAAATAGCGGCACACGATGCAGTGGAGATTCTTCAAACAGGGCGGCTACCACGATGGGCGTTTCATTTTTATCCAGCAGATTAACCGGGTTGTCGCGATAGATAATACCCAGGTGCTTCTCAATTTCTGGATTAGCAAAATGCACATGCATACTGTAGGATTCATAGGCCAGCTTTAACCGTCCGCCAAAATGTTTTTCCTGATCAAGTATTTGTCTGAGAATCTTGCCCAGTCTGGGCCCGTTATGCACGGATGCGGGGGAAATGGTGCGCATGGCGCTGGTGCTGTGCACGGCAACTGGCAATTTGATGTGCGGCTGTCCCGAATCGTTTTTGATCATCAGTGTGCGGAATGACAGACTGGCTTTTGTGGTAACGTAAATATCCCTGAAATAGATCAACTTGCCGTTATCAATGAAGGTGTGAAACAACTTGGTGATGACGTTTTCATATTGCCATGGATGAATGAAAAGCGGATAAAAGGCGTCTGCGGCTAAACCGCTCGCCCGCATTTTTTCTGTCCAGGCTTTCCACGCATCCGGAAACTGAAGTGAGAACCATTCAGTAAAATCCTGCTCTGTCTCTTTTTCCAGATGGATAATGCTTTTGTCCACGGCCGCGAGCGGCAGAAGAATGTCCTGGTTAAATTCGGGGGAATATTTCTGGTATGCTTTGGTGCTGAATCCCAGTTTGGTTTTATGGCACGGATGATAAGGATGGCCTTTGGCAGCCCAGGATTCAAAAAACATCAGCTGTTCAGCGGGGGTTAGGCGTGAATTGACATATTCGAAGAGGCTGTTGGCATTGAATTGCGATAATTCCCTAGCGAGCTGATGGTTGAAATTCCGGCTGAAACCTTCGACCAGATTTTTATTGATATTGCAGTTGTTAATTTCTGCTGCAAACTTGTCCCATTGCGACGGATCGATCATGTCGCTGAGTTCCAAGCGGATCAGGCTGAGCAGATGATCCACTCTAGTAATGATTTGAAACTGGCTTTGCGATATCAGGAAAATTTCACCGTCAATTTTGAGTTTACCCAGTTGGAATTGCTGGACTTTACTGGCAATAATGGTTTTCTTGCTGCGAGGCAGAGAAATCAGCAGCAGGGAGTCCTTGCAGACATGCGACAATAACTGCTCGCGTACGCAGGCGTGCAGCAAGCGCTTGATCAATTGATTTTCCGTGTTTGGTGAAGGCCATGGTGTTGCGTTTGCTGTCATATGCGTACCCGCGATTTTATTGTTGTGGTGTAGGGATCATGGTTCGCAAATGATAATCATTATCATTTAAAACAGCAACCATAGAATTGATTCTTTTTCTGTTGCTCAAATAACGCGCAATCATTAATACGGCAATACCGCAGTATCAAGTTCGCACCGAAGCTAAATCACCAGCGGTTGCAATGATTTTGTTAATCTTGACCAATAGTTGACTCTTGCCCTATGCTAGTGAATGGCGGTAACCAAGTGTTCAGGTTAATGCGCGGATTCAACATTGCAAGATATTGTTTACTGCTCTATGGGTAATTTCTATGCAAACGTATTTATATCTCATTAAGTTAAGCTGGCAGCCATGAGATTGCGTCGATAAAACGTTTGAAAGCGGATCACACTTTGTACTGATCATGGAGGGTTGTATTTTATGTCATCCAAGTCCACAAATGAAGACACAAAAGGATTGAATCCATCAAGCCAGAGCCACTATCCGGTTCCGACAGATAATTCAAATGTTGAAAGAGCCGTTCCGCGCTCAATGATAGGAAAAGCGGTTACCATACGCGGCGACATTGCTGCCAGGGAGGATGTCTTGATTAATGGCCGGCTTGAAGGGTCAATTGCTCTAAAATCCAATAAACTGGAAATCGGGGTTGATGGCCACATCGAAGCCAATATGTTTGCAAAAGTCATTGTCGTCAGCGGTAAGGCATTCGGTGATGTGTACGCCAGTGACCAGGTGGTCGTCACCAAGACAGGCAGTGTGATTGGGGACATTTATACTGCTGATGTGAGCATAGAAGACGGTGCGCATATCAAAGGCAATATTGACATGCAAAAACAAGATGTTTTCAAACAGCATGCTGTTCCGGAGATACAGGATGAAAGCCATAACAAGTCGTCGGGTTTTGGTTTCCTGTTTAAAAAGGGACGGGAACATGAACATGAACAGGCTGAACATGATGCGGGCCAAGGCGATCATGCGCACGTCAATGTATCAGAAGAATTGATTCCTTTATCAGTAAATAACAAGTCGGATTCCGAAAACCTTTATCCTGATCAGTCAATCATCGGTGAGTCAGTCATGATCAAAGGTGAATTGATAGCGGAAGAAGACGTGGTGGTAAAAGGTCAGATAGACGGCGTGATTTATTTCAAGAACAACAGCCTGGGTTTGGGGCCTCACTCCCAGATTCATGCCAATATTTTTGTCAAGTCTATCGTTGCTCATGGAGAAGTAAAAGGCGATATTTACGCCAGCGACCAAATTATCCTGAAAAAACCTGGACATGTGAATGGCAAGCTGCATTCACCACGCGTCAGCACAGAAAAAGGTGCTGTGATCATGGGCAGTATCATTATGGAAGCGCAAAATATTGAAGAAATCTATGCCAACTTTACTGGCTCCAGAGCAACTGATCAGCATCAATCGGGCACGGTCGAGAATAGGGAACGCATGGAGGCTGCTGCTCATCCTGCGAGAACGGCTGAAGAACGCGCGGATTCCGGCAGCAGGGCTGCGGCTTCGACCAAGGAATCTGGCTGGCCAATTTTTTATCCCCGGTCATGATTTTTTGAAAGGCCATCTCGCGATGGCCTTTATCGAGAGCGTTCATTGCACTCTGTCAGTGTAATGAACATTCTCTTTTTATTCCTGCAACCTGCCCCGTCTGATTTGTTTATTTGTCCGATGGGATTGCAGTAAGATTGTCTGCTGTCACGAAGCCATGCGCTTGCGGAAAAACCTGAACATTGCCATCAGGACAGCTGCGACCGGAAGAGCCAGAAGGATGCCAAAAAATCCGAATAACGCGCCGCCTGCCATGATGGAAAATATGACGGCGACCGGATGCAAGCCTATGCGTCCGCCGACCAGATAAGGTGTCAGTATATAGCCTTCTATCAATTGGCCTATGATGAAAACAATAATCACGGAAATAACCGCTTCTTTGGTTCCTGTCTGTACTATGGCTGCAATGATCGCGGCAATGACGACGAACAAGGATCCCAGGTAAGGCACGATGCTTAACAGTCCGCCTATTAAACCTATCATTAATCCCAGCTTCAAGCCAGCCAGCGACAAACCAACGCCATATATGACGCCAAGACAAAGCATGACAAGTAATTGACCGCGTATGAAAGCGCCCAGGACTTCATCGCAATCGCGCGACAATTGAATGATAGTGGGCGCAACTTGTTTGGGGAGCAGACTCTTGATGCCGGCAATAACTTTGTTCCAGTCGCGCAGGAGATAGAATGTCACTACTGGCGTCAGGACAATGCTGATGATTGATTGAATGGCGGCAAAACCGGATTCCACAAATGTGCTGATGACCCAGCCTGTTTTCGACAAGGTTGCGGGAATGGATGTTTTCAATGTGTTAATGTTAACGAATTGCAGCAGCCACGGCATGCCGACATTTTGGGCCCAGTCCAGCAGGTGGGGTATTTGTGCCGCTAATATTTCCAGCTGCTTGACGATTAAGGGCAAGGCCAGAGAAATCAGCAGAATCACACCAAGAAAGAGTGACAGAAAAATCAGAACAACGCTAAGCAGATGCGGGACATGCCACGCTTCAAGACGTTTCACCAAAGGATCAACCAGATAGGCGAGCAGGGCACCAAGCAGAAATGGAGTCAAAATGGGCGCCAGCAGATAAAGGAGTGTAATAATCACTAGACTGACAAAAATCAGGGTTGATTGATTGGCTAGGGCTTTCATGCTGCTCCTTGTCTGGCATGCGATTGGTCAACCATGATTATTATGTATTTTTGTATCGTGTGACAAGCAGGCTGGCGCATGCCCGGTGTCAGGGTGGAAGCTGTCCGGAATAATTAGATTTGCTTATTGATTATATTGATAATTTGAACGCGTCCTGGATATCGTTTATAGTTTAACCGTGTCAGTAGAGACAAATGGAATCATGAGGCCCACATCATCCAGGGTATTTCGGGTTAAAGTCTTATTCGCAATCCTGTTCACCTGTCTCATGCTGACGGGAGGGTGGTACATGATAACCATGCCAGGCACTTCATATAGCGGGCCGTTTTTGCCCTTGTCTCCTTCTGAGAAAGCGATAAGCTTGAAATTAAAAAATCACGTCACTTATCTTGCCGGCACGCTGGGTGAGCGCAATAGCGTATATGTAAAAAATTATCAAGCCGCGGCGGAGTACATAGAAGATACTTTTCGCCATTTTGGTTTAAATGTCACTGATCAGAAATATATAGCCGATGATGTGATGGTAAGAAATATCATCGCTGAAAAACGCGGTCATTCAAAGCCGGAAGAAGTGATCATCATAGGTGCCCATTATGATACGGTTTATGGATCTCCGGGAGCGGATGACAATGCCTCAGGTGTGGCGGCAGTGATGTTGCTGGCTGAGCTGCTGAAAGATAAAACCTTGGAACGAACAATACGATTCATTGCTTTCGCCAATGAAGAACCGCCGATTTTTTATACCTCGGATATGGGAAGCTGGCGTTATGCCCGGTTGATGCGTGAGAAAAATGAAAACATTGTCGCCATGTTTTCCATAGAAAGCATAGGCTATTATACTGAAGAGGAAAATAGTCAATCCTATCCTCCTTTGCTGGGATTGGTTTATCCGGCCAGAGGAAATTTCATTGGGTTTGTGGGTAACCTTGCATCACGCAAATTGGTGCAACAAGTCATTTCCATTTTCCGAAGCCAGGTATCGTTTCCATCTGAAGGCATTGCGGCGTTCAGTCTTATTCCTGGTGTCAGCTGGTCAGACCACTGGTCTTTCTGGAAGCATGGCTACCATGCTGTTATGGTGACTGATACCGTACCTTACCGAAATCCGCATTATCATCTGGGCACAGACAGGCCGGATACACTGGATTACGAGCGCATGGCTCGTGTGACCAACGGATTATCGAATGTAATGATAGAATTATCGGGAAGTGCGATAGATAAATAAAAAATATCAATTTTTTTGTGCTGGCCCTGTTCTTGATTTGCAGAAACAATCACTTGATATGAAAACCTGCCGGCCGCCTTTGATCTTCCTCCCCGAAATGCTGATCAAAAATGATTGTTTCTTCATCCGTGATCGCTTAAATTGGATAAGATAAGAAAAATCCTGATAAGGCAAGACGGGCATTCGTGTCAAGGATTTAGCTCCTGAAAACACAAACGAGGGTCAGATATGAAACAATCGCTGATACTGTTACGACAGTTTGAAACCTATGATTTGCAAAATCGCGACAGCTTATTGGAGCCATACAAGCGTAATCTGGATGAGGCAATTCAACGGTTTCTTGTGCAATTTAATCACGATTTTCATGGCGCCTGTTCGGTGGACTGCACAGATTCCACATTGCTTCAAAGCTATCTTGAAGCTGCCCTTGCAGATGAGGTTTCGCAGCAAGATGTGGCAACCCTGCAAAAACTCCATCTTCTGATTGGCAGAGTCTTGTCTCCTGACCAGATGGAAGATCAAGACGTGATCCCGCGGTTGAGAGTTCTATATCAAGCATTGCAGCAAAAGACACTGCATGTTTTTCAGGCGCAAGGAACACTGGCTGGCCTGTTGGCTATTATTGCGTCGGCGAAAGCAGACAGCTGGGAGGAGCCAAGGGTTGTTGCCGAACTTGAAAAAATCGAAACAGGGCTGGTCGATATAAAATTATCCGGACGCCCTGCCATGGAGGATTTGCTTGATCTTCAATCGAAAGTGTTGTCTTTATCGCAATCCGGGACCGGAGCCAATAAAAAATATATCGTTTTCCTGAACAATATTTTCAGAGGCGACTTGTCTGGCTTGCTGGAGCAGCTGGCGGCAGCCAGCCCTGATGAGATAATCTGCCATTATAAACATACCCATGCTGTACTGCCAGGATTGATCAATGTCTTGATGCTGGCAAGAAAAAACAATCTCAACAATCCGCAGCTGATTCTTCAGCTGGATGCCATCACACGGCGTGTCAGCCGCTGGCAGCGCCAAGGCCGCATGGATGACCTGGGAGAAATTGTTGAGCAGCTGGAAATAATCAGTAAAAGTGTTGGCTGCGAAAACAAGACATTTATTCGCCTGGCCAATCATATGCTGCAAGATGGGAACGTGCTCGGTGACATTAAGGTTGAAATCACGCCTGAAATACATCAATCAGGTATGGAGTTACCGCGAAAAGCGCGCAAGGTGGCGCTAGTGGATATTGATGGAACCTTGATTCTTAAGTCCGGCGGTATCAATTTGAATCTGATTGCTAAGCTGAAAGAATATGACGATGTGATCTTGTTCACCCAGCGCAGCAAATTTTTACAGATCTCGAATATTTATTCTGTTCTTGCGATGCTGGCGCCTGAAGCCGCAGTGCCCGAGCATATTACAACCAGTCATGTCATATTGGCTTTGCAGGCACACGGCATTAATCCTGTCGGGGTGTCTTCCTCTGTCGATCCTTTTTTTGGCGAACCCATGTGTTATTACGATGGCGCGCAAATGGAGGCATTCGAGGCAGAGGCATTCGAAATGGGGTTGGAAGTTAAGCTGCACCCTGACCGGCAGCCCCAGGGATTGTCTTCATTGACAAGGGAAATCGAGGCTGATAACAAACATATCCAATCGCGGCTGGCAAGCCAGTCTGACGACAGCCAGCAACATGCGCCGCCTGACCAATACTATCCCAAAAACAAGGTTGTCCAGTATGCGCATTTACTTCGGGAATTGAAATCGCGATATTCCGATGCGCAGCTGGAAGTGTCGGTATTTGACGATCAAGCGGATAATCTGGGCGAAATCCTGGATTCGAAACTTATTCCTGAATGTGACAAGCCTGTCGCATTTCTGGTGGATTCTTATTCCTGCGCGCCTTTGCTCATGCGGCTGCCAGGCATAGACCAGGAGAAGTATTCCAGGCTGCTGTTTAAAAATCTCGCGCTTTTCGTTGATTACCTGCTGGCGCTGAGATCGTTGAATACGCAATCAGTGCACCATGGATTGCTTGAGCAACAGGTGGATGAGGTGATAGAGAGACTGTTTCGCATCAAATCAGCTATGCAATTTGATGCTGCTCTACTGGATATTGCCGCCCCCCTGGAGGTTATCAGCAAGATACCTGATCTTAACCTTTTGACGCCGGATGTTACACCAGTCGATTTGCTGTCTGCGATTCGCGGAAATCCTTCTGCTACCCCTGCCAGAATGTTGATTGAATATGTCAGGCAAGAATTCCATTCAGACCATTCGGATTCTGAGTTTTCTCAAGGGATAAAAGATGCCAGAACACTGACAGTGGGTGAATTTCATATCGCGCGCTTGCTGCGTCCGGCACAGCGCAATTTTACCAGATTTTATCAAGCATTGTTTGAATCATCCTATGATGATGACGCTATGAATGATACCGAGCATGAGCATGTGCTGGAGACGAAATATAATCGATTTCTCGCAACGGCTGATAGTCTGGGGCGGCTTGGCCTGAAAGATGCTGCGCCATCGCTGATGCGTGCTGCGATTTCAAATTTTTTCAAAACGACAGAGATCGATATCATTGGGTATTACAAGCTCCGTGCCTTTTCCCAGGTTTTAGAATACAAATCAGATCTTTCGGCCGACAAGTCGCGTTATTACATGGGGCTGAGCTTTTATTTCGAACAAGCGGGAGGGATAATTGACCAGGCTCGCATAAATATTTTGACCGGTATCGCGTATAAGAAAGGAATCAGAAATCCTGAAGAAGTCGATACGTTTATCGAGCAAAATGTGGACCATTTTGAGGCCTTGGCCAGGAAGGAATTGATGGCGGCACTGGTAAGCCGCTATCCTCTCGCGGAAATACCAGCCAGGATAAGAGAATTGATTCCGATCAAAGATGACAGGAATCGTTTCAATCGCGAGTTTTTTGAGTACCAGGTTACACATGCTTATGAAATTCACTATCGTCAGATGAAACTGACAATTTATGACGATTTGGATCATGCGGCAAAACGGCTGTATGAGCAAAGACTTGCCGAATTTCCGCATGATCATTTCAATTATAAACTCGCCACAAAAAGAAACGAGGGCTTGTCACTGGTCGCCTTGTCGAAAACGCAGGGAATGGACAGAAAAACCAATCCCATTTACGATCAGTTGATCAGAGAGTCGGAAACTGAATATGAAACGGCAAAGCAGGAATTGAGAGCTCATTGCCGCAAAGAGGTTTATGAACGCGCACGTGATGCAAGAATCCAGGCTGGCGATGAAGTGGCCAGGCAATTTATTATTCATATCAAATCCCTGATAAAAATACGCGATGGAAAGCCGGAGTCAGAATTCTGGGCTGTCAGATAGGCGGAGAAGAAGTCAACGTGCAGGGGACAATGGTCTATCTGCCTGCCAATGTCGCAAAAATTTATACGCATTGCACGAGTGCATTGCAGGACGGACAGACACTCTTGCATTTTAATGCCATAGCCGAAATTGGCCTGACGGCGAGCGAACCTCATAGTTTCGATTTTTTTGGTTTGCGAAAGCGTGATGCGGTTACCCAGCGGTTTTATGATTTATTCCGAGAAGCGTATGCCGAAAAAGAGCGGTTCATCCCCATGCTTGGTGCCGCAAGATGTCATTAAAAATATGAATCACTGTTTCAGCGCCAGAGTGGATGCCAATTCTGCCGTTGCGGGTGAATGCGCGGCGCTGAATAAGCCGGCATGATTAAAAATCCATAATAAAATCATGCACTAGTCTTATTGTGATATAATAAGATAATGATTAGAGGAATTCCTGCGATGTTGTGAGGATGCTGATGACACTGCTTGATTCCATGGCTGTGGAATTTGATATATCTAACCACAAATACCAACCTGTGGGCGTGGATTCGTTGGAGCAGATGTCGCGCGATTCCTCGAAAATTTACTGGGTGCATTGCGATCTGACCAAAGTTAATGATTTCAAGTCGATCGCGGAAAAATTGCATTTGCCTGATGATGTCATCCAGTTATGCGGCACCGAAGAAGTCATGCCTAAGCTACTGGATTCAGGCGAGTCATTGACTATACGCCTGCAGTCCCTTATTTCATGGAATGCGCATGGGAAGCATCAGGCTCAACTGGGCAATCTGGTCATTCACCTGACTTCGCGTTATTGCCTGACGCTAACAGACAAGCCTATTCCTGCGATGGCTGAATTCACCCATAGTTACCCCAAGGCATTGAAATATGCAAAAACACCGTGTTTCATACTGTTTCTGATTCTGGATAATGTGATTAACGATTATTCGGAAGTGCTTTTTGATTTTGAATTATTTGTAGAAAAGCTGGATACAAAGCTGCGTGAATCAGAGCATAATCCTTACAATGATGTCATGTACATGAAAAAGCAGGTAATGAAAATCAAACGGTATTCCACCGCGCTCAGGGACATATTAATGCGGATTTCAGGGCGGAAAATTCCGGTCGTGTCCGAGCAATGCCGCGTATCACTCATGAATTTGTTTGACCACAGTCAAATGATTGTCGGAGAAGCGGATGCCATTCGCGATATTCTTAATGGCACGCTGGATCAAATTGATAACGCCTTGATGCAGCAAATGAATGAATCCATGAAGGTGTTGACGGCATTTGCCGCCATTTTTCTGCCCATGACGCTTATCGCGGGAATATATGGAATGAATTTTCACTGGATGCCGGAACTGCAATGGAGATATGGCTATTTCTGGGCGTTGTTTCTGATGTTTTTATGCTGTTTCTTCCTGATCTTTCTCTTCAGAAAAAAGAAGTGGCTTTGACCGTGCGTGCTTGTCTTGCGGCTGCGGTCATCAATGCTCCATCCGCAATCTGTTTTTCATCCATGTTTTCAATTCGGACTATCAATCCGTCGGTATCCGGTTCTGCTATTCCGGAAACCGGGCGTCCGGTGCGGGCTGGACGCCTGATTGTGATAAGGCAGCTGTTTCAGTATGCCTTCACACGCCTGTCTAATAGGGTCTGACGATTACCTTGGTGCCGACATTGACAAAGTTGAATCGCAGCCATTCGGCGTCAGATACATGCAAGCGCACGCAGCCGTGGCTTATATTGCCTTCCACCACTTCACCTTCATGTACCCCGTGCAAAGCCTGGCCGCCATGAAAGAACATGCAGTAAGGCATGGGTGCGCCGCCTTTGGGAATGGGAAAGATCTTGGACTTGCAATCAGCAGAACCTAGGGAATTCACGCGAAAATGGCCGGCGGAGGTCTTGCAGGGTCGGCCTATGTCAGGACACCAGCTTGATCCTGCTGTGGCGAGTCCCGAGCGGACTAGGCTCCCGTCTTTGTCATAAGCGCCCCAGGCGTGCACGCGTGGATCGACTACCACCACCTTTTCCCGGGTTTCAATTTGAGCGGGTAATCGCGATGAATAATCTGCTGGTGCATTATATGAATACATGGAGCCGCCGTCTGATGACATGTCGGATGACATGGACGAGCAGGCGCTTAGGGTGAGAGCTGCGACGGTAAGCAATGCCAATTGCGGAAAACCGGATCCAGCATTTCGCATATCAAGCACTCCTTTTTCTTTTTATACACTCTCATTGTAGCTCAAAATCAGAAGTGTGGTTTATTAGGAGTAATTAAATTGATATTGCATATGGTTTATCTGGGCAATTAGGATTGAATTGAAAGATATCTATTCAGATAAGCGCAGCGTGAGAAGACCTGTAGGGTTAATCATGGGTGCGGCAATCATTGCGGCACGTCGCATAATAAGGTTTTATCATATTCCTGCCTGAAAATATCTTCTATTGATTATGCAATTAGGTTGATAATTTAATGTAATTAATTAAAATTAATCCGCATAAAGCTTGGATAATAGGCTATTTTAGCCTGTTGTCATTCTTGACATCTGTCATCACGGCGCTCATTCCTATGCCTGCCGCCCATTCTTCCGGCAAGAGGATTATCTGATTTGCTTTAAGATTACCTTAATTTATTACAAGTACACTACGCCGCACAAAAAATAATCACAATATCGTTTGCGCGGTAACTTATATCTAATTATATAACCTGCCCCATGGGTGGTTATTGATAACCTTTACAATTAACACACGAGGTCCTCCATGCAAAGAAAGAGCCAACAGGAAAACAGTCCCCCAACTCTCAACCCTCAGGAGCAATTAAGACTGATCAGAATGGAACAGCAGAGAAAATATAAAGAACAATGGTTGAGGGAAAAAGCCAAAACACTGTTTGCCCAGCTCTTAGCTTTGAATGATTTTTTTGAAGATCATGTTATTCCAACCGGCAAGAACACGGATATTTTTTCTTCCGGCCAGATTGCGGATCGGTATCATTATGCGGTCATAGAATTGCAGCCTAAGCTGCAAGATTTTCTGGATGAGTTAAATGATTCTGATATTGATTTGAATGCCGTTGGACGTTGCATGCTGGAAAATGCCGGCATTGTCAATGTGGCCGCCGATGCTGACCAGGCGTTTGATCTCGCGCATTTGAATAAACTCATCAGCCTTATCAAGGAAAAAATTGATTATGTTGTCAATCACATTAATGACCGGGATTCGGAAAGACAATACCATGATAAAAGTATTATCGTTGAAATCAGACTGATCAAAGAGACACTTCACAGCATTATGAAACGCATGCATCCCGAAGTAGAGCAAGAGGCACGCGAGACTGACAGTGATGCCGCATCATTAACGGCCGATGCAACGGAAGCTACAGATGATGATATGGCTGAACCGGCAGCTGAATCAAACGCATTTTTGCTGCTTCCCGACGAAGTCTTAATGAATATACTGGAAACTTTACCCCTCACTGACTTGTTGAATTCCAGACTGATTTCCAAAACCAAAACCGGTGTTGTTGATGCTGTCATTGAGTTTGTTACGCGGCCAGGTTTTATCATCCGTCATCTGAGTCACCTCGACGGTATTGCCGGCCATCAATTTACCGCGTTCTATCAGCGTACGCGGCGTTATCAGGATTTAAAGCGGAAAGTTCTGGCGAAAGAACCGTTAACCAATGAAGAAGCTGTTTGCTACACGCTGACCAGGGATTGCGCCGCATTGCCTGACAATTTAAACCAGGCCATGGAATCACTGGATTTGGATGATGCGACCAGGCAGCATCTGGAACTGATTTTGTTGGCGACAAAAGAAATTGATTATATTCTAACCAAGACGGCTGACATGCGGTATCGCGATTCCGGAATGGTCCAGCACAAGTTTGCTGACAATAAAGACCGTCTTCTCAGTCTGCTAAACGAGCATCATCCACAGCGGTTTGTCAATTTGCTGGCGGGAGTCGATTTTAGCTATATGAACCTTGCCGGGATCGATTTTTCTCATCTTAACCTGGGTGGTGTCATTTTGCGCGACGCCGATTTGACGGGCGCGAACCTGTCGGGAGCCTGTCTGACCAACACTGATTTGACCGGCGCTCTCTTGCGCGGAATAGATTTGTCTACTACGGATCTGGGCGAAGCGAATTTCAGCAGGGCCAATCTTGCCGGTTCCAGGCTTTGCGGCAACAGTCTGCGCCGCGCTGACTTTGAATGGGCATTCATTCATCAAATCAATCTGCTTGATCCTGAGGCGCTGCACAGTGTCAGCACATTGCGTGCTTATCTTCGTCAATTCCAGAAAAACATTTCACAGCATTCGCCTGCCAGCCAGCGAAAACTGCAGGAACAAATGCTGCGAGAAATCGCTGCGCAAATTGAACAATCAGATAAACTTAATCAATCCGAGAAAATCGCATTACTAGGGGCCGCATGTGCCATTGTCAAGCCCGCTAAAGCGATTGTCGGGATATTTCCCTTTTATGACGCATGTCAGGAATTGAAGTCCCGGCTCCAGCCAAGTCCGCATCAGAAAGATAAGATTGAGCATCCATTAAAAAAAGAAGCAGCGGAAATTCTCGAGCGTATTTTTAAAATTCTTAATGGGACCCTCTCCGCGGCACCAGCAGCGCCGGTGCGTCAGGCTGGAAGACCTCATGCAGTTGCACGCGTTACCCGGCCGGAAGAAACGCGAATCAATGGTAGGGAATTTTCGCGAGAATTCAAATTGCTTTTGGAGTGTATCCATAAGGATCCGTCATTAAATTCCAGAGCCAGGATTACTGAAGCATTAGGCATCAGCGCGGAAACATGGCATCTGCTCTGTCTATTGAGCCCTGTTCTGCTTACTCCTACGGAATTTCCGCCTTCTCTGGTTGATACCCTTCCTGAGGTAGCGGGTGCCGAAAACACGGATGGAGATAAACGTTATGCCAGTGAAGTATTTGATGGGGCCATGTTTGATATTCGGAAGCTTCAGAAGATCGGATTGCAAGATCTGGAAAGCCATTTATACGAAGAAGAAGATTTCGTGATATTCGACGGTAATGGCCGTACCGAGGTGAGAGTCAAACTGGGTGATTTGTTTATTACCTATTGTCCAGGGGGTAAGGGAAGTGTGTCGTGCACAATTGCCATCCTGGATTTCGAAAAGCGTGAATGTAGAAATGTTTGCAATATTGATCTTGGCCGTTATGGAAGTACGCCGTTTGAAGCATTTGTTCCGCTGGATCCTTATGTCAATTATGGCAGCGCGACTTGTACGGGCTGGATATATACTCCCGCTGATGTGAAATGTATTGCGGAAGCCTATGCGCTCAAGAAACAATTAATTGAACATGTGTTTGCTTCCGAGAGGATCAATCGCGCTAAAAAATTGATTCCCGTTACGCACGCGCTGGGATTGCATTCGCACGAAGGCGAAAGTCATTTGGCATCACTGCCCATAGAAGTGCTTGAACTGGCTTGTGCTTATGTTTACGCCGATATTCATAAAAATAAAAAAGGCCGTCAGGCTTCTCCTCTTGCCGCAGTCAGAGTGCTTTCTGAGCGCGTGCAACAGGAACGTTCAGCTTTGCCGCTGGATGACGAACAAGAGCATTCAATGCAATCCTGTGAAAAAGGGAAGGAGAAAGTCGTAGATAAAGAAAAGAAAAACGATAAAGGCAAGGAAAAGGAAAAGGAAAAGGAAAAGGAAAACAGACCGGCTTCTGCTATGCTGGCTGCTCCCAAAGGCAGGCAGGGGTTATTCGCGCAAGCGAATTCTGCCGCTCCGCAGCAATCGGGGGGAGCAACGCGAGCAAGCCGTCGTCCCGCGGTTCAAGCGCAAAATACTCAAGGCCCGACCCTGTTTGCCGGCACTCCGCAACAAAGCGGATCGACAAGCTCAAACCGTCCGGGTGCGCGCAGACCGAAACCGGTTTTCCTCCCTGATGATAGGACTTCGGGTTCTTGCTTGCTTTCATAAGTGTGAAACACGTCCGGCAGGAGAAGGCCGGGCGTGTTTTTTCGAGACAGTTCAATGAACAGTCTCGTTTTTCAGCAGACACGGTTTATTCTTGTGGTTAGTTGTGAGATTCCTCAGGTCATGAGCGCGTCTGTTTGAACAGCTAGGAAATCCGCGCTGTTCAAGGTATGATTGCTTCGCCGGCGCAGGTGTATCAGTCTTGAGCTGGCTGTTTTATAACGCTGATCTGTGACACTGGAATCATATCAGGAGTGAATCATGAGTAAAGGATACGAATTTAAACTGTTGGCCATGACAATATCGGCATCTGCTATGCTGTGTGCGAATTCATACGCGGCTGAAAGCCAATCCATGCCGTCCACGAACGGGAGTCAAACGCAAATGCAATCCTCAATTGATAAAAATGCGACGGCGGGCGCATCATTTCTAAATGAAAATAAAAACAAGCCAGGTGTGGTGACACTTCCGGACGGCCTGCAATACAAGATTATCAAGGAAGGCACAGGCGCCAAACCTACCGCCAACGATACTGTCACGGTTAACTATGCCGGCAGGTTAATTGACGGAACTGAATTTGACAGCTCCTACAAGCGCGGTGAGCCTGCCACGTTTCCGGTGAGTGGTGTCATAGCCGGCTGGACAGAAGCCTTGCAATTAATGAAAACAGGGTCTGTCTGGGAGTTATATATTCCTGCTAATCTCGCTTACGGCGAATACGGTGCGCCCCCCGTAATTGGACCGAATGAGACCCTGATTTTTAAAGTTGAATTGCTGAGTGTGAAAAAATAATCTGAGCCAGGAAATAAAATGCCCGCTCAATCCAGGCGGGCATGTTTTCAGGAAGATTTGAATTTCAGATAATGCTTACCGGCTGACAAAATTTCTTGCTGCAATTGCGACCATGATATAAGCCCATCCGCAGAATACCAGATCGATTCCAACAAACAATCCGATAATGAATAAACTGGAAGCCGGCCAGTTTGCCATGATCAAGATACCTAGCAGCAGGGTAATGATGCCGTTAAAGAGGCTCCAGCCCCAGCGCAGCATTTGCATGGACAGAGAATATATAACGCGAAACAAGCCCAGAATGATATAGGCTATGCCCAAAAGCAGGGTGATCGAAACGGAGCCGGCCAGCGGATTTTTAATGAGTATGCTGCCTGCCAGCAAATAGAGGATGCCCATTAAGACGTGTAGATAAAACCCGCTGCCTTTGCCGCGCCAGAATGTGAAAGCGTCAAAGATGACGACTACGCCGCCCAGTACTAGCAGTAAGCCAAGCGTGATAACGGTGATCAGGGTCGTGAGGGCGGTGGCGCTGATAGCAAACAATCCTAAAACGGCGATGGCGATGCCCCATAATAAAAACCACACCCAGTTTTTGCCAAACGCCAGCAAGTATTGATCAGTAATTCGCGACGATAATCCCATGTCTAAATCCTTTTAAAATGGTACTGGTACACTATACCATATTCGTTTAAATGATAAATATCCTCCTCACGCGGCTGTGGTGAGGCAGTCCAGGTCTCTTTACGGCTGATTGTCAGGCGAAGCAGACTGGCAGCTGGCGTCTATTTGTAGTCTGTGTCAATCGCTACAGCTTCCCATGATGACATGGTATCGGAAAGAGTAGAGATTTTTTCCCGTATCCGCTCATAGGCGAACTTGCCCAGCGGCAGATGTAATGGCGGCACTGGATTCGCGACTACCTGAATGATGGTTTGTGCGATTTTCTCAGGATCGCCTGGCTGGTTTCCCTTGTAATGATCCAGAGCGTTGAGCAGCAGGTTTCGTTGTTCATTATAATCTTCAATACCGTCAAATTTCAGCAGGGAATGTTCCAGGAATTTGGTGCGTAATGGGCCTGATTCAATCAGGGTGACATGTATTCCCAGCGGGTCCAGTTCTTGTGCCAGCGCTTCCGACATGCCTTCAAGTGCAAATTTACTCGCGTTATAAATTCCCAGAAACGGTGTCGAGATGATCCCGCCCGCGCATGACATATTCACGATATGCCCGGATTTCTGTTTACGCATGAAAGGCAGGGCGGCGCGTGTCAGGTTGAGAACGGCATAAAAGTTGGTGTCGAAAATTTTACGCACTTCCGCTTCGGGAATTTCTTCGATAGCGCCAACGATTCCATATCCTGCGTTATTCACGAGAACATCGATGCGGCTGAATTTTTTAATGGTCTCGGCTATCGCTTCCCTGATCTGTTCCGGGTTGGTCACATCCAGACTCAAAAGCAATACTCTGTCGGGATATTCATTTCTGAAACCCGCGATGTCGTTTATGTTCCTGGCTGTAATGACAACTTTGGCTCCTGTTGCAAGCGCCTGCTTGGCAATCTCTCTGCCAAAACCCGAAGAACACCCAGTGATAAACCAGACTTTTTCAGCGGACATGACACGGCCTCCTTTAGATGTTCTTCTCAGATATCTTTAATTTTAGCATCTGGGCGCCGGGATGAGGTTAACTGGCTTTATAAATATAAAAATTATTAATAAAACCTTAATCTTATATAATTTATTTATATTAAAATATCAGCATAAAAGATATGACTAAAAAGATATGACTATGATAATAACTGCTTAACATGAACCGGGGTACAGGCATGTTTAGACTTTTTTACGACCCGGCGGTCTGGAGTTCATTGGACATCAAGACGCTGGTAGATATTACGGACATTGCCAATCCATTATATCCGCAGGCTCTTCAGGCAGCCTTGGCAGGCGCGGAAAAAGTGCATCCTCTTGCGAACCGTTACAGTGCTAAAACGGAACAGGGGATTACCTGGCATATCTGTTTTCGTGCCATAAATGCAGCGGCTAACCCGCAAGACAATACCATCAGAGGTTTTGTTTACGTGCCCATGACTGGATTGGACGGTTATGTGCGTGTTTCACTGTCGCAGCAGGATTCCGACCAGGTTCTCGGCATCATCAATAATCATTATCGCATGAGTAATGGATTTCATTATTGATTGGCAGCCGGCGGCAGCTGTTGCCAGTCAGCGCGCTATTCCATTGCTAAAACGCGGCAGGACCCAGGTGGGCGATGACATCCCGCGCTACATAGACTCTGGGCTTGTGGGCTGGTGCTTTTCCGCTAAACATTTTTATCACGGCTACGGCTCCGTGTTGATTGGGGTAATAACCCGGTGTCGCTGTATTCATCATGGACATGGATTGATATTGTTCAGGATAATAGTAAGTTGTGTATAACTTAGGAGGATTGGTCAAACCGCTGGAATAGGTGGTGGGGCGCGTTTTGATATTCAGATTCATGGAAGAATTGGAGCTGGATATGATAATAAAGTAATCATATCCATTGGAAAGCGTCACTTGTGCGCAGCGATAGAGCAAATAAGTGTAAGCGGTGCTTCCGCTGGTGCTGCTGTTACCTCTGAATGTGACGACAACAGTGTTTTCGTCAATCCGCTGGTCTGTGTATCCACCGTACTCAAACCCGCCTACTTCTCCCGCCGGCCCATAGCCTGTCGCACATCCAGCCAATACGGCAGACAATAACAAAAGCCCATATAATCTGGAAGTTAACATCCTGATCACCTTATCCATTGATGATAAACATATTGTAACACCAAAGAAGGGTTTTATAGTTGACTTGCCATGCGGGTTAGCGATATTTATATGCAACCTATTAGTCATCTATGAGGAAAGTCCATGTCTGGCAGTCTTGACCAACGCGCATTGAAATCACATTCAGTTTCATCAGAACCTCTGGCAGAAACTATCGAACGTCACGCCGCCAGAATCAGACGGGAAGGTGACAAGCCCTATGTCAGTGTCGCGCGTCAGCTGGAATTGCTGGAACAGCTCAGCCAATTCGAATTCGGACAGTTTCTGCTCCAGAATCAGGGCATTAATGGATACTGGACACATTATATGCTTACACATCCGTGGCGCGGCCGGGTGACGGGAAAGAATCAATACGGCCAGCCGCTGCATGATCTGGAAAAATTTATCCTGGACCGCGCGCCCACCATGCTGGCTACGCAGCAGCGTTTCATGCACTTTTTGAGTGAAAATCAGAAAGCGGTCAAAAACCATGCCCGACTTGCATGCATCCCTTCCGGCAGCCTGGGCGAGCTTTTATACCTTGATTATGCCGGTATTAATCAGATTGAATTAATCGGCATCGACTATGATGCTGCCGCGCTCTCAGATGCGCATGCACTGGCGGAGAAACTGGGTCTGTCGCATTTTACGCAGCTGATGCAAGGTGATGCATGGCAATTGCATTTGCGGGATGAGTTCGATCTGATATCGAGTAATGGATTGAATATTTATGAAGAGGATGAAGTCAAAGTCACCGAGTTATATCGCCAGTTTTATACGGCGCTCAAACCCGGCGGCAAGCTGGTCACCAGCTTTCTGACATTTGCCCCGCAGTCAGGAGAGGATTGTGAATGGCGGCTGGAGCAGATTAATCAACAGGATTTATTGCTGCAAAAAATTATTTTTGTCGACATTCTTGAGGCTAAATGGCGCTGTTATCGTTCTTCGGCGCAAACCCGTACGCAGCTGGAAGCGGCAGGCTTTCGCGGCATTGAATTCATTTACGATGATGCGCATCTGTTTCCCACGGTTATCGCCCATAAATCCTGATCGATTCCTTCAAGAATGCAGAAAGTGATAGGGCCAGGAACGTCTATTGAACTGTGCCATGATTTTCAGGAGTTGTTATGCAGCTTGTTACCATAGAACAAATGAATCATGAGGTGTTGCGTCACCCTGCCAGAGAGATTGTTTTTCCGCTGAATGCAGATGTCATGCAGTTCATTCAGGAATTAAAACATTATTTTGATAATTTGAAGAGCCCGTTCGGGAAGCCTGCCGGACTTGCGGCAACCCAGGTTGGCAAGGCTCTGAGAATTATTATCATTCAGGTTCCGCCCGAAGCCAGGCAAATCCGCAAGGATGTTTATGACACACTGCCGCCAACGGTATTGATTAATCCATCTTATGCACCTGTGGATGAGAGCAAGAACAAGGATTGGGAGGGTTGTTATTCGGTGCCGGGTCTGATGGGAGAGGTGTACCGGTACACCGAGATAGAGTACCAGGCTTACCGGGAAGATGGAATGCTTATCACTGGAACCGCGCGCGGCTTTTTGGCCAGGCTGATTCAACATGAAGTGGGGCATTTGAATGGTGAGTTGTATGTCGATTTATTTCAGTCCGACTGTCGCCGCGGCAATTTTGATGACATGATGAAAATCAGATTGAGCGAAAGCAAACAAGGCTGACAGACTTTGATTGCTTTTCTGCACTCGACTTTTTCCAGTGCGAAATATCGGAATCTTCTTGTCAGCCGGCAATCCAATGTCCGGGGTTCACTTCTTTGTAGTTCAAACCGACTTCTGTTATTCCCTGGTTGTTCATGGCAAGTTTCAAGGCTTCCATCTGGCTGCCGTTTACCGGTGCGGCGAAGCGCCAGGTTTTACCCGCCAGAGAGGGACACAAGGTATTTCCTGATGACCAGTCTGCGGCTGAGTTTACGACTGTCCATGATCCTGAAGTCGTGTCTCTGCATGCAAAAGCGGGCAGGGGTTCTTCGCAAGCGATATTTTTAATGCCTGTGCCTGCTTCATATTTCGTGCACTGGCCTTGTCCTTCGTGAGGATAATCCGGTGCCCAGCTCCAAATAGCGGCGCGCAGACGGGGATCGTTGGCTGTTAACATATCCATGGTCGGCCAATTGATACCGCAGCGCATGAGTTCACGCATATCACTTGTTTCCAGTTTTTTTTGTGGCTCAAGCACGCTGGATAATCGGGTTCTGTCTTCAAAAAAGCGCCACAGACTCTTGTGATTGTAATCTGTTGCAAAGAGAGTTGATTTGCTGCAATCCGGGTAGGGGGAGAAATCACCTATTTTGCTTTCATACCAATCATATGGATGTGCGTGCGTTGTTCCGGCGCCTGCAAAAACCAGATCGTTCCAGATTTGTTTATAGGTTGTCTGTTCTTCATAACGCGGATTGTCGCCATCGCAGCCTCTTACCATGATGATGAGCTGCTTGCCTGTGCTCAAAATATCAGCCTTGGTCAGAGAGGAAGGCAGTGGAACGCAGGATTTGGCAGCGTTGTCTTTAGGCCTGACCGAGGCGGGTTTAAAGATGAAGTCGCCCAGGAATTGATCGAGTCGTGCGGCAAGCCGCGGCTCGTGTCCGTCAAGATGACGTTCTATGTAAAGTAATACAATTTCGTTAGGGTTATTTTTTAGCCAATCTCGCAGTTCGGCCAGACCTTCAGTGATATTTCTGTCAAACGCCCCGCAGCCAATATGATTCGCTTGCCCATGGCATAATAATATGTCTTTTGATAACCGCTTGGTGAGTGTCCAATGCGCGTCCAGCTCGATACTTCTGATTCCGGCTTCAAGCTGACCGTATATAGAGAGGGTATGATTGGGATCAACATAACGAACCAGCGGGATTTCATAAGCCCTGGAATTGTATGAATTATGGGTGCCGATAAAAGTCGCTTCATTCAGCGGCGCATGCAAGTCAATTTCGCGCTGCAACCGCAGGGCTTCGCTGGTCCAGGAGGGGCTGTTTGCCTGGCGGGTGTTATCTGGAACGGGTGCGGCCGTAACTGGCGCGGAATAAATCAGGCAAACTGCGAGAGATAAATAGACAGCGGGAGTCATTCTTGGCGGCATTCTAAAATCCTTGTAAAAAGCTGGATACCGTAGCGGCCATCATAACCCATTCGAGCAAGAATTTCTTCTTTATCCGTTTGATTGTTGTAAAAAAACACGAGAATCATCTTGATTGGAATTGAAAACTACAGTAAAAATGGCAGTTCTTGCTTAGCCAAGCCAGGCGAAAGTGGCGGAACTGGTAGACGCGCTGGATTTAGGTTCCAGTGGGGTAACCCGTGAGAGTTCGAGTCTCTCCTTTCGCAATGGGTTTTCTGAATTCTTTAAAAATTCTGGTTAGGAATAGAATTTATCAATATAATACGCCGGTAAAATGGGATACTCTTCCGCGGAGCAAGTCCCTTTAATTATTTTGGCAATAGAACGGTTTATTTTGATTCTTTGGGGTCATATCATGCAAGTATCAGTAGAAAAAGTAAGTAATGTCGAACGTCGCCTGACCATTGTCGTGCCTGCTGACAAAGTTGAAGAGGCTTATACAATACAAATCAATCGTTTTGCCAAAAATGCGAATATCAAGGGATTTCGTCCAGGCAAAGCTCCCATGTCCTATATTAGACAGCGTTTTGGAGATGATGCCCGTAAGGAAGCCTTGAGCGATGTCATACAAAGTGCGCTTTATGAAGCCATTACGGAAAAAAATCTCAAACCTATCAATACACCCAGGGTGGAACCCAAGGTCATGACACCAAACCAGCCCTTGGAATTTACCGCTTCTTTTGAAGTATTGCCTGAAATTGAAAACATCCGGTTTTCAATGGATGGCGTTGAAAAACTCAAGGTGGATGTAACACCCGAGGATGTAAGCCATGTGGTGGAACAATTAATCAAACAGTACACCAAGTGGAAAGCCGTGGATCGTGCCGCAGTCCTTAAAGACCGTCTTGTCATTGACTATTACGCGATTTTTGAAGGCAAGGAAGATACGGAAAACAAAATACAAAACTTCCCTCTGGAATTGGGCAGTCACGTCATGCTTCCCGGTTTTGAAGACGGGCTGGTAGGTGTGAAAGCAGGCGATGAGCGCAGATTGAATCTGAGTTTTCCCGCGGACTTTGGCGTTCCTGAACGCGCTGGAAAAGCGGTGGATTTTGTTGTCCAGGTTAAAAAAGTATTGGAAGCGGAAACACCGGCGCTGGACGAACAGTTTATCAAGAATCTGGGAATTAAGAGCGGCAAGGATGAAGACTTGCAGTCACAAATCAGGCAGTCACTGGAGCAGGAACGTGACCGGCTGGTTAAGGAAAAGCTTAAGGAGCAGATCTTTCGACAGTTGCTGGAGCAAAATCCACTAGATGTTCCCAGCTCGATGATTGCTCGTGAGGCCAAGAATATACATGATGAAATTTACCCTCAGCACCAGCACCATGATCATCATCAGCATTCCGATGATGAAATGACGGCATTCAATGATATTGCCAAAAAACGTGTTGCACTCGGCTTATTGATTGCTGAATATGCAAAGCAGAACAAACTGACAGCTGATAGTGAGCGCGTCAATATCCGCATCAGGGAAATTGCCTCTGCATATGAAAGTCCCCAGGAAGTTATTGACTGGTTATCATCAAATGAACGCCGTCCAGGTATAGAAGCACAGGTGATGGAAGACCAGGTGATGGAAAAACTCATGGATGGGGTGACAGTCACCGAAAAACCGATCAGTTATGCTGAGCTGAAAGGTATCCGTTCATAATTTGGGTCATACACTTAATCAAGTTAAGGATTGCATATGTCTGAGAATATGATGAATCGTTTTTCGCTTGCCTCTAATCTGGTTCCTATGGTGGTAGAGCAAACCGCGCGCGGTGAGCGTGCATTCGATATTTACTCAAGACTGCTTAAGGATCGCGTCATTTTCTTGGGCGGCCCGATTGATGATTATGTGGCTAACCTGATCGTCGCCCAGCTGCTGTTCCTGGAGTCAGAAAATCCGGACAAGGATATTTCTATTTATATCAATTCGCCTGGCGGGGTAGTTACCGCTGGCTTGGCAATTTACGACACCATGCAGTTTATCAAGCCGGACGTAAGTACCATGTGTGTAGGCCAGGCGGCCAGTATGGGAGCGCTGCTGCTCGCCGGAGGCGCACCTGGAAAAAGATATTGCCTTGCCAACGCTCGCGTCATGATTCATCAGCCGCTGGGCGGTGTTCAGGGGCAGGCATCGGATATCGCCATACATGCCGAGGAAACCCTGAAAATCCGTGCCCGATTAAATGAAATTCTGGCTAAGCATACCGGCCAACCTGTTGATATTATATCTAAAGATACAGATAGGGATCATTTTATGAGCGCAAATAGGGCTCAGGAATACGGCATCATAGATAAAATCCTCGATTACCGCACAAATAAGAAGTAATAATATAAATATGGGCAATCAGTTGATATTTCGAAATTCATCCCTATAGGGATATAACTGAAGAGGCTTTGTCTTATGAGTAATGACCAGCGTGGCAATAGTGGAAAAGATAAAGTATTCCACTGTTCATTTTGCGGCAAGAGTCAGCACGAAGTGCGGAAACTCATTGCAGGGCCATCGGTTTATGTGTGTGATGAATGTGTAGCACTTTGTAACGACATCATTAATGAAGAGAGCCGTGAAGACAAACAGGTAACACCTGCGGATGCCTTGCCAAGACTTCCGGCACCAACCGAAATCAGAAAAACCCTGGATGAATATGTCATCGGGCAGACTCAGGCTAAAAAAGTCCTTTCTGTCGCTGTTTACAATCATTACAAGCGCCTGCGTACTCACCACACTCCAGACGAAGTGGAATTGAACAAAAGCAATATCTTGCTGATCGGTCCCACAGGCAGCGGCAAAACCTTGATGGCGGAAACGCTGGCCCGGTTATTGAACGTGCCGTTTGTCATAGCGGATGCAACTACCCTGACTGAAGCAGGGTATGTGGGTGAAGACGTTGAAAGTATTATTCAAAAACTGCTTCAGCGCTGTGAATATGATGTTTCCAAGGCACAAATGGGTATTGTCTATATCGATGAAATCGACAAGATTTCCCGTAAGTCAGAAAACCCATCCATCACACGCGATGTGTCGGGTGAAGGGGTGCAGCAGGCTTTATTGAAACTCATTGAAGGAACGATTGCCTCTGTTCCTCCCCAGGGCGGCAGAAAGCATCCGCAGCAGGAATTCATCCAGGTGGATACGCGAAATATTCTGTTTATCTGCGGCGGTGCTTTCGCAGGGCTGGAAAAAGTGATACGTGACAGGTCTGAAAAGTCGGGTATCGGATTCTCTGCTGAAATCCACGGTAAAGAAGATGCCAAGACTATCGGTGATGTGCTGCGCGAAGTAGAGCCTTCAGACTTGATTAAATATGGCTTGATCCCGGAATTGATAGGCAGGTTGCCAGTTGTGGCGACGTTAGAAGAACTGGATAAGGATGCGCTGGTTAGCATTCTGACCGAACCTAAAAATGCTTTGATTAAACAATATCGTAAGTTATTTGAAATGGAAGGCGTGGCGCTAGAGTTTCGTGACGCCGCCCTGCAGGCAATCGCCGAGCGCTGTGTGGAAAAGAAAACCGGTGCCAGGGGGTTGCGCTCCATTCTTGAAAAAGCATTACTCGATATTATGTATGAACTTCCTTCCTTGACGCATGTCTCCAAAGTGATTATTGATGAGGCTGCAATACATGGTGAAACCAAACCCATCATCATCTATGAAAGCCCGGAACAACAATCAGCAGCAGAAAAGTGAATAACGGCTTATACTTTAGATATTAAAGAGCAACAGAATAACTTTTGCAGACGGAGCAGCCCATGGCATCCATTCCAACTGATGCAACTAACCTGAGTATACCTGTTTTACCCTTGCGGGATGTGGTTGTTTATCCCTATATGGTTGTGCCGCTTTTTGTCGGCAGAGAGCGTTCTATCAAGGCGCTTGAAGTGGCTATGGCAGCTGACAAGCAGATTCTACTGGTTTCACAAAAGAATGCCACAGAAGACCAGCCCAGTGAAAAAACCATTTATCAAGTAGGGACACTCGCAACGGTCTTGCAATTACTGAAACTGCCTGACGGCACGGTCAAGGTATTAGTAGAAGGCGTCAAACGTGGTTCCATCACCAAGTTTGTGGAAAATCAGGAATATTTTCTCGCCGATGTTGAACTGCTGGAAGATAAGAACATTAATGACCGCGAAGTCGAAATTTTTGTCCGGTCGCTGAAATCCCAGTTTGAGCAATATGTTAAATTGAACCGTAAAATTCCAGCTGAAATAATGGCATCTATATTGGCTATTGAAGATGGCGGAAGACTGGGTGACACAATCGCGGCGCATCTCAGCATCAAGCTGGATGAGAAACAGAAACTGCTTGAAATTGCCAGCCTGCCAAAGCGGCTGGAAAAGCTGATGGCGTTGCTGGAAAACGAAATCGACTTGCTGCAGGTGGAGAAAAAAATCCGTGGGCGCGTCAAGCGGCAAATGGAAAAAACCCAGCGCGAGTATTATCTGAATGAACAGATCAAGGCTATTCAAAAAGAATTGAATGAAATTGAAAATATACCCAACGAGTTCGAAGCGCTGGCCAAGAAAATTGAACAAGCAGGCATGTCGCCCGAGGCGCGGGAAAAATGCGAGGCAGAACTGAACAAGCTGAAAGCCATGCCCATGCAGTCCGCGGAAGCCACGGTTTCGCGCAATTACCTGGATGCGATGTTATCTCTTCCATGGAGCAAGCGTAGTTCTGCGCGTATTGATCTGTCAACCGCGGAAGAAATTCTTGAAGAAGAGCATTACGGTTTGAAAGAAGTCAAGGAACGTATCATTGAATATCTCGCGGTGCAAAAACGAGTTAAAAAGCTCAAAGGTCCGATTTTATGCCTGGTGGGGCCGCCCGGCGTGGGCAAAACTTCATTGGGTCAATCCATTGCCAATGCAACCGGACGTAAGTTTGTACGCATGTCATTGGGTGGTGTACGCGATGAGGCTGAAATTCGCGGCCACAGACGTACCTATATCGGCGCCATGCCGGGTAAAATCATCCAGAAACTTGCTAAGGTTGGTGTGAACAATCCTCTCTTTCTTTTGGATGAAGTAGACAAGATGTCTATGGATTTTCGCGGCGATCCTGCCTCTGCATTACTGGAGGTTCTGGATCCCGAACAAAATCACGCATTCAATGACCATTACCTGGAAGTGGATTATGATCTTTCCAGTATCATGTTCATGGCGACCGCAAATACTCTGGATATTCCACCCGCACTGCGAGACCGCATGGAAGTCATTCGCATACCGGGTTACACGGAAGATGAAAAAGTTAATATCGCAGTGCGTCACCTGATACCCAAGCAGATCGAAGCTGCCGGATTAAAGAAAGATGAAATCGAAATTCCGTCTGAAACTGTGCAAAACATTATTCGTTATTATACCCGTGAAGCGGGTGTGCGTAATCTGGAGCGCGAGATTTCCAAAATCTGCCGCAAGGTAGTAAAAGAAGTCTTGCTGAAAACCAAAGACAGAAACGCGCGCGTGGAGCCAGATGACCTTGATCACTACCTGGGCGTAAGAAGGTTCCGTTATGATATCGCAGAGCAGCAGGATCAAATCGGACAAGTCAAGGGGTTGGCGTGGACGGAAGTGGGTGGCGAATTGTTGAGTATAGAAGCCATCGTGCTGCCTGGAAAAGGCAAAACCATTTATACCGGCCAACTGGGCGAAGTCATGCAAGAATCCATACAGGCGGCGTTATCCGTAGTCAGAGCCCGCTCTGCGCTGCTGGGTGTTCCCAAAAACTTTTTTGATAAACATGATATTCATATTCACGTGCCTGAAGGCGCGACACCCAAGGATGGTCCCAGTGCAGGTATCAGCATGTGCACGGCGCTGGTATCAGTACTTACCAATCTGCCAGTGCGTGCCGATTATGCGATGACAGGCGAAATCACCTTAAGGGGAGAAGTCTTGCCTATAGGCGGCGTCAAGGAAAAATTACTTGCTGCTCATCGCAGCGGCATCAAGAATGTGATCATCCCGGTTGAGAACGTCAAGGACTTGAAGGAAATTCCTGACAATATCAAACAGGATTTATCGATCAAGCCGGTGCGCTGGATTGATGAAGTGCTGGGGCTGGCTATAAATGGATATCCCCAGCGGTTGCCGCGCAAGAATAAAAAACTTAAAGCGCCGTTAGTCGGGGTTGGAAAGAAAGAGAAAGTCCGCAAGAGTGATCGTATCAGTTCTCATTGATAACCATCAGCATTGTTTTGATGTGACGGGTGATTTCATTTGCAAGTCGAATGGAATCACCTGTCATCATGATTCGATATCACACTCACGGCTGTGAGGCTGCTTAAACCGGACAGCAAGTCTGTTCTGATGGCAAATAATATTTTTATTAAAATGACAAGTAAAAAATACACTAAAAATAACGTTAACTTGCTTGACATAAGTTTCATGCTATTGGTATAAATCACATCTCGTTGTGATTGTTCGGTACGCAAGGAATGTCTGTCGAGCATGTAGTGTGAACATTTAGCATTATTATTTTTAACTATGGATAGAGAGAAGAGCGTATGAATAGAGCAGAACTTATCGATCTGATTTCAGACAAGGCTGAATTAACCAAGACGTCTGCGTCACGTGCACTTGATGCACTTCTGGAAGGCGTGACCATATCACTGCAAAATGGCGATCCAGTCGTATTAGTTAATTTTGGTACGTTTACTGTCAAACAGCGTGCGGCTCGTGAAGGACGCAATCCTTCGACCGGTGAAAAAATCAAGATTAAAGCAGCAAAAGTAGTGGGATTCAAAGCTGGCAAGGCATTGAAAGAGGCGGTAAAGGCCTGAGATTATCCATTACTGCTGGGTGCTTAGCTCAGCTGGTAGAGCGGCGCCCTTACAAGGCGTAGGTCGGGGGTTCGATCCCCTCAGCACCCAAAATAATTGTAACAAGATGTTGTATTTTCGGTAAGAATGTTATAAAAAGCGTTTCCATGGAGTGGTAGTTCAGTTGGTTAGAATACCGGCCTGTCACGCCGGGGGTCGCGGGTTCGAGTCCCGTCCACTCCGAAAAATATTGCTCAATCATTTGCCTCTTCTATCAGGGTCTGCATATGGGTGTCTTGTTTCGCAGGCAATGGGCGGGGCGGACGGTTAGGCCATGTGCCCGTTTGATATATGTCATCAGCTCAAACACTCAGCCTGACGGATAGCATTGAACGGAAAAAGGGATTCGATCTGCAAAAATGCGTGTCTGGGTGGCACAGACTGCGCTTTTTTGTAATTAGAGAGAGAGCGGAAAGCAATGCTTCAAACCATTCGTGAGCATACACAAGGTTGGATAGCAGGTACAATTATCACCATTATCATCCTCTCGTTTGCGCTGTGGGGGATACACAGTTATTTCGTTGGCGGGGCGGGCAATGTCAATGTCGCTGAAGTCAACGGAGTGGAAATCACTAAGGAACAGCTGGCCGTTTCCTATGAGCGATTACGCCGCCAGGTACAACATCAGTTTGGCAGCGGCGGCTCCATTACATCCCAGGATGAGGCCGCACTCAAGCAGCGGGCAATGCAGGCTTTGATCGATATAGAAGTCCTCAAGCAAGCATCAACCGATCAGGGCTTCCGCGTGTCTGACCGTCAAATCGATAATTACCTGCAAAGTATGCCGGAATTTCAAGTCAACGGACAGTTTTCACTGGAACGTTTCCAGGAAATCCTGTCATCCACATTACTCTCTACAAGTGAATTTCTTGAATTGATCAGGACTAGTCTTCTGGTGGACCAGCCCAAACTGGGATTTGTCTTTACCTCATTTGCCTTGCCGGATGAAAGCGCTGAAACCATATCGCTGGTTAACCAGGAGCGTGACATCGATTACATCACCATTCCTATTCAATATTTTCTCTCGCAGCCCATTGTCATATCACCCAAGAGCATTCAGTCTTATTATGATCAAAACAAGTCGGATTTCATGACGCCTGAACAGGTAAATGTTGAATATATTCAATTGTCATTAAAAGAAATATCGGCAAAATTTAATCCTACCGAAGTCATGCTTAAAAGTTTTTACAATGAAAATATCAATTCTTATACCCAGCCTACACAATGGAAAATTTCCAGTCTTGAATTTCCAGTTGCTGCAAATGCTTCTGCCGATGAGGCAAAGCTGGCTGCAAAGAATGCGGCCGCGGCATATGAGGCACTGAAATCAGGCGGGGATCTTGCCAACTCCGCTAGTCAATATTCGGCTAATCTGGCTAATGAAGGTTGGATGACATTGTCGCAGGTTCCCGCTGAACAACAAAAAGCAGTCTCGGGATTAACCAAGGCGGGCGAGGTATCCGAACCATTCAAAACCAGCAAGGGCTGGGTTGTAGTCAAGGCTGTTGAAATCCAGGAACCCAAAATGCTCTCATTTGCTGCAGTGAAGGATAAAGTCAAAGAGGCGTATATCCATCAACATGCGGAAGAAAAGTTTGCTGAACTGCGCGATCAGCTGGCTGATTTGACTTATGAGCATCCCGAATCATTGCAGCTCGCGGCCAAGACCATGAATCTTCCTATACATACCAGTGAATTATTCACTAAAGACAAGCAAGGCAAGGATATCTCCCAATACAAAAAAGTTCGCGATACCGCATTTAGCAATGATGTTTTGAACCTGCAAAACAACAGTGATGTAATTCAGTTGAATCCTGAAACACTGGTTGTGATCAGGGTCAAATCACATGTGGCTTCTTCATTGTTGCCGTTGTCTGAAATATCCAAACAAATTGAAGAGAAATTGAAGTCACAGGAAGCGGAGGCCCGTGCGGCAAAATTTGCTGAAGATTTGCAGGCCAAGCTGCAATCAGGTTCCGATCCAGAGCAAATTGCGAAAACCTATAAGTTGAAGTGGGTCAAGGCTGGATTTATCGGCCGCTATTCCAATAAGGTTGATTCAGCTATTCTTGATCTTGCATTCAGGCTGCCAAATCCCGCAGACCAACAAAACAAGGTGTCTTATGGCGCTGCCCGTCTGCCTAACGGTTATGGACTTGTTGCTTTGAAATCAGTAAAATCGGGTTCCGTGGCTGATAAAAAACAGCTTTCTGTTTATACGGAACAAATCCAGAATAGCGAAGGGCTGCTTGAATATGAACTTTATAAACGCAGTCAGATGGATCATGCTAAAATTAATGTCAACTTGCCTGCGGCCTAATAAATATTAATAATTCAATGCAAAAAAGAATCAAACCAACGCTTCTGGTTCATGGCGGTTGCGGGGCAATTCGTAAAGCTGATTTGTCCCCTCGCAAGGAAAAGCAGTTTCACACCGGATTAAGCCGGGCTTTAAAGCGCGGCTATGAAGTCATCATGTCTAACGGCACCAGCGTCGAAGCGGTTCGTGAAGCAATCATTTGTCTGGAAGACATGTCTTTATTTAATGCGGGATACGGTTCAGTCCTGACTGAGAAAGGTACGATAGAATGCGATGCCGCGATTATGGATGGCTCGTCGCTGCAAGCGGGAGCGGCAGCGGGATTGTCACGCATACAAAACCCCATATGCCTGGCCGAAAAAATCCTGATGGAATCAGAACATGTCTTGCTGATAGGACCACAGGCGGAACAATTTGCCAGAACATCAGGAATGAAGCTGATACCGCAAAACGCACTAATTACACCCAGGCAATTCCAGCGTTGGAAAAAGCTTAAAACCAAACCGCATTCCGAACGCGATGAATATGAAAAACATGGTACAGTGGGCGCCGTTGCCTTGGATCAATTTGGCAATCTGGCCGCGGGTACATCGACGGGAGGTATCATGCACAAGAAGCCAGGCAGAGTAGGTGATTCTCCCATTATTGGAGCGGGTACTTACGCGGATAATGAAACCTGTGCCCTATCTGTAACCGGGGTGGGCGAATACTTCATTCGCATGTCACTGGCGTACGATGTTTGTGCGCAAATGAAATACAAACATTATACCCTGAAACGTGCCTCGACTGCCGCAATCAAGCGTCTTACGAAATGGGGAGGCACGGGAGGAATCATTAGCCTGGATAGACAAGGCCATGCTGCCATGATTTTCAATACAGAGGGAATGTACCGTGGCATGATACAAGGTAAGGAAGCGCATACCTATATTTACTAGGCAACGGCCGCGTATTTACTTTACTAGCAACGTACGGTTAGCATTTATCCGCGTTTTCGGAATGCCGATCCCCAGGCGTTAAAAAGCGCTTTTCCCGACTCTCTTCGGTCAACCTGGAAAAAGCAGCGATGCATGTCAATTATTTCAAAATAAGGTTCGGCTGCTTCAACAATGTCCCGGGCTTTCAGGTTGGGCGGAGGTCTGACTCCGGTTTCGGCGCTAATCTCGTTTGCCTGATCTTGACTGCATGCAATGTTTATCCACCAGCCTTTATCATGGAGGAGGGAGGCAATATGGCGAGCAAAGAGGTGTCTTGCCTCTGATGTTTCCATAAAATGGAATACAGCGCTATCAAATACAGCATCAAATTGCGGAAGAGACTGCCACTCACGCATGAAGTCCAGTGTTTTGAATTGCAAAGTCAAATCCAGTGCGGATGTCAGTTTTTTCGCTTGTTCAATGGCAGTTGAGGAAATATCCACGGCGGTGACATGGTACCCTGCTTCCGCCAGCCATCTGGCATTGGTTCCGTAACCACAGCCGATTTCGAGGACATGCGCATTTTTATGAATATAAGCAGTGAATAAACGCTGCATTTCTATATCCGGCTTGCCGCGCTCCCATGGGGTGTCATGTTCACGATAGCGATGGTCCCAGTTCTGATTTTGCATAGAATAACTCCATTTGTTTCAGGATGAGGGATTAATGCTTTTTATCCTGATACTCAAATCAATGTTGCTCATTAAGACTTCCTGCATGGGAATGTCATACGTCAGCTGATTTTCATGATAATAACGCATGGATTCGTGAATTTGTTCGATACTCTTGATGGGCATAGAGCGATTGTTGACTGCTGTGTTAATCCAGCTGGCGCCTTCAGCCAGGTTTTCGGCCACGCAATCACTGAGTGATTCTATGAATGGATGAATCCAGTTTTCAACACGCGTACCCAAAAGAGAAGTGACGGATTTGTTATAGTGGGTATTTTTCGGCGATAAAGTGATGACAGGAATAGCATTCAGCTTGGCCCACATCATTTCCGCGCCTACGCCCAATCCGCAGCGGCCTCGCGCATCCACAAACACGAAGTTGCAACAATAGACTTGCAGCATGTCGCGCCCAAATACAGAGCGCTGATCAGATAAGTCATCCGAGCGTAAGGCAGGGTTCAGTATGGAAATTTCGTAATCGCTTAACAGTTCTTTCAAGTTGCCGATATCTTGCTCACTCCAGTGGGAATCATTTTCTTCATGTGCTTTCTGTATGCTTCCGGCGAGATAGATTGCAATTTTTTTCTTCATGTTTAACTTCTCTTATGAATATTAAGCAATTGTCTAATAGATAAACTCAATATCTTCCACGGTTAGATTATCCCGAATGGCCGCGAGCAGTGCTTCATTGGGTTTGACCAGCCAGGCGCTGCCCAAACGTACATCAGCCTGAATATTACCGCGCAGACAGCGAATAATGACAGAACATCCTCCGCCAGTATACTTGCACAAGAGTTGCTTCAGGTGTTGAACATCCAATTGTCTTGCTGGCGGCAGATGGATACGTAACTGTTTGGCAAAGCGCTCTCGTGCCTGGTCTAGCGTGAAAAGGTCACGAGCGACAACGCGGGGACTATTGCTAAAATCGTCCATGCTGACTTCGCCTTCAACAATCAGTATCTGGTCTTCTGTCAGCAGCGGCCGGTATTTCTGATAAGCTTCGCTAAAACAGATTACTTCAATTTGCGTCGCGCCATCGTCCAGCGCGAAAATGCCGATGCGGTCACCGCGCTTGGTCTGGCGGGTCCGAATGTTCGCTACTATGCCCGCGATCCTGGCAGTCTTATGCTCGCCGGGGTGCAGTTCTGAAATACGGCAAGTCGTAAAATGAGAAAGTTCATTCAGATAGCGCCGCAGGGGATGTCCCGTGAGGTAGAATCCCAGGGTTTCCTTTTCGCCCTGTAGCTGGACTTCATCCGGCCAGGGCGGCGTGTCAACATACTGGGGCGAGTTGGCGCTGGATAAGCTTCCAAGCAGATCGTGTTGTCCATAGGTTTGATTATGTAATGCCTGTTCGGCATGCTGCAATGCCTGGTTCAGTGAGGCGAGCAAGGAAGCGCGATGCGTGCCCAACGCATCAAAGCAGCCAGACTTGATAAGAGCCTCCAGCACCCGCCGATTGATTTTTCGCAAGTCAACACGCTGGCAAAAATCAAATAAATCCCTGAACGGACCGGCTTCCCGCCTTGCGGCAATCAGGTTTTCGATGGCCGCCGCGCCTACTCCCTTGATTGCGCCCAGGCCATACATCAAGTGGTGATCATCAATGACATTAAAGAAATAATCACTGCTATTGATATCGGGCGGCGAGACATGCAGCTTCATGTCTTGGCATTCATCCAGCAGAATAATGACTTTTTCAGTTCTGTCCATATCCGAAGACAAGACCGCGGCCATGAATGCGGCAGGGTGGTGGGCTTTCAGCCATGCTGTCTGATAGGCGATCAAAGCGTAGGAGGCGGAGTGAGATTTATTGAATCCATAACCGGCGAATTTTTCCATCAAATCAAAAATCTGGTTGGCCAATTCCGCGCTTATTCCGTTAGCTTGAGCGCCGGCGCAGAAAATTTCGCGCTGTTTTGCCATTTCTTCTGGCTTTTTCTTCCCCATGGCGCGGCGCAAAATATCCGCGGCACCCAGGGTATAATTGGCGAGGACCTGGGCGATTTGCATGACTTGCTCTTGATACAGGATGACGCCATACGTAGGACGCAGAACCGGTTCCAGCCTGGGATGCGGATACGTGACTTTCGCGCGGCCATGTTTACGGTTGATGAAATCATCCACCATGCCTGATTGCAGAGGGCCGGGTCGAAAAAGTGCAACAAGCGCGATCAAATCCTCAAAACAATCTGGCTGCAGGCGTTTGATCAAATCACGCATGCCATGCGATTCAAGTTGAAACACGGCGGTTGATTTACAGGCTTTCAATAATTTGAATGTCTGGGTATCGTCCAGCGGAATCAGGCTGATATCGATGGGAGGCTGTTTCTGGCTGCTTCGGGACTGATTGATGACGCGCAAGGCCCGGTCAATAATGGTGAGTGTTTTTAAACCTAAAAAATCGAATTTGACTAGTCCTATGGATTCAACATCATCCTTGTCAAACTGCGTCACGGGATGAGCGGCATCATTGGCTTCGCAGTATAGCGGTACAAAATCAGTCAGCTTGCCTGGAGCAATGACGATACCGCCCGCGTGTTTTCCAACATTACGCGTAATACCCTCCAGTTTGCGTGCGAGATCAATCAGTGTGCGCACCTCTTCTTCCTGTTCATACCGTTCGCGCAGCAAAGGCTCCTGTTCCAGCGCTTTCTCGAGTGTCATGCCGATTTCAAACGGAATCAGCTTGGCGATTTTATCCACATAACCGTAACCGAGCGCGAGTACACGCCCGACGTCGCGTACGACGGCTTTTGCCGCCATGGTGCCGTAGGTGATGATTTGCGATACGCTGTCATGGCCGTGTTTGTTCATGACGTATTCAATGACACGGTCACGGCCTTCCATGCAAAAATCAATATCAAAGTCCGGCATGGAGACGCGTTCAGGATTAAGAAAACGTTCAAAAAGCAGCTCCAGAGCCAGCGGATCCAGATCTGTAATTTTAAGCGCATACGCCACCAGCGATCCTGGGCCTGAACCGCGGCCAGGGCCAACAGGTATGCCATTTTCTTTAGACCACTTGGTAAAATCAGCGACAATGAGAAAATATCCCGCGAATCCCATTTCATTGATGACTTTCAATTCTCTTTCCAGTCGGCGGTCGTACGCTTCACGGTTCAGGGGCAGGTCTTTGGAACGGTTGCCGCCCAGGGTTTTCAGGCGTTCATCCAGACCTTTTCTTGCGCTTACATCTAGAAATGTCTCGGCATTATAGCCTTCAGGAACCGGAAAGTGCGGAAGTTTGCTCTTTCCCAGGGAAAATGTCACATTGCAGCGTTTGGCAATTTCAACCGAATTGATCAGGGACTCCGGTAAGTCAGCAAATAAATCCAGCATTTCCTGCTGGCTGCGCAGATATTGCTGGTCAGTGTAACAGTGAGGCCGCTGCGGATCGTTGAGTGTCATCCCTTCCTGTATGCATACTCGCGCTTCGTGAGCCTCGTAATCTTCTTTTTCCAGAAAGCGCACATCATTGGTGGCGACAATCGGGATGGACAGGGCTTCCGCGAGACTGACCGCTTCCTGGATGTATTCATTTTCCTGTGGTTTTCCGATGCGGCTGATTTCAATGTAAAACCGTTCAGGAAAAAGGCTGCTCCAGCTGGAAAGACAAGCTTTGGCCGATTCCCGGTCTTGCGACAGCATGGCCATCCCCGCATCCCCTTCCATGCCGCCGGATAGAGCGATCAAGCCATTTGACAGCGATGTTAGCCAGGCTTTCCGAACTACCGGTTTGCCGGCATCGGTTTGCCCGTGAAGATAACTTTTGGAAACCAGCTTCAAGAGATTTTTATAACCCTCCTGGTTTTGACACAATAGGGTAAGGCGGGAGGCGCCTGAAGGATGGGCGGATTCAATCCACAAATCAACGCCAATCAATGGCTTGATCCCGGATTTGATCGCTGTCTGATAAAATTTTACCATGCCGTAAAGATTAGAGAGATCCGTAATAGCGATGGCTGGCATGGCATAAGCCGCAACTTTTTCCATAAGGGCAGGAATGGTCAATAAACCATCACTTAAAGAATATTCCGTATGTATGCGTAAATGAATGAAATTGGGTTCCATAAGAGAAGCATTCCAGCGCTAGGCAATCAAGCCGTTAAAAAAGATATACCATAACAGTGACCGCATCTTTTTTCTATCATTCAAGTATCTGCAGCGCATGTTGACTCGTTGTCAGCGGCCAGAAAACCAGTGCTGAGGAAGATTCCGGGCCGGCAGCGATGCCTGACTCGCAAGGTTATGGAAATTATGTAATAATTGTACATGTTCGCAAATGGATTGCGCGTAACCCTAGCGCGCTGTGCTCGGCACACCGGATGTCTGATTTGGCAGGAACAACGTATGGATACGAGAGGTGCTTAGGTGAAAATAAAATTTTTATTCCTGGTAGGTTGCATGGGATTGTTATCCGCCTGTAATGCCCTGGATGGAAAATGTGATTATCTGCCGCCCAATAATTGCGGGTGCAGCAACAATCCCTATGATTCCTCATATTACAATTGTAACTGCCGGCAATATCTTAGGGCGCAGGCCAGACAGGATTTGTATCACTGTGGCGCATGCAGCTGTGTGGGTGATACCTGTTCCAACTGCTGGTCATGCGGCAAATACTATCAGTTTAACGATCAATAGGCCGCGTGCTTTGATGCCCTGCATTCTGCGTCTACGCATTTTTTTATCATGCGGCAATTGAATTTCCGACATGATGATCCCCTCAGTTCCCAGTAGGTTAATCTGCGAGATTTAGGTATCATATCGGCTTTTCGCTAACAAGGTTAGGGATCCATGAACATCAATTTTCTCGATTTTGAGCAGCCTATTGCAGAGCTTGAGGCTAAGATTCAAGAATTGCGCATGGTAGGCACAGATGCCGATATCAATTTAAGCGAAGAAATTCAGCGGTTGGAAACAAAATGCAACCAGTTGATTAAAGAAACGTTTGGCAAGCTGAGTCCTTGGCAGGTCACGCAGCTTGCCCGGCATCCGCAGCGGCCGCACACTCTGGATTATATCAATCGCATTTTCACGGAATTTGATGAATTAAGCGGCGACAGGATGTTATCCGCCGGCCCATCCATTGTTGCAGGTATTGCCAGGCTGGAGGGCGCACCCGTCATGGTCATGGGGCATGAAAAAGGCCGCAAGACCCAGGAAAAAATAGAGCGCAACTTTGGCATGCCTAATCCCGAGGATTATCGTAAGGCCATGCGTTTGATGAAAATGGCGGAACGCTTCAAGCTGCCCGTGTTCACCTTCATCGATACGCCCGGCGCCTATCCCGGGATAGGGGCGGAAGAGAGAAACCAGAGCGAAGCGATTGCCCGCAACCTCTTCGTGTTGTCCAGGCTGAAAACACCGGTGATTTGTACTGTCATAGGTGAGGGCGGGTCGGGAGGCGCGCTGGCAGTGGGCGTAGGCGACCGGGTGCTCATGTTGCAATATTCCGTTTATTCGGTGATCTCGCCTGAAGGTTGTGCATCCATATTGTGGAAAAGCGCCGAAAAAGCGCCGGATGCGGCGGATGCCATGAATCTGACAGCAGACAGAATCCTTAAGCTGGGACTGGTGGATGATGTGATTCCGGAGCCTTTGGGCGGGGCGCACCGCAATTATGATGCAATTGCGCAGTCGATAAAAAAAGAATTACTGCGACATCTTGCCGAACTGCAGTCACTGCCGCTGACAACACTGCTGGAAGCACGGTACGAGCGCATCATGTCTTATGGTACGAAAGCGTGATGTTGCTGGATGTCTCGCGCGATTTCTGCTCCCGGTTTGGCCGAGGCGGGACTTACTGGGTGGCTTTAAGCGGCGGTATGGATTCACTGGTTCTGCTTTCACTGTGGAATACACTGAGAAACGAGTTAGAACTGGATCTTCGCGTTATTCATGTTAATCACGGCCTCAGCCCTCATGCTGGCTCGTGGGCGCATCATTGCCGGGAAGCCGCCCGCCAGTACGGATTAAACCTGGTTGAGCGCAGTCTGCATCTGATTTTGCAGCCTGGAGAGAGTCCGGAAGATGCCGCGCGTCGCCACCGCTATGCGGTTTTTGCGGAACTCATACGGGAAGGAGATATATTACTCACCGCGCATCACCAGGATGATCAGGCTGAAACCGTCTTGCTTCAACTTCTGCGTGGAGCGGGTCCCAAGGGTTTATCCGCCATGCCTGTGATCAAGCCGTTCGCAAAAGGGTTTCATGGCAGGCCGTTACTGCAGGTGCCGCGCATTAGTATGCGTCAATATGCTGAAAAACTAGGCCTTAAATGGATTAATGATGAGTCGAATGAAGACCGGAAATTCGCGCGTAACTTTCTGCGCCATGAAATCATGCCGCGTCTGATTTCCCGCTGGCCCTCGGCCGCCGCGTCGCTGGCACGCAGTGCGGCGCATTGCGCAGAACAGCATAAGCTGCTTGACGATTTTTTACTGGATAGTGTCAGTCATGTTCAGGGTACCCGGCCGGGTACCTTGTCTGTTACTCAGTTGCTACAATTCAGTCCTGAAAAACAGCGCCTGATTCTGAGGAGCTGGATCAACCTCCATCATTGCCCGCTGCCTGACACAAAAAAGCTGTACTCCATTCAACATTCTGTCTTGAATGCGGCATGGGACCGTTCGCCCTGTGTGCGCTGGGGGCGAGTCTCGTTGCGCAGACATCGTGATGATTTATTTCTTTTGACCGCAACATCCGAATTTGACGCCAGCCGGATTTTTACCTGGGATTTGTCTGATACCTTGTTCATGCATGGAATCGGTAAACTGCATGCCAAACCGGTATGCGGGCAGGGATTGTCCGCAGCCATCAGGCAAGTGACAGTACGCTGTCGGCAAGGCGGCGAAAAAATCGAATTGCCCGCGCGCGGGCGTCGCGCATTGAAAAATCTGTTTCAGGAGTGGCAAGTGGTTCCATGGGAGCGGAATTCCATTCCGCTGATTTATGTCGGGAATGACTTGGTGGCTGTTGCCGGTTATTTCCTGCATGAAGAATTTACCGCGAGGGCGGGAGAGCCGGGGAGAGAATTGTTGTTTGAAAGACAAGGCACATCGATGTGATTATCGCTTTTTTCATCAAAGCATCATCAACGCGGTCAAGAACCGCATTGATGATTAATACAGGTTTGGCGGGTTACTTGTCTTCGCTTTTGGCTGGGTGACATGACTCACACTTAACACAACCGGTGCACAAGTATTTAACGAGCGCGCCAAAAGCAAGCACAGGGAGGGCTGCGTCAAAGAAATCACGGAAGATAATGACTTTGATCAGCATATCACGCGGCAGTTGTGTGCCCAGACCGACGCCGATTGCGACAAGCACGATAATAGACACAAAGATTTTCATAAACATTTATTCTTCTCCTATTCGGGATCTTCTATCCATAAAAGCATACAGCCTAAAGGGAACCATCATGCTAGTCAAGATTGGCATAAATTGTCAATTAGTCATTATGTTAGTACCTGAAAAAGGGTTGGTCTTTTCTAACCCCGGCGGCATGGCTGTGTTGTGAATGTACAATTCGCAAGCTTTAGATCAGAGTGTAATTATGCTAACTTTGCATTGCAGGCAGTAGCTGATTTTGCTAAAGTCGCAACAAGTCATTATCCAACTTTCCATATATAATCCATAATTATGACACGATATATTTTCATCACAGGTGGTGTGGTTTCTTCTTTGGGTAAAGGAGTGGCGGCAGCGTCTCTGGGAGCAATTCTTGAAGCCCGTGGCCTGTCAGTTAACCTGATGAAACTGGATCCTTATATCAACGTTGATCCGGGCACCATGAATCCTTTCCAGCACGGTGAGGTTTTTGTAACAGAAGACGGTGCGGAGACAGATCTTGACCTTGGTCATTATGAACGCTTCGTACGCGTGAAAATGACCAAAGCGAATAACTTCACTACAGGGCGTGTCTACGCGAATGTAATACGCAAGGAACGCAAGGGTGAATACCTGGGCGGAACAGTACAAGTCATTCCGCATATCACCGATGAAATCAAGCACTGTATCGTCGATGGCGCAGGACAGGTGGATGTGGCCTTGGTTGAAATTGGCGGTACGGTAGGCGATATCGAATCTCTTCCGTTCCTGGAAGCGATAAGGCAAATGCGCATGGAGCTTGGGCGCCAGCATGCCTTATTCATTCATTTGACACTTTTGCCATACATCCCTACAGCGGGTGAAATCAAGACTAAACCTACCCAGCATTCCGTCAAGGAATTGCGCTCCATTGGTATTCAGCCGGATATTCTCTTGTGTCGCAGCGACAGGCCTATTTCCGACAGCGCGCGGCAAAAGATCGCACTTTTTACCAATGTGGAAAAAGAGGCAGTTATTCCGTTGCTGGATGTGGATTTCATTTATCAGCTTCCTATTGAATTGCATCAACAAGGACTGGATGAGATTGTGGTGCGGCAACTGGGTTTGACGGCAAAAAATGTCAATCTTCAAGAATGGGAAAAAGTGGTGGATGCCTATCGCCATCCGGATGCGGAAATTACCATAGGCATGGTAGGAAAGTATGTTGATCTGGCGGATTCCTATAAGTCTCTGTCGGAAGCACTCAAACATGCAGGGATTCAAACACGAACGCGCGTTAACATCGAATATATTGATTCCGAAGACCTTGAGCGCAAGGGCGCAAAAAAACTGCTTTCGAATGTAGATGCCGTGCTGGTACCAGGCGGTTTTGGCAAGCGGGGTGTGGAAGGCAAGATTCTGGCTGCGCAGTATGCGCGAGAACAAGGCATACCTTACCTTGGTATCTGCCTTGGGATGCAGATTGCCATCATCGAGTATGCGCGGCATGTTGCTCAGATGCCAAATGCGAACAGCACCGAATTTGATCACGGTACCGAATACCCTGTTGTCGCGCTAGTGACGGAATGGACCACTCAGACGGGTGAGCGCGAGCAGCGCAGCGAAAAATCCGATGTGGGAGGTACCATGCGGCTGGGTGGTCAGGCATGCACGCTGGCTGAAGGTTCGCTGGCGCAGAAACTTTATGGCCGCCATGTCATTGTGGAGCGCCATCGCCATCGTTATGAAGTGAATAATCGTTTGTTACCGGAAATTGAAAAAGCCGGGCTTATCGTTTCCGGCCGCTCCACACAGGATAATCTGGTGGAATTAATTGAGCTGCCCGATCATCCGTGGTTTATTGGCTGCCAGTTTCATCCGGAATTTACTTCTACCCCCAGGGATGGTCACCCCTTGTTTGACGGTTTCATACGGGCCGCAAGGCGAATTCCCAGTGAATTGACCACGCGGCAGCAAGACGCTGTGAGCGGATCTGATTTGCATGGAGTAAAAAGTAAATGAAAATATGCGGATTTGAAGCAGGCCTTGATCAACCCTTTTTTTTGATTGCTGGGCCATGTGTAATCGAAAGCGAGCAATTTGCCATTGATACTGCCGGTGAATTGAAGGAAGTAACGGATGCCCTTCAGATTCCATTTATTTATAAATCTTCATTTGACAAGGCAAACAGAACGTCCGTACATAGTTATCGCGGCCCGGGTATGGAAGAAGGATTGCGTATCCTGGATGCGGTCAAGCAACAGATAGGCGTACCCGTATTGACAGATGTGCATGAAGACACGCCGGTGCGTGAAGTCGCCAGTGTGGTGGATATCATGCAGACACCTGCATTTTTATGCAGGCAAACCAATTATATTCAGCGTGTCGCTCAACAGGGTATCCCTGTGAATATTAAAAAAGGACAATTTTTATCGCCATGGGAAATGAAAAATGTTGTTGAAAAAGCCCTGGAAACCGGCAATCAGCAAATTCTTGTTTGTGAGCGCGGAGCTTCTTTTGGCTATAACAACCTGGTTTCCGACATGCGGTCGGTGGCTGTGATGCGTGAAACAGGATGCCCTGTTGTATTTGATGCAACGCATTCCGTTCAATTGCCCGGAGGCGGCGGCAACAAGACCACAGGCCAGCGGCAATTTGTACCTGTACTGGCACGCGCGGCGGTTGCGGCGGGCGTCTCCGGTATTTTCATGGAAACCCATCCCGATCCGGATAATGCGCCTTCTGACGGCCCCAACATGTGGCCTATTCAAAAAATGCGCGCGCTGCTTGCATCCCTTAAAGAGCTGGATTTAATTGTCAAAAAACCTGGGTTGCTGGAGATTTGATCGTTGCGTGAAGCGGCATCCTCATAGAAGCGGCTGTGTCTATCCAATGACAGAGAGGGGCTTGTTCTATATCTTTAGCGGGCGGAGAGAGGTGTCATCATGCTCGCTGTCAACCTGTGCGGCGGTATTCATCCTGGTGTCCGCATGAGGATGTAAAGCAGGAAAATCAACCCGGTTGATTTCATTTGATAAATGTTCGCCGGAAATAAACGGCTGTGAAAGGATATAATCCGGATGCAAGTCGTTACGGGTGAATTTGACCAGTTGCGTTTCGTGCAGATTGATCGTGCAGCTGATTTCCGGCATGTTCCTTGTGGTTTTGAAGTCCATCAAAATCCTTTCCAGGGTGTTCGCGATTTCAAGCCGCCAGGTTTCCGTGCAATAGGGGAAATATCCAACGGTGGTGGTAATGATGTCATCGCCATGTTTTGCTATTCCGCCCAGGCCGGACAAGGCCTTGCGCAACGCAACCAGTTCATCATTTCGTTTCCATTTGATGCCCAGGCTGCCGTTTGCATTCAGGGAGAGGGACTCTATGGAAAGCTGTATTGAATGATCCACACGGGTCTGATGAATAATGGCGCTTTCCAGCCTGGGATAAATCAGAGGCAGATGGCTTTGTAATAAAATGAATTCATGAAGATTCACTGAGGGATCGGGTATTCCCAATACATTTCTTACCAGTTTCTCAGGCAGCCTGTTCAGCACGGTATCCAGTTCGAATTCTCTCAGGATCAGTGACTTGTCTTCTGAAACAATATCCTGTTCATCAATGCCCGGCTGATATTGGGAAAACTTGGCATATAAATACGATTGGATCAGGCTTTTGTCCCAACTGATTTCATCATAGGCATCGATAACCCGCATGGCGATAATGGTGGTATGCGGGTTGGGTATGGGAGCAAATGCGGTGGGGCCAGCCTTGCGGCCGCTCTGGTCGAGAAATATGCCTGCCTGTGAATCTTGTACGGCGACCCCATAACAGGCCGTCAAGGCGGATTGTATGGCGCGAATAAATGCGCCCAAGGGGGTCATATCATTATGGAAGATGACCAGTGTTTCACCAAACGATCCAAACAGTTTATTGTTTCTGTTGAGGGCGACCAGGCTCTCTTCAATTGCCGCGGCTGTAATAACCGGCGGTACGGAATTCTTTCGCAAAAAGTCGTGAATGAAGCAAGTGGATGCATCAAAGCGTGCAGCGGGGCTGGAAGGCGAGGTATTCCGGTCCTCGGATTCCAGCGGATCTTTTCTGTTAGCAATCATTCACTTGTACTCATGTTCAAGTAAAGGTACCAGAATAAATACTAAACAGACTGCATGGAAATATCAATTCGGGGCTTAGTCTGGCTATTCAAGAGGGAGCGTGCCGCTGGCGGCGGTTTCAGGAGGTGATTTAAGCTTTACTTAATCAAATCAGAGTAAAATTCGTAAAATTAAAAACATTTACTATAACTAAACACAAAACGAGATTCTCTTTATGCGTACTCTGTCATTTGGGCAAGCGGTACTTTTGCTATTCGATATCCATAAGGACGACAAGGTTCTTTCGGCTAAATTGAAGAAATTGTATTTGCAGGGGGTCCAATCTGCCGCTGATACCATGGAAATTCATACCTTATTCAGCCAATGCGGATTGTCAGAACAATATGAAATTTCCTGCGAGCCCCGCATCATAAATGAAGACGTGTCCAGACGATATTTTGAAACACACCTCGCGTTTGAAACATTAAAACATTCGCTGGATGATTTGCCCCTGAGCGAATTGCAATCCTATTTTGCTTCTTTGTATCATTCGCTAATACCTGAAAAACGAGACAAGTTCGATGCGTATCTTGCTGGCAGCATTTCACCTTCTGAAGATAAATTCGCGGCTGAGTATGTTGATGCGATAGCCAAAATCAATACTAATGAAACCTATGGGTTATTATCACGCGAACAAAAAGACAAGGCGATTTTGTTGATGAAATGCTGCTGGCTCGGGATTCTGCATGGCTCGTTGCGTCAGTTGCCCCTCAATATATACGGGACAGGATTTTTTGCCGAAATAAATAGAGGGCGCGTGCCCAAGGATGACAGCGGCAAGCTGTCGTCGTCATTTTGCGCTGGGAAGATGCCGTTTTCTTCCCGGCATTTTGGCTTGATGAAGCAGTATATGCCTGTGCCCGGTAATGACATCATATACACCCAAAATGGTTTTACTTTCATCAAACCTTCGGATCAGAATAATTTTAACCCTGAGGCGGAATGGCCTAAATTAAATTTTGCGGCGTTAGTGCATCCTTTTTCATGTTCGATTTCAGGTACCTTGCTTTGTCAATTTCAATTCATGAAACACTTGCATGATAAAAGTGAGTTGCAATTCAGTTCGCCGGACAAGTTTATCGTATTGTTGAAATGTCTCACCTCTGCATTGTTATTTAATAGCGGCGGTCATGTGTATAATGAGTTCTTCGCTGTCCTGCAGCTGCCAGAAGTCAAGAAGGCATTTGAATTCATGGATGGGTTTGCGCAAATCAACATGCTTTCTGTTTTATACAATGGAAATGAAAAGGCTTTTGACGCCGCACTGACGGATACGATTGAGTATACCAAGGTCATATTGGCCAAACAGGCATTTCATCATAAGTTGACAAATTTCTGATCTTAATAAACGCAATACGCCGATGCGTCTGGCTGGCGGATTTGCTGCGGCCTGGATATCACGACGCCGGCGTCGCTCGCATAACCCATTGGATTTTATGACTAAGATTTGGCGGCAGGGTTAATCTATTATTCAAGCGAAGTGTTATAATAATAAAAATAACCACAACAAGACGAGGCAGTATCATGGATCCCCGTCACGAATCTTTCAAGCAGGGATTGCTAAATCACGTCATTTCCACCATCAATTCCTATATGAAGGATAATATGGATGCGTTCGTCGCCAGCGAAACTTCACAGGAAAAAGCCAGGAAAATCTGCAAGCACATTTATCAGTATCTGGGTGTGGCGGTGGATGTTGACGGTATTATTTCCAAGCATAACCTGTTATCCATCGATGTGGTGATGCTGCCCGTAGTCGATGATCCCGAGGCGCGCAAGATCCTGAAGCAAGACACGTTTCTGGCCTTGCTGGAGCATATTCATGGTATTCTGCAGCAGCCTGCCTCGCCGCAGGACGATGAATTGAGCATGCGTATCCATGAGGTGTTAACGCAATATATGAGCATGCAATAAGCCTGGCCGCGCCATCCCGCTCATGACCCGATTCAGGCATGCGGTTTAGAAAGCCATGACTTGTTCCAGCTGGCCGCGTAGTTTTTTCAGCGCTATTTCAATTTCATTCTGACGGCTTCGTTCTTTGGTCACGACTTCCGCGGGCGCTTTATCTACAAATTGCGGATTTTGCAGTTTATTCTGAATAAGGGACAAATCTTTTTCCAGTCTGGCGATTTCCCGGTTGAGGCGCGCCGCTTCTTCCTCTTTATTGATGAAGCCTGCCATGGGGATGAATATTTCCAATTCTCCCACAAAGGCTGTCGCGGATTGCGGCGGTGCTTCATGATCCGGTATCCAGTCGCAACGTTCAATTTTTGCAAGTGTAAACAAAAGATGTCGATGGCCGTCGTAATTGACACGATCAGTTTGTGATCCTTTTCGCAACAGCACGCGCAATAATTTGCCTGGCGCAATATTCATTTCGCTGCGTATCGTGCGGATGGCGATAATCACGCTTTTCAACCATTCTATTTGTTTCGCGGCTTCTTCATCCAGCAGGGAGTGATGGTATTGCGGGTAAGTTTCCAGCATGATGGTCTCACCTTGGCGCCCTGTCAGATGCTTGAGACGCTGCCAGATTTCTTCCGTGATGAAAGGTGTAATGGGATGCAGCAGGCGCAGAATAGACTCCAGAACGTTGGCCAACGTATGCCTGGTTCCGCGCAGCATGTCCGGTGTACTGCCAGAAGAAGTCAGAATGGGTTTGGATAACTCCAGATACCAGTCACAAAACTCATTCCAGGTGAAATCGTAAAGCGTCTGCGCGTATAGGTCAAAACGATATTGCTTCATCTGTTCATGCGCGTCCCTGATGACATGCTGCAATCTTGAAATGATCCAGCGGTCAGGAAGCGACAAGGTCATGGGCGCGCCGCCCAACCCGGTATCCTGTCCCTCCGTATTCATCATGACATAGCGGGAAGCATTCCAGAGCTTATTGCAAAAATTACGATAACCGCCCAGTCTGTTAGTGTCGAAGCGAATTTCCCGCGTATAGGAGGCGACGGAGCAAAAGGTAAAACGTAGCGCGTCCGTGCCATGACCAGGAATGCCGTCAGGAAATTCCTTGCGTGTGGCTTTTTCAATTTTTTGCGCCATCGCGGGCTGCATGAGTCCGTACGTGCGCTTATTGACTAATTCATCCAGGCTGATGCCGTCTATCAAATCAATTGGATCGAGAACGTTGCCTTTGGATTTTGACATCTTGTGACCTTCTGAATCACGTATCAAACCGGTGATGTACACTTCCCGAAACGGTACTTGTCCGGTGAATTTGAGACTCATCATGATCATTCTGGCGACCCAGAAAAAGATGATGTCAAATCCCGTAACCAAAACATTGGTAGGGAAAAATGTTTTTAAATCGTTTGTTTGGGCGGGCCACCCCAGAGAAGAAAACGGCCACAGTGCGGCAGAAAACCAGGTATCAAGAACGTCTTCATCCTGTCTGAGCGGAATATCCGCCTCCAGGTTATTACGTTTGCGCGCATCGCCTTCGTCGTGGCCTACGTAGGCTTCGCCGTCTTCATCATACCAGACTGGAATGCGGTGACCCCACCAGAGCTGCCGGCTGATGCACCAGTCTTCGATGTTGTGCATCCATTGATAATAAGTCTTGTTCCAGTTTTCGGGCACAAATTTCACGTCACCGTTTTCAACTGCGCGGATGGCGGGCTCAGCCAGTACTTTTGATTTTACATACCACTGATAGGTGAGATAGGGTTCAATCACGGCATTGGAGCGGTCGCCGCGGGGAACTTTCAGTTTATGTTTTTCAATTTTTTCCAGCAGCCCTTGTGTTTCCAGATCCCTGACTATCTGTTCACGGGCCTTGAAGCGGTCAAGACCCTGATAAATATCCGGTACATTTTCATTCATGTGTGCCGTGGGAGTGAATATGTTGACGGGTTCCAGATGATGACGGGCGCCGACAGCGTGATCGTTAAAGTCATGCGCTGGCGTGATTTTGACGCAGCCGGTCCCAAACAGAGGGTCAACGTAGGTATCCGCGATGACTGGAATGGTTTTGTCGGCAAGCGGCAGGTGCACTTGTCTGCCTATGAAATGCCGGTATCGTTCATCATCAGGGTGGACGGCGACCGCGACATCACCCAGCAGAGTTTCCGGGCGCGTCGTGGCAACAACAAGATACTCCTTCGCATCAACAAGAGGATAACGGATATGCCAGAGACTGCCGTCTTCTTCCTGGTTCACGACTTCAAGATCCGAAATGGCGGTCAGCAAGACCGGGTCCCAATTGACAAGCCGTTTGCCTCTGTAAATCAGGCCTTCCTCATAGAGGCGGATAAATACTTCCCTGACCGCGTGTGAGAGTCCTTCATCCATGGTAAAACGTTCACGTGACCAATCCATGGAAGCGCCCAGGCGGCGAAGCTGGCGGGAAATATTTCCTCCGGACTCATTTTTCCATTCCCAAATTTTTTCCACAAAGGCGTCCCGACCCAGATCATGACGTGTTTTGCCTTCAAGATTCAGTTTTCTTTCCACGACCATTTGAGTGGCGATACCTGCGTGATCCGTGCCTGTTTGCCAAAGTGTATTCATCCCGCACATGCGGTGATATCGAATCAGAACGTCAATCAGTGTAAAACCAAATCCGTGACCCATGTGCAGGCTTCCGGTCACATTGGGCGGCGGCAGCATGATGGAGTAGGGTGCGCCCGTTCCCGAAGGAGCGAAGTAAGCTTTGGCTTCCCAGTGGCGATACCAGCGCTGTTCCATCGCCTGGGGATTATAGATTTTTTCGATTTCGGTCATGATTCGCTTGCTTTTAATTTGATGGTATTAATGTCATATCCCAGCTGGCGATACTGTTTGTATCGCGCCCGCGCCAATTGTTGCACATGCGGGTCGCTAAACACAATTTCTATTATCTGCTGGAATTGGTTATGGAATGCGGGGATGTCTTCGCCCAGATTCATCAGGATATCCTGGTGAACTGCTGGCGCGGTCCCATCGGTAATAAGAATGGCTGGATGATCCTGAACTGCCGGATCATAAACATGATGCGGCAGAAAACTATCATCCCGATAAGTCCAGAGCAAGGCATCAAAGCGAACGGCTTCATCGCGGGTCTGGGTGCGCACCAATATCTTTCTGGACTCGATGGAATAAATCTTTTCCAGCAGTTGACAGGCAAAATACAGTGATTTTTGACTGCTGGCGGTTTCGAGCACATAAAATTCAATTTTCATGAGACCAGCCTTCTATTGATGCGGGGAAGTGATTTTCGCCGCGGGCCATTCCATTTATCGGGTCCTGTTAATCAGATATTGAGCCAGCATGGCAACAGGCCTGCCCGTAGCCATACGCTCGCTGGTGCCGGACATCATGGCGGCTGTCCCGGCTACATCCAGGTGAGCCCAACGGAATTTTTTGGCAAAACGGGATAAAAAGCAGCCGGCGGTGATGGATCCTGCCGAGCGTCCGCCCGAGTTTGCCATATCGGCAAAAGGACTTTTGATTTGTTCCTGGTATTCATCCCATAGGGGCAACTGCCAGGCGCGGTCGTTACTTTCCAATCCTGCTTGCAGCAGATCATGGGCAAGCGCATCGTCATTAGACATAAGCCCGGTCGCGTGCACGCCCAGCGCAATGACCACCGCGCCTGTCAGCGTGGCGATATCAATGACTACCTCAGGCTGATAGCGTTCACAATAGGTCAAGGCATCGCTGAGTACCAGGCGCCCTTCAGCGTCTGTCGTGATCACTTCTATGGTTTGGCCGGACATGCTGGTTAAAATATCTTCCGGCTTATAGGCCGTGCCTCCCGGCATGTTTTCTACCGCAGCGATGATCCCGACGATATTGACCGGCAGTTTGAGTTCAGCGGCAGCCTTGATGGTGCCAAGGACTGTGGCGGCGCCGCACATATCATATTTCATGCCCACCATGTTTTCTGGAGATTTCAATGAGTTGCCGCCCGTATCGAAAGTAATGCCTTTGCCTACCAGGGCCACAGGTGCTGCTTTCTGCTTTCCGCCTTTGTATTCCAGGCATATCAGTTTGGCTTCTTGCGCGCTGCCCTGGGAAACGGCCAGAATGGCTCCCATGCCCAGCTTGCGCATCTCTTTTTCTTCCAATACCTTGACATTCAACGAGGCATACCGTTTTCCGAGTTCCCGGGCTTGTTCGGCCAGAAATGCCGGCGTACAAATGTTGCTGGGCAGGTTCGCCAGATTTTTCGTGAGGGTGATGCCGTCCGCGACAGCCTGACCTTGCGCCAGCGCCTGTTCGCAGGCTTTTAAATGTTTGGCGTCAGGCAGATGAATGACAAACTCATTCAGCGCCAGGGGAGCTTCCTTTTCACTCTTGAACAAGTCAAAACGATACAAGGCTTCCCAGGCGCATTCTGCCATTTGTTTGACTTTCCAGGCCAGGCTTTTGTCGCCAACCGGTAATTCAGCCAGAAAGCAGGAAGCCTGTTTTGCGGACGCCGCATTGAGCGCCCTGACGGCAGACACCATGATTTTGCGGAATCCGGCGGGCGTCAGCGTGTTGATTTTGCCGCAGCCTGCCAAGAGTATCTGTTCACAAGCCGAATGGGGCGGGAGGAACAAGGGGAGTATTTGCCCGACTTTTCCCTGCATCACGCCCTGCTGCAACAGTTTCCTGATAAAACCCTGGGTATTCTTATCCAGTTCCTTGCCGGACGGGGTCAGTTCGCCGTCTTCATAGACGCCGATAATAAGACAGGATTTTTGTTGTTTGAGCGGCTGCGAGGCTTTAATGCTTAACTTCATGATTTCTCCCCATGGGGTCTTGTGAGTTGTGAATGATAATTTATAGAGTTTATTCAAAAAAAATGATTTGTCACCCGTCACTTCACGATATAATCCGGTCTGCTGAAATAAATCGATGTGCCCGGATGTGTGAATACAGCAGCAATGCCGGGTCGCCTGCAGTTAAAAAGGTTATTTAATGATCATTGCCCGCTACCTGACTCGTGAAATCATTTATACACTACTGGGTGTTACCATTGTGTTATTGCTGGCTTTTCTCAGCCAGCAGATGGTGCGATATCTCAACTATGTCGCCATCGGTAAAATACCCACCAGTGTCCTGCTGGAACTGGCAAGTTTTGAAGCGCCATACATTCTTTCATTCCTGCTTCCATTAGGCTTGTACCTGGGTATTTTGCTTGCTTTCGGGCGTCTGTACGCGGATAGCGAAATGGCAATTCTGGAAATGTATGGTTATGGACAGAAACAGATATTACGACTGACCCTTATCCTGGCAGTCGTGGTGTCGGCTGTTGTGTTGTTTCTCATGATCTGGGTGAATCCCCTGGTTTCAGCAAAACGGCAGCAGGTGATGACCAGTGATGAAGCCACCGTGCACCTGGTGCAAACGATGATACCGGGCCGGTTTCAGGCCAGTCCCGATGGCACTCATGTCATGTACGTGGAAAAACTATCCCGCGACCGCCAGCGCGCGGAAAATGTGTTCCTGGCCCAGGAAAAATCCGTTGAAGTTGATGGCGCGGCGCAGACATCCTGGATGCTGGTCCTTGCCAATGAAGGTTATCAAATCAAGGACAGTGAATCGCAGGACCAGTTTTTCGTGACGACAGACGGGTATCGCTATGAAGGTGTCCCAGGCCAGAACGATTACAAAATCATACAATTTAAAAAATATGCCGTGCGTATCCCGGACAATGAGGTGCGTATCGCCACTCAGGAAAACGCAGCCTTGCCGACATCACAATTATGGCGCGATTACGCCATGCCCAGGCGTGCCGCAGAATTCCAGTGGCGCTTTTCCATTGCGCTGTCAACGCTTTTTCTGGCCTTGCTTGCTGTTCCAATGAGCGCCATCAGGCCACGCCAGGGAAGATTCATGTCGCTGATACCCGCCGTTCTGGTCTATATTGTCTATATCAATCTGCTCTATGTCGCGCGGCACTGGGTAATGCAGGGAAGTATTCCAGTCTCGATAGGGATGTGGTGGGTACACGGTGTGATGCTGTTGTTTGTCGGAACGGTGATGTTCGTCAGCGCGAAACCCTGGTTGAAAAAATCATGATCAAGATTCTGGACCGTTATATTGCAAAAACCATTATGCTGGCTACCGGCATGGCGGCGCTGGTGATTACCAGTTTGCTGCTCATCATGTCTTTGCTTGCTGAAGCCAAGAGCATAGGAGAGGGCGACTACGGGTTTGGCCAGGCTGTCATTTATGTTTTAATGAAGCTTCCCAATGATCTCTACCATTTTTCTCCCCTGCTGGTGCTGCTGGGCAGCATAGTGGGTCTAAGCATCATGTCATCCTACCGCGAACTTGCGGTCATGCGCGCATCCGGATTTTCCATTCGTCAAATCATCAAAAGCGTGCTGGCAGCCGCGCTGGTACTGATTTTGTTCCTGAGTCTTGCCGGTGAGTGGATTGCTCCGGGATTAAGTTATAAGGCTGTGATGCGTAAGGAAAATGCAAAAAATGCGGGGCAGGCGGTGGTGACGGCGTCAGGTATCTGGTTTCATATTGATGATAATTTCATACATGTGCAACGGGTCGTGGGACGGCAGCTGTTAAACGGTGTAACCTGGTACCAGTTCGACAATGATCACCGCCTGCAGGCCGCTTATTTTGCCAAGTCGCTGACGCTGCAAGACAATGAATGGCGCATGCATGATGTCGTGAAGACCTCGTTTTACACCAATCGCACCAAAAGTCAGGTTTTCACGGAACTGCCCTGGGAGCTGAAATTAAATTCCAACCTGTTGAACGTGGGACTAGTGGATCCCAATGAAATGTCTCTGAGCAAGCTGATCAAGTTTATCCGCTATCTCAAGCAGAACGGCCTGCAGGCGAATGAATATCAATTTACCCTGTGGCAGCGGGTGTTTCAGCCGCTTGCCTCGCTAGTCATGATATTTCTCGCCATTCCCTTCGTGCTGGGTGCATTGAGCACCTCAACCATGGGCTGGCGCATCGTGGTCGGCATATTGGCTGGATTTGCTTTTTTCATCTTAAACGCCATGCTAGGGCAATTATGCGTGGTCTATCAGATTCCCGCGCTGTTCGCCGCCTTTCTTCCGCCGCTCTTATTTGCCGCGCTGGGAGTGCTGCTTCTAAAAAAACTGATAAGGCATTAAAAACATGCTGCTGGTTACAGGTTTCTATTGATCATAACTTGCGCGGTTCTGGTGCATAACCGGCTGAACAAGCAAACCATGGAAACAAATATAACTATTTAAAACAATCGCTTACATGCATACCGCCAGCCGGAACATGATGCCTGTCCCGGGTCTGCGCCTGGCTGATAATGCACATATATTTACTATTAACGCGGCTGATTGTGTCTATCAATTTATTTTCTAACTTGAATATTTTGCTTTGGGCTATATAGTATCCACCACATAGTGGAGGATAGGATTCATGACGCTAGACGCACATCAGGAAAAACTCAATTTTCAGGCTGAAGTTAAGCAGTTACTCGATATAGTGGTCCATTCGCTGTACAGTAACAAGGAAATCTTTTTGCGTGAACTGATATCCAACGCTTCGGACGCCATAGACAAGCTTAGGTTCGAGTCCTTGTCTGATCCCGCCTTATACGAATCTGATTCTAATCTCGGCATACGCATCCGTTTTGATAATGATGCCAAGACGATTACCATCAGTGATAACGGGATAGGGATGAGCCGGGATGAAGTCGTTGAAAATCTGGGCACTATCGCCAAGTCTGGCACGCGTGAATTTTTATCACGGTTGACTGGCGACCAGAAAAAGGATGCTCATTTGATAGGGCAGTTCGGCGTGGGTTTTTATTCCTCTTTTATTGTGGCAGACAGGGTGACGGTCATAACGCGCCGCGCCGGACTGGGCAGCGCTCATGGCGTGCGCTGGGAATCGAAGGGCGATGGCGAGTACACAGTTGCCAATCTGGAAAAAACGGCGCGCGGCACCGATGTCATTTTACACCTGAAGGAAGGCGAAGAAGAGTTTTTGAATGAATGGCGGCTGCGCAGCATTATTACCAAGTATTCGGATCATTTGAATATTCCCATCATGATGCCAAAACGCGCCGATGATGGAAAAGAGACTGCGGAGTGGGAAACCGTTAATCGCGCCACGGCACTCTGGTCGCTGCCGAAAAGTGCGGTGACGGTTGAGCAATACCGGGAATTCTACAAACATATCGCGCATGATTTTGAAGATCCGCTGGCATGGACGCATCACAAGATTGAAGGTGGTAATATCGATTATACTTGTCTTCTTTATCTTCCTTCACACGCGCCTTTTGATTTGTGGCAGCGCGACACCCATCATGGACTAAAATTATATGTGCAGCGCGTATTCATCATGGATCAGGTCGAACAATTCATGCCTCACTACTTGCGTTTTGTGCGTGGTGTGCTGGATACGACCGCATTGCCTCTCAATATTTCGCGAGAAATTTTGCAAGATCATCCATCGATTCCCAAGCTGCGTTCAGCTATGGTGCGGCATGTGCTGGATTTGCTTGAAAGAATCGCTAAAGATGAACCGGAGAAGTACGTCCAATTCTGGAAAGAGTTTGGTAATGTCTTAAAGGAAGGCCCGGCTGAAGATTTCACGAACCGCGAGAAAATCGGCAAACTGCTGCGCTTTGCCTCTACCCATGGCGATGCCGCCGAACAGACTGTTTCCCTGGATGAATACCTCCAGCGCATGAAACCTGCCCAGAAAAAAATCTATTATATCACTGCGGATACAATCAACGCGGCCAGGTTCAGTCCTCATCTGGAAATTTTTAGAAAAAATGACATTGAAGTCCTGTTGTTGACTGACCGCATTGACGAATGGGTCGTCGGACATATGCCGGAATACGATGGCAAACCATTTCAATCTGTTGCAAAAGGCGATTTGCAGCTGGATGAAATCATTCCTGACAGCGCGGAAGAAAAAAAACTGGAAGAGAATAAAGAGCACGAACAACAGCAGACATTCGATGCTCTCCTGAAAAAGATTCACACTCTGCTGGAAAAGAACATCAAGGAAGTGCGCCTGTCGCATCGTTTGACTGATTCTCCAGCCTGCCTGGTACGTGACCAGAATGCGTTAGGCCCGCAAATGGAACGCTTATTGAAGGCGGCGGGACAGCAAGTATCAGAGACCAAGCCGATTCTGGAATTGAATCCGGATCATATGCTGGTGCGTAAGTTGCTGGATGAAAAGGATGAAATGCGTTTGTCAGATTGGACGCATATTATATTTGATCAGGCGCTCCTGGCTGAAGGCGGTGCGTTGCCGGATCCTGCGGAATATGTTCAGCGTGTCAATAAGCTATGGATGGAAATGTTCAGGTAGTTTTTCATATGGATATCACACTATAACCCATTGGAGATTAATCATGTTAATAGGTGTTCCAAAAGAGATAAAGAACTTTGAATATCGAGTCGGGCTGGTGCCAAGCAGTGTGAGGGAATTGATCGCTAACGGTCATCAAGTGATTGTGCAAAAGGGAGCGGGCGAAAAAATTGGTTTTGACGATGAATCTTATCAGCATGTTGGGGCGCGTATAGTTGACGCGGCGGAAGAAATTTTTCAGAAAGCCGATATGGTCATCAAGGTCAAGGAACCTCAGCCGGATGAATGCCGCATGCTGCGTGAGAACCAGGTTTTATTTACTTATCTTCATCTTGCGCCTGACCCGGAACAGGCAAAGTTGCTCCAGGATTCCGGTTGCGTGGCGATAGCCTATGAAACAGTGACCAATCAGCACGGCGGACTGCCTTTGCTGGCCCCCATGAGTGAAGTCGCCGGCCGCATGGCTATTCAGGCAGGCGCAACCAGTCTGGAAATCAAGAACGGCGGACGCGGAATGCTGCTGGGCGGCGTGCCCGGCGTGGCGCCGGCGAAAGTCGTGGTCCTGGGGGGCGGCGTGGTGGGAACCAATTCCGTGCGCATGGCCATGGGCATGGGCGCGCACGTCGTTGTGATCGACAAGTCTCTTGAACGTTTATATCATCTGGATCTGCAATTTGGTTCAAAAATCAATACCATTTTTTCCACAACAGATGCCATAGAAGAACATGTTCAAAGCGCTGACCTGGTGATTGGTGCTGTCTTGATTCCCGGCGCCTCAGCACCCAGACTTGTGACACGCGCCATGTTAAGCCAGATGCGCCCGGGTTCCGTGGTGGTAGACGTTTCAATTGACCAGGGTGGATGCTTTGAAACCAGCAAGCCGACCACACATCAAAACCCGACTTATGTCGTTGATGGTGTCGTGCATTACTGCGTGGCCAATATGCCGGGCGCGGTGCCGCGCACATCGACTGTTGCCTTGAATAATGCGACGCTGCCCTTCGCCCTGTCCTTGGCTAATTACGGCTATAAGGAAGCAATGCGGCGTAATCATCATTTATTGAACGGGTTGAATGTGGCCAATGGTAAAATTACTTATCAGGCTGTTGCTGAAGCCTTGAAGCAATCTTACACCCCGGCCGCAAAAATGATTGGAGAATAAAATGTCAGTTTGCTTTACCACTGAAACAAGCGCTGCCGCGGTTCCGATTTCCGTTGTGTCACAAAGCGGATTTTCGGATTGGCTGGCAATCCAGGTTCCAGCCATTAAAGAATGGCTGGCTGCAACACAGTTTCAGGCTGAAGCAGGAAATACACGCCTTATTCCGGATGCTCACGGCAAGGTTGCGCGTGTCATCTGCTGTGTCTCCGACGCGGACCCTCTTTGGGGAACGGGCGGATTGCCATTCATTCTTCCTGAAGGCGTGTATAAATTCGATGTGACTGACGCGCAATACCAGCAGTGTGCTCTGGCGTGGGGACTGGGCGCATACCAGTTTACACGCTATAAAAAACCTCAGCGCCAGCCGGCGCAATTATATTTGCAATCTGCCTGGCTGGATCAGATCAATAATCTGGTTGATTCCATTTATCTGGTGCGCGACTGCATCAATACACCGGCCGATGATATGGGTCCTGGCGAATTTGCCGCGGTGGTGGAAAAGCTGGCGGCGCAATATGGCGCGAAGCTGACACAAATCCTGGGTGAAGCCCTGCTGGAGCAAAATTATGCTTCCATCTATACCGTGGGTCGCGCGAGTGACGATCCGCCGCGTCTGCTGGATTTTCGCTGGGGGAGTCCTGCGCATCCCAAGGTCACACTGGTAGGCAAGGGAGTATGTTTTGACAGCGGCGGGCTGGATCTCAAGCCTTCTTCAGCCATGTTGCTTATGAAAAAAGACATGGGGGGAGCGGCGCATGTTCTAGGCCTCGCGCGCATGATCATGCAGTCAAGACTGCCAGTTTGCCTGCGGGTTTTAATTCCAGTTGTTGAAAATGTGATAGCGGGGAATGCTTATCGCCCAGGCGATATTATTAAAAGCCGCAAAGGTTTGACCATCGAAATCGGTAATACAGACGCAGAGGGCAGGGTGATTCTAGCCGATGCCTTGACAGAAGCGGCTGATGAAAAACCCGAAGTGCTCATTGATATCTCGACTCTGACCGGCGCAGCCCGTGTTGCGCTGGGCACTGAATTACCGGCAGTCTTTTCCAATCATGATCAACTGGTCAATGATGTGATCAAACAGGGTGAAAAAAAATATGATCCCATGTGGCGTCTGCCGTTATTTCAGGCATATCGGGAATATCTGAACAGCTCCATTGCCGATATCAATAATAATTCAACAGAATCCTATGGCGGCGCGATTACTGCGGCCTTGTTTCTCAAGGAGTTTGTACCTGACGACATTCCATGGCTGCATTTTGATTTGATGGCATGGAATTCACGCCCGCGCCCGGGGCGTCCCGCAGGCGCTGAAGCCATGGTCATTAGAGCCTTGTTCAGTTATCTCGAAAACAGATATGGATGATCGCGGTCAGCAGCGTACAGGCGATATTTCATGTCTGTCGTCATATTGTCGGGTAATGTCGTCAATTTGTATCCGATCCTGTACCATGCCTTTGCACAACAATAATAAGTGAACTGCCGCGTCGCGATGCCGTTCTTGCTTGCTGGCGTCAAAAAGAATGCTTTTAACCTTTCTCATGGCATTTTCTCCTGAAATCTGCATCTCCAGGCGCCGGGATGCTTCAGGAACTGTCAGCACTTTGCAGCGTATGTCACTTTCCAGTACATCTTCGTGAGTGGTGTCGGGGGCAATGGTGAACATCAGTTTATAGTCGTTGCCAGGCTTGCGTCCTAACGGTGATTTGAACAAATTAAAGCAACACTTTCCCTGGAAATAGGGGCTTTGCAGATATCGTTTGTGAATACCGGCTTCATGATTACCGAAACCGCATACATATTTTATCAGATTGGCGAGATCGGGCTTGGTTCCTATGGGAGCGACAATCTGGTTTGCGGCGATAATGTCACAAAGCAAGGATGAATTGAACATCTGATTATGCAGGAAATTGAACAGCTTGCGGGCGAATGACGCCGAAATAATTTCACCTGATGAAGAAATGGTATCTGTAGCCGCTCTGCATGCCGTGATGGAAACTCTTAACTTTCTCTGTACAGAATTCATTTGTTGATACACGAGTTCGCGGTCAATCAATACTTCTGGCGAAGTGATGTTCATCAGCAGGATCATGCCAAGGTGAATAAATGAAAACGCATGCCTGGCGTATTGTTTGGGATCTTTTTCATCGGGATAAATACCGTCACTATAAATATTATCTTCGCCTTCCTTGCAATGTCCGACGATACAAATTTTCGATTCGCGATCAACCTGATTCAACACCTTGAATTTGCGATGATGAGCTTGATCGCCCGGCGAAAGATAGATGATGTGAAGCCTCTGACAGGCGGGATCGTTTGCCTGCGCCGCCCATTTCTGCTTGATGCCTTTGATTGTATCGCGATAAGCCTTGTTAGCGTAACGCTCATCTGGAATATTGCAGACCAGGATGTACATGCTGGAGTATTTGGTTCTGTTATTCATGCCGTACCGGAATCTCGTTTGTGTCTGGTTTGTCCGCGGCCATATCCAGATTTATTTTATGGCGCAGATACGCCTGAGAAATTCCCTTTCAACTGATGGCTCGCCTGAGCTTTGTATTGTAGTTTAATAACCTTAAGAAAATATTGGCAATCGGGCGGTTATTTCATAATTGCTTGATATTTCAGACGAATTTGCTACACTTTCTTAAGCTGTCATGTGGTTAACAAGGATGTGCTCATGCAAAGGATAATCTTGTTTTTGATTTTCATTTTGATGCCCCCTGTCGCTTTCGCTGGTAATGTTCCTGTTGTGCCTTCGCAAGCCGCATCTTGCATACAAACCGCATTCAGCAACAGCGGAAGCAAATTCTGGAAGACAATATACCTGAAGATTACTAATCAATGCGGTCAAGCTGTTGATTTTCAGAACACGACAGTCACATTTCTCAATACCAAGAATTTGAATACTTCATTTTGGGGAGATTTTAATCCTCTTTCTTACCCGGATAATAATCTGCAAATTACTTCCCGGCCTCAGGTTGCCGCAAATTATTTGTCTACCTTCTATTTGCATTTTCCAACTTATCCAGGCGCGAACAGCAAGCTTCCGATTGGCAAATCCATCACGATTATTTATGGCGCCGCTACGGCGGACTATGTGCCTGATAGCGTCAGCGTGTATCTGGGAACACCTGTTAATACGGGTGAAATCGATTTGACAAATTCCTCTCCGCAGCCTGCCAATGTCACGCAATCATATGCGCTAGTTCATCTTGCATTCAATGGATTGCCGCTGAGTGATGTTCAGGTCCCCTGGTCAAACACGATAAAAATTAGCAATCTTGCGGCAGGAGATTATACGGTTTCCCCCGTCAGTGTGACAGACAGCCTTGGCAACGTTTACCAAGGGACAGCGAATCCTGCTGCCATTACCTTGATTTCCGGCATGATCGCATCTTCTGTCATTTCATATGCCATGATACCATCTGAAGCAGGCATTGCATTCAAAGTTCAGGCACTGCCTCCTGAACTGTCAGGGTATACGAATAATCCGGCTCTGGTCTTAACCAATACCCAAAACGGCAGTTCTGCCAATGCGTCAGTAAACTGGAATACCACAACAACTGTATCTGGTTTGATAAGCGGAGCAAGTTATCGCTTCTCTACCCCCGCAATTACTTATAATGGATATTATTGCGCGGCGACGTTTAATCCTGTTACCGCCGTGGCTGCCAAATCAGCGCCTGTTGTCAATTTGGCATATGCCTGCACCCCGGTTGCCCAGGATAATGTTACCATCAATGTAAACGGTGTTCCTGCGGCAATCTCATCTGTATCAGCCACTCTTACGCCCAACAATGGCGCCGCGCCTGTTACCCAAACGATTTCATTAAGCAATGGTCAGGGCTCATCTATAATAAAATTGACCGACGGCGTTATTTATACTGTCTCATCTACCAATATCGGCGGTTATAATGCGACTTATAATCCGCAACCGCTTACTGCAACCTCTAATGCATCAGAAACGATTTCGTACGCGCCTATCCCGGCAACAGGAGGGCGTATCATCGGTTATTTGCCAGGCTGGAAAACACCGCCTTCTGCAAATGCGTTAGCGGCCGCAGGCTACACACATATTTTAGTGGCATTTGGCGTGTTCAGCACCGTCACGCCAGGACAAATAACTCCGGCTTTTGATACGGTTACGCCAAGCTATATCAAATCCCTGCAGGCTCTGGGTATAAAGGTCTTGTTATCATTGGGCGGCGCGTCAACGAGTATTCCCAACACCACAGTCAATTTCCATCAGGTGTTGCAGAAGGCTTCATCGACCAGCGCATTTACACAAACATTTATCCAGTCATTGGAAAGCCTGGTCAACCAATATGGATTTGATGGCTTTGATATTGACATAGAAAGCGGCCTTACTGCGGGTGGAACATTCGCCAACCCGCAGGGTGATATTGCTGTGTTGGCCGGTATCATTAACACCATGCACGCCAATCATCCTTCATTATTGCTTACCCTGGCTCCACAAACCGCCAACATTGCTGTTACTTCAACTTTTAACGAGACATGGGGAAATTATTCTTCATTGATCATGCAGACACATGATTCATTAGCCTGGGTTGGTGTGCAGCTTTACAATAGCGGCTGTATGCTTGGCATAGATGGCATTTGTTATGATCCCAATACCATAAACAGCCCGAATTTTTCAGTCGCCATGGCAACCGATTTATTGGTGAATTGGCCGTCCAATCGCGGGTATCTGCCTTACGTCAGTTATTTGAAACCATCGCAGGTGGTATTGGGTTACTTGGTTCCTAATGCCCAGGGTGGAGGAGATGGCTCTCCTGTCATCCCGGTTTCTACCATTAAGCGCGCTGTGCAATGTTTAAGAACCGGTGTTGTCGCGTCTAATAGCTGTGACACCTATATACCGCCCAAGACTTATCCGGGAATAGGCGGTGTCTTTGGTTGGGAAGTAACGTATGACCAAAATAACAATTTTAAGTTTGCAGCAGGATTAAGCGCGTGCGTGATAAACGGTTCATGTTAAGCTGTCGCTTGCAATAACGATGGCAGCGTGCATGCGATTGATACAGGGAATGTTCAAATTGACAAAGGTGACAAATAATGCGACTTGGCGAATTGAATTATGATTTGGGAATTTCCCGGTTAATACCGGCGTGGAAGAATCTATTCTCGAAAGATTATCTGATGCCTGATTTGTTATCCGGTATCACCGTCGCTTTTATAGCTATTCCACTTTCGCTTGCTATCGCGCTGGCGTCAGGCGTTTCACCCGGATTGGGTTTGATCACGGCGATTATCGCGGGCATAGTATGCGCGTTATTCGGAGGCACTACGCTTGCCGTGAGCGGTCCGGCGGCTGCGATGTCTATTCTCATCGCTGACATCGTTGAAAAATTTGGTGTTCAATCTCTGATTCTGATTTGCGGGCTGGCTGGTCTGATGCAGCTTGGCAGCGGAATACTGGGCCTGGGAAGATTTGGGCGCTATGTGCCATTACCTGTCATCTCCGGGTTCACCGCAGGCATAGGCGTTATCATACTGATTGGCCAATTACCGCGTGCGTTTGGAATCGCGCCGCCGCCCGAATCCGATATTTTTTCCGTTCTTACGCATCTTAAAGAATATTTACACGCCATCAATGGAACTTGTATTTTCCTGGTAGCTTTGACCATTGGCGTTATTCATGGATTGCCAAAGCTTTTTCCACGCATTCCGGCGATTCTGCCCGCCGTTATCATCACCAGTCTTGTTGTATATGCATTCGATTTATCCGATGTTCCGTTAATTGGCGGCATTCCCAATACGCTGCCGCTTCCTCACTTTCCCCAGTCAACAAGCATTCCGCTTCAGGATCTCTTCTTTAATGCTGTTATTATTTACTTGCTTGCATCCCTGGAAACACTTTTGTCTTCCTCTGCGGTGGATAAGCTGGCAAAGGGTGAAAAACACGATGCAGACCAGGAATTAATTGGACAGGGAATGGGTAACATAGCGGTTTCTCTCTTTGGCGGCATACCGGTGACAGGTGTGATCGCGCGCTCGGCAACCAATGTCAGAGCAGGCGCTAAAACACGCAGATCCAGCATTATTCACTCGCTGATTATACTTTTGACTATTTTTTTCGCCGCTCCGCTCATTGGAGCCATACCGATCGCGGCACTGGCTGGCGTGTTATTCTCCGTGGCATTTTCCATGATTAATTACAAGGAGTTTTATGATTTATGGAAAACCACGCGCCCGGAGGCGGTCATTTACGCGGTTACATTTGTAACAATCATTTTTGTTGATTTGCTGGCCGGAGTGCAGGCCGGGATCATTGTGTCTTGCCTGATTGTATTGCTGCGAGCCACAAAAACCCACTTGCACATTACATCAAGTTCTCAAGACGGTATTGTGCGTTTAACATTAGTCGGTGCCTTGACTTTTCTTTCAACGGCAAAAATTGCTGATATTCAAAAGCAATTGAACGGTAAGAACGGACAAACCATTTTGATGGATTTATCGAATATCAGAAACCTGGATTTGTCAGGGGCGTCGGCTATTACTGATCTTTTTCATTATTGCAGGGCAAGAAATATTAACTTTTTCATCAAGGGCTTGCCGCGGCGCTTTGAGTCATTATTTGGTTTATGCGGGGGCGCGGCGATACTGGATGACTGGTATCTGGTATCAGAACATGAATTGCGTAATAAAATTGGGGAACATGCGCCTAAATCTTCCTATGGGCGTCTTGTCCATGGCTTTCGGCGTTTTCACGTACAAAGCCAGCATGATGACAAGCGTTTATTTGAGTATATTAATAAAAAACAAGATCCGCATACTTTGTTTATTGCCTGCTCAGACAGCCGGATTATTCCATCGCTGATTACATCCACGGATCCCGGCGAGCTTTTTATTATCCGTAATGTTGGAAATTATATTCCGCACTATCAGCCGCAAGCTCAGCACAGCGAAGCGGCAGCCATCGAATTTGCACTCGGCAATTTTCATATTACAGATATCGTGATATGCGGCCATGCCAATTGCGGTGCCATGAAAGCATGCCAGTCAGACAATATTGAGTCGCCTTCACAGTTAACCGCATGGATTAATATGATCCGGGCACAGCTTAATGTTGATAAGACGCCGGATGTGAATGATCTTGCGCGCATGAATGTGGTCAATCAGGTCAATAACCTCAAATTATATCCTATCGTTCAGGAAAAACTTTCTTCTGACAATCTCAAGATTCATGCGTGGTTTTATGATTTTGAGCAGCATTTGATTTATGAGTGGGACCATCAAGTGATGGATTTTAAATCCATGGCGGCAGAGCCGATACTGGATCTTGCTCAGGCTTGATTTTTTTTCACTGCAATGGTTTGTGCGTCAGGTGTTACAGGAAAGCTCTTCTTTATTGCTTCTTCCGGGACTGTCCGGTTTTTTTATGTTTTCCGAAGAACGCGAACACACTGCCCGGGTTGTCTGCGCGGCAGCGGCATGCCGCGCAGATGATATGACGATTTAACTCCAGTTGAGTATGATTTTTCCGGAATGCCCTGATCTCATGGTTTCAAAAGCCTGTTGATAATCACTAATTGAGAATTCATGTGTAATGACCGGAGCGATGTTTAACCCGCTTTGCAGCATGGTAATCATTTTATACCAGGTGTCATACATTTCACGGCCGTATATCCCTTTGATAATGAGTCCCTTCATGATGACCTGGCTCCAGTCTATCCCGGTATTATGCGGCAAAAAACCTAACAGGGCGATTTTACCGGCGTGATTCATGTGTGTGATCATATCAGTGAACGCCCCGGGGTTTCCGGACATTTCCATGCCCACATCAAAGCCTTCCTTCATGTCCAGTTGATCCATGACTTGTTTGAGAGATGTACGGGCAGTATTGACAGCCAGCGTTGCACCCATTTTTTCTGCCAGTTTCAGGCGGTATTCATTGACATCGGTTATGACGACATAACGCGCGCCCACATGTCGTGCGATGGCCGCCGCCATGATGCCAACAGGACCTGCGCCTGTGATTAACACATCTTCCCCCACGAGATCGAAGGATAAGGCCGTGTGCGCGGCATTTCCGAAGGGATCAAGAATAGAAGCCTGCTTGTCTGGCACTGATTCCGGGATGGGATAGGCATTGGTAGCCGGAATAGATAGATATTCCGCAAAACAGCCATTGCGGGTCACGCCGACGCTTACATTGCGGCGGCAAAGATGCGATCTGCCGGCACGGCAGTTGCGGCAATGTCCGCAGGCGATATGTCCTTCGCCCGAGACGCGGTCGCCGACCTTGTGGTAAGAATCCACTTCCTTTCCAATTTCCACGACTTCGCCGACAAATTCATGGCCCGCAACCAATGGCACTTTTATATGTTCCTGCGCCCATTCATCCCAATTGTAAATGTGGATGTCTGTCCCGCAGATCGCGGTTTTTTTGATCTTGATCAAGACGTCATTGGGTCCGACGGCAGGAGTGGGTACGTCTTGCATCCATATACCGGGTTCGGCTTTTGCCTTAACGAGCGCTTTCATGTGCTGCTCCTTTGATTACGCCTAAATGACGGCCAACTTTGGCGAACGCTGCAATGGCTTTATCCAGATGTTCTCTGTCATGGCCGGCGGACATTTGAGTGCGAATACGCGCATGGCCCTGCGGCACAACCGGATAGGAAAATCCAATGACGTAAACACCTTCTTGCAGCATTTGGTCTGCCATCAGGCTGGCAAGTTTCGCGTCACCCAGCATGACTGGAATAATGGGATGGTCGCCTGGAACCAGATGAAAGCCCAGTTTTTCCATTTCACTGCGGAAATACGCGCTGTTTTCGTGTACTTTCTTGATGAGATGCTGATTTGATTCAAGCATTTCCAGCACTTTGACTGAAGTGGCGGCGATTGTTGGCGCGAGGGTGTTGGAAAACAGGTAAGGGCGGGAACGCTGTCTCAGCCAGGCGACAATTTCCTTGCGGCTGCTGGTATATCCCCCTGACGCACCTCCCAGGGCTTTGCCCAGTGTTCCGGTAATAATATCCACGCGATCCATGACATGATGGTATTCATGCGTACCGCGTCCCTGTTTGCCCATGAATCCCACTGCATGGGAATCATCCACCATCACCATTGCATCATATTTGTCTGCGAGGTCGCAGATAGCGGGCAGGTTCGCGACAATTCCATCCATGGAAAACACACCGTCGGTAGCGATCAATTTGACGCGGCAATCCGCCGCCTCCTTTAGTTTTGCTTCAAGGTCCCGCATGTCGTTATTGTTGTAACGCATGCGCTTCGCCTTGCACAAACGAATTCCATCGATAATGCTGGCGTGATTCAGCGCATCACTGATGACCGCGTCTTCCGGGCCCAGGAGTGTTTCAAACAAACCGCCGTTGGCATCGAAGCAGGAAGAATACAGAATGGTGTCTTCCATTCCGAGAAAATGACTGATCTGTGTCTCAAGCTTTTTATGGACCGTCTGGGTTCCGCAGATAAAGCGTACGGATGACATGCCGTATCCATATTGGTCCAGTGAAAGTTTGGCCGCCTCAATAAGAGAGGGATCGTCGGCCAGGCCTAGGTAATTATTCGCGCACAGGTTGACAACATGCGAACCGTCTTGCAAGTCAATGACCGCTTTCTGTGGCGAAGTGATAATACGTTCCGCCTTGAACAGGCCGGTTTCTTTCAGCTGACTGGTTTCCGCAGCCAGAAATTTCAGATAATCATGTTTGTTCATGGTGAGATTCCTTCAATATTGCGGTGGATTATGGACCAGTCCTTACGCCAGTGACAAGAGGGACACGTAAACAATGGGCTGATTGGATTCCCCGGGCGGTTGGATCTTTGCCGCTGTGACATTTGCCCGAATCAATAACCAGGAAAATCTTCGACCTTGATTTTATTTTCCTCCACTCCCATTTCAACCAGCGTTTCCTGCAGGGCTGTGACCATGACAGGAGATCCACAGACATAATAGATGGGTTGATTCAGATCGGATATGTATTTTTTAATCATGGTATGCGTAATAAACCCGGTCTCGCCTTTCCATCCCTCATCCGTCATGGTCAAGGTGGGAACGAAAGTAAAATGGGGATTAAGCGTTTGCAGCAGGGATAGTTCCTGCAGGTAAGCGGCGTCTTTGATGGATTGGTTGCCGTAAAACAGGATTATTTTTTGCATGGACTGATGCCGGGTCGCGGATTGAATCATGCTGTAAAAGGGTGTGATACCTATTCCGCCCGCAATAAACACAGCAGGCGTGGAGGGATCATCGTGACAGATAAAATTACCGCTAGGTCCGGCAAATTTGATTTCACTGCCAAGCGGAAGCGTATTCAGAACGCGTTTGAAAGCCGAGGATTGAATGCGCATGGTCACCGCGATAAATTTATCTTCCGGCGTGCTCAACAGGGAAAATCGCCGCGTGATGCCGCCGGCATCGGTTTCGCTGGGATTGATCAGGGTGAATCCTCCATACTGGCCGGGTATGAATGTGAAACCGTCCGGTTTTTCAAACATGAATTCTACCGTATTATTCGCGACTTCCCGGCGGGATATCAATTTGAGTTTATGTATGGGCATGATGCTTCTCTAAATTCGATGTCAGGGTACAATTGCCCAACATCTTAATATATATTTCGACTTTTCTACAGGGAGACTTATCATGAAAATCCATAGCATTGGATTGAAAGCGGCTGCACTCGTAACAGGATTCATTTCCCCCGTTTGTATGGCTTCCCAGGCACTGACAAGTTATGATCAGCTGTTGCAGGCTCTGCATCAGGGCGATGATGTCAAGGCAATTGTTTATTTCGATAAATGTGTCTTGAAACCTTTGCCTGGCATCAAAATGCTCAAAGCCGAATCGGATACAGGCGGAACATCAACACGCATCAATTTTTCAATTTTTTCGCACTATAAAGTGAAAACTGACGCAGGACAGGAGCGCTATGTCATCGCGACGTCAAATACCATTTTGACTGAACATGCCGCTCTAGGCCTTGTTCATGCTTATGGGCGTCTGCGTGTCTATGAGGATAATTCCGCTGAATTTCACGCTGCCTACTATGACGCAAAAACCTATGCGCTAAAAGGCGGAGCAAATTATCTTTGTCGTATCAGCAGCGGCGCGGATGATGGTGCCGTGGTTTTGAAAGAGTAGCGAGGATTAATCAATCATCTCTTGGAGCTCAAGGGCTTGGTTTTGGAAGGCTCGTGTTTTTGAAAAGCCTCGCCAAAAAATTTCTCCCGGGTAAAGTCAGGCAAATTCAGCGTGGCAGGCCTTAATTGCCGGCACAGTTTTTCCAGCGCGGCGTTATTGGGATGGTGCATCATATACGGGAACTCACTGATGATGGTGATCAGATAGCTTGCAATCTGGTCATCATCAACCTGTTTTTTTTTCAGATGGCTCAAAATAGATATGATTTCATCCACCTGCTGGCGAGTGTCAGGCTGGTCATTTACAGCTTTTAAACTGGCAATTAATTCTTTTAATCGGGTATGATACATGCACTGCCCCTTCCTTTTACATTCAATCTGATATTCAGTATAGCAAGTAATTTTAAAGAGAAGCTTAAATGAAAGACCCTGCAAACCATGATTTTTTCGAGCATCCCGAAAAACTGCGTTGGGCCTGCCGCAGAGGCATGCTTGAACTTGATGTTTTATTAGGAAATTTTCTTAGCGAGGCTTACCCGGAACTGGCTAGGGAAGACAAGAAGCGTTTTGTCGCGCTTCTGAATTGTTCCGACCCAGAGTTGTTCGCCTGGCTGATGGGGAGCGCAACCCCTGAAGACAGTGATCTCGCCAGAATCACGGAAATCATTCATTCCCATGCACTGTCACGATTTTGAACTAAAGCTTTCCTGGCAATATATTATTCTCAGCTTGGTCCTGCTTTTATTCACCCTGGCTCTTTTGATTTCGCTAACGGCGGGGATATGGATCAGGCTGGGACTGATATCTGCCGCAGCCGTTTATGGAACAATAATCGTCCGGCGTCACGGTTTGCTATGCGGTGACCATGCCGTTTTACGCATTACCAGCCTGGGGCAGGGGCAGTGGTGTGTGCATACCCGGGCGGCGTTGCTCCAGGGCGTGCTCAAGGGTGACAGCACCGTGACCAGATGGGTGGCAGTCCTGCGCTTTCAAATTGAAGGGAGATATTTTCCGGTTACCTGCCTGGTTTTTCGGGATTCCTGTCGGCCTGGATACTACCGCCGTTTGCTGGTCACATTGAGTAATGATCAGTCATTGCGTCAATGATAAATCAATCGCGGAAACGGACATTCATCGGCTGGCGCCGCGAGACGCACGCTGCCTGTCAGCGGTCAACAGGCCTGGGATGGCCATTTTCATCTATAGCTACAAATGTGAACATGCCTTCCGCGGCTTTTTTAGGCTTCTCGTCTTGTAAAGCCAAGGTCCAGGCTTCCATCTTGAACTGCATGGAAGTTCTTCCCACCTTGACCAGATTGGCGTAACAACAGACCGTGTCACCCACGGTGACAGGGCGGATAAATACCAGTGAATCAATGGCAACCGTTACGACCCGGCTATGGGCGCGCCGCCGGCCAGCGAATCCGGCACCCATGTCCATGTGGGATACCAGCCACCCGCCAAAGATATCACCGTTTGCATTGGTATCAGCCGGCATGGCAACCGTTTGTATGACCAGCGTGCCTTGGGGTTCGCTCTGTTTATCTTCCATAATGTTTCCTTGTGATATAAAAACCCGCCTTAAGACAGTTTATCATCAAATGATTTTCAATATTAAGCATCCGCGGCTTGCATTGGGTAAGAGGGTGGTCAGGTTGGCTATTCCTGCGGCCGTTGTTCCGATATTTCCGGCTGTCATCTTGTGTGAAGCGGGGATAGCGGTATGGTAATCCATTGGTATATTGGATAAAAATACGTTACCATCATTCCCCTAAACGGGGTATCGTGTATCTATGCAAAATATTCGTAATTTTTCAATTATTGCCCATATCGATCATGGTAAGTCGACGCTGGCAGACCGTCTGATACAGCTTTGCGGCGGACTGAGTGAACGCGAAATGCAGGCGCAGGTTCTGGATTCCATGGACTTGGAGCGAGAGCGCGGCATCACCATCAAGGCTCATAGTGTGACTCTGCATTATAAGGCAAAAAATGGCCAGACTTACCAGCTTAACTTTATTGATACACCCGGTCATGTTGATTTCTCGTACGAGGTGTCACGATCTCTCGCAGCCTGTGAGGGCGCGCTGCTGGTAGTGGACGCCGGACAAGGCGTGGAAGCGCAGACGGTCGCGGTTTGCTATACCGCCCTGGATCAAGGGCTGGAAGTCGTGCCGGTGCTCAATAAAATTGATTTGCCACAGGCTGATCCGGACCGCGTGATTCATGAAATCGAAGACATCATCGGCCTGGAAGCGCAAAACGCGGTGCGCATCAGTGCGAAACAAGGCCTGGGTATAGAAGAATTACTGGAAAGACTGATTACAGACATACCAGCGCCCACAGGCGACCCTGACGCTCCTCTGCAGGCCCTGATTATCGATTCATGGTTTGACTCCTATCTGGGCGTGGTCTCGCTGGTGCGGGTTAAAAACGGTGTTTTGAAGTCGGGTGAAAAAATGCAAGTCATGTCAACAGGCAGGGCGCATGAAGTCACAGGACTGGGTGTTTTTACACCCAAGCGCTTTCCAACCGACGCATTGCGGGCGGGCGAAGTCGGTTATGTGATTGCCGGCATCAAGGACATTAACGGCGCTCCGGTTGGTGACACGCTGACACATGCGCATCATCCGGCAACCGATATGCTTCCAGGATTCAAAAAGGTCAAGCCCCAGGTTTATGCCGGTTTGTTTCCCATCCACTCGGATGACTTCCCCGCGCTGCGTGATGCGCTGAGCAAGCTGCGTCTTAACGATGCCGCTCTTTTCTTTGAGCCAGAGTCGTCTGAAGCATTGGGATTTGGGTTTCGCTGCGGATTTCTTGGCATGCTGCATATGGAAATTGTGCAGGAGCGCCTGGAACGTGAATACAACCTCGAGCTGATTACAACGGCGCCGACCGTCGTTTACGAAGTATTATCAACCAAGGGTGAAATTCTGCATGTGGATAATCCATCGAAGCTCCCCCCGGTCAATCATATCGAAGAAATCCGCGAACCGATCGCGCGTGCCAACATTCTGGTTCCCCAGGCGCACCTTGGCAGTGTCATTACCTTGTGTGTGGAAAAACGCGGGGTGCAAAAAAGTATGTTGTTTCACGGCAGTCAGGTTGCGCTGGTTTACGAACTTCCCATGGGTGAAATTGTCATGGATTTCTTTGACAGGCTTAAATCCGTCAGCCGCGGTTACGCCTCTCTGGATTACAGCTTTTCACATTTCCAGACAGCCGACCTGGTCAAGCTGGATATCATGATTAACGGCGAACGCGTCGATGCTCTCGCCACAATTGTCCACAGAGAACAGGCGCAATCGCGAGGACGTCTTGTCACGGAAAAAATGCGTGAACTGATACCGCGGCAAATGTTTGATGTGGCGGTGCAGGCGTCCATTGGCAGTACCATTATCGCACGCCAGACTGTCAAGGCAATGCGGAAAAACGTCACGGCCAAGTGTTACGGCGGTGATATTTCACGTAAACGCAAATTGCTGGAAAAGCAGAAGGAAGGAAAAAAGCGCATGAAACAACTGGGCAGCGTTGAAGTCCCGCAGGAAGCATTTCTTGCCGTGTTGAAAATAGACGATAAAAAATAGCCGTGGTCGCGGCATTCGCGGTCTGCGGCCGCATGAAGGTGCGTCCTGTTCAAGATGACAAACAAACCAAACCCTGTGACGGGGAAATATAAGAGAAACTGACGATGAATTTTAATTTTGAAATGATCTTGTTCTACGCGACCGTGATATCGGGTTTGATCGCCTTGTTTGACATTTTGTTTCTGGCGCGCAGGAGACAGCTGGCTCAGAAGGACGCCGCGGAAATCAAGCTGCCGATTATTGTCGATTATGCGCGGTCATTCTTTCCCGTGCTGCTCATTGTCTTCCTGCTGCGTTCCTTTTTGTTTGAACCCTTTCGCATTCCGTCCGGTTCACTGGAGCCAACCTTGTTGACCGGCGATTTTATTCTCGTCAACAAATACGATTACGGTATCCGTCTTCCTGTTGTGCACACAAAAATCTACACGAGCGGCGCGCCGAAACGAGGGGACATCATGGTATTCCGCTGGCCGCCCAACCCATCCTATGATTTCATCAAACGCGTGATCGGACTGCCGGGCGATAAAATCAGTTATATCAATAAAGAGTTGTACGTGAACGGACAAAAAATTCCACAGGAATATTTAAAGGAAAGTCTGGCAGTCAATGAAACAGGCAGCGAATGGCAGGCACAGGAAAAACAGGAAGACCTGCTGGGCGTGAAACACCGCATTTATATCGACACAGCCAAGTCCAGCCAGGATTTTCATGACATTATTGTTCCAAAAGGCATGTATTTTGTCATGGGTGACAACCGCGACGACAGCGCTGACAGCCGTTATTGGGGATTTGTGCCCGATAAAAACATAGTCGGCAAGGCGGTTCTGGTATGGCTGAGCTGGGACGGCGCCAAAAAGAACTTGCGCTTTAACCGCATGGGAAAACTGATTCATTAACGGAAACAGAATGAGTGACGAACTATCTTTAAAGCTAAATTATGAATTTAAACAGCCCAAGTATCTCAAGATTGCATTAACGCATCGCAGCAAGGGCGGCGAACATAATGAACGGCTGGAGTTTTTAGGCGACGCGGTTGTGAACTTTGTAATTGCCGAAATTCTATATCAGCAGTTTTCCAAGGCGACGGAAGGCGAGTTAAGCCGCTGGCGCGCGTCGCTGGTCAATCGCGACACCCTGGCTGACCTGGCCAAGGAATTTGGACTGGGACGATTCCTGTTTTTGGGGCCCGGTGAATTGCGCAGCGGCGGCAGTGAAAGGCAATCCATTCTCTCCTGCGCGATGGAAGCCATTATCGGCGCTGTCTATCTGGATGGGGGATTCGATACCGCCAGAAGGAAAATCGCGGAATGGTACAGCCCTTTGCTGCAATCCTTGTCGTCAGCATCCAATCATAAAGACCCCAAGACGCTGTTGCAGGAATACCTGCAAAGCCGCCGCATGGCACTGCCCGTATACAAGGTTGAAGCCATTTCCGGTGAGGCGCATCAGCAGGTTTTCACCGTGAGCTGCGCGGTTGAAGGCCTGGAACAGCAGACACTGGGAAAAGGAACAAGCAGGCGCAGGGCAGAACAAGACGCGGCGCAAGCCATGCTGTCGGCATTGAAAAAATGATTAATCTGGGCGTTCTGACGCTGTCGCCAACCAAAGAGGCATGTGTATATGGGTGAAGCAAATATAAAAAAATCCGGTTTTGTCGCGATTATTGGCCGGCCGAATGTAGGTAAGTCAACCTTGTTGAATTGTCTGGTTGGCGAAAAAGTCAGTATTACTTCTCCCAAGCCGCAAACTACCCGATGGCAGATCCTGGGTATCAAGATTTTTCATCAAGCCCAAATCATCTATATCGATACTCCCGGATTGCATCGTGATGAAAAGCGCGCCATGAATCGCTATATGAACCGCATTGCCAACGCTGTGATTCTGGATGCGGATGTGATCGTTTTCATGGTGGATGCCACCAGCTGGCGCGGTGAAGACGAAATGGTGTTGAAAAAATTACAGCAATCTGAAAAGCCGGTGATACTTGCCATTAACAAGGTGGATTTGCTCAAGGATAAAAGCGATTTGCTGCCGCTGATTGATCAATTGAAAGATAAATTTCACTTCACCCATATTATTCCCCTCTCGGCCATGGCCAGGGACAACACAGAACATCTTGAGGTTGAAATCGCCAAGCTGCTGCCTGAAGGGCCGCAGCTGTACCCGGATGAACAAGTCACTGATAAAAGCATGCGTTTCCAGGTGGCGGAAATCATACGCGAAAAACTGATTCACGCGACGGAAGAAGAATTGCCTTATACCACCACTGTTGAAATCGAACAATTTCAGCCAGGCGAAAAACTGACTGAGATAGGCGCAATCATATGGGTTGAGCGCCAGGGCCAAAAAATCATTATCATAGGCAAGAAAGGCGCGCGGCTGAAAAAAGTCGGAATGCAGGCGCGACGCGAGATAGAGAAACGTCTGGGTCAGAAAGTCTTTTTGCGTCTCTGGGTCAAGGTAAAAGAAAACTGGACGGATGATGACAAGGCGCTCAGGAGCCTGGGTTATGAATGACAGGACGGTGCGGCGATGAAGCGAGTCAATCTTCAGCCTGCTTACGTGCTGCACCGGCGTTCGTATCGTGAAAGCAGCTTTCTGATTGAATTATTCACGCCTGAGCATGGCCGCTTGACTGTTGTTGCCCGTGGCGCGCGCAAATCGCGTTCCGCCAGCCCCGGCCTGCTGCAACCCTTTGTTCCGCTGCTGGTTTCCTTTGCCGGAAAAGGCGAGCTGATGGCTTTGTCCCACGCTGAAGCGCACGGCATGATGAGACAATTGCGTGGTGAATGCCTGTTTGCCGGCTTTTATCTTAACGAGTTATTGATGTGTCTTCTGCAAAAATGGGATTCACACCCGGGTTTGTATGCGGCATATGAAAATGCCGTCGCGGCCCTGTTTGACGGCCCCCTGCAGCAGAAAGTCTTGCGCTCATTTGAAAAATGCCTTCTGGAGGAAATCGGCTACGGCCTTCTGCCAAAATCGGAAAATTCCCTGCATAATACCTTTTCTCCGGATCAGTTTTACCGGTTTATGCCGGAGCACGGCTTTGTTTTGTGTGAGCCAGGCGGTTATCGTGAATCTGGCCGTACGCCGGACGGAAAACGGGTTACCCAGGGAAATATTTTTTCAGGGAAAAGTTTAATTGCCATCGCCAAAGACGACTGGCAGGATGAGACCTGTCTACAGGACGCCAAGCGCCTGACCCGGTTTGTGCTTGCGCCCTTGCTAGGGAGCAGACCAATATATAGCCGGCGTTTATTTATGCAGCTGGATGAGGAAAAGCAAAATGAAGAATAACGCGATTTTACTGGGTGTAAACATTGATCACGTGGCGACGTTGCGACAGGCAAGGTTAACCCGTTACCCGGACCCCGTCGAAGCGGTTTTTGCGGCTGAAAACGGCGGTGCGGACGGAATCACCATTCATTTGCGTGAAGACCGGCGCCATATTCAGGAACGCGATGTGGAATTGATCAAGGCGGTCACGCAAACGCGCTTGAATCTTGAAATGGCGGTGACTGAATCCATGCTGGCCTATGCTGAAAAAATCCAGCCTGAACACATCTGTCTCGTGCCTGAAAAACGGGCAGAATTGACCACGGAAGGCGGACTGGATGTCGTCACGCACGAGGCGCACATTCATGAGGCGGTGCGTCGTTTGAAACGGGCTGGAATGGAAGTATCCCTGTTTATCGATCCAGACGTCAAACAGATTGAGGCGGCGCTGCGATGTGACGCGCCAGTGATTGAAATTCATACCGGCGCCTACGCAGACGCGCAAACTGACAGTGATCGCGACAAGGAGTTAAGGCGTATTGTCAAAGCGGTGCATTTTGCGCATCAGGCAGGATTGATAGTCAATGCCGGACATGGATTGAACTATCAAAATGTTCAGGCTATCGCCGGCATTGCTGAAATTAATGAGTTGAATATTGGCCATGCCATTATTGCCCGCGCGGTGTTCATCGGGTTGATACATGCTGTTCGCGAAATGAAGCGGTTAATGGTGGAGGCAAGAAAATGATTCGTACCCGTTTTTCTCCCAGTCCCACCGGGATGATCCACCTTGGCAACGCGCGCGCGGCTTTATTCAGTGCGTTATATGCCGCCAGACATCATGGCGTGTTTATACTCCGCATAGAAGATACAGATGCGGCGCGTTCTGAAATCCGTTTTGTGGAATCACTGGAAAATGACTTGAACTGGCTGGGCGTGCACTGGGGAGAAGGGCCGGGCGTGCATGGCGATTATGGGCCGTACTGGCAGTCTCAGCGGCAGGATATTTATGCGAAATATTATAAAGTCCTGGAAGAAAAAAAACTGATCTATCCCTGTTTTTGCACAGACCAGGAATTATTACTCGCGCGTAAAAGACAGTTATCCCGCGGCCAGGCGCCCCGTTATGCCGGAACCTGCCGACAGTTGACACCTGCGGACATTCAATCCCGCCTTGATGAAGGCAAAAAACCCGCCTGGCGCTATTCCGTTCCCGCAGATCAGTCCATTGAATTTGTGGACACAGTGAAAGGACCGCAGCATTTCAGAAGCGATGATATCGGCGATTTTATCGTCAGACGCGCGGACGGCACCGCGCCGTTTTTGTTTTGCAACGCAATAGACGACGCGACGATGAAAGTGACGCATGTGCTGCGCGGCGAAGACCATCTGGCGAACACGCCGCGGCAAATCATGCTGTTGCGAGCCATGTCGCTGCACACGCCGCACTACGGCCATTTGTCGCTGATTGTAGGCGAAGATGGGGCGCCGCTGTCCAAGCGCCATGGCAGCTACAGCGTGCATGAATTGCGCGAACAAGGTTTTCTTCCGGCTGCGATTATTAATTATCTGGCACGGTTAGGTCATACCTGCGACACGCAGGACCTGTTGTCATTTGATCATCTGGCGCAACACTTTTATCTGGAAAGGCTGAGCCGCTCACCCGCGCGCTTTGACGCGAGTCAATTAATGTTCTGGCAAAAGACCGCTGTCCAGGCTCTGGATATGCCTGAAATGATACGCTGGCTTGGAGAAAGCGTCCTCAACCAGGTTCCGGAAAACGCACGTAAATTATTCATTGATACTGTCAAATCCAATATTGAATTTCCACAGGATGCGGCTGACTGGTCCAGGATTTTCTTTCATGAAACCGTAGAGATGGATCAGGAAGGGCTGCAGATCATTCGTGATGCAGGCGAACAGTTTTTTGTGGAAGCCGAGCAGGCCATTGACAAATACGGAACTGATCTGGATCCGGTGCTGGCTGAGATGAAAAAAACCCTGGGCGTGCAAGGCAAGAAATTATTCATGCCTTTACGCGTTGCGCTCACCGGCAAGACTCACGGCCCCGAGCTTGCGCTTATCGCGCAGTTACTGGGTCAAGGCAAATTGAAACACCGTATGGGGCTGGCATTCAAATTGGCAAGTAAAAATTAAACAGGCTGGGGCAGACTATGTTGCAAATACACAATACTCTCACGCGGCAAAAACAGGAATTCATTCCCATGGTCCCGGGAAAAGTGGGCATGTATGTTTGCGGCGTCACAGTTTACGATTATTGCCATCTGGGACACGCGCGCACGTACACCTCCGTCGATGTGATTATCCGTTATTTGCGCTGGCGCGGGTATGAAGTGAATCATGTGAGGAATATCACGGATATCGATGATAAAATTATCAAGCGCGCAAGTGAAAACAATGAGGAGTACCGGGTAGTCACGGAACGCTTCACGCGCGCCATGCATGAAGATTTTTCTGCGCTGGGCCTGACCGCTCCCGAATTCGAACCGCGGGCAACAGACTATATTCCTCAAATGATTGGCCTGATAGAAAAAATCATCGCCAATCAGCACGCATATGTAGGCGCCAATGGCGATGTTTACTTTGACGTGCGCAGTTTCCAATCCTATGGCTGTTTATCGCATCACGATATTGAACAACTGGAAAGCGGCGCGCGTGTTGAAATATCGGAAGTCAAACGCGATCCGCTGGATTTTGTCTTGTGGAAGCTGGCCAAACCCGGCGAGCCTTCCTGGGACTCCCCGTGGGGCAAGGGCAGGCCAGGCTGGCATATCGAGTGCTCGGCCATGTCCATGGATTTGCTGGGAAAACACTTTGATATCCATGCGGGCGGCCGTGATCTGATCTTTCCCCACCATGAAAATGAAATCGCCCAATCTGAAGCCGCGTCTAAACATCCATTCGTAAACCTCTGGATGCACACTGGTTTTTTACAGATGGAAAAGGAAAAAATGTCCAAGTCACTGGGGAATTTCGTGACTATACGCGATGTTCTGCGTGAACACGAACCCGAAGTCTTGAGATTTTTTTTGATTTCCAGCCATTATCGCAGTCCGCTGATTTATACCACCGATGCGCTTTATCAATCCAGGCAATCGCTGGAACGCTTTTACACCGCCTTGCGCCATCTATCCGATGCTCCGCATCCTGAAAATACCCGTTTTGAAAACCAGTTTATGGCCGCGATGGATGATGATTTTAATACACCGGTTGCCTTGTCCGCTCTTTTTGATCTGGCGCATGAAATTCAGCGCTTGAGAAATAAAGACATGCGCGCAGCCGCAGCCCATGGCGCTTTGTTAAAGCGCCTGGGCGGCGTCCTGGGAATATTACAAACCGCGCCGGAAACATTTTTCCAGACCGGCGGCGAGACGGATCCCGCTAAAATCGAGGCGCTGATAGCCCAGCGCCAGCAGGCGCGTCGTGAAAAAAACTGGGCTGAAGCTGACAGGATCAGGGATGAACTGGCAAGCATGTTTGTCGTAATAGAAGACAGTCCTCAGGGAACTACGTGGAAATTCCTGAAATAACATTCATGGATATATTCAAGCGCATTGAATAACAGAAAAAGGATTATTTCATCATCCTGAGTTCCTGAAAACCTTGAATCAGATGGTCACGCTCATCATGAAGACAAGCGTGATCAATGATGAATTCGTGCCGGGCGAACCAGTATTTTAACGGCCGCATGAATTCTGTCCTGGGCAGATAGAGGCCGCTTTTATTGTTTATCAGTTCCACACAGATTCCTTGCGATGATTTTTTCAGAAAGACTTCGCCGGCGCCGCAAACTTTTTCACCGCCGCACAAATTAATATGATAGGAAGTATTGGCGCCTATGGAAAAAACCACGTTACCATGCAAGTCAATGGCATAGGTAAATGACATGACTTCATTGTCGCCGCATTTCATCATTAATTCTCGTATGCCGTTCAAGTCGTATACTGTCTGAGACGACCTGATTTCCAGTGACGGCCACCGCACAGGAGCATACACTTTTCTGTCCGGGATTAATTCAATCTGTAATGACAATTTACGTTCCAGCCAGGATTTTATTGATTTGAGGCATTGATCCGGAAACTGACCGCAAATGACCACTGAAGCAGTAATCAGATTAAATATTTTTTGGGCGAGGGTGTAATTTCTTGATTTGATACACTCGGACAGTTCTGTGAATTGTGTTTTGTTAATTTTAGACTCAAGCGATTGACTATCGCAACTCGCTCGCAGCTTATCCAAAAAAATCCCTATCATGTTGTGTTTGACAAATGAATACAATTCCCTGGTCACATTTTCACAACGAGATGTTCTCAGGCCAAAGAAACCGATTTGTATATAAGTAAACTGTGAATCATCCAGTATCGAATCACAGTAATTCAATAGAGAGATCAAATTCTCTTCACTCAAGTCTCCGCTTTGTTCCAGCGAGAGTAATTTTTGTTTTAATTGTTCCAGTTTCTGGTATTTATAAGGAGTGGTATTCAGCTGAACTTTTTCTATGGTTGTGATGGGTGTTCTGAACGCGGTAAACATGGCGGCAGTCTCGCACTATTTATTCTAGCCTGTCAGTCGTAACCCGCAGGTTCAAGGCGTGCCAGTCGATTTCACAAGAGTAATATTCCGGTTGGCCAAATCTTATCGTGTGTGAGTCAAGCCCGGATTGCCCGCTCAGGTATTTACTTAATTTGCGGCCAACCGTGATCTCCGCCAGGCAGACATGTACTTGATTATTCATTATTACTCCAAATATGGATATAAATCCCGGTTATTGTACACTATTTGAGCATCATGCGCCATGGTTTTAGAATCCCTTCCGTAACATCCTTGTTTCAGGATTACCCTCAGGCTACTCTCTTGTTAAAGCAACATGCTTAACACATGACCATGAAATTCCGTGTTACCAGACGGACACAGCAGCAGGGATGATGTCGGGAATATGAAATATATTAAAGTTCTGATTAACTTTATCAACCACATCATAGTTACATTAAAATTCAGCATTCTCTCGCTTTTTATTACCTTGTTTCTGACCGCCAGTCTGATTCTAATGACGCTTAGTTATAAAAGTTCATCTGATGATATTTTTTTTATCGCCAACAAATCAATGGAAGACATTACGCATTCATTGAGTCAAATGTTTCTGTCAGAAGTGCGCCTGGCGCAGCGTGATTCCGGCATTACTTTATCCCTGATTACAGGCAAGGTGCTGGACGTCGATGAACCGGATGAAATGATACGTTATTTTTATTATCTGGCGGAATTTTTCAATATCGTACAAGCCATTTATTGGGGTGACACCAAAGGAAATTATGTTTCTGCCGAATATGAAGACGATGATTCCATCACAAGCCATTATATAGATCGTTCGATTCCGGCGCCTACTGAAAGCATTATCAGGCGGAACGTGGCGGGAACCGTTATCTCATCCACTCAGTCTCATGACGTGGATTATGATCCCCGCGTCAGACCCTGGTTTCTGTCGGCCCAAAAAATAGGAAAGGCGGCCTGGACCAACGTATATCTTTACAAACCATCAGATTATCTGGGCATTACACTGGCCACGCCGGTTTATGGGAAAAAAGGGCTGTTGGAAGGAGTGCTGGGCGTGGATTTACGTCTGGACTGGATATCATGGTATATCGATGGTCTTAAAATCACGCCGCACGGAATATTGTTTGTGGTGATGGAAAACGGCAAATTGATCGCCTATCCGAACTTTGACAAACTCCCCAAAATGTCCCGGCTCCTGGATATTCACGAACTGCCCTCAAAATGGATAGCTTATTCGTTTGACAAATACAAAAAACTCAAAGCTAAACGCTTCTCTTTTCGCTATCAGGGTGTAACGTATCTTGCGACATATCAAAGCGTGCCAGAGTTTAAAGACCAGGGTTGGCTTATCGGCCTGGTCATACCGGAAAATGACTTTATCGGCACTCTTAACAAGGCAAGAATCACGAATATGTTGATCAGTCTTTTTATCTTGCTGCTGGGAGTTTTCCTGGTGTCAAGATTTGTTAACAGTATTGTCAAACCGGTCAAGCAGTTGATCCTGGAGACGAATAAAATCAAAAATTTTGATCTGGCTGATGATCAGCCGGTGCATACCCGGGTCAAGGAGATCATATTATTGTCTGATGCCATTCAGACTATGAAGACTGGATTGAGAGCGTTCAAACGTTATGTGCCGTCTGATCTGGTCAAACAGTTAATCAGAAAAGGTGAAAACGCAAAACTGGGCGGAAGCAGGAAAACCATTGTTGCTTTTTTCAGCGATATCAAAGATTTTACGACGATCACGCATCAATCCAGACCCGACGGGTTGATGGCGCAGTTAAATGAATATTTTGAAGCGTTTACGAATATCATTATCCAAGAAAAAGGCACCATCGATAAATATATCGGTGATTCCATCATGGCCTTCTGGGGCGCGCCTGACGACATTGACCGGCCCTGTCATCATGCCGCCAGTGCGGCACTGGAATTCCAGGAAACCTTGAGTTCCCTGAACCATAAATGGGAAGAGGAGGGAAGGTCGCCATTCTATACGCGCATAGGCATACATATAGGCGATGCAATCGTTGGAAATGTGGGGTCTTCGGAACGCATTAATTACACGGCGATTGGAGATTCGATTAATATTGCCAGCCGGCTTGAGGGAATAAACAAGGAATACAATACAAATATTCTTGTCAGCGAAGCCGTGTATCAAATTATCCAGGATGAATTTGTTCTAAAGGAAATGGGATATGCGTCACTAAAGGGAATCAAGGAAAAAGTGCTGGTTTATGCGCTGCTCGCCCGCAGAACTCCCTCGCGGATTGATTAATAATTTATCACTCCATGCTATAGAAATCCCTAAAAAACAGCGGCAAAAAGGGTTATAATACCCGCGGCAAAGAATGAACCAAATGACATGAACAGGATTCAGTATGCACGATCTGGCACCGCTGATACATGATCTGGCAATCATGCTGGGTGTGGCAGGCTTTGTGGTCTTGCTTTTTCAGCGCATTCATCAGCCTGTTGTGTTGGGATATCTGGTTGCCGGCATGCTTGTAGGCCCTTTCACCACATCGCATCGTTTCATTACTGATGTGACAAATATCAAAATCCTTTCCGAGCTGGGTGTCATTTTTCTGATGTTTTCACTGGGGTTGGAATTCAGCTTTCATAAGCTGACTAAAGTCGGGTTTTCCGCCCTGATTACCGGCTTGTTTGATGTCACTCTGATGATTCTCGTTGGCTATGGAGCGGGGGCCGTTCTCGGCTGGAGCCATAACGACCGGCTGTTTTTGGGAGCGGCACTCGCGATTTCATCGACCACGATTATTTTCAAGGCGGTCAATGAACTGGGCTTGAAGACCAAACGCTTCGCTGAAGTTATTTTTGGCGTGCTGATTGTGGAAGATTTGCTGGCTATCCTGATTCTGGTAGGCCTTTCCACGATTATCATGACCAAAAATGTCACGCCCAAGGATATGTTTATCGCCGCGGCCAAACTGCTCCTGGTAGTGGGGGGATGGTTTTTGATCGGATACTCGCTGGTGCCGGCGTTATTCAGGCGGCTTGCCCATTACATCAGCCAGGAAACCCTGACCATTATCTCCGTGGCCTTGTGCCTTATCCTGGTCAGCATTGCGGCATACTTTCATTATTCAACCGCCCTGGGCGCGTTTATCATGGGTTCGATACTGGCTGAAACCGTTCTGGTGCATAGAATTGAAGAATTGATTGTTCCCATTCGTGATATTTTCGGTGCGATATTTTTTATCTCTGTCGGCATGCTTATCAATCCTTCTGTCATCATCGGGCAGTGGCAGACAGTCATTTTTATTGCCTTGGTATTGATCGCGGGAAAGGTCGCGGTCATCAGTATCGGGACGTTTTTGACGGGGCAAAGCACCAAAACAGCTATTCGCGCCGGTTTTGGCATGGCGCAGATAGGCGAATTCTCATTTATCATCGCGACGCTGGGCTGGTCGCTTAACGCGATCAACGACCAGCTGTATCCCATCATTGTCGCGGTTTCAAGCATTACCACCTTCACTACGCCTTATATGATACGGTTGTCAGGGAAAATCAGTGAAACAATGGAACGCGTGCTGCCGCAGCGCATGAAATACTTTCTGGAAAGTTATACAGCCTGGGTTTACCGTACGCAAACAGAGTCCAGGAAAAATCCCGTACCTCGCAGTGTGACAGTACGCTTGTTTATTAACGGCATTACCGTCGCCATTATCTTTACCCTGATCGACAAGCTGGTATTTCCGCAAATTTACATCCTGCTTGCCAATAAACATCAAACCAAGATTGTTTGTGAAGCCATTTCCATTATTTTATCCTCGCCATTCATCTGGGGAATGATGTTCTCCTATAAATTCAGCCCGATTCCAGAATATGCAAAGCTAAAATTCAATCCTGCCGTATCTGTGGTATGGCTGGTCACACTGATGGAAATCACCTTTTTGAGCGTGGTGTATTTTCACACCTGGGTGACGACCGCCGTATTGTTGATACTGGTCATCATTTTCTTTGCGGCCGCATACCGGCAGCTGGAAAAATCCTACCGCTGGTTTGAATTACAGCTGGTTAAAAATATCAACAAACAGGGCAAACAATCCAAATTCAAGGAGCTCGCGCCCTGGGACATGCACTTTGTTGAAATCGAAGTCGGGGACAAGTCGCCTTTTGCCACTAAAAGTCTGGGAGAGTGTAAAATTCGCGAGCGTTTTGGCGTGAACATCGTTGCCATTTACCGTGGGCACAATTCCATTCTGGCGCCGCGCGGCGAAGTACGGCTTTATGATAATGACAAATTGATTGTGCTAGGGAATGATGACCAGATCGACCGTTTCAAGCGCAAGGCAACCATGGCATCATCCGGTCTTGAAAAAAACGGGCATCTTGAAAGCTTTATCCTGAAACCTATCCTGATCGGCAGTGATCATCCGTTCCTGGGCAAGACTATTCGGGATTCCGGGATTCGAGAACAATTACATGGATTAGTGATGGGAATTGAGCGTGGAAATACGCGGATTCTGAATCCCAGCCCTGATACAGTACTGGAAGCAGATGATCTGTTACTGGTGGGCGGGAAACAGATATGAACAGGTGAGGGGTCCATCTTATGTCCGTTATGCAGAATGCCTATCAGCTGATTCTGGAAATGAACAAGCTCAAGCTTGTATTCAGAAATACCATTACGAGCGCCGACAGAAAGGAAAGTACGGCCGAACATTCCTGGTCGGCCAGCATGATAGTAATCATACTCATGCGTGAACTTAAAAATGAGTTTTCTGAAATTGATGAGTTAAAAACCATCAAGCTGGCTATGATTCATGATGTGGTAGAAATCTATGCGGGTGATGTCATGGCGTTTGATATAGAGGCGCGGCAAAACAAGGAAAAAATCGAAGCGCAGGCATTAAAAAAACTGATGTCGCTAGACCCGGAATTTGGAACACAACTGCATGATTTGTGGCATGAATTTGAAGCAAAAAACAGTCTTGAGGCAAAAATCGCAAAAGCTGCGGACGCAATCTGTCCCATCTTTCAGCGCCTGCACTCACGACAATCCTATAAACCGTTTAATATCAGCCTGGATCATCTGAAAAAGACCAAATCTCCGCATTTTATATTCAGCAAGACATTTACCGCCCTCTATCAGATGCTGAAAACAGACTTGCTGCTGGCAAATCTGATTACCACATGAAGTGAGAATTCCACCCTAATAAGGTTATAATAACCTAACTTGATTTATTTGTATAATAATTATACAATATTTTAATATTAATTCGTCTTGAAAGTGATATAGTTGTATCTATTTGGATGCGAGGGTTATATCTTATTAACATTCAAGTCAAATAAGAACATCTAAATACATAATAGATACAATAACCAATGAGGAATTAACCATGTTTCTTCGAACCAGTAAAGACTCCCGAAGTTCTAAAGAAGACTTGGCCACAAAGGCGAAGGACGAGCCTGATTCATTAGCTCCAATTGGCAGCCCCAAGTCAATTCCCCAGATCTCCATACATATTGAGCAGCCAGCCGAGGGGTTAAATGGCGACGGTGACACATCTGCAGTAAAACCAACCGGCAACAATAACCATGATAAGCAAGATGGCGGATTACGCGGCAGAATAACCACTTCTGCTCCGCTCTCTATTGAAAAAAAATCACGAAGACGCTCACTCTCGCCGCTGTCGCGGGCGGAATCAATCATTTCAATTAGTCCAAAACATACATTCGGCAGTTTATCAATTGTGCGATCTCCAACGCCAGAAAGAAAACCCTATTCTCAATCCATTTTCGCTCCTATTACGAATCGGGTTTATAATGCCGCAACATTATATAATTTACTCATAGATTCTGTTGTGAAATCCACGCAAAAAGTGACTAGTTATCCGGCTATTCCGGATGAAGACATGTTAACTAATGATGTTGACAGCCTGGATGACAATCAAATATTCCAGTTGGGATTCACGCGCAAATACTGCAGCTACACCTTGATCAACCATGCTTCACTGGCTTTTCGCGATCCCGTCACTGGAAAATTTCTCATTGTCGGCCGCCAGAATGAGCAGTTTCTAAAACCTGACCCAGGCAAACCATCGCCATCATTTCTGTGGTGGGCAATCAGCAATGTGATGGATTATCACGCCATTATGCGCTTCACAACGACTCGCATGGACAATGAAAAGAAATACGACTTTTTCCCAGGCACTCCTTTTAATGCGGAAATGACTGAAGTGACCATGACCGGCGCAGAAATAAAATCTCTCGTAAAGGCGATAGATGAGAATATCTGCCTGGCTCAATATTACGATGTGGTGCATTCCAACTGCTACTCTTCTGTTTTATTCGGTCTCGCAAAAGCCTTTGAAATGATTGCTGCCAAAGTCGATGATGAAAGTGAAATCATGGATGATGAAGACAGGTTAATAGCCAACAATAAAGACTTAAAACGTCTCTTCACTTTAATATGCTCCGCTTTACAGGATAATTACAAGCTGGGATCCGGAGGTATTAATAACACTGTTGTGAACTCAGCGATTCAAAAAACGATAGATATTTTGGAAGAGCGGAATTTATTGCATATTATTGATTCAACTTTCATAAAGGAAAATAAGTCGGCAGACGCTGAAGACAGGGAAGTGCTGAGTAATAGTCGGCCGTGATGCTTTTAAACAATCCGGAACCAGCTGGATGCCAGCTAAAAACATGCTGGCATGACAACATGTCCTCCTCACCACGAACGGGATTTTCACCGCCGTTCACCCTGAGGAGGACACGCAGCGCCGTCTCGAAGGGCCTGTCCTGAGGAGGACACGTTAGTGTCCGTCTCGAAGGGCTGCCGCACCTTCCTGTCATTCCCGCGCACAAGCGGGAATCAAAACCAGAGTTCATGGTTCGAGACGCCGCTGACGCGGCTCCTCACCACGAACGGAAGGTGAATCATGAAAGCCAATGCTTTTAACAAAATTCTCTCGATACTCCCTTAATTCCTCACGATTGTGATTTACATTGGTTCTATGCTTGAATAACAGAAAACCAGCAGCAATGAGGCCAGCAATAAGAGGGACAGAACCACGCGGACCTATATCATAAGATGTGCGGCCTACAGCACCCGCAGCCAAGCCGGCTGGTCCAGCTATGAATGCACCCAGGCCGCAACAGGGAAGCGTTGCTGCAAATCCCAAAGCAAAACCGGTCATGCCATAAAACATAGAGCTGCCAATTACGCGGGCTCCGCCGAGTAAACCTGAAAGAGCGGTAGATATTCCGACACTTATCCCGCCTAAACCAGCGGCAAAAACAGCTATTGCATTATCAGCAAAAAATGCACTTATGCCGGAAGGCTGGCGGCTCATCAGAACAATGCCATGACTCGCGCTCATCTTTAGCTGTTTGCCATATTCAGTTTTATCGATAACATCGCGCATATATTGGCAAACTTCGCGAAGCTTAATCATTTCATGTTTAGCTGTTTGCCATATTCAGTTTTATCGATAACATCGCGCATATATTGGCAAACTTCGCGAAGCTTAATCATTTCATGAAATGTGGTATGAGTCTGGAAGACTTGTATTACATCGGAATTAAACACCATTTCAATATGCGGCCCCATTGTTGCGGGCACATTTCTATCAAGCATGATTGCTATCCTCGTTTTTTCGATCTTTATCTTTTTGCGGATTTTAGCAAGCAATTATGAACAAAGTATTAACAGAATTAAAAATTTAGTAAAATAACAAAGCATATTAATAAACAATAAGGCAGATGTGCGGTATGCTGACACAGATCAATAAATGCCTTCAGAACCGGAGAGAGAGTGATGACAATGACAAGTTACCATGGCCGATGCCATTGTGGAAAAATTAAATTTATATGTAGGGGCGAGCCTATGTTTACCCAATACTGCCACTGTAATAAATGTCGGGAAATCGCTTCCATGTCTGAAAATAGTCAAGACAAAGCGGGTTATTCACATACTGCGGCCTATTTGACAAACAATTTTAATATCGTAACCGGGGAGAATAATCTTGAAAGCCTCATCAGAGGATCTGCCAGGCTAATGCTTTGTTCCACATGCAAAAGCCTTGTTTATGGTATTTCACTTGACCCCGCCAAACAGGGTGGAATCGGTATTAATGCAAATAATTTTGACTTCCACCAGGATATCCCGGATTCATTCAAACCGGTAAGACACATTTGGTATGCAAACCGTATTGTGGATTTCAACGATAATCTGCCAAAGTTCAAGGATGCGCCCAAAGAACAATTTGGTTCCGGAGAGTTACTGTGAAAATGAAGTCAACTCTAAAGTACCAAAGTACCAAAAAAGCAGGCCAGCAATCCTAAACGGTCTGATCGGTGAAGTAATCATTCAATAACTTGGTTGTGATCGGCTTCAGCAGCTGGCTGCCAAATGGTTTTAAGCTGCCATCTGATTTGTCTATGGATGCCTGCACCTTTTTATCAGTTAAATTGCTTACAAAAATATATTGTTGATTGCCATTTTGAATGAATCCAATAAACCATCCGTCACGCAATTTGCTGGGGTTATCCAGCCGCTCATTACGACCGTGACGGCCAGAGCCTGTTTTGCCAAAATAATCTGCGCCATTATTCAATTTACCAAGATACAAATTTTTCTTTGTATGGGCCACGGCTTCGTCTGAAACAGGTAATTCGTTGTCTAACATCGCCTTTAAGAAATCGAGTTGTTCAATGGCGGAAATTTTCAAACTGCTGCTCAACCATGCGTGAGTGATGCCATTGTTTTTGCCCAGGTCTCCATTAAAATTTTGATTGCCATAGTCAAAACCAGCCAAATAGTGCTTGATGCGTGCCTGGCCTAATTGTGGAGTGATCTTCTGTGAAACCCAGAGCACTGAATATTTTAGCCATGTGCCGGGAGTCTGATCCTGATCATGCTCGGGTATGACTCCCTTTTTCCCATCCCATTTGAAAACTGTATTTTGGTTAATAATGCCTTGATTGAAAGCCATTAATGATAAGGCAATCTTAAACGTCGAATCTGGCGAAATCCGCTGGTTACAATAATTGCCGGGATTGTATTCGCTGACTATTTTATGTTCATTCAGGTTGTAAAGGATAAAGCAGGCATCATAGTTTTTAAATAACTCGGAAAATTCTTGTGTGGTTTTCGCATTGGCATTGATCGAAAGCAAACCGCAGGCCAAAAGACAAACTAAGAGTTTTTTCATTTTAAAAATTCTTTTATGGTAAATGGTTGTGAATGTGTGAATAGTATTAAGTTATCTGGATAAATTCAATTACCATCATTCACGCTACTTAGATCCAACATAATTCCAGTAAGGGAAATTACTGGAATTATTAGGCGGGGTTTAGCCAGGGTTTTATGGAAACTTTCTATCCCGGAACGAATATCGCCAACCTTCCGAGCTAACATTTTTCACGCACCAGCTTTAAAACTTTAACAGAACGGTTAATACGCAGGTCATTTGGATGCAGTTGATAGGTATCATGATCCCAATCAGCATCCAAAAGATAAATATGCCAGTTCTCGCTAGCTGGAAGCACTCCGGATTCGACTTGGCGCATAAGTATATCGCATGCCGCTTGGATCGTACAAAATGCCTCGCCGCCGCCATAACTTCCATCAGCTTCTAAAAATGACTTCGGGACTGTTGAGGGAGCATCTTTGGCTATTAATGGCCCCAGCTTAATAACCTCCGCATGGTTAGAGAATACCTTATCATATGCGCCAATTGTGTAAACGTTCTTACACACTGCCATGCTTTTTATCGGCACGATCAGGCTTAAAAGGGTTAAAATGACAAGATTGCAGGCTTTCATCAGTTAAATCCTCATTTCACAGGTGCGGCAGTTAATCCGTTAGTCTGGCCTGACCGAAATGGATGACACTTCTAATTCATCCGGTATAACGGGCTGCAGCGCATCACTGATTGAGCCTGTAAAATCAGCACTCCGAATGGAAAGATCTCTTGTTCGGCTCAATAATCGGCGCACCTCACCCTGTCCAGACAGTGAACTTTGAAGTAATGATTGACCGGAAAGACGGCTTAATTCATTTTTTAATGCAATAAGCGCTTCTTCGGGCACAAGACATTCCCGGACTGCCTTATCCGCGTCAGCCAGCATGATTTCCACATTTTCCTTGGTTGTTGTCTTGAATTTGATATGATCATTTACGCCAATCTTGTTGTGCGTAGCTGTTTTGTCGCGGCACGGATCAAGAGCAACTGATTCAAAAAGCCCTGTTAATTCCTCACTTGAGGCATAAGTCATATCATAAGGCGTTTTGTCACAATCATCGCGCAAATCCGGGTTTGCGCCAGCATCGACAAGAGCACGGGCCATTTCAATATCTCCCATGGCGCATGCATAATGCAAGGCGGTACGTCCCATGCGATCCTGAGCGTTGATGTTAATCCTGGATGAAAATTCATTTTCCAGTAATATTCTGACCAGGCGTGTGTTACGCATTTTTGCCGCCAATATAAGCGCTGTTTTACCTTCTGAATCAAATTTGTTTGGATCAATATAGTCATGCAAGGCGCTGATAATCGCTTCAGCCAACTGACAATTCTCGTCTGATTCTTCAAGCACAATGGAAGTAATCAGAATGGTATTGTCAAATGGCCGGCATAATGTCTTCGAATTCGCATTTAATAATTCTGTGATCTCATCCGTCGAATAGAGAGATAACATGGCATCATGCAGTGACACGCCTGTCAGTTTCGAAGTGAAGATAGCGAATCTGAGCTGGTCGAATAGCTTTTCGATACGTTTTTCCTTTTGCGTATCAACAACATCATGGCTTAACTGGCTCATAATTAGAGCGGTTGAATGGGCTGCCGGTTGATCCGGAGCAAGATGTGGTCTGGGATTCATCTTTTATCTATTTAATAAATAAGTCTTTTGTTTCAAACAAAGTTAATAATCGTCGAATTGTTAACAGGTAACGTATAATAGATAAAAATTTGATTATCTGCAATAACGTGATTTATATTTATCCAGAATTGTTAATAAATCATTAATCATAGATCAGTATTATATTGACCATATATTATTTTATTAATGATACAACAACATGAAAGCCAGAACAGCTGCATATAACCAGGGTTATGCGCTCTACTCGGATCCGGAGTCTGACAATGAGCCGGAAAGTACAGAGGAAGACCAGGTAAAGAAAAACCATTTATATCAATGTGTGCTTGCCGCCGGGTATGAACCTGAAGAAAAAGGAATTTGTTTGGGCTTGTCTTTATTGGTTATCCAGTCAATATTGGCTGGTAATTTTACAGATTTCCAAAAGAAGCTGGGCTTTATTTTATCCTCAAGACCAGCCACACTTGGCATGGAGATTAAAAACGCGCGAAAGCGTAAAAAAACTGCAGAGATAAGCTCATTGACAGCTGATGAATTGTACCTGCTTGAGATTGACAGCTTATTAATGGGTATCGCCATTCACTCCAAGCCTGAAGCATTTCCTCACTTGTTTGAAACCGGGGCGCAAACAGTCACACAAAATGCCAAAAGGACTTTTCCGCTTACCCAGCCAAAATCTATCGGCCAATTATTTGATTCGGGTGGAATTGTTATTAATTATGGGCCTGGATTGATGGATTTAAAAGAATATTTCACAACCCTGAGACAAGCGGCATCTGACCAGGCAATTGCAATTGTTCTTGCTAATCGAGACCATGCCATTGCGATTGGCTATCATCCCGAAAAAAAATTGTGGACTATTACTGATTCGGAAAAACTGCCAACGCGCGAAGTTGAAAATGAATTAATGATGGCTGGAGAATTATTATCTGCTTTTCAGGCTTTTAGTGAGCCAGCTTGTTACACATATATTTCGAATGTTTATTTGGATTCACCCGGTCCCGAAACAGTTGCTTTATTACAGGCATGGAAACGTTCTCAGCACGAAAAACTGGCGAGAAAATTCAGCTTTTATTCTGAACAAGACAAGATTTATTTGCTCCATCTGGCAGCCGAAGGCGATGTGGAAACAGTGAAATTGCTGCTTGCAAAAGGTGTCAGCGCCGATTGCATCCTTTCCGGCACCACCCCGCTTTTTATCGCCTCAAGCCATGATCAGCCCGAAATCGTTTCTGCGCTTTTAGCAGCAAAGGCAAATCCAAATATGGGGTATGAAGATGGATTGTCACCGCTGATCATTGCGTCTGAAAATGGGTGTATTGAAGTTGTGAGGCTGTTATTGGAACATGGCGCGGAGGCAACAGATGCGTGTGAAGACGGAAGTTTTCCCTTACTTGTCGCCATTGAATGCGAAAACAGTTCCATCATCTCGCTTCTGGTATCCAGGTCGTGCAGCGAAGATTATACTCAAGAAGAAGCAGGCATGATTAATGACGCGTTAAAAAAGACCAGGAATGATTTCCTCAGGCAAGAGGTGACTAAATTTATGCAAACGAAACAAGACACCCTGCCCGCACCAGCCCCTTGTTCGTTTGCATCAACATCAGTCAGTCTGCCGTATATTCCTCCTCAGCTGCAATTCATGCCGCCTCCATTAGTATCCACAAGCACGGGGAAATTGCGCTCACCGCAGGAAAAGCCGGAAAAAAAGCGGAAACACTCTCCTGATGGAAATGAATGCCGGCATTTCAAGAAACACAAACCGTCTCTGGAGTCCGGTGCTGCTGATGCAAAAACTAACCCTGAACAAAATCACTTGAAAAAGCCACAAGACTGATTGATCTTCAAGTTAATTCCTGGTCGCCCGCTGCTTTGACTTCAAGAGTCCGCTTTACTGGCGGCAGAGTTCCTTGTAGCGAAAACAATCAGTCATATGATCATTTACCATGCCAACAGCCTGCATGAAGGCGTAACAAATCGTGCTCCCAACAAATTTGAAGCCGCGCTTGGTTAAATCCCTGGACATGGCATCAGAGATATCGGTTTTCGCAGGTACTTGTTCCTGACGATTCCAATGATTCAAAATGGGAGTGCCGTCAGTAAAACGCCAGAGATAGTCGGAAAAATGCCCATTCTCTTCCTTGACCTTGAGGAAAGCTTTCGCATTTTGAATCGCTGCGTTTATTTTCAATTTATTCCGAATAATTCCGGCATTTGCTAACAGCTGATCAATTTTACGCTGGTCATAGCGGGCAATTTTTTCAGCATCAAATCCGGAAAAAGCACGACGGAAAGCGTCCCTCTTTTTTAATACGGTAAGCCAGCTCAAACCTGCCTGCATGCCTTCAAGAATAAGAAATTCAAACAGCACAGTGTCATCATGAATAGGAACGCCCCATTCAGTATCGTGATATGCCACATATACCGGATCATCGGTACACCAGCGACAGCGCTTTAATTTCATCAATCTCACCTTAATAATATGACAGGTTGACCGCTCAAGCGATGGCGCGGTGGAGAACATTTATATCAATATTGCCGCCTGTTAATATGCAAACAATATTACGATGAACGCCAAGCGCCGCCAACTGAATGGCGCCTGCGACACCAGCGGCGGCGGCACCTTCGCACACCAGTTTATTGTATAGAAAAAGACACTTAAGCGCACTCTTGATTTCATCCAGTGTCACAACCAGGCTATCGCGCAAAATGGGTGCCAGCTGTTCGAATACATGAGGCAAGACTTCAGGTGTACCAATTGCGTCTACAAACGATGGCGATCTGTTTACTGAAGAAGCTCTTCCAGACTGCAGGGATTTTTTTAAGGGTGCGGCTGTCTCCGGCTCGCAGGTGTAAACCGCGATATCAGGTCGTGCTTGATGGATAAATTTGCCTATGCCCAGGCTTAATCCTCCCACGCCAAATGGTATGACAATCGCATCGGCATCAGGTAAATCCTCAATGATTTCTCTGGCTATGCCGGCATAACCAGCGAGAAGAAAATCGTTCATTGCCGGATGAATGAAAACATGCCGCCCTGCGGGTGTCTCATCGCCTCGCACCAGCCCCCATACTTTTTCGTAAGGCAATTCAATCAGTTCAGCCCCCAGTTTGTTAATCATGTCGATTTTAAGCCGGGGCGCACTGTTTGGAGCATAGATGCGGCACGGCACCTGAAGTAATTTCGCAGAATATGCAACAGCCTGAGCCATGTTGCCTGCGCTGGCCGCCGACAAACCCTGCCGCAAATCACGCGTCGTTTCCTGTTTGATCAGGGAGACGATACCGCGAATCTTATAAGAACCGAATAGCTGCAAATTTTCAGCTTTGAGAAAAATTGCGGCGCGGCGCGCAGAATCCAATGTGTGGAATGGCAGCAAGGGGGTACGAATAAGCTGATTATCCAGAACTGTAATGGTATCTCTCAGATAATCATGCATGCTTATGCTCCACTGATTTTTTTTCCGACTATCATATGCTTTTCGCCAGCGGAGCGTATCGTCTTGATATCTGAAAATCCTGTTTGTCGCAGCCAGTCGTGATAGTCAGCCGCGCTTCTTAATGTACCGTACATTTCCAGCAGCATGGTCAGGTTTAACATGGCTGTCAAGTATGGCCCGGATTTATCCTCTTCAAACAGTTTTTCCAGTATGATTATCAATCCGTTTTCAGGCAACGAATCATATACTTTTCTGATCAATGAAAGTGATACGGAATCCTCCCAGTCAGAAAGTATGTAACCAAGAACATAGATATCACCCTCTGGAAGAATATCGACGAACATATCGCCAGCATGAAATTCGGCGCGTTGAGCCAGATTATAAAGCCTGAATTGATTTTCAGCATAAGGCTTTATATTTGGAAAATCCATGATTACTGTTTCAAGCAAAGGATTGCATTGCAACGCGGCAATGGCGAAAGATCCTGTTGCGCCGCCCAGATCAACCATTCTTTTGTATTCAGCAAAGGGGTAACGGGCGCATAAATCTCGCGAATCAGGATAGCCGGATGCCCACATGGTATCCAGAAATTCCCGCGTTGATCGTTCATCTGAATAAATGGCGTTCACATATACGGATCTTGGATCCATAGAGTGACTAACTTGCCCGGCCAGTTTATTCCATTGCGGTTTATCTTCATGCAATGCATCTATCAAATGCTGAAATATCGGATAGGTTGTTTTCCAGTAATGTGAAAACCTGTCACCGCAATAGTGTCGTCCTTGACGTGACAGGAATGATGAAAATTCCGGACTGAGAAAAAACCGCTCATCTTCTTTTTTCAGCAAACCTATACATAACGCGCAGATCAATAAACGTTCCAGTGAGGATTGCGGCAAATTCAAGTCAAGACTGGCTTGTCTGACGGTTGATCCGTCTTTTTCCGCAAGGTAATCAAACAAGCCGATTTGACGGGATACGAAAAGCACCTGGCTTTCGACGAACCCAAACATCATTTTTTCCAATTGCAGCGGCATTTTCATAAATCTGTCCTGGATACGGTTTCAAACAGTTTTCCACACTTGCTCAACAATATCATGGCGGATAGCATAAATTTCACGATGTAAAAACCCCATAGCGTCGGTATATCCCGGTATGAGCACGATTTTGTCTCCGTGAGCGAGATTGACAGGATGTTTTTCTATTATGCTTTCAATTTTTGTGTGCTCGGCGCTCAGGCCTATGATTTTCAAATCCTTACGGTCACGCGGTTCAGGTAATCCGCCAAACGGGTGCCAGCCCGCAGTTTTGAATCCGGCATTTGCGATAGCCCGGCTCTGGTCCGCCGCGGCGCTGATAACCTGGGTCAATAGCAGCGCGCCAATTTTATGCCCATGCTGCTTCAAGTCAGCCTTGTGATAATAAAGCAAGTCACATAAAGCTCCGCCACCCGCCTGTATTTCCGTCAAGACGCCAGCAGAGAGACAATCCGGATAATTGCAGCTGCCGCCGCCGCTTACCACTTCGACTGTTATGCCCTCCGCTTCAATGGCGTGTCTTGCCTGTGCCAGGATGGCATGAGACCGCCTGGTTTCAAGTGTTTTTTGTTCCGGCGGCATGACGGGCGTATGACCTTCGTAACCGGTTATTCCGCGAAACAGGACTGAACCAGTCCTGGACTCAATTTCCTTGGTCAGTCTGGATAACGCGACGGCCTGGTCTATGGTATCCACGCCACAGCGATTGTGATTAATATTTAATTCCACCAGCACCTCGACAGGGGCTATGATTTCCCAACGTTCTACAGCTGCGGCCAGTTTTCGCAGATAACCAGGATCATCAACGGCGACCCTGAGTACCCTCACCTGTTTTGCAAGCAATGATATTCTTTCCAGCTCAGCTTCTGATCCTGCCTGGTTTGCCAGGTATATATTGTCTATCCCCTGACGGGCAAAACTCTCCGCTTCTGCGAGTGTAAGCAGCACGACACCGTCAACGCCACCCTGGCGAATGATGTATTTAGCGAGTTCAGGGCATTTATGCGCCTTGCAGGGTATTCTCCAGGCTATTCCATTGCCAGCGATGCGCCGCGACATAAGCTGGATATTATGGTCTAGCGCGTCAAGGTCTATCATAAATGCGGGTGTGGGCAAAGCGTGGATAGACGCGCCAATATATTTATTTTTCTCTATCTTGCGCTGCGCTTTTATAACCTGCCCATTTTCCCGCGACCGGCTCCAGCACGTTAGTTCTATCCACATGCCCCAGGGTGAAACCAGAAATGTGGATGTGCATATTTCCCCTCGTAATGGAAATTGCATGGGCGGATCTTGTATGAACCGGGTATTCTTCCATTTTGGAAACACCCGTTCTTTGATGTGTGTCACAACCTTTTCCATGTCTTTTACAGTGAAAGAGATGTAGTTATTGCCAATATCACTCATTTTATGCCAACCATTTTCACCTCTGGGCAGGGACTGGTCGGGGGATTTCCACTCAAAAATTTCGATATATTGCGTTAAGGGATGCTCACCGCACTTCAGCATGATCACATGCGGCATATACGCATCCGGATGCACGCCGAAAATGGCATCCCATCCGCGTTCTCCGGCTGAGGGAGCCGGATCACGCCTTACTTCCCAATCAAATTCGGCATCAAAAGCATCAATCAGGAATTCAGCCGCTTCCAACGCGTTAGGCACAACGATACCGACATGATCCAGACCCATATTTCCGGGTATACCTGTGCCTGCGGCCTGATGTTCCTGCGAGGCATGCTTTAGCGTCATATTATTCTCCTTCAGGATAATGGAGATCGATTTCACCGCTTTCAGGATGAATAATAGGCGGTGTCTGTATACTCAGAAAAAATGTGCGGGATTGTGTATTAAAGCCATGCAGCATGCCGGCAGGAATAGTCATACGCATGCCTGGATGATAGCGGATCAACGCATCCCCGCATAGAAATGTTCCCAGCCCTGAAATAATGTAAATGACAGCCGCGCTATTTTTATGATAATGCCGGCTATATTGCGCATGAGGCTGCAAACCCACCAGCTCCATGATTTCAGTCTGGTTGTACTGGGCGTGCGCTTGCACGATTGTTCCATTATGCTGGTCATTCCCGCAGTGGAATAATCCGAGTTGATATAAATCGAATATTTCCTCGCGCTTGCAGCGGGTAGTCACGATACGCTGATATGGCAGCTCATTGATTAGCTCAATGACATTGCCTACTCCGGCGTCCAGCCGTTTCAAGAACGTCGTCAGAATGTTTTTTACTCGATGGTTCGTCATGCCGCCCTCTCATTTCAGGCCAAGCATAGCTCGAATCATTCGTTGAAATAAAGTGACAATTTTTCTATTATATGTTCCATATGGAGACAATCAAAACAGCAAGTCAGCGAGTCTGTTGGGATCAGGGCGTCTGTTTATTGCCTGAAAAATAAATCAGGCAAAATCGAGAAGCAATGGGGAATGGTCGGAAACCTCATCTTTTAATACTTCAAAACGGTTGGACCGAATCTCTGGCGAGATAAGGATGTAATCCGCGAACTTTTCAGTCTTCGGGTACAGACTGGTGCGGGTGGAGGCAACCTTGTGAGTCTTGATCAGGTTAGTCATTCCCTGCTCCAGTATTTTCATGCTTTCGGTATCAGGTTTCAGGTTAAAGTCACCGCATAATATTTTGGGAGCATGAATGGTATCCATAAAATGCCGAATGCGCCTGGATTGCGAAAGCCTTTCGGGGCTGTCTGATTTGCCCATGCCGTTCCAAAGGCCATGAACATTCAGTATGGTGTAGGGTTTATTGTTAATGCGGCATTCAAGCCATTGCATGTTTCTGGAATGAGTGGGCCCGCTACCGGAATAAACGGGATTATCATGAATAGAAACCTCGCCCTCATTCAGAACATGAAAACTGTTTTTAACAAATGTGCCTATACCATAAATATTACCAACAACGGGTCTAAAATACCCCTTATGCTCGGGCAGCAATGCCTGCAGTTCAGAAAAAATCTGCAGGCTGACTGCCCTGTCTTCGCTGGAAATCTTTGCCGGCGCATTATGGTAAACTTCCTGGAAGCAAAAAACATCAATATCACGATGTGCGGTTATGAAATCCAGAAGCGGTTTGCGGACATGACCGCCCCAGATATTAAGTGTAATCAATTTCATATTGGCTCGCTTTACTTCGAATAAATTCACCGTTATATTTGTTAGATTAAATCACCCGTATGCTTCTTACAAGAGTTGACATCCAATCTTCTCTTGCTCATCTTTTCTATCCCGGTCTGGATACTGCCTGTTTGACCGCTATACACTCAAAATATTAAAAGAACCTTAACATTTATTTAAGACATGATGCATTACAATGCGTCTTGGCGATTACAATGATGAGAACCGCAATGCTTTCAAGTCGATCATTTTTACTACAATTTCTGGAATCAGCTGATGCCGCAACACTGAAAAAATATCGCCTGCCGGAAAACCAGCCGGACACAACCAGCTTGAGAATGCGGATTTTTGATCGCGTTCCCCGTCTGCTGCCGGATCAGAAAATCGACGAGATAGGCGTCGTATTCAGACATATATGCCTGAATATCAAATCAGTAAAAAAGACAGATAATGGACTTAGACTAGGCAGTGATTCGGATAAAAAACGGATTCACACCTGGCTGGTAAGTATTATTGATACAGCAGTAAATGAATTACTGGATACGAACGGATGCATTAATCCAAAAATCGCCGCCTTGCTGCACTGGAATCAAAACCTCACACCATCACAAACAGCTGACATTATTTGCGCCTATGTGAATGCCGTCAATCAGGCCATGGTTCCTGATTATATTCCCCAGTCATCAATCAGCTTTCAAGCGGTCTGGAATTATGTTAATGAAAATTATAAAAACATCGTCAATCAAACATTAAAAAAACGAGGATTCGCCTTCACAAATCTATCTGTTCAGACCGGCCTAAATTCCCGTTCTGAAACGAGTCACGGGTTTGCTTACCAAAATAAAGCCCCTCAAAAACTCTCCCGTGTATTTGGAATCCCTATCGGCGGCATTGTCTTTTTTCCGTCACATCAATCAAGCATACTTGTCGCGGATCATAAAAGTAGTCACGCCATTTCACCCGTAACAAACAAAACCTGATATTGATACGATCACGGCAGTATTAAGCCTTTCTTAAGGGAAATCCGTATTTTCTCTGTAATTTTATGCGTTTTGTAATATTTTCTTAATACTTCGGGATTAATATTGAGGCATAAAATTCATCACTATTATAACTATATAAACACAAATCGAGGTTGGTATGCTGGCCCGCATAGCTGAGATTGGAGATGCGCGAATTTTATGGGACTTGTTCCATCGTAAATACGCCGCGGAAGAATCAAAGATATTGATAAAAGCAGCATCTGTAATCTCAAAAGAAGACTGCAGTTTGAATGATTGCGAATCCCTGTTTGCCGCGCTGAATAAACTGGCATGGGATGATCAGATTTTCTCTTCCGACATGCTTCCTGCCGCAGCCCGTACTCTTTACCAGTCTGGCAGAATATCATTTCATCAGTTTTGCACTATTCTTGAACGCAGACAGACTTTTCCTGATTTCCCGCATATAAAAACCTATCGCATTCTGGATGAGAACGGTGAATTTACCCGCGAAGCAGTTCGATATTTTTTACCCATGCTCTTGTCGCATCGATTCCTCAGACCGCTAGATGCGAACGAATTGAAAAAATTAAAGCTGCTAATCGCCGCCCTGCCTGAGTCTGAGCAGACATTTTATACCACCTCTCAAGGCAAGCTGGAAAATGAATCACTAGACAGCCTGGCTAGAAATCTATTGATATCAGGCGCATTGCATGTAGATGCTCAAACCAGTGAGCTGGTGCATGCAAGCACCGGCGTGTTTGATGCAATAGGGATAGTGCGCTTCGGGTTTGATAACTATATCAGGCCGGTTCACAGGCTGTGCGAACAGGGAATTGATGATATTGACAATGGCGTGCGCCGGTTTGCGCGTATCACGGCAATCAGTTATCCGGGGACTGTTGCCTATAAAGATATCCACGGCTTTCCTGACGTCACACCATTTGAAGCAACGGCGCATGATAAATATCACTCCATGGTCATGTCTGCCATTCCCAATCCCGTTCTTTTTGCCGTCTGGAGATTGATAGATCTCGCGCGCAACCATGGCGGCCATAAATGGTCCAAGGAAATTTGGACATGGGTGGATTGTGAACTCGTGCATTGCGTCAGCAATCATAAAAAAATCGCAAAAACTGAAATGAATAGTTGCGAGACCACCGAATTATTTTGTGAAACCCTGAAAAAAGGCAATAATACCTTTTTCCAGGTTGGCAAGTACAGCTCACTGATCATCAAAAATGTCGCCACACCCGCATTTATTTTCATGTTGATAGACATGATAAAAAACAAAGCCGAATGGGCGGCATTTAATATCAACCCTGAATTTCTTGTTCAAGAATTCAAATATCATTATGACCGCATAAAAGAAATCTATCAATTCATCAAAGATGACCAGCCTCTTGTCCAGGCATTGAAATGCCAGGTATATTTTTATCTTCTGACAGACTCGAGCATAAAACAACCTCTTGCTGTATTTGAGAAAAATTCCCGCTTGATTGATGCTTCGGGCTCAGAGATTCTGGCAGACTTGGAACTTAAAAAAGTCCTGAAAAAGGACTCCCATTTTCCTGCTTATATGGCGAATACCATATATCTGTCACTTGCCGGCGGCACCTCGCCAGAAGAAAACTATATGCGTATCAAAGACTATAAACATCGCGCTGTAAACATCTCGGTGGAAGAAGAATCTCAGCATCCGCATATGCCGACACAGATGAACAAACGAGTGCCGTCCAGCATTATTACCAGCTCTAGTCTGTGGCTGCATTGTGACAAGAGAAAGCATATTCCCTCGCCTATACCTGTACCGACAGAAGTCTCCTATTTGTCGGTGTAAGTTCGCGAAGTTGAATCCACCTGATATTTCATCTATGATCATTCCATTGATTCCCATTTACAGGAATCTTCGGAATAGGTGATGGCGTTCAATGCAAGGCGGTTCAAGGTCTATGTTTTTCCCGCTGCCCTTGTTTTTTCGATTTTGTCCGGGGGGTTGGCCGGAGCCTTTCTTGGGCCTCGTGCTTTATTCTTGAAACCTTTTGGTGATATTTTTCTGAACCTGCTTCTTGCTGCCGTGGTTCCCCTGGTTTTTTTCAGCATTTCTTCCGCGGTTTCCCATTTGCGTCTAGATAAACTGTTAAAAATTCTCTTGACCATGCTGGCTGCCTTTCTTTTTACTGGTCTGGTTGCGGCGATCTTCATGTTTGTAATTGTACGGATATTTCCTCCCGCCCAGGGAGTTCTCATTAACCTGTCTCCGCAAGGTCCGGTAAATACCATTCACCTCTCCGACCAACTGGTCAATATGCTGAGTGTTCCGGATTTTACAGAATTGCTTTCGCATAAAAACATGCTGCCTCTGATTTTGTTTTCCTTGCTGGTCGGGCTTGCAACCGCATCAGCAGGCGACAAGGGAAGACCTTTCGCTGTTTTTCTGCAAGCAGGAACGGAAGTATTCATGCATGTGATCCGCTTGATCATGTATTACGCGCCAATTGGTTTTTTCGCCTATTTTGCTGTGATGGCCGCTGATTTGGGCCCGCGTTTTCTCACCAGTTACGTGCGGGCCATATGCATTTATTATGTCAGCGCATCAATATATTTCATCCTCGCGTTCACGTGGTATGCATGGCTGGCTGGCGGGATTCTCCGCGTCAAGCTATTCTGGGGTCATGTTTATTTCCCCATGATGACTGCCTTCGCCACTTGCTCCAGCGCAGCCAGTATTCCCGCAAACTTGCAAGCCACGCGCAATATGGGTGTCGCGGATGACATTTGTGAAACCGTTGTGCCATTAGGAGCAATGCTGCACAAGGATGGCTCGGTATTAGGCGCAGTATTAAAAATTGCGTTCCTTTTTGGAATATTTGGCCTCAGTTTATCCGGTCCGGCGGACATACTGTCCGCAATAGGCATCGCAATACTGGTAGGCACAGTCATGG